>NZ_AGAV01000016.1 GCF_000224785.1 Lentibacillus jeotgali | reverse complement strand
AAGGGGCATGGAAAACAAAAAATTTTTTGTAATGCCATGCCCCTTTTTACAGGTTAGATTCGATTATAGGAGAAAGAAGGGTTTTGGATAGTCGAGGATTTTCGGCGGCGGCCGAAAATCGACTTATTGAGAGACAGAACATCCCCTTCCATTACGGAGGTCAAAAAAGCGGCACATAATTACAAGCTCCAGTAATGGTACCCTTTCGCTTCACATTCTTTTCGGTCATAAATGCTTTTGACATCGACCAATACTTTATTATCGGTTCGATACAAGGTATCCATCATGTCAAGATCATACCGTTCTTTGAATTCATTGTGGCTGACAGCAAACACAACACAATCAAGATCGTTCAATTGCTCTTTTTCAACCAGCTCGATACCGAACTCGTCATAGACAGCGTCTTTATCGGCAACCGGATCGTGAACGACAACCTCAACGCCATAGTCCTTTAATTCCTCAATAATATCAATGACTTTGGAGTTGCGCACGTCCGGGATATCCTCCTTGAACGTGATGCCGAGAATGCCGACGCGGGCGCCGCTGATCTCCTGCTTGGCATTGATCATCTTTTTAATGATATTCGAGCCGATATATCTGCCCATATCATCATTGATTTTCCGGCCAGACAGGATAATTTGCGAATGGTAGCCGAGCTGTTCAGCTTTGTACGTGAAATAATATGGGTCGACACCGATGCAATGCCCGCCGACGAGACCCGGTGTGAATTTCAGGAAGTTCCATTTCGTGCCGGCCGCCTCCAATACGGCGTTTGTGTTGATGTTCATCTTATTGAAAACGATTGATAGCTCGTTCATGAATGCGATATTGATATCTCGCTGCGAGTTTTCAATGACTTTGGCAGCTTCGGCGACCTTAATCGATTCCGCCTCATGGACACCGGCTTCAATGATGGCGCCGTACACGCCTGATATTTCTTTCAATGCATCGTCATCTGAACCCGATACGATTTTGGTGATGCTGGTCAGCTTGTTCACTTTGTCACCCGGGTTGATGCGCTCCGGTGAATAGCCGACTTTAAAATCATCACCGAATGTCAGTCCGGACTGCTCCTCGAGAATCGGGACACAAACCTCTTCGGTTGTGCCAGGATAGACGGTCGATTCGTAGACAACAATCGACCCTTTTGTCAAATTGCGTCCAACTGTTTCACTGGCAGCAATCACGGGATTCAGATTCGGTGTTTTATCGGTATTGATCGGCGTTGGAACGGACACGATATGAAATTTACAGTCCCTGAGATCTGCTTCATCACTCGTAAATGTCATCGTGGTATTCTGAAGGGCTTCGTCGCCGACTTCCTGCGTGACATCAATACCGGTTAAGTATTTGTCCAATTTCGCTTTGTTGATGTCAAAACCGACGACATCAAATTTTTTTGCAAGCTCAACCGCCAGTGGAAGTCCGACATAACCCAGGCCAATAACAGCAATTTTTTCCTCATTGGTTGTCAATCTTTCAAACAGAGACATAGCAAAAGCCTACCTTTATCAAATCAGATTTATACTTATTATACTTTACCATATATGTGTGCGTGTGTTCATATCCAAACTATACATTCATACGTCCTATTTGTATAGTATTTTAATTTCGGCGCTTTTCGTTATTGTTATTTTGTGTATGTTTTTGTAAAATAGATGCCACGAAACGACTAAGGAGATAAGCCCATGTCGAAAAAGAAAAAGTGGACGCTGATAATCGGCATCCCTTTATTGCTGTTTATCATAGCCGCTGGCAGTTATGCTGCTTACTTATACAACAAAACCGAAAACATGGTGAGCGAGTCGCAGGAAAAAACCGGCCGCGAAAATGAAACGTCCAAACTTCGGAGTGAAGCGGTGGATCCGCTTGAAGATAATGTTTCCGTTCTGTTTATTGGTGTTGATAACAGTGAATTCCGAAATGAAAAACAGAGCCGCTCCGATGCGCTCATACTGGCCACCTTCAACAAACAGAACAGTTCAGTCAAATTATTAAGCATCCCGCGTGATTCATATGTTTACGTTCCGGAAGTTGACCGGTATACGAAAATCAACCATGCGCATTTCTTCGGCGGACCTAAAGCAACCATTGAAACGGTCGAAAACTTCCTGAATGTTCCGGTGGATTACTACGCTAAAATGAATTTCGAAGGTTTCGTCGAGGTTGTTAATGCACTTGGCGGCATTACGTATGACGTTCCGTACGAAATCTGGGAATCGGACTCCGATGATGACAAAAACAGCATTCATTTAATGCCAGGCGAACAGCATTTAAATGGTGAAGAAGCACTGGCACTGGCCCGGACACGCAAATATGACAGTGACGTGGCACGCGGCAAGCGGCAGCAGCAAATCCTTAAAACCATTGCCAGCAAAGCAACATCAGCCTCATCCGTCTTTAAACTGGGCGAAACGATCGATGCAGTTGGTGACAATTTGACCACCAACCTTTCGTTCAATGACATGAAAGATTTCCTTTCCTATGGGCTTGATGAGAGTATTTCAATCGAAACGGTCAATCTTGATGGCAGCGGCGGCTATATGGAGGATGGCCTCTGGTATTATCAGGTTAATGAAGAAAGCAAACACAACGTACAGGCTGATTTGCGCAGCCACCTGGATTTAGAGGGAAATGTAGGCACAAGTGATTATGCCAAAGAGGAAGAACGCAATAGTACGTATTGACTGGAGGCTGTCATAGACATCCTCCTATTTTCACTCCGATCTTTATTTACTATATATGCGGTTAATAGTACAATAAAAAGGGATGAATCATATGGGGAGATATTATGAAAAAAATCATGACGTATGGTACTTTTGACTTGCTTCATCCTGGTCACATCAACCTTTTGCGACGGGCAAAGGAAATGGGTGACTATCTGATTGTCGGTGTATCAACCGATGAATTTAACCATAAAAAAAATAAGAAAGCATATCATCCTTATAAAAGCCGTAAAATCATCGTGGAAGCGATCCGGTATGTGGACAAGGTTATTCCTGAAGCAGACTGGGACCAAAAAGTGGATGATATTATCCGCTATGACATTGACATATTTGTGATTGGTGATGACTGGAAAGGAACATTTGATTTTCTAAAACGTTATTGTGACGTCACCTACCTTCCGCGGACTTCAGGGGTCTCCTCATCAAAAATCAAAAAAGACCGGGAGAAAAATTGATATTAAAATGAAACATTCCCTTAATCGGATTCGTCTGCAATATATGGTATTCTTAAAAACGCATTGTATTTTTTACGTATGCCGATTATAATGAATAGGTTGATAGATTCGATTATGAGAATGAAAGATTTGAAGGAGAATAAAGTTATGCAACAGCGTATAGACAGGCGAAAGCAAATCAAGAAAAAACGCCGACGCCGGATCCTTTATCCAATACTTGTCATGTTTTTGCTGGCCGTTGGCGGAGTCGGTTACATGGTTTTACAGACTTACACGGCAGCAAGCGAGTCGTACGATGATCTTGACCGTGAAAAATCAGATTTAAGAGATAAAGCCGTCTCAATCGGTGATGATCCGATTTCGATCCTGTTACTGGGGGTTGAAAACTACTCAACCAATGGTGACAACGGTCGGACAGATACGATGCTCGTTGCGACGTTCAATCCGAGTGATGCAAGTTTGAAATTGGTTAGTTTGCCGCGCGACACACTCGTTGAAATAGCCGGCAGGGGCACTAAGGAAAAGATAACCCATGCTCATGCTTACGGCGGCAAGGAAATGGCCATTAAAACAGTCGAGCAGTTCCTTGATATACCGATAGACTACTATGCTGCCGTAAACTTCGATGCATTCATCAATATCGTCAATATACTCGACGGCATCGAAGTTGACGTACCATTTGATTTTGAGCAGCGCACCAAGCGTGAATCCGGAAATGAGAATCTGCAATTTACGGAAGGACCAATGAAACTCAACGGTGAAGAAGCCCTGGCCTATGCCAGAATGCGTAAGGAAGATCCCCGCGGTGACATTGGGCGTAATGAGCGACAGCAGCAGGTCATTAAAGCAATTATTGACAAAGCAACATCATTCGGAACAGTTACCAAAATAAATGAATTGGCTGAAGAGGTAGGCACTAACGTCAAAACGAATATGTCAGTTGGTGAAGGATTGGGATTCTATCAAGAATACTCCGATTTCAGCACCAGCAACATTGATAAACTCACCATTGAGACGTATCCGCAAACGATTAACGGCGGGTCTTACCAGATTCCTGATGAACAGTCACTCGCAGAAGTAAAACAGACATTGAAAGAACATCTTGATCTGGTATCATCAAGCAGTGAGTCAGACACTTACACAACCGAAGAAGAGCAATAGAAAAAACACTGTCAGGCCATCGAACCGGCCTGGCAGTGTTTTTTGCAGAGATCATTTTTATTTATTTCACTTTTTCCGCTCCAAATATCCGTTTGATTCGGGTTAAAACAGGCTGCTGACCCTGCATGACAATCCCGGCCAATTCAGCGATTACCTGCATCCCGACAATAATTACACCAAATATAATAACGGACGTCAACAACGTGGCACTATTAAACACAATGGCCATGCTGCCGAAAAAGGCGCTGAATCCAAAAATGATTAATACAGCGGCCCGGTGACTGTATCCCATTTTCATCAGTTGATAATGGATATGTTTTTTATCGGCATTGGCAATACCATGTTTGTTCACCGACCGGCGGATAATCGCCAGGATCGTGTCGAACACAGGGATGGCAATGACAATAATCGGGATGATAAAGCTGAACAAAGCGACGTTTTTAAATAGTCCCAGCATGGAAACGACCGCTATGGAATAGCCTAAAAACAGCGCACCGGTATCACCCATAAATATTTTCGCTGGGTAGAAGTTATGGTATAGAAAGCCAAGGCAGCTCCCAATCAAGATGACGCACAAATATGCGACCACTACCCTATAATCAATCATCGCCATAATGAGAATACTGAATAAACCGATTGCGGAAACACCTGCCGCCAGTCCGTCCAGTCCATCAATCAAGTTAATGGCATTGGATGCTGCAAGAATCCAGACAATCGTAATAATGACCGCCATTTCATCCATATAAACCGTACCAAAGAAAGGGACCGTGAGCTTTTCGATGACCAAGCCGGAAGACACGACAACCAGAGCTGCCGACAGCTGCCCGGTGAGTTTCATGTACGGCTTCAGACTAAACATATCATCGATGATACCCGTTGCCAGCATAATACAGGCACCAATAATAATTGCTGTCATTTGTGGATGTGATGGCTGTAAATATAAAAATCCCGCAATCGCACCGATAAAGATTGCCAGTCCGCCTGAACTCGCCTTGACGCCATTGTGATTTTTCCGGTTGTTATCCGGTATATCAGCTGCGCCCATCTTCAGAGCCAACCTTTTAATGAATGGCGTGATAAACAGCGCGGTCAGAGCGGAAATGACGAATGCAATGACTAAATCAGCTGTATCAAACATGGAAACACCTGCTCCATTTTATATTAGTAACTCTTCTTTCTTGATTCTATCATATTTCATACTGATAGGCACTCCTATTTCTGTAACTACCCACTCTATTTTATGTTAAACTAAGATTATCAGGATAAGAGTTTTCAAATCCACAATAACGGAGGATTATGATGGCACTGGACTACACGAATTCAATTCCGCTTTACATCCAGCTAAAAGAACGAATTGAACGAAAAATAATGGATGGGGTATATACCGGCAAGATTCCCAGTGAGCGTGAACTGATTGATGAATATTACGTCAGCCGCAGTACTGTCAGACAAGCGATTGATGCACTGACACGCGAAGGAACGCTTGAGAAAAAACCCGGCAGAGGCACATTTGTCGCATTAAAGCCGATCAATGACTGGCTGGGCAGCCTGAGCAGCACCTCCGAAACCATCCAGCGCATGGGAATGGACCCCGGCGCAAAATTGGTTAAGGCAGAGGGTGTGCAATTACCTAAGCATCTGCAGAAACTGACCGGCCTGAGAGAAGCCGTTCATATTAAACGAGTTCGCTATGCCGACCACATACCTATCGGGGTTGAAAACAACTATTATCCTGTTGAAATCGGCGAAAACATTATGGAATATGATTTAAACAAAGTATCACTATATGATCTGCTTGAGCAGAAATTAGGTGTGCTATCGATCGAAGCAGATCAGAATATCAGGTCTGAACGAATCGCCAAAGAGGATGCCAAATTATTGACGGTCCCGGCAAGCACCAGCATGCTCGTCGCCGAAAGGAACCTGAGGGATGTAAACGGCAATTTTATCGAATACGAACTTGCCTCCTATCGATCGGATATGTATTCGTTTAATATTAAACTATCGAGGAAAAAATAATGAAAGCCTGTCAAACAAGATTTTGACAGGCTTTCATTAATGCTGCAATACCTAGTAAGAGGTGTGGAGGCCGCACTCACTTTTATTAAAACCAGACCATCTGCCTGAGCGCAAATCATTAGAATCTGTCACTCTGGAAGTACACGGTATACAGCCAATACTCGGGTACCCCTGGTCATGCAAGTCATTGTAAGGCAAATTGTGCTCACGAATATATGACCAAACATCATCCCAGGTCCAATGGATTAATGGACAAATTTTGACAGACTTAAAACGTTCATCCTTATTAACAAATTCAGTATTCCTACGGGCAGGTGACTGCTCTCTGCGAAGACCGGATATCCAGGCAACCGCTCCGCTCAGTGCATCTTCAAGCGGCTTTATTTTGCGTATGAAGCAGCATTGATCAGGCTGTCGCTGCCACAGTGCCGATCCATATTGACCAGCTTGTTCATCCAGCGTTAATTCTGGTTTTTTTAACGTTACCCTAAGTTCAGGATACTTTTCTTTAACGTCATCAATTAAATCATAGGTTTCCTGGAAATGAATCTCCGTATCGAGAAAAACAATCTTAGCATCGCTTTTAACTTTGGAGATCATGTCAATCAGTACCATTCCCTCAGCACCAAAACTGCATGCATAAACAAGGGAATCGCCGTATGATTCATATCCCCATCGCAGAACTTCCAATGCTCCCTTTGTATCATCACCCGGTTCATAATTCTTAAATGGGACGTCCGAAAAGTCACGATAGGTAACCGGATAATACATTTCGTCTGCCTCCATATCATAATTCTGTAAGTCCGATGTATTTAAATCATGACGCTACTGTTTACCATATCCTTATAGGTTTCGATAATTGGAGCCTGAGTCTGGTCCCAGGCCAAATATTTTAATGCATGTGAGGTATTGAATAAAACAACTTCATCGTCCTGTTGAATCCAACCCCTGTCAATTAAACTGGTAAACGCTGCCCATGTTGCTGCGCCCTCTGGAGATGATGAGATCCCTTGCTTGCCAAGAGACGTTTGCGCTTCTTTAATGTCTTCTTCGGATACCGCGACCGCGGTCCCTCCCGATTCACGAAGAATGGAAAGGATCAGTTCGCCATCCGGGGGATTTGGCACCCGCATACCAGTAGGATTGGAACTGATATCCTGAGTTTGTGCATTAAACGCTGTTCCATTTTCAATCGCATCAACAAGAGGCTGACACCCTTCTTCCTGAACACTGACGATACGCGGCAGGTCTCCTTCGATGAACCCAAGTTCCTTCAATTGGTTCAAGGCATTCCATATTCCGATAACACCAGAACCCCCTCCGGTAGGATATATGATGACATCAGGAAGGGTCCAGTTGAACTGTTCAGCTAATTCCAGCCCCATCGTTTTCTTGCCCTCTGATCTCCCAGGTTCTTTAAGTGTACCGACATTGTACCAGTCTTGTTCTAATTCCCCGTCTTCAATAACTTTTCCGGCGTTATGGATCAGTCCGTCAACTAAATATGTTTGTGCACCATATTGAATACACTCTTCAATAATTAAACCAGGACAATCCTTTGGGACAAAAACATAACTATCCATCCCGGAATTGCTTGCATATGCAGCTAAAGCTGAAGCAGCGTTTCCATTTGAATTGACAGCTACCTTTTTAATGCCATACGCGTTAGCAATTGAAAGGGCCGACGAAAATCCTCGTGCCTTAAAGCTTCCTGTGGGATTTTGCTCCTCTCGTTTTACCCATAGTCTCTTCACAGGATATTTCTGTTCCGCCCTGTGCATCCGAACGAGAGGAGTCCATCCCTCACCTAAGGAAATAATATTTTGCGGATTTTCCACCGGCAGCAGTTCTTTGTATCGCCACATGCTGGTCACTCGATTCTTTAACGATTCCTTCGTGAAGGTATGACCGACGCGTTCCAGATCATATTCAACCTGTAACGTCCCGCCACATGTACATTTGCTTTGCTTTAATTGAAACTCGGTTGCCTTAGCGCACGCTTTACAAACAAACCAAAAGTTCATCCCAAAACCTCCCCGTGCTTAATTTTTAAATGGCACAATCACGTATTAAAAGGTGGCTATGAAAGTTTGCCCTTACACATCAATCGCTGCATGACATCCCCCCAATAATGAGCCTAATTAGAGTATAAGTATTAAGGAAATGTCATATCAATCGGGTAGGAATGTCCGTACCGGTCGTTAAGCATGGACGTATAGGCTATGACATCAGCATCCCATCTAATACTAACTCCCTTAATCGTGGCGAGATACCGTATCTTTCCCCAACAGCATGAAGTTCATCAGCTAGTTCCTTAGTCAAAGGGATTCCGCTCATTCGCCGTTCCTTCTCCCTTTCGTCTTCGATTTCACCGGGCAGGTAAACTCTATCAAAACCTTTGGCTGCCGGTATTTGTTTCATTTCCTTTGCCATGGTATCCATTCGCTTTTTGAACGTATCCATTTCCTCAAATATATCAGCACGTATTACAAAGAAAAATTGGCCCACGTCCTGCACGTCATCCAAATTCTCTGGCCTCCCGACACTCGGCCCGAATGAAGCACCTGTCAGCAATCCGGATAACACATCAGCCAGCAATGCCAGCCCGTATCCTTTGGGGCCGCCAACCGGCAAAACCATCCCGTCCATTGCTTCCTGTGCATCTGTTGTCGGTTCACCATCTTTAGTGATCGCCCAGCCAACGGGAATATCCTCATGATTTTGAATAGCAAGTTTTATTTTGCCTCTAGCGACAATACTTGTTGCCATATCAAAGACAATATTTCCCGCTTCCCCGCCTGGTATGCCATAGGAGATCGGATTTGTGCCGAAGTACCTTTCCTTTCCTCCCCATGGCGCCATATAGGACGGTGCATTTGTTGTGGCTATACAAACACAATCATGCTTAGCAGCATACCCGGTATAATCGGCCAGCATACCGCAATGGTTGGAATGATTAATACCCGCAATGGCGACTCCCGTATTTTTTGCCTTATTAACGGCGAGCTTTATCCCTTCCGTTGCTGGTATAATACCCAATTCATTGGAACCATCGATAAACACGGATGAAGGTGTTTCCTTCGTTACCGACATACTGTGTTCCCAATTGACGACGCCTTGTTCCAGCCGGTCGATATAATTTTTCACACGCGTGACGCCGTGTGAATCAACACCTCTTAAATTGGCAAACACAAGATGTTTTGCAACCGTTGCACTGTGATCCTCCTTCAATCCTGCCTTTTGAAAAATAGCCTTAACATAACTTTCCAAATCTGTATGGTTTATATAAAATGTCATTGTTTCTATCCTTTCTAAAAAAAGCATTTAATTTTCGGGGCTGAATCTATATCCACTAACCAAACAGTAGACCTGTGGGCAACGGAACAAGAAAAACATAACGGAAAAGCACGAAGAATAAGACACTCACACTGATGGAGCCAATGGCGGCATCGGCGATTTTCGCTCTGCCGCTTTTCCCCTGATTATCCCGCTGCAGGTACCAGGTAAGAAATCCGATAAACATCATACTGGCAATTAAAAATCCGACGAGGCCGATTAAAATGACATAACTTATCATGCCCGCACTCATGACTGCCACTTTTCGTTTATCAATACCCTCAAGCAACTTGTTATGTTTAGGCTTGATCAAACTATTAATCAAATAAGCTATACTCAGCAGCAACAGGATAATCCCAATTGTACGGGGGAAAATATAACTCATCTCGGACAAGTCTCTGGTTTCCCATATCGCAATACCCGCGACGATTACTAAAATAAATGCTGAAATGGTGTTATAATTCACTCTTTGCATGTTATGCCCCCATCCTTTCCTGACTGTCTTCATTCTTAGCTGCAAAAAGGTTCCCTAAGACGGGCAGCAATATGGATAGGGCACAAAGTATGATTAACACAATGGAAATCGGCCGGGAAAAGAAGTATCCCCATACATTCCCGGCAGCTTCTCCCAAAAGCATGGATTGAGCCAGACCTCTTTCAGCAATTGGCCCCAGGATAAGACCCAGTACTATCGGAGCAGGGTTGAACCCGGCATTTTTCATTACATATGCCAAAAGACCAAAGCCAATCAGCAATGCAATGTCAAGGAAGTTATTCCGAATCGCGTAAGATCCGATGATCGTCAGAAAGACTATTGAAGGCGCCAGATAAGAAACCGGTATGGAAAGGACTTTTCCAATATACCTGGAACCCATCAGACCAAAAATGATCAGGACTACATTCGCAATAACAAATGCAATTAAAAATGTGTAGACCAAACCGGACTGCTGGCTCATGAGATTAGGCCCGGGAGTAATCCCCTGCATCATTAATGCCCCAAGAATAATAGCAGCAGGCGGAGCACCCGGGATTCCGAGTGACAAAAGCGGAACCAATGACCCGCCAACTTCGGCATTATTAGATGTCTCCGCAGCCACAACACCATCAACATTGCCTTTCCCGAATGACTTTTTATCTTTTGAAAAACGGACCGCAGCATCATATGACAATAGTGATGCAACATTGCCCCCTGCTCCGGGAATAATGCCTGTTATGATGCCAATGAAGGATGAGCGGATGATGAAAAATGGCTTTTTAATAATATTAAAGAAGAGGGTCTTCACGATGCCTTTTTCTCTTCTGACGCTTTTTTGGGATTTGACCTTGTTTTCAATCATCGAAATGACTTCCGGAATACAGAAGAATGCTATTAAAATGACGATTAATTCCAATCCGGATTGCAGTTGGGAGAAACCGAATGTGTACCGCGATTCACCGCCAACCGGAGATATTCCGACAGTTCCCAGCAGCAGGCCGATACATCCGCCAATCAACCCTTTTAACATGGATCCGGAAGATAATGTCGAAATCATGGTCAGCCCTAGTACGGCAACCCAGAAATATTCCGGCGGCCCAAAATTTAACGCCCAACCCGCCAGAACCGGTGTCAGAAACAGAAGCGCCAGACCGCCGATAATACCGCCGATTCCTGAACTGATGGCAGCAGCGGTTAGTGCCTTTGAAGCTTGCCCTTTTTTCGTCATCGGATAACCGTCGAACGTTGTGGCAATCGCTGACGGTGTACCGGGTGTGTTGATAAGTATAGCTGATATGCATCCGCCATAAATGCCGCCAATATATAAGCCACCCATCGTAATCAGTGACGTATCTGATTCCATCGTAAACGTAAATGGAAGCAATAATGCCAATGCCATTGTCGCCGTCAATCCGGGCAACGCGCCCACAATGATCCCGGCCAGTACACCGGTGCATAATAAAATTATATTCAAGGGCTGTGTTAATGAATTCAGTACTTCCGGTAAAGTCTCAAGCATTCCTGTACCCTCCAGGTGCGACACCCTTTTTGGTAATTCCAAAGCAGGGGTATCTTATCTAGTGGTGTTTCATTTGATTGGTTCAAATCGTTACAAGTTACTTTCAACATTTCAAAAATTCTGCTGTACTCTTTCGTTTTCTTTTCAATGTATTCCATGGATTCTTCATGCCCCATTTGCTTGGGTTGAAATCCTTCATTATACATTTCTTCCTTGACTCCCTCTTCATCCAGGATGTCCAAAAATGACTTTTCGAGTGTTTTAATTACTTCCTGGTTTGTCCCGGGCGGTACCGCAACACCACGATCAATCGCTGGCGTCATATCGTAGCCCAACTCCTTGAACGTCGGAACATCCGGCATCGGCTTAAACGTCTCTTCTGATCCAATGGCAAGTATTTTCATGTCATCTTGATACTTAATCAAATCACTGGAGTTTCCAAAAATAACATCTGTTGTCCCGCCAAGAAATGCTTGTATGGATGGTGCAGCGCCATCAAATGGCACATATTGCATGTCAATACCCGCCAAATGCTCCAGCTGCAGCGATGCAATATGGTGGCCTGAGTACGTTCCGGAACCAGCTACAGTTATAGAGCCCGGCGATTCTTTAGCCTTCTTAACGAGGTCTTCGAGTGATTCAATATTACTATCCTCGGAAACCGCTATCCCGATTGGTGTCGCCTGGAAAATAGCCACCGGTACGATATCCTCTGTCTGATACCCTGTATCATCGTTGGCCAGTGGCTGCAGAATAATATGCGGGATATTGATGCCGGAAATAAAATGCCCATCAGGATCCTTATTAATCAATTCACTCCAGCCAACGGATCCGCCTCCACCGGGCTTATATTGAATGAGAATATCCTGTCCTAATGATTCCTCCAAATAAGGCTGCTGTCTTCTAGCTTCGACATCGGATTGACCACCCGGATCAAATGGAATACTGTATGTAATGGATTCCGATGGATAATCTTCCGCACTCCCCGATCCACTGGCATTTGTACCGCAAGAAGCCAATAGGATTACAGACACCATACTTGAAAAAATCAATGCCAACTTTTTCATGGTTTTCCTCCTGATTTAAAAGTCAGACCGGTTGAATTCCGGTACCTTAAAGTGGTCGTTCAAAAGGGAGGATGAAAAGGACCAAGAAGTTCGAGGCAGCGAAGCTTTGAGCAGCGGAAAAGCAAGCTAACGATGAAATTCGATGTGTCATTTTCACCAGACTTTTTGAACAACCTTGTAAAGGCCGATAAGCCCAACCGATCGACTGATCAATTGGACTTAAACTTTTACGTCACCGGGCCAATGCAGGTCATGTTCTTCGATGCCTGTAATCTCATTGTTCTCATCAAAAAACACAACTTTTGGTTTCAGGTTTTCAATTTCCTCCTCTGACATTTGTGCCATGCTTAAGATAATCACGATATCACCAGGTGAAAACAGGTGTGCAGGCGGTCCGTTCAGACAGATTTTTTTCGAACCCTCCGGCGCAGGAAGAGCGTATGTCTTCCATCTAGTGGCATTTTTCAGATTTGTTATTTGCACCATTTCATATGGCTTTATATCCGCTTCTTTCATGAATTTCGAATCAATCGTCACACTGCCGACATAATCAAGATCTGCTTCTGTGACTCTTACTCTGTGAAGTTTGCCTTTGCACATCAATCGTTGCATAAAAAAATTCCTCCTCTGTAATGAACCCTCTCTAAATTATAAGTATTAGAGAATTGCGGATTCAATGAGGTAGGAATGTTCGTACCAGTACATATAAAATTAGTTCATTCTAAAGGCTTTACTATCAATTCTTATAAATTGGCATTTCTAAATATAGATCATATGATTTCAATTGTTGGTATATATTATATATTGAATCTAATTGTTTTACTGGCCAAGTGATATCTACCGGCGATCGTTCATCTTGACATTTGGAATAGGCCATTTGCTTTGGATTCCAGCGAATATTATAAAAGGTATTCCAATTGTTAGTAATCTGATTACCTATAAAAGCGGCACCATTAATTATCGACTTTTCTACGGTATCCCACCCCTCATCGAATGCCATTTTCGCAGCTTTTGAAATTGATTCGGAGCCTTGAATACCATAAACGTTATAAACAAATTTTATAGTCTTTGGAGTCCTTACAGGTATCTCCAGTATCTCATCATTAACTGCTTTTGTTTGTGCATAGGTTATATTTCCATATTTATCGACAGGGATTGCTGAAGCAAATATTGTATTATCATCCATTGCTAATAACGACTGACTAACCAAATACACTTCATTTATATCACAATTATTGCCTGCTCTTATAAATGAATCAGCTTGGTTCATCAAAATTCCTTTGTCACTAAGGTATTGATCAAGAACCAACGAATTGGTAACATTTGGCCGAGTTAAATCCAAAAACTGAAATTTCTTCATCTTGTTATTTAATGCGTTTACTGGATCGAAAGCTGCTTCGACGTCGTTTCTGCTTACATTTTTGTCTAATTGGGATAGATAATTCATTTGAATGCTTATGGCTTCTTCTAAACTTAAATCATAATTAACATATGTTACTTTCTCAGAAAATTTAGCCGCATCATCAATTTCCTTCAGTGTTATTTCATCAACGATACCACTAGTTGGAAGGCCATGATCTTTTTGAAATTGCATTACCTTTTTCTCCAATAATTTTCCGAATTTTTCTGTAACCTTTATGTGCCCATAACCTAGCTTATTAAGTTTCTTTTTTAATTCCTTAATTTTACTGCTGTGGCTATTTAGTTGGAGAGAAGTGGATAACAGCTCATTCATTTTATTTATTGTTTTTGAATCAACTTCCCCAGTAACAGACAATGAATAGAATTGCTGGAATTCCTTTATCCGATTAGTTGTAAAGGAACCAAAATTTTTGGTAACTTCTATACCACCAAAACCAAGTCGATTTAAATTCTTTTTTAACGTAATAATTCGTCTATGACTTGCACCTTGTTTATAAAAATCATTGAACACTTCATTTAATTTGTTCTTTGTCGGTTCATCAATTTTGCCATCAGCAGGCAAACCATATTCCCGTTGAAATTCTTTTACGCGTTCCATGGTGTAATTGCCAAAATAGGTAGTAACTTTAATGCCGTCGTACCCCAGCCAATTTAACATCTGCTTATTAGCAATTAATTCATCATAACGATTCCCCTGCATAAGTACGGGCTGTTGGTTTTTAACAGGAAAAATATTTTTTATTTTTCCTTGAGTTTTCTTAATAACCGTATAATTTACTTTTTCACTGTTTTGCCCAGTATCATCAACAATATTTTCTTGTTTAAGCGCTTCAAGTGACTCCTTCATGATACTCCCCCTTAATATCTGAACATCAAGTCTGTGAATATAATAGTGCTGCTCTCTCTATTTCGTGTTGACACAAAGGTGGCTTAGAAGGTTTGATAAGGGCAGCCAGTATGTTAGTATCGATTCGTGGTCGTTCCCAATTGATCTGCAGTTTATGATTGTTTGCTTTACGTCAAACAAACCCACTATTTTTTTAGGCAGCAAAAGCCTCAAAGTTCAACATCTTCCAACAAAATCTATTATTATATAAACTAACCTTAATTTCAATACCGAGTAATACTTTTTTACTACATAAACAAATATAATAGGTCTAAATCACTATTAATTTTTAAATACTTTGATTATTCATCTATTCAGTTAGCTATCACTTAAACTCTACCGTCTGATTGCATTCTTCACAAACTTGCCCACAGCACGAACCGGCGCAGTCGCCTTCCATGCCCTGCTGTTTTTAATGGCAGTGTATCTTTTCTCATACAGTGCTTTGTCCCGTTTGACTTGCTCCAATTCACGCTTAAGTTGACCTAAATTCGATCCTAAACTGTCCTGAAATTCAGTTGCCGAAGCTTTGTCTATTTTGTTTTCAAGTAAATACAAATAATAATCTGTTCTCAGCATCGCCGCTTTTGCCATGAGGGGAATAGTCGTTGGGGCGCCATTTGATTCAAACAGGTACAGCTTACCATCCTTATCAATCGCTACATCGAATCCGATAGACATAATTGGTGTTTTTTTGATCTCTTCTAATTTATACGGCAATGTTAGCGCCACTTGGTTTATCTTGTCATTAATTTCTTCCCATTTCTCCCCAAAATTCGCCTTCAGGAAGGGGGTCAGATCACTGATGCCGCCGCCCTGATTGACATTTGAGATGACTTTCTGACCAATACCAATCCTGATGAAGTTGCGCGCTACCTGCCACTTCCCCTGTCTATTCTTTTCTACATGTATTCGGCAATCGAAAGGATTTCCATCTTTCGTTCTAGAGGATATATATTTCTGCAAAATATACCGTTTGTTTTCAATGAATTTTTGATAATGCTCGACTAACGCATCCCTGTTAATTCTTCGTTCTTCCTTCTCATATCCCAGAATATAGTCATCTACATCCTTTTTTAGAATATATATCCCTTTGCCCCGTTCACCCGCAACTGGTTTCATAACTATACATGAATACTTTAATAAAAATTCCTCAATATCATCAAAGCTTTTCGCCCTGGTAGTCGGTATGACAAGGTGCTCAAAATTTTCATCTTTTAGTAATTCACGCTGCAGCCGTTCTTTATTTACGGCATTTTTCTTATCATAGGTTAATGTTGCATTCTTTCTAAGATGTTCCATTATTTCCTTATACTTTCTATTAAAGCAGTAAGGTGATATGTCAATTAAAACCGGTAATTCGGTGTGGATTTTTTTCCATCTGTTGTTTACCAGTATTTTACCGGCAACCGTGTTATTCGTTATATTCACATCCCATGGTCTTATATAGATGATATCTATTCCACGAGACTGACAAAACATCGCTGTCACTTTCGCTATAGTTGGTGGATTTATAAAATTTCGCATTAAGCCGACAATCATTATTTTCCCCTCTATTCCCATAGAAGTTTGGATAAATATACCTACAGTATGCCACATTTTGAGGATTCGTATATCCTATGTTAATAATTAATTTACTGTTGATTTACTAGTGGATAAAAAAAAAGCTTGCACAACCTGTCAAGAGGTCATGCAAGCAAAACAAAAATTAATTGTACTGTGGAATTTCCAGGTTTAGTGTTGTAATCCCTAATTGATTATAAAGGTTAAAAATTGTTGATACCTGTTTGGATGCCCAGCCAATATCGGTTGCATACTGGGGCCCAAAACCACCAGTATTATCCATTATCAGAGGATTCCACCGCATTTTATAAAGTGTATTTTGTCCGTCTTTGATATAACTGGTACCAATAAAAGCAGCACCGCCCACGATTGCTTTCTCAGGTGTTGTCCACCCTTCCTGATATGCCCTTTTTGCTCCGCAGGAAAGAGCACAACTATCGTTGGCACCAATACCGAACATATTGTACACCGTAGTGACAGTCTTATTCGTGCTGGCAATTTGGCCGTTTGAATTTCTGGTTATATTGCCATTTTTATCAACAGGAACGCCAGTGGCAAGTGTTGATGTTCCATTACTTGTCTCAAGTCCAGCATGTGAAGCCAGGTAAACATCATTAATGCCATTGATATTGGCAGCTTTAATGAAGGCCTGTCCCTTACCGGCGAGAATGCCTTTATTCTGCAGATAACTATTCAGTTCAGCTGCTGAAGCATTGCTTGGTTTGGCCAAATCCAAAAATTGAAATCGCTGAACCGCATTATCAATGAAATTATCCGGGTTCAGATAATAGCGTACATCATTTGGAGTGGCATTAACCCATTGCTGCCGGTCATTATGTCTTATTACATACCAGCCTTCCACTTCATCAAGAACATCGACTCTTTCTCCGCTGTATAGCGTTCCAATATCCTTATGATGAGTGCCAGGACCCGTTCGTACATTAAGTGCACTCGCTGTTACAACGCCGTCCTCCACCCATGTTTTGGATATATATGCATATGCCTGGTCGGTTTGAGGATTGGCTCTCATTTGTATGTTTAGCGCTTCATTCAGCGATAAGTCATATGATGTGTAACTTGTTCCTTGCAGTGCATTTTTTATAGTGTTCATAGTGACTTCATCGACAATTCCAGTGACATTCAGGTTGTAACTCCTCTGAAGATCCTTTACATTTTTTTCAGTAGCGTCACCATAATAATGTGTCAGCTTCATGCCGTATCCATCAAACCCAAGTTTTATTAAATCTTCTTTGAGGGCAATTGTATCCACATGCCGCTTACCATTACTGAATGGATTCGGGAGAAGAAAGTCAATCTGATCGAAGACCCCTTGGCCAGCAGTGCCTGTTACTTTCTGACGGTAAAAGTCCTGAAAATCGCGAACGTTCTTCTTAGTGCCATCGCCATAATAGTGTGTCAGTTTCATGCCGTAGCCATCAAAGCCTAATTTAATCAAATCTTTCTTGAACTCGATTGTATCCACGTGACGTTTACCATTGCTAAAGGGATTCGGCAGAAGAAAATTAATCTGGTCAAATACTTCCTGTCCGGCGATACCCGTTACTTCCTGTCGATAAAAATTCTGGAAATCACGGACGTTCTTTTCAGTACCCTCGCCATAGAAATGTGTCAGCTTCATACCATAGTTGTCAAAACCGAGTTCGATCAAATCTTTCTTAAACTCGATTGTATCCATGTGACGTTTGCCGTTACTGAACGGGTTCGGCAGCAGAAAGTCAATCTGATCGAATACTTCCTCTCCGGCAACACCCGTTACTTTTTGATGGTAAAAGTCCTGGAAATCGCGGACATTCTTTTCAGTACCCTCGCCGTAGAAATGCGTCAGTTTCATGCCATAGTTGTCAAAGCCCAATTCTATCAAATCTTTCTTGAGCTCAATTGTATCTACATGGCGCCTGCCGTTGCTGAGCGGGTTAGGGAGCAGAAAATCAATCTGATCAAATACTCCCTGTCCGGCAACACCCGTTACTTTTTGACGGTAAAATTCCTGAAAATCCTTAAGATTCTTCTCAGTACCATCGCCAAAATACTTTGTCTGCAACATGCCATATCCGTCAAAACCTAATTTAATGAGGTCCTGTTTCATTTCCAGCACGTTAGAACTTCTGTCACCTTTGCTGAGTACACCGTCATCGTGACGATTATCATCCTTGATCACGGACTCAACCTTATCAAATGTAGCTTTATCAGCGATTCCGGTTACAGGTAGCTGGTAAGCCTTTTGAAAGTCACGGACATTCTTTTCTGTGCCATCTCCGTAGAAGTAAGTCATTAACATTCCGTAATTATCAAAACCAAGCTCAACCAAATCTTTTTTGAACTCAATTGTATCGACATGTCGCTTGCCATTGCTGAATGGATTCGGCAAAAGAAAGTCAATCTGATCGATTACTTCCTGTCCCGCAACACCCGTTACTTTTTGACGGTAAAAGTCCTGAAAATCACGGACGTTTTTCTCCGTGCCCTCACCATAATAATGGGTCAGCTTCATACCATAATCATCAAAACCCAATTCTATCAAGTCTTTTTTGAACTCGATTGTGTCGACATGGCGCCTGCCGTTGCTGAATGAATTCGGCAGAAGAAAGTCGATCTGGTCAAACACTTTCTGATCCGCAACACCAGTCACTTTCTGACGGTAAAAGTCCTGAAAGTCACGGATGTTCTTTTTCGTGCCGTCGCCAAAGTACTTGGTGAGAATCATGCCATATCCATCAAAACCTAATTCTATTAGATCCTTTTTCAGTTCTAGTACTCTAGTACTTCTGACCCCTTTTTGAAGGGAATTGTCACTAACTTTTGCCGTCATATTATTGAGGCTGTTAATTTTGGTACTGGAAGTTGAAGCTTTGGATTCGTTTTGCTTTCCCTGCTGTTCATCGGATTTTTTCTTGTCTGGCTCAGCCGACTTGCTTTTATTTGTATTCTCCTCTGCTTTATCCTCTTTTGCATCTTTTCTTTCATTCTGGTCTGTTTCAGGCTGCTCTTTTGTTTTTTCATTTTGTGAGTTTTGTTGCTCACCTGAACCTTTATCCTGCGGCTCATCTAATTCATCGTTATTTGTCTCTTCTTCAGGTGACTCCTCTGCATTATCTCTCTCTTGACCATTATCAGCTGTATCATCATTTTCTTCTCCTAATGCTCCTGGTTTCTGGTCAGTCGACTGATGATCGGCTGATTTGTCTCGTGATGCTTCTTTTTTAGCCAGATAAGATTCCATAAACTCTTGTCTTTCCGCCTCTGTAAGTGCGTCCTTGTCTAAATAGATAATTTCTCCATCTACTTTTGCATTCCTGGCTCCACTATCCTTCGATTCCTCCTTTTCCTTTTCTGAACATAACTGAGATTCAGATTTATATTTGTCTGCTAAATCTATGTAACTCTGCTCAGTAACACTATCAACCTCGCTCAAACTTATTGCTATACAGCCATCATTTGTATTCTTATGGTTGTCATCAGCTGCATTGGCAATAGGAGTGAAGGCGGCCGACAAGGAAAATAAACCTGCCATCAATAGTAAAAACATTTTTTTCGACACATTTACACCTCCCTATTCAAATAATGTTATTATAGTTCATGATGTATTTAATGTTAAGCTAATTCGCATAATTCCAAGTGTATTATGCTACAAAATTTGACAATTTTATTACAAAAATGCATCACACTTAACATTTTAGCAAAACATTTTTACTTCTGTATAGGTATATTTTAGCTGATTTAGGTTTGCCCGGGTAAAATGGGGGAAATCTAAAGTGTATACCTATTTATATTAAATCTTGAAAGGAAGGAACACATAATGATTGTTGGTTACATGCGGAATATTAAGAAGCCCCAAAAATTTGTAAGACTTGTTGCTAAGGCTACTAAGTACAACGGTATAGATCTGGTCTATTTCACTGCAAACGATGTTGATATGGAGCGGGGAGTCATTAACGGTCTGATGCTTATTGAGAATAAATGGGTGCGTAAAGAAGCCCCGGTACCTGAATTTATCGA
The DNA here is from genome assembly GCF_000224785.1 of Lentibacillus jeotgali. GTDB lineage: Bacteria > Bacillota > Bacilli > Bacillales > Amphibacillaceae > Lentibacillus > Lentibacillus jeotgali. The sequence goes on along the minus strand of NZ_AGAV01000016.1, from coordinate 101,984 downwards.
TATCAATGTCTATTGCTTTAAACATAAAAAAGTTATGAATTTCCTTCGAGCAAGAAGCACTTTATCCTCTGGCAGATTTGCCCCAAAAGATATCGTGAACAAAAGAGTTTTAGAGGATGGAGTGTTCGCTCATTTAGTCATACCATCAGAAAGCATTACAGATTTTAAAACATTCCATAACTTTCTTAAGAAACACGAAACCATCATTATCAAACCGAAACTTGGCCATAGAGGAGAAGGAATTTACATGCTTTCGAAAAATAAGAGTGATTACATACTGACCTACGAAAATCAGGATACAAAATTAAATAAACGCAAACTTAAACAATTCTTTAAAAATGATATCAATCATGAACAATACATCTTTCAAAAGCATATCAACTCAAGAACTAAAAACGGGGAACCGTTTGATTGCAGGATACGACTGGAAAAAAACGGGCTCAATAAATGGCAGGCAGCAGCATATTTAATCAGAATCGGTACGGGGCAAAAAATCGTATCAAATGTTGCACAGGGAGGCAGTGTCAGTGAATTAACACCCTACCTGAAAGCGAACTATGAAAACTGGGAAGCTGTCAGAGACTCTCTTAGGGATATAGGCAATAAATTCCCTTATAAAATGGAGCAAATTTTTAATAAGAAAATAACATCAATGGGTATTGATATAGGAATTGATCAAGATGGGAAGCCATACTTATTTGAGGTCAACACTGCACCTGGCCATGAGTTCGCCATGGGAGATATCGCCTTAATAAAATCAGAGCATTATAAATACAGACTCACCAAAACGAAAAGTAAGGGTAAAATTCAGGGATGTTGACATTGTCAACATCCCTTTTCATACTATTTTCCTCTTAATTTTTCTTAATACGCTAATAGGAAGCTTAATCACTCTAAACACAAAAAATTGCTTTTTCTGTTCCTTCTTTTTCTGCTGCGCGGGTTTTTGCTGTGATGTTTTCTTCCTTGTTTTGTTATTGTTCTTGCTCCCGGCATTTTGTCTTAATTCAAACCCTACTTTAACCGGCTTATTAAACATCATCCCGTTCACATTTGTTACATTGGCCGACTTGGGGGATGATTTCTTTATGACGTCTTTAAACGATTTGACCACATATTCCGACCCTGCAACCACAACAGAAATACTGTTTTTATCAATCGTTCTCACATAGCCATCCAGATTTTTTTCCAATGCCTTCCGCTGCAGCCATTTGTGATATTTTTTATTAAAATTGCTTCCTGTTACAACATAACGCCTCACTGTTTTCAGGCCAGCGGGAATCGACGGTATTTTAATCTCTTTTGCAGTGCCTGCTTCAAAACTGTTAACGACCGTTTTGAAATCAAAAATATATTTAACATCCGTCGCCTTGTCATTCTTAGTCTCCGGAAAGTAATAATCAATGATATGTTTAGGAATATCAATCGCTTTACCCTCGATTGGAAATACGTGGTTGCTAATTTGAGCTCTTGAATTAACCTCGTTAACGACGCCTTCGTTTGTATCAAGGTTGATGAGCATATCAACCCCGGCATGTGGAAGCCCTGGTATCGCATTTACTGCCGATATGGCTATATCCTTCATTTTTTGGGATAGATCATCCGTTACGTTTACTGAATCACGCTGACCAAAATATTCCCCATTGCGCCTCAGAAAAACTCTTTCACCCTTTTTTGGAACATGCGATGAAGCTAAGCCTTTTTCTTGCAGGAAATTTTCCATTGATCGATCAATTTTTATGTTACTGGATGACAGGAACGGACTTTTTTGCCTTTCCTTGTTCTTCTGTTCAAGTAATGTGCTGATGTCCGACTTCCCATCCCCAACAACACTGGCGGCCCTTCTTTGGAAAGCACCTATTACTTTATCTTCGAGAACATAAACTCTAAAGTCATCGCCCGTGAAGAACCTCTCAATAATAATACTTCTTTCATTGGCTCTAACTTTTTTTAAGACTTCCTCAAGCTCATTTTCATTTCTTATATTTGTTTTGACACCGGCGCCACCGCCATCAGAATCACTCGGCTTTACGACTACCGGAAATCCTAGTCTTTTAGCATAACTGATCATAGTTTTGAATGCGGTGCCTTTATCGAAAAATTTACCGCCGGGTGTGGGAACGCCTGCTTTTTCCAAATACTGATTGGTCAGCCCTTTATCCCTGCATATCTCTTTCGCTTCTCTGGAAACATAGTCTCCACGCGAACCGCTAAACACATGTTTCGTTCTTCCGTCACTTAACGAAAAAGATACAGAGCGCAGCAATCCAGATCCTTTTTTCTTAATAAACCTTAGCTCTAACCCTCTGCGCCATCCTTCCAATGCCACCGTATACATACAAGTTCCTTTTCCTTGTGCAGCTTTTGGAACAGCATCTTTTAAATGTGGCAACCATGTATTCTTATAATTCTCCATTGGAATTCACCTTATTTCATTAGTTGATCTCAAGCGATTTAATTTCTTTTCGCATTCGATTGATTACGTCTTCATACACCTGATTAGAGTCAAATACCAATTCCGCAGTTTTTATTTCTTTATTGTCTTTTATCCAATCACGGAAGACGTGAATTTTATAATTTCTTTGCTTTTCATTACTCATGAAAGTCAGTTCATATTTTGGATTTTTGATTTCAATACCTTTGTAGTTTTTTCGTGGCTTTGTAATATCCAATGACAATACCGCACCTATTTGCCTATGTAACCCATTCTGACCTGTAAAGAAATTGCCCAATGAGTAAGCGACAAATGAGTTAGTCCCGCGGGACGTCTCAATCCACTCAGGCGGCTGTAACACATGAGGGTGGTGGCCAATTATAACATCGGCTCCCGCGTCAGCTAATGAAGCAGACATTTCCCTTTGAGTGGATGATGGGTACAGATGATATTCTTCGCCAAAATGCATATTTGCCACAATGACATCAGCAAGTTTGTTCTTTTTAATCCTTCTCAGTGTACTGTATATTTTCAATTCGTTAATTTCTTTGAGAGAGTTAGACAGATATGGCTTGTCATCAGGGATCTTAATAGAGTTTGTGCCTCTTGTGAAAGATACAAAACAAATCCTGAGACCATTTTTCTTAATGATACGCAGCTTGTCCCGGTCCTCAAATGATTTATAGCCACCATCATACTCCAAACCAATTTTCCTTAAATTGTTGATGGATTTCATTAACCCTTCTTCACCGCGGTCCAGCATATGGTTATTGGCAATACTTACAATGTCTACGCCCATATCTTTCAGTGTATAGCCTAATTCCACCGGGCTATTAAACCGTGGATAAGAAGAAAGACCGATTTCTTGGCCAGCAATAATTGTTTCTAAATTTGCAACTGTAATATCCGTTTTGCCCAATAAGTGAGCAGCATTTGCTAATTTCTCATCAAATTTATAATCAGATTCCTTCTTGGTTCCGCCATATACCCTGCCATGGGGTAAGATATCGCCTACAGCTGTCAAAGAAACGTTTTGATTGTTTTTCATACCTTATACCTCTCTGACCTCAGTGTTGTAATGAAAATATCATCTTTTCTTGTGAATTCATACTTGATTAACTCTTCCTGGCCTTATTCATACTCCTAATTTCAAATCCTATTTTAATTTGTTTATCCCAGATGTATTCCTGGATATTGCTGACCTTTGCTTGCTCCGGACCTTCATAGCAAATGTCTTTAAATGCATCAACGTTGCTTTTATCTGTATCGCCAACAACGACAACAAGTTTCCCATTGCGTAAATTTCTTGTATACCCATGTAAGCCTCTGCCGACAGCCTGCTTCTGCAGCCACCTTCTAAAACCTACACCCTGTACTTCTCCCGAGATGACATACCGTTTTGCATACAATTTGCCAACCGGTGCATTTGTAAGTTCCAACACTTTTACAGTTCTGCTTCTGAGCAGTTCCAGAACAGCTTTGTAGTCAAAGTAAATTGTCGTGCTTCCTGCTGCTCCTCCCTTCATTTCAGGAAAATAAAAGTCAACGATTTTTTCTGCTACATTCCGCGCTTCTCCGTATAAGGGAAATGTATGCAGTGAAATGCCGGCAGTAGCGTTAATTTCAATAATCACCGCACCACTTTCATTAACAATTATATCTGTACCAGCGTGAATTAATCCGGGTATAGCTTTTACAGCATTTATTGCAGTGTTTTTAATATCGTCTGACAGTTCTTCTGTCACATCGACCGAATCACCGCCTGAAGAAATATTACTCTGTCCTTTCAAGTAAATGACCGTACCTTCTTTAGGTATATCGGTAAGCTGCAATTTCTGTAGAGACAGGAAATTCTGGATGTTATCATCGACTTTTATCAGCCTTGTTGATGTTTGGGGATTTAATGTTCTTATTTCATTCTTTAACTCAATTAACTCTTCGATTGTGTGTGCGCCATCTCCCGTAACATTGGCTGGAACCCTTTTGGTGGCACAAATCGCCTGATCTCCAATCACATAAACACGGATATCTTCGCCACTAATATGCCTTTCTATAATAAACTCCGTGTATTCAAATTCGGAAAAAACATAAGCTAGACTGTCCCTTAAGCTTTCATCTGATTTAATATTGGTGATGATGCCCTTGCCAAGACTGCCAAAGGTCGGCTTAACAACCAATGGGAACCCGATTTTCTTCGCCGCCTGGATGACGTCTTCCAGATCTTCTTCTTTTGAGAAACTAAAACCTTCAGGAACCGGAACACCCGCTTTTTGAAGATATACCTTTGTTTTTTCTTTACTGGAGCCGATGTCCACAGCATCATTCGCTACCCGATCTCCCCTCGACCTGTAAAAATAATGCGTCCTTTCTTTTGAGCTGAGGGAGAACGTTTTTCCTGTCGGCTCAAACCCGATAAGCTGAAGGTCGGTAACATCGAAATGTTCACTATAAAATGTTAGGGAAAGCCCTCTTCTCCATCCTTCAAGTGCAACCAGAAACGAATCAATATTAAACCTGCGTACACCGTAAAGCATTTGCTTTGAAAGCCAATTAGGATACCCCTCTTCCATCAGCAGCTCTCCCTTAAATATTATTTACTCTTTTTTATTGCACTCCCAATTTTTCTGAAAGGCTCTGTGAATCTCCAGGATGTGCTATCCAAAATTTGCTGGTTATCTTTCTCGATCCGATTCTTCTGTTTCGTCATATGCTTCAGGTCTTTTTCCATTTTTCTTAATGCAAATTGAGCAGATTTCAAACTGGTGGTATTATACACTTCGGCAATTTCAAATCCTACCATCACAGATTCATCATAGTCTTCTTCTTCGATATTTTTAATCTTTGAACTTTGCGGATACTGATCAATCATTTTTTTAAACTCTGTTATCTCTGACTTATTCGTCCCGGCTACGACGATTTCGATTTCATCAAATACCATATTTTTAACATAGCCGTGCAGGTTTCGGTCCAGTGCCTGCTTCTTTAGCCAGCGATGGTAGCTGTGCCGCTGTACAGTTCCAGTCACAACAAACCGCTTCGCATGCAGCTTGCCCATTGGGGCTGACGTAACCTCCACCTCAATCGCAGATCTGTTTTCCAGGGGTTCCAAGACATCAATTAAATCAAAATAAATCTGAGAGTCAGACGTATCCATTCCTTTTGTTTCCGGGAAATAATAATCGATAATCGCACCGGGTATGTTACGTGATTTCCCTTTCAGCGGGTAAAGTATGCCCCCGATTTGTGCGGTTGGGTTCAATTCGATCACCACTGCTTTATTGCCATTAACGATCAGATCGACTCCTCCATGGTATAGCCCTGGAACAGCTTTTAGAGCATTGACAGCGACTTCTTTATAATGCTCAGGCATTTTATCCGTAACATCGATTGGATCACCGCCTGAAGAAATATTGGTTTTCTGTCTGAGAAAGATCTGCTCCCCTTTTTTAGGGATGCTTTCCAATGTGTAACCCGATGACTGAATAAATTCGAGAATTTCCTTATCCATTTCAATCAGGCAGCTGTTTAACCTTGCATTCCTTTTTCGCTCAATATTTTTCAGCTCAATCAGTTCCTCGATATTATGTGTGCCGTCCCCGATAATGTTGGCCGGGACCCTGTTATACGCTCCGATTGCCTTGCCGTCGACAACGTAGACACGATATTCCTTGCCTTCTACATACTGTTCGACAACAACTTCACCATAGCCCAATTCATCTCTAACATACTCAACTGCTTTAATAAATTCTTGTTCATTTTGCAAATTTGTCCTGACACCATTTCCCAAGCTCGCATTGGTCGGCTTGAGTACCAGCGGAAAGCCCAACGTTTTCGCATAATCAATAATCTCATTATCTGTCGCTTCCTCTTCAAAACCTTTCCCCTGTGGGACTGGTACGCCTGCTTTATTAAGCCATTCCTTCGTATCATCTTTCTCGGAGCCGATTTCCACTGCTTCGTTGGTTACTTTGTCTCCCCTTGTTCTAAAGAAATAGTGTGTCCGTTTGTCAGAACTGAGCGAGAATAACCTTCCGGGCGGGTTAACACCGAAAATAACCATGTCATTAAAATGTTCCGAGTCCTTTGTATACCATTTTAATTTAAGCCCTCTGCGCCAGCCTTCCAGTGCCACAGCAAATGCATCGAGCCGTGTCTTACGTGCATTTTTGACAATGTCATTTGTAAGTTGAGGCAGGCTTATTCCCTGTTTCTCTTTCATCCTCATACTCCTCCATTTTTATGACCAGTTTATTTAAATTTCTTAAGCAGGGCACCGGCAAGTCTGATTGGTTTTGTCGCCCGCCATGACATGCTTTCGTAAAACTTCCTGCGCTGCACTTCTGCTCGCTTCATCGCCAATTCGATTACTTCAAAGTCCTGCTTGAATTGCTTTATTTCTTCGCGCTGTGTTTTTAAATCAGCTTTTATTTCAAAACCGACCTTAATTGGCTCATCATAATCATTTACCAGGACTTCCATAACTTGCGCCCGTTCCTCGTCTTCCCATAATCCATTTCTAAAGTCATCAACCATTTCGGGGTCTGTTCCGGCTACAACCACTTCAATATCACCATTTTCCAGATTGAGGACAAATCCATGCAGTTCTCGTTCAAATGCTTGTTTACGCAAGCCGCGATGATAGCCAATATCCTGGACATCCCCGCTAACTGTATATTTTTTGGCATACAGTTTTTGCATAGGTGATGGTGTGACGGTGGTGGAATTAGCGTCCCTTGACTGCAGTGGCTCCAGAACATCCTGAAAATCAAAATACGTCTGCTTTTTGTTAACCTTTAACGCAGCTGTTTCCGGAAAATAATAATCAATAATGGCAGCTGGTATGTCACGGGGCTCTCCTTTGATCGGGTATAGAAGTCCGCCAAGTTGTGCTGTCGGGTTAAGTTCAATGACAAATCCTGCTTCACTTACTGGTCTATCAATGTGAATAATCAAGTCAACCGCTCCATGGGCCAAGCCGGGGACACCTTTGATGGCATTGACTGCCGTATCCTTGATCTCTTTCGGGAGTTCATCCATAACATCAACTGGGTCGCCGCCGAGTGAAATGTTGCTTTTATCACTTAAAAAGACATGTTCATTCAACTCAGGGACAGTTGCCAATGAATAGCCTTTCCGGCCGATATATTCAACCACATCTTCATTTACATTGATTGGGCAACTGACAAGACGGGGGTTTAATTCACGTTCATTATTTTTTAGTTCAATTAAGGATTCGATTGAATTAACGCCGTCACCTGTTACGTTGGGCGGAATCCGGTTCATTGCACCCACTACCTGCTCACCGACGACATAAAGGCGATATTCTTTCCCGGGAATATAATTCTCAATAATGACATCGGGATAATTCAGCTCTGAACGCACGTATGTAAGTGAATATTCCAACTCGCCCGCACTTGTAATATTGGAAATAACACCTCTGCCAAAGCTCCCGTCTGTCGGCTTCAGGACAACAGGATAACCGATTTTTTTCGCATATTCGATGATGGCGTCATTGGTTGCCTCTTCAGTGAATTGCCTGCCCTCCGGGACGGGGACTCCGGCTCTATTTAACGCCTGTTTTGTTTTTTCTTTATCCTTGCCGATTACGACAGCTTCATTGCTGACTTTATCCCCTCTTGTCCGGAAGAAATAGTGTGTCCGGTCTTTGGAGCTTAGGGAAAAAAGCTGTCCGGGGTTATCAACATACCAGGTATACATCTCACTGAATTTTTCTGAATCCTTCACATGCCACCGTAATGTCAGCCCTCTCCGCCAGCCTTCAAGGGCGACAGCGTATGCGTCCAGTAAATTGCCATGTGCCTCTGAGATAATCTCACTGGACAGATGCGGCAGCCATTCTGTGTTGTTCTCTACCATTTAGACTTCCTCCTATAACCCAGCCCGTTTAAAACGTATTTATTTCCAATGATCAGCTAATTCGTTGTAATCGTTAAATTGCTTTCCTTCCAGCAAATCATTGATTAATCGGCCTTCTGCTTCCACAAAATAATCACCAAGCCACTGGTCTGTGGCTTTATCAAACTCGTCGTAATTTCCCGGCTTTGGTGTGAATTCACCGAAAACCAATTCATTTTCGGATCGCAGATAATCTATCCGGATGAACGGTGCCGGGATCTTCTTACTTATATCCGAAGCAGCATCGAGTTCATGCTTGAACACGCCTTTTCCTGTAAACAGATTTTGATCATATTTGCCTGTCCTTACACGTTCACCGGTGGCTGTCCACCAACAATATTTGAGCTCAGGATAACGAACAATCTCCAGGATAAGGCCTATTTTCCCATAAAAACAATAAAATTTGATATCACTTGCAGGCGTCTTATCGCATTCCAAAATGAGTTCTTCAATCACCCATTCATCCAGATTCACCCAGCCGGATTCAAGATCCTGGTTCATGTTTGCTTTCAGTTCATCCCAATTTTCGAGTTTGTTCGATCGTTTCATATCCACTATATCATTAAAATCATTTACAAGATAGACGCCACGTGAACCTGCGCCAGCAGCCGGTTTAATGACTATCCTTTCTTTCGCGGGCAGATTATTGATGCTGTATGTTTCGTCCGATGTCCAAGGTCTTCTGATTCCAATGGCATCTGCAAACGTATAACCAGCTAGCTTATTATCCAATAACCACTCGGGTAGTGAACCCACGAGCTGCATTTGCCGCATGCGCCTATTCAAGCTGGCCCGGAATGAGACGGCCGGCCGCAGTGAGATATCATCCGTCACACCAGATCTGATCATAAATTCGGGGATGTCTTCCATCTTCAGGCCGGTCAATGCACTGGCATAGACCATATTTCGAAAGTCTTCCTGCTCATTCATGAAAAGCCGGGCTGCATACTGTAATGCGCGGTTATAGTTTAGCTCATGCTCCTGCTTTTGCCGGATGAGTTTGCCAAGGTAATCCAGCAGCTTCCCATCATTTTTGGCCTCGCTGATGGCTTTTAGCATTTGGTTGCTGTCCGGCGTGCGGCTATCCATTCTAAGCCGGTTATTCTCTTCTTCCGTATCATGCAAAGCCTGCTGTGTTTCTTTTAGCTTTTCTTCCAAATGCCTAATATATGCGTTTTGCTTTTTCCTGGAACCGGACTGCTTATGCAGAGGCTTCGTGTACTTCCATGTTTTACTGTTTTCAATGTGATTAAGCTGTTTTTTATCATCTTTGATAGACTTATTCGTTTGACCGATTTCTGCTTCCTTTTCCATCAGCTTTTTTGTCAATTCCAATTCCATTTCTTTTTCCGATCGGTACGTATCATTCAAATGGTTATTGTCCGTTATTGTAACCATCCCCTTTTATCCCGCTTCTAAATGCCCGATTCTGTTCTGCTGACATTCAGTGGAAAAAAAGCGTCCCACTAAAGGAAATGTCACTCTGTATACGGGTTCGTGTCAACGAGCCAGTTTTCGAGGAACATTTTATAAGAAATCTGGTTTTCTGTTTGTATTGCCGGCCAGTTATCGTGTGCCAAATAAACAAACCTTAATTCGTCTGCCTTGTTTCTTACTAATGTATCACGGATGGTGTCATTTTTCGCATACCATTTGCCCTTTTTATCAAAATATGTCATCAGCCTCTTTGAAGCTGTCCGAATGTTATAACCACCCGTCCGCTCAATAACTGTAAGTACAGCAGCTGGTTTTATATTAGGGATATACTGCTGTTTTTCCTGTAAAATGGCTGGGTTTTTAACAAGCAGAATATCACACGTGATCGATTCGCCATACACCAGCATTTGAATGTTTTGGCCATCAATCAGTTCGCGAATGTCGGGATTCACTTTTTTGGCGGTATTAAATGTATATTCGGCCATTTGTATTAGACCTGTCCTGAGACCCATCGATTCATGTGTGCGTATTTCATCGATTGTGTCCTTTAGACTGTCAGTTGGCAGACGGAAATCCGCGGCAACAACACTATCAAAATGGCGATTGCCAGCAGGTTTTTCTTGGCGTTTTGGCCACATCGGTTCAGGCACCGGGAAAAAGCGGCTCGATTGCAGTGGCGGATAATATAATGAGTTCGTCCTCTTATGATGGAATTCAAAGCTTTCGACATATTCTTTGCGAACGCCTTTGAAAAATCCGTTGTAGCCAAATGCCGAACTGCCGGTCAGCGATGTGACGGATTGTCGTGGCAGTGATAATGGGCCAGTTTTTAAACCCACAAAATTCTTGCTGCCAAAAACCTTTACGAGTCTACGCTTGAATTCACCATCCGCAGCAAATCGTACACTGTCCCAATAGCCGACCTTTTTTATTACCGGCTCCCGTCTGAACATTAATGAGGACATGTTGGAAAAGATATATTTTCCCGGCGTTCCCCGACGGTAAAATTGGAGTGCTTCGGTCAACCGGGCATGCTCGGATGTATTGGCGATGATTTTTTTGTTTTTTTGCAGGTGCTTAGCCTGTATCTCGATCTTTTCAGCATGTGACCAGTCATCTGAGTCATTAACTGTTACAAAGTCGCCGGTTGCCGCCTTCAAGGCGATGTTTCTGGCAATGTATGGGCCGCTGTTTTCCGGTGTTGATAGCAGGGTTATCCGGGAATCATGTTTCATATGTTCACGAACTACGTCTTTTGTGTTGTCAGAACTGCAGTCGTCAACAACAAGCAGTTCAATATTCTGCCACGTCTGCGAAAGGATGGATTCAATCGCGATTGAGATGCCGTCCCCAGCGTTATAGGCAGGCAGAATAACCGATACTTTTGGACCGTTTTCGATTGTCTTGTCCATCGGCTTTGTGGTGAGATCATCGTATGTGGCCGTCTCGATCGATTCAGGGGCGCTGTCGCACGAGCTCATGAGGTTCTCGCACGAGTTTCTGTTACCGTCGCACGAGTTGCCCCCACTATCGCACGAATTTGTGCTTTCTCCGCACAAGTTGGCGCTGCCCTCGCACGAGTTTCCGTCGTTCCCGCACGAGTCAAAGTGATTGTCGCCCAAGCTTACAGGGTTCGAGTCCGCACCACTCGCAAAATAAACAGGCTGCAGTTTGTATGCCTTCATCACTTTATTCAGCCATGCAGTTCGCGCCTCAATCGTTTCTTCGAGATTCGCATAGGCCAAATATAGATCCGGGTGCTGTTCGCGTTGGAGCGCAACACTAATCACGTGTTTTCCTTTTTCAGGCTCATCCAAAATATCGTGGCATTCTGCTTTGATGATCGCAGCCTTCCGCAATCGTTCTTGATCGTGTTCACTGTTCATTACGGCCGGGAGATAGTTCAAAGCCTTAATCGCACCCTCTTTTGTATACTTACCGGCATGCCATAAGGCGAGTTCCCAGCTGACGGCACGTTTCTGGTAACGGTTTTCCGGCTGTTCGTATATGGCTTCCAAATCGGCCAATGCTCTTTCGATGAATCCTAATTCATATAAATAATAGCGGTACTTTTTCAACTGATTTTCCGCTTTTTTTCGTTTGTATGGTTTGCTGTAAAGTTGTTTTATGTTTCGTCTGCCTAGCAAGTAAGCAGCAGTCGAGCGCATAAACCGGACACAGTTCCGCTTCAGGCGACTTACTGCTTTTAGTTTGCGCTGGATGACGTTGAACTGGGCCTGCCGCTCCATTAATTGCTTCTCTGTCGCTCGGTGGTGAGCCTGCTTCTCAGCAAGCTCCTGTTCGAGTCTAGTCAATTGCTCCTGTTTTTCCTTGTTCCGTTGTTTCAGTTCAGTGAGTTTGTCGTTATTGGCGGGCATTCTCTGAAACCTTCTTCCCGTCCTGAATGATGGTACTGAGATTAAATGCCTCTTTATTACACATTCCGGTCTTTCCGAAATAAGAGCGCATTTGTTTCCGGCAAAATCCGATATCAAGCCCTTCCGGAATGTGGTGTGACCTGACAATTATTTCATCCGCTGCAACATCAGGAACGTATTGCTGCCAATCCACAAGAATGGTTGGATCCATGACCACCAGCATCTTCGCACTGATCTTTTCACCATAAACAAGCATTTGCATCTCGCTGCCATCAATCAATTCGCGAAACAGCCGGCTTATCCCGTGGGTGTTCGCCAAATCATAATGATATATTTGAATGAAACCAATCCGCTTATTATGACCTTTCAGGCTGGTGATTTCCTGAAGTATCTTGTCATTTTCATCTACATTCCGGTAATCAGCTGCTATCACGATATCGAACAGCCGCCTTCCTGATACTTTTTCCTCGCGAACAGGCCACATTGGTTCAGGCACCGGAAACGGCCGCTCAGTTTGCGGGTACGGATAATATAGTGAATCCGCCCGGCTGTGATGGTATTCCAGACTTTCCACATATTCGAGCCGCACACCTTTGAAAAAGCCGTTATAACCAAAGGCCGAGCTGCCTGTCAATGACGCTACCGACTGTCTTGGCAGGGATAGCGGTCCTGACTTCAAATCAACAAACCGCGTTTTCCCGAATGCTTTGATAAGCCGGCGTTTAAATTCCCCGTCTGCCGCAAAACGCACACTGTCCCAGTAACCGATTTTTTTCAGCACTGGTTTCCGTCTGAACATGGTCGAGGACATATTTGGGAAAATATATCTGCCGGGCGTTCCGCGCCGATACAGTTTCAGCTCTTCTGTCAGCCGTGCATGCTCGGATGTATTGGCCATGACTTTCTTGTTACTTTGCAGGTGTTTTGCTTGAATTTCGATTTTTTCCGCATGTGACCAATCATCGGAGTCGTTGATGGTCACAAAGTCACCGGCAGCTGCCTTCAAGGCAATGTTTCGTGCGACATATGGACCGCTGTTTTCCGGCGTGGACAGCAGCGTAATCCGGGCGTCATTTTTCATGTATTCACGTACAACGTCTTTTGTATTGTCAGGACTGCAGTCATCAACGATGAGCAGTTCAATATTCTGCCATGTCTGGTTTTGAATCGATTCAATCGCTGTCGAGATACCATCTTCAGCTTTGAAGGCCGGTAAGATGATCGAAACTTTCGGACCTTTATTGACTTTTTTATCGATCGGCTTTGTCGTTAAATCATCATACGATACAGCACCATTTGCCGATTGAAAAGTAATGGGCTGTAAATGGTAAGCTTCCATTGCTTTATTGATCCAAGTGGTGCTTTTCTCAACTGTTTCTTCAAGATTAGCATATCCCAGATATAGATCAGGGTGCTCCTGCTTTTGGAGCGCCTTATCAATCACATCTTTGGCCGCATCCATTTCATTCAGCATATCGTAACACTCCGCTTTAATGATTGCTGCGCGGCGTAATTGATCCTGATCCGTCTCGCCGTCTGTGACCGCCGGAAGATACGCAAGTGCCTGACGTGCGCCTTCCTTGGTATATTTGTTAGCGTGCCATTGTGTGAGCTCCCAAGCCGCCATCCGCTTCAAGTAGGCATCAGTCGTATTTAGATAAATGTCTTCGAGTTCAGATAGTGCCCTATTCGTAAAGCCCAATGTATAAAGGTGGTGCCGCAATTGTTTCAGCAGCTGCTTTTGCTCATGTTTTTTGCCATGGCGTGTCAGTCTCCGCAGTATATTCTTTTGCTTATCCGACAACAAATTGGAAATGGCTTTTTTCTTTTTCTCATCCAAGACCGTATATAACGCCCAATCAACGAATTTGCTGATTGCTTTTTTAATAAACTTGATCAAACCATTCACCACCTAATCATGGACTCTATCTGATCTGTGTTTTGCTGGTTTTAATTTTTTGCGGCTTTCTTCGGGTTAGCTTTTTTGACGGCCTGTTTCTTGTTATTTAAACCGATCGATTCACGGTATTTAGCGACGGCATCTTCTGCCCCACCGTCAAAACGAACCTGTCCCTGCTCCATCCAAAGCGCTCGCGTGCAGACTTTTTCAACAAAATTCATATTATGGGAGACGATGATTACCGCTTTGGCACTTTCAATCATATCCTGAATCCGTTCACTGGCCTTTTCCTGAAACGCCATATCACCGGTCGACAGCGCTTCGTCGATAATAAAAATATCCGGTTTGAGTGTTGCCGCAATACTAAAGCCGAGCCGCGATTTCATGCCGCTGGAATATTCTTTGACGGGTTTATCGATTGCTCCCTTTATCCCCGAAAATTCCACGATTTCATCATACTTTTCATCAACGCGCTTTTTCGGAATTCCGAGCAACATCGCATTTAAATAAATGTTATCGCTGCCTGTTAGCTGCGGGTTAAAGCCTGTACCATACCCCAACAGTGCCGATGTCTCACCGTTCAGTTCGATTTGCCCTTCATCGGGCTGATATATCTTCGTGAGCACTTTGCATAACGTACTTTTCCCGGCACCATTATGGCCAATAATCCCGACAACTTCTCCGACTTTAATTTCAAAGTCCAGGTTCCGGAGTGCCCAAAATTTCCCTTTATTTTTCAGCTGGAACGAAACACCGACATTCTCCGCTTTAATCACAGTATTGTCCTGTATCGTTGTTTCAGTTTTATCAAGCTGCAGCAGGCGTCGTTTCCGTGGTGGACGCTTCGGCATTGTCGCTTTATAATGGGCAATGACTTCTGTCGGATCACCATCTTCCCGGATGACACCGCCATCGACCCAGATCAGCCGGTCACAATTCCGCTCGGCATACGGCAGGCTGTGCGTCACGATAATCACCATTTTTGCGCGTTTGACGAGCTCCTTCATTTTTTGTGCTGCCTTCTGACTGAACTTCGCATCCCCGGTGTTCAGCGCTTCATCAAGAATAAGGATTTCCGGTTCGAGATGTGCTGCAACACTGAAGCCGAGCCGCGCTTTCATGCCGCTCGAATAATATTTCATCGGTTGATCCATAAAATCGCCAAGATCGGAAAATGCATGAATGTCATCAATGTATTGATTGATCAATTCCTTATCAATTCCGAGCATCATCCCGTTCAAATAGACGTTTTCCCGGCCGGTCAGCTCTTTGTTGAAGCCCATGCCGAATGAAAACAGTGCCGTCACTTTACCACCGACACGCATATCGCCTTTGTCCTGACGGAGAATACCGGTAATGATTTTACTGAGCGTGGTCTTGCCTGCGCCGTTAGAACCGATAATTCCGAGGATCTCTCCCTGAAGTCCTTCAAAGTTAATATCTTTAAGCGGCCAGACCTCCTTTGGCTTTTCCACTCTGCCACGGTTTTTGAAGAAGCGGAATACCTTTGATTTATAATCATCCTGCTGCTTGCCGCTTTGGAATGACACACCAATATTCTTCGCTTTGATTACTTTTTCTTCTGTTGTCGGATGCTGTTGGTCAGCCATACTAAAACCTCTTTTTTACAAAGCTTTAATGATTTTGTGTTCGTTCTTGCTGTAGTGATACAGGGTTATGACAACTGCGACAATCGAGATAGCCGTAATGATCCCCAAACTCATAAAATCAGGGGTGATCTGACGCATCAGAATGTCCCGATAGGCAGTTACGATAATCGCAACCGGGTTGAGATCCACAAAAATACTGTATTCAGGTGGCAACCGCCCGCCTCGCCAGATGATTGGGGAAGCATAGAAAAATAACCGTGTGACATATGTCAGGATATTGTCAATGTCCCGGACGAATACAGTGACATAGGCTAATATAAAGCCGACTGCCATAAGAAATATCATCGTAATCACTACAAGCACCGGCAAATAGACAATGTGCCAGTCAGGCATAATACCATAGATTGCCAGGAACATGGCGATGACAATTAAACCAAATAAGAAGTTAAACATCTGTGAAATCGTAAATGACAATGGAAAAATCGATTTCGGCAAATAGACCTGATTGATAATCGAACTATAGCGCAAAATTGATTTCGCCGATGAATTCACCGCCGAGCTGATCCATCTCCAGACAACGAGCCCGATAACAAGGAAGACCGGGTAATTCTCGCCGCCTCTTTGCAAAATAATCACGACTAAAAAGTAATACACCATGACGTTCAATAACGGGTCAAGCAGCCACCAGAAGTAGCCCAGATAGCTATTGCGGTGCTCTGCTTTCAGCCCGGATTTCACCAAATAAAATAATAAATCTTTTCGTCTTAGTATTTCCTGTAGATATGTTTTCATAACTTAACATGACACCGCCTGATTCATACATTTAACTGTTACGAGCTGATAATTTATATTTAATCGTATTTTTAATCCCTTTCAGAGCATAATGGAAAAAATACCATAGGCTTTTCAGGATGTTCTGATGTTCAACTTGCCGGTAAACATACCATTGCCGTTTCGCAGCTTTTACTTTGTTGCTGGAAATCGAATTTTCTACTGATCTGTATTTAGCCAAAACTTCCGGGAGCCCATACGCTCGGAAGCCTTTTTTCGTTACGGCGAGCCAATAGGCGTAATCCTGGCGCGTCCGGATATTGACCATTTTCAGATGACCGACTTTATCCCTGTCAATCATCACCGTGAGACAGCCGATCACACAATGCTTCAGCAGATCGCTGTATCCGACAGACACCGGCGCTTTGGACACCGTGTCTGTCATAGTGCCGTCCTGTGTGATTCGCACATATTTCGTGAACGAAAAGGCAATATCTTTCTCCTGCATGAAGCGCAGCTGGTTCTCCAGCTTTTCCGGAAACCAGAGATCATCACTGTCCAGAAAAGCAATATAATGCCCGCGCGCTTTCTCCATGGCTGTATTGCGGGCAATTGCAGAGCCGCTGTTTTCCTCAAGTTCGACCAATTTAATACGGTCATCCTGTTTTTCATACGTTTTTACATCTGTGACCGTTCCATCTGAGGAACGATCATCCACGATAATCATTTCCCAATTGGAATAGGTTTGGGCAAGAACTGATTCAATCGTCTCGTTGATAAATTCCTCCGCATTATAAGCAGGTGTAATGACTGAAATGAGCGGGTTCGCTTCCTGATTCGTATGTTTGCTTGCCATATTATCACCTATTTAACGTTTTGCAGTCAATTGCTCATACCAATCAATGAGCTTCTCTTCTTCTGCGTGCCAGTTCAGCTTGTCCATGACAGCTTTTTTGCCGTTTTCTCCCATACGCTTTGCCTCCTCAGGGTTGTTCCGCAAATAGTCAATTGCTTCCCTGATTCGCGATTCATCGTAAGGGTCAACAGCGAGTCCGCATTCATACGTCTCGACGAAGTTTTTCCACACAGGGAAATTCGAGCATAGAATCGGCAACCCCGCATTCATATACTCAAAAAACTTCGTGAGTTCTTTTTTCTTATAATGCTCGGTCGGCGGGAATAGCGCAATCCCGGCAAGCCAGTTACGGCTGAGATACCTTGCTTCGATATCCTCTTTCTCAATAAACTGGTCGATTCCTTCCAGTTCGAGCCGCTCTTTTTGATCACCGGCAATATCATACATTTCTTCCGCTAAGTCACCCGGGCATTTTCCGACAAAATGAACCGACACCTGATCATGAATCAGCGGGATTTTCGCGTGAATCTGCGCCCCCCGCACATACGACACATTCCCAGTATACAACAATTTATCTTCCAGTGGTTCATGATTCCGCTCGTGTTGAACAAACGTTTGATTAACTGTTGGATAATTCAGTATGCAGTATCCCCTCGGGTAAATATCTTTATAATACTTTTCCGCGAGACACAGTTCCATCTTCCGGGAAAAGAATTTCTCCATATATCTATACGCAGCAGCCGTTAATTTTCTAATGGGCCTGTTCAGATAATCTTTCTGCATAATACTGGTGGTATAATCTTCATGTATATCATAAATAACGGTATTATGGTTCTTTTTCAGGAGCCATCCGACCGGCAAAAGTTCCGGGTCATGAAAATGGTAGACGTCCGCACCCAGCGCTTTTGCTTTCTTATAGGCCTTCATCGCTCCGAAAATCATGCGTTTCAGCCTGCTTTTATACGTTCTGACAGGAATATGACTGATTGGGTTTTCTTTTTGCGCTTCATTTTCAGCCTCCCGGGCAATCAATGTCACATCATAGCCAGCATTTTTCAGTGACTTGCATTCTTTATGATAGATTCTTGGATCATACGGATGATGGACGGTCGTTAAATGCACGACACGCTTTTCGGTACTCACACTTGGTCAACTCCTGTCGCTTTGGCCGATTGTTTGCATGAACGCCTCTTCATACTGTTTGGCAATCTGCCTTGCATCAAACGCTCTTGCACGTTCTTTACCTCTATCGACCATTTGCATCAATTGTTCGTTATCCATTATCAGAGTTTGATACAGTTTCAGAGCTATATCCTCAGCATCTCCGACATCACACATCACACCAAATTCCCCGTCGTTCAACACCTCGCGGGCACCTGGCCTGCAATTGGTGGAAACGACCGGAATTCCTGTTGCCAGCGCTTCAGCCAGCACATGGCCAAAACCCTCATGAAGCGATGACAGTACAAACAGATCGGCATGCTTAAAATAAATATAAGGATTGCGCTGAAAGCCGAGAAAATGGACGCTATCGGCTATCTTCAGTTCTTCTGCCTTTCGTTTTAATGTAGCTTCCAGTTCTCCCTCGCCCAAAATCACAAGCTTCGTATTTAACCGATCTTTAAGCATGGCAAACGCGTGAAGCAGTGTTTCGTGATCTTTGTCTTTGACCAGTCTGCCGGCTGTGATGATGACTTTCGCGTCACCCGCAAATATGTGTTTATGGTCTTCGGCAATTTGCCCGTTATCGATAAGATGCTCGATACCATCCACGTCGACCGGGTTGTAAATCACCTGGATTTTTCCCGGCTTCACTTTGTAGCGCCTGACGATATTTTCCTTAACACCGTTAGACAACGCGATGACCTTGCTGGAAAATCGATATAATAATCCATAGGCTCTCAATTTCATATTTGCTGAAAAGTCACCGCCTAAATAAGCTGCCTCTCGGACAATGCTTTTCGCTGATGTGAATGACAATAACTTTGCCAATATAGCAATGGTATTATAGTTCGGAATCGTACTGAACACGATAGCCGCCTTTTCATGTCTGATGACTTTTGCCAATGGGAAAATGGCTGATCGTAATCGTTTTGTTTCCAGTTTAATAAAATTAATATCCGATTTCAGATAGTCTTCATAACTTCCATTATAATTCAGAGTGACCAGCACTGGGTCAATTTTTGTCCTGTCCAGATTATTGATGATGTTCAGCATTGTTCTGGCTGCTCCGCCGGCACCCATTTGATAAATGAAGAAAAGCACTTTTTTCTTTTTCACGGTATTCAGCCTTCCCTGATAAGGTCCATCATTTATTGCTTCCTATTAATCTCAACGCATTATACCATAGCAGCGCAAAATAATAAATTGTCAAAATAGATCGATACACGTCAGAATGACCGCTTTAAAATGAAAAAGGAGTCGGCCTTGTGCCAACTTCCTTTTTCACGTTAACTATACACAGTGGGCCGACCAATTGAATGATATTCCACACTGCTTCCGACCAGCTGGTCTAAGTCAAAGCAGTTTCTGCCGTCGAAAATGACTGGATTGTTCATGTATTGCTTGTAGTCGCTTAGTGGAAATGCTTTTATCTCATTCCACTCCGTCAATATTAATGCCAGGTCAGCTCCGTTTACGGCTTCTTTTACACTTGAGGCGTAAGTGATTTTGTCCGACAGTATTTGTCTGGCGTTATCTGCTGCAACCGGGTCATAGGCATGGACTTCTGCGCCCTGTTCAAGGAGGTTTTCAGTCACAAAAATGGATGGTGCTTCCCGCATATCATCGGTGTTCGGTTTAAACGCCAATCCCAAAACAGCAACCTTTTTACCTTGAATGTCTTTGAACCGTTCCATCACTTTGTCGACGAGGATGACCTTTTGTCGCTCATTAACACCGACCACATTTTCGAGCAGCTGCATATCGTAGTCAGCATCTTTTCCAACTGATATGACAGCTCTTGTATCTTTCGGAAAACACGATCCGCCATAGCCGATGCCGGCATTCAGAAATGAGCTTCCAATTCGTTTGTCCATGCCCATCCCATCAGATACATTATCAATATTCGCTCCCAGCTTTTCACACAGGTTAGCCATCTCATTAATGAAACTGAGCTTCGTTGCCAGAAATGCATTTGAAGCATACTTAATCATTTCCGCGCTCCGCAGATCCGTTCTGACGATAGGGAGATCGAAGCCGGCGTTAACCTTTTCCAAAATATCAAGCGTTTGTTTATCGTCTGAACCAATAATGATTCTATCCCCGTTAAACGTATCATGTACGGCTGATCCCTGACGCAGAAATTCAGGGTTGGAGGCGACATTAATGGTTACATGCACAGGCAAGCCCGATTGGATAGTTTCTTTGATATGTTCATTCGTCCCAACCGGCACTGTACTTTTTGTCACAATGATGGCATTATGATCAAGTGTTTCTGCAATCGATGCACATGCTTTATCGACATACGTTAGGTCAGCGGCGCCATCTTCGCCCTGTGGGGTTCCGACAGCTATATAAATCAAGTCTTTGTTGGCCAGGCCTTCTTTATAATCGGTTGTAAAGTGAAGGCGTCCTTCTCCGATATTTTTCTGGAGAAGTTCGGGCAGGCCTTTTTCATAGATGGGACTTTTGCCTTCCTTCAGCATAGCGATTTTTTCGTCATCTATATCGATACAGGTGACTTGGTTGTCTGTTTCAGCCAGGCAAACGCCGGTTACAAGCCCTACATAACCGGTGCCGATTACTGCGATATTCATTTTCTGCCCTCCTGGCTATTAAGGTTGTTGAGTGTTTTTTCCATATAATCTTTAATATCGTTGTGCAGATCTCCCCGTTTCAATGCAAAGTCGATCGTTGCCTGTACGAACCCAAATTTATTACCGATATCATACCGTTCGCCTGCAAAATCATACGCTAAAACCTGCTCTTGCTCATTCAATGTTTCAATGGCGTCGGTCAGCTGGATTTCATCACCTTTCCCCGGTTCCTGATTTTCCAGGATATCAAAAATGGATGGACTTAAAATATACCGTCCCATAACCGCCAAGTTGGAAGGTGCATCTTCAATGGACGGCTTTTCCATCAGTGACTCGATGGCCCGCACGTTTGGCCCGTAATCCTGATCGCCCGGCTGCACGATTCCATATTTCGAAACGTCTTCTTCCGGTACACTGTGCACGCCGACAACTGACAGTTGATTGTATTCGTAGACGTCGATGAGCTGTTTCAGGCATGGCTCGTTCGCTTCGACGATATCATCGCCCAAAAGAACGGCAAAAGGTTCATTCCCGACAAAGCTGCTGGCACAAGAAATCGCATGACCAAGCCCTTTAGGTTCTTTTTGCCTTATGTAATGAATGTTTGCCAGATTAGAAATGGATTGGACCACCTCCAGCATTTCCGTCTTACCCTTATTGGCTAACTTTTCCTCTAATTCATAGGAAATATCAAAATGGTCTTCAATCGCTCGTTTGCCTCTGCCAGAGATAATGATAATGTCTTCAATCCCCGAAGCTACAGCCTCTTCAACAATGTATTGGATGGTTGGTTTATCAACAATCGGCAGCATTTCTTTCGGTTGGGCTTTGGTTGCCGGCAAAAACCTGGTCCCGAGACCGGCAGCAGGTATAATCGCTTTTTTGACTTCCATGTTTGTTTTCTCCTTTGATTATGCGCTAGTTGGTTTAAATAATTCCTCTTGGTATATACGTTAAAACATTATTCGGTGACATTCATTACAAGTTTATCACTGGGCCTTTCGGTAATCAATCGACAGTATTTTATGTGGCTATAAAGCAAACAACCTGGTGTTAGTCCACGGACACCTCCAAAAAATGGATTGCTCTTATCGTTTAAAAATTTGTCAAAAATTATATTGAATAGCGTACTTTTACCGAAAATAATAAGCGTGTTTTTGTGTTATATTGTAACTTAGAATTGATGTGGGAGGTTGATAAAGTGTCAGCAAAGCGATTTCTCGGACTGATCGGTATTTGTTCTTTTATTCTATTTGCAATTGCCAGACCAAAACGAGCTATAGCACCAGCGTCAAACAGGAAAATCAAAGGCGTACCGCTCTATTATCAATATCCGGAGCTTCCGACCGGGTGTGAGGCAACATCACTGGCAATGCTGTTAAGCTGGGGGCTTAATATACCGGTCAGCAAATATACAGTCGCGGATGCGCTGCCGAAAGGGCCCAAAGTACATCACGTTGACGGCGAATGGAAAGGTGCTCATCCGAATAAAGCGTTTGTCGGGGATCCGTATACCGATTCAGATGACGGAAGCTTTGGTGTCTTTGAGGGTCCAACCCTGACAACACTTGAGAAGTTCATGCCGGGTCGTGGTGTGGATTTGACGGGAGAGCCGTTTGAAACAATCCTGAAGATTCTCCGCTCGGGAAATCCTGTTATGGCCTGGACCACGCTTGAACAGCGGGAAACATTTTACGGAAAGACATGGACAGATGACGACGGGGATGTAATCGACTGGTACCAGAATGAACATGCCGTTGTGCTGACGGGAGTCGATAGTAATGATGTGATCGCGCACGACCCGCATACCGGTAAAGTGGAACGCTATGACAGGGAGCTCTTTGAGAAGAATTGGATATCTCTGGGCGGACGTGCTGTAACGCTTAGGAAAAAAGACTGAATCTCCCATTGTATTTTTTTCCGGGT
Organism: Lentibacillus jeotgali; assembly: GCF_000224785.1. GTDB lineage: Bacteria > Bacillota > Bacilli > Bacillales > Amphibacillaceae > Lentibacillus > Lentibacillus jeotgali. The sequence continues at coordinate 78,998 of NZ_AGAV01000016.1, read as the reverse complement.
TTGGTACTATTATCTTAAGTATCTAATCGTCACTCGATAAAGGGAGAGGAAAAATTTGATGAAAAAGGATTTTGTTTTGGGGTTTCTAGTAATATCCGTCTGTTTTTTACTTGTTGCATGCGGTTCAGATGAGCAGACAGCTTCAAGTGAAGAAAAGCAGGAATCCAAGCAATCTGAAGAAGGGAAAACGAAAGAAGTAAAGGAAAGCCCCGAGGAGGACTTTGAAGTCGCAACAACCATCGAAGAAATCATCGAGCAGGATCCGGGGAAATATGCAGGTAATAAGTACAATGAAGCAGTAGTCCACCGCGCATTGGATGAGAAGAACTTCCAGGACAAGGACAGCTTTCAGGTTTTTGCCCATTTACTAAGTCTGGTAAGTGAATCCGGCCAATATAAAGCGTTTCACTCATTTGCTGAAGAATTTAACCCGCAGATCGAAACGGCTGTGTCCGAGACACCTGGCAGCATGGAACTTGATAACGGTGAGACCGTAAATGGAACGGCGAATATTGCCATACTTCTTGATGCAAGCGGCAGCATGGCACAAAAAATCAACGGGACAACCAAAATGAAGCTGGCTAAAGAAGCCATTAATGATTTTGTCGCTTCCTTGCCTGAAGCGGCCAACGTATCCTTAAGAGTCTACGGTCATAAAGGGAGCAATGCTGACAGCGATAAGGAAGTCTCATGCGACAGCTCGGAACTGGTTTATGAATTACAATCCTATGATAAAGGCAAGTTCCAGGATGCACTTGATAAATTTGAGCCGACTGGATGGACCCCCATTGCAAACTCCATCTCTTTGGCCAAAGAAGATTTTGAAACCGCGGAAAGCGCCAGCCAAAATACCATATACATTGTAAGCGACGGTGTGGAAACGTGCGATGGTAATCCGGTAGAAGCTGCCAAAGAACTCCACGATTCCAATATCGAAGCAGTCGTCAACATTATAGGTTTTGATGTTGACTCCAATGGTCAAAAGGAACTGCTGGAAGTTGCCGAAGCAGGCGGCGGTGAGTTTAAAACCGTTGATTCAGGAGAGGATTTTCAGGAAGTCTGGGAAGATGAACGCGTTCGGTTATACAATGAATGGAGCTCCTGGAATGCCGACAATTATAATAATGTATCCGGTGAACAGACTGATAAAAAGAATGAATTGTACGGGAAAAAGTCGGATTTCATGAATTTGACCTATGATGAGGAAAGCCATCTTAAAGATGCAGTGTATTATCTCGAGGACAACGAGCAAATCAGTGATGAAGCCGGCGATGAACTGATGAGTCTGATTGATCAGCGCCAGGGTATACTGGCAGATTATGAGGAAACATTCAATTCACTGCTGGAGACGGTTGATGAAGAAGGCGATCAATTAAAAGATGACATTAATGAAAAAGGCGATGAAATGAAGGAAAAGTATGATAATGATTAAATGGAAAAATCCCGGAACTTTACTGTCAGTTCCGGGATTTTCTTCATTTCCTAGCCACGGTTCTTCGCTTCAATTTTCTTATTGCCCAAAATCAGATAGTTGAGTTCTTCTTTTGGTATGTTCTTCAGCTCTTTGCGGTTTGCCATATAGAATGCCACACCAAGGGCAACCCAGATAACGAGCGCGATAAATGATTCAAATCCCAGCGCTGCCGGTGACCCCGGGATAAGCAGCAGACCAAGGAATGTGACACTCGCTACCATACCAAACCCTGCGAGGGTCTTCTTCCCGGGTGCAACGACGTGTTTTTTCGGATTGAAATTCTTATCCCTGGACCCTTTGAATAATGTAAATGCCGTGTAACAGGTATAAAAATAAGCAATGGTTACACCGACAGATGACATGTCAACCACCCATGTCAGCGCCTGGCGGCCGAACCATGGTGCCAGCATCGCAACGACGACAGTAAAAATGATGCCGACATACGGTGTTTTATATTTCGGGTGTATTTTCGAAAAGGCCGCCGGAATAATTTTGGCCCGGGACATGGCAAATAACAGTCGGCTTGATGAAATCGTAAAGCCATTTAATCCTGTAAAAATGCCCATGGTAAGCGCGGTCACCAAGACAATCAACCCCATATTACCGAGCAGTCCTTGAATTGCCGCGCCCGTTCCCCATGTTTCTTCCTGAGCAACGAGTGACTGCCATGGTTCAATCATTGACGTGGTGATGATCATCATGCTATAAAGCAGTGCAGCAAAGAAAATGGCTAGAATGATTAATGTGAAAGCTTTTCTGGATGAAAAGTGAAATTCTTCCGCTGCCTGCGGGACATTATCAAATCCGACATATGCCCACGGTGCAATCGCAACAATTGAAATGATTGCCGCAAATGCGGTTGTGTCAGTCGGAAACAGTGGCGCGACATTGGAAAGGCCCGCCCCCGGCTGTGCACCGACCATGAACGTAATCGCTATAACGCCAATGACCATGACCGTACAAAATACAAACTGCATGCGGCCTGACAGGCTTGACCCTCTTACATTGAAATAACCAAAAACGCCTAATAATACAGAGGCGATAATTACTTCGGTAAAATAAACATCCCATCCCGCAATGGTATACATGTGCATGTTTTCAAGCAGTGACGGGAAAACAAATTTAACCATTAATGCAAATGCGGATGCGTTTAACGCAACAATACATAAGTAGCCAAGCGTCAAAAACCATCCGCTGATGAACGCGTGCGTGCGTCCTAAACTGATATACGAATAAGCGAATTCTCCGCCTGATACCGGAAAACTTTTAATGAGAAATCCATAGCTCACAGCGATCAGCATCATCAACAGCGCCCCTATGCTAAAGCCCAGGATAACACCCAGAGGGCCCGCTGTAGACATCCAGGTCGTCGGCTGTACAAACGCTCCCCAGCCAATCGAGGAACCAAGCGCAATCGCCCAGACCCAGTGCGGCTTCAATGATTTCTTCAATGTTGTTCGCTCTTCCATGCTTCGTCTCCTTTATTGGTATCTTTTGTTATACCCCTCTTTTATATCAAAATTCGGGTGTTTTCGCAAAATTCATTTGGATAGGCAAATGTATGAGATTTGCTATGAATCCAGAGCAAATGACTTTTGTTGTGATAGTGAGTAGAAATTACGGACCATTTTGGGTGGATTTCGGGAATTCTGTATTTATTGCCGAGGTACAGTTGTTGACTTTGGATGGCTGCCGCGCGAGTTTGATGGTATCCCCGCACAAGTTTGTGACGTTATTGCACGAGTTTGTGGTGCCTTCGCACAAGCTTCGGGGGCTACTGCACAAGTTTACGGCGCTCCCGCACAAGTTTACGGCACCCCCGCACGAGTTGGTGACGCTGCTGCACAAGTTCATGTGACCTTCGCACGCACCAATGGCTTCCTATAACAGAAAATTTTCGGCGGCTGCCGAAAATCTCCTCAACTATATCTTAAGTCGCATCTGTTTTACTATGACCCATTTCTTCCTCCAGCTTATTCAAATATGCCATCAGTGGCTCACGCAAATCACCACGCGACAACGCAATCTCAATAGTGGTTTGAATAAAGCCAAGCTGTTCCCCGACGTCATAGCGTCTGCCGTCAATCTCAAGCGCAAACACACGCTGTATTTTGTTCAATTCCTGAATCGCATCGGTCAGCTGGATTTCCCCGCCGGCGCCGATTTTTTGCTGTTCAAGGAAATCAAATATTTCCGGTGTCAGAATGTACCGGCCAATAATCGCCATGTCGGATGGTGCGGTGCCCCGCTCCGGCTTTTCGACAAAGGTCTTCACCTGATGCAGATTGCCGGATTTTTCAAGCGGATCGATAATCCCGTAACGATGCGTTTCATCTTCCGGCACTTTATGTACACCGATAATCGAGCTTTGTGCTTTTTCATATTCAGAAATCATCTGACTCAATCCCGGTGTATCACTTTGAATGATATCATCGCCCAGCAGCACGGCAAACGGCTCATTGCCAATGAACTTGCGCGCACACCAGATGGCATGTCCCAATCCTTTTGGCTCTTTTTGCCGGATGTAATGGATATCAACATTTGCTGATTTTTTAATCCGCTCCAGCAGCTCAAACTTTTCCTTTTTCATCAAATTGTCTTCCAATTCAAGCGAGTGGTCAAAATGATCCTCGATTGCCCGCTTTCCTTTACCGGTTACGATAATGATATCTTCAATGCCTGACTTGATTGCTTCTTCAACAATATATTCAATAGTGGGCTTGTCCACGATCGGCAGCATTTCTTTCGGCATCGCTTTCGTTGCCGGGAGAAACCTTGTCCCAAGCCCTGCTGCAGGTATAATCGCTTTTTTGATTTGCTGCATGATTGTACCTCCTTGCCTCGTTCTATTGTAGCGTAAATTTCTTGTGATTGCATTGTTTTAATGGCAGTGGTTCTTTTAAAACGCTCCAGGACATATAGGCGCGCGAGCACTTGCATAACAAGCGGCTGCCCCAGCCACAAAATCCACTTTCTCCATAAGCCGATTAATTTCTGCTACCGCTCCCTGTCCCGTTTCCGAAACACTCTCCCAACCGAATCAAGGATTGGCCTTTTGCCGCCCATGACCAGGCCGCCGGTTTCGGCAAAAATATGCAGCAGGAGCAGAACCAGAAACGTGATCACAAGCGCTGTTGTCAGACTGGCGTAAGAAAATAGAATAGCCATTGTGCCAAACAGGACGCTGAATGCGTAGATGATCATCACTGTTTTCCGGTGGCTGAACCCGGCACTAATCAACCGATAATGAATGTGCTTATTATCCGGCATCATGATCGGCTCGTTATTGTACGCACGGCGCAGGATGGCAAACAGCGTGTCAAAGATCGGCACCGCCAGCACGATGACCGGAATGATAAAGCTGAACAGGGCAATGTTTTTGAACAGACCAACGATTGAGACAATCGCGATCATATAGCCCAAAAAGTTTGATCCTGTGTCGCCCATGTAGATTTTGGCCGGGTAAAAATTATGGTATAAAAAGCCAAGGTTCGCGCCAATTAGAACGATGCATAAATATGCCGCCAATATCTGAACATCAATCAATGCCATGATAAACATGCTCGTGAGCGCAATTGTTGTGACGCCTGTTGCAAGCCCGTCCAGTCCGTCAATTAGATTAATCGCGTTGGTGATACCGACGATCCAGAGCACGGTAATCAAGACGCTCATAAACCCGAGGTCGACCATCCCGATAATCGGGAGTGTAATCCGATCGATGATCAACCCGGATGAAATGAGAAATGATGCGGCAATCAGCTGACCAGTGAGTTTGATGACGGGCCTGATGGCAAAGCGGTCGTCCAGTGCACCGGTGATGAGGATGATAATTCCGCCAAGCATAATTTCGGGCAGGTGCGGATGATGCGGCTGCAAATAAAGCCCGCCCAAAAAGACACCGGCAAATATCGCCAGACCGCCCAGTCTCGGGGTTACGTTTTTATGGATTTTACGATAATTGGGCAAGTCAACTGCTTTTATTTTGATGGCCAGTTTTTTGACGGGAAACGTCAGCAGAAAACTTGATATGAGGGCAATAAAAAAAGCAATCGCCAACTCGGTATAATTAAACATGATTGTTCTCCTTGAAATGCTGAATGTCGAACGATGCAGTGATTGGTTAAATTATAGCGGAACATAGGAGGTTGGGGCAAATTAATACTATCAGTTCCTGCTCGCTTTCGGTTCTGGATAATTAAATCATAAACAACCTGCAGGCATCATAAGTATTATTGGACAAAAGTTTCGATAACAGGAGGCTGGATCATGCAATTTTATTACGGCAGTCAGATGCCGCTTCGGGTGCTGGATGAAACGGAATTCTGGAAACAGCAAGAAGCAGAGCATACAGTCGTCATGCGGGAACTGGTGACAAATTTGGAAGAGGCGTATGTAGATGCTCTAAAGCGCTGGGAGTCGGAACTTGATCAGTCACATCAGCACGTCAAACGGTTCATCGAGTCAGTTATCAGGAGTCATCATACCATTTCGCCCACACTCCATCAGCAAGTGCTCGATCTCGTGTCATTCTGTCTGCAGGAGTCAGTGGCTTTTATCCAGTTTTGCAGACAGGTCAAAAACGAGAGCTCTGCCGTTTCGGGAAACCAGACAGCCAAAGTCGTGATTGATCACATTATTGATGAGTCGGAATATTTTATTGGCATCGCACAGACGATTTTGTACGAGCAGACCTGAATTACGGGGTGGGGGAGGTTTGTTAGCATGCGTTTAAGGTCGGTGCTGCACGAGTTGGGGACTCTCCTGCACAAGTTACGACTGGTTCGCTCGAGTTTGAAGCTCTCCTGCACAAGTTATGGCTGCTCCCGCACGAATTGGGAGCACTTCTGCACAAGGTGCGGCTGCTCCCGCTCGAGTTTGAAGCTCTCCTGCACAAGTTGCGGCTGTTCTTGCTCGAATTTGAAGCTCTCCTGCACAAGTTACGGCTGTTCTTGCTCGAGTTGGGAGCACTTCTGCACAAGTTACGACTGCTCCCGCACAAGCTCGGAGGGAAAGCAATCACGGCCCCCGTCCCAATGGGAAAGAAAAACGCTGCGTCATAGCATGGCTTTAATGCTTATGAGTCGCAGCGTCGATTAGTAATATAATTGCGGTAATAATGTGCATGATCATGCCGACAATTGGAATAACGCCAATGAACGAGGTGACCATGCCAAGCACGCTCCCCGCTATGCTCCCCTTTTGGCTGCGTGCGATAAGCAGCGTAACAAGATGCAGGATGAACATGACTAGCAAGGCTCCCCATGATGTACTGAGAATGAACGATCCGCCAATCAATGGGATCCCGAGAAATGCCTCACATCCGCCAGTCACCCATTTCATAATTCTGGATAACGACATAAATTTGCCTCCATTCGATACTATACTTATCATACCATATTTTTATGGTGGCATTCGATCTTGGAAGTACAAAGTAGCGGCGCTCTCACTCGATTTCGTGGCGCTCTCGCGCGATATTCAGTAAGCGTCGCGCGATTTCATGACTCCCTCGCGCGATATTCAGTAAGCGTCGCGTGATTTCGGGCCATTCTCGCGCGATATTCAGTGATTGCCGCGCGATCGGGTGCCTCCTTCAAGTGAAATACTGCGGATGCCTCACAACGCCACTAACCATGAACTTAACAGGTTTTTGGATTCTTAACCCAGTATTTGTACTTTTTCAGATATATTAAGTCGCTCTTTTGCAGAATTCTAGTCGCGGTACTCCTTGAGGTCAAACCGAGGAACCACATGCATTCCGTATTTGTTATAGACCCGTTTAACAACACATACCCATAAATATCTTTTAAATGAGCGTTATGGCTTTTCTGTCTGCAATTTTTGCAAATCCAACCTCCATGAATGCGTTTCATTCCGCGCATTCCGCATTCAGGGCAAAAGACGCCCGGAAGTAATTCCCCGCATGTGATACCATATTGTTTCATAATATTCATATCATATACGCCACATTCACGTAAGATCATTTTGCCCACTTTATAATCCTGAATCTTCGCTTTTCCTGCTTGAGCAAGTTCTTGATCCTTCTCCATGATCATCCCGGGGACCCGTGATGCATGTGCAACTACTTTGGAAATTTCCTCACGATTCCCGTCCACCTTGATGATAGTTGAGGGATCCGCTACGGCGATAAAATAGTAAATGGGAATATGTGCGAGCTTATGTTTTAAAAGCCAATTATGAAGGTGAAATTTCTGATTTTCCACTTGGGTGATGGGGTATTCAAAGCCTGACTCAATATTGCCGTCATTCCGGATGAGTTGTTTGAGGATTGGATCGAATGTAATAGTGCCCATATAATGTTTTGCATCGACTATGAAAATGGCATGATTAGCAACAACGAGAGAATCAATTTGGAAGTTCTTACCGTTAATATGAAGATAGACATCATCGAGAAGCGTGTACCGGCTTGCTAAACTTTCGAGGTAATAATCAACTTTCATTTCGCCTGAGTAACCGCGCCCCTGCCTTTTAGCGTCTTCTTTTATCTCGGTGAACCGCGGAAATTGTGAAGATAATCTTGGAATGATCACATCAAGCTTTCGGAGTGGGAGGGGTTTCGAACGGTTTTTAATCTTCATAAAAAGCTCCTTTATTTAGTTTTTGGTGGTCAATATAAATATAGCACATTATCAAGGGGATTATATATTCAATTTGAAGATTTTCGGCAACTGCCGAAAATCAACATTATAGAAAAATTGTGCCGCGCGATTTTGTGGGGATGTCGCGCGAAGTCAGGGATGTATCGCGCGATTTCATGTGACCCTCGCGCGAAATCCTGAGAGTGTCGCGCGATTTCATGACATCCTCGCGCGAAATCCTGAGAGTGTCGCGCAATTTCATGACTCCCTCGCGCGAAATCCTGTAAGTGTCGCGCGATTTCATGCCATCCTCGCGCGTAATCCTGAGAGTGTCGCGCGATCTCATGACTCCCTCGCGCGTAATCCTGTAAGTGTCGCGCGATTTCATGCCATCCTCGCGCGAAATCGATCCTCGAGCGCCACATCCCCCGAATCCGCGGAACGGTAAAAGCTCCCTGCCGCAGCAGGGAGCTTTTTCAATCAAAATCTATTCAGCTTTCTTCCGGCGGCGTGTGATTTTTGCTGCCAAATCATCAAATAATGTGTACACGACTGGTATCAGCAATAATGTAAAGATACTCGAGATGGTGAGGCCGAATATGATCGTCACAGCTAGTGGCTGCTGCATTTCGGCGCCTTCACCTAACGCAAGGCCGAGCGGCACCATGGCGAGAATCGTCGTCAGCGTCGTCATCAAAATCGGACGCAACCGGCTTGGGCCTGCTTCAAGTATCGCTTCATAACGGTCCTTGCCTTTTTCCCGTACAATGTTGATGTAGTCAACGAGCACGATTGAGTTGTTGACGACAATACCTGCGAGCATAATCACCCCGATAAATGCCGGGATACTTAGCGGAAGACCGGTGACAAACAATCCGGCCAGAACACCGACAATTGTTGCCGGCAGCGAGAACATAATGATGAGCGGGAACAGGAAGTTTTCAAACTGTACCGCCATAACGGCATATACCAAGAATATCGAGAAAACAAGGGCAATGGATAAATCCGTAAATGATTCAGCCATGTCCTGTGCCTGCCCGCCAATTTCATAGCTGTATCCTTCAGGCATGCTCATCTGATTCAATTTCTGTTCAACATCACCAACAACGCTTCCCAAATCTCGGTCGATAATTTCCGAGGTCACGTTCACTTGCGGCTGCTGGTTTTCGCGCTGAAGCGATACCGGCCCTTGAACCTCCTCCAATGTGACCAGTGATGACAGTGGAACCGCAGTACCGCTCTGGGACTGGATGGTCATGTTTTCCACATCACTAATTGTGCTCCGCTCCTCTTCTGGATACATCAATGTGACGTCCATTTCATTGCCTTCTTCTCGGTACTGAGCTGCCGTCTGTCCTGTAAATTGAAGCTGGATTTGACTCGTAATTTGCTGCTCGGTCAGTCCGTACATGGCGGCTTTTTCCGAGTCGACTTTAATACTCATCTGCGGGACACCCTCATCAGCTGATGATGTCGCATTATGCACGCCATCAACTTCAGAAATGGCGCTTGTCACGTCATCGGCCAATTCACGGAGGACTTCGTGTTCGGGGCCATTCAGACTGATTTGCACCGGGTCCCCTGTACCTGCTGCACTATCCGTTGCAACGACGGATATCTCAGCCCCTGGAACGGAAGATAAATCTTCACTAATACCTTCCACCACATCGTCTGTATTCTGTGACCGCTCAGATGCGGGTATCAGCTGCAGCATATATGTGGCCTGGTTGCCTGACGATCCCATTGCCGGACCGCCGCCACCGCTACTTCCGACATTTAAATAACGCGTTTCCATTACATCATCGTACGCTTCTAATTTGTCACTGACTTGTTCAGTAACACCCTGTGTATGCTCCAGTGAACTTCCGGGAGCCGTTTCGACTGTTATCTGCAGCTGTCCTTGATCTGATGACGGGATAAACGATGCGCCGATCATCGGAATGAGCGCTAAGCTTCCAGCAATAATGGCAAGCGTTCCAAATACGGTCGTTTTCCGGTGACCGAGCACCCATTTCAACACACCGCGATAGCCATTGTTCACACGGTCCAGCAGCCGGTTGAACCAATAACGCCGTCCGCTCTCCTGTGTTGCTTTGGCAAGCAGCTTGGATGACAGCATCGGTACCAGCGTCACGGCGACAACGAGTGATGCAATCAGTGAAAATGATACAGCCAGTGCCAATGGTGTAAACATATCGGAAGCGATGCCCTCAACAAAGACCATCGGCAGAAATACAACCAATGTCGTTGTTGTCGATGCGATAACGGCAGGCGCCAGCTCAGAGGCACCTTTAATAGCCGATTCAACCAATGTATGTCCCCGCTGTCTGTACGTATAAATATGTTCGAGTATAACAATCGAACTGTCGACCATCATACCAAGTCCGAGCGCAAGTCCCCCGAGTGTCAGTACGTTCAGGGTCTCCCCGGTAAAGTACATCAACGTGAACGTGGAAATGATGGCAATCGGAATCGATAGACCGATAACAATCGTTGCCCGCAAACTCTTCAGAAACAGCAATAGAATCAGGAATGAAATAATACCGCCGATTAAAATGTTTTGCACAACTGAGCTGATTGACATTTTAATGTATTCAGATGTATCAATGATCACATCTGATTCAATATCGGAGGGCAGTTCCCCTTCCAGTTCTTCCATGCTGTCATTAATATTGTTGGCCACTTCGACCGTGTTGGCATCCGTTTTTTTCATGATGGACAATACAACTGCGGATTCACCATTTACCAGTGTTTCCCCTGATGATTCCTTGTACGTATCCTTTACCTCGGCAAGTTCATTAACATGAACGGTTCCGCCTGACTCCGTTTGGACAATCGTCTGCTTTATATCATCAACCGACTCAAATTCGCCGGTCACCCTAAGCTGCAGGTCTTTGTTTCCTTTTTCAACCTGACCGACTGATGCCGATTGGTTCGAACTGTTCAAGGCTTGGGAGATCGTTTGTGTCGTCACACCATACTGGTTCATTTTTGCCTGATCAAGAACAATCTGGATTTCCCGTTCTTTTGACCCTTCAACGGTGACAGATGCGACACCGCTCTGGCGTTCAAAAAACGGCACAATCTGATCGTCAGCCACTTTCGTCAGTTCAGCAGCTTTATCGCCGGTCAGACCAACCCACATGACAGGCAGCTGATCAGGACTGAATCGCATAATACTCGGGTCGCCAGCTCCATCCGGCAGCATCCCTTTTACCTGATCAACACTTTCACGCACATTGAGCAAAGCCTGATCGAGGTCGGTTCCATTATTGAACATCATCATCACAAGTGAAGATCCTGACTGTGACTGTGACTGAACCGTCTGGATGCCTTCCACCGAACTGACCGACGATTCAATTGGGCGGCTGACTAAATTTTCGACTTCCTGTGGCGCGGCATCTTGATACGATGTTGCGACAACCGCGATCGGCAAATCGATTTTCGGAAACAAATCGACATTCAGATTGCGCAGTGAGACCGTCCCAAGGGCGATGATCGCCAGGACGATCATGATGACACCGACAGGCCGTTTGACAGATGTATTGACGAGCTTCAAGAGTTATCCCCCTCTTCGGTGACGTTGACTTCCATGCCATCCGACAGGGTCAATAAGCCATTAACAACGACCTGATCGCCTTCAGCGACATCACCTTTGACAGCTGTCTCTTCAGATTGGCTTTCCTGAACTGTTACGTTCGTTTTCACCGCCTGATTGTCTTTTACAACATAAACAAATGACGCACCGCTTTCGGTGACAACCGCTTCAGTCGGCAGGATAATCGTATCATTCACCCGATTTTCCGGTACATTCATACTGGCAACAACGCCCGTCAAAATATTGCTGCCTTCGTTACTGACTTCCGCCTCAACCGGATAAAGTCCGGTATCATCAGGCATCGAGCTGACAGATGTGACCTCAGCTTCGTATTCCTGATCATCAATCATAACCGGATATGTATCCCCTGTTTCCAATAAATCAAGTGTTTCAGCGGCCACTGTCAGATTGATCGTCATTGGATCAAAATCAGCAATAACCATTAGCGGACCGGAATCAGGTGACGCCATCGACCCTTCCTCTGCCGTCAATTGGGCAATTTCACCCGCTTTCCGCGCATAGATATTTTGGCTGCCGGCAGCCGTTTGAATGGTTGCTAAATGATCATCCTCTTCCACTGTATCGCCGTTTTCGACTTCAAGTTCAGTGATTTCCCCGGCAGACTGCAGCGTCACCGGTATTGTGCTGCTTGGCTCGGTACGACCGTATAAGGATTTTTCAATGACCAAATCACCACTTGTCGCTTCGGCTGTTTCGACTGCGGTAACCTGTTCTTCCTGTTCCTCGCTGTTGTCTTCGTTCTGACTGCATGCAGCAAGCATACCTATCAGCACAATCGCCGCAGCCGGTAAAAATAATTTTCGCATGGCTATGAGACTCCCCTCTCTCGTTTTATACAATGGCTGGTTTCTTAAAGATTGCTCTTTGTGAGATCAAAGTCGCTGCAGACGTTACTTTCTACTCTTTCAAATCAGCAATCACATCAAAAATAGCCTATCTAATCAAGCAAATCCATATGTAAGAGACGTGCGATGTCCTTGCATTCCGTTGCAAATTCCGGCATGCGCTGAAAATGAACCAGGAGTCCCTGAATAACCACCTTTTGCGGCTGTTCTTTTCCCGCTTCACTTTGTATAATTTTAAGGACTTCTCTCAGTTCATCCGCCTTTTCTCCAGCCAAATCCAGTGTTTCGATTTTAGCCTTCATGGTGTTTAACACCTCAACAACGGAGCCCTCTTCCCGATAAACGTCAGGGATGTCAGCTGCCGTGACCAACGGTGCCTCATTTCGCTCCAGCAAGCCGCTGACGATATCATCCATCCTTCGTACGATATAAGCACCCAATTGGTTTCTTTTAATACTGATTCCATCAATAATAATCCATTTGAAATAGACGTTGATCAGTCCTTCAAGCTGAATGATAATATCAGGGTCGTACGGTTCTACCTGGTCACCGTAAATAGTGATAACGTTTTGCCGCAGCCAGTGAAAATTTTGCGCATTCATTTCTTTGATGAATGCATCTGTATTTTCTCCGATTGAAATGTTTTGATAAAAATGCATCATGAGAAAATCTTTATACTCATAAATGTATGTTGTCACCACGTCGATTTGTTTGGCAAAACTGTCGCGTGGCGGGAGATTTTCGCTTTTGACATGTTCAATCCTGCCGGCAATCTCCTCATGATAATAGTGAATCGCCGTCATGATGAAGTCTTTTTTGGATTCGAAATGCAAATAAAAGGCGCCTTTGGAGACGCCTGCACCATCCGCAATCGCTTCAACCGAAGTCATATGGTAGCCTTTCTCGGCAAATAACTTCATTCCGGCTTCGATTAATTTTATTTTTTTTGCATTCAATTTAAACACCCGATTTCGAGTTTATCGCGCCTTAACGGGCATCAAATTCCCTTTTATGAAAGCTACGTGGGATCAGCTGCCCGGTATATTCCGATTCTATTTTACTTACATTCAGGGTAAAAACACCCCGTTGCTTACGTTACTAACCAGTCAGTCACTTTTTCATTTTACACGCTGCAGTTTTTAAAAGCAAGATAAAGAAGCACGTTTTGAGGCTGGCTTTTATTCTAAAAACGCCTGCGCCAGAATGGACCGCCGCCAAAAAAGAATGACCGGTTCAGTTTGGCAATGAGCTGGCTTGTCCGTTTATATTGCATATCAAATGTTGTTTCTGACGCATTAACGAACAATCCGGTTCCATCATGAAACGATACATATGTGCCGTTATCGCGCTGTTCAAAAGAATCGATGTGGTAAAAGGAGAACCAGACATTGTCCTTGTTCTTGGAAGCGCAGGTCGGCAGCATGTATATGCCCTTTTCAGGAATGACCGGTATCGGTACTTTACTGTTCAATTTCAGCAGACCTTTCACTGAATCACGCCGGCCTTGCAATGTTGAACCGTATAATATACACGTGTTATCGATAATTTTCTCGGGACTGAGCACAGTATTCCGCTCCTGTGACTCCTCTAAGATCCGTGAGCGGTAATAAGCAGACTCTTTCGTTAATATAGCTTTCGTATGTTCGGTAATTATGTATATTGGTGATGCAAAATCTCCCTCCATTGACTCCCCCCTTAATGCCAAATTGTGACAATTTTACGGCCTGAGACTATTGTACTACTAACCCCCGGGAATAGCTATTGAAAAATGGAAAAATTTATAAATACTTATGAGGCACTTTCTCAATTTTATTGTATGAACTGCTCATTCTGCCTGTTTATCCATAGAAAAATCCCCTCATCAGTGAGCAAGGGGATTTTAATGCCATAACTTTTAATTATTGTCTTCTTCGTCACGCGGGTTGTCGGTATTGCCGTCATTCGGGACGCCATCATTGTCCATATTATCGTTGCCGTTCATGCCATCTTGGTTTGTATCTGTTCCATCTTCATTTGTACCATTATTGTTGCCATTATCCTGCTGCGGATCATCCTGGTTATCGCCATTCATATCCGGGCTATCTTCTTCCTGATTCAGTGGAGCCTCATCTTCGTTTTCGCCCGCCGGATCTTGCTGCTCGTCATTTCCACAAGCGGCAACCAGTGACAACGCCAAGATTGGAGCACCAATCTTTATAAGCCATTTACGTTGCATCGTAATATCCCTCCTTTACAGTTCACTTTCGCCTATAGCCTAACCATTTTTTTTAATGTGATACTTATTGTTTAGAAATTATTGTGGCATGAAGAAAAAAAATTCCCCACAACTGAGGTGGAGAATCGAATGAAGTATTATTTTATCCCGCATAAAACTGGCAGTACATGCCCGATTCTGTTCAACTAACAATCAGCGGGGAAAAGCACCCCGCTGATTGAAGTTTCACTTTTCCCCGCATCTAAAGGACAATAAGCCGCCAAAGTACGGCGGCTAACTGTCCCTAAATGCCCGATTTGTTCAACTAACAATCAGCGGGGAAAAGCGCCCCGCTGATTGAAGTTTCACTTTATCGCAAAGGTGATGTCGCCTTCAGCAGCCACTTCACCCTCAACGGTTGCAACACCTTTTCCTTTGCCAACGGGGCCTTTTAAGCGAGTGATCTCAACTTCCAGTCGCAGCTGATCGCCCGGTTTTACCTGACGTTTAAACCGGCATTTTTCAAGCCCTGCGAGAAAGCCGATTTTGCCCTGATTTTCCTCGATGCCAAGCACACAAATCGCGCCGGCCTGTGCCAATGCTTCCACAATCAGCACACCTGGCATGACCGGATAGTCAGGAAAATGTCCCTGGAAAAATGGCTCGTTTGCTGTCACATTTTTTACGGCAGCTACCCGCTTGCCCTCTTCAATTTCGGTTACTTTGTCAACCAGTAAAAACGGATAGCGGTGTGGGATAGTATCTTTAATTTGGTCGATATCCATCCAATCTCTCCTTTATGATAGGCTGTTTTTAACTCGTTATTTCTTTAAAAGCAACAATCTCTCTGAAAACAGCCTGATGATATGTAAGATGCATTCATTATAACAGATGCCCGCCGTTTGCCGAAGATTTAAATAAAGAAACATGCCCGTTTTCAGCGGACATGCTTCTCAACCAACAGTCAACAGGGGAAAACGCCCCCTGATTGACGTTTCACTTTACCTTTCTTTGACTACGATATCGATAATATGCTGCCATGTTTCCCATTTTAACGCGTCAATTGGATTGCCGTCTCCAATAATGCCATAGCCAACCATTAGACCCACTAACAGGGCGATTGCCGAAAGAACGAGGACGACGATGATCCGCAGCCAAATTGGAAAAATGCGGCGGCGCGGCCTTTTGTTTTGACGTTTCTCCTGTCTCCGCTTTTTCTTTTGTTCTTTCCGCAGTGCTTTATCTGTTGACGTTTCCTGCTGCTGCTCCTGCTCTCTGCGCGTCACTGTATCCGGAGTCGTTTCCTGTTGTTGTTCTTTTTCCTGTTCTGCCGCTTGATCGCGCTGTTCTGTTTTTTCTTTCTGGTCTATAGGCATGGCTTCTTTCTCCTTACTTCTGTTGTTGCATGTGAATTCTTGATGCCGGATGTTTTCGAGTTGTATCAGAGTGCTTCCGTATCGATTTTCATGGGATTGATTTGGGGATCTCCCAAATTTGACACATCATAGCATTTATCCAATTATGTCTAGTAATCTTAGTCGAAAAGCTTCATTGATTGTCAGATTTCCGTCATTTTTATTTACATTACCACGTTAACCATCATTTTGTCCATTACGCTGAATGGTTCTTGTTATGCCATCACAGTTGACATACATCACACTTTCCGAGCTTTCCGCTGAAGGACAAGATAGCCTCGTGTATGTCAACCGCACGCTCTTAGATCAAATAATCTTTTTCCGTTCAACTTTACCAATGTTTTCTAGCATGATACCTGTCCCTTTGGCAACACAGTCCATCGGGTCTTCAGACAGGAGGACAGGGACTTTCAGCTCGTCAGCGAGAAGCTGATCGATTCCGTGCGTCAATGCACCGCCTCCAGTAAGAATCACACCGCGATCGATGATATCAGCCGACAATTCAGGCGGGGTCTTCTCCAGCACCTGTTTCGCCGCGTGGACAATAATCGAAGCCGGCTCCCGAAGTGCTTTTTCAATTTCCTCTGAGCGAACCGTTATGGTACGCGGCAAACCAGTCATCATATCACGGCCGCGAATTTCCATTTCCTCATTGCGTGAACCTTCCCAGACGGTGGCCACATTAATTTTAATATCCTCAGCTGTCCGTTCGCCGATCAACAGTTTGTATTCCTTTTTGATGTATTGAAGAATTTCCGCATCAAATTTGTCGCCGGCCATTTTCACGGTTTCAGCCGTTACGATGTTCCCCATCGACAGTACCGCCGCATCCGTTGTGCCACCGCCGATGTCCACGATCATGTTCCCGCTCGGCTGATAAATCTCCATACCAGCGCCGACTGCAGCCACTTTGGGCTCTTCCTCCAGATAAACTTTTTTGCCGCCGGATTTCTCAGCCGCTTCCTTGATCGCCTTTTGCTCAACCTTGGTAATATTTGTCGGACAGCAAATCAGCATTGTCGGTTTGGAAAAAAATCCTTTAACATTAATTTTATCAATAAAATGCCGCAGCATCGCTTCAGTCATATCAAAATCGGCAATCACACCGTCTTTTAATGGACGAATCGCATCGATATTACCAGGCGTCCGTCCAACCATGCGGCGCGCCGCTTCCCCGACCTCAAGCACACGGCCGGTATTTTTATCGATCGCCACAACGGAGGGTTCATTCAAAACAATCCCTTTTCCTTTCAAGTGGATCAACACATTGGCAGTTCCCAGGTCAATCCCGATATCCCTCGAAAACATTCATTTAATCCTCCCTAGCTATCAAATACTTTAGTCGTATCCATATGTAAACACATTATCGCTAATATTATATTTTACCACAAAACATAATATATAACTTCTATTTGAATAAAAAAGCTCAGGAAAAATTCACTATGCGGCGAACGCTCTTGGTGTTGAAGTGATGGGGATCAGGGTGGTGTTTATGACTTCGTGCCATGTCCTCGTTTTTGCGCTCGAGAGCATGTTTGCGATCTTGCGCTCATGCCCACCTGTGAACTTTAAAGTTTTTTAAAAATATGATTGTATTTTAGAAGGAATTTGTAGGTGTATGTCGAATACTAATCCTGAGAATTCAAAATTTAATAAGGAGTGATGATTATTTGTTCCCGACAATAGTATTGCAGCGAAAGAAACCGCACGAGCTGCTGGCTTATGAAGCGCTCTTTAGATGTATTTTGGAGAAATACCGGCAGCACGAAGCCATCGTTTCGGAATACAAACGGGCAAAGGCAGGCTATGACGGCGAGAAAAATGTTGACTACAAGCTTTCCACTTATCCGCACAAAGATTTCTTCGTTTTTCAAGGCATCCGGTTGGAAAACCCTCCATTCAATTTTCAAATGGATACACTTATCCTGACAAACAAAGTGATTTACATTCTCGAAACCAAAAACCAGAAAGGAACATTTAAATATAATTCCGAGCAGCGGCAATTAACGCAGGTCGTAAACGGAGAGGTGACATCCTACAAAGATCCCATTTTACAGGCCGAGGCGCAAAAAACACATTTGCGGGCATGGCTTGCGCGGCATGGCGTTTTCAATATCCCGATTGAGACCCTCGTTGTCGTTGCGTATCCTACAACCATCATTGAAAATGTCACACAAGATCCAGATGCTTATAAGAAGATTATTCATAACGAAAGCCTCCATCAGCACCTTGACAGGTTAAACGACAGCTACACAACGAACATCCTCACCAATGCAGATATCAAAAAATTATGCAGTACCATATTAAGGGAAAATGTACCGCTCAGGACTAGCATCATACAACAACACAACATTAACGAACAACATCTGATAAAAGGCGTTCCTTGTGAAAAGTGCTATAAATATCCGATGAAACGTCTGTACAAAAGATGGCAATGTCCATACTGTTCTGCTATTAGTTACAACGCCCACGAACGTTTTATCCTTGACTATTTTCTCCTCCATGGCACCACGATCACTAATAAACAGTGCCGTGAACTTTTACAGGTTGCTTCTCCCAAAACAGCGTACGTCATAATGAATTCGATGAATCTAAGAAAGACCGGAAACACCAGCGCCAGGGTGTACTTCTCACCTCCAATTAATGACTTCCCGCAAAATTCCATCATCCCAGTTAGATTTAAAAACGATTTTGCAAAACAAAGGCTGGATTAGTTACTGATCTCACCTCGAGAAGAAGATATTCGTTTCGAGCTGAAGTTTCTGCTCTCGGGCTGAAATTTTCTCGCTCGGGATGAAGTTTCCGATCTCGAGCTGAAGTTTCTCCGCTCGGGATGAAGTTTCCTCGCTCGAGCTGAAGTTTCCTCGCTCGGGATGAAGTTTCCTCGCTCGAGCTGAAGTTTCTCCACTCGGGATGAAGTTTCCTCGCTCGAGCTGAAGTTTCTGCTCTCGAGCTGAACAGCTCGATCTCGCGCTGAAGTTCACGCATCAGAGAAAAACTCTCTATAACTGCATCCACCCCAAAAACCCGGCCGCATCTGGGCCGGGTTTTCTGACAATCGGCTGCACCTCCTCCTGATGTATGGATAGCGGTGCTGTGGTGTTACCACCTCCTTTAGTGGCAATGAATGACTTACATCATCCTACTGGCTTGAAGGTGGAGTTTTCTGTCCTATTGTCGTCCCTGTATTTGTTACGGGTTGCTTCGCCTCCACGGAGATGGCGGATTGATTTGTGGTAGGTGAGTACATCTTTGACCTGATTATAGAGTTCGGGATTTATTTCCGGCAAGCGTTCTGTTAAATCTTTGTGGACTGTGCTTTTGGAGACACCAAATTCTTTAGCGATCAATCGGACAGTTTTCTTCGTCTCCACAACATATTTGCCTATCCTGATTGTCCTTTCTTTGATGTAATCGTGCACACCGTTCGCCTCCCTAAGTTGGATATTTCCGAGGTGTGGTTTGAGACAAGGTGATACATGTTACACTGTTCACTTATCTTCTGGACAATTCTTGTGTGCAGCTCTGGCTGTATTTTATTTATTGGATCAACTGAAGAAAAACCCCTTCGCATATGACATTTGTATGTATTAGATGAAAATTCGGATGGCTGGATGGAAAGCTACACAAGCTCTCACCTCAGACTTTTCTGAATGCTTGGTTTGTAATATTTTATTAACGTTTAGGGAGGATTATGATTAAAATTGCATGTTAGGTGAAATGGGGACAAGAAATATTGTTCTCTCAATCGGTAGGTTATTAAAAAAGAAAATAGGGCAGTGGCTTTGGCTGCTGAATTTTCAGCTTATGTCACGCTTAAGTCCTTTTCGGTCCTGTCTCTGCTCTCATAAATTCTAATTCAAAAAATGTAGCCGGAAATTAATCCACGTCGCCTAAGTCTGGGTCATAATTTACTGTAGGCCCATCGCCTGCTGTACCTGCCGCATCAATTGGCACAATGCCGAACAGCAATACAGTAAAGAGACCTAATGAAACAATTAGTTTTCTCATGGTCTTCCTCCTCTCATGAATATATACTGGCAGCCACGCCCTATTTCCAATTACAGCGGTTAACAAGACGGATGAGTGCCACCCGCAGCGGCACTATCCGGTCATTTTCCGGAGCGCATTCAGCGGCAGCCGGCTGAAGAAGTAGTCGCTCCGTTTTTCAATAAAATCATTGTATGACTGCAGGAGAATCCTTTCATCCTGCTTGGCCATGCCCAGGTAGTACAGTTTGAATGGGCTGTTGATTTCAATCTCGCTCAGAAGGGCCTCTGCTTTGGCATAGTTCCCTTTGGCTATCTCGATATGGGCTTGTTCACTTATGTCGGTTGATGTAATGCCTTCTAATTGGTTGAAGTGTGCGGATAAAAACGGAATGTTCCGTTGTTCGATGTTCTCGACTTCTGTCTGGAGGTTTTCTTTCTTTGCAAGTTTCAGTGCTTCGGTCAGATGATAGATGCCTTGCAAATAGGTGTCGTGCATATACGATAATCCAAGACGGATATGCAAGCTGATTTTTGTTATCGGGCTTGTTGCTTCCTTTAGAGCGCGAAACGCATACTTGCGGGCAATAATGGCTTCATTTCGGACGAGATAGTACACGAATAAGTTCTGATCCAGCCGGTTATGGAAAAATGCCAGCATAAAGCAGTCAGTCACTTTTTCGAATAGCTGCTGCTGTTTTTCAAGGATATTGCCTAACATCCCGTATTCATGTCTGCTAAAGTAAACTGCCAGCTTGATGAATTCGATCAGACATTTCAACTCGGTCTCATCCGTCCGAAACTTACTGGCTTTTCGTAAAACGTCATTTGCCGGGTATCGCCTTTGCTTGCGATCCAGAGTCAGCTGATAAACTTCAGCCCATTTGCGATTGGAGGGAGATTCCGATGATCTGTTTTTGGTGATCAGCCGCTGCAGGTCGTCATAATAGCCATACATATATAAAAATTCCATGCCTTTTTTTCTGATTTCCTCGGAGGTCGTTTCATGGCAAAATTTTCGCATTAGCTGATGGACAGCATGCTCATCGTAATCCTGCCGCAATATCAGTAAAATTTGTTCTATTTTCAGCTCGTCGTCAGTGGACAAGGCTGCGATCGAATCAGGCATCAAATTAAACCTAAAGCCGGACATGAATACACCTCCTTATCAAAATTGGCATGGGTCACCTGTATAAAATAATTTTAGTAAAAATTCTATATATCTATATAATACCACAAGATTCGCCAAATAATAGCAATTTCCTTCGACAAATTTCGCATTAATGATAGAATTGTCCTTAAAAATCAGAAACCTTAGTTACCAAAAAATAACCCCAGTTGAATGCCAACTAGGGTTATTGCATAATAGATGAAACGTATTGTCATGTGGGAGACGAAGCAAATATATTTTCATCTCCCGCATCGCTCACTCATTGCCTGGTTGTGATACATCATTTGAAGCGTCATCCTGATTGCTGTCTTTACTTCCGTCAGATTCCGAGTTGCTGTTTTCTGACGAGTCAGATTCAGCATTGTCATTGTTAGATGAGCCGGATTCGCTTTCTTCTGCACCTTCAGAGTCTGCACCTTCCTCTTCAGATCCCTCAGAGTCAGTGTTTTCCTCCTGAGAGCCCTCAGAGTCTGGGCTTTCCTCTTGTGCACCATCGGAGTTGGATTCAGTATTTTCCTCTTCTGTTGCTTCAGATTGCTCACTCTCGTGCTCGCTTCCATCAGACGCCGCATTTTCGCCATCCGCTTTCTCTTCCTCAGTTGATACTTCATCAAGCGCGCTTAAAGGCTGATTAAAGAAGTCTTCTGGATTAACGTCTTCTCCATCTTTTCTGATTTCGAAATGGAGATGTGTCCCGTTGTCTTTACCGAATAGGTTTTCTCCAGCGGTTCCAATCGTATCTCCCTGATTGATTTCCTGATCAGCAGAAACCTCAACGTCTCCAAGGCTGGCATAATGCGTTGTGACACCATTAGCGTGTTTCAGTGTTACGACATTTCCCAGCATCGGATCTTCCTTGACTTCGCTTACTGTTCCACTCAATGACGCCAACACATCAAATGTTTCACCGTCAGCAGATGCAATATCAATGCCTGTGCTTTGATAGTAGCGGTCGTTGAATACGACGATTGCATTCTCCTGAGCTTCCTGGTCTGCGTTGTAGTCATAGTATTTAGTTACGATTTCTGCTTGATCCATGCTTTCGACGGGCGTTTGAATGACTTCCTGCTGATCCATGACCGGCTGTGCCTCTTCATCATGTTCGACTGGTGCGTATTCTTCTGTATTTTCTTCCTGGCTTTGGTCAATCTGGTTGCCTAGATTCTGGTACCATACCACCAGTGATAGAAGAAGTGCAGCTACTGTTAGATAGACTGCCGGAAAGAACCATTTTTTCCGGAAAATTCGACTCCATTTATTTTTTGGAGTGCCGTTGTTTTCTTCTTTCATGTCTCATCACCTCAACAACCATTCTGAGCAGAAAAATGGGAAACTATACATTTTAATCAAAAAAATTCCCGGTTTCGTGCATTTTTTCGGAAATCCGGGATAAAGTAAGGGGTTAATATGGTTGTTGATGGTGACGTTGACAGATTTTAAGATGGGGGATTTTGAGTAATTGGCACTTCAATCAGTGGGAGTTTTCTTTATCCCCCACTGATTGTTAGTTGACCAGAATCGGGCATTTACTGGCAGTTGCCCCCTACTTATCGTCTTTGTTTTCACCTCATCTCCGTAAAGTGGGGTCTTACTGACAGTTAGATGCGGAATAAGAATACCCGGGGCTTCCCGGGCATGATTTTGAACGATTTATTTCACGACTAATTTCGGTGCGGTGTCGGATACGGTGCTGATTTCGACTCCCTGATAATAATGCTTCACAATTTCCTTATATGTTTTTCCATCCTGCGCCATGCCGTTTGCACCGAACTGACTCATACCGATACCGTGACCGAACCCTTTTGTTGTGAAAATCAGATGGCCATTGTTTTTCTCGATGGAAAAGTCACTTGATCTTAATCCCAGCTCTTCGCGAACTTTCCGCCCTGAATAGGAATTATCGCCAATCTTGAGCTGATCGACACGCTGGCCTTCCGTCCTGGTGATTTCCATTGACAGTTGATCAAGCGACGGTAGATCCGCGCCGAGTGCGTCTTCCATTTCTTTTACCGTCAGCACTTTTTGATCCATGAATTTTTGTGTATTTTTATCCCACGGGCTTTCCACACTGCGCAAATACGGGACTTTATTTTCCCAGTAATCCTCCGAGTTCTCCGTATAGCCATTGCTGGTGGAAAAATAGGCGGCTGTAATGGGATTATTGTCATAAGTTAAAATTTCACCTTGAGTGGCTGCGACCGCTTTTTTGATTTTGGTCATTTCTTCATCGTAGTTGCTTCCCATTGTCTTTTTGAGTTCCTGTTCATTATGGTATACTTGATCACTTGTTGTGTCCGTCACATCAGGCTGATCTGAATTGTTTTGATGGAGCATGCGGTTGACGATAAACGTTCGTGCGGCGAGGGATTGCGCCTTTAGGGCTTCCATTTCAAATTCGGCCGGCGTTTCCGAGGCAACCACACGGGAAACATACGTCTCAAGCGGTACTCTTTCAACCTGTTCGGAGTTCGCCCGCATGACTTCGACTGCAAACGGGGAATCACCCATCGCAATCTCCACATCCTCACCGCTTTTTTCAACGGCTTCTTCCTGGTCGCCCGAGCTGGACATGAACGGCACAACGATTAATGTCGGAACCACCAAAATGAGCGTCATCATGCAAGACAAAAACAATATGGTGGATGCTTTCCATGATGCCGGAGACTTGTTGAGTGACACCGGGTTTTTATTTTTTTGCAGCAGCTGCAGGGATTGTGCCTGGCGTTTTTTCCGCTTTTTCCTGATTTGTGCTATGATGTTGTTTTTTCTCATGTACTGCCTCCTTAACCTGATAAAATTAATTGGTACAGCCTCTAGTATTCCTACTATTAAATTTATACAGTTGAGGAAAACAATAGAACCAGAGATTATGAAAAACAATCCTGCAGTCACACAAATTCGAAATAAGCCTGTGCGTTATGACCGCACAGGCTTATGATTGATTGTTATGTCCGGTTGATCCGCTTCATTTAACGTTTCATCATACAAGTGGCATGCAACATAGTGGTCTTTTTCCACCTCAAGCCACCCGGGTCTTTTCTCGGCACAAACATCCATCGCAAACGGACAGCGGGTGCGGAATACACAGCCGCTCGGCGGATCGATCGGACTTGGTAGCTCGCCTTCCAGGATAATCCGCTCTCGTGTATCCTCGATATCGGGATCTGGAATCGGGATGGCCGACAGTAGTGCCTGTGTATACGGATGGAGCGGGTTTTCATAAAGTGAATCACTCGAGGTCAGTTCCACCAGATTGCCTAAATACATCACACCGATCCGGTCAGAAATCTGTTTGACCATTGATAAATCATGGGCAATAAATAAAAAGGTCAAGCCTTTTTCCTCTTGAAGATTTTTTAATAGATTTACAACCTGTGCCTGGACGGATACATCTAATGCGGAAATCGGCTCATCGGCAATGATAAAATCCGGATCGAGCGCAAGCGCCCGCGCAATACCAATCCGCTGCCGCTGTCCGCCACTGAATTCATGGGGATAACGGTTGGCATGGTCACGGTTCAGCCCAACCTCTTCCAGCAGCTGTATCACCCTGTCCAATTGTTCCTTTTTATTTGGATAAAGCCGATGGACGTCCATCGGCTCGGAGATGACTTCCTTAACCGTCGAACGCGGGTTCAATGACGCATATGGGTCCTGGAAAATCATTTGCATCTGCCGGTAAAAATTGAACGTTTCTTTATCGTCCAGTTCGTGCACATTTTGATCATCATAAAAAACATCACCTGATGTCTTGTCATAGAGGCCCATAATCGTGCGGCCGACAGTTGTTTTGCCGCAGCCAGACTCCCCGACGAGGCCGAATGTTTCCCCTTTATTGATATGAAACGTTACATCATTGACAGCCTGCAGTACTTGCCCTTTTCGCATATTGAAATGTTTGGTCAGGTTGCTTAGCTGTAATATTTTCTCCGCCATTATGATTGCTCCTCTGCTTCTTGCCAGTATCTCGTTACAGCACAAAGCTCACTTTCATATTTTGTGCCTTTCAGTTCAATCAGCTCAATACCGCGTCCGGTTTGCGGCGAGTGCAGCATGTTGCCTTTACCATAGTAAAATCCGACATGATGTAATTTGCCTTTTCCTTCTTCATAGGCAAAAAACAGCAGATCACCCGGCTCCATCTGGTCATATGGAATGCTTTGCCCGGAGTTCGCCTGATCGCCGGCATCGCGCGGGATCTGATAGCCATTTGCTTTATGCATGGCATAGGTAAAGCCTGAGCAGTCATAGCCGAACGAACTCATGCCGCCCCAGAAATAATCCAGACCGACGTACGCCTCACCAGCCTTTAACAACTCAGTGCCCGGCTGCTTTTTCAAACCTTGATCGGAGCGAAAAATCGTTACATCATTTTTCTGTAAATAATTATAGCCATGAGGTGTGTTCACTTTAACACGGCTACCCGCTTTCGTTTCAACCGGCAAAATCGTCATATAACTGAGTTTCATGATGCTTTCGCCCTCCTCACCCTCCAGCCAGGCATGCGGTGAGATGACGGCAGCTGATTCCCCGCGTTGCCAGTCCTGCTTATTCACCTGTTTCAGCTGGTCGAGTGGCATCCAGCCGGGGTACCCGCGCTCATCTTTTACCGAGACCTGTGTCGGGATGACAACATGCGCCCAGTCACCCTTTGTTTCGGTAACGGTGACCGCTTCTCCATATAATGTTTGGGTCTGAATACGATTTTCATCGGACAGCGCGACAGTTGATTCATAATCGAGACTGCTAACCCAGCCGTCGATGTCAGTCGGATGACTGAGCCCATGTTCATCAATTGTCCGTGGCGACGCTGGCGACGTCCATATTGTTGCGACCTGAACTGCTGTCACCCAAACTTCTGCAGTATATGGACCAAACGTTTGTTTAACCATCAGATACACCCCCTCTTAATGCTTATCAAGCTGATTAGTGCTATCTTTGTAAAACTTATCCCCAAACCTCGCCTCAATATTTGAGGGGGGATCAGGAAAAATATCCACAATAACAGCTCGCCCTATAGGATTCTGTTCAGCTATCGCACGCCTGCTTCGACTGTCAGTGTTTTATCCGCTGTGTTTATGACGGCTGTTTCTCCCAATGGTACGGAAAAATGCGGGAAGCAGTGACCGATTTTAAATCCGGACATAACCGGACACGACAGACCGGAAAAATAATCATAAAAGACCTGCTCCAGGGAAAGTGATGATTTCCCTTCCGGCGGATCCGCTTCAGCAAAATCCCCGATCACGATTCCTGCTGCCGCATTCAATTTGCCGGCGAGCTTAAGCTGATTGAGCATGGAATCGACGCGGTACGGCTCCTCCCCGATATCCTCAATCAAAAGCAATTTTCCGTATGTCTCGATTTCGTATGGTGTGCCCATTGAACTGATTAAGAGTGACAGATTTCCACCGACAAGCTCCCCGTTTGCTTTTCCCGGTACGATGACATTCAGCAGCGAAATATGTTCTGAATAGTACAATGTGACAGGTTCGAACAGCTGCTGAAACATGCTTGCAGACAGTCTATCAAAATCACTATCCGCTATATCCGAAGCCGGCATCGGGCCATGGAACGTCGTCAGTCCGGTTCTTTGGCGGATGGCTGTATGCAGATAAGTGATATCGCTGTAGCCCCATATTATTTTGGGATTCTGCCGTACGAGCTGATAATCTATATCATCAGCGATGCGTGCCGTCCCATAGCCGCCGCGGGCAAAAAAGACCGCTTTGATTGAGTCGTCTGCCATCATCTGATGGAAATCAAAAAGCCGCTCTGCATCAGTTCCGGCTAAATAGCCGTGCTTTAGGCCAAGTGTCCTGCCGAGCTTGACACGTAGTCCCAAGTGTTCAAAAAATGGGATTGTTTCTTTCACACGTTTTACCTCAGCAGGGCTGGCCGGTGCTGTTATGCCAATTGTATCACCTTTTGTTAAACGCTTTGGTTTCATTCTGATCCATTCCTTTGAATACGCCCTATTATGTATAGAAGTGAAAGAAGAGGGCGGGACAAAAGTGCTTTGATGAAAAAGAAAATCCAAACTAAATAGAAAATATGATTGGTGATATAACCCGCTTCGGAAATATACTTCGCTTTCCGCGGGCGGCTGGTGAGCCTCCTCGCGCTTCGCACTCCGGGGTCTCACCTATGCCTCTTCTCCCGCAGGAGTCTACGTATATTTCCTACGCTAAGGCAGTATATTGTTCGTCTTTAGAGTTGGTTGTTTTAATTATGTCCCAGCCCGTTTAGCACTTCAGATTGGGTTGCACGGATTATTGCCGTGCTCGCGCGAATTTGGGCCTTTGTCGCGCGATTTCCCGCTATTTCCGCGCGATTCAGTGGCGTTCCCGCGCGATTAGCCGTCTTAACAAAATTGACAAAGAGAAGATTTCGGCAACTGCCGAAATCAGCTCTTTTTACTGCTGGATATCTGCCCATTTCAGCTCGAGGTAGCCGACCGGGTGGCGGACAATATCTTTTACGTCATCTTTGTAAATATAAACCTGGTTGTAATAATGAATTGGGAAAATCGGCATTTCCTCCGCCAGTATCTTTTCCGCTTCATACATCATTTCCCAGCGTTTTTCTTCATCCGTTTCCTGTTTCGCCTGTGAAATCAGATTATCATATGCTTCATTTGACCAGCCTGTGCGATTCATTGAAGAATCTGTAACAAAGCTTTCCAGGAAGTTAATCGGATCACCATAGTCAAAGATGAAAGAGCTTCTGGAGAACTGCAGATTCAGTGACTTTTGGTCTTCCAAGAAGACGTTCCACTCCGTATTGGCCAATTCAACATCCACGCCAAGATTTTCACTGAACATATTTTGCATCGTTTCTGCAATAGCTTTATGCTGTTCATCCGTATTGTATGTCAATGTGACCGGCGGCAGTTCATCATAGCCTTCCTCTTCCATGCCTTCTTCCAGCAACTGTTTTGCCCGCTCCGGATCGAAGTTTACCAAGTCACCGTTCACATCACGGAAATCCTCTCCCGATGGGGTGGTGAAGCCTGGTGATACAAATGCCTTGGCTGCTTTCTCTTTGTTTTTGGTAACATAATTAACGATATCTTCCTGGTTGATGGCCAAAGCGAATGCTTTCCGGATTTTTTTGTTCTGGAATGGTTCCTGTGTCACATTAAATCGGTAGAAATAAAGTCCTGCTTGTTCTTCAATGACAACATTATCCCCGTCAATCAGCTGATCAGCCATATCGGACGGAATCTCGGTTACATCCAGTTCATCGCTTTCAAACATCTGATACTCGGTATTGACATCGTTAACCATTGCCCAGTGAACTTTATCAAGACTTACGGTGTCGCTGTCCCAGTATTCTTCGTTCTTGGCAAACACCATTTCCTTATCGTGTGTCCATGATTCCAGCTTGAATGGACCATTTGCAACAAATGAATCTGCCTCTGCATACCATTCCGGATTTTCTTCAGCAACTTCCTTATTAACCGGGAAGAATGCCGGATTGGACACGACATGCAGGAAATAATTTGTTGGCGAGGTCAATGTAACTTCAAACGTCTTTTCATCGACAGCTTGAACTGCTACATCATCCACTGAACCATTGCCTGAGTTGTACGCTTCCCCGCCTTCAATAAAATAACCGAGAAATGCTGCAGACGAACCCGTTTCAGGATTCAGCAGCTGTTTCCATGCATACACAAAGTCTTCAGCCGTTACCGGATCACCATTGGACCAGTTGGCGTCTTCCCGAAGTTTGAAGGTGTAAGTTTTTCCATCATCGGATACTTCCCAATCCTCTGCCATCGCAGGCTGCGGCATGTCATCCTTGCCAAGTCGCGTCAACCCTTCCATCAGGTTATTCAGCACATTCCATGAAACAGAGTCAAAGCCGACCGGCGGATTCAATGACGTTGGCTCTTCGCCATTATTCATGCGCAATACTTTTTCACCGCCATTTTCTTCCGTTGCTTCCGCCTCTGAGTCTGAATTTTCCCCCTCGCTGCCTTCATTGCCAGTTGATGTCGTACATGCCGCCAGCACTAGCATGAAGGCTGTAAACATGATCAGCCATAAGCTTTTTTTCTTCATGTTCGTTATCCCCCCTTGTCAGTATTTATCGGCTGTTGCAGCCAAAAGCTGTTTAGCCCGGTCATCCTGGAGCCAGCAATCCACTTTGTGTGTCTCGCTAAGTTCCGTTTGGAGCGGGTAAACTTTATTACACACCTCCATGGCCATCGGGCACCGCGCTGTAAACGGGCACCCTTGGGGAGGTGAGAATAAATCCGGTGGTGTGCCATCAATCGGGATCAGTTTCTCTCCCTTAATGTCGAGTCGCGGCACGGATTTCAATAAGCCCCTTGTATACGGATGCTGCGGTTCGTAAAATACTTCTTTCCGTGTGCCTTCCTCGATAATTTTGCCTGCATACATGACAACGATGCGGTCAGCTATTTTTGCGACAACCCCGAGATCATGCGTGATTAAAATAATCGACACGCCGGTTTGCTCCTGTATGCGCTCGAACAATTCCAGTATCTGTGCCTGGATGGTCACATCAAGTGCTGTCGTCGGCTCGTCGGCAATCAGCAGCTCCGGTTCACAGATTAAGGCGATGGCAATCACAATCCGCTGCCGCATGCCGCCACTGAATTGGTGCGGGTACTGTTTGAATCGCTCCCTGGGGTTCGGGATCCCGACAAGATTCATCATCTCCAGTGCTTTCTCTTTTGCCTCGGCCCTTGAGATTTTCCGATGCTCTATTAAGCCCTCTGTCAGCTGTGTACCGATCGTTAATGTCGGATTCAATGCCGTCATCGGATCCTGAAAAATCATCGAAATATCGACACCGCGGATCGCTCGCATTTCTTTTTCAGGAATTGCTGTTAATTCTTTTCCTTTAAACGTGATTGTCCCGTTTGAAATTTTTCCGGGCGGAACGGGAATCAGCTGCATAATTGCATTTGAGGTGACGCTTTTTCCACAGCCGGACTCCCCGACGATTGCTAATGTTTCGCCTCGGTGCAGATCAAAACTGACACCTCTTACTGCTTTGACCGTTCCGCCATATGTTGTAAAGGTTACGTGCAGGTCATTTACATCCAGTATTTTTTCCATCGCTTCACCTACTCCCTCAGCTTCGGATCCAGTGCATCCTGAAGCCCGTCACCTAATACGTTAAATGCAAACATTGTAAATGAAATAAAGAAAGCCGGGAAAAACAACGTCCACCAGTATCCTGATAGAATGGCGCCCAATGCATCATTAGCCATCACACCCCAGCTCGCAAACGGCGACTGAATGCCCAATCCCAAGAAGCTCAGAAATGCTTCAGCAAAAATCGCATTCGGTACGGTCAGCGTCATTTGAACGATGATCGGCCCCATTGTATTTGGGAGCAAATTTTTCCTGATGATCCTTGGTGTTTTTGTGCCAAATGATTTCGATGCCAGCACAAATTCAAAGTTTTTGATTTGCAGAACCTGTCCCCTGACAATCCTGGCCATTCCGACCCAGCCGGTGACAGACAAGGCGATAATAATCGTCGTCAGGCTCGGTCCCATGACGACTAGGAGCAAAATGACGACCAATAAATAAGGCAGACCGTACAGAACCTCGATGATCCGCATCATGATACTGTCAGTGCGGCCGCCTTTATAGCCGGAAATGCCCCCGTAGATAACCCCGACGAAAAAGTCAATCAGGGCGGCCATTAACCCGACAAACAGTGAGATTCTGGCACCGTACCATGTGCGGGTGAAGACATCGCGTCCTAGTGCGTCTGTGCCAAACCAGTGATCCGCTGAGGGCGGCAGGAACTGGTTCGGGCGGTTCTGGTCTGTTACCGTATATGGTGATATCATTGGACCAATAACCGCGAGGATTCCCAACAAAATCAGGAAGGCGAACCCTGCCATGGCCAGTTTATTTTTCTTAAGACGCTTCCATGCATCTTTCCAGTACGAAAGCGATGGACGCGACACAGTCTCAGCCGCTTTTAAATCTTTATCGCGCCATTTAAACCAATCATCCGGTATATCGGCAGGAGAATGGACATGTTTTGTTTCATCGGTTGCAGACATATTATTCTCCTCCCTTGTTATGCAGTTTAATTCTCGGATCAAGCAGACCATAGGCAACATCGACCAAAAACAGCATCAGTATCAGAAAGGCACTATAAAAAACGGTAGTCCCCATAATCACCGGATAATCCCGCTGATTGATGCTTTCGACAAAGTATTTGCCCATGCCCGGTATGCCGAAGATCTGCTCAATAACAAATGTTCCCGTCAAAATGCCGGCGAGCAGGGTCCCCGTGATTGTTACCACAGGCATTAGCGCATTTTTGAGAGCATGCTTAATGATGACTTTCCAGGGTTTCAGTCCTTTGGCACGTGCCATTTTAATATAATCCTGTGTCAGCACTTCAAGCATGGTCGAACGCGTGAGACGAGCAATAATAGCCATTGGGCCCGTTGCCAGTGCAATGGTCGGCATAATCATATGTACCGGGCTTGACCAGGTGGCCGCTGGGAGAATGCCCCAATAGACTGCAAAGACCTGAATCAGCATTGTCGCAAGGACAAAATTGGGGATCGATATCCCGAGAACAGCAATCGTCATCGCCAGATAATCAATGATGCCGTTGTGTTTGAGAGCTGCAAAAATACCGAGTATGATTCCGGAAATAACGGCAACCACAATTGTGACAATCCCGAGTTCAAATGAAATCGGAAACCCTCGTCCAAGCAAATCGTTCACCGACTCAGTTGGCTGTTTAATCGAAGGACCAAAGTCAAACGTGACAATTGATTTTATGTAAAGCAAATACTGTATATAATATGGTTCATCCAAGTTATAATGTGCTTCAAGGTTAGCCTGAACCGTCTCGTTGGTGGTCCGTTCCTCATTAAGCGGCGACCCGGGTAATGTCACCATCAAGACAAATGTCAGGGTAACAATGATCCAAAGCGTTACAGCCATAATGGCAAATCGTTTTAAGATATAACCGAGCATTCTGCTACCCTCCTATGTCATCCAACTCTACTGTAAGCGATTTCAACTTATTTGATTTAAAGAAAGCAATTTGATAAAGGCATCAGTCTTCTAACTGTTATTTTTAATTTTCTTAAATTTTATCATATTACAATGAAATTGCAACAAAAAATTTGACGGGTGATGAAGACATACCTAGGATAAAAGCAGCTCCAGCCTCAATGTTGGTTCATAAATGAGGTACACTATACTATTATTGAAAACGGCACGCGAAAAAACAGATGGTTGCGCCATCTGTTTTTGCGATATCAATTATTAATTCAATTATAAGTTTAGCTTTCGATTTCAATTGCAACTTCTTCAGAATAAATATCAGTTTGCATAAATGGGTTAACGGCATTTCCGTTTTCATCCACTCGCTCAATGTTGGCTCCTAACCCGGCCAATTTGTCGGCAAAATTAACATAGCCACGGTCAAGATGCTTCAATTCTGTTACACGGGTATAGCCGTCAGCAACCAAACCTGCCAGAATCAGCGCTGCTGCCGCACGCAAATCTGTTGCTGCCACTTCAGCTCCTTGCAGATCGGCAGGGCCTTCAATGATCACACTGCGGCCTTCGATTTTCATTTTAGCATTCATGCGACGGAATTCCTCCACGTGCATAAAGCGGTTCTCAAACACCGTTTCCGTAATAACGCTTGTGCCGTATGCGTTCAGCATCAGAGCCATCATTTGCGATTGCATGTCTGTCGGAAATCCTGGATGCGGCAATGTTTTAATATCGGTTGAATGTAGTTTATCAGGACCAATGACACGGATGCCATCGCCCTGTTCCAAAAATGTCACACCCATTTCTTCCAGCTTGGATATAACGGAACGCAAATGTTCACTCTCTACATTTTCAATCAGAATATCCCCGCCGGTAATGGCGCCCGCAACCATAAATGTGCCGGCTTCTACACGATCCGGAATAATCACATGTTCTGCGCCATTAAGTTCTTCAACACCTTCGATACGGATTGTTTCCGTGCCTGCACCGACTACTTTGGCTCCCATTTTATTAAGGAAGTTGGCCAGGTCTACAATTTCAGGTTCTTTTGCACAATTTTCAATTACGGTTTTGCCTTCCGCGAGTGCTGCTGCCATCATAATATTCTCGGTTGCGCCTACACTTGGCATATCCAAATAAATTTTGGCCCCCTGCAGACGTCCGGCAGCTTCCACTTCCACGTAGCCATTACCAACGTGTACGTGCGCACCCATTGCTTCAAAACCTTTCAAATGCAAATCAATCGGCCGTGATCCGATAGCACACCCTCCAGGCATAGCTACTTTTGCATGCCCATAGCGTGCCAATAAAGGTCCTAGAACCAATACGGAGGCACGCATTTTTCGCACATATTCAAAGGGAGCTTCAGTCAGTAATTGATTAGCCGCATCAACGTAAACAGTATTATTTTCAAAATGTACATTCGCATTCATGTTTCGCAGTACTTCATTAATCGTATACACATCGGCCAGGACGGGAACATCTTTGATGGTGCTTTTTCCTTCGCTGGCCAGTATGCTGGCGGTTATGACCGGCAGCACTGCATTTTTGGCTCCTTCAACCCTCACGGAGCCGCTGAGTCGTTCTCCGCCTTTTACGATGATTTTTTCCATATTCTATTCCCCTTATAATCCAATTTCACTATATTAATATTCATTTATTAGGATAGGTGTGCCTATCGTCAAACGTTTGCTGTTCTGCGCTGCGTTTTGAACCACTATCTGCAGATTCATGGGTTGCTCCATCTGAATCGTTTGCTCCCATAGTGGTGTATACCCGTACATGATATTTTTAACCGCCGATTCTTCCACATTGTCGGTTTGTTCCCGAACATTCGACAGCTGCAGGGTATCTTTTAGTCGATCAAAAAAATAGTCACTACTTATATTACCACCAACTGTAGTGGTTAGACAAGCAAATTTTGTCGACCTTTTTGTGAAATATGTCGTATGTATGTCTTCTAAACGATCAGCGTAGTTAACAGCAGTTTTGTTACTCCATCTATCCCCTTTTAACACGGCAATCAGTTCTGCTTCGTATTTTGGGTTTTTAGGAATGACAACACTATAACTTTCGAAAAAGCCTTCCTGTTTCTGTACGCGCTTAAAAAAATATTTTACTGTGTTTTCATCTTCGGTACTAGAGACCTTATAACTATTTTTGTGCTTCAGTTTTTTCAGGATGCTGTCAATGGCATTTTCGTTCATTTTTTCTTTGATGGTCACCTGCCAACTATCAACGGATAAATCACTGCCAATTACCAAGGATGCCAGATCGGTCATTTCATCACCATCGTTGGCAAAAGCCGTTGTGTTTACGATCATCAATATAAAAATACCTGTTATGAGTACCATTTTACGCATAAAAATTCTCCCCCTTGTTCTGCTATATAATCAGTATGAACAAGGGGGAGCTTAAGCATACGGTTAGAATAATAGTTTTATAGAATAACTCAACTGCATCCTTAATCAGAATAGGTACAGCAAATCCTGTGACCATTGGATAAATTCAAGGAAAAATCTGCTCACACCTGTGCCGATAACGATCGCAATAAACATAATCAGCACTCTGGCTTCTGTTTCGCGGCCTTTTCGGATCAGCGGATCAAAATTGATTGTTGTGATAACCCGCCATGTGATATAAATGAAAATCAAATGCGATATCATACTAATGATTGCGGTTATACCTATTGAAGAAAACATACTTCCACACCTTTATCTGTTATCAAATCGATTACTTGTCTTTTATCAATTGTTACTTTGCCATGTATCAGGGCGTTTGTCAAATTAGGAAGCCCTTCCTAACGCCTTTTCTACTTATCGACAGTTTTTATTATTTCCCGGGAAATATCGACAGAAATATTGACGCATTACCAGACGAATACAAATGGTTCAAAGTCTCTACCGGCGGCGGTTCTGCTGAAAATTGATTTTTTTCTGCTGATAATGGTGGTTAACTGCTGATATTCCTGGCCATCTGCTGATATTACCGATTATCGGCAGATACATAATCCAGCATTTGCAAGTTTCGTTACCATCTCCCAGAGTTCAAACACAAAAAATCTCTTATAACAAGCTGTTACAAGAGATTTCTGCTTACCCCGCATCGACAAAGTGCCTAACACACCAAAGTGTGGCGGCTAAACACCAGTAAATGTCCCATTCGTTTAACTGATAATCAGCTGGAAAAACGTCCCCGTTGATTGGGTATGTTTACCGTGCAATATCCAATCGATTCATTGCGCGGTTGAGTGCTAATTCTGCCCGTTGGAAGTCAATATCGTCCTGCTTGGATTGGAGGCGGCGCTCAGCACGCTGTTTTGCTTCCTGAGCCCGTTCAACATCAATGTCAGCAGGCTTCTCAGCAGTCTGAGCCAGGATCGTCACTTCATCCGGACGCACTTCCAAAAAGCCACCACTAACAGCCAGATTTTTGGTATCATTTTCGAGCTTTAACCGTACCGAACTGATTGTTAATGGCGCAACCATCGGAATATGGCCCGGCAAAATACCAAGTTCGCCATTTTCGGCTTTACAGCTGACCATATCAAAACTGTCTTCCAATACTGGACCATCAGGAGTAACAACACTCACAGTCAGTGTTTTCAATGCAACCCCTCCTTGATACAGGTAAAAACTGGATGAGACCGCAGCGGCTGCTCAAAAAGTGCGATGAAATAACACGTTAACTGTCTTTTGAACATGTACCGGTACAATTTCAGGTTCATCTCATTGAAACTGAAGCTACTTTCACCCAGTATTACGTCTGCATGATTATTCCATATCTTTTCCTTTTTCAACAACTTCTTCAATACGTCCCACCAGACGGAATGCATCCTCCGGCAGATCGTCGTGTTTACCGTCCAGGATTTCCCGGAAGCCTTTAACTGTTTCACTTACAGGTACATATGATCCCGGTTGTCCGGTGAACTGTTCAGCAACGTGGAAGTTCTGAGATAGGAAAAATTGAATACGGCGTGCACGGGAAACCGTCAATTTATCCTCATCTGATAGCTCATCCATACCAAGAATGGCGATAATATCCTGCAATTCTTTATATTTCTGAAGTGTTTGCTGAACTTCACGAGCCACATCGTAGTGATCTTCACCGACGATCTCTGGGTCAAGAGCACGAGATGTTGATGCCAGCGGGTCCACTGCTGGATAAATACCTTGCTCAGATAATCCACGGTCAAGGTTGGTTGTTGCGTCCAAGTGT
Source organism: Lentibacillus jeotgali (assembly GCF_000224785.1). GTDB lineage: Bacteria > Bacillota > Bacilli > Bacillales > Amphibacillaceae > Lentibacillus > Lentibacillus jeotgali. The sequence goes on along the minus strand of NZ_AGAV01000016.1, from coordinate 42,456 downwards.
GCGAATGTGGTCGCCGGCGCAGGGTCCGTGTAGTCATCGGCAGGGACGTAAATAGCCTGGATTGATGTAACAGATCCTTTATCTGTGGTGGTAATACGTTCCTGCAGTTGTCCCATTTCAGTTGCAAGTGTCGGCTGATAACCAACAGCAGATGGCATACGGCCGAGCAACGCTGATACTTCCATACCGGCCTGAGTGAAACGGAAAATATTATCGATAAATAACAGAACGTCCTGTCCTTCTTCATCACGGAAGTATTCTGCCATCGTCAAACCTGTCAAGGCTACACGCATACGAGCACCCGGCGGTTCGTTCATCTGACCGAACACCATGGCTGTTTTAGAAATAACACCTGAGTCTTTCATTTCATAATACAGGTCGTTACCTTCACGTGTACGTTCTCCGACACCGGCGAATACGGAAATACCGCCGTGCTCCTGGGCAACGTTGTTAATCAGTTCCTGAATGAGTACGGTTTTACCAACTCCGGCACCCCCGAACAGACCGATTTTTCCACCTTTTGTATATGGTGCAAGAAGGTCAACAACTTTGATGCCTGTTTCCAGAATTTCCGTGTCGGTCGTCAGATTTTCAAATTCCGGCGGCTGACGGTGGATCGGATCCCGTCGAGTGTCTGCCGGTACCGGTTCATCAAGGTCAATGTTGTCACCAAGGACGTTGAAGACACGGCCAAGAGTGGCTTCACCGACAGGCACTGAGATCGCCGCGCCTGTATCTTCAATTGTCATGTTACGTTTCAGACCATCTGTAGAGTCCATCGCAATCGTACGAACTGCATTATCCCCAAGATGAAGCGCAACTTCGAGTGTCAGATCGATGTCGATATCATCTTCTTCGGGGCGGACAACTAATGCATTATTAATATCAGGGAGCTGGCCTTCGTCAAATTTAACGTCGACAACAGGTCCCATGACTTGTGTAATGTGTCCTTTGCTCATTGATTTCCCTCCTATCCTACTATCGAACTCCTCTAAGAGCTATTCAAGTGCTGCTACACCGCCGATGATTTCATTAATCTCCTGTGTGATTGCTGCCTGGCGCGCACGGTTATATGATAAAGTCAAGTCGTCGATAAGGTCGTTAGCATTATCAGTCGCATTGCGCATCGCAGTCATCCGTGCTGCATGCTCACTCGCTTTGCCGTCAAGCAATGCGCCATATAGTAAACTTTCAGCATACTGGGGTAAAAGCACTTTGAGAATCTGCTCCTGATCCGGCTCATATTCATACTGACTGGTGCTTGAAGAGCCTGCCATTTCTTCGATGTCGGTCAGCGGCAATAACTGCTTTGCCGTCACTATCTGTGAAATGGCACTCTTATAATGATTGTAATACATGGTCAGTTCATCAATTTCCTCATCTGCAAACATTTGAACTGTTTCAGAAGCAAGCTCTTTGATATCATTAAAATTCGGCTGGTCCGCCATTCCCAGAATACTTTTGGATACCGGCATACCACGTTTTTGGAAAAATTCATAGCCAACACGTCCCACAACGATGATCGTATATTCATCTGTGGATTGATGCCTTTTCTGAATGGTTTCATAAACCTTTTTTAGAACGCCGCTGTTATAGGCACCTGCCAATCCGCGATCAGAGGTGATCACAAAGTAGCCGGACTTTTTAACCTCGCGCTGTTCAAGCATCGGGTGTGCAGTATCCATGTTGCTATTTGCAATATGGGCGACAACTTCCTGAATCTTTTCGCTGTAAGGAACGAATGATTTGGCGTTTTCCTCAGCTTTGCTCATTTTAGAAGCCGAGACCATCTCCATTGCCTTCGTAATCTGTTTTGTCTTGGATGTCGAATCGATCCGTTTTTGAATATCTCTAAGTGATGCCAAGCATTTCACCACCCTTCCTTTACAGAGGTTGGAGGTTAGATGACAGAGCCAGGCAGACTTAAGCCAAAGCCCTTAATCCAAACTCTTTTATTGTGGTTGTTCAAAAAAGTCCGGTAAAAAAGACACGTCGAATTTCTTCATTGGCTTGATTCTCCGTTGCTCATGTATCTAAAAGCATACATTACGCTACTCGAAACTACGCCGCCTCGAACTTCTCGGTCCTTTTTAGCTTCCTTTTTGAACACGCTCTATTGCCTGATCATTTATTGGTCACTTGGTAAGAAAGTTTTCTTGAACGCTTCAACTGCTTCATTCATATCTTCTGCTTCAGCAAGTTTGCCAGTTTCACGGATGGTTGAAAGCAGTTCTTTGCGGTTTTCATCAAGCCATGTATGCATTTCTGACTCAAACCGGGTAATATCTTCAACCGGAACATCATCAAGATATCCTTTTGTCAGGGCATAAATAATCATGACCTGTTTTTCAACAGCCAGCGGTTTATGCAATCCTTGTTTCAGAATTTCCACTGTCCGAGCACCACGGTCAAGTTTTGCTTTTGTCGATTTATCAAGGTCTGAACCGAATTGTGCGAATGATTCCAGTTCACGGAACGATGCCAGGTCAAGACGCAATGTACCGGCAACTTTCTTCATCGCTTTCAGCTGTGCCGAGCCACCAACACGTGATACGGAAAGACCTGCGTTAATCGCCGGACGCACACCTGAGAAGAACAAATCAGACTGGAGGAAGATTTGTCCGTCCGTGATGGAAATAACGTTGGTCGGGATATAGGCACCGATATCGCCTGCCTGGGTTTCAACGAACGGCAGTGCTGTCAGTGAGCCGCCACCTTTCGAATCATTAAGCTTTGCTGCACGTTCCAGCAGACGTGAGTGGAGATAGAAAACATCCCCCGGGAATGCTTCACGGCCTGGCGGGCGACGAAGCAGCAAGGAAAGTTCACGATATGCTGCTGCCTGCTTGGTTAAGTCATCATATACTACAAGCACGTGCTTACCGTTGTGCATGAACTCTTCACCCATCGATACACCTGCATATGGAGCCAGGTACAAGAGTGGTGCAGGTTCTGATGCACCAGCAGATACAACAATTGTATTATCCAATGCGCCATAGCGGCGGAACGTTTCAACTGTGCTTCTTACTGTTGATTCCTTCTGCCCAATGGCAACATAAATACAAATCATATCCTGGTCTTTTTGGTTCAAAATCGTATCAACGGCAATTGTCGTTTTACCGGTTTGACGGTCACCGATGATTAACTCACGCTGACCACGTCCAATCGGGACAAGAGCGTCAATTGCTTTGATGCCTGTCTGCAATGGTTCGTTAACTTCCTGACGATCCATAATGGAAGGAGCAGGTGATTCAATCGGACGGTTTTTAGTCGTTTCAATCGCACCCTTGCCGTCAATCGCCTGGCCCAGTGGGTTAACAACACGTCCGAGCAGTTCCTCCCCTACAGGTACTTGCATAACTCTTCCTGTACGGCGAACTTCATCGCCTTCATGAATGTCTGTAAATTCGCCCAAAATGACAATACCGACGTTTCCCTCTTCAAGGTTCTGGGCCATACCCATAACACCGTTGGAGAATTCAAGAAGCTCACCGGCCATGGCGTTATCAAGTCCATGTGCACGCGCGATACCATCACCGACTTCAATAACGGTGCCGACATCTGAGACTTCTAATCCTGAGTCAAAATTCTCGATTTGCTGTTTTATCAGCGAACTGATTTCTTCAGCCTTAATGCTCATACCATTTCACCCCTATCTTCATTAGTCTGCTGTTACAATACGCCGTTCAATCCGTTTTAATTTGCCACTTATCGTACCATCGTAAATGGTGTTGCCGATCCTTAGTTTAAGGCCGCCGATGATTGACGGATCCACAATGGTCTCAAGTTTAACGGCCTGTTTATCAAAACGTTTCGCAAACGTGTTTTCAAGCTGTTCTTTCTCGCTTTCCGACAATTCGCGAACAGTATAAACTTTAGCTTCTGCAATTCCTTTTACATCGTTTACCATCTGGGTAAAATGGTCAGTCACAGCCGGCACGATTCCAATTCGGTGCCGCTCAGTCAAAAGGTACAGCGTGTTCAGAACATCATCTGAAAACCCTTGAAATACATCGTTAATGAATTGTTTTTTCGTTTCATTATCAACACGCGGATGTTCCAGGAATGGCACAAGCTTTTCGTTTTCAACAAAAATCGATTTCAGGACATCCAATTCGCTGGCCAATTGCTCCAGAGTACCTTTTTCATTGCCAATCTGAAAAAGAGCTTCGGCATAACGGCTGGCAACTACTTCACTCATTGCTTTCTCCTGCCTCTTTAATGTATTGATTAATCAGCTCTTCCTGATCCTGTGCACTGATTTCCTTTTCAATCACTTTGCTGGCAATTAGTACAGATAGAGAAGCGACTTTGTCCTGAAGTGTCTGTATCGCTTTTTCTTTTTCATTTTCGATTTCTTCCTGCGCTGATTCTTTGATGCGGTCTGCCTCGAGACGTGCGGATTCAATAATGTCCTGCTCCTGCTTCGCGCCGGCGCTTTTAGCATCTTCAATAATCTGCTGCGCTTCCTGTTTGGTCTGTTTCAATTGTTCAGCTGCTTCCTCACGCGCTTTTTCAGCTTCGGCACGGCTTTTTTCAGCAGCTTCAATTTCGCCTGTCACATATTCTTCACGTTGTTGCATAACGCCCATTAGCGGGCCCCATGCAAATTTACGAACCAATAGTATTAAGACAATAAAGAAGAACAGCTGAGTCAGCATGTCGCCAACCTGAAGTCCGCCGATTGCAGCGTTAATTGTTAACCCGGTGAATGCCTGCACAGAATTCACTCCTTTCACGTTACATATCGAGCTTTCGATTGTTTAGGCCTGAAGTACAAACAACGGCGAAGGGTCTTTGTAAAGATGATCTCCGCCATTATTGTTTTTAGATGTTGTTCAAAAAATTCCGGTAAAAATGACAATTCGAATCTCTTCCCGGTCGTCTTTATCCTCTTTCTTGAACACACATTTTTATTCCATACAGTTACATGACGATTAATGCGATAACAACCGCGATGATCGGCATTGCCTCAACCAGACCGACACCGATGAACATGGTTGTCTGAAGCTGACCTCTCAATTCTGGCTGACGGGCGATCCCTTCAACCGTACGACTAACGATCAAACCGTTACCTACACCGGCACCTAATGCCGCCAAACCTACTGCAATTGCTGCTGCTAGAGCTGACATAATATAAATCCTCCTCAAAAATATTATATTAGTTTTTTAGTAATTTCCTGTTTCAGCAGTCAGCTGCCGAAACGGGTTACTTAACAATAGTTATAAAACCTAGTGATCACTTGAGACTTTGTGCGAGATATAAACCATTGACAACATAGTGAAAATAAATGCCTGGATTGTGCCGATAAACAGGCTGAACCCTTGCCATGCCAACATCGGTATTGCCCCGCCAAAGAATCCTAAGATACTTGATGATGTCAAACCGGCCAACAGAGTCAACAGAACCTCGCCGGCATAAATGTTCCCAAACAAACGAAGCCCCAGTGTCAGGGTGTTTGAAAATTCCTCAATGACTTTGATTGGGAAAAATAATGGGAACGGTCGTAAATAATCTTTTCCATATTCTTTTACCCCGCGCGACTTAATGCCATAAAAATGGCTCATCACGATAACCATTGCCGCTAATGTCAAGGTAAGTCCGGCATCGGATGTCGGTGATTTCCACCACAAATCATGCCCGACGACGCCCAATGTCATGACACCGAGTAGGTTACTCACCAAAATATAAGTGATAAGTGTCAGGGCAAACGGCAGAAATACTTTCCCGGTTTTCCAATCCATCGTGTCACTGATGATGCCTTTTACAAAATCAAGGACCCACTCCATGAAATTCTGTGCACCCGACGGCTTCATTTGAAGCTTTCTCGTGCCAAGAACACACAGGACAAATACGATAAATGATGCAATAGCTATCATCAGTACGTTGGATAAGTTAAAATCAAGCCATGAAATCCCGAACACATCATGTACAATTGGTGCTTCATGATCCACTTTGCTTCACCCCTCTCCAAGCATTATTCTTCAGATTTAGACATAAAAAAATCTATCACAATGACCAGATAGGATGTCATTAATCCAACTATAACAAAAATCATGTCGAAATATTCCGGATAACGAAATGCAATAATGACAGCCAAAACGGCTGATGCCATCCTGGAAAGCGTTCCGATCCCTGTTGCCCGTTTGTTCTTTTGAGCCGACTCTGCAAACGCTTCTATTTTACGCTGCAGCAGCCATAAGTTGTAAAAACTTGCAACACCGCCTAAAAGAAGCCCCAGGAAAATACGCGGGTAAGGGGTAAAACCTGCCCCCAGCACAAATGCGGCGAGAAAGTAGAACATCCACTTGCGTTGCCTGTTAATCGTCATTCCATAATACGACATGATTTGACTCTTCTCCCAAAAATTCCGAGCATGATAAGTGTCCCCTGTATCAGCTCACGTAGCGGGAATGAGCCTTTGTAACAGAAGTGAGGTAAATCACAGCTAATGCGGAATATACATCCTATAATCTATGTAAGGTATTGTCTGCACGGGTATCTGTAACACCCACTGCACCCCTTACCATTCCCACTACGCTAGTTTACATTAGCCATACCCCATTGTCAATTAGTATATTGATGAAAAGGAATACCATCTGCTGCCAGTTTTACAGGCTCCGGATAAGCCATTTTTGCAGCGATTTTTCACCTTCTTCTTCATATTATATAGGAAGACTCAGACCGTTTCTATGAACATTATGTGAACAAAATTGTCGAGAGTCAGCCTGGCGATTGTGACCTTGGTATAAAAATTTTAGTCTGATAACCAGCCATCCTGCCATCATTGAGTTTCACATTGATGACAGCCAGATATTGGCCTGGCTCGCCCAGTTCTGACTGTTCAAGCTGTCCTTCATTTAGGCCAACCTTCACATCATCACGCCTCAGCAAAGTCCGCTCATACATCAGTGTGTCCGGATTGTAGAGTGTGACAGCAACACTTTCCGCCTTTTCAGAAAGGTAAAACTGATAAGTGTACATGTCATCGGAAAATGGCTTCAGTGAGAACTGGAAGCCCATTGCTCTCGGATAATCCGCTGTTTTATTGATGAACAGATATGGCAGATGAAACTTCTGATTTTCACCGTTTAATGTCAGCCAGCCCTGGTGGAGTCCTTCCTCAATCTGTCTGCTGTTAACGTCCAATTCGACCTGGAGCTTCTTGGTTTCCCCTTTTTCCAGTGTAAAGCTTTGCGGCAGTCTCCATGTCATACCTTTCTGTTTTTCCGGGATGGAAAATGTATAGGTCTGCTTCTGATCTGATTGATTCTCGATGGTCACATGTTGCGTTTTCGTTTTGTTATTGTCAGTGACCTTGCCGAATGACAGGAGCGACTTATCGATAATGGTCTTTGTATTAATTGCCTTTTCTGGCTGAATTTCACCTGCCCCCTGAATAATTGGCGCGAACGGTTCACCCTGTTTATTCCTGATGCGTTTGGCTGTTGTTTTCAAAGCACCAGTCAGTTGTTTGACCGACCAATTCGGATGCGCCTCCATCAGAAGTGCCATCGCACCTGTTACATGCGGTGCTGCCATGCTCGTTCCCTGCAGTTCCTGGTAACCTCCCGGGACTGTACTTAAAATATTGGTTCCCGGTGCGCTCACTCCGGGCTTCAAGTCCCAGTTTACGGTAACCGGGCCGCGTGAGCTGAAATCGGCAATCGTCTGTTTCGTTGTTGCCTCTTTCGTTTCCATGTACAGGTTTTTGTTTTGAGTGTTTTGCATGAGCCATTCACCAGCCTGCTTTGAAATCGATGCAATAGGGATATTAATCGACTTTTTATTATTGGAAATCCTCCCCCGGAAAAGCCCTTTTTCATTATTATAAATGACTGCAGCGACCGCGCCGGCTTCCTCTGCCTGTTTGGCCAGCTCGGAAAAAGGCGTTTTACCGCGTTTCATGAGCGCAATTTTCCCCTGAACATTTTGTCCCTTAAAAACAGCCATGTCATAGCTTTTACCAAGATCCCATGGTTTCGACCCATCCATTTCTGTCAGCGGGATTTTCTTGTTGCTCAGCGAATCAAACAGATATGGAACAGTTTGCGGATTGGATGTAGCACCAACAGAAAGCGCGTCGGCTGCTGTTGCCGGGGAACCAATCGTCCAGTTCTCTGGACCATTATTGCCGTTAGCGATCACAACCGGCACACCTAGGTCCTGTGCCCGGTTTACGGCAGCACTTGTCGGAAAATCCGGTCCATTGACACTGTTTCCTAACGAAAGATTGATGACATCCGCCCCGTCATCAACCGCCTGCTCCAAAGCAGCAATCACCTGGACTGAGGTCCCCCTTCCGCCGGGCCCAAGCGCACGGTAGGCGTAAATATCCGCATCAGGCGCAACTCCCTGCAATTTGCCATCAGCAGCAATAATACCCGCCACATGGGTTCCATGCTGTGTTGGCAATCCCTCTTCAGCGGTGGTTTCCATCGGATCATCGTCTAGGTCGACCAGATCATACCCGCCGGCGTAATTTTCAGCGAGATCAGGATGCTCGTAGTCGATTCCTGTATCGATCACAGCAACCTGAACCCCCTTTCCCGTGTAGGATGTATCATTAAGGGCAGCCGGAATAACACTGTTTTCATTTTGATTCAAAGGTTCAACCTGTTCACTCTGCGTTTCATATTCAGCAACAGGGTGCACCGCTTTTATAAACTCAAGTGACTCGATCTGCTCAAATCGATCCGGTTTCGCTTTCAGTGCCAGACCATTGAACAGCGTGTCATATGTATGTACCACTTCGATATAGGGATGATAGGTGTTAAAGTATGACTTATGCTCGCTCGGATTACCGTCTACTTCAATGATGACGGCTTCTTTTTCTGTCTTATTGCCTCCGGATTCAGCAGCTGCAGGCACGGCTGTGAGCATAATAAGAGCAATGATGCTAATCAAGACACGATACATGGCGGGTACTCCTTTTTGAATAAGTATATACCTAGCATTTGGAAAAGAGAGGGTAAACATACATGTGAAGAGATTTGCCTCAGGAAGAGGACGCACGGGAGAAGTTTCTGTTTTCGGGCTGATGTTCTTGCTCTCGAGCTGAAGTTTCTGCGCTCGGGATGAAGTTTCTGCGCTCGAGCTGAAGTTCCTGCTCTCGAGCCGAAGTTCCCTGTGCTCGGGCTGAAGTTCCTGCTCTCGAGCTGAAGTTTCTGCTCTCGGGATGAAGTTCTTGCTCTCGAGCTGAAGTTTCTGCTCTCGGGATGAAGTTACCACTTTCCATTCAAACAGAAAGGATCCGGCCGCTGCCGGATCCTGATCCTTATAACTCAGTTATTAAAATACGTCATAATCGCATCGGCTATTTTGCCTGACGCTTCACCATCGCCATACGGATTGGATGCTTTTGCCATGACTTCATGGGCAGCATCATCGCTTAATAATTCATCAGCCAGATTAAAAATATTATCCTCATCAGTACCGGCCAGCTTCAGTGTTCCTGCCTCAATGCCTTCCGGACGCTCAGTCGTATTACGCAGGACAAGGACAGGCACACCTAATGACGGCGCTTCTTCCTGCACACCGCCGGAATCCGTCATAATTAAATGGGACTTCGCAGCGAAATTATGAAAATCAATTACATCAAGCGGTTCAATCAGCGTAATACGGTCATCGTCACCTAAAATGCCGGTCGCTGTCTCTTGAACAATCGGATTCAGATGGACCGGGTAAATAACCTGAACATCGCCATGTTTATCAACAAGTCGCTTGATGGCCCTAAACATTTGCTCCATGTTGCTTCCCAGATTCTCGCGGCGGTGGGCGGTCACAAGCACAAGCCGCCGATCAACGATTTCATCGAGCACCGGACTTGTATATGCGTCATCAACCGTTGTTTTCAACGCGTCGATCGCCGTATTCCCGGTCACAACAATGCGGTCAGACGGTTTATTTTCGTCCAGAAGATTCTTCCTGGACTTGTCTGTCGGAGCAAAATGCATATCAGCCATGACACCTGTCAGCTGCCGGTTCACTTCTTCCGGATAAGGCGAATACTTGTCCCATGTCCGCAAGCCTGCTTCAACATGTCCCACTGCAATCTGGTTGTAGTAAGCCGCTAGCGACGCGGCAAATGTTGTCGTTGTATCACCATGCACCAGCACCATATCAGGCGCTGTTTCTTTCATGACTTCATCAAGACCTTCAAGTGCGCGCGTTGTGATTTGGGCAAGTGATTGTTTCTTTTTCATGATATTCAAATCAAAGTCAGGGGTGATACCGAAAATGGCCAGCACCTGATCAAGCATTTCACGATGCTGTGCCGTGACCGTTACAATCGGTTCAAAGTTTTTAGGACGTTTTTTTAATTCCAGAACGAGCGGAGCCATTTTGATGGCTTCTGGCCTTGTTCCAAAAATTGCCATCACCTTGATTGGCCTGTCCATCTTGCTTCGACTCCACCCATTATTTAGTTCCATACAGCCGATCGCCGGCGTCACCGAGTCCCGGTATTATATAACCGTGATCATTTAATTTTTCATCGAGCGCGGCAAGGAAAATATCAACGTCAGGGTGTTCATTTTGAATAACTTCAACGCCTTCTGGTGCCGCAACAAGGCACATCAGACGAATCTGCTTTGCCCCGCGTTTTTTCAAAGAATGAATCGCATCATTGGCCGAACCGCCTGTAGCCAGCATCGGATCGATGACGATCAATTCGCGCTCTTCGATATCAGAAGGCAGTTTAATGTAATATTCATGCGGCTTGAACGTTTCCGGATCCCGATAAAGACCCACATGTCCGACACGGGCTGCCGGAATCAGCTTCAGCATACCGTCAACCATACCAAGTCCCGCCCGGAGAATCGGGATCAGTCCGATTTTTTTACCGGCAAGCACTTGGGTTTGTGACTCCATTACCGGTGTTTCGATTGTCTTTTCCTGCAATGGCAGATTGCGTGTGATTTCAAATGCCATCAGCATCGCAACTTCGTCAACAAGCTCACGGAATTCCTTTGTTCCGGTATGTTTATCACGTATGTATGTCAGCTTGTGTTGAATTAATGGATGATCCAGCACGTGTACTTTTCCCATTTTTACCGATCACTCCTTGTCATTAGTGGCATCTTTAAAATTGTACTGAAAAATGGACGAGCTTTCAAGTGGCGTTGGGACTGATTATTAAAATGAAGATTTTTAGCAGCGGCCAAAAATCACGGTTATTGTTGTTTACCAGAACTACTTACCGCCTATGTGAATTCATACGCTGTTGCACGATTATGCAGACATTGCGCGAATTCGGGTCGGAGTCGCGCGATTTTTATAGGCCTCGCGCGAAATCATGACATTGCCGCGCGATTTTCCGCTGGTGATGCGCGATTTCAACAACTTTCCGCGCGAAATGAGCCGCTCTCGCCCAGCGAAAAAAGGACACCCCACCAAGGGGCATCCTTTTTGACTATGCATATATTGCAAAATTACCGGTCAGCGTCTGGACACGCTCTTCTGCTTCACGCAATACGTTTTCATCTTCATGATTTTTCAAAACCAATGCAATGATTGATGCAATTTCTTTCATTTCCGGCTCTTTAAAACCGCGAGTTGTCACGGCCGCCGTACCCATGCGCATACCGCTCGTGACAAACGGGCTCTCTTGGTCAAATGGAATGGTATTCTTGTTAGCAGTAATGCCGATATTATCCAGGACGTTTTCAGCAACTTTTCCGGTCAAATTCAATGGCGTCACATCAAGCAGCAGCAAATGATTGTCTGTTCCGCCTGAAACAACACGGAGGCCTTCGTTCGTCAGGGCATCACTTAACGCTTTTGCATTTTGGATGATCTGTTTCGCATAAGTTTTAAAGTCGTCAGTCAACGCTTCCTTAAACGAAACGGCTTTGGCAGCAATCACGTGCATTAGCGGGCCGCCCTGCATTCTTGGAAACACGTTTTTATCGATGAGTTTTGCATGCTCTTCTTTGCATAAAATCATGCCCCCGCGTGGTCCGCGCAAGGTTTTATGCGTTGTTGTCGTTACGAAATCAGCATGTTCGACAGGATTTTGGTGGAGTCCAGCTGCAACAAGCCCAGCAATATGGGCCATGTCAACCAGCAGATAAGCCCCAACTTCATCAGCGATTTCCCGGAATTTGGAAAAGTCAATTTCACGGGAATAGGCACTCGCACCGGCGATGATTAATTTCGGCTGTTCTTCCTTAGCCCGTTCGAGCACAGCATCATAATCCAGTTTCTCCGTTTCATCATCAACACCGTAATCCACAACGTTATACAGTTTCCCGCTGAAATTCACCGGACTGCCATGGGTCAAATGGCCGCCATGGTTCAAATTCATGCCGAGAATGGTATCTCCAGGATTCAATACGGAAAAGTACACGGCCATATTTGCCTGAGCACCGGAATGCGGCTGAACATTCGCATGATCTGCACCGAACAGTTCCTTTGCCCGGTCGCGTGCCAGATTTTCCACGACGTCCACGTGTTCACAGCCCCCATAATAGCGCTTACTCGGGTAGCCTTCCGCATATTTATTCGTCATCACAGAGCCCATTGCTTCCATGACTGCTTCGGATACAAAATTTTCAGATGCAATCAGTTCAATTTTGTCCTGCTGGCGTGTTTTTTCATCCTGGATTGCTTCAAACACTTCATGATCTGTTTGCTTTAGATGGTCCACTTGTTAATTCCTCCTTGTTTAACGGTGTAGAATTTTATATGCTCAACCAGATTTTCTGAGATGTCAACCTGATCTCCGCGATATTCATCAATTATCGCTGCCTGAACAGTGAAAATCGCTCAGTCGCCATTTATACCGGCCGTTTCACGATCATACACTGCACGCTTTCCGCCGATCAGTTTTGGTCGGGAGCGTGCTGCAGTGGTGCGGGCATTTCCGATCATCCGCTGGTCAAACCTGAGCGGCACGGCGACCGGCTTCAGATGCATGCCAATCATTGTTTCGCCAATATCTATGCCGCAATCTGCTTTGATAGCCTCGACAACCACCGGATTTTTCATCGTTTTATAGGCAAATGACGCCATCGCTCCGCCTGCACGCGGAACCGGAATTACCGAAACTTGATCAAGACCCAGGCGCTGCATTGTTTCTCTCTCCACAACAAGCGCGCGGTTCAGATGTTCGCAGCACTGAAACGCAATCAACACACCGGCCTCCGATCGCAGCGTCTCCAGCTCTTCAAACAGAATAGATGCGATATCTTCGCTCCCGGATGTGCCAATCCGTTCCCCGGCCACTTCGCTGGTTGAACAGCCGACGACAAATACGTCGCCCTCATTTAAGTGGCCGCTTCTCCGCCACTCATTGGACAAAGCTTCAATATTCTGTCTGACCTGCCCTTTGAAACTCATCACAGCTCACCTGCCTCTTGCTTTGATTGATGTGTTTCATACGCTGTCACTTTTTCAATCCGGTCCGCATGCCGGCCGCCGTCAAATTCGGTTTCCAGCCACGTCCTGGCGATTTCACGGGCGAGTCCCGGACCGATAACCCTCTCACCCAACGCCAATACGTTGGAATCATTGTGCCGGCGTGTCAATTCAGCACTATAGACATCACTTACCAGCGCACAGCGGATGCCCCTCACCTTGTTCGCTGAAATCGACATGCCAATGCCTGTTCCGCAAATAAAAATACCACGATCAAATTCCCCGCTGGCAACCTGCTCTGCTGCCGGGAGCGCATAGTCGGGATAATCGACCGAGTGCTCGCAGGAGCATCCTGCATCCTCATATTCAATATTCAATTCATCAAGCAACTTTATCACTTCATTCCGAATTGTCATGCCTGCATGGTCACCTGTTATCAATACTTTCATCGTCTGCACCTCCCCCGTTCAAAAACGTCAAGAATTTTTACTAGCTTAACATATTGCCATCACTTGTCATACAGTTTTCTAGACAATTCGTTTATATGTTTTTTCAGCTCTTCCAGTGTCTGTTTATATATTTCCACGCTTCCGCCAAACGGGTCCGAAATATCATAATTAATCAGACTGGCCTCAAGTTTTTGGATCTTTTCCCAATCATTCTGCAGATTGTTCTTAAGTTTCTGGTGGAGTGTATACTGATCCATCTTGTGCTGATTTTGCTGGATGAACTGGGAACGCTTTTCTTCATAATCAGCATACCGTTGTGTCAACTCATTCCAGATCTGCCTGTCAGCATGCGAAACATATTCTTTTAACGTAAAATATTTTTCCTGGAAATCAGGAAACTCGAGAATGAGTGACTGCTTATGCTGGGTTGTCATCGTCAACACCAGATCCGCCCAATCCAACAATTCTTTGGTGACGGGCTGGGACGTTGTATCAAGGGTTACTCCTTGATGGTTCAATGCTTCCACAGCATGGTCGTTGGGACGCTGGTGGTTTACAGCAAAAATCCCTGCCGACTGCACATCAGCTTCGGGCACTTTATATTTTAACAGCGCCTCTGCCATCGGGCTTCGGCATGTATTTCCAGTACAAACGAACAATATCTTCATTGGGTTGAACCTCCGATACCCCTGTGTAGTGAAACAGGAAATTCTTGCCTATTCTTGGGCGGGAACAATGTATGTGACATCTATCCAAACTATACCATAGAATTTTTGCATTGTCAGAAAAAATTCATTTCTGCTGTTTGAACTCTATTAAGCTAGATTTAAGTTTATAACATTATATTTAAGTGTTTGTAAATTTGCCCATTTACATTAAAAATTATGTTTAAATTGCTAGGAACACGGAAATAGACACCGTAAGCTCGTCACTTTTATGTTAATTAATTTGAAATAATTCGAAAGTTTTACAAAGCATTACCAAAATTTGCAAAAAGTAAATGGCGTTGATTTATCATCGTGGAGGTATCAGCTTGGATTCAATTACATCTTTTATTTATAATTTCAACACGATTATGTTTATATTATTTACAGTGATGTATGCCTATCAGATCGTGTACATGTTTGTCACAATTAAAGCCAAAAAGGCCTATAAATCGGGACCCGGGCTCAATAAGGGGCCTCTCAACAAATACGCAGTCATCATAGCTGCCCGAAATGAAGAACTCGTCATTGGACAACTGATAAAAAGTATAAAGCAACAGAACTATCCCGAAGATCTGATTGATATTTTCGTAGTAGCAGACAATTGTACAGATAATACATTCCAGGTAGCAGAACAGGCAGGGGCTATTGTCCGGGAGCGCTTCAATAAGACGTTGGTTGGAAAAGGATACGCCCTCGATTATATGTTTAAAACGATCAAGAAAGAATATTCATCCCGAAATTATGCAGGATATTTCGTCTTTGATGCTGACAATTTGCTTGATGAAAATTATATAACAAGGATGAACCAGACTTTTAATCAAGGATACAGGGTAGTCACCAGTTACAGAAACTCTAAAAACTTTGGCCAGAATTGGATTACTTCAGGCTATGCGCTCTGGTTTTTACATGAAGCTGAATATCTAAACCTTCCAAGAATGTTCCTTAACACCAGTTGTGCAATATCCGGAACAGGATTTCTGGTACATGCCGATTTGATTAAAGAAAATGGCGGCTGGATTCATCATTTACTGACAGAAGACATCGAGTTTTCCGTTTCACAGATTATTAAAGGCGAAAAGATCGGATACTGCAATAAAGCCATATTCTATGACGAGCAGCCTGTCACTTTTAAACAATCCTGGAATCAGAGGTTACGCTGGGCAAAGGGATTTTACCAGGTATTTGGCAGTTATGGCAGGCGTTTATTCAGAGGTATTTTCAAGGGAAAGCGAAACAGTTTTTCCTGCTACGATATGGCCATGACAATTTTGCCGGCTGCGCTTTTTTCATTTCTTAGTATTATAGTCAATGGATCCTTTGTTCTCGCTGGTGTCTTTGAAATAATAGACGGAAAGGCTATTCAGGCTTCCTTTATGGCCTTATTACAGTGCATCAGCTGGATTTATTCGATCCTGTTTATACTTGGTGTTATGACAACCTTGACGGAGTGGAGAAAAGTCCATTGTTCCTGGTGGAAAAAAATCGGTTATACCATCACTTTTCCATTCTTTATGCTAACCTATATTCCAATTGCCATTACAGCCCTGTTCAAGGACGTTAAGTGGAAGCCAATCGCTCACACAGTGGTGAAATCCGTTGATGATGTTCGATAGTTACAGTTGAACCGGTCGGCTGACTGGAATCAGAGGGTGGGACACAAAGTTTCATATACTAAAAATCTGAACAACGATTCGAACCAACTAAAAGGTTTGAATGATTGTTCGGATTTTTGCAGTATAAGGCGGTTTCATCTAAATTAGCGAAAGAAAGATGCGAAGATCCCTGGGAGAGCAGAGGCTCATCCCGGCCTGGTACTGCTGCCTATCCAAATAATATATTCAAGCCAAACCCGCAAAGAATGCTACCGCCCAATATTTCGCTGTAAACACCGAGCAGACCATGCATTTTTCTTCCTAAAATCATGCCAGCCCATGTGAGCAGCATACTGACAGTTCCAAACAACAACAAAGCAATGGCGGCCTTTGCTTCCGACAGTCCGAGACTGAGCCCGACTGAAAAACTGTCGAGGCTGACACTCAGCGCGAAAAAAAACAGCCCGACTCCGACTGGCTGAGCCAGACGTTTCGCCTCATGGTTAAATGCGGAAAAAACCATTTGTGCCCCAATGCCTACTAGCAGCAATCCGCCTGTCAGTGTTGCGTATTGTCCGATTTGCGTAGAGATTGCTTGTCCCAATAGAATTCCGATAAATGGCATAATGATATGAAATAACCCGATAACGGCCCCGACACTGGCAATGCGTTTAAGCCGGATTTGCTGCATTCCCATGCCAAGACTAACAGAGAATGCGTCCATCCCCAATGCAATTGCCATAAATATGAGTGATACAATTTCCCCTAGTTGATGAACCGACATTCACAATCCCCCTCGGACATGCTACTAAACTATATGTCTTTCCAAGGGAAAATATGCAGTCAGTCAGCTTACACAGAGGTTGGAACAAAATAAATATTGAACATTAAAAACTTGGTATAATGTTGGGACAAGGATTAGCCACCGCTCCGGAAAAATACTTCGCTGATTTAGACGAAAACGCCTTACACTGTAAAACTCTTTTGTTGCAGCATCGATCGCGATTTACTTATCCACATATGAAGTGGCTGCTTTTTTTAGCCGGTTCATAATAGCCTGACCGATATCTGTTTGTGGAAATGTCTCACACACAATCAGATCCACATCACCATTTTTGAAAATACGCAGTGCATCGTACAGGCTTGCCGCAATTTCCCGCAAGTCCGAACCGAGCTGAATCACCCGATCTGCCTGCAGTTTATCTGCCGTTGCTGTACTGACCATAGCACCGATACGCTTCTGTCCGTCCTGTTCCCTGTCAATGATGGCCTGTAGATCCTCTGGTGTTCCCGCCACCAGCCACATTGGTACCTCAGGGGCGTAATGTGTATATTTCATCCCCGGTGCTTTCGGGCTTTCCTCTGTATTAGCCAGAGCCGGATCAACCATCACAGAACCGACCGCCGCTTTAAGCTGCTCTTTTGTGATGCCGCCAGGTCTTAAAACGATCGGGACATCCTGTGTACAATCGACAACCGTTGATTCAACGCCAACACCAGTTGATCCGCCATCCACAAGCCCGGAAATTTTGCCATTTAAATCTTCCCAGACGTGATCAGCAGTGGTCGGGCTTGGTTTTCCGGAAATATTGGCGCTCGGGGCGGCTACAGGGATATCACATGCTTTCAGCAGTTCGCGTGCAACCGGGTGTTCCGGTATACGCACGCCAATTGTGGATAACCCTGACGTGACATTGCCGGCACATACACCATTACTCGGAAGAACAACCGTCAGTGGCCCCGGTGTAAATTGATCCAGCAGCTTCTCAGCTACGGAAGGCAAAGTGCTGACCAAACTTCGCAATTGTTCTTTTGTGGCAACATGGGCAATCAACGGGTTATCTTCAGGACGCCCTTTTGCCCTGAAAATCCCTGAGACGGCTGCCTCGTTTGTCGCGTCAGCTCCCAGGCCGTACACTGTTTCAGTCGGAAAAGCAACCGTCCGGCCATCCCTCAGCAGTTCAGCCGCCTCCCGGATTGCCTGATAGTCAGGGTTTTCTTGATGAATATTCCATCGTTTTGTCAGCATCGCTCATTCCCTCATTTCTATCATATAGCCGTTATGGACAGTGATTCCCCCTGCAAAACAAAGGATGGCTGTCCGTATATGTCCGATTGTTACGAGCATTCAGCAGGGAAAAACAACGCCCCACAGAATGCATTTTTATTCTAGCTGAACAGCTTTTTTGATGCAAAAAAATAAGCCTGGCGGAACTTTTCCACAGGCTATCCACAGACTAAAGGAGATGACTTAAACCATAACATGAAAACAGGTATTTGCTTACCTTTTGAAAAAAGCCATACTACGGCAAGCGGTGTCATGGTGGCAAATTCTGATAATTATTTATCCCCAGCGTCAACATCTTTTCCACATGAAGTGTGTATAATAAATAGGGTTATCCAGCTTTTTTAAACAAGTTACCCACAAGTGATTGTGCATAAGTGTTAATAACTGAAATACCATTCAACGGGATAAGTAACTATGAAACGTTATAAGTCCACCAATTTCCTTTATTATCCGGATGATTTGCCACAAACGCATTTTCTTTTTGCGGAGAAAACTGCAGTGCTTCAAGCAGTACGTCGACCATCGGCTGGTGGCTGTGGACAAATAATTGCCTTGCCTGCTTTTCTTTAGCCAATGCCAGAATTGACTCCAGTAAAACAGGCAATGATGTTGCTGCGCTTTTGGTCACGTACAGCTGTTTTAGCCAGTAAATATCTTCATCAACCGAATCTATGACAAAACAACCTTCAATCGTTCCATTAAACTCGACCACATAACCCTTTTCCAGCAACAGATCCCGTTTAACATCTTTGTTGTTTTCCAAAAATGTTTCGAGTTTTTCACTTATAGCACGATTCGCTGCAATCAGTTCCATTTTTCTCACCTCTATGATTTTAAGTTTTCCAGTATAAGGCCATGATGTCTTTTCTTCACATCTTTCTAGTAGACTATGCAAAAACTAGAAAGTCTATGACCTAACTAAACCATTCAAAGAGGAAAAATTTGACCTCAGCCTTTTCTTTTTCGTCTTTTTCATCCTGTGCTTCTTCATCTGCTTCAGCCTCTTCCGCTTCAGCAACACTGGTCCCGTTTGAGAAATCTAGAAAGCAAAGCGGTGGAAAGAGCACACACCACCAATTGGCACCCTTGCCTTCACCCAATGTAATCAGCACCGCCTCGTATTCACCCGGCGGATACATATATGAACCGTATAACTTGGCGGGAAACGTGATGTTTTCGCCATATTTAACCTCCAAGGACTGCTCTTTATTTTCCTCTTCCAGGGCATCTGCCGCGATATCGCGTATTGTCGGAATCTTTTCTTCTATTAATTTTCTGGCTTCATTGATATCGGTTATATCTTCAACCCACTCAGTGATGACAGCATTCACCTCGTCACGAACCTTCCGTTTAAGCTCCTGATCATCCGGCTTGTCGCTGTTGGCCAAAATCCGCAGGCGAATCGCCTCATCCGGAATCACCTTTATCTCAGACTGGGCACTGCCTGTCCCGGTCTCTCCATTAAATAGTTGAATCGGCATAATCAATAGAATTATCATAAATATAAGTGCAGAAATCGTAAACCGTCCCATTGCGTAAAACCCCTCTCCAACCTGATTTACAAACAGTATGGACGAGGGGTTCAATTTTCATACTATGAATCTATTATATTTTCGTTTAGATATCCTCTATCAACTATCGCCAAACTCACCCAACCTCCCGCGGACAATCCGGTCCTTTCCATTCATATCCCGAATAATTTCCATATCAATTTTCGGAAAGACATTTTGCAACATGGACTTGACAGCCTCTCTCTGATCGTATCCGATTTCGAAAAAAACATAGCCATCCTGTTTCATCACGTTCGGAAGGTCGCCAATAATTTCTTTGTATGCACCCAGTCCTTGTTCGTCTGCAAACAGGGCTTGTTCTGGATCGAAATTTTTTACCGTATCAGCTAGCGATTTTTTTTTCTCGGGGGCGATATACGGGGGGTTGGAAACGATTATATCAGCCTGAATATCCCAGTCGATCAGCGGCTTCAGATAATCCCCTTGGAGAAACGTAACATTGGCGCCCCATCTTTCTGCGTTTCGATGGGCAACATGAAGCGTCTCAGCTGAAATATCGGTTGCGTATACGTCTGCCTCAGGTAAGGCAAGCGCAAGCGTTACAGCAATAATGCCGGTCCCGGTCCCAATATCCACAATCGTGAGTGGCTCGTCCGGAACGGTTTGGATCATGTTCTGAATGAGTTCCTCTGTTTCCGGGCGTGGTATCAATGTGTGCGCATTGACTTGAAAATCCCTGCCGTAAAACGAGGCATACCCGGTAATATGTTCGACCGGCACCCCGGTTTCAGCATGCCGTTCAATTGCCTGCTGAAATGGTATTAATACTTCTTCCGGCGCAGGGTCGCGCATCTTCATGAAAAATTCGGACCGCGATACGCCTAAAAAATGCTGCAAGAGCAGTTCAGCCACTTTTGGCTCTCGGTTATTTCTTTCTAAAAAAAGCGAAGCCCGGCGCAGGACTTCGTGCAATTTCTGTTCGTTTTCCAATTTATCCCGCCTTCACGAGCACTTATCTCCCAAAGAACAGGAGATTACTGTCGTCAATGTCCAATTCTGTTCTACTCACCAATTTGTTCAAGTTTTTTCGCTTGTTCTTCCAGGAGCAGGGCGTCTATGAATTCATCCAATTTCCCTTCCATCACCTGGTCAAGCTTTTGAATGGTCATACCGATACGATGATCGGTTACGCGAGTCTGCGGAAAATTGTACGTTCGGATGCGTTCTGAACGATCGCCGGTTCCAACTGCAGATTTGCGGTTCTCATCGATTTCCTCCTGTGCCTCCTGCTGAAACTTGTCATAAATGCGTGCGCGCAGCACTCTCATCGCTTTTTCCTTATTTTTGATTTGTGACTTTTCATCCTGACAGGAGACAACAATCCCAGTTGGTTCATGCGTCAGACGCACGGCGGACATGGTTGTATTAACACTTTGGCCGCCGGGGCCGCTGGAAGCAAATGTGTCGACGCGGATATCTTTTTCATTAATATCAACTTCCACTTCTTCCGCTTCAGGCAACACCGCTACAGTTGCTGTAGACGTATGGATCCGGCCGCCGGATTCAGTTTCCGGGACACGTTGCACGCGGTGTGCGCCATTTTCGTATTTTAATTTGGAGTAAGCGCCGGTGCCGTTCACCATGAAAATAATTTCTTTATAGCCGCCGACTCCAGTTGTCGTCGCTTCGACAACGTCGATTTTCCAGCCCTGCGATTCAGCATATTTGCTGTACATGCGGTAAAGGTCGCCGGCGAATAATGCGGCTTCATCACCGCCCGCAGCACCGCGGATTTCCATGAACACATTTTTATCGTCGTTCGGATCTTTCGGCAGGAGCAGGATGCGCAGTCTTTCCTCAAGCTCCTGTTTTTTGTCGGAAAGCTCCTCAATTTCAGCTTTCGCCATTTCTTCCATTTCATCATCCGATTCGTCTTCAAGCATTTCTTTTGTATCTTTCAACTGTTCTTCAACATCTTTATAAGTCCGGTATGACTGCACAACTTCTTCTAGGTCAGACTGTTCTTTGGAATACTCGCGCAGTTTTTTCGTATCACTTATGACATCAGGGTCACTGAGCAATTCATTCAATTTAGCATATCGGTCTTCCAGTGATTGCAATCGGTCTAACACAACGGTCACCTCTTTTCGATTAACAGTATAATTATAATACACTCATAAAGGGAGGTCAAAATTATACAGATAGGCTTCTGCCGGTTTATGGCAACAGATTTGCATGACCATTCGTCGAGTGAATTGTTGGATCGGCTCATGTTGTCACAGAATCGGCTTAAATAATCATGAATTGGCTCATGTTGTCACAAATTCCGCTCAAGTTCACAAATTTTTTGCTCAAGTTGTCACAATTAGCTGCCGCTGCGAACAAAGCTAAAACGGACTGTGCCCAGCACTGGAGCCAGGCATGCCAGCACAATTATGTCGCTAAAAATTGAATACGATTAAAAAAGAGCGCCGGGGCACTCTTTTTTTAATCAAATATTTCGGTTACGGCTTCAGCATTTTTTTTACTGGGTTTATTCGGTACTTCATGGTGATGGCGGCATCTGGGCTCGTACGATTCCGACGCGCCGACCAGAATCACCGGATCGTTATATGATGCCGGTTTGCCATCAATAAGACGCTGCGTTCGATTGGCGGGAGATCCGCAAACGGGGCAAATCGCATTCAATTTTGAAATGGACTCACTCTGTGCCATCATGTCCGGCATCGGGCCGAATGGTTCGCCGCGGAAGTCTGTATCAAGGCCAGCTGCAATGACACGGACGCCTCTGTTTGCGAGTTCATTGGCTACCGAAACGATGTTATCATCAAAAAATTGGACTTCATCGATCCCGATGACATCGATATGATTGTGCTCGATATACTCCAAAATTTTCTCCGAGTTTTTAACAGGGCGTGCGATGATGGACGTGCCGTTATGGGACACAACTGATTCATCGGAATAACGGTCATCAATCACCGGTTTAAAAACTCGGACCGACAGATTACCATATGTGGCCCGGCGAACACGCCGTATCAATTCTTCGGATTTGCCGGAGAACATGCTGCCGCAGATCACTTCGACCCATCCGCTTTGACTCATCACGTACATATGCGGAAACTCCCTTCAAGGTATATTACTATTATGTAAGAGTTCGTTAAACATTATTTCAAACAAAATTTGATAACACTTTTAGTTAAAACTGGAAAAGTTATCTTGTATTAAAGCAAAAAACAGGCAACATGTAGACAAATTGCCTGTTTTTCATATAAACGAGGTATGGTCGGCCTCAGCTTTTATTCAATCCAGCTTCGACTCCTAGAAGCTGCCGTCATAAGCAATGGGCAGTCCAACACCAAAAACCGGGTGTTTTCCGGCCTCTTGCTTATGGGTCCGCTTCTGACCAGTCGCCTCAGCTTTTTATTTCATATTATATTTTTTCTTGAATCGGTCTACACGCCCACCGACTTTATCAGCTTTTTGTTTTCCGGTGTAGAATGGGTGTGAAGCTGAGCTGATTTCAACACGGATAAGCGGGTACGTGTTGCCATCTTCCCATTCAATGGTTTCTTCGGAGGTCTGCGTTGAACCGCTCAGGAATTTATAATCCGAGCTTGTATCCAAGAAGACAACTCTTCTGTATTCCGGATGAATTTCGTTTTTCATGTCTTTCCACTCCTTTTTGCCCTGAATCCTTATGCATTCAGAGTTATTGTAGAGCCGTTTACAGGTCTCAAACGTTATCTGATTATCTTAACTCATACAGAAAGATTATAACAGCGTCGTGTCTTGATTGCAATAGCTAGTCATTTTCTCTATTTTTGCATTGTTTGTTGCTTTGTGCTTCGCAGACCGTATATACTTCGCTTTCCGGAGGCTATTTGGTTCCTTTACGCTTCATCTCATCGTCCATTTGCTGGAAAAACTCTTCATTGTTTTTCGTTGACCGCAGACGTTTCAGGAACCGGTCAAGGAAGTTATGGGAGTCCTGCATGGTTTTGCGGATTGCCCATATTTTATCAAGATGGCCTTTCGAAACAAGCAGCTCCTCTTTCCGTGTCCCGGATTTCAGTATATCGATTGATGGGAAAATCCGACGTTCAGCAAGGCTGCGGTCAAGGTGCAATTCCATATTGCCTGTCCCTTTAAATTCTTCATAGATCACATCGTCCATCCGTGAACCAGTATCAACGAGCGACGTTGCCAACACAGTAAAACTTCCGCCTTCTTCAATGTTTCTGGCTGCCCCAAAAAAGCGTTTTGGACGATGGAACGCCGCGGGGTCGATACCGCCGGAGAGCGTCCGTCCGCTTGGCGGAATAACCAGGTTATATGCGCGTGTCAGTCTGGTGATGCTATCCATCAGCACAATCACATCACGTTTGTGCTCCACCAGACGCATCGCACGTTCCAAAACAAGTTCCGATACTTTGATATGGTTTTCCGGCACTTCATCAAATGTTGAGCTGACAACATCCACATCTTCGTGGACTGAACGCTCAATATCAGTTACCTCTTCCGGACGCTCGTCCACCAGTAAAATAATCAGTTTTGCCTCCGGATGATTGGTTGAAATGCTGTTGGCAATTTCCTTCAGGAGAACTGTTTTACCTGCCTTTGGCGGCGCCACAATCAGTCCGCGCTGGCCATAGCCGACCGGGGTCATCAGATCAATAATACGGGTGGATAAATTTTTGGTCTCACGCTCAAGATTCATTAATCGGTCAGGATGAAGAGCCGTGAGCGCAGGAAAGTGGACGCGTTCTTTTGATGTTTCCGGATCTTCCCCGTTTACCGCGTCGACGTGCAACAAGCCGTAATAACGTTCATTTTCTTTCGGCGGTCGCACCTTCCCGGAAACTTTGTCACCATTCCTTAAATCAAAACGGCGGATTTGTGATGCGGAAATATAAATATCTTCTGCACTTGGGGAATAATTAATTGGACGGAGAAAGCCAAACCCTTCTGAAGGGATAATTTCCAGAATGCCATCCATAAACAAATAGCCATCCTGTTCAGCCTGTCCTTTTAATATAGCAAAAATCAGTTCTTTCTTTGTCAGTTTTGAATAATACGATACTTTGTATTCCCTGGCCAGAGCATAAATCTCTTTTAAAGTTAATGTCTCCAGATGGGAAATCGTTAACGATGCCATTAAATCACCACACCTATTCATTTTTAAAGGTTATATTTCCATTGTGAAAAAGTGAATTTTTTCTCTTTCTATTTGAATGGTTAGTAGTTATAGAAGAGTTTGCAGGAAGCTAGAATGGAAGTTTTCCAATTTGTATTTATCATTGCCAGTTATCCCTATCCATAAACATCATCATACCCTTTTATAGCCTAATATTCAATACCATCAGCAAAATCAGCGGAGGATTTCTTTCTTCCCCCACTGATTGCTGCCAGAGTCATATATGGACAAAAGGAAGCCAATTAAGGTGCTGGCTTCCTTTCATATCATTAAGGCTGTATAACAAGATTAGGCTTTTTCATCAGACTGTGCGCGCCATCAATAAAGCGTACTGTGCCGCTTTTGGCACGCATCACGACTGTTTGCGTTGTTGCCTTTGCGCCTTTGAACTGGACGCCTTGCAGCAATTCACCATCGGTTACGCCGGTTGCCGCAAAAATGGCATCATCACCACTGCAGAAATCGTCCATATAATAGACTTTTTCAATATCATCGATGCCCATTCTCCTGCAGCGCTCAACTTCACCATCATTGGACGGGACCAGCTTCCCCTGGATCTCCCCGCCAAGACATTTTAATGCAGCCGCACTGAGGACACCCTCTGGCGCTCCACCAATTCCGAGCAGAATGTCCACGCCGGTGTCGTCGAAAGCCGTATTCATCGCTGCAGCCACATCGCCATCCGGAATTAATTTAATCCGGGCTCCGGTGGCACGGATTTCTTCAATTAATTCGGCATGACGGGGGCGATCCAGTACAATGACCACCAAATCCTCGACTGCTTTGTTTTTAGCCTTTGCGACCGCTTCTAAATTATCGAGTGTTGAAGCATTTATATCTATCTTGCCGACCGCTTCAGGACCGACTGCGATTTTCTTCATATACATATCGGGCGCATGCAGCAGTGATCCCCCGTCAGCTATCGCAATCACGGCCAGGGCATTCCATGTACCCTGTGCAACAATATTGGTGCCTTCCAGCGGATCTACAGCGACATCCACCTCAGGACCGGAACCAGTACCGAGTTCCTCGCCAATATAGAGCATTGGCGCCTCGTCTTTTTCACCTTCACCGATTACAACAGTCCCTTGCATCGGAATTGTATCAAAAACATCACGCATTGCTGAGGTCGCCGCATCATCTGCTTCGTTCTTTTGCCCACGGCCCATCCAGCGTGCGGATGATTGGGCTGCAGCTTCCGTAACGCGAACAATTTCCATCGTTAAACTTCTTTCCATATTTCCCTCTCCCTTATTTAAAAGAATATCCTCATCCCAAAAGGATCTACATATAAGAGGTTGTTCAAAAAGTCCGGTAACAATGACACATCGAATGTCGTCGTTGTTATCCACCTTTTTGAACACGCACTATAAAGGGGAATTCTCTACTTCTCTCTCTATTTGGACCAAAAGGGCGCTTGCGCTTTCTTTCTTTATTACGAGTTCTGAAATTGTTCTATCTCTTTTTCGTTCATTTCTTCCCGCCATACGTTGGCGCCGAGACTGTTCAGTTTTTCGGTGATTTTTTCATAGCCCCGGTCGATATGTTCGACACCAGTGATTTCAGTGACGCCGTTTGCCATCAGTCCGGCTATGATGAGTGAGGCACCGGCACGTAAATCGCTTGCTTTTACACGAGCACCTTCCAACTGGACAGGGCCGTTAATAATCACTGAGCCGCCTTCAACCTTAATCATAGCGTTCATGCGCCGTAATTCATCAATATGTTTCAGACGGGCCGAATAGATCGTATCCGTTATAACGCCTGTATTCACAGCCTTTGTCATTAAGGTTGTAAAAGGCTGCTGGAGGTCAGTAGGAAAACCAGGGTAAACCAGCGTTTTCACGTCAACACTTGTAAGCGGCTGCTTCGGTGCAATGTATAATTGCTCATCACTCTGCTCGATGGTGACACCCATTTCCTCCAGCTTTGCCAGTACAGACTCCAAATGCTGTGGTATCACGTTATCGATGATGACTTCGCTGCCTTGTGCCGCAGCAGCAATCGCATAGGTTCCAGCCTCAATGCGATCAGGAATAATGGTATGCTGGCAGCCATTCAAAGATGGCACACCTTCAATCCGGATCACATCGGTTCCGACACCTTTGATATTAGCTCCCATGTTTGTCAGCAGAGTGGCAACATCAATGATTTCAGGCTCTTTTGCGGCATTTTCAATAATTGTTTTTCCTTTTGCTTTAACAGCAGCAAGCATAATATTGATCGTTGCTCCGACACTGACAACATCAAGGTAAATTCTGGCTCCCCGAAGTTCATTCGCTCGGATGTAGATAGCGCCCTGCTCGTTGGTGACTTCCGCTCCCAGTGCTTCAAACCCTTTAATATGCTGATCGATCGGACGCGGCCCCAAATGACATCCGCCCGGCAGTCCGATCACGGCCTGGTTGAACTTGCCCAGCATCGCACCCATAAAATAATAGGATGCTCTGAGCTTTTTAACTTTTCCGTTCGGGAGCGGCATGGAGACCATATTTTCAGGATCAATATGTACTGTCTGCCCGTCCCAGCTTACCTTTCCGCCAATTTCCTCAAGTAAATGGCCGAGTGTATAAACATCCGAAATATCCGGCAGCCCCTCAATGGCAACGTGTGAATCGGCCATAAGTGCGGCGGGAAGCAATGCAACAGCACTGTTTTTTGCCCCGTTGATCCGTACTTTCCCATTTAATGGATGACCGCCTTCAATTAAAATCTTTTGCAATTATAGCACCCCGCTTCTAGACGTTGTACAGTTCTATTGCGGTCACAACAGCCTTATTTGTTAAACAGTCGTTTCCGCTTTCTTTGGCTAGCTTAAGCTCCTGGCGACTGACGGGCTTCCTGACCTGCGATAAGTCAAACTGGCACCTTTGAGGGTAGCCCACCCCGTACGCCTCTGGACATTCGCCTTCGCTACCCTTCTTATATTACACATTTTTTCCAGTTTTATGCATTTAATTTTGCTTATTCCAATCGGCAAGGAATTTTTCAATACCCTGGTCTGTCAATGGGTGCTTAACAAGCTGAGCGAGTACTTTGTATGGGAGTGTCGCAATATGTGCGCCATTCATGGCAGCATCTGTCACGTGCAATGGATGTCTGATGGATGCTGCAATGATTTCAGTCCCAATATCATGACGGTTAAATATTTCGGAAATCGTCGCAATCAGGTCCATGCCATCATGACCGATATCATCCAGACGTCCAAGGAACGGTGATACAAAGGATGCTCCTGCGCGTGCTGCCAGCAATGCCTGATTCGCATTGAAAATCAATGTCACGTTCGTTTTGATATTTAAATCACTGAACTTTTTAACAGCTTTAAGCCCTTCCAGTGTCATCGGGACTTTCACTGTGATATTTGGTGCAATTGCCGCCAGTTCTTTCCCTTCTTTCACCATGCCTTCCGCATCTTCGGATATGACTTCCGCACTGACGGATCCTGAAACCTCATCCGTAATTTCCCCCAGCCGATCGTGGAACGAAACGCCTTCTTTTGAAACCAGGCTCGGATTAGTTGTCACACCCGCCAGAATGCCAAGTTCATTTGCGGATCGAATATCGTTAATACTTGCAGAATCCAGGAAAAATTTCATTTGCCAACCCCTCGCTTTGTTAATATATTGATCAATCAACACCGGACGAATGCCCGAAAGTCTAATGACCTTCATTAAATTATGCAAAATCCGAAAATAACTACATTATAAGAATACCAACAAGAACACAATGTCGCAAGCTTTGATTCAGGCTGAGCACCTTTCATTAGTTGGTTGTACAGTTAACAGGGCATATTATGAGCCAATCAACCAATCAATTTCAATCCAGGCAACCGAAATTAAGAAATGCAGCAAGGCACATAATGTCTGCTGCACAGTGTATTTATTATAATAGTATTAGTTCATTCCAAAAAACCTTTTACAAAATCGCTGACTTCCTGAATATTAAATGGCTTAGCAAAAACTTTCCTGACGATACTGAAGCCATTTATCTCCTTTCTGATATCATCCAAACCGCTCATGACAATTGCCGGAACAGAAATCTGATCCCGCTCCAATCTTTTTAATACTTCCGATCCATCAACAATCGGTAATTTGTAGTCTAGTATAAGCAAATCGAATGAACGGGCATAAAGCTGGTCGAGTGCCTCTTTACCGGTTTCTGCTGTTGACACGCTGTACCCTTCATCGCTGAAAATTTCTTGTAATAACATACGTATTCCTGGCTGATCATCCACCACCAGTATCTCCTTAGTCATAACTTGAACACTCCCCACTTATGTAATTTCTTTGTTCTGCTCTTATTATTATTCTACAAATTTCCCCAAAATCCTTCTATTTAAAGAACGTTTCTTATGCTTATATGTATATTATGGCTATCGGTTTTAAATAAAGTAACGGGGACAAATAAGACCCGGATAGAAAACGGAAAAACCGTTCTTGACCCAGGTCTTTTGTCACGATTTTCAACTAAAATATCTCTTAGAAATCCTTGCAGGCTTCTCCGATAAACCCATGAAACAGCGGCTGCGGACGGTTCGGGCGTGATTTGAATTCCGGATGGAACTGGCATGCGACAAACCACGGGTGATCTGCGAGTTCGATTGTCTCAACCAGCCGGTCATCAGGGCTAGTCCCGGACAGAATCATGCCATTATCATGCATCTGCTCCCGGTAGTTGTTGTTGAACTCATAGCGATGACGGTGGCGTTCATATACTAAATCCTCATTTCCATAAGCCTGTTTTGTTTTCGTGCCATCTGCCAACTTGCAAGGATAACTACCAAGCCGCAATGTTCCGCCCATATCGGAAATATTCTTTTGCTCAGGCAGCAAGTCGATAATCGGATCCGGTGTGGCTGGATCGATTTCCGCCGAATGTGCATTTTCAAGACCGAGCACGTTTCTGGCGAATTCTACCGTTGCCAGCTGCATTCCGAGGCATATACCCAAAAATGGCTTTTTATTCTCCCGAGCATAACGGATGGCCTCAATTTTGCCGTTAATTCCGCGATCGCCAAAACCACCTGGAACAAGTACACCATCAACATCTTCCAACTCACTTGCAATTGACTCATTACTTAATTTCTCTGAATTAATCCATTTGACTTTAACATCCGTATCATACGAAAACCCTGCATGCTTCAAGGCCTCGACAACTGACAAATACGCATCAGGCAGCTCCACGTACTTACCGACAAGCCCGATGACGGTTGTCTTGGATAAATTTCGCACGCTGGCAATCAGCTGTTCCCACTCCTGCATGGCTGCTTCGCTACAATGAAGCCCCAGGTGTTCGCATGTCAGCTGATCGAGATGTTGTTTTTGCAGGGCAATCGGTACTTGATACAATGTGTCGGCATCAAGCATTTCAATAACCATTTGCTTATCGGTATCACAGAACAATGCGATTTTTTCTTTCATTTCTTCACTGATCGGCAGCTCGGAACGCAGTACAATCGCGTCCGGCTGGATACCCAATGAACGCAATTCCTTCACACTGTGCTGAGTCGGTTTTGTCTTGACTTCTCCGGCCGCTTTAATATACGGCACAAGCGTACAATGAATATACATGACATGTTCGCGTCCAATGTCACTCTTGATCTGGCGGATCGCCTCGAGAAACGGGAGTGATTCGATATCACCGACAGTCCCGCCGATTTCCGTAATGACCACATCAGCCTTCGTTTCTTGTCCCGCACGGAAAACCTGTTTCTTAATTTCGTTCGTAATGTGCGGAATAACCTGCACTGTTCCGCCAAGATAATCTCCTCGGCGCTCTTTCTTAATAACACTAGAATATACTTTGCCTGTGGTAATATTGCTGTATTTATTCAAATTAATATCAATGAATCGCTCATAGTGTCCAAGGTCAAGGTCGGTTTCCGCCCCATCCTCGGTTACAAACACCTCGCCGTGCTGATACGGGCTCATCGTTCCAGGGTCAACATTAATATATGGATCAAATTTTTGAATGGTCACCTTCAGTCCCCGGTTTTTCAAAAGCCGGCCAAGTGATGCAGCTGTTATCCCTTTGCCAAGCGATGAAACCACACCGCCAGTCACAAAAATGTACTTCGTCAATGCTTATCCCTCTTCTTTCTATATGAATTTGTTCCCATCTTGTTTGCTTTTGTGATTAGGTTATATCTATCCTTAATTGTTAAACATTAGAAGATTGCTTAAAGCGGCCTAAATAAAAAACGCTCCCCCTTTACTTATCCAGGGGGAGCGCAAGATGTTTATGAATTTACGAGCCCAATAAAGATTGTACGCATCGACATTTAAAAAGTCAAGCGGCTAGTTTAGTTATTATCTTCCTCTTCATCATCACTGTCATCGAAGTCGTCATCGTCGAAATCGTCATCAACTTCATCCAGTTCATCATCAAAGCCGATGTTTTCATTGTTTTCATTGCTTTCATCGCGTTCATCCAGCGGTTCATCTTCAAATTTGTTCGTCAGGATTTCAACATTATCATCACCAAGATCAAGTTCGCCTTCTGCAGGTTCCTCACGCGGGGCCTCTTCTTTCTTTTTCTTCTTCGCTTTTTTCTTTTTCTTTGGTGTCGGTGATGTTACGATTTCATCCATTTGTTCAACCGGATACCAGCGCTTCAGGCCCCAAACGCCGGGGTCAATAGTAAGAAATCTCCCATCCACTGTTAGATCCGTATAAAATTGGGCAATAAATTGCCTTTTCTGTTCGTCTGTATACCCCTTGAGTTCAACAACCTTGTTGTAAAGATCATTAAAATTTTGTGCTTTCTGCTCATCATGCAAGATTTCACCAGCCAGCTCAAGCATTGATGTCACTTCAAGTTCTTCGCGGCTGTAGTTTTTCAAGCTCACGGTACCGCACTCCCTTTATATATATTTCATAGTCAGGGCATTCTCGCCTGATTGTTAACATTTAGCGATTTGTTCAAATCATACCATTCATTATAAACAAAAATAGGCGGAATATGCCAGCGGAAAAACAAATTAATTAAAATCAGTCTAATTGAAACACATGTTATGTATAATCTCTATTAACTGGAGTCTACGTATATTTCCTCCGCTAAAGCAGTGTATGGTTCATCTTTAGAGTTGGCTATTTTAGTTATGTTATGTCCACCCCCCCTATTTACAAGCAACTGGACCTCCGCTTATCTCTCCCGATTTCCAAAAAATATTGAAGCGGGGTCTTTACTGCGCGTTACATGCGGGGGTAAAGGAATCGGCTTTGTTCCGATTCCTTACATCCTGATCATTCGAGCCTTACATATTCCGTCTGTATTGTCCGCCGACCTCATAGAGCGCATTCGTAATCTGACCGAGGCTGGCAGCTTTCACGGTTTCCATTAATTCAGCAAAGATATTGCCGCCGGATGCTGCCACTTTTTTCAGCTGTTCAAGCGCCGCTTCCGTCTGGCCTTTATGTCCATCCTGAAATTTGTGAAGCTCACTGATTTGATGTTCTTTTTCTTCTTTGGATGCTCGGGCCAGTTCCATCGAATTGATGTCATCCGCTGATGTCGGATTCGGGCTAACATACGTGTTCACCCCAACAATCGGCAGCTCGCCGGAATGTTTTTTGCCTTCATAGTACAAGGACTCTTCCTGGATTTTTCCGCGCTGATATTGCCGTTCCATGGCCCCAAGAACGCCGCCGCGGTCATTCATTTTTTCAAATTCCTGCAGGACCGCTTCTTCGACAAGATCGGTCAGTTCCTCCACAATGAATGATCCCTGCAACGAATTTTCGTTCTTAGTCAGGCCGAATTCCTTATTAATGATCATCTGGATGGCCATCGCACGACGTACGGACTCTTCTGTCGGTGTCGTGATCGCTTCATCGTAAGCATTGGTATGCAGTGAATTTGTATTATCCTGTATCGCGAGAAGTGCCTGCAGTGTCGTCCGAATATCGTTAAAGTCAATTTCCTGAGCGTGCAGGGAGCGACCGGATGTCTGGATATGATATTTCAATTTCTGGCTCCGCTCATCTGCACTGTATTTATCGCGCATCGTTATCGCCCAAATACGGCGGGCAACCCGGCCGATTACCGTGTATTCCGGGTCAAGCCCGTTGGAGAAGAAAAACGACAAATTCTGTGCAAATTTATTCACATCCATGCCGCGGCTCAAGTAATACTCAACATACGTAAATCCGTTTGCCAGTGTAAAGGCCAGCTGGGTGATCGGGTTCGCACCGGCTTCAGCAATGTGATAGCCGGAAATCGAAACCGAGTAGTAGTTCCGCACATTTTTATCAATAAAATATTGCTGGATATCACCCATCATTCGCAATGCAAACTCCGTCGAGAAGATACAGGTGTTTTGCCCCTGGTCTTCTTTTAAAATATCCGCCTGAACCGTTCCGCGCACGACTGAAATCGTCTCGCCTCTTAAGTTTTCATACTCCTCCCGGGTCGGTTCACGGCCATTGTCCTCCCTGAACTTCGCCAGCTGCTGATCGATCGCAGTATTGAAGAACATGGCCAGTATGATCGGTGCGGGACCATTGATCGTCATCGACACAGATGTCTTCGGATCGGTCAGGTCAAATCCATCATACAGTTTTTTCATATCGTCCAGTGTACATATACTGACACCGCTTTCGCCAACTTTCCCGTATATGTCCGGGCGGGGTGCCGGGTCTTCCCCGTAAAGGGTTACCGAGTCAAACGCTGTTGACAGCCGTTTTGCTTCACTGTCTTCGGATAAATAATGGAAACGGCGGTTGGTACGTTCCGGCGTGCCTTCCCCGGCAAACTGGCGTGTCGGATCTTCCCCTTTGCGTTTGAACGGGAAAACACCTGCTGTGAATGGAAACGAACCCGGAACATTTTCCTTCATCAGCCACGTCAGGCGATCACCCCAGTCCAAGTATTTCGGCAGCATGACTTTCGGGATTTTCAGCCCTGAAATAGATTCTGTGTTCAATTCCATTTCAATGTCTTTGTTGCGAATTTTGAATGTCATCGTATCCTGACTGTATTTTTCTTTTGTGTCATCCCAATGATCCAGTTGCTTTTTCGCCTCGGATGACAATTTTTCCTCGTACGTTTGAATGGCCTTGTCGATGGCTCCAGCGCTTTCATCATCGAGGGCATTTTTAGCACCTTCAAGCTGATAAAGTTTTCGTGCAATATCGCTTTGCTTTGCGGCATTTTCGTGATAACTGCGAACATGCTGGGCAATTTCCTGCAAGTAGTGACGTCGCTCATTCGTAATGATCATGTTTTGTTTTTCAGCAATCGTATGCCGGTCAAAATCAACGGCATTGTCCCAGCTGAACCTTTCATTCAGCGTGTCAATCATCGATGCGAATAACGCGTTTGTACCTGCATCATTAAATTGGCTGGCAATTGTGCCGAAAACAGGGAACATTTCTTTAGCTTCACCGAACAGTAAGTGGCTGCGCTGATATTGTTTGCGTACCTGATTCAGCGCATCTTCGGAACCCTTTTGTTCAAACTTATTAATAACAACAAAGTCGGCGAAATCGATCATGTCGATTTTTTCAAGTTGTGAAGGCGCTCCGAATTCAGCCGTCATCACATACATGGACAGGTCGGTAACATCTGTAATGGCTGCATCGCCCTGGCCGATGCCGCTCGTTTCAACAATAATGAAATCGTAATTGGAAGCGCGAAGAACATCGAGCACATCCTGAAGCGACTGGGACAGCTCTGTTCTTGACCCGCGTGTTGCAAGTGACCGCATGTAAACACGGTCGGTGAAAATCGCATTCATCCGGATCCGGTCACCGAGGAGCGCCCCGCCGGTTTTCTTTTTCGTTGGGTCGATGGAAATGATGGCAATTTTCTTATCCGGTATTTCATTGATAAAGCGGCGGATCAATTCATCGGTCAATGAACTTTTCCCCGCACCGCCCGTGCCGGTAATGCCTAAAACAGGTGCATTATTCGACTGTGACCGCAATTTACTAAGGACTGCTTGCTTTTCGTCATCATCATGGTTTTCGATATAGGTAATTAATCGGGCAACTGCCTGCCGTTCACCCGCTGTAAGTTTCTTCTGTTCCGCGTTCAAGTCAACCGACGGCAAGAAGTCGCATTCTTCAACCATACTGTTAATCATGCCCTGAAGACCCATGTCACGGCCATTATCCGGTGAAAAGATACTTGATACACCATAATCTTCGAGTTCCTTGATTTCACGCGGGATGATGGTTCCGCCACCGCCGCCATAAACGTTAATGTGGCTTGCACCCAGTTCATTGAGCAGATCAATCATGTATTTAAAATACTCCACATGCCCGCCCTGATAGGATGATACGGCAATCCCCTGGGCATCCTCCTGAACCGCGGCATACACGACCTCTTCAACTGAACGGTTGTGCCCGAGATGAACGACCTCTGCCCCGCTTGATTGAAGAATCCGGCGCATAATATTAATTGAGGCATCGTGCCCATCATACAAACTCGATGCCGTGACGAACCGGACCGGGTTGACCGGTTTATAGATTTGAACTTGTTCCATGATACCCCTCCTTCAAAAACTCATGCTTCATGTGTCTTATTTTTCGCCATCCTGGCAATTGACAGGGATTGCATCATAAAATGAATCTGGCGTTCAGCGTACTCTTTCAGGGTAAATTGTTTTTGCAGCATCCACCTTCTGAATCCCCACATCTGCCCCTGAACGAAAATATTGTTGGCGATAAGCGCCGCATCCTGTTTACCAATAGTTTCCGGCAGGCATGTGACAATCATTTTTTCGAGCATAGCGACCATGTCCCGCTCCTTCTGCAAAACATATTCAATCGATTCTTTCTTGAGTGACTTGACTTCCTGATACATGATGATGATTTTTTCCTGCATGTCATCCATCAGGTAAAAATACGATTCAACAACTTTTTCCAGATTGGCAAGCGATGGGTTCTGCCAGTCGCCGGAAGCTTCCAAACGCTCCCTGACCTGGTCATATATCGCATCACACACCAGGAACAGCACATCTTCTTTCGTCCGAATGTATTCATACAGGGTTCCGATACTGAAACCCGATTCCTTGGCGATTTCTCTTGTCGTGGTACGGTGGAACCCTTTTTCCTTAAATAAAGCAATTGCACCTTTGATCATCTGGTTGCGGCGTTTTTCAACCAGATCGGTATCTTTGACAGAAGAAACGACTTGGTTTTTTGTCATTTAGCCGCCCCCTTCCTCTTTCCATTGATTATAGATGTCTTTCGCACGTTTATATGGATCATCGTCTGCCTGAATAATCATGTCTGTACGTTCTGCGTATGCTTTCACATCACGCCAGATTTCTTCGCGGATCAGTTCATATACTTCGAGCTCCTGCTGTTGTTTCCGGCGCCTGCCTCCTTCTTCTGTCCTGTACAGGTAATCATGATGTTCATTGATTTTTTCCCAAAACATGTCAATTCCTTTATTTTCGGTTGTGATGATTTTAATGATTGGTGTTTTATGGGCGTCCTTAGACGTCATCATGACAAGCTCTTTCAGAAGGCCTTTCAGTTTTCCGACACCATCAAGATCAGCCTTGTTAATGACGAACATATCGGCTATCTCCATGATCCCGGCCTTGAATATCTGCAACACATCACCACTGTTCGGGGTCAGGACAAGTGCGGTGGTGTCAACGACCTTCATAATATCAAGCTCCGACTGGCCGACACCAACCGTTTCGACAATCACCACATCAAATCCGAATGCGTCACATATCCTGACCGCATCCTTGGTTGCTCGGGCAAGACCGCCCGGGCCAGTGCTCGTATGTCGTTTTCCTTCATTCGTTCAACGAGTTGGTGCATATGTTTGACTTCCTTTCTGCAGATTGGCAGTGTCCGGTTTGCTTGTTGTTGTGCTGCGCTCACGTGAATCGATGGTGCAGCCGATGCTGCGCCCTTTTGAAATTGTGAACTTCAGCGAAAAAATTGTGAACTTGAGCCGATTTTGTGACAACTTGAGCCAAAATCATGTGACTTGAGCCGATTCTATGACAACTTGAGCCAAAACGACCCCATTAAACTATTTCGTCAGCATCCGGCCAATTACAAGGCGCTGGATCTCGTTTGTTCCTTCATAGATTTGTGTGATTTTAGCATCACGCATGTAGCGTTCGACGGGATAGTCTTTCGTGTAACCATAGCCGCCAAATACCTGAACCGCTTCAGTCGTAACGCGCATCGCCGTATCACCGGCGTACAGTTTGGACATGGCCGACGCTTTTCCGTATGGCTTTCCTTCTGACTCAAGCCATGCTGCCTGGTAGGTTAATAGACGAGATGCTTCAATTTCTGTCGCCATATCTGCTAGCTTAAACGAGATACCCTGATTGACGGCAATCGGTTTGCCGAACTGCTCGCGTCCTTTCGCATAGTCTACTGCTGCGTCGAGCGCACCCTGAGCGATCCCCAGCGCCTGGGCTGCAATGCCATTGCGTCCGCCATCAAGTGTCGTCATGGCGATTTTGAATCCTTCACGCTCCGCACCAAGCAGGTTTTCCTTTGGCACGCGGCAGTTTTCAAAAATCAGTTCAGTCGTAGGTGATGAACGGATACCGAGCTTCTTTTCCTTCTTGCCGGTGGTAAAACCTTCCGTATCCTTTTCCACGATGAATGCACTGATACCTTTGTGCCGTGCTTCGGGATCCGTCATCGCAAAGACAATGTAGATATCGGCCACACCACCGTTGGAGATCCAGACTTTGTTGCCATTCAGGATATAGTCATCGCCATCTTTTTTGGCAACCGTTTTCATGCCGGCTGCATCACTGCCTGATCCCGGCTCAGACAACGCATAAGCTCCCAGTGCTTCCCCGGTTGCCAGACGGTACAGGAATGTTTTCTTCTGTTCTTCGCTTCCATATTTGTAAATCGGCCAGCTCGCCAGTGAAAGGTGTGCTGATAACGTTACGCCAGTTGACGCACACACACGTGACAGCTCCTCAACCGCAATCACATAACTGACATAGTCGGAATCGATTCCGCCATATTTTTCCGGCCAGGGAATACCTGTCAGACCCAGCTCAGCCATTTTGTCAAAAATCCCGCGATCAAAGCGTTCTTCTTCATCACGTTCGGCTGCCGTCGGTTCCACATCATTTTTAGCAAAATCACGGACCATCTTGCGCAGCATTTCCTGTTCTTCAGTCAGTTGAAAATTCATTGAATACGATCTCCCTTCAAAACGAATGATTCATTCGTCATACCGGATTGTGGGTAAAACTCAGTCAAGTAGGTTCTTTGCTATGACGATATGCTGGATTTCATTTGTTCCTTCATAAATTTCCGTCACTTTGGCATCACGGAAAAGTCGCTCTACCGGATAGTCCTCTGTATAGCCATAACCACCATAAACCTGTACCGCTTCAATGGCTGCTTTACGTGCTGTCTTAGATGCATACATTTTGGCCATTGATGCTTCCTTGCTTGATGGCACACCTTGTTCAACCAAATCTGCAGCCTGGTAGACCAATAGTTTAGCCGCTTCGACTTCGGTGGCCATATCCGCAAGCTTAAATGCGATTCCCTGATTCTCGGCAATTGGTTTACCGAATTGCTCACGCTCTTTTGCATAAGCCACAGCGTATTCAAGGGCTGCCTCACCAATTCCGAGAGCCTGGGCGGCAATGCCGATGCGTCCAACATTCAAATTGGCCATTGCAATTTTGAAACCGTCGCCCTCTTCCCCAAGGAGCTGCTCTTTTGGAACAACACAATGATCAAAGCTGAGCTGAACAGTATTCGAACCGTGCAGTCCCATTTTCTTTTCGGGTTTCCCAATTTCCAGACCTGGAGTATCTTTTTCGACAACGAAGGCGCTGACCCCTTTTGAGCCGGGTTCATCACTTGTACGGGCAAACGTGATATATGTATCAGCCTGCCCGCCGTTTGTAATAAAAATTTTGGAGCCTTTAAGTATGTAGCTATCCCCGTCTTTTACGGCTCTTGTCTTCAAGTTGGCGGCATCAGATCCGGCGCCGGGTTCTGTCAGGGCGAACGCTCCAAGATATTGACCTGAAGCAAGCTTGGGCAGATACTTGTTTTTCTGCTCCTCATTGCCGAAGGACAGGATCGGATTGGTGCCGACCGATGTATGAACCGACAGGATAACAGCAAGCGTCGCACTGACTTTAGCAAGTTCATTGATGGCAATGATATAACACGTGTAATCCATTCCACTTCCGCCATATTTTTCAGGAATCGGAACCCCCATTAGCCCGAGTTCGCCCATTTTACGGATAATTTCGACTGGGAACCTCTCTTCTCGTTCCATCCGCTCAACTTCCGGTTGCACGTCATTTACGGCAAAATCCCGGACCATTTTACGCATCATTTCCTGTTCTTCGGTTAAGTGAAGGTTCATATGCGAAGGCCTCCTTTTTCGTAAATCGTGGATGTTGAATCAGCTATACTGATAAAAGCCCCTACCTGACTTTTTGCCGTACCAGCCGGCGTTGACATATTTTCTAAGGAGCGGGCATGGGCGGTATTTGCTGTCGCCAAAACCGTCATGCAGCACTTCCATAATGTAAAGGCACGTATCCAGCCCGATAAAATCAGCCAGTGTCAGCGGGCCCATTGGATGATTCATGCCGAGTTTCATAACCGTATCAATATCCTCGACCGATGCGACACCTTCATGCAGGGCAAAAATGGCTTCGTTAATCATCGGCATTAAAATCCGGTTAGCAGCAAATCCCGGGTAATCATTCACTTCCACAGATGTTTTAGAAAGCTTTTTCGCCATATCGGCAACCGCTTCATATGTTTCATCACTTGTCTGCAGTCCGCGGATGACTTCCACAAGCT
Organism: Lentibacillus jeotgali; assembly: GCF_000224785.1. Classification (GTDB taxonomy): domain Bacteria; phylum Bacillota; class Bacilli; order Bacillales; family Amphibacillaceae; genus Lentibacillus; species Lentibacillus jeotgali. The sequence continues at coordinate 2,792 of NZ_AGAV01000016.1, read as the reverse complement.
TCATCACCGGAACCGGGTTCATGAAGTGCATCCCGATAACCTGTTCCGCCCGGTTTGTCGATGCTGCGATTTCCGTAATCGGAAGTGATGATGTGTTGGTTGCCAGAATCGCGTGTTCAGGTGCATATTCATCCAGCTGACGGAACACGTTTGTTTTCACATCCATGTTTTCGACAATCGCTTCAATCGTCATATCGCAATCTTTGACATCCTGTATAGCTGTTGTCGATTTCAACCGTTTAATGGTGTCATTTTTTTCCTGCTCGCTGATGCGTTCTTTAGCAACAGACCTTGTTAAATGCTTATCGATGTTTTGCATGCCTTTCTGAAGAGCTTCTTCATTAACATCATTTAATAAAACGTCGTAACCGGACTGGGCGCAGACTTGAGCGATTCCTGAGCCCATCTGGCCAGCCCCAATCACCATAATCTTTTTCATAGTCATGATCTCGTTACCTCCTTTGGATTGAAAATGTGAACTTTAGCAAAAACACTGTGTAGCTATTCTCATTGCTTCGGTACTTCCACCATTATCGCGTCACCCTGGCCGCCGCCGCTGCAGATGGCTGCAACGCCGTGTCCACCGCCGCGCCGCTGTAATTCATGGATTAGCGTCAGAATAATGCGCGCACCGCTTGCACCGATTGGATGACCCAATGCGACCGCTCCGCCGTTTACGTTGATTTTTTCTGGATCAATATCCGCGATTTTCCCGCTCGCGAGGGATACAGCCGCAAACGCTTCATTAATTTCGTACAAGTCAATATCCTCTTTGGCGTAACCGGTCTTTTCAAGCAGCTTATTGATGACCAGTCCCGGGGTTTTCGGAAAGTCTTTGGATTCAACAGCCACTTCCGCATGGCCATGAATTACTGCCATCGGTGTTTTGCCAAGCTGTTCTGCTGCTTCGTCAGACATGACAACAAATGCACCCGCACCGTCATTGACGCCCGGGGCATTTCCGGCTGTTATCGTGCCGTCTTTATCAAACGCCGGACGTAATTTCGAAAGGACATCAACACTTGTATCCTTGCGTGGCGCCTCGTCAATATCAATTGTGATTGGATCACCTTTCCGCTGTGGAACCTCAAGCGGAACGATTTCTTCAGCAAATTTATCGTCTTCAATTGCCCTCGCTGCCCGCTGATGACTGCGATATGACCATTCATCCTGCGCTTCTCTTGTTAATCCGTATTCCTCTGCGGTGCTGTTGCCATAAGTGCCCATGTGAACACCGGCAAATGAACAAGTCAATCCGTCATGTACCATCATATCGACGATCTTTTTATCACCCATGCGATTTCCCCACCGGGCATCGGGTAAAATATATGGGGCGTTGCTCATACTTTCCATTCCGCCAGCAACAATAATGTCTTCATCACCAAGGCGGATCAGCTGATCGGCAAGGGTCACACTGCGAAGTCCTGATGCACATACCTTGTTGATCGTTTCGGTTTTGACTTCCCATGGGATGCCCGCTTCACGTGCTGCCTGCCGGGAAGGGATCTGGCCCTGCCCTCCCTGCAGGACATTGCCGATCATAACCTCATCAACTTTTTCTCCATCCAGCCCTGCTCGCTTAAGTGCTTCTTTAATGACTGCACCGCCCAGCTGTGATGCTGTGAACGGCTTCAATGCCCCTCCAAATTTTCCAAATGGCGTCCGTGCACCAGATACAATAACCGTCTTTCGCATACAATCGACATCCTTTCAATTTATATATTCATAGATTCATATGGTATCGCTTACTCTGTTGAGTTGAGCGGGTATTTGTTTTTTGACCGAACGCTCGCTCAGCACAGATCCAAAATGGAGAGGGGCGTTGTACAACTGCCCCTCAAGATATACTGACTTCAGGTTTGTGTCACTAATTCAGGCTGATCCTGTCCCGTCGGGATGGGTCAATCTGTCTGTTCCCGTATCGCGCCGCGCGATTCTGGTGCTGTGTCGCACGAATTTCAAAGCCCTCAAATCTTTAAGCAGTCTTCTGTTCATCATCCACCAGCACTGACAATGCCAGAATTTCAGCAACATCCATGGTACTGATGTCTTCCTCAACTTCTTTCGCTTTCGTCCCGTCACTGAGCATCGTGAGGCAGAATGGACATGCACTGGAAATCATCGTCGATTCAGTCTCCATTGCCTGTTCGGTGCGGGCCACGTTGATACGGTTTCCTGTTGTGTCTTCCGTCCACATCAGACCGCCGCCGGCACCGCAGCACATGCCGTTTTCACGGCTCCGGTCCATCTCGACCAGATCAAGTCCCGGGATGGATTTCAGAATTTCTCTTGGCGGATCATAAACGCCATTGTATCGTCCTAGATAACAGGAATCATGATAGGTGAGTTTCTGATTGATTTCACGCTGCGGTTTCAGCTTGCCATTCATGACGAGATCATACAGCATCTGAGTATGGTGATAAACTTCCGCTTCGAACCCGAAATCAGGGTATTCATTTTTGAAAATATTATAGGCGTGCGGATCAATGGTCACGATTTTCTTCACGTCATGCTTTTCAAATTCCTTGATGTTTTTCTCGGCGATTTCCTGGAATAAAAACTCATTTCCGATACGGCGCGCTGTATCACCCGAGTTTTGCTCTTTATTTCCAAGGATGGCAAAGCTGATGCCTGCTTGATTCATCAATTTGGCAAACGCAAGCGCGATTTTTTGGCTACGGTTGTCAAATGACCCCATTGAGCTTACCCAGAAAAGATATTCGAAATCTTTATCTTCTTTTTTCAATTCCTTAACGGTTGGGATGTATGCATCTTCATTCTGCTCGCGCCAT
>NZ_AGAV01000017.1 GCF_000224785.1 Lentibacillus jeotgali | reverse complement strand
GAGGGCTTCTCGCTCGAGTTGAAGCGGCTGTCGCACAAGTTCGAAGTCTTCCTGCACGAGTTAGAGCCGCTCCCGCACAAGTTTGAAGTCTTCCTGCACGAGTCAGCGTTGCTCTCGCACAAGTTTGAGGACTTCTCGCTCGAGTTGAGGCGGCTGCCGCTCAAGTTCAAGCGCTTGCCGCACGAATTAGGGCGGTTCTCACACGAATCAGCGTAGCTGTCGCACAAGTCTGAGCGCCTCCTGCATGAGTCGAGACGGTTCCTGCACAAGTTGATGCAACGCTCGCCCGAGTCCAAAACCATTTAGATTGAAGATTTTTGGCCAAAGCCAAAAATTCCCCATTACAAAGAACAATAAGGAAGGTTTTCGGCGGCGGCCGAAAACCAACTTTCTTGATAGAATACTGTATCTTTGTCTGCCCTTCCTAATCACTCGCTCTTAAAAAATTAAAACTATACTTAAATAGAGCAGGATTTTTCTATATAATAGATGTTAGAGGGTTCGAGACCATCCCCTCTTTAATAAAAACTAAGGGAGTTGAAGAACAATGGAAAAAGCAGTAGTTGTCTTTAGTGGCGGTCAGGATTCTACCACATGCTTGTTTTGGGCATTGGAAAAATTCGATGAGGTTGAAACCGTCACTTTTATTTATGGTCAGAGAAATGATTCAGAGATTGATGCATCAACGCAGATTGCAGGTGATTTAAACGTCAAACAGACATTTATAAATGTATCTGAATTAAATCAGTTGACTGTAAATGCCATGACAAGACCAGAAATGGAAATAGACGAAAGTGGAACGTATCCTAACACGTTTGTTGATGGGAGAAATCATATTTTCTTATCATATGCCGCTATTTATGCTAAAAGTATTGGCGCAAACAACGTTATAACTGGTGTGAGCGAAACAGATTTCAGCGGTTATCCAGATTGCAGAAACGATTTTATTCAGTCGTTAAATGAAACGTTAAACCTTGCGATGGATTACGCTTTTAAAATTCATACACCACTTATGACGTTAAATAAGGCAGAAACGTGGAAACTTGCAGATGACATGGACGCCTTTCATTACATTCGCGAACATACCGTAACATGCTATGAAGGCGTAAAAGGAGACGGCTGTGGCGAATGCCCTTCCTGTAAATTGCGAAACGAAGGATTGAAAAAATATCAGGAGGGTCATTCTTTATGATCAACAGCTCTCAAGATAACAACGTCGGTAAATTAATCATATTTTCAATGATTTTCGTGTCAGGTTTATTATTATCGAACATCATGGGTCAAAAAGTGATCGATGTATTTGGCATCGTATTGACTGTCGGGATCTTTGCTTACCCCGTAACGTTTCTGATGACTGATACGATTTCAGAGGTTTGGGGGAAAGACGTTGCACAAAAAGTTGTGATAGGCGGATTTGTTGCCAATATCATTATGGTTATTGGTCTCTATCTTTCAACACTTCCAGCAGCAATACCAGACCAGTATCCATTCGGTGAAGAATACGCATTGATACTTGCAGGTGTACCGCGCATTACACTTGCATCATTAGCAGCATATTTAGTCAGTCAGTTTGTGGACGTCAATCTTTTCCACTTTATCAAGAAGAAAACAAACGGAAAGCATCTATGGCTACGCAATAACGCGAGCACAATGGTAAGCCAGATGCTGGACACAATCGTATTCATTGTTGTGGCATTTGCGGGCACTATGCCAGTGAGCGCGATGATAAGTATGATGGCAGCACAGTATTTCATTAAGTTCTTATTTGCCATGATTGACACGCCATTTGTCTACATTTTAGTGAACTGGGCGAAAGGTGTGCGAAACACTCAGGGGGAAAGATCCAGTGCTATAGGGTAAGGATTATCGTAGCGGATAGGACGCAGGAGATAAAAGAGACAATGGAACTCCCGGCTTTGGCCGGGAGCTTCTTCTTGGTTTTGGTGGGTGGTGGATGGTGGATTTTCGGCTGGGGCCGAAAATCGTCGTTCTTGGTGGGGTTGGACTGCACGAGTTGGGCTGGTTGCTGCACAAGATTGGTCGGATCTCGCACATGTTGAGGTGGCACTTGCACAAGTTCGAGCGCTTCCCGCAGGAGTTGAGGCCGCTCTCGCACAAGTTCGAAGCTTTCTCGCACGAGTTAGAGCCGCTCCCGCACAAGTTCGGTCGCTTCTTACACAAGTTGACGACGCTTCCGCACAAGTTCGAGCGCTTCTTACACAAGTTGACGACGCTTCCGCACAAGTTCGAGCGCTTCTTACACAAGTTGACGACGCTTCCGCACAAGTCCAAGCGTTTCCCGCACGAGTCGAGACACTTCCTGCACAAGTTTATGAGCCTCCCGTCCGGGTCCAAACGATTTTATTGAAGATTTTTGGCACAAGCCAAAAATCAACTATAACAAATAACAATAAGGAAGGTTTTCGGCTGCCGCCGAAAACCAACATCCTTGATTTAATGCTGCCTCGATTGATTAGACCGCACGTTCATTCATTGTCCTCCCACCCGAATCAACACTCGCCCTTAAAAAGATGATTTTCGGTCACAGCCGAAAATCGTCATTCTGGATCGGCTGCTGTGGGGGCATAACTCCATTAAAGCCATTGCTGTGCTATGATTTCCTGACTAATAACATCTGCTGTTATCTCATCCTTTTTTACATCAGCGATGAAAGTTGCAAACAATAGTGGGACTTCGGCAAACATAGCCCAAAAAGCCTTAAATTCTTTGCTTCCTCAGACTTCCTATTCGCAGACAAAACAGTACAACAGTCTGTCTTTCTTAATTTCCCTTTTAAAAAGTTGCTAAAATGGTGAATCATAGGGTATTATACAAGTAGAAACTCATATTATAAAAAAAGAGACGAAGTGGGCTAACACTTCGACTCTTGCAACATATCCGCTGGGGTACGGCCACTGTGGGATATAAGGAAAAATCCACCCAACATCGTGCACAGTGAGAGATGGGTGGATTTATTTTTTGTTGTTCATTTTGTCTACTATTGTAACCATAAGGTTGACCAAAGCTACGATGAAGATTCCTGCACGAGTTGGAGCTGCTCTCGCTCAAGTCCAAGCGCTTCCCGCACGAGTTGAGGCGACTCTCGCACAAGTTCAAGTGCCTATCGCACGTGTTAGAGGCGCTTTCGCACAAGTTTAAGGGCTTCCTGCACAAGATGAGGACGCTTTCGCACAAGTCCAGGCGTCTCCCGCACGAGTTAAAACCGCTTCCGCACAAGTCCAAGCGTTTCCCGCACGAGTCGAGACACTTCCTGCACAAGTTTATGAGCCTCTCGCCCAGGTCCAAACGATTTTATTGAAAATTTTTGGCACAAGCGAAAAATCCACTATAACAAATAACAATAAGGAAGGTTTTCGGCAGCCGCCGAAAACCAACATCCTTGATTTAATGCTGTCTGGATCGATTAGACCCCACGTCCGATCGCTCCACATCCCTACATAACCAACACTCGCCCCCTAAATAAAGAAGATTTTCGGCCACAGCCGAAAATCCTCATCATTCATCTATTTCTTTCAGGACCGCTCCAACCAACGGATCCCCCGCTTCCAAGCCGGAGATGGATTGAAGTGTCTTTTCATAGCCTTGTTCAGCGATCATTTTCTGAAGCTTAACTGCCTCTTCATCATTTTCATCGTGATATTGCAATGCTGCCGCAATAGTTTTCGCCAAATTCACCGGCGCTTCCCCGGTCAAATCTAAATAGAGACTTGCCGGACGTATCAGGCGGTCACGCGCACCGAGCTTGCGGATTGGGCCGCGGCCGACGCGGGTGACGTCATCTGAAATATGGGGATTCTTAAACCGTTTGATGATTTTCTCGATATAGTCCTCATGTTCTTCTCTGTCAAATCCATATGTCCGAATGAGCGCCTCGCCTGATTCGTGCAATGCGCCTTCGATAATTTCCTGTACGGTCTGATCCTGCATCGCTTCATAGATCGTGGCATAGCCCAACGCGTGGCCAATATAGGCAGGGACCGCGTGGCCGGTGTTGACGGTGAACAGTTTCCGCTCAATATATGGTTTTAGATCATCGACATACGTAATGCCGTCGATGGGTGGTTTGTCGCCTTTGATCGCGGTTTGCTCGACTACCCATTCATAATATGGCTCGACGGACACTTGCAGCATATCCGCATTTGACTGGTTGGGCACAATCCGATCCACCGCTGCATCCGGGAACCCGAACACATCAGCACATGCGGTCTGTTCTTCTTCAGATAAATGCGCAAACACATTTTCTTTCAAAACAGTACTGCCGCCGACCATGTTTTCACAAGCGATCACGTTCAAAGGCTGTTTGCTTGTTTCCAGACGTTTACAAAGTCCTTTGGCAATCAGTTCTGAAATCGCCGGCAAAATATTGGGTCCGACCGCTGTGGTGACAACGTCTGCTTGTTTAATGGCGTCGATGACCTCATCCGGATTGGTCACGCTGTTGATGCCCGACACATTTTTGACGGTCAATGTTTCGCTGTTTTCCGCAGCCAGCACGACATCGTATTGCTGGCGGTCATTTATTTCGCTGATCATGGCATCATTCACATCGACAAATGTCGTGTGATAGCCTGCCTCATATAATAAAGCCCCGATGAAGCCCCGGCCGATATTGCCGGCACCAAAATGTACAGCTTCCATTTAGTTCACCTCATCGAACAGATCAATGATGTCTTCCTCTGATGTTGCATCAACGATTTTTTGGATGTTTTCTTCCTCGGCGCAGACAATCGCGATTTTTGATAGTACATCCAAATGTTCATTTTCTTTCCCGGCGATGCCAATCAATACTTTCACCGTGTTGCCATCAAAGTCGACGCCATCAGGTACGGTGACAACGGACAGCCCTGTTTCCTGAACTAAGTCTCTGGCATCTTCTGTGCCATGCGGAATCGCAACATAATTTCCCATAAACGTGGACGTTACTTCTTCGCGTTCCAGCATTTTATCGATATAGGCCTCCTGCACATAGCCATTGTCAGCCAGGATTTTGCCTGTATATCGGACCGCTTCCTCTTTGCTGTTCAATGATTGATTCAAATGAATATTCGCTTTCGTTAAGATATCTTTTGCCATAGCGTGATGCACTCCTTACATAATATTTTCATTTAGCCATTTATAAAAATGTTTTGACAGGTGCTCCTCGATTCGGTCTACATTCCCGGACTCGAGCGTCTGGATACTTTCCTCTTCTATAATCAGACTGCTGAGGTAGCTTAGCGCCTCCAGCACTTCCTGATCTGCATCGGCTGGTGCTAGCATCAGCAGCAGTGTGTTCATCATCATATCGGAACCGTCCATACTTTTTATGGTGATAGGCGAATCCAGTGTATAAACGGTAAAACTCGGCTGCATGACATCAGCTGTCCGTGTATGAAAAAGCGCCAGATGTGATCCTGGAATGCCGAGCCCGCTCTTCGCCTGCCTGTCGATTAAGACGCGTTTGACATTTCCCGGATCTCGTATGACGCTGCTTCCCGCCAGTTGTTCGCACGCTTCCTGCAAAAGGCTTTCCAGCGACATGTTCCCTGACAAATGCTTAACGTCAAGTGACTTCAGCACATCCAGGATCGCCGCTAAATAGCCTTGAGTCACTTCTAGCTTTTGTCGGCTATTTGATTGCTGTTTCATCTGCTTATAAGGCTGTTTAAATACAGTGGCTTTTCGTTTCCGGATCGCCCGTTTCACCTCGTCCGCTTCCGGTTTGGTCAGCATAGGCGAGGTCAGGATATAATCATCTGCCGCTTCATCCAGCGGGATCGTGGATACGATGATATCATAGTTATCTGTTTCGGTTCGTTCCAGATCAAACATCGATTTGTTTTCCACTTGCTTAATCTCCGGAATCTGCTGCTTCAGCTTAGTTGCCAGCATTTTCGCAGTCCCAATGCCGCTTGAGCAAATGACCAGCGCCCGCATGCTCGCATCCGTTTCATCGTGCAACAGGATCGCGGCAAAATGAAGCACCAGATAGGCGACTTCATCTTCCGGAAAAGCCATGTCCGGGAAGACGTCATTCACGGCATCCTGAACGATTGTAAATAAGTCATTGTAATCACTTCTTATCTCATCCAGCATTGGATTGCTGATCGTTAATCCTTTTTTGAGCCTGTAGATGGACGGCTTCAAATGAGCGACGAGATCATTCAGCAGCGTGATGTTGTAGGTTAAGTCTTTTCCCAGATGACTGCTGACAAACTCGATGATCGCTTTTGCCTGATAGGCCACATCAAGACTCGAATCTTCTATCACATAATGCTGGTCCACCCTTAGTTTCGCGCCCATTAAGTGCATGGTGATATAGCCAATCTCATCAGTTGGAATCGTCATATCGAGATCATTTTCAAGGTCATGGATCAGTTTTTTAGCGATAGTGTACTCATTCGTCTCGCTGATTTCACGCAAATATTCCCGATCAAATTCGATCGTGTCGCCTTTTTGTAGCCGCTCAATGGCCAAAGCCAGGTGAACAACCAGCCCGATATAGGCACTGTCCGCCAGATCATAACGCAGCTCATCCCTCGCTTGAACCACACGTTGTTCAATAATGCTTAATTTCTCAGGATTGACCAGCCCGAGCAGTCGATCGGATATGGCATTCATCGTAGGGGCTTGTGTCCGCTGTTTTAAAAATGACACCATCTCGGATGTATTCACGTGCTCGGAAATTAGACTGCTGATTGCCGCACGCTTATCAGCTTCCCTGCCTTCAATCCGGACACCGTAGCCCCTTCTTCTAATCAATTGGAGTTTGTGATGGACAAGTTTCATCTCCAGCTGATCCAAATCATGACTGACTGTTGCCGTTGTCACGTTCAAATTTGCCGCAAGGGTGAACAGTTTGACCGGCTCATCCGTCTCCAGAAGCGTTGATAAAATAATCGTCTGCCGTTCTTCCGGTGTAAACTCGGACCACGATGTTTCCGTGATTTCTGTGAGTAGGTGTTTTTTGTCAGCCTCTAAGCCGGAAATCTGCAGGCCGACACCTGATTGCTTATGCAGCTCCAGGTTGTAATCGAACAAAATCCGCTCAATATTGCTTAAATCCCTCTGGACGGTGCGCTCACTGACATCAAGCTTATCAGCGATTGTTCTAATCGTGACAGCTTCCTGAGCCTCCAATAAATGTTCAAGCATTTTACGCTCACGGCCTGTCAGATACAAACGGCTCACCTCCCTTGCAAATGAATACTTTCGGCAGGCGCCGAAAGTCAACTTATTGATGTGGCGCTCGCTCGATTGGGGCAGTGTGCTCATGTGTTCGGAAAGCTTCTGCACAAGTTTGTGCCGCTTTCGCACGAGTTTAAGTCATTATCACACAAATAGTGGCGGTTCCCGCACGAGTTCGAGAGCTCCTCGCATGAGTTAGGAGGTCCCTCGCACATGTTTACGTCGATGCCGCACAAGCGGGCACTGCTCTGGCACGAGTTCAAGGGTCTCTCGCACAAGTTGAGACTTTTCCCGCACATGTTCGAAGCTTTCTCGCACAAGCTGAGGCTGCTCTCGCTCATGGTCGGGGGCTCCTCGCTCAAGTTGATGGCGATCCCGCTCAAGGTTGAGGAACTCTCGCACAAGTATTAACACCACCTGCACGAGTCCCAGCCACCGCCGCACACGTCCGAGCGACTGCTGCACAAACTAGGCCCGCTCTCGTACGAGACGAGACAGTTTCTGCACAGGTTATCAAGCGGCTCGCCCAGGTCCAAACCATTTTATTGAAGATTTTTGGCAAAAGCCAAAAATCCCCTATTACTGTTTTTTAAGACGTTCGGTCAGCTCATCATATTTCGGGCTGTTCAGGAAGTTTTCCACCGAAATATGCTCAGCACTCGGCAGTTTCTCCCGCGCCTGGTCCGTTAAATCTTTATGCGTAATGACGATATCCGCATCGTCCGGGATCGCCTTGATGGCCGTATTACTCACATCAATAGTTTCAATTTCCGCTTTCTTAAGTTTGTTCTTCATTAACGATGCGCCCATCGCACTGGAGCCCATGCCGGCATCGCAGGCGAAAATGATTTTATCGACGTCGCCGGCAGGTTTTACATCAGACTGCTCGTCAGTTTCCGCTGTTTGATCACTTTCGGCAGATTCTTCTGCTGACTCATCCTCTTTCAGATTGCCCGCTACCGAACTCTTCTTACCTTTCATTTCTTCCATTTTACCAGTGGCTTCGGTGAGGTCTTCATCGTTTGATTTGCTTGTCTTCAAAATGAATGCTGCAACCAGGAATGATACAACTGCTGCTACAATCACACCTGCCAATACACCGAAGTAGCTGCCCTGCGGTGTTAACGCCAATATAGCAAAAATACTGCCAGGTGAAGCCGTTGCAACAAGACCGGCATTAAAAATGGTAAACGTGAACACACCGCTGATACCGCCGCCGATAACGGCCAGCAATAGAGCAGGCTTCATCAGCACATACGGGAAGTAAATTTCATGAATGCCGCCCAAGAACTGTATGATCGCCGCACCGGGCGCAGAGCTTTTGGATGTCCCTTTCCCAAAAATAGCAAACGCCAATAAGACACCCAACCCCGGGCCTGGGTTCGCCTCCAGCAGGAACAGAATAGATTTACCAACTTCAGTAGACTGTTCCACCCCGATTGGGCTTAAAATGCCATGGTTAATGGCATTATTCAGGAATAAAATTTTTGCAGGCTCGATGATGATACTGGCCAGTGGCAGTAACCCGGCATTAATGATCACTTCAACACCAGCCGCCAGTGCGTTGTTAAGCCCCTCAACAATAGGGCCAACCAGCGTTACCGAAATACTTGCGATGATAGCACCCAGGATACCCGCTGAGAAATTGTTATAAAGCATCTCGAATCCGGAACGAATCTTGTCCTGGAACAAGTCGTCCACTTTTTTCATCAAATAGCCGCCCAATGGCCCCATGATCATGGCACCTAAGAACATCGTTATATCAGAACCGACGATCACACCCATCGTGGAAATCGCACCAACGATACCGCCACGCTTATCATGTACCAGCTGCCCGCCGGTATAACCAATCAAAAGCGGCAGGAGGTATTTGATCATCGGATCGATCAATGTCGCCAGCTGCTCATTCGGCAGCCAGCCATCTGTCATAAATAGCGCCGTAATAATACCCCACGCAATAAATGCGCCGATATTCGGCATAACCATACCGCTTAAAAATCCGCCAAAGCGCTGTACCTTTGTGCGGAAACCTTTTTCCGCCATAGTTTGTATACTCCTTTCTGGTATTATCTTGTATAAGTCCTATCTTTAGCGTAAAGCGTGTTGGCAATGTATTCAATTTAATCTTAATACTAATTTGTCGTGGGAGATGGTGACATGATTTAATAGTGAATAATGAAGACTTTCGGCAGGTGCCGAAAGTCAACGATTTGATTGATTGGGGGAAGTGTGCATCATGTGTTAGGAGAATTTCTACATAAGTGGTTGCTGCTCTTGCACGAGTTTACGCCACCATCGCACAAGTGGACACTGTTTTTGCATAAGTTTGAGAGGTTCTCGAACGAATTCGAAGTTTTCTCGCACAAGTTCGAAGGCGTTTCGCTCAAATCAGGGTATCTCCCGCACAAGTGCGCGGGCTTCTCGCACGAGTTGAGGCGACTCCCGCTCAAGTTCGGGGGCTTCCTGCACGAATTGGGATGGCTACCGCACAAATGGACGCTGATATCGCACGAGCTGAGGCGGTTCTTGCACGAGTTTGAGGCTTTCTCGCACGAGTTTGAAGGCTTTTCGCTCAAGTTGGGACAGCTTCCGCACGAGTTAACGTGGCTCTCGCACAAGTTCCGTCCCCTGCCGTACAAGTTCCAGCATCTGCTGCACAAACTCGAGCCGCTCCCGCACGAGTCAAGCAGTTTCTGCACAAGTCGATGCAACCCTCACCCCATCCAAAACCATTTAGATTGAAGATTTTTGGCAAAAGCCAAAAATCCCCATTCAATAAACAATAAGGAAGGTTTTCGGCTGCCGCCGAAAACCAACATCCTCAATATGCTCAGCCTATCCATAGCGTTAACCATCACAATACTGATAACATATTTTGCAGAATGGGCATCAACATAAACAATCACCTTAATACTGAGGAGGTTTTCTATTGGCACGTCAACTTATATTAGCGTCATCGTCACCAAGGAGAAAAGAGCTGTTGCAGCAGGTAGATATTCCATTTACCATTCGAAAACAAGATGCGGATGAATCACGCATTACGGAAGCAGATCCAACGAAAAAAGTAGCAGAACTAGCGAAGTTGAAAGGAAGAAACGTGGGAATTCGGCATGAAAATGAACTTATATTAGCCGCTGACACCGTCGTCTCCTTTCAAAATCAGATATTCGGCAAGCCCGAAACAGAATCGAAAGCCTTTCAAATGTTAGCTGCTTTAAGCGGACAGGTTCACGAGGTACACACCGGGGTTATGCTGCGGACAAGCCAGGAGGAACGGGTATTCACAGAAAAAACAGCAGTTGAGTTCTGGCCATTGACCGACAGCGAGATTGAACGCTACATCGCCACGCGGGACCCATTTGATAAAGCGGGTGCTTATGGCATACAAGGGCCAGGTGCCGTGTTGGTCAAACAGATCAGGGGCGACTACTATAATATCGTCGGCCTGCCGATATCACGTGTCGTACGGGAACTCAAACCGTTCACGGAAGACTAGGACGAAGGGAGCGCATTAGCCGGCCAATCCGGTTTATAAGTATAAGCTGTGGCATCACAACTTTTTGCAATATTTGTAACTTATTGTTGAAAAGACCTTCATCCCTATTTTATAATAAAAGTACACGTTTAATGGTTTGGGGAGTTTTTGGGATTATTAATACTTCCATCGCACCCAATAACCCCCTATAAACAGTCACGCACCAGTGCTGTTTTTTATATAAATGTATGAATGAGATCGACACATTTCTCCGATATAGCCTCTGGGGCCTGTCCTTTTATTTTCAAACCTCTTGATCGCCAATCGAACGTTCTGATCTGATCTGCAAGAATAACCCCTTCTATCGGTGAACCCTCTGGTAATGGAACCTCAAAGGGATATCCCTTCTGTTTTTTAGTGATCGGACATAATGCTACAAACTTTCCCTTGTTGAATAGCTTAGGTGATAATACGATTGCCGGCCTATGTCCTGCCTGTTCGCTTCCCGATTGTGGACTGAAGTTGATAAAAACCAGATCGCCTTTGTCTGGAATGCTTTCATCAATCACCAGGTCTCACCACCTTCAGGTTTGCCGAAGTCAATCTCGTCGTGCTGATTATCTTCTGTGATTTGGCTCATGAGTTCTTCGAGTGTCGGCGTGTTATTAACAGGCTTTACGAATATACCGTTGCGATCTGCTGACACTTCGACTTTTGAACCCTGTTCGACACCGAATTGATCTGCCAGATGCTTAGGTATTATCACGCCTAAACTTCCACCCCATTTTTGAACGGTTGTCATAGAAATATCCCCCTTTTGTTCCGTTGATTTCATTGTATCACCCCATTTATACATTGTATATATATTATATATATATCCTCCGAAAATTTTATGCAAAAACAAGAAAAATGTGATAAAGCTTCTAAATAGACATGAAGTACCACAGCATCATATCCCTGTACCCTTACGATAAATTGAATAATAAATAAAACCTTGAAAAAGCATTTGCTAATCAAGGTAGGGTTAAAGGATCTTCTATTTTTCTTAACTGTCTTACTATATAGTTTTCGTCTGCGCTATAAAGTAATTCCTCAAGTAAACTTACCCCTTCTCGACTTTTGCTCATAAGAATACTCCTTAACGCATATAGATAGATTTCTGCAAATTTATCTCAAATTCTTTTCTATCCAGCTTTTACGTTTTTCCGCAGGCCCAAGATGCGATACATCCTCATACGAATAACTGATTTTCATTTGGCCTGTATTATCTAACATAAATGTTAAATACGTCCACGGTGCTTGATCCTGCATCTTAAATTCTTCCCAAAGTCTTCGAAAACAATCATCTAAATTTTGATCCATGGCATTAAATTCGCTAGAGTCAATATCAAAAACTTCATCAATGTCTAAACTATAGACAGGTTCCACAGAATTCAAAGGGTAGTAATAAAAATATACTTGTGAAAATCCTTCTCTAACTTCGGCATATAATAATACTTCTTCCCATTCTTCTGGAATCATTGAATTCAAGATATTGGCTACTTCTTGATATATTGGAGTGAGATCATTCGGGTTTCTAACCATTCACTTCAAATATTCAGCCTCCCATTTCTCTTGCTTTTCTACAGGATCTAATTGGGAAACATCCTCATAACTATAGTTTATCTTCATTTGTCCACTATTCTCTAGTATAAAAGTTAAATATGTCCAAGGCTCCTGTTCTTGTGTTTTAAATTCTTCCCTTAAATTAGAAAAACAGCTATATAATTCATTTTCTAGTTCATCAAACATATCTTCATCCATATTAAACAAATCAATTATATCCAGACTGTATACTGGATTATTTCCATTCTCAGGATAATAATAGAAATAAACTTTTTTATACCCTTCTCTGATCTCAGCATATAAATATAATTTTTTCCACTGCTCAGGAATTATATTGACTAAGGTGTTCGCGACTTGTTGATATATTTGTTCCATTTTTTTGGTTTCCAAATTAGTGACCTCCTGTATAGTTTGTTAGTCTATCAGAGTATTTTTTTCCATCTATTGTGTAATTTAATTTAAACTCGGTTGGTCTCACTGACTGTCCTTGGTATATGGGCTTTAATTTGACTGTTACTTCTTTACCTTCTTCTAAGGCTTTTTTCCATTCATTCTCTATTGTTTTATACTCACTTCGATTAAGTGTAGCATCCATTGGGACTAAGTTATCAATATCCCCAGAACCTTTAAAAATACTAGCAATTAAATGGCCGCCATCATCATTCTCTAACCTGTCATCTCCGCCCACTTTCCTTTGAGCATATTGATTCCGATCTGCTTGCCCTAACTCTAACTTAGCCTCGGCTACTGAAATCCGTCCTTTGTCATCCGTTTTATATTTGTACCCTTCTTTAGTCGTATATTCAATATTTGGTTTTAGTGCCTTCTTACGATTAACCCTAGTGTAATGTCCGCCATATTCTACCTTGCCTCCATTAACAGAAGAATTACCGGAATTTTCCCCATCACCCTTCTTCACAGCAAAATAATAACCACCCATACTATCTTGCACAAGTCCCATTTCAGGAACATTCGCACGGTACCATTCTCTTATATTCGTTAGGGTAGGGAGTTTCCGTGTCGCCGAGGTTGCTTTGGCTGCAGACACGGTGCTCTCTTGATCATTCGATGTTACTTTCGAATTGGTTTTAGGCATTCCGCTACTCTTTGGGGCACTAACACCTCTCGCGCCAACGCCTGTTAAAAATAAACCGAAGCTTGACTTCCAATGCTCTTTCGAAAAGGCCTCATCCGGATTCACGGCGCCATTTACCATATCAACGCCGCCCATGGTCAACCAATTGGCAAAATCAGATGGGGAATTCAGCATATTTTCTGCATTATACTGTAATCCGCTGTGCGTATTTTTCGCCAAGTCAAATGCGCCAAGCGTCAAGTAGTTACCAAAATCATACCATGAATCTGTTGCTTTTTGACCTCTTTCTTCAAAGCCACTCCATATATCCAATCCAATTTCCTTGAATGCTCCAACAGACTTTTGAAATGCATTCTTTTCCTCTTCCTCCGCCGGCTTTAACCGGCTCTCCGGGATCTCAGAGACGAATTTGTAATTAACATTCCCCTCGTTATCCATATATTCACGGATAATCCTACCGTCCATCAGCGTGTGGTAGTTGCCATACCATTCATTCTTATAATCGGACACTTTTTCAGTATTCACGACCTGCCCTTTGACGGTTGCAAATTCCTGCTCGCTGATATCGCTGCCGACAGATGCTGAAACAACGCTTAAGGCTCTAAAACTGTATTCCGCGGTCTTCATCTCAAACTTTTCTGCCAGCATGTTCACCCACGCTCCGGAATATGGAACATACCGTGACAGGAGGTTTGCGGCCCCTTTGCCTATAAGCACATCCAGGGACAACATATTTTGTACCGCTTTTCCCCGAACGCCGGAAATCAAATCCTGGTGGAAATCGTGCTGGGACAGCTGCTGAACGGAATAATTTCCAATGCTGATGTCGCCGCTGGAGACCATTCCGCCAAGTTTATTGATGTAAGTTTGCATTAAATCCAGATCATTCTGGGGTTTATCCAGCGCTCTTGTGCTTTCGGAATCAAATGTGTACAATTTTTCCAGTGTGTGGTCTGTCTTTTTTCGTGCCTGCTGCGAGCGATCGAGAAAGTCACTGTCATCCACAGAAGGCAATGGCACAATATCCCCGACAGAGGAAATGATACTATTGGCTTCATCGGTTAAAGTCATTGTAACATTTTCTGCATTTTTCAATCCCTGTTTGACATCTTCCCGCAAAAAAGATTCGCGGATATAGCCCTGTTCATCAGGCTCCAATGAGGCAAGTGAATCTTTGATTTTGGCCAGGGTATCCTGAAAATCCGTGATGAATCCTTCCATAAATACGAGGAATGGCATATGGCTTTCCTGATAGAAAGCCCGGATGGAATTTGCCGCTTTCCCTTTAAAAGCATCCTCCATCGCAACAAATCCATCTAGCTTTGTCTGGATTTTTTTGATCTGATCCTTCAGCCTGGTTAAATTCGTCGTCGTTTGGTCAATTTCATTATGTAGCTGCTGTACATCTAAAACTTTTATAGCGTTTCACCCCTTTCCAATAACCTTACCCTTATTTCAATACTTGGAAAGAAGAGGCCACCGTTTCATCCGTTTCCTTCAGTCTTTCAACCACACGATTTGCCGATTCTGTATTTTCCCGAAGTACTGTTTGGTAGGACACGTTTATATGCTCCAACTGCTGTTTCATCTGCTGAAGCTTATCCGTCACGTCCATTGAACTGTCCCCTGAAGCATGCTTGGAGAAAGCGTTCTCCATTGATTCTACCGCATTCTTTAATTCACTCAATGATTGTTGGACGGGTGAATCGTTAAGTTTGATTTCTTCACTCATTGTTCAGCAGCTCCCCTCTCCTTTGGTCATGTAAATCATTCAGCCTTGATTGCTGGGATGAACGATCATTTTCCAAAGAAATGATCTCCTGTTTGATTTGCTCGATTTCTGTTTCCACTCTGGAAATAACAGTCTGCAGATCTCTCTGTTCAATAGATTGATAGCTTCCCTGTAATTCCCTTTGTTTGAACCCCTCAAAATTGTTTGCCATACTCCCGCTCCATGTATTTTTAGACAGTGATGGATCCAGACAGACACCCTTTTTATGTTGAAATTCATCACTGCAATCCAACAATTGTGAGAGCGCCCTTTTCAGCCTTATCAAATCCTCCTGCTTCTGCTGCAATTGGGCATTTATCGAATTTATTGCCCACTGCACGCCAGATATTTGAGAATCAAGTTGGAAGACAGTGTTTGCCAACCGTTTCACCCCATTACAATAAATTCTTTTGAATTAAGCCGTTTTTCTTAGTTACCTATTATTGTAAAATAATTAGAAACTTTTACTAAGGGGATGAAAGTACTATTTTTCTGTGTGTATTTGAAGGGAATGCAATACTTTATACCTATTTCTAAAAGTCTTTCTAATAAGGAAGGTTTTCGGCTTGGGCCGAAAACAACATTTTTGATTGGGGTGTCGGTGATCGTTTTAGTTCTTGGGGCGATCAAGTTGAGGTGGTTCTTGCACGAGTTGGGGTGGTTTACGCACGGTTCGAAGGGTTTTCGCACAACTTGGGCTGGTCCTCGCAAGAGTTTCGGCGCTTTCGCACAAGTTCGTGCGGTTCTCGCACGGGTTGGAACACCTGTCGCACAGGTTAGAGCCCTTCCTGCACAAGTTTAAGCGCCTCTCTGCACGAGTTTAGCTGGATCCCGCACAAGTTTGAGCGCTTCTCGCACGAGTTCGAAAGGTTTTCGCACAAGTTAGAGATCTTCCTACACAAGTTTAAGGGCCTCCCGCACGAATTTTGCTGGATTCCGCACAAGTTGGAGCGCCTCTCGCACGAGTTCGAAAGGTTTTCGCACAAGTTAGAGGTCTTCCTACACAAGTTTAAGGGCCTCCCGCACATGTTCGAAGCGTTCTTGCACGAGTTCCACCCTTCGCCACACAAGTTGGAGCGGATGCAGCACAAGCTCGGACCGCTCCCGCACGAGTCGAGGCAGTTTCTACACAAGTTAACGATACCTCGCCGATTTCAAACCATTATATATTGAGGATTTTTGGCACAAGCCAAAAATCCCCATTTTATATTATGGTGGTATCATTACAGAAATCCTTGACCCGGGGCCTAATACACCCCGGGTTATTTCACCAATACTTTTTCGCCTGTCTCAGCCGATTCCAGACATGCTTCAACCACTTTAAGATTGCTTATCGTATTTTCCATCGTATGTGCTATTTCTGTGCCGCTAATAATGACTTCAGAAAAATGCTCAACTTCTGCTTTATACTGATCTGCGTTTAGCGTTTCTTCACGCCGCACACCATCTTTCTCGATAATCACTAACCCATCACCGCCGTTTACATCAGGCCGGTATGCGCGCGGAACGATCACACGGCCTTCCGTACCAACGACTTCGTATTCTTGCCGGAATGCCGATTCGAAACTATTATCAAAGACGGTCATTAGCCCATCAGGAAATTCCATATACGTGACGACCTCTGTTTCCACACCATAGCTTGCATCCCGTTTTGCATGTACATTTACTGAAACCGGCTCGCTGCCCAGGATATGCCGGATGGAGTGGATACTGTAGCACCCAATATCATAAAACGTCCCGCCGCCTTTTTCAGCAGCCATTCGAATATTATCTTCCTTGTCCGTCACTGGAAAGGAAAAACTAGATCTAACAAGCTTAACGTCGCCAATTTCGCCACTGTCGATAATTTCTTTTACCCGATTATGCTGGGTATGAAAATAGTACATAAACCCTTCCATAAAGTGTACACCGTTTTCCTCACACGAACGCTTTATTTCTTCCATGTCAGCAGCCGTTAATGCTGCAGGCTTTTCACAAAGGATATGCTTGCCCTTAACCGCCGCTTGGATCGCCCACTTTTTATGTAAATGATTCGGGAGCGGTATATACACTGCACCTATTTCTGGATCATCAAAAAGCTTCTCATAACAATCATAAGCCTTGGGAATCCCTGATTCACGCGCGACTTCTGAAGCCTTCCCACTCCCGCTTGCAATAGCAGTTACTTCAGCATTATTAGATCGTTCAATGGCTGGAATCAGCTGTGTTTGTGCTATGTTTGCGGTGCTTAGAATGCCCCATTTTACTAGATTCATTTGTTACATCTCCTTTTTTTGATGAAAACTTGTACCAGCTTTATTGATATCATAACATAGACCTTGGCCATACCGAGTGCTTTAATGAGTTGGAGGAGCTTCTCATACAAGTTGGGGGGCTGTCGCACGAGTTCGAGTACTTTTTGCACGAGTTAGGGTAGATGCTGCGCAAGTCCAGGACGGGGCTCGCACGAGTTCGAGGCGTTCCTGCACGAATTCAGGACGCTCTCGCACAAGTTCAGCGATTTCTTGCACGAGTTGCGCTGACCCTCGCACAAGTTCAGGTAGCTCTCACACAAGTTCAAGCACTTCCTGCACAGTTGGGGCGGATCTTGCACAAGTCCAGCGATTTCTTGCACGAGCTTTGCTGGCCCCCGCACAAGCTCGAGCGTCTGTCGCTCAAGTTAGAATGAAGATTTTTGGCACAAGCCAAAAATCTCTCCTTCAACAAAAAATAAGGAAGGTTTTCGGCTGCCGCCGAAAACCAACACTTCAAAATCTTTTATCTTCGCCAACATCGATGCTGCTTATCATATACCAGGCCGCTTTTCTTAAGTATTCGCGTTGCCAATCCTCTATTGATATTGCCGAGAAACCACACACATTCCTTGTTCGTGATCGAATTCTTTACGAGCAAAAGAAAATCCTCTATAGCTTTTTTGTGCGCATTTCGCGAAAAACAGCTGCATTGCCCGCAGTGCCATCCATTATAGACCCGCTCCATCCCCCGCAAACCGCAATCAGGACAGATCACACCCGGCAATATATCCGCGGGTTTTACGCCATATCGCTTGAACAAATCAATATCAAACTCACGACTTTTGCTCAAAATTGCTTTACCAATCTGATAGTTTGAGAGCTTCCGAGCGCCCTTATTTCCGAATTGCCGATCTGCCTTCATAATTTGCTCGGGAAGCTCAGCGGCATGAACGACATGTTTCCCAACCTCTTCCTCACTGCCTTTAACATGTACAACAGTAGACGGATCGGCAATGGCAACGAAACATTGCACCGGGATATGCCCCAAGTTGTGCTGCTTGAGCCAATTTTGCAGATGGAATTTTTGATTTTTCACTTGAGTGATTGGATATTCGAAGCCTGACTCAATCGTACCGTCAGAGCGGGTGAGCTGTCGGAGCGTGGTGTTAAAGGTGATGCTGCCTTGATAATGTTTGGAATCCACAATGAAAATAGTATGGTTAGCGATTGTGAGTGAGTCAATTTGAAAGTTTTTATTGTTCTCGCGGAGATAGACATCATGAAGAATCGTATACATCGGAGCAAGATTGTCGAAAAAATAGTCGACCTTCAGTTCACCCGAATAACCTTGCTGCTGCTTTTTAGCATCTTCTTTCATCTTGGGGAGACCTGGAAAATGTGGCGAGAGCCGCGGAATGGCAGCATCGAGTTTTTGAAGCGGAAGGGGCTTAGTGCGGTGTCTGAGTATCATGGTTTTGCTCCTTTATTTTGTTTTAGGGGGATATTTTCACTATAGCATATTGGTGAAGAAAATGGGGCATGATTTCAAATTTTTAATAAATGTTGTTGTTCTGAGCCCCCATATGAGATGGGGCTGATTTATCACGAAATGAGGATATCCGCGAATATGTTCACACGATTGCCGCACAAGTTGGCAGTAACCCTGCATAAGTCGAGACTAATGTCGCACGAGTAAACGCCGCTCTCGCACAAATATAGGTTGATCCGGCACAACTTCCGAGCATTCCTGCACAGGTTGAGGCAGTTACTGCACGAGATTGAGCGCTTATTACACAGGTTCAGAACGTTCCCGCACGAATTTGAGTGCTCCTTGCACGAGTTCGGTACGCTCCCGTACAAGTTTTAGTGCTTCTCGCACAGGTTCGAATCGCTCCCGCACAAGTTTTAGTGCTTCTCGCACAGGTTCGAATCGCTCCCGCGCAAGTTTAAGTGCTTCTCGCACAAGTTCAAATCGCTCCCGCACAAGTTTTAGTGCTTCTCGCACAAGTTTCATCCCCTATCGCATAAGTCGACGACTCTCGCGCTCAGCTTCCGAGTATTTCTGCACGAGTTTGCGCTGTTGCTGCACAACCTGAGGGCGTTCTCACTCAAGTTCCAGCTCATCCTGCGCAAGTGGGCGCTGTTCCCGCTCAAATCCAGAGCCCTCCCGCACAAGTTGAGGCTAATCCTGCTCAACTCAGAGCATTACCGCTCAAGTTAGCGCCAATTCCGCACAAGTTGAGATAGTTCTCACTCAAGTTCGAGCACCTGTCGCACACGTTTTTATGAACCTTACACCCAATTCAGAACCATTAGAACGAAGATTTTTGGCTCAAGCCAAAAATCAACTAATCTAACCAACTATTAAGAAGGGGTTTTCGGCCAAACAGAATTCCCTCGTCCTGTTACCGCTCCATCCGCTCATTAATACTCCCCTGCAGAAACAGGATCTCCTCGGCAAGATTCCGCAGTCGCTTTGCAATCAATTTATCGATGATTTCCCCGCTCTCCAAATCGAAGCAATCATTCTGGACAAAAACATTCTCTGTCGGCACCAGCCCCTTGAAATAAGAAAGAACAGGCTTCAGCTGATATTCGGTTACAAGAAAATGTTTCTCCGACAAGCCTGTTGCGACAATGCCGGTAACCTTGTTTTTAAAAGCGTACTCCGGAAAATGATCGAGCAGATTTTTCAATACGCCGGCGATAGATGCCTGATAGATCGGCGTCCCAAACACCAAACAGTCTGCAGACATGATTTTGTCAGCGACCGGCCAGGTATCATCTTCAAAATACGCAAGTGGGGATCCGTCAGCGAATGATAATTCATAATCCCTTAAATCAATGAGTTCTGTCTTCACAGATGTATCCATCAACTTGGCAGCTTCCAGCACATCGTAAACCGCCTTGGATGTCTTATCTCCTGCCAATGTTCCTGATATACCAACTAATTTCAAACAGACGCCTCCTTGCAGTTCCAACATTTTCAATCTTCCATATACATTAAATTACAATAATGGAAATAATTCCCGAAAGTCATTACATCAAACATACTTTGTGTCACGATAAGGAGTCGTGGGATCTTAACGGTTACTTTTTGTTGCGGGGCATGTGCTAATCATTATACGCGGCAGTTGCATGGAGAGGCTCTATAATCATTTTAATGCATCCCCCGCCGCTTTCCAAATTTTCCATTCGAGCCGGAGCAAGTTCGATCGATTCGATACGGCTCCAGGGGGATTCCTGTCACATCGGTGTCATAAACATTTGCGTCCAGTAGGTTCCATACTTGAGCCCACCACCTTCTACATAGCCAACACCAATATGCGTAAAACCTTCCTTCAAAATATTTTTACGATGCCCCTCGCTGTTCATCCAGCCTTCCACCACTTGTTCGGGACTGCGCTGCCCGGCCGCTATATTTTCACCAGCCATGCGGAAGCTAAAATCGAACTGCTCCATCATATCGAAAGGGGATCCGTACGTTGGCGATGTGTGGCTAAAATAGTCGTTGTTCGCCATATCCTGGGATTTCTTCCGGGCAAGACTGCTTAAGCGATTATGCATTTCCAGCGGCTCCAGGTCTCGCTTTTCCCGCTCTTCATTAACGAGCTGCACAACTTCTTTTTCATAGGCAGATGGCTCCGCTGAGTCTGTATCCGGCGTCTCTTCTTCTGATTGAAACAGCTGTGTCATGTCTTCCTTCGTATCTTCTTCTGATTGAAACAGCCGCGTGAGGCCCTCCTTGTATTCCCCAATAGTCATATCCTGATCTTTCCACCAGTCTTGTACTGCAGTTGTCCAATTTTCAAAAGTCTCCGGCTCCAGCCGCTCTGGATTCCACGTTTGTTCTACCAAAGCTGGTGTTCTTATCGATGTCATAAATAAAATAGCCACTAATATGAATAGCCGTTTCATTGAAGTCTCCTTCATTGTGATCGTTAGTGAAAATAGCATACTTCCGCTTTTTGACGGGCAACTCTGGCACTGCTCTCATTACGTTCCTTCTGTATTCATATCCATTATACACAATAATAAGAAAGGTAAACAAAATCAGGAACTGAAATTCTCGTAAAAGGGAGCTATTGTCGCATGACTTCAGGGGTGATTCGTATTTTGGTGCATAACTCAAACGATATTACTGGTGGGTCGATCGATTTTCCGTGTGGGTGTTCCCGCACAAGTCGGGGGCTTATCGCACATGTTTGAGTGCTTCCTGCACAAGTTGCGGCTGCTCCTGCACATGTTCGAGCGCTTCTCGCACAAGTTGCGACAGATCTCGCACAAGTTCGAGCACTTTCTGTACAAGTTGCGGACGCTCTCGCACGAGTTCGGGTGCTTCCTGCACAAGTTGCGGTCGCTCCCGCACGAGTTCGAGTGCTTCCTGCACAAGTTGCGGCCGCTCCCGCACGAGTTGATAATACTCTCGCCCATCCCAAACCCTTTTATTGAAGATTTTTGGCACAGCCAAAATTAAACAAACAAAAGGAAGGTTTTCGGCCGCCGCAGAAGACCTTCCACATTGGACGCATAAAAATAGTCAACTCACCCTTGCTTATTGATCTTGTCCCATTCTGTCTTTTTATAATGAATACTCTTGAGGCTATCATTTATAAAATCCGGATCATATTCCCTAAACAATTGCTCTTGAACCCATTCTTTCATATCCTCATGGTCCGAGTGATTCGAATCATAATAAATATCCAAAAACTCATAATAGCCGGGTAGTCCGCCCACATCTTCCGGCGGCGCTGTTTCAGCACCATCGATAAGCGTTGGATAGCCGTAATGGTAATCTTTCATCGTTTTTTCTAATGTAATAAGAAAATGCCAATCATCACCATAATCATAAATGTATTCAAGCGTTCCATACTTTTCCAGATACGTATCAATCTTGATCCCGGCCGGTTTGCGCACCACTTTTTCCAATTCGCGCAGCCGGGCTTCCTGAATCTCCGCGAATTCCGGGGGAACATCCCGCAACTTGGCCTCAATCTCTTTCCGGTTTTTCTTAAAATGCTGATGCTCCTGATACGCCTCTTCATCATTGGTCACCCGGATATTATCATTCGGCAGGTCAAACTCGAAAAGGTGATATGCGCCGGGATAACCGCCCTGAAAATTCGTTGCGTTCTGAATCACATCATGCAATCTGTTAAATGTCGCGCCGGCCGGCATGACGATACGACGCCAGATTAGTGGTTCTGAACCGGTCAGCTCGATTTTGATTTGATAGGCTTTCATGTGATTAGCTCTCCTTTAAGATTGAGAAAAATTTTATAAAATGAGCGTCCCGAGTCCATATGTAGCTCGGCACGGTTTAGATGTTCGCTTTAACGGGATCTGCAACCTCCCAATCAGCTTGCTGATCCCTGCCGCCTAGAATTCACCGGCAGGGATAACGGCCAAAGATATTGGTGCTAGCGGACAACATCAAATTGATCAAACGTTTGATCATATTCCGTTACGCCTTCTCCCGTGCAGAATAAAGGGTCTAGTCTTTCTCACTATTCTATCATATTCTGCGAGAGTGACTCGAATGCGCGCGACACTCCCTGCATTTCGCGCGAACCTGCTTGTTGTTCAAGGATTACATTTTTGTTTAATTCCTGCAATTCTCCTTTCGTAAGACCAGTTATATCAAGGATGTCTTCGTCCGGATATTCTTTTCGAAGCATTGCAAACGCTATTTCTCGTTTTCCCTTTGTCTCCCCTTCTTTCTTCCATTCCTCCCTCAATTCATCAAAAATTGGTTTAAACGTCGGCGAGTTAGGAAACCCTGTTCCACTCATATGACTCTCCTCTTCTTTAGGACCTTTTGACATGTTCTGGCATCTCCAGTAAATAATTGATGAAGTTCAACGCCTGCTACTGCTAACACACGAATTAAGCCTTTTTTCTCAATTATAAAAGAAGATTTCCGGCATCAGCCGGAAATCCTCTTCACCTCAACAGCCCCGCCATTTTCAGCCCATGCCAGATTCCGTCATCATGCACGTCTCTCGTAACACTGCCGGCCGCCTCTTTCACGGTATCTGCAGCGTTACCCATCGCGATACTGTTTTGCACGGACTTAAGCATCGGAATATCGTTCAGGCCATCGCCGAAGGCAAAAACGTCTTGGGCGGGGATGTCCAATTGCTCAATCAGCTTTCCGATGCCTGCCGCTTTGGAACCACCGGCCGGCATGACGTCCACAGAATACTGATGCCAGCGGACAAAATCGAGTTGATCAAACGTTTGATCATATTCCGCTTCGCCTTCTCCCGTGCAGAATAACAGCGTCTGATACACCTTGCTATTTCGATAAAAATCCGGATTATACTTAACGGCCTGATCAAGTTTCAGTGACTCAGTAGCCGCTCTGACTTGCGGGTGATCTTTCGTGTTCGCATACCAGTCCTCATGATTGAGATGGACCAGAGGATGCTGACGTTCCGCCGCGTATTTCTCCAGCGCGGCCAAAGCATCCGGCTTCAGGGGATTTTTGTAAATCGCTTCGTCATTGTGCACGACATACTGCCCGTTGATGCTGACATAAGTGCTGATATTCAGTTCGTCCATCAGCGGTTTGAACGCAAACGGCGCACGGCCTGTTGCGA
Organism: Lentibacillus jeotgali; assembly: GCF_000224785.1. GTDB lineage: Bacteria > Bacillota > Bacilli > Bacillales > Amphibacillaceae > Lentibacillus > Lentibacillus jeotgali. Next base: position 62,039 of record NZ_AGAV01000017.1, on the reverse strand, counting down.
TCGCCACAAAATGGCCGTCCGCCTGCAGCTGTGCGATTGCCTGCTTTGTCGATTCCGGCAGGCGCTTCTCATCATCAAGCAGGGTCCCGTCTATATCAAAAAAGATGAGTTTTTGTGTCATGTGTTGGCCTCGTTTCGTAGGTGGTTTATGTCTATTATTCTATCATACATATAGCTGCTTTGGGGGAAACTGTTGCCACCACATTTTAAGACAGCAAAAAAACCTTGCAGCAATATTCTACAAGGCTCAACGGCAGCAATATACCGGGGAAAAAAAGTTCAAGGGGATTCCCGCACGGATTCGGAGTGTTGCTGCACGAGTTGGAGTGAATTTCGCACACGTTGGTCTCATTCTCGCACGAGTTAGCGATGCTCTCGCACAACTTTAGCGTTACTCTGCACAAGTTGAAGCCGCTGCCACACAAATTCGGGAGCTTCTCGCACAAGTTCAGCCGCTTGTCGCACAAGTTGGAGCCGCTATCGCACAAGTTCAGGTGCTTCTCGCACGAGCAATATACCTGTCTTATCGTCATTCATTTTCAGACGGGGATATGTCACACACTCGGGATCAGCGTTTTCTCTATTCTCCACTTCATGTAGCAGTTCATCCAGCCCGGAATGAAAAGCAAACGCCGCAGTTTGCTCCCAAGCGTTACTTTCTTCCAATTTCGTTGGCAGCATTAATCCATCGCTCAGTAAAAGAACTCCGGTAACCTTTTTCAAGGATAGCCTGCCTTTTTCCAAATGATTTAACGCAGCAACACTTCCATCAATCACACCGTATCCATCACGGCTATTTAGCAAAGAGCGGTTTTCAATTAGCGTCGGCCGCACTTTTTCCCTGGCTTCAGCCATCCCGACGTCCCTGCCTTCTTGCTTTCTCAGTTCCACAATGCCGTTTATTGCTTTTTGATCAAAATGATGAAGCAGGTCATATGTCACCTGACGGATATCACCGTTCTCATATTGTAAAAAAATCATGCAATCTGCGGCATGGACATAATCAAGCCGTAAGTGATCCATATCGATTGAAATCGCTGCAAGCGCGCAAGTACTCCGTTTTTCTTTTGAAACGTCATCTATCGTCACACTGCCCTTTAGCCCAAGATACGAAAGGCTTTCTTCACCGACTGCCTGATTACCAGCTTTCACGCTGTCCTCGAGCGACTTTTCCATGACGTTTGCATTCAGCACTTCCCGCATGGCACCTGAGGCTATGTGACCGGGCACACCTTCTAGCCCTGTGGCACCGTCAATTGCCGCGAAAACCCCGGACTTCTCATTGATCACATAAGCATCTTCGTTTACGTCACGATTCCCTTTCTTATACACCGTATTTATCTTCATGACACCCCCCCTTACCATCACTGAGTGCTTTCTCTGAAAATCAGTTCCGTTCCTAGTGTAACTGTTTTGGCTACAGTACGCTGCTCGAGAATCCGTTCTTTCATTAAGGATACGGCAGTCTCCCCCATCATTTCCGTGTAAACTCTGACAGTACTTAAAGATGGTGAGACATACTTTGCCACACTCGAGTCATTAAATCCGATAACCTGAACGTCTTCCGGGATACGAAGCTGATGATCCTTTAAAGCACGTAATGCCCCGACAGCAACGGCATCATTTGCACAAAAAAATGCAGTGGGAAGGTCATTCTCAAGCGTCTGTATCGCATTGTCCATCATATCATAACCGGAATCCACGCTGAACGTTCCTTTAAAACAATACTTCTTATTGAATAAGTTATGTGACCTCATATAATCACGAAACGTATCATATCTTGGGTCTTTCAGAACTTCAGAGGTACCGGGAAACTTTTCCTCACCGGTCAGCATCCCGATTCTGGAGTGTCCCCGCTTGATAAAATGAGACAGAACGTTGATCGTTGCCTGTTTAAAATCTGCGACGACAGCGTCACAGGTAGGCAGTGCATGAATGTTATCAACAAAACAAATATTGGAACTCCAATTTTTCAAATGCTGCATTTGCCGGTGTGAAAATTTGCCTATCGCGATGACGCCATTTACTTTGACGTCAGGTTGTTTGTTCGCATTTTGAAACAGCCGGATATACTCATACTCATCGTTTTCCAGTTTTTTTTCTACACCCTGACGGATCGAATAGTAATACAAATCATTCAGTTCTTCCGTCTCTGTATACCAATGCACAATCGCTATCCGCACACGCTGTTTTGTTTTCTTTTGAATGTGTTTTTTATAACCCAGCTGTTCAGCAGCGTCAAAAATGTGCTGCTTCGTTTCCGGGTTCACTGACAGGTTTGGGTCCTCATTAAGGACGCGTGATACAGTTGCAATCGAGACATTTACATGATTCGCTATATCTTTAATCGTCGCCATTTATCCAACTCCGATCGACTCGTTATGAAACGACCATTACTTCACACTTTTCGTATCCACTGCCGAAGTACGCTTCCGCAAGTCAGCTTCAATTTCTTCCAGACTCCGGGCACGTGTTTCCGGCAGATATTTCACGACAAAAATCATGGCGCCAATTCCAATCACAGCAAAAATCAGGAACACCTGTTCAATGGACATGACTTCGGTCAGCATTGGGAAAAATTGTGCGACAAGCAAGCTTCCGATTGATAACGCCAGGGCAGCGATACCCGTTGCTGCACCACGCGCACGCATAGGAAACAGTTCCGGAAGCATAACCCATAAAACCGGTCCCCACGTGAAGGCGAAAAAGATAATGAACAATGTCAGACAAGCCACAATAATCCATGCGCCGACCGTTGAACCAAGGCCGATTGTCCAGATTAAGCCGGCCATAATCACTAATGATCCAACCATCCCGATATTTCCGGTGATCAGCAGTTTCTTCCGGTCAATTTTATCGATAATCATAATTGCAACGATTGTAAATAAGACATTGACCGTTCCGATTCCGACCGTCCCCAAAATGGACGTGACATCGCCAAGTCCAGCTTCATTGAAAATCGTTGGCGCATAATAAATGATCGCATTAATGCCGATGATTTGCTGAAGCAGCGCGAATGTACAGCCAATAACCAGCGTCGGACGCAGCCAGGCTGATTTTAATACATTCCAAGTGCTGTCAGAAACACGATTAATTTCAATCATTTCATTTATTTCTTGATCGATTTCATTTTCCTTCCGCGTCAATTTCATAACACGCCGGGCCGCTTCTTTGCCGCGGTGTTCAAGCAACCATCTTGGACTCTCAGGCATAAATAGTACACCAACCATTAATATGAGAGATGGTACAACGGCAAGTCCGAGCATCCAGCGCCAACCTTCAATTGGAGCAAACGCATAGTTTACCAGGTAGGAAGAAAGAATACCGATTGTAATCATCAGCTGGTTCAATGAACTTAGCGACCCTCTGGATTCTGTCGGTGCCATTTCCGATAAGTATACAGGAACAATTGCAGTGGAACCACCAACAGCCACACCAATAATCAAGCGACCCACTACAAGTGTTACCATATTCGGAGCAAATGCCAGTGTCAATGCCCCAACAATATATAAAATCGAAATCATAAAGACCAATCTGCGCCGCCCAAATTTATCTGACAAAGGCCCGCTTGACCCCGAACCAAAAATTGCTCCAACCAGCATTGAACTGACGACAAGACCTTCTGTAAAACTCGTTAGCGGAATATCATTTTTTATATACAAGAGAGCCCCTGATATAACACCCATATCATACCCATATAGGAGTCCACCTAACGCCCCGAGAAAAAATATCACTTTTTTACCTATTTTTTTACCACCCATTATTCAGTCCCCCAAAGATGTTAATTTAAAATTTAGTATACGCTTTCATACTATTCATGTAAAGTATTATTTTTAGTGTTGCCATTTAACAATGACCATCACTGCACTAGGACAAGTTAAATTTTATTACTTTTTAACTAAAAAACATCAACAATTTTATTGTGCATACGACAACACTATAGTAAACTGATTGTAAGCGTTTTTAACAAGAGAACTAAGAGGGGGAATTCCATGAATAACCTCATCAATACCTTTCAGAATGTATTTAATTGCACCGAAGAACCGCGTACATTTTTTGCACCCGGCCGTATTAATTTGATCGGCGAACATACCGATTATAACGGTGGACACGTTTTTCCCACCTCTATTTCTTTTGGGACATATGCATTGGGAAAAAGGCGGACAGATACGCGTTTCCGTTTCTATTCCATGAATTTTCCGGAGACGGGTGTGGTTGAATGCGACCTTTCCGATTTAAGATTCAATGATACACACGATTGGGCAAACTATCCTAAAGGCATGATCCATCACCTAATCAAAGCCGGCTATTCGCTAAAACACGGTGCTGACATTCTGTATTACGGGGATATTCCAAATGGTGCCGGGCTTTCCTCATCGGCATCCATTGAAATGGCAACCGGTGTATTGCTGGAGTATTTATTTGAACTAAACATCGACCGTATCGAAATGATTAAGCTCGGGCAAAAGGTTGAAAATGATTATATCGGCGTAAACAGCGGCATCATGGATCAGTTTGCCATTGGCATGGGAAAACGAAATCATGCCATTCTATTAAACTGTCAGACGCTTGATTATAATTATGCACCCATCGAACTGCAAGATCATGCGATTATGATTATCAACACGAATAAACAGCGCACGCTTGCCGGATCGCAGTACAATGAGCGCCGCCAGCAATGTGAAGAGGCGCTTACCGATTTAAAATCAGAACTTAGTATTAACAGCCTTGGTGATTTAACAACCGAGCAATTCGAACAGTACAAACACCTCATTCAAAATGACATTAACCGGAAACGGGCCAAACATGCTGTTGCGGAAAACAGCCGCACACTGGAGGCATTAAATAAATTACAAAATGGTGATCTGGAAGGATTTGGGCAATTAATAAATGCCTCGCATCAATCGCTTCGACACGATTATGAAGTAACCGGTGCAGAATTGGACACTGTCGTGGAAGCAGCCTGGAAACAAGAAGGTGTTATCGGAGCAAGGATGACCGGGGCCGGATTTGGCGGATGTGCCATTGCCATTGTGCCAAAAAGTAAAATTGATGATTTTAAAGACAATGTTGGACAAATCTACCAGCATCAATTTGGCTATTCAGCCACATTCTATACGGCCACACTCGGCGATGGGGCCAAAGAAATAACGGAAGGAGCATTATAATGCGTATTCTTGTATTAGGCGGAGCAGGATATATCGGCTCGCATGCCGTCCATCAGCTGATTGATCAGGGAGAACAGGTTGTCGTTGTTGATAACCTGGAAACTGGGCATCACGAAGCCATCCATCCAAATGCTGTTTTTTATCAAGGGGACATTCGCCATATTGAATTTCTACGCGAAGTCTTTGCGAAAGAATCAATCGATGGCGTCATGCACTTTGCAGCCAATTCCCTTGTGGGCGAATCCATGGAAAAGCCGCTCCAATATTTTGATAATAACGTTTATGGCACACACGTGTTACTGAAGGCTATGGTGGAACATAATGTGAAAAATATCGTCTTTTCCTCCACTGCTGCAACATATGGTGAACCAGAATCGATACCATTGACTGAAGCCATGCCGACAAACCCGACAAATCCGTACGGCGAAACGAAACGCACCATGGAGAAATTAATGAAGTGGACTGAACATGCCCATGGGATTAACTATGTTTCCTTAAGATATTTCAATGTGGCAGGCGCACGGGAAACCGGTGAAATTGGTGAGGATCACCGTCCCGAAACACACCTTGTTCCCATTATACTGCAGGCTGCGCTAGGCCAGCGTTCAAATATCACCATTTTCGGCGAAGATTATGACACGGCAGATGGTACTTGTGTCCGGGATTATGTTCATGTAGAGGATCTCATTCAAGCACATATCCTGGCAATGAATTATTTGAAGAATGGCGGCCAAAGCAATATTTTCAATCTCGGCAGCAGTCAGGGTTTCTCTGTAAAAGAAATGATTGATGCGGCGCGAAATGTAACCGGCGAAGACATTAAGGCTGAAACAGGTGAGCGCCGTAGCGGAGATCCGAGCGTACTGATTGCAAGTTCCGATAAAGCGAAGGAAGTGCTTGGATGGAACCCGACGCGAACAGCCATTACAAAAATCATGGAAGACGCATGGAAGTGGCATTCAAACAACCCGAATGGATATAAGTCAGAGAAGGAGTAGATGTATCATGATTTACCAGCATATTAATGCCCTGATCGATAAAGCTATCCAGAGCGGGCTGATCGAAAAGCAGGACCATATTTACGTACGCAACCAAATTATGCACTATCTTAAGCTCGACGGGGACAAAGGGACGGGATCTATGTCCCACTCTGATGCTTCTATCCCCGACTTGCTTGACGAACTGGTTGCCTACGCCGTTCGCCACCACGTGATCGATGATGTTTTTGATGATAAAGAAATTCTTGCTGCTAATATCATGAATTGCTTTGTTGCACGCCCGTCAGTTATCAACGCTGTGTTTCAAGAGAAATACAGCAAATCTCCCGAAGCGGCAACCGATTATTTTTACCAGTTAAGCAAGGACAGTAATTACATCCAGATGAAACGGATTGAAAAAAACATCCATTTTAAGGCAAATACCGAATATGGTGACCTGGACATCACGATTAATTTATCAAAACCGGAAAAGGATCCGGAGCAAATAAAACGGGAACGCGAAAACACGAAACATATTGATTACCCGAAATGTGTTCTCTGTGTTGAAAATGAAGGCTATGCCGGCCGCATCGGATATCCAGCCAGAGCAAACCATCGTGTCATCGAAGTCCCATTACTCGGGGAAAAATGGTATCTCCAATATTCCCCATATGTATACTACAACGAGCACAGTATCGTACTCGCTGAAAAACATCGTAATATGAAAATAGATAAACAAGGATTTGAACGACTGCTGGCATTTATCGATAAATTCCCTCATTATTTCATTGGTTCCAATGCAGACTTGCCAATTATCGGGGGATCCATTTTATCTCATGACCACTATCAGGGCGGCCGGTACCGGTTCGCCATGACAGATGCAGAAGAAGCATTTTCATTTGAACTTGACAATCATGATAACGTCACTGCTCAAGTTTTGAACTGGCCGCTGTCCGTCATACGTTTAAATTGTTCCGATAAAAAAGAATTACTCGATGCAGCCGATCACGTTTTACAAACATGGAAACATTATTCAGATGAATCAATTGATATTAAGGCTTTTTCCGGTAACACACCACATAATACCATCACACCAATAGCACGGATGCGTAATGGCGCTTACGAACTTGACCTTGTTTTACGCAACAACCGCACATCTGAGGAGCATCCGATGGGAATCTTCCATCCACATTCTGATGTTCATCATATTAAAAAAGAAAATATTGGCCTGATTGAAGTGATGGGGCTGGCCGTTTTACCCCCGAGGTTGAAAGACGAACTTGCTGAAATCAAGGAATTCCTATTGGATAAACCCAGCAATATAGAAGAGTATCATCACGAATGGGCACAATCCATTAAAGCGAAACACGGTACCATTTCCACACCGAGTGATGCTGAGCTGATTTTACAGCAGGAGTTGGGCCTGAAATTTGCAAAAGTGCTTGAAGACGCTGGTGTATTCAAAGAGAAGTCAGCCTTTGACCGATTTATCAGAACCCTAAATAAGTAGGTGAACACATGGATATCACAGAAGAAAATGTACACGGAAAATGGAAAGAATTTATACTCACAAATGATCACGGCATGTCCGTCAGCATTTTGAACTTTGGCGGGATTATTACAAACATGATAGTTCCCGATAAGTATGGTAAATGCGAAAATATTGTACTCGGGTATAACAATTATGCAGATTATGAGAACAACACCAATTATTTAGGCGCCCAAATCGGACGTGTGGCAAGCAGAATTAAAGACGGCAGCTTTCATCTCAACGGAAGCCACTACGAACTGGCAAAAAATGAAGGCACCCATCATCTGCACGGCGGACCAAACGGGTTTCATCAGATCATTTGGGAATCGGGAACACACCAATCGGAACATGAGGTGAACCTTGTTCTAACGCATACAAGCAAACATTTGGAAAATGGCTATCCGGGCAATCTTGACATATCGGTTACCTATACACTGAACAATTCCAATGAACTCACCCTAAACTACCAGGCAGCATCCGATCATGATACACCTGTCGCACTGACGAATCATACCTATTTTAATTTGAGCGGCGATATGACAGATACGGTGCACAATCATCGTGTTCAATTTGACAGCCGTTATTTTGCAGAACTCGATGAGGAGCTCATTCCAACCGGCAAGCTGATTGAAACGACTGACACCCCTTTTGATTTCCGTAATGGCCGTTTGCTTGGTGATGGCTTAAAATCGGAAACAACGCAACAGATAATTGCCGGGAATGGCTATGATCATTATGTTATGTTTGGAAGCGAAAAAGCGGTGACTGTATCGGAAAATAATAGCGGGCGCACCATGAAGATTCACACAAACGCGCCGGGAGTGGTGCTCTACACTGCAAACGGACTGGATGAGGGACTAAAATTGAACGAAGGATTATCCCAAAAATACGCAGGCGTATGCTTTGAAGCCCAGCCCCATCCAGCAGCTCTTCATCATGAAGGGTTTCCAAATGTCATATTGCAAACAGAAGAAAAGTATCACAGTTACATTAAATATTCTTTTGAATAGTTAAGCTGACCGCGCCAAACGGGTTGATTAAGGGCAACTTAGGTTTTCTCGCGCATGTTTGGCGCGATCCGGAACATGTTACTGTTTCGTTATCAGCTTCCTCAGTAATCAACGCAAAATGATAGGAGTAATCAGCCGATTCAACTTTCTCAGTTTGAATAAAAAATGTCTTATAACCATAAATAACCATACCAATAAAACTAATACAGACAACAACCCCGCTCACTGTATAAAGCAGTAATCTGGAATGACTCACAGCAACTCACCCCGAATATTTGGACGAAGGGTCAGGATCGTTGTCCTACCTCCGCCCAAAGAAGGTGTCAGTGAGGTGCTCGGGAACCAATCCTCTTCCCTTCTGCTTGATCCCGAGTATGGCTGGAGTGCTGCAAGCAGATTAAATGATGATATCGGCTTGATTATGGCCTATGAAAAAACCGGATATGATACCTCCGAAAAAGGCCGCCTGCCAAATCTGGTCGACAACTATGCTGTCCAGGACTTAGCCGAAAAAGGTGCAAGCGCCTTGAAACTGCTCATATATAACGATCACAATGAAGAAGAAAAATACAATACAATTAAAAAAGCATTTATTAAGCGCGTTGGTGATGAATGCAAGCAAAATGATCTGCTGTTTATATTAGAGCCTGTCTCCTACAGTGCAGAAGGTTTAGGGTCAAAAAGTGCTGAATTCGCCAAGAAAAAGCCGGAAATTGTAGAGTATTTCATGACCGAATTTTCCAAAGAGGAATACGGCATTAATCTGTTGAAAGTTGAAGTGCCGGTATCCATTTACAATATTGAAGGTTACGGGCAATATGATAATTATGAACCTGTCTTCAGCAAGGAAGAAGCTGCAAATTTCTATCGTACTTGCGCCGAAAAAAGCCGGCTGCCATTTATTTATTTGAGTGGTGGCGTCACAAATGACCAATTTGTCGAAACACTGCATTTCGCCAAAGAAGCCGGCGCCAATTTCAGTGGCTGCCTGTGCGGACGGGCCATCTGGAAAGACGGTGTTCAGCCATTTGCGGAAAAAGGAAAAGAATCACAATATCAATGGCTTAATAAAACCGGGTTGGAGAACTTAAATAAAGTGAAACAAGCGGTTAAAGAGACAGCAACACCGTGGACGGGGTTTGTAGAATAAAATAGGTGTGCAAGGACAAAAGCCAAGTTCTGATGATTGTGAACTTGGCTTTTTAATTTATGCTAATGTCCTATTTCAAGACCCAGTTCCTTAATGCGTATACACGCATGCAGACATTTATCATGACATATGTGTAGTTATCTCAAATGGACTAATAACTTTTTTGTCTGTACAGTAATCAATATGAAGTCTTGTTGGATATTATAAAGGTCTGAAGCAGCAGCTTCTGCAATTATTCTTCCGTAAGTCCGGTTATATCGAGTATAGTTGACTTTTTCCCCCGTACAGGCTGAGATTGTGCACGAGTTGGTACCATTTTCGCACGAGTTCGAGTATTCCTGCACAAGTTGGTGCTGTTCTCGCACAAGTTCGAGATATTCCTGCACAAGTTGGTGCTGTTCTCGCACAAGTTCGAGATGTTCCTGCACAAGTTAGCGCCATCCTCGCACGAGTTCAAGACTCCCCCGCACAAGCTGGCACCATTCTCGCACGAGTTCAAGACTCCCCCGCACAAGTTAGCGCTATTCCCGCACGAGTTCAAGACTCCTCCGCACAAGTTAGCGCCATTCTCGCACGAGTTCAAGACTCCTCCGCACAAGTTAGCGCCATTCTCGCACGAGTTTGCACTGCTCTCGCACAAATTCAAGCCTCTTCCGCACGTTTAAAGAGTCAATTATAACACCGCGTTGTCTTCTTCCTTCAGATCGGTTATGAACATATGTCCCGGCGCATGCGTTATCATCATCTCAATGTCACTTTCCATCACAACAGACTGCGGTGTGACACCGCATGCCCAGAATACCGGAACCTCGTCCGCATGAATGGCCACTTGATCACCAAAATCCGGTTTGCTTAAGTCATTAATCCCAATCGCATCCGGGTCACCGATATGGACCGGGGCGCCATGAACGGAGGGGAATCTTGAAGTAATCTGCACGGCTCTTATGGCATCGGCCGGTTTCATCGGACGCATTGATACAACCATTTGACCGCTCAATTCTCCCGCAGATTCACAAGGAATGTTTGTCCGGTACATCGATACGTTACGCCCCTCATCGATGTGCCGGATTGGAATGCCATTATCAAGCAGCGGCTTTTCAAATGTAAAGCTGCAGCCAATGATAAACGATACAAAATCGTCGGACCAGTGATCGGAAATGTCGGTTACCTCATCAACCTTTTCGCCATTTTTGTAGATGCGATATTTGGGAAGATCCGTCCGCAAATCGGCATCAGGTGCTGTTTTAACCGGCACCGGCATCCCTTCATCCGTTACTTCCAACAGCGGACAGGATTTGGGATTGCGCAGGCAAAACAATAAAAAGTCGTACGCATAGCGTTTAGGGAGAATAACCAAATTTGCCTGCGTATTTCCCAAAATCACTCCCGTCGTCGGCTTTGTCCATTCTCCCTGTCTGATTGCGCGCCGAATCTTGTCTACATCATTGCTCATTTTCACGACTCCTTTCCATTAAACAGAGAACACATAAACCGCCTCTTTCCCGTTAATCAGCAGCGTCCTTCACATTCATTTCCAAGATACGTAAAAACTGTTCCTCCTTTACGGCCAGCTTTTGCGCTTCATCCACTTTAATCGGATGAAAGTATATTTTACCGTCCGGGGGCAGCTGTGACACCCTCGGTACATCAATGGAAATGACGGTAGCAATCCGGGCATACCCTCCAGTTGTTTGCCGGTCCGCCATCAGGATGATCGGCTGTCCATTTGCCGGAATTTGTATTGTCCCAAATGGTATGGCGTCAGACCATATATCTGCGCCGTTTTTATGGGGAATCTCCGCTGATTTCAGCCGATAGCCCATTCGGTCGGATTCAGGACTGATGATATGCTGCTGGCTGTAAAACGATTCTATCCCTTTTTCAGTAAAATGGTCAGTATCAGGACCCTCGACCACCCGGATGTACCCTGGATCATTATAATCAGGGATGTCAGTGTGACTCAGCCCCAGACCATGGAATCCATTTACATTAAATCCACTGATGACCATATTTTTTTCAATGACTGTGCCAAGATTCGCACGTTCGTATGTCGACTTGCTACCCATATCAACCGATACATCAAATCCGCCTGCAACAGCAAGATAAGCACGCATTCCCGATAAAGGACGGCCAAACGTGATCCGGTCACCTTCCCGCACTTCAAACGACCTCCACATGGGTGCCCTGACCCCATTGACGGCAGGACTTAAATCCGCACCACATATGGCTATAACTGCAGATGATAATACATCAAGTTCGGGCCCCATCAAGGCAATCTCCAGAGCGCCTTCATCACGGCCGTTGCCAACAAGCAAATTCGACACTTGCAGTGCAAATGGATCCATTGCTCCGGAAACGACAACACCATACTGCTGGAGTCCCTGCCGCCCAAGGTCCTGAATCGTCGTTTGCAATCCTGTTTTTCTGAACTTAAAAAGTGGCTGAGACAAGGGCTATTCTCCAATTCGCCGAATGGCGATTCCTTCATCGGAAAGGCGTTCCCGCAATTGTTCGACAAAATTTAAGGCATGCGGATTATCACCGTGCACGCAAATCGTATCAGCCTTAATGTCAACAGCTGTGCCATCAACAGCAATGACACGGTTATCGTTAATCATTTGCAATACCTGTCTTACCGCCTGATCCGGGTCAGTTATCATCGCTTGTTCATCTGAACGGGGGGTCAGCGTTCCATCCGGCTGATATGTCCGATCGGCAAACACTTCAGATGCCGTCCTCAATCCATACTTTTCGCCAGCATTGATCAGTTCACTTCCGGACAGTCCAAATAAAATCAGATGACTGTCGATATTCTTAACAGATCGGGCAATGGCATCAGCTATTGCTGCATCACTCGCTGCCATATTATAAAGTGCCCCGTGTGCTTTCACATGGTTCATTTCGACATCATGCACATGGCAAAAACCTTTCAATGCACCGATCTGATATGTCACAAAATGGTACACATCTTCCGGATCAACGACGATGTTACGCCGGCCAAATCCCATCAAATCAGGCAATCCCGGATGCGCACCGATACCTGCACCATTTTCTGTCGCTGTCTTGACGGTGTCAAACATCGTATTATGATCACCGGCATGATACCCGCAGGCAATATTGGCTGACGTGATAACTTTCAGGACTTCATCATCAAGACCGATTGTATAGGCACCGAAACTTTCCCCTACATCACTGTTCAGATCAATCTGATGGTTGCTCATTCCGAATCACTTCCTTTTCAACTTGAAACGTATTGTTATGGACTTGTTTTTCAATCGTTCTGTAGTCACTTTCCGAGACGGGCACGAACCTTATCTTGTCGCCTGCCTGATATAAAAAAGGGGCATCACGGTCCGGATCAAAAAGTTTTACAGGGGTTTGTCCGATTAAATTCCAACCGCCCGGTGATGCCAGTGGATAAGCCCCTGTTTGGCTGCCAGCAATTCCGACCGATCCAGCGGGAACACTGCTTCTTGGATTGTCCAGCCTTGGTGTGGCCAATTCTTTCGGCAGTCCACCTAAGTACGGAAAACCGGGCAAGAACCCGATCATATAAATAAGGTAATCAACACCGGAATGTTTTTCAATGACCTCATTTACACTCAATCCGCTCTTTTTCGCCACTTTTTCCAAATCCGGTCCAGCGCTCCCGCCATAGAATACAGGGATTTTAACGAGCATCTTTGTATCTTCACCAAGTAACATATCTCCGGACGCAAGCTCCAATAGCATATTTCGGATCGTTTCATATGACATATGATAAGGGCTATAGTAAACCGTTACAGAATCAAATGAAGGCACCCATTCGATTATTGCCTCAACTGCCTGATGACTCAACCGTCTACAAAATGATCTGATTTTGCGGTTTAATGTTGGGGTTACATCCTCATTAAATTTAATACGAATAGCCGCATCTCCTACTGGATCACAACTGATCATATCGAATCACCTTCTCCGGTCCTAAGAATAATCGCTTAAAGAATTCCAAATGATTGTAATGCTAACAAAATCGTAATTGCAAAAATTAACCAGCCTATTACATTTGTCCACGTCCTGTTGACATGTTCACCAAGCAGTTTTCGATTGTTCATTACAAACATGAGAAGCAGAACAATAACCGGCAAAATTAATCCGTTTGCATATTGGGAAAATAATATGACCTGAATTGGCTCGTATCCCAAACTTGCAAAAGTAACACCAATCAGAATGATCGCCATCCAAATCATACGAAAGCGAATAGATTTTAAATTCCTTTCCCAGCCAAGTGCACCGGATGTCGCATATGCTGCAGCCAGTGCTGCTGTCATTGAAGATGAAATGCCGGCTGCAAATATCCCAATTGAAAAAACATATTTTGCCCAGGAACCAAGCAGCGGTTCCAATTGCACTGCCATCTTAGCCGGATTATCAAGGGCCGTTCCAACCGGAAACGAAGCGGCCGCTGTCAATAGAATTGATATCGAAATAACGCCGCAAATAACCATGGATGCTATGACATCAAAGCGACCGTCTTTTATACTATCCTTTCCTTTCCAACGCTCTTGGACTGTCGAGGCTTGCAAGAATAACGTATAAGGCACAATGGTTGTCCCTATCAGTGATATAACAAGCAATCCCGCTCCATCCGGTATCGTCGGGATGAACGTACCTTCAAACACTGCACTCATGTCAGGCTGGACAACGATTGCTGTCAGAACAAAACAAAAACTCATGATCAGAATAAGGGTGATAAAGGCCTTTTCAATAACCTTGTAGTTTCCTGTCCAAAGCAACAATGCTGCCACAGCACCAATAATGATACTCCACGCTGGTACGGGAATACCGGTAATGGTCGTTAAGCCAATTGCGCCACCTGTAATATTTCCCGTTTCATATGCCGCGTTCCCTATCAGTATCGCAGCAATAATAAGAATGACAGTTGCTCCCCTTAAGATTGGATGACTGAATTGATCCCGCATCACGGTACCGAGTTCTTTTCTGCTGACAATTCCAAGCCGGGTTACCATTTCTTGAAGAATCATTGTTGCGATAATGGAAAAAACTAGTGCCCAGATAAGCACATAACCGAATTCCGCGCCCGTGGCGGAGGCTGTCGTAACCGTACCAGGCCCAACAATAGACGCCGCAACAAGCGTTCCCGGCCCCAATGATCGCAGCCTTTCAAAAAACCCCTTGCGCTCCATAATATCCTCCAATGTTTATGTACTTAACATATTCTATTTATGGCAACAATTATACTGATTAGAAAAATACGAATCAATTATCTATGTAACTTGCTTCAATTTAATAGAAACTAAAATAATAGGAGGCAATTTTTCCTGGAAAACTGGGATATGGTGTCTGAAAGCATCTGACGCTATATCCCAGTTCGAATAAAAAAGGTGACATTACGCCACCTTTAGTTGTATTCCAGAACACTTTAAAGTTTAATGCTATAGCTTACTCACGGTTCACAACATACTCCCGCAACGCATATGCTACGCCGCTGTCATTATGGTGTTTCGTAATGAAGTTAGCACACTTTTGCACTTCCTGCTCAGCATTTTCCATCGCAATGCCTGTCGCAGCGGTCTTAAACATTGAAATATCATTCAGATTGTCACCGATCGCCACGGTATCTTCCAATGGCACCTTAAAATAAGCTGCAATCGACTTTAATCCATTCCCTTTACTGGCGTTTCCATGTGCTATTTCAAGCTTTTCTCTGCTGCCAGCTGTCAGGGAGACATCCTTCATTCTCGACAACTCTCTATGAAGTTGTTCCAATGCATCAGGCTTAAATGACAGTACGAACACTTTATAAGGGTTTGATTCGGCGAAATCAACAGTATGAAAATCAGGAACATACACAATACCATGCTGGCTATATTGGGTGCTTACCATTCCGGCAGCATGCTCTCTTTCGGACTGCTGGTTCAGCTGCTCTATTTCATCATAAAGTATATGTGTTCTTTTCTCACTGATTAATATACCTTGATTCGTGTAGATTTCGTAATGCAAATTGTATTTTTCAATCGAACGTGTGATTTTTCCAAGCGTCTTCAAAGGTAAAATGAACTGCTGAAGGACCTCCCCGGAATAATAGGTCATTCCGCCATTACCGGTAATAAATGGGCAGTCGATCTCGGCTTGTTTCAGTAACTCACGTGTATCATGCAGTGAACGGCCTGAAGAGATCACAATTATATGACCGCTTTTTTGCGCCTCATAGATAGCATCTTTATTTTCCTGACTTATGTTGCCGTCATCCGAAAGCAGCGTACCATCCAGATCAATTGCAATTAACTTCATCTGATTCTTCCTTTCTATTACCAAAATAATCGTTGTTGACATGTGATAGATGTCGATGTAGAATGAAAACGTAATCATACATTTGTTACAAAGTATAACATATGTTACGATTTTTATCCAAAAGTGCTTTTCTGGAACAATTGTTACAGAAAAGCTCCTAATTGCACTATGAAATATAGAAAATTGGAGGAAACAATTATGTCTATTTACCAAGAACTTTTAACGCGAGACGATGCGAATCAGCCGATCAAAGTAGGTATTATCGGTGCCGGCCAGATGGGATTTGGACTTATCTCTCAAATTTCAAATATTCCTGGCATGGTAGTTGGCGGTATTTGTGATGTTAATGAAGAAAACGCTAACAGGGCCAAAACGTATTATCACTCACAGGAGAAGCATGATGTTGCTACTGTCGTATCCAGTGACTACCGCGAAGTAATTCAATCTCCAAGCGTTGAAGTTGTTATAGACGCAACCGGCGTACCTGAAGTCGGAGCTCAAATTTCACTGGAAGCGCTGCGCTCCCGCAAACATCTGGTTTTATTAAATGTTGAGGTTGATATTACAATCGGTTCGTATATGAGTTCCCTATTTAATTCAGCTGGCTTGATTTACTCAGGATCCGCAGGTGATGAACCAGGTGTCATAATGGAATTATATGAATTTGCCAAAACGATGGGACTTGAAGTGGTCGTCGCGGGCAAGGGCAAAAACAATCCATTAAAACCAACCGCAAACCCGGATACGGCCGCAGACGAGGCAAAAGCTAAAAATATGAATCCTCATATGCTGGCAGCGTTCCAGGACGGTACTAAAACGATGGCAGAAATGAACCTGTTAAGTAATGCGATCGGATTGGGACCGGATAAAGTTGGCATGCATGGTGTACAAGCGAACCTCGATAATCTCGCTGAAAAACTGAACCTGAAAGAAAACGGCGGCGTGCTTGATAATCTAGGGGTTGTTGAATATGTAGATGGTTTGGCACCAGGTGTCTTTGTCATTGTAAAAAGTGAACTGGAACCAGTTGATGAGGAACTCCGTTATCTATTAAAAGTAGGTGAAAACCATGGGCCACATTATACACTTTATCGACCTTACCATCTGGCAAGTCTTGAAACACCGATAACAATTGCAAAAGCGGTATTGCAACATGATACATCTATTCATCCGATTGGAGCACCGGTATCAGAAACAGTAACAGTCGCCAAAAGAGATATCAAAGCCGGTGAAACCTTGGATGGGATTGGCGGATATTCCGTAAGAGGAGTCCTTGAAACACATGAGGATATGAAATCTAACGGTCACATCCCGATTGGATTAATCAGCGGCAAGGTTGTTGCTAAACAAGATATCAAAGAAGGTCAATTCGTAACACATGACGATGTCGATCTTGACCCATCAACAACTGTTTGGAAATTAAGATCGCTTCAAGATCAAATGTTCTCAGAATAAGTTCGATAAGTGAGGAGGGGGTTGCTGTGGAATTAATTATCATTGCCTGTGTAATATTGGTGTTGAATTATATTCTCACCTTTATTCAGGTAAGAAATTACCGCAAAGAAATGGACAAGCTGATAGGCAAATACAGAGGCAAGAATGATTATTATTTGTTCTCAGGACAGGCCAGAAGAAAATTGAAATCCGGATCAATAGCAATGCTCATAGTCGATAAAGACTACACAATTGTCGAGTGCCAAATAATGAAAGGCGTTAGTGTATTGACAACCTTTAAAGAGCTTAAACAATACAAAGGTCAGCACGTTGGCAGTCTGTTGTCCAGTTTGCATGACGAAAATACTGTATCTAAAAAAAGCAAGAAACAAAAAGGACCCGCAATCAGCACAGCTTTAATGGAAGCAGCGGAAAATGCCCTGCTATCCATTTCTAAACAAAAAGTAGCTGTTAAATAATGCGGGGCTCCCCCTCCTGATTTAAACGGAAATTGAAAGGGGTAACAAAATCCATGGAATTTAAGGAGTGTTGTAAATGGATTGGATCGAGTGGTTTGGTGAACATTTCATAGGTTTGTTTAACGCTGGTGGGGAACAATTCATGAATCTATTCAATTCAATTGTTCCTACATTAGTCGTTTTGCTGACATTCACCTATGCTATGATTAAATTCATTGGTGAAGATAGAGTGACCAAAGGAATTCAATTTGCATCGAGATTCACAGTCTTAAGATATACGTTAATGCCTATTTTATCTATTTTACTTCTTACAAATCCAATGGCTTATACATTTGGCCGATTTGTAAAAGAAGAGCAAAAACCGGCATTTTTTGATTCACTTGTTTCATTCTTGCATCCGGTCACATCATTATTTCCATACGCTAACGCCGGCGAACTTTTCGTTTATCTTGGTATTGCAAATGGACTGGCACAGGCCGGATATTCCCAATCAGAGTTAGCAGTAAGGTATTTCCTGGTTGGTATAATCGTTATCCTAATACGGGGTATTGTCACAGAGCAGATTTCAAAATATTTAGCGAAAAAAATGCAAAATTCTGCAGTTAAGGGGTGATTACGTTGTCTTACAATCCTGTTTTTGTAAATAAAGGATCCGGAGGCTGGGGAAAAGGCCTTCAGATTGAACCAACCGATCAAAAATCAAAAATAGTTTCAGTTACGGGCGGTGGAATTCATCCCGTTGCACAAAGAATCGCTGATCTAAGCGGTGCTGAAGCAGTTGACGGCTTTAAAAATTCCGTTCCTGAAGATGAAATGGCATGTGTCATCATTGATTGTGGAGGGACTGCCAGAATCGGTGTCTATCCAATGAAAAATATCCCTACAGTTGACATTATGGATGCTTCTCCATCAGGCCCTCTAGCCAAGCATATTACAGAGGATATTTTCGTATCAGGGGTTGCCGCAAAGGATGTTGAAGCGTCTGAAGACACAGAAGCATCTTCAGCTAATGAGTCACAGGAAGCAACTGAAGGTAATAAGGAAGAAACAACTGCTCGCTTCGATACTTCCGATAAAGAGCAGTTTCAAGCGGAGTATGAAAAGGTAAAACAGGAAACGAAAGAGCAGCATGAACAAAAAGACAACCTTCTCATGCGATTCTCAAAAGGCATTGGTGGCGTAACGGGCACGTTCTATCAGGCAGGCCGTGATTCAATCGATATGCTGATTAAAAATATCTTGCCGTTCATGGCATTTGTCAGTATGCTTATTGGTATCATCAATTACACTGGAATCGGCGACCTGATTGCCAATACGCTTTCCCCTCTCGCAAGCTCACTCTGGGGGTTAATCGTTATCGTACTAATTTGTACGCTGCCCTTTTTATCGCCAGTACTTGGACCAGGGGCAGTTATTGCGCAGGTCATTGGTGTCCTGATCGGAAGTCAGATTGGTATGGGAAATATCCCGCCGGAGTTTGCGTTGCCGGCATTATTTGCCATTAATGGACAGGTCGGAGCAGATTTTGTTCCAGTAGGCTTGTCACTGGGAGAAGCAAAGCCTGAAACGGTGCAATATGGTGTGCCAGCCGTCCTGTACAGCAGATTAATAACCGGTGTGTTAGCCGTTGTTATTGCGTACTTTGCAAGCTTTGGAATGTATTAAAATATTTGGAGGTATAAATATGTATAAATCAACTGTTAAACAAGTCGGTCCACTAGCGCTAGCATTTGAGGAAGAAAAGGTTGTTATATTATTTGGCCCTGATGCGCCGGATGAATTAAAGGAAGTTTCAATCATCCACGAAGCAGAAGAGGACTCTGATAATGAACCGATTAAAAAAGACGGAAAATTTGCTGTAGACAACCAGGAGTATACCATTACAGCGGTAGGCTCATCAGCCAACGATAATTTGAAAGAACTCGGTCATATTTCGATTTATTTCTCAGAACCAAACGAAGATGTATTACCGGGAGCCATTTTTGCATCACCTTCCAAACTCCCTGACATTCAGGATGGCAGTGTCATTACGTTTAAATAATATCGATGTTTGATTAAGGTAAATAATGCAACTTGGTTAGGATTGATAGAATGTCTTTTCTTGATGACCGAAGACTGATGGTTAAAATCGCTCATATGTATTATGAAGAAGGTACCACACAGTCAGAAATCGCAAAAACAATAGGAATCAGCAGATCGTTAGTTTCAAAGTATCTTACCAAATCAAGAGAATTAGGTATTGTTGAAATTATCATTCATGATGAGGGGAGCCACCCTTTCACAGGATTGGAATCGAAGGTGGAACAGAAATACGGGCTCAGGGAAGTTGTTTGTGTCCCGCATTCAGAAAATGGTAACTCTAAAAGTCAGCTGGGAGCTGCGGCCAGCAAATATCTGTTAAGAATGGTAAGAGACGGTCAAATTATCGGCGTATCATCTGGTACGACTTTATATGAAGTTGCAGCAGCCATGTCCTCCAGTCAATATTTTCCGGATCTGAGTTTTGTTTCATTAGTCGGTGGAATGGGAGACAGAAGACTGGATATACACGCCAATCAAATCGTAGCGCAATTTGCCGAGAGCCTTCAAGCTAAATATCGGCTTCTCCATGCCCCGGTGCTCGTAGACTCAAAGGAAGCAAAAGAAGTTATTATCAACCAATCTTCCATAAAAAATGTTTTGGATATAGCCAACCAGGCAAACACTGCCATCGTCGGCATTGGCGGTACACCTGAACATTCTACAATGGTAAAATCCTATCTTGGCCGGGAATTGGACAGTAATTTTGAAGATGAAGGTATTGTTGGTGATATTTGCTACAATTTTATCGATGAAAATGGCGAACCGGTGGACAATGAATGGAATGAAAAGTCTATTTCATTAACTTTAAATCAATTAAAACACATTCCACTAGTAATAGGGGTAGCTTCCGGGAAAGAGAAAGTAAAAGCAATCAGAGCTGCTTTACGAGGAAACTTAATTCATGTGTTAATCACAGACGATGCAACTGCAAAAGAGTTATTGGATTGAACTAATAAGGGCCCACCATAAAAGCCGCTATTGGCAGCTTTAGGGTGAGGCCTTTATTTGTTTCTGTTATATAAAACATTTCAATTAGAAAAACTAAGGCACGATTAGAGATGATGATGGTGGATGAATTGTGAGGGCCGCGCGAATTGGGTACCGCCTCGCGCGATTTTTAAGATTGTCGCGCGAAATGAATACTAAGCTCCTGCGGTTCAAATTATATATATGTTTGATTGGATCGATAACCATCTCTAAGCCCAGAAACTAATTCCAATCACCCCAATCCCCCTCTTTCTCATAAATCTGTCAATCTTGCCCCCTTTATAGCATGGCTCTGACCCTTATGGTATACTATCATAAACGATTGGATTGGAGGTGTAGAAATGAATGATAAAGAGGATCATAAAAAGAAGCGCTCCTATACTGAACTCATAAAAGAAAACAACCTCACATATGATGACTATGCTTCAATTGATGACGGAAATCGCTACGAACTCGTTAACGGACAATTAGAACTGATGAGCCCGGCACCATCTGTCACCCATCAAATGATCAGCTTTCAATTACAAAAGCATATTGCTGAAAGCTGCGAATCAGACTATATTATTCTACATGCTCCTGTTGATGTCATATTGGCCGATAATGAAGTCAGGCAGCCAGATCTTGTCCTTATTCACCGGAGCCGGATGAATATTCTAAGCAATCGCGGTGTCACAGGACCCCCGGACCTTGTTGTTGAAATTCTTTCCCCCTCTACATTAAAACGGGATAAAATTGATAAGCTCAATACGTATGTAAAATTCGGCATTCCCGAATATTGGATAATTGAACCAAAGGCAGGTTTTTTAGAGCAATATTCCCTCTACAATGAACAGTACAGTCTGATTAATATTTTTCAAGAAGATGAGCATATAACCTCTCCCGCCATCCCATGTCTAGCTTTCACAATGACTGATATCATGAAAAGTATTCCGAATTTAGATTAAAGCCGATTAGCACAAAATCACATTTAGATTACCTCTTAAAACCTAATATTTCTCGTGCTTTCGACATTATATTCCCCAAAATATTTCCCGGGCAATATTTTGGGGAGACGTGTCATATTATGAAATTTCTTATTTGAGTGGTGGATTCAATTCAAACACTCGCGTCCCTAACATTACAATTGCAGATTCAACTCGATCGTTTTTCCGTTCCGCTCGATCTCCCTTTTCTTGTGACCGCTCACGCTTTCCGCATTGAGCTAAACAGTTAATCAGCATTACAAACTCCCTCACCAAATCAATACAACTTCCCAGCCGTATTCTTGCTTATTCCCATTTTGACTTTCTCGGCATTTTCGTAATTTTTGATGGTGAGCCCTGTGCAAATAAGATCAATCAGAAATAATTGCGACACTTTAGCCACAAGTGATCCGCTGTCTAATGGGCTTTCTTTTGCAGATGAAAGCAGGACATGATCGGCATATTGTGTTAGCGGTGATTTGATATAATTCGTTAAAGCGATAACGGTCGCGTTTTGCTGCTTGGCAATTTCGACTGAATCCACGATGTCTTTTGTACTGCCGGTGAGGCTGACAGCAATGACTACTGTATCCTTATCCATCGAGGAAGCGCGCATAAATTGGAAATGGGGATCGGTCACAGCGCTCACATGTTTACCGATTCGCATGAGCCGGTTTTGCATGTCCAGTGCCGCAATGGCTGAGGAACCCACACCAAATAAAACGACATCACTTGAAGCATCAATCGCGTCAACACATTTCTGTAGTTCATCATAATCAATAATTTCATGAGAATTTCCGATGGCCTGCAACATATTGTCTTTAATTTTATCTGCGTAAGTTTCGTCATGATCATCATCGTCATTCACTGTCACTTCCTGGGCAAAGAGAAATTTAAAGTCTTGAAACCCTTTAAAACCTAATTTACGGAAAAAACGAAGAACAGTCGCTTCAGCCACACCGCTTGCCTCCGATAATTCGGTTAATGAATGATACAGAACCTGCTGGCTGTTGGACTGAATATAGTGATATATTTTTTTCTCGGATTTTGTAAAGCTGTGTTTATGCTGCTCCATCGTAATTGATGGTTTGATACCATTTAGCTGATTTTTAGCCACATCATCACTCTCCTCCGCCACAGTCAATAAAATGTTTAGCCGCTCCCAGCAGATTAGCTTGATTGGCATGTTGGGCTATCCTGATGTCCAAACTCGCTGCGTGGTTCGGCATGATTTTTGACGACAGCGATTTCTTTATAGGGTTCAACAGAAAATCACCCTGTGCCGATATCCCGCCGCCAATGACTATCAATTCCGGATTTAAAATATGCACGATAGATTTCAGACCTGTCGTCAAATCATCAATCCACCGATTATATAGCCACGTGCATTTTTCGTCACCTGCGCGCAGTCTATCAAAGAATTCTTTCAATTCCATTTTATACCCTAATGTTTCAAAAATCATCTCCTGGAGTGCAGAGCTTGATGCGTATTGTTCAAGACAGCCGCTATCACCGCACGTGCATGCCTTTCCGCCGGGGTATAAATTGATGTGGCCGATTTCTCCGGCCGAGAAACGTGATCCGGTTGATAATTTTCCGTCTGTAAAAATCGCACCGCCGATACCGGTTCCGATGGTGACACAGAGAAAATCTTCCGCGCCCATTGCTGCACCTTTCCAGTATTCTCCCAATGCCGTACAGTTCACATCGTTTTCCGCAGTTACGTTTAACCCTGTGGCATCCTGTATTGTTTTTTTAATCTGGACACCCGTGTATCCAGGGATATTGCCGGTAGCATGAACAACGACACCTTCCTGGTTGTCGATCTGTCCCGCGGAACTGATGGCGATACCATCCAAATTCCATTCATGTTGCAGTTCCCTGCTTTTGGCAATGACGTTTTTTATTATGGCCTCTCCTCCTAGGTGCGCCTGTGATGGAAACGAATCATCCATTAAAATACTGCCAGCTTCGTCGACAACACCATATTTTATAGACGTCCCGCCGATATCAAAAACAGCAATTAACATAAGCAGTCTCCTTTGCTATAAAAAGAGAAAAACCACGGTCAGGTTTTTCTCTAAACTGATTTTCATTGATCTAAAAATGTAAATGAAGCTGTTTCATTCTTTTTTGAAATAAATAGCCGCTTGTCATATGACGAATCCTCTGCAGGGTAATCCTCCCTGTAATGGGCTCCCCGGCTTTCTTTTCTTTCTTGCATTGATCGAAGCAGAATTCGGGCCATTTTTATAAAGTTCCTTCCCTTGATGGCAAGTTTTCGTGATTGTTTGTGATCAAGAAGATCTGTAAACATGAATCCTGTTTCAAGTTCGCTTATTTGCTTCAATGCCTCTTCCAGCCGTTCATCAGAGCGGACGACATTCCCATGATACCACATGATTTCTTTAATCTGATCGATCATCTTATTTGCTGAGAGTTTATTATCAGCAGATGAACCTGAATCAATCGACTTAGATAAGCGTGCTAAATGTTCGTCCCCTTCTGCTTCACTTATTTTATAAGCATTCGCCGATTGCAAGTACTGATCACAATCAAGCGCCGACCTTTTCCCAAACACCATGCAGGCACCAGTGGAATTACCGCCTAGACGATTCGCCCCTTCTATGTTGGAAGAAAGCTCTCCAATGGCATAAAGGCCGGCGATACCCGTTCTTCCATTTTCATCAATGAATACACCACCATTGCTGGCATGAGCAAACGGGGCAATCTTAACTTCCTGTTCTGTTAAATGGACATTTTTCTCTTTTAGCCAATCCAGATAAACCTTATAAAATTCTTCCTCATTATCATAAAGTTCATCTTCGTACAGCAATGTAAAGCCATTTTCGTCCTTGGTTTTAATAATATTCTCCATCATGGCAATATCAAAATACTTGGATTCAAGTGAATGGGTAAAAGGGCCGTGTGTACTTCTGATTTCCAGGCATTCTTTTATCGAAACGTCTTCTGGCAGATGCGGTTTAAGCAAGCTTTCCCCATGGTTATCAATGATATCCCGGCAATACATCAGGGTGTGCTCGCCGAAAAGTGTTTTATACCGTGGCGTCGTGATGCCGGGGATAAATTGGATAAATTCCATGTTCACTAAACTTGCACCTGCTTCCAGTGCTAACATATGCCCGGAACCATCTACATCGGCAGGATTCAGATTGTGCTTATAGATACTGCCAAAGCCACCTGATGCCAATATCACTGCTTGGCATTCAATCAGTACAAATTCATTATGATCATCCAGCAGAATTGCCCCCGCGATTTGATTTTCCTTTTTTATTAAGGAGACAACAACCGTTTTCTGCATCACGTCTAGATTATCGTATTGATTAAATATTGCCTTAACATTTTCCCGGATTTGATCCCAATCACTCAGCAGATAAATATCCCGGGCATGATTGGCAAAACAGGCTTTCCTTTCGCCTTCCAGCTTTTTCGCCTGAACACCTATATCCTTGTATTCCTTCACACGTTCAGGAATATCGTTCACATAGACTTCAGCAAGATCCTGATTGTGCATTCCACGACTCAGGTCTTCTATATCTTCTAGGAAAACGCGTCTGTCATCTTCATTCTTCGTTACCTGTGTGCCCAAAGAAGCTTTTAAGGGATAGAAGCTGGAACCTGACGCCAGCTTCGTCTTCGTTACCATTAAAACATCACGATTCATGCTTGCCAATTCTTTCGTTGCTTTAATCCCTGAAAGCCCGCTTCCAACCACCAGAACCTCAGTTGTGATTCTTCTGCTGATTTCCAACACAATCCCACCTAATATAGCTTACTGAACATAAGAATCATCTTTATAACCATTTAATTCTGTTTTCCGGTCATAAAAGGTAAGTTCCAAATTCTCATCTTCTGCCTTACTTCTACCACTGAAAATTAAGCTAAACACATATCCGAACACAAGGGAATTCACCAGATTGATGATGGAATAAGCCCATAGTGAAATGTCCGTAAAATAAGATACATAGATTGCAATGATTGACGTTATAATAAATCCAACCATAGCACCTTTAGAATTTGCTTTTCTAGTCATAACACCCAGTGTAAATGTACCACCGACAATACCAAGAACAAGTCCCATCAGTCCATTGAACCATTCATAGGCAGAGCTGATATCAGAATAGGCAAGGACAGTCGCAAATACTATTGAGAATATGCCGACGACTGTGGATACAAATTTGGCTATCCTTGTACTTCTTTCATCACTTAAATCAGGCTTCAAGACCCTTTGAATATCGAGCGTCCAGCTTGTTGCCACACTATTCAGACCGGTTGAAAGCGTTGATTGTCCAGCTGCAAACAGCCCCGCAATCAGGAGCCCTGAGATACCGGCTGGTAGCTGGCTGACGATAAAGTTTGCAAAAATCAAGTCGGAATTACCGCTTGGGATATTACTGCCCATTTGCTGGGTGTAGAAGACGTACAGAGCCGTTCCGATAAAGAAGAACAACGTCGCTGTACCAAGTGACAGAATGCCATTACCGATCGTCATTTTATTCATCTGTTTCAAATCATTTGTCGTTAAATAACGCTGCACCATATCCTGGCTTGATATATACGAAAACGCAGTCGATAAACCAGCACCCAAAAAGATAATGAACAGACTATCATTCACAAGATTTGGATCAAAAAATACTTCCTCACTTAAAAATTTATTATTTTCAAGACCTGTATCGAATATGGCAGGCAGACCGCCTTCAATTGAAAAGATTAGAACGATGAAGGCGAAAATTCCGCCGCCGATCAATACAACACCTTGAATAAAATCTGTCCAGAGTACGGATTTGATGCCTCCGACAGATGAATAAATTGTTGCGATGACACCCATAAACAGAATGATGAATACAGCATTGATTCCCGTCACCGCAGAAAGGGCAATCGATGGCAGATACATAATAATCGACATTCTGCCTATTTGATAAATGATAAACAGAACACTTGCCAAGAGCCGCATATTTTTATCGAACCGTCGCTCCAAATACTCATACGCCGTATCCAAATTCAAATTACGATATACCGGCAAGAAAAAGATAATAGCTACAGGCACTGAAATGAACAGTCCCAATTGAGCCACCCATAATTGCCATGAATCCGAATACGAATTTCCGGCAAGTGATAAGAACGAGATCGGACTTAACATTGTCGCAAACAAGCTGACAGATGTCACCCACCATGGGATTTTCCCGTCACCCTTAAAAAACTCTTTTCCTTTCATACCCCTTTTGGCGACGGCCATGCCAATATAGAGTATAAACAATAAATAGCCAATTAGGATAATATAATCAATCATCGCGAAATTACCTGTCATATGATTCTCCCTCCCAATTTATTGACTTTATTAAGTCGTCATCTTAAGCGTTTTCAATGTTTGACTAAAAGATAACATTGTGAAAATTTATTGTCAATATATTTTATAATATGACTTACAACTATCATTTTAACAAAAAGTGAAATAATATTTAGTGAAGTACTTTTCCCACTGTTGAAGATTTATACAGGCAGCCCACCCACGTTTTTTAAATAATGGGGTTTGCTGCCTGTTAAGGGCGGGTTTAACATCACAAGTGTTTTTCAGCAATCTCTTGAGCCCTTGTTACACCTTCCTGATCGAGTGATTTCAATGGCTTGCGGCAATAGCCTGCATCAACGCCTTTATGTTTCAATATCCCCTTAATTGTTGGATAAAGGCCATTGTCTAAAATCTCTGCAATCAGATCGTTGGTCACTTTTTGTATTTTGCGTGCTTCATCAATCTGACCATTCTGGGCAAGTTCAAAGATTTGTCTCGCTCGCCGGCCGTTAACGTTAAATGTACTGCCAATCGCCCCATCGACATTTAACACACTTGCCGACAGCAGCATCTCATCAAAACCAGAATAAATTAACTTATCCGGAAACGCATGTCTGATTCGTTCCAGCAAAAAGAAATCCGGTGCTGTAAATTTCACACCAATCACTTTGTCATTTTTAAAGAGTTCACCAAACTGTTCGAGATTCATGTTAACGCCTGTCAAAGCTGGTATGGAATAAATGATCAAATCATTATCAACATTATCCAGAATCGTATTGTAATAGTCTTTTATTTCGTCAAAGTCAAACTTGTAGTAAAACGGTGTCACGGCAGAAATGGCATTATAGCCTAGTTCTGTTGCGTATTTTGCGAGTTCCACAGCCTCATCCAGGTTGAGAGCACCCACTTGAGCGATAAGCTTTACGTCATCCCCTGCTTCATTCTTAACAATGTCAAAAATCTGCTTCTTCTGTTCTTTGGAAATGAGGAAGTTTTCCCCGGTGCTGCCGTTCACATACAACCCATCGACTTGCTGTACATCAATGTTGTGCCTGACAATCTCCCGCAAGCCTTTTTCATTCACATTGCCATTTTCATCAAACGAACACATTAATGCTGTATATAAACCTCTCATTCTATCACCTTTCTATCTGTTGAATTGTTGTTAAAATCCAGTACGGCCTGACTGAACTTCTCCGTAATGATTTGCGGACGTGTGATAGCACTCCCAACGACCACGGCATGAGCACCCAGCTGCAATGCCTTTTTCACTTTATCCGGTGAATCGAAATTACCTTCTGCAATCACCGGGACCGACAAATGTTCAATAAGTTCCGTTAACAGATTCATCGGCACTGTATCTTTTGAATAAGGCGTATACCCTGCGAGCGTTGAAGCAACGATATCGACGCCCATTTTTTCAGCATTGATTCCTTCCTCCAATGTGGAAATATCCGCCATAAACAGCTGATCCGGATACTTAGTCTTAATGTTGGAGAAGAATTCCCTGAAGCTTTTGCCATCGGGCCTTTCCTGCCCAGTGGCATCAAACGCGATGATATCCACACCTTCCCGATAAAGTTCATCAACTTCATGCATCGTCGGCGTAATGAAAACACCGCTATTGGTGAAATCCTTTTTGATGATACCAATAATAGGGAGATCCACTTCTGTTTTGATCGCCTGTATGTCCTGGACGGTATTGGCCCGAATACCGGAGGCACCACCCTGTTTCGCGGCCAAAGCCATTTTCGACATAATATAAGGGCTGTGAAGCGGCTCATCCTCCAACGCCTGACAAGACACAATCAATTTCTGCCTGAGTTTCTCCAGTATGTCCATAAATAGTCCCCTTACTGATTCCTATAGCTTTTAAAACGATTTCATTGGTTGTAATGTATCAGATGTGACTTGTTATTGTCAATATGTATATTATTTATGATAATTGATAATCAAAACACCCCCCTATTACACAGGGGCTACAGTTAGCCATACAGGTTGAAAAATCTATACCAGTTTGGGAGCGATTATAGTAGGGCTCTTTAATAGAAAGATTTTCGGCAACGGCCGAAAATCAACAGCATTTAAGGGGAATTGGAACTTCGGACGAGCTACCCTTATTCAAAGTGAGTTGGCGGCGCTGACAGATATTTGAGGCACTCCGTACGATTGATTTAGTGATTGTTCGATCGATTTTACCTGTTTCCCGATCGATTACCAACTGCTGCACCATGATGCCCGGACGTGGTGTCTGACGATCCTGGTACTCTTAAATAATAAAACTTGAGGAATGCCCCTGATCAAAGGAGCATTCCTCATCATTCGAACACATTTTCAATTTACTGATCCAAATCATTCACAATCACTTCATCAAAGTTAAAAATGTTGCTGCTGTCAGAATCAAAATTAATAACACTCATCAGCGCTTTACCCGTTTCATTTTCCAATTGTTCATCCGAAGAGAGTGCGTGCACCATATCCCATTCTTCGGGTTCTTCTTGATCATCTTGCCAGAGGCGCACCATCAGCTCATCACCCTGTTTACGTAACCGTACCCAATGCCATTCATCTGACATATTCGCATTCATACGATCAAAATAAGTGGAGCTGCTGTCATATCTGCCTCTAAGAATCAATTCATCCGTGTTGAGGTTTAATTCAACACCTAAGCCGTTCACTGGCATTGAACTGCCTGTTGTAAATGTATCAGACTGCAGCCACAACCGAAGCCGCTGATCATTGCCTGTCTCATCAGCCTTGAAACGAACCAGCATCTCACTGTTCTCTGTTTCTTCCATATCAGGCGTCATACGACCGAAAGCACTGCCGTTCTCCTGCAGACGGTTATCGAGCTCAACCTGCCCGGTGTTGTCCTGAATCGTGTATGTGGCACCATCCGGATTCGATGGCCAGGTATGCAGATCCACAAAATCCGATGAATCCCAGCTGTCGCCATTGTCCCAGGTAAACCCTTGATAAAAGGCATACTGCAGGTCTTTCATGTAACTGTCAGCCTGTGGTTCAATCAGGTTATAAGCATCTTCGGTGAGCAGTTCATTATCCTTTTGATGCTGCAGTAAATCCAGTAAATTTTCCAGATGCTTAACAACCTTTTCTGCTCTGCCCTGTTCTTCAAATCGGCTGATTGCAGCCAAGTGAACCTCTACAGCACGAGCAGCTCCATCATTTGCAAATTCCTCGTCTTCTTCAAAGCGGTCAGCGAGAATCTCTAAATTTGCCAAACTTGGTGCTCCCAGCGGCGGTTCAACTTCTCCCGGATTTGAACAATTGTCCAGCGGCAATCCGTTCACTTCGTTATAGTTCGCTCGTTCATCAAGCAAGAACGGAACCACTGTCATCATAGGTTGGTTCATCGTAACAAATACGCCGTGTTCACTGACTTGTTCTGTCTGCAGTGAAAACAAGTCAGTATGCTTGCTTACTTCGTCTGCCTGAGAACTGTTGATAAGATAGCCGCATGCTTTTGGATCGAGCACAATCGTCGGATCCCAGTTATCTGCGCCATCGAGATAGAATGGGTCTGATGGATCGGCCCCTGCTTCTGCCTGACGCTCTGGCGCTTCATTGACAACTTCAGTGACATCATCAAACCGCTCCCGATAGAATCGAAGTACCGAATCAGCTGCTTCCCTTTGCATTTCCACCCTTTCCAGTGGTTCCTGACTGCCGGCACTCTCCGTTAAAATTCCAATGCCATTCCGAAGCCCCAGCATATTGCGCAAAATCCGTTCATCTCCGCCGCCAGCGCCTCCAGGGGATCCATACAATCCGGTTGAGAAACCAGCTTCTTCAACATCCGGGATCATATAATCCTGGACCAGCTCTTTATTCAGCGCACGCAATTCCTCATCCACATTAAGATTACGTGGCCAGAGCATCTCCATATCCGGGTTTCCTGTTGCGCTTGGCCGCTCATGAGCATCCATCGTTATATCGGGCTGAAATTTATCCAAAATCCCCGCAACCGTTTGCATTTCCGGTGTATCCAAATTGAGGTGATCACGGTTGTTATCAACACCCCAGGCATTCCCGCGTGTATTCGCAGCTCTTCCGTCCGGATTTGGTGTTGGGACAAACAATACTGTCGCATCTTGCAATTGCTCTATCATTTCCTCATTCTCTGTAAATGCCAAATCCCTCATCAATTCCAGTGTCATCTCACGTCCTGCAGGCTCATTTCCGTGCGGCGTTCCCATGATCAAAATACTGTTTCCCTCCGCAATTTCTTCATCAGACGGCGGCTCCGGGGAGCCTACCCGCACTAAGCGAATCGGGCGCCCTTCAACCGATGTCCCGACCTGGGTGTAGGAAACCCGTTCGGACATTTCCGTCAGGTCTTCCAAAAATGCCGCTTCCTCCTCAAGCGTCGTCCATCCGTCACCATTCCGGTCCTCAAACCCTGTCGTTAATGTTTCTTCCGGAGCGTCTAAAGTTTTTGTACCGCTCTCAGCAGCCACACTAAATGGACCTAGGGTTAAGAGGAATGACAGAATGATAATGAACGGTATAAACGCTTTATTTACATGTGTCATTAATATTGGCCTCCTCTTCTAAACATTTAGATAATAAATTGTAAGCTTTGCTTCTTTCTCAAGAATTTGATCATCCCTTCCAGCAAGGATTTATCTATTATCCTATCTTCTGCTGATAAGAAAGATTTGATCAAACGTTTAATTAACTATCTATGTTGTATTGGACTGCCTGCTCTTCTTCTATTACCTTATTTTTGCACAGCCATATCAAGGTGGCCCTAACTGCTGTGTCAGTTCTCGGCATTGCCTTTCAGGGGCTCGTACTTGCGATGGCTATTTAATCGACTCGATGTCATTTATAAGCAGATTAAATATCAGCACTGGCATGAGCAGGAGGCTGTTCCCGCATGAGTTTGATGCGTCCTCGCGTGAATTCAAAAGGCTTCTCGCACAAGTTTGGTTAGTTGTCGCACAAATTACGTCTGCTTCCGCACGGGTTCAGCCTATTCCTGCACGAGTTTAAAGCACCCTTGCACAAGTTCCGAGAGTTCTCGCACGAATTCAAAGGCGTCTCGCGCAGGCCGGCGTCATTTCTGCACAAGTTCAGGTTGCTCTCGCACAGATTTGCGCAATACTCGCACGGGAATAGAGCGTTCTCGCACAAGTTCATCTACTACTACTGCACAGGGTTGGCCTATTCCCGCATGAGAACGTTCACATTGACAAACCTACTCCCATTCATCCAGCAGCTCACCAGACGCCGCCATCAATTCCTCATAAGCGTCCTCTGAAATCAAATCATTATCCATCTGATGGTCAAGCAGCGACTCAAATCCATTCAAATGTTTAACCGCCTTGTCCATGGCTCCAGTATTTTCATAATGCGCAAGTGCTTCTAAATGAATGTCAGCTTGTCGAATGGCCGTTTCGCCGTTATATTCGCCGTCCTCTGCTAGTTCATCAACAAGATACTGCAAATACGCAACCGTTGACGCTTCCGGCGGCAAATCTTCGGCCGAAATTCCGATGGCTTTGCCTTCTCTGGTTGAATCGGCAGCGCCAAAGTAAGTCCCGCTTTCAGAGTCGATCCTTAAGCTGTTGACGTTCCCGATTTCACCTGGTGATGATTCCCATTCATGACCCATTGATGACAGCTGCTCCCGTACATCTGACGGAATACCTTCTTCCCAGCTGATACGTGGATAGGAA
Organism: Lentibacillus jeotgali; assembly: GCF_000224785.1. Classification (GTDB taxonomy): domain Bacteria; phylum Bacillota; class Bacilli; order Bacillales; family Amphibacillaceae; genus Lentibacillus; species Lentibacillus jeotgali. Next base: position 28,955 of record NZ_AGAV01000017.1, on the reverse strand, counting down.
CTGCTGAAGATTCTCGGTTCTTCAATGGCAGCCTTAAGCTCCATATCATACCCGATCACATTGACAATGGTCTGCAATACTGACGTAATGATGGTTGTGCCGCCTGGTGATCCGACTGTCATGTACGGTTCGCCGTCCTCTAAAACAATCGCTGGTGTCATGCTGCTTAGCGGCCGTTTGTTCGGCTGGACTTCATTCGCACCACCAGGAATAGCATCAAAGTCCGTCAGTTCATTGTTCAGCATAATGCCGTAACCGGGCACCATAATCCCTGATCCGAATACTTGTTCAATCGTCGTGGTATATGACACAAGGTTGCCTTCGTTATCGGCAACGGTAAAGTGCGTCGTCTGGCCATTCTTTTTGTCACCAGCTTTTTCACTTATGTCAGAAGGCTCACTTTCCTGGTACGCCCATGGGTTCCCTGGCTGAACGTTGTCATTGGCCTGATTTGGATCGATTGTATCAACCCTTTCTTCAATATAATCAGGGTGGAGCAACCCTTCAGCAGGCACATCTACAAATTCCGGATCGCCCATATAAGCGCCTCTGTCTGCATAGGCAAGGTGCATCGCCTCAGCCATAAGATGATATTTTTCGGCTGATTTGATGCCATGTTGTGTCAGGTTCATCTCTTCAAACATGTCCAGCATTTGCTGCATTGTCAGACCACCTGAACTCGGCGGGGCCATGGAGGCAATATCATATCCCTTGTAATCACCCCATACTGGTTCTTCATGGGTGACGTCATACCGGCTGAGATCGTCCGGTGTCATACTGCTGTCACGTTTTTGTACCTCCTCAGCAAGTGCTTCACCAATTTCACCATTGTAAAATACATCGGTACCATGTTCGGCAATCAGCCTGAATGTTTTAGCCAAATCCTCCTGCACAAGCAAATCGCCTTCTTCCAGCGGTTCACCATCAGGTAGGAAAACTTCTTTTGCCGCTGTGTTGGACAGTTTTTCCTCATTACTCTCGATGGCGTTGGCAAGCACCCAATTCACTTCAACGCCTTCTTCCGCCATTTCGATTGATGGTTCGATCAGTTCTGCCATTGAACGTGTGCCCCATTGATCGAGAGCCGTTTCAAGCCCTTTCAGCGTCCCTGGCACACCAACTGATTTACCGCTGCGGACCCGTTCTTCAAAAGGCATGGGATCACCGTCTTCGTTCAGAAACATATCCGGTGTTGCACCGGCCGGGGCCCGCTCCCTGCTGTTAATGACCGACACATCTTCACTATCAGCGTCATAATACATTAAAAAGCCGCCACCGCCGATACCGGACATCATCGGCTCATTTACATTCAGTGCAAACTGAATCGCAACAGCCGCATCAATGGCATTACCGCCATTTTTTAATACATCTGCACCAACTTCAGATGCTAATGGATGTGACGTCACAACCATGCCATAATCGCCTTTTGCCGTCTGTTCATCCTTAATGCCCTGCGCATTGGCAGTTAAGCCTGCTGGAATCAAGACACTAACTAGAAGCAGCAGCGACATGAAAATCGACAGCCATTTGAATGTTTGATTCTTCACTATCATTCTCCTTTCTGTATTCATTGTGCTTTTTAATTTTTTCCGGGCATGTCATCTATCAACCTCCTTTCCATATTATAAAAAACCCTTGCGGCGAGCGATTGTCCCGTCGCAAATAAGGCTTTTCTTGCTGCTGTCATAATGGATTTGTAAATTACCCCGGCTTACTGATAATTTGCGATAATCTATGAAATTCCAATGAATCGGCTTACTTATTAGTTTTTCTATATCTGGATAAACGTTTTGCGGAATCTAACTTCTAATGAGGTCACAAAGAGGTTCATTGATGTAACTGGTCACCTTTCATTTCTTGTCAATTTTAAGGACACCAGACGACAAAAATGGGTTAAATTATAATTGTTTTTACAATAATAAAAATCTTATTAATAGACTATCAAGTTATAATGCAGCAGTCTATATAACTTTAGTTTTGATTGTCCATATTTTCTATAATTTTCCTGTCCATTTACCTAGTACTTTTCACCTTTTTTGCCTAATCTACACCGCCAATGTTCAGAAAATTAGTATAAAATCCTCTTCCTATTTTTTCTATTAAACGCTAATCTAATATTAATCAATAGATTAGGAGGGAGTTTTGTTGAAACATGATATATTCAAAATTTTACTGATTACGCTGATTCTATTACTGTCAGCTGTTTTTACCATCCCGTCCCATGCAGACGCCAATACAGAAGGCGATTCTGTATCTGGCTACCAGCTCGAAAATGGCGTGACAGAATCAATTTATTCGTATGAGGATGCAATCAGAGAAACAATCTATGTCGAATCGTCCTTGGACAGTGATAACGATGGTAAGTCTGATCGGATCGCGGTGGATATCATCCGTCCACAGAAAACCGAAGATGATTTGCAAGTACCTGTTATCATGGATGCAAGTCCTTATTATGAAAGTCTTGGACGCGGAAATGAATCCGAGATAAAAGACCCCGATGGTGATGGCGACAATGAAAAATTTCCGCTATTCTATGATAATTATTTTGTGCCAAGGGGCTATGCCGTTGTACAAGTCGATATGGTTGGTACAAACAACTCCGATGGCTGCCCTACTACCGGAGGCTATGAAGAGACGGAAAGTGCCAAAACGGTCATTGAGTGGCTGAATGGGAACGGGACCGCCTGGAATGAGGATGGTGAAGAAATCGAGGCCGACTGGACGACAGGTAAAACCGGCATGATCGGAAAATCATATGACGGCACAATTGCCAATGGGGTTGCCGCTACTGGTGTCGAAGGTCTGGAAACCATTGTCCCAATCGGAGCCATCAGCAGCTGGTATGACTATTACCGCTATGGCGGCATTCCATTTTATCCAAATGGACCAAGTGGCCTGGCCAGAACAGTGGTAAGCAGTGACAGTATTGACGAATGTGCATCTGTCAGGGAGGAAATCAGAGCAGGAGCTGACGATGAAACCGGTGATTACAATGCGTTTTGGGATGAGCGTAACTTTGTGAAAGACGCTGATAATGTCAATGCCAGTGTGTTCGTTATCCATGGTTTGAATGACTATAATGTTAAAGCCAACCACTTTTCCAATTGGTGGGAGGAGCTTGCCAACCATGATGTCCCGCGTAAACTTTGGCTGTCACAAACCGGACATGTTGATCCATTTGATTTTCGCCGGGCAGAATGGGTAGACACGCTTCATAAATGGTTTGACCATTGGCTGCTTGATATCGACAATGGCATTACGGATGAACCGACAGTCGATATCGAACGGTCAGCCGATGAGTGGGAAACCTATTCATCCTGGCCACTTGAAGATTCCAAATCAGTTAAAGTAAAACTTGGACCGGCGACAGAAAAGCTCCCAGGAACAATGACAACCACAGCCGTCAAAGGAAATTTCACGCAAACATTTACAGACGACCCTGAACAGACAGAACAGGAAATGGTGGCAGATAAATTTACAGCAAAAGAAAACAGATTAATGTTCCTGTCCCCTGAATTAAAAGAAGATGTGACATTGAGCGGCGTTCCGGAATTTGATATCCAGGCGATGGTGGATGAGGAAGATACAAATCTGACAGCCATGATTGTCGATTACGGAACGGACGAGCGCGTCAATCATCGTGACAGCGGCGAGGGTGTCCGTACGTTGGAGACTGAGTCGTGCTGGGGTGCAAGTACAGATGTCGATGATGCCTGCTATAAGGAAACAGAAAAGACGACACACACGGCACCATACGAAATTGTCACGCACGGATGGCTTGATGCTCAAAATTGGAGGAGTCTTAAACAAACGGACATTTTACAGCCGGGTAAAAACTACCGTTTCCAATGGGATACACTTCCTGAAGACTATGTTTTCAAAAAAGGTCATCGCATTGGCATTGTGATTGCTGGCAGTGATGACAGATGGCTTATGCCGGATGAAACCCGAGCAACGTTAAATGTTTCTCTGGGCCAAAGTCATGTGAAACTGCCGGTTGTCGGCGGCAAAAAGGCATTTGAGCGAGCAATGGGAGGAATTCCGTATTTACAAAACCTGGTTGATAAATTGAAGCGTGATGGCGCATTCAACGATGAAGAGGCAACCCGCAACGTTGAAACCCATTTAACGGCACTTGCTCATTATAAAAAGACAGCAGCCATGGAAAAAGCAGTAAAGCATCTGAATGGATTTAAACCGCTGCTCGAGCATCATAAGGATCAAGATTTAATTTCGGACTTGGCTTACAATAAGTTAATGTCAGCATTAGATCGTTTACTGGAAGATTGGCAGTAGTTTCTAAGATTGACACAAACGGCACAATATATATTTGCAGGCGCAGTCATTATGGACTGCGCCTTTCCTATTTCAACCTCTTCTTCTCGCGAATAGTGACAGCTCTAGCACAAGTTCAGAAGCTTCTTACACGAGTCTGGGGCGCTGCTGCACAAGTTGAGCCGTTGCCGCACAAGTTTAGTGCATTCCTGCACGCGTTGAGGTCGTTCCCGTACGAGTTTAGTACATTCCTGCACGAGTTGAGGCCGTTACCGCACATGTTTAGTACGTTCCTGCACAAGTTGAGGACGTTACCGCACAACTTTAGTACGTTTCCACACGCGTTGTGGCCGTTACCGCACAAGTTTGGTTTGTTCCTGCACGAGTTGAGGCCGTTACCGCACATGTTTAGTACGTTCCTGCACAAGTTGAGGACGTTACCGCACAACTTTAGTACGTTCCTGCATGAGTTGAGGCCGTTGCCGCACATGTTAAGTACGTTCCTGCACGCGTTGAGGACGTTACCGCACAACTTTAGTACGTTTCCACACGCGTTGCGGTCGTTCCCGCACATATTTAGTGCATTCCTGCACGAGTTGAGGCCGTTGCCGCACAAGGTATTTCTCCCAACTTCCCTACTTTTAAAAAACGCTTCAACCCCAAAAACCGGACAGCCTAATTGTCCGGTTTTTAGGGTTAGCCTCATGAAATTCCCATCTTCAGACTGACTTATTGCCACTTCCCAATCACATAATCTGCATCCGTCTGAAGTGTCTCATAGGCATCCTCTGCCATATTTTCCTGCTGGTGATCCAGCAAGTTTTTAAAACCTTCCATATGTTTGATCACTTTATCCGCTTCGCCCTTGTCTTCATAATGGCTGACAGCATTCAGGTGAACCTTTAACGCATGAGCGGTCTCATCACTTGAGATTTTCCCTTCAGCTGCCAAATCTTCGACAAGTTCTGTCATAGTGGATGCACTCCATGCATTAATGGCATCAGCCGTCTTCCCAGCAACTGCCTGACGTATCGGATTGGTGGAAGGTGCTTCACGTGTCGGATGGACTTTGTTTGTCAGTAAAATCGCCACCGTTTCCTTCTCCGGATTAATAACGATAGACGTTCCCGTAAAGCCGGTGTGCCCCATTGTCGCTGGTCCGGATAGTGCACCCATATACCAATCCTGGTTCAGTTCCCAAGCAAGGCTGTGCGCATCCCCCGGAAACTTAGGCAACTGATTCGTTTCCATTTTTTCCACAGTCTCAGTTTCAAGAATGCGGGTACCCTCATATTCACCATCATTAAGAATCATTTGGGCAAATACCGCCAGATCCTGTGCTGTTGAAAACAAACCGGCGTGACCGGCAACACCATCCATCGCCCAGGCGTTTTCATCATGCACCTCACCCCAAACGATTCCCCGATTTGTCTGTGGCTGATACTCCGTTGCCGCAACACGGTGCTGTAGCGATTCAGGCGGATTGAACATTGTGTCAGTCATTCCAAGTGGATCAGTAATATTCTCTTCAATATATTGATCGAGCCGCTCCCCTGAAATTTCCTCGACTAATGCCCCAACTGTAATCATGTTCAGATCACTGTATCCGTAATGTGTGCCGGGCTTATGATCCAATGATGCCGCGAACACTTCTGCGTAGGCTTCCTCGCGGGAATCCGTCGTTTGATAAAGCGGGATCCAAGCCGGGAAGCCTGATGTGTGCGTCAATAGTTGCCTGATTGTGACATCAGCCTTACCGTTTTGGGCAAATTCCGGAATGTACTCCGCCACTGGATCATCCAGGTTAAATGCGCCCTGTTCGTATAACTGCATTGCGGCCGTTGCGGTAAACACTTTTGTAATAGAAGCTAAATCAAATATGGTGTCTGTTTGCATGTCTACCGGATTTTCCATTTCCGTAAAGTCATTATCCAAATAGCGCGCTGCATAGCCGTACGCATCTTCCTTAACAATGGTTCCGTTTCTGGCTGCCAAAAAGACAGAACCTGCCATGTACTTATCGTTGATCCCCTGCTGCATAACGTCATCGATTTCATCTAACGGCGCCTGCAGCATCTGGACACTATCTGCTGGTCCAGGCTGTACGATGGGTGCGGAAGCCGCTGCTTTTCCGCTGCCTGCAACAAACAGCGAAACGAGCAGAACACAAGCCAGCGTTGTCGGGATAAACTTGTTTTTCATTTTGTGACTCCTCCCTATATTTTGCATTCAGCCAGAATCGGAGGGGAGCGGACAATCCTTTTGCTTAGATCATCCGTTAACTCCCCATTGATCCGATTGTGTTAAACTAAGGTCCAAATTAATTTTAAGATTGTCAGTGTTTTTACCCTTTTCAAGTTTGAGACGTTTTCGCACGCATTGTGATGGCTTCTGCACGTTTTAATGCTGCTCTCGCGCGTTTCGATGCCGTTCTTGCACATTTTGGTGCTGCTCTCGCACGTCTCGATGCCGTTCTTGCACATTTTGGTGCCGCTCTCGCACGTCTCGATGTCGTTCTTGCACATTTTGGTGCCGCTCTCGCACGTCTCGATGTCGTTCTTGCACATTTTGGTGCCGCTCTCGCACGTCTCGATGTCGTTCCCGCACGTTTTGGCGCTGTTCCCGCACATTTAGTGTGCCGCTCCCGCACGAGCAATCGATTGCAACAAATTAACGCTTGCCATAGAGAGATGAGCTATTAAATGACTCCCACTTCTCTATCAAAGCATCAGCATCATTATCAAGAATGTTAAATGCCTTTTCAGAAATCACATCATTTTCTTGTTGGTTGTTGAGTAAATCTTTGAATCCTTCAGCATGTTTGACGACTTTTTCCGCTTTTTCCTGTTCCTCATAACGGCTCACAGCAGTCAAATGAACGCTTAAAGCGCGGGCAGCTCCGCTATCTTCAAGCTCCCCATCGTTTTCGTAACGTTCAACACGCTCTTTCATCCCGGACGCAGTCGTCAGAATCGTTTCTTCTCCCGGATAAATCGCGTTGGAAAGCAATCTGTACAAATATTCCGGATGAGCTCTGAACCCTGCTTCCAATCCCATCAGTGTCACATTTTGATCGATTCCTTTCAAAATGACGGGCTCGCCTTGTGCTGCATCAGCATTTTTCCAAAAACCGGCCTTAAAAAAGTTTTCATCAGCGAAAGATGCTACGACTCTATCGTTTTCAATATCCGTGTACCAGACAGGATTGTAGACAAATCCGATATCCTGTTCGCCGTATCCAGCAGTTAACGCTGTATCTTTGTAATTCACGTTGACAACACCATTACTGTTACGCGCACCGGTTTTAATGCTGGCATCTGTCAATCCAAGCTCACTAGCCCTGTTAGATGCCCTTGCACCGATGGCAATGTATTTTCCGCCGTCATCTATAAATGAATGAATGGTTTGTTTGTATGCATCACCGTCATCAATACCGGAGCCGTTCGCTACCAAAACATCGTAACCATCCAAACCATTATCCGAAATCGCTTGCGGTTTAAGCTCGTCCACCTCAAACCCAAGCTGTTCAAGAGCTGTCCTTATGCCATGCTGACCACCATCCTGCAACACGGCCACATTGACATGACTCAACTCTTTTGCATCCTCAGGTATTGCTGCTGTTTTTACCGTGAGACCGGATTCTGCTACAGCCTGAGCCAACACATCACCGTTGTCGCCTTCAACATAAAAATGGCCGTTTTCTGCTTTATAAACTGATAGATTGCTCTGGATTAGCTTGTTGACAAGTGCCACAGCGTCAACCGAACTGTTCGTCACTTTATACGGACCTTCTCCGATTAATTCGCCCTCTATATCAAGCTTTTTCGCTTCTTCAACCGGGACATCTATCGATGAATCGGTCGGTATGGCAGCAAATCCCCATAGCTCCGGTAAGTTCCACGCAGAAATATCATACATGGCACTCGCCTGATCACTGATATCCTCGCCGTCCCACAGGAGCGTATTCGCTAAAGCTGCCTTTGGCTGATCCAGTGGCACAATAAACGTTCCTTCATCATATTGTTCACCGTCAACCGTAAATGGCGCTTCAGCTTTTTCTACTTCAACATCGTGTCTCAGCAGATTGTTAATAGCCTTCTCAGTTGTCGTCGGATCGGTTTCATCAACAGGCAATACATACGCTTTCGGGAAAAATCCATCTTCATGTTCAGGGTGATCAAATTGGATTCCCCGCCTGAAGATTTCCAGCTGATTGTTGGTCATCTCAACTTTGTTCTCTGAGGCAAACTTCAACGCGCCCATCACCGCATCATAATGCCACTTGACACCATCCACACTGTTTGTCGGTGTTTCAAGGGTATGACCGTATGCCCCGTGCAGCATCGCATACATTGGTGTGAAAATTGGCGGGTAATCATCCCAGCCATCCTCGGCGTCTCGATACGGAATATGGGTGCCTTCCATATTTTGATAGAGTCTAGTTTCATAATCTTGTCTGTTTGAAACGATTTCTCCTTCCATGGCCTTAGCCTGATCCAAGGCGTACTCTAGGTACAGGCCATGTTCATAGTTAGGATTGTGCGGCCCAGTTGTCGGTTCAATCAGGCCGGGCTTATCGTCTGATCGCTTCACGAAACCATGCAAATCAAGAAATACCATCGGATTCCATTCGGTAATCAAATCAACATTGACTGCCGATTCCGGTTGTGACAATGTCACGTGGTCACGGTTAAGATCAAACCCTTCCCCATTTTGCCTCGTTCCTAAAATACGGCCGTCGGGGTTATTAACGACATTAAAAACAAGAATGTTGTTGTCAAGAATATCCTTTGTTGTTTCATCATCGTCATAGGCAAACCGATCAATCAGCTGCAATACAGCATCAGTGCCCGGATATTCATCCCCATGGATTGAGCCATTAACCATGAACGGTACTTTAAAGTCAGGGTTTTCTTCAATAAAATCCTTAGCATCTTCCGGGTTCGCGATCATCTCCTCCCGCTTTTCTTTAATTTCTTCAAGATCGTCCCCCGGTTCAGAAATAACCACACTGTACAGGTCATGCCCCAATGCAGATTGACCGATTACTTCAACTGAGACACGGTCACTTTCCTCTTCATGCTGTTCAAGGATAGGGTAAATGTCTTCATACGGAACCGGATTATAAGGTGTTTCATTTGCCTGAACTGTCCCCGATACAGGCATTATGGCTGTAACAGCTAGCATAAATGCAAAGAATAGCATATATAAAAATGATTTTTTTGTTGGATACATTTTCTTTCTCCTTTCCCAGTAAATCAGAAAACTATCAATCTAATTTATTTATCTATTTGATAAAGAAGCAGCCGTTCTTACAAATTTACCTACGGAAAGAACGGCTGCTTTTTCTACCATTAACTGGCGATATCTGTGTCCTGCTCTTGTTCGATGGGAACATCGGAAATGGCTGAGTTGATTAACTCCCCAACCATTTGAATTTTTTCAGGGTCTACCCGATCAATGGTGTCACCAGCCGAGTGATACCATGGTTCGATACCTGCCTGCCCTGGCTCTGTCCCTGGTTCCATCCAGATAAACAGTGCGGCATCAATACCCGCTTCATGGAAGAAAACGTGATCAGACCTGCCTAATTGGTGGAGCGTCAATCGATCGTCTTCCAGCCCTAATCGATCAGACGCTGCATCAACAGATTCCCATACAGCATTTGATTCGCCATCAACGGTGCTGACATGGAGCTGGGAAGCCGGATCCCAATCCGTCCCAACCATATCCATGTTAAAATTGGCGGCGCTTCTATTAATCTCGTCATCTGATAATTGACTGACATAATGCTGAGAGCCTAGGAGACCAGCCTCTTCGGCACCAAAGAAAACGAAGCGGATTTCTTTGTTCGCAGGCTTGTCCTTCATGATCTTGGCCAATTCCAGCAGAGAAGCCGTGCCCGAGCCATTATCGTTCGCCCCCGGAGAACCAGGTACACTGTCATAATGTGCCGTTGCATAAACAATTTCAGGATTCTCAATGCCCTCGGCTTCCTTGATGGCAACCACGTTTTGTGATTGTTGTTCACCGCCGTTAAATTCAAATGTTTGTGTGGAAGTGCTGTATCCCAGCTTTTCAAGTTCACCTTTTATATACTCGGAAGCCTCTTTTTCAGCCTCACTGCCGGGAGCTCGCGGTCCAATCTCTTCACTTAAATGCTCGACATCAGCCATTGCCCGCTCTGAATCGAAAGCGAATGCTTCCCATTTCTCGATTAATGCATCAGCTTGCGATTGAAGCAGGTTATAGGCTTCTTCGGTCATCAGCTCCTGCGTTTGCTGATGATCCAGCAGATCCTTAAAGCTTTGCATGTGTTTGATGACTTTTTCATCGGCTTTCTGCTCTTCATAATGGCTGACAGCATCCAGGTGACGCTTTAGAGCACGCGGTGCCACGTCACTCTCAAACGCGCCTTCTTCCTCCAGCTGATCAACAAATGCTTTAATATCTCCTGCACTTTCAGGTGCCGCCGCTTCATAGTTTTCCCCATGGCCAAATTCATAGTGTCCTTCAATGGTTACTGGAAGTTTGCCACCCGGACTGGCACCGTAAATGACATCAACAGCAGCTTCCCAGGAGACCGGGACTGCCGATCCCCACCTTTCAATCGCATACGTTGCAATATGGGCATCCACCTCAGGATACTCTTTAATGTCGTATGGAAGGCCTAAAGAAATCGACGCAACCGGTTTTTCTGTTTCGCCAAGGGCTTTAACCAATTGGCTTTGTCCTGCGGGAAGTTCACTTGCTGAGAATGTTGAAACGATGATCCGGTCTGCTTGTTCAGCTTGCTGGACTGCTTCGTCAATCTCGCTGTCAGAAGGATCTTCGGACGTGACGTAATGATCAACTTCCCCGTTCGTTTTCCCCTGAACGGCGTCAGCTATATCTTCAATGTAATGACTTTGGTTATAGATTTCCGGACCAACGACAAGTGTTGATTCATCGGATTCAGAATCAAAAGGCAGCGTGTCGTCATTTTTCACGAGTGTCATCGAGTCTTGAGCCATGCTTTCTGCCAATTCCTTGTGGGATTCCGAGTTCACGACATCTGTCGCTTCACCCGGATCGACATAACGATTATCAAAAAGCCCATATCTCACTTTTGTGGCCAGAATGCGCTCCACGGATTCGTCAACACGCTCCTGTGACAATTCACCAGATTCATAGGCTGAAAGAAGCGCCTCAAACGTTTCTTTTTGTTCATCCAGTGAGCCGGTAGCCATGACAATATCAGCACCTGCCTGAATCGTCATCACGGCTGCTTCGCCTGCACCCCAATTGTCTTTGATCGCCTGCATCGACATGGCATCGGTTACAATAAGCCCGTCAAAGCCCATATCTTCACGAAGCAGGCCGGTCAACACATCTTTTGACAATGTTGCTGGAAGGTCCGGGTCAATCGCTTCAATGATGACATGCGAGGTCATAATCGATTCGGCCCCAGCGTCAATGGCTGCCTGAAATGGCGGCAGATGAACCTCTTCCAATGTTTCCCGGTCATATGTTACAGCAGGCAGATTATGGTGTGAGTCCTGACTCGTATCACCATGTCCCGGAAAATGTTTTGGCGTCGATAATACGCCGTTTTCCTGATAGCCTTCTACTTGTGCAACGGTCATATCCGAAACAAGGTCTGTGTTTTCACCAAATGATCTGACACCAATCACTGGGTTATTCGGATTTGTGTTCACATCAGCAAGCGGGGAATAGTTCCAGTTAAAGCCTGCCGCTTTCATTTCCTCAGCCGTCACGCTTGCCATCTCTTTAGCAGCTTCTAAATCCCTTGTCGCAGCAATCCCCATCTGGCGTGGAAAGGCAGTCGCATCTGTCACATGCTGATTGACACCGTATTCAAGATCAGCCGTTGAAAATAATGGGATGCCCGTATTTGTTTCCGATGCCCATTCCTGGAGTTGATTATTGTATTCAGCTGTTGTCTCGGCATCGCGGTTTCCATAAATGATCACAGAACCAGCTTTGTATTCTTGAATCAGTTCCTTGGTGTCTTCATTGGGCATGCTCTGTTCGTTATCGTGGGTGGATGGCATCACAAGCTGTCCGATTTTTTCCTCAGGAGTCATTTGTGCCGCCATTTGTTGAACCATCTGTTGCTTCGCATTATCCTGTACAACAGGTTTCTTTCCTTGTTGCGTTAATGATGATGGTGTTAGAGCCGAAACCGGGGTTGTAAGGAGAAGAACGAACACTAACATGTAACTTAGCAACTGTACAAGTTTCTTCACTTCATTCTCTCCTCTCGTTTTGATTCTTTTAAAAGGTACGAAAGAGCTGGCCATAACGGGTTTCATGACTTATGGCACAGCTCTATTAACATCAATTATTCTTCATCGCCTGATCCTTGTTGTGCATTAAAGGTCCACTCCAACTCTAATGAGTCGCCCTGGAATTGGTTTTGATTTTCTCCGTTATCGACAAAATTGAATTTGACAACCAGATCATCGAGCGATCCCGGCTCAAGCCCATCTTCAAGCAACGGATCGAACACATGCTCATTGACCGCTTCAGGTGACATGTTTTGCAGTTCTGCTAATGTTGTCTGATAAATCACTTCATCCAGCTTATCAGCGTTGTATAGAAATTCGACTTCAATATGATTGCCAAAGTCACCACTGTTGTCCCCTTCTGCATCGATCACGTCATAATTTGTTTCCAGGAGTACCTTGTCGATAGCGAGTGACCCGTTATTTTGCAGCTCAAAATCGCGGGTCATCGAGTCACCTGGCTGGATATTGTCAACTTCAATCACTTGTGTCGGCTCTACCGCCAGATCCAGTGTCCCTGCTGCAAACGTGTTGTTCGTTGTCTCGCTGTCGCTGAAGTATGCATACGTACCCCCTCCGACTAATGATAAACCAAGCGCCGCTGTCATGACGCCCATGCCTAATTGTTTCTTAATACCCATATAAATGCCTCCTTTATATTTTTCCCTCTGATACAGGGATGTTTATATTTGAACGCCTCATAGAATGGGTATCTATCAGCGTTACAAACGATTTAAGTGTGGTTGTACAAAAAGTCCGGTAACAATGATCCTCCTTCTTAAAAGCGGTCTTTAATGTTTTTCAGCCGCTTTTGAGTCATCGAATTGCCTCAGTGCACGCCAGATGGTAATGCCCGAGTAGCCAACCAGTAACAGCCCGGGTAAGATAAGCATCAGTGCAGCCCCTTGTGACGTATTAGCAAAATTCATCACATAACCGATATACGGTACCGTGAACCCGGTATATTTTCCAACAACATTTTGCGCCAGAATCGGGTCTAAATCAGCCCCCTCGTTGTTGTCCCCTTTGGTGATATACTGCTCACCATCTCCTATGACCTCAGCGATTCGGTGGGTGACGAGCATATCTTCAGGTGTTCTATAAGTGATGACATCACCTTTTTCAAAACGTTTCATATCCCCGCCCTTTTCAATCGATATAATGGACCCCGTCTGTATCTCAGGTTCCATCGAGCCGGACAAGACTGTCTTGAATTGATAACCGAAAATGGCCGCTTCCCCTCCCGATGCTCTGAAGGATATTACCAACAGCACGGTTACAATTAATACAGCAAATAAAAGGAACGTGGTAATGTGGTTAATCACGTTTAGGATTTTTTTCATCATCTTTGTCATCACTCCGATCCGGATTTGATTCCGTTGTTACTTCTGACGTCTCTTCGGCATTGGTCTCGGAAGTTTTCGATTTTTTCTCACCGCCTGTCTCCTCTTCAGCTTTCTCACTGTCTGTTTTTGGCGTTTGCTCTGATTTTTCTTCTTCTTCGGATTGATCTGGTGTTTCTTCTTTTTCCTTTTTTATGTTCTTATTTGAGGATGAGACTTCATCATTGCTTTCTGTCTTTTTGTCCTGCTCATTCTGATTTGTCGCTTCCTGCTGGTCGGTCTCGTTTTGATCTTGAGGTTGGCCCTTTTCTTCAGTGCCATCCTTGTCTGATTGTTTTTGGCCATCATTAAAATCATCAGCAGTTGAAACGGTTGCAGAAGCGGTTTCAAAATCCTGAAAATAGGCAGTCGTTGGTGAGGTAAGCATGATAGCGGTGCAAAATAACACGTAAATCACAGCAAATAACTTAACGATCACATGTGCATATTTGTTATTGCGGTTCTGTTGGCCTCTCATATAAAACACCTTCCGTTATTCGGTTTACAACAATTATTAACGCTGCTGTTAAATCTATTTTCAGCAGGGAGAAGGGAGCAATGAAGCTTTTATAAAAATTTCGACTAGAAAATTAACCATAATTATTTAAATAATTTAAATGTTATTAATAGACTATCAAGTTGAAGTGTGGCAGTCTATATAACTTTAGTTTTGTTTTGTCAAAATTTCTACATATTTCACATCCTTTTACCTAGTACTTTTTTCGTCTTTTATCGAAAAAATGGATTTAGACCAAAAAAACACCTGGTCTTGTCGATTACAAGACCAGGTTTCTGTCGATAGATAACGTTAACCGGAAATACGAAGCCCCCAAAGTTGTCCATTCAAGAGGAGGCGGTTCGGCTGCACGAGTTGGGGCTGTTCTTGCACGAGTTTGTGGAACTGCCGCACAAGTTGAGGTCACTCCCGCACGAGTTTCTGGGTTGTCGCACAAGTTGAGGTCTTTCCCGCACAAGTTTTTGGAGCTGTCGCACAAGTTGAGCCCGCTCCCGCACGAGTTTATAGAGCTGTTGCACAAGTCGAGGCCTTTCCCCCACGAGTCGAGGTCTATCAGCAATAGAAAACAGCCCCGCCACAAGACAGGACTGCTCCTTATTCCGAAATCCCCACTATCTAAGCAATATTTTTCCGATCAAGCGCAGCCAATCGCTTCTTATTCGTTGCAATAACGTAAATGGCAATGCCCCAGATGATCACGGCCAGAATCGAGCCGAGGTTGAATATGCCTTTGTCGGCGGTCCACATAATTGAGTAGCCGATCGAGCCTGCGAGCAGTGCATAATAGGCAAACGGGATCAGTGTTTTCCGAATGACGTGGCCTTCCTTGCCGACAAGGCCGACGACAGCTGATGCGGCGACGACGTTATGCACACAGATCATGTTCCCGGCTGCTCCACCTACCGCCTGCAGGGCAACCATCCATGTCGCGCTGCCGCCGATATTTTCGCCGACACCGTACTGGAAAAGGGAAAACATCATGTTGCTGATTGTATTACTGCCGGCCACAAATGCACCAAGTCCGCCGATAAATGTGGCGAAGATCGGATACATGGTGCCTCCTAAATCAGCTGCGGCTTCAGCGAGGATAAGCGGCATCTCCTGGAAACCAGCTGCTCCGCCGTCCGTGTTCAGAAACACTTGCACCATTGGCACCGTGAAAACAAGTGCTGTACTGGCTGCGATCATGTTTTTCCCAGAATCCTTCCAGGCGGTGGCAAATTCATTTGGTTTCATGCTATGCATAAAGTATGTCAGCACAGCGACAACGATGAAAATGAACCCTGGTGAATAGAGAATTTCCCATTCAGCTGTGATTTCTGTACCGAAAATGTTTGGCAGCGTCAGATTCACCGATTTTAGCCAGTCGCCGACGACCGTCAGCCTTGATATAATCAATAGAGCGGCGATCAGCACATATGGTGCCCATGCGCGCCACATGCTGATTTTTCCGGCATTGACATCACTGTGCTTCAGCTCCACCTTGCCATTCCAAAGCGGGTCCCAGCGGTCTTTTGGTTCGAAATCCCATTCTTCACCTTCTTTCGGCATTAAGAAACCTTTTTTCGCGGCCGGAACGACAATTGCCAGACCAATCAATCCGCCGAACATGGCCGGGAATTCCGGACCCATCGTGTAAGCAACCAGTAAATACGGAAGCGTCATGGCAAGCGCGGCGAAAATCGCGAATTTCCATACCTGAAGCCCTTCACTGAACGATTTGTTTTTCCCGAAAAACCGGGTCAGGAGTCCCACTAAAAACAACGGTATTAAAATCCCCGCCAACGTGTGGAGCAGGGCGACTTTTCCGGCAAGCCCAAATACGAAACTTGACACGTCGGATACCTGGGTCAGCGGTTCAACGCCTGATCCCACCCCGACAACGATCGGCGTGCCAACCGCACCGAATGAGACGGGTGTACTTTGAATCACCATGCCGGAGACAACAGCTGCCATCGCTGGAAAGCCGAGTCCGACCATTAGCGGTACGGCAACAGCTGCTGGCGTTCCAAAACCTGCAGTCCCTTCAATAAACGATCCGAACAGCCAGGCGATAATAACAACCTGTATCCGGCGGTCCGGCGTGATATCTGTGAAACCGCGCCGAATCGTATGAAGCCCACCGCTTTCCTGTAAGGTGTTCAAGAGCAGAATCGCACCGAAAATAATGAATAAGAGCGTAACAGCAACGATCAGACCGTTGACAGAAGCAGCAGCGACCTGCGGAAACGCCACATCCCAAACAAAGAGCGCGAGCAGTACAGCTACAATGTAGGAAATCGGCATGGCTTTACTTGCGGGCCATTTAAGACCTACCAGAAATACAGCGACTGCAATAATCGGAAGCAACGCAAGAAAGGCTAAGGTTCCAGTTCCCAAGGTAAATTCCTCCCTTTTTAATTTTTAACCCGCATCTAATGGTCAATTCGTTCAACTAACCATCAGTGAAAAGGGTAAAAACCCCTACTGATGATCGTTTATATCGCAAACAGCAGCATGACGTCGGTACGCGTTCATATGCGTACAGACAGTCAATGTTGCTGTACACGCACTTTTTGTTCGACAGGGTTATGAAGCTCTCCGATGCCGTTAATGCTGCATACGATTTTATCATCGGCTTTCATCATCTCCGCTCCAAGCGGGCTTCCGGTTAAAATGACATCGCCAGGTTCCAGTGTCATTACGCCGGACAGGTAAGCAATCATTTTTCGCATGGAGACGATCATGTTCGCTGTCGGGCTGTCCTGTTTCTTTTCGCCATTCAAATATGCTTCAACGCGTGCATTGTCCGGATCAAATTCAGTTTCAATACAGGGGCCAAGTGGTGTGAACGTATCGAATGATTTACCTACCATCCAATGGCCGTCGTCATGAAAATATTGCGGTGCCGTCACGTCATTGGCCACGGTATAGCCAAAAATATGATCCATCACGTTATCCTCTGCGATATTGCTGGCCGTTTTCCCAATGACGGCCGCCAGTTCTGACTCAAATTTCACTTCGCTGATCCCTTGTGGAATAACAATGGATTCGCCGCTTCCGACAACCGATGAAACCGGTTTGTAGAAAAACACTGGCAACTCAGGCGCTTCAGCGGGCAGATCACTTGGTTTTGCAACATAGTTTGCCCCAATACCAATCACATGCCGTGGTGTAATTGGTTCCAAAATGTCGATCGTATCGGGATGATAGATTCCGCCTGTTCTCTCCCAATCGGTAAACATATCGCCTTCGATTTGCTGGATGCCGCGGTCTGTTATGATGCCCTGTAAAATGGTTTGTACGCCTTTTGGTTTGAATCTAGTAAATTTCACTGTATCCACTCCTTGTGATTGAGATGGGCCAGACGCCGATCTCAATGTTTTATACACTGACTTTTTTACGTTAATTTTGTTGCGCGTGAACCCTCGCAGTTGAGATTAACTGCGACGTAGTAAAAAATGTGTGCGATATCACCGCTTCGGAAATACACTTCGCACACCTTAGGGCGGCTGGCGAGCTTCCTTGTTCGCAGAGAACGCTCGAGATGGGGGCTCTTAGGCTCGCTGTCCCATAGCGGGCTTGCATTCTGTGCCCCGATAACTCGGTTTTCTCCCACTCGAGCTTTTGTGTTGTTCGAATGCGTGATGCTGGCACAAGATCGTGCGGCGCTCTGAATTTCGCGCGAGGGTGGCATGAATTCGCGCGTGGCTCTCCGAATTTCGCGCGAGGGTGGCATGAATTCGCGCGACACCCCTCTGAACTTCGCGCGAGGGTGGCATGAATTCGCGCGTGGCTCTCTGAATTTCGCGCGAGGGTGGCATGAATTCGCGCGACACCCTCTGAATTTCGCGTGAGGATTCCTTGTAATCAATCGAACTTTTGTGCCTTTCGATTAATCCCCCCCGTAGTCGATCTAAGTTTAGGTTTTTCAATCGAAAAATCACCGCGCTCCTAGTTTATCCGTCATAAAATATTTGTTTTACCAAGATGTCGTAAACAAAATACACTGCGCTGACATGGCGTTGATTGGAGCAAAAGGCAGGAGACTCCTGCAGGGAAGCGGGCAGCTTAAGATCTGAGCAGGAAGCGGTCTTTGCTTCCGAGGAAGCTGAAGCGTTGCGCTAAGGTTCGCGACTGCCCAAAGCGAAAATCAACCCTGCCTATCACCCCGTCGCATTAATTGTCAAAATCAACAACCTCCTAGAAAACAGCCATGATCTTAAACGGTTGCTTTTTTCTCATCATGCTTCACTTCGACACAACGGCCCGGTTCAGGGAACAATTTCCCCGGATTCAGCAGGTCGTCCGGATTGAAGACATGCCGGATATCGGTTTGTGCTGCCATTTCCTCATCACTGAAGATAAAGCGCATTTCAGCTGACTTTTCAATGCCGACACCATGTTCACCCGTAATCGAGCCGCCAACATCCGCACACACCTGCAAACATTCCGAACCCGCTTTGGACGCGCGGTCACTCTCACCGGGGACGCTCGCATCAAACAAGATGAGCGGGTGCAGGTTCCCGTCACCTGCATGGAAAATATTCGCAATCCGCAGTTCATACTTGCGGCTAATGGCGTTGATGCGTGCGAGTACTTCAGGCAGTCGGGTCCTTGGAATGACGCCATCCTGGACAAGGTAGTCCGGCGAAATTGCCCCCATCGCGCCGAAACCCATTTTGCGGTTGGCCCACCACATGCTTCGCTCCGCCTCGTCTTTGGCCACCTTTACGTTGCGCACATGATTGCTTTTGCACACCGTCAAAATATCATCGATCTGATCGTCAATCCCGGCTTGAATGCCATCCACTTCAATCAGCAAAAATGCCGCAATGTCACTCGGGTGTCCGACTGGATAGGCCGATGCCTCAACACCTTCAATCGCGATTTCATCCATCATCTCGAGCGCCGCCGGGATGATGCCTGTTGCGATAATGTCCGACACCGCCTGGCTGGCATCATCGATATCGTCAAAATAAGCTAGGACCGTTTTCTTGCCTTCCGGGTTTTTCAATATGTTCACGGTAATCTTTGTCACAATGCCAAGCGTCCCCTCCGATCCGGTGAGGAGACCGAGCAGATCATACCCCGGCTGATCCGGCACACCGCTTTTGCCAATTTCAATAATCTCACCACTTGGCAGAACCACTTCAAGACCCAAAATATGATTGGTCGTGACACCGTATTTCAGACAGTGCGCACCACCGGAGTTCTCAGCAACATTGCCACCGATTGTGCAGGCATACTGACTTGATGGGTCCGGGGCATAATAGTAGCCTTTATCGGAAATCGATTGGGTCAGCTTCAAATTAATATACCCTGGTTCGACAACAGCCTGGCGGTTTTCCAGATCAAGGTGGAGCAGCTGCTTCATCCGGACAAGGCTGATGATCACTTCGCCGCCCCTTGGTGTCGCACCGCCGCTCAAACCTGTGCCAGCACCGCGCGCAATGTAGGGAATCTCCCGTTCATTCAATTGTTTGACGACATCCGAAACGTGCTGTGTGTTCCGGACAAACACGACCGCTCTTGGCATGCCCCGTTCCAGTGTATACCCATCACACTCATAGGACAGGAGATCTTCCTTCAAATAGAGCACATTTTCTTCACCGACAATATCCATTAACTTCTTTACGGCTGCATCCGGCTTTTGCTTGGCTCGCTTTTTTCGAAACATCCTTGTCACCCGCTTTCTGTATGTTTCCTATAATTCGTATTCATGCATTTTCTGCTTATCTTTCTCATAGGCCCAATCAAGGAGCTGAATGGTATGAACGACTTTTTCTTTTCGGCCGTATTTTTGCACACCCATCGCAATCTGCAGCATACAGCCGGGGTTGCCCATCGAAATCATATTAATGTTATCCGGTATGTCATCTATTTTGCGGTCAAGCAGCTTTCCGGCCATCTCGGGATGGGTCAGATTATAGATGCCCGCACTGCCGCAGCACCGGTCCGCATCAGGCAAGTCAACCACCTCAACGCCCGGAATGTCATTTAAAATTTGCCGCGGTTCAGATCGAACACCCTGGCCGTGCGCCAGATGACACGCATCATGGTACGTCACGGTTGTATCAACTTCAGAGTGAGGCCGTTTGAAATCATTGTCGTACAGAAACTTGGTGATATCCTCAACCTTCTCGGAAAATTCCTCAGCGAGCGGCAGCATCTCCGGATCATTCCGGAATAGTTCATCATATTCCTGAAGCGCACAGCCGCAGCCTGCCGCGTTCACGAGAATTTTATCGTAGTCTTTGAACGCCTCAATATTCTTCCTGGCAAGTTCTTTCCCCGAATCCCGCTCACCGGCGTGAATGTGAAGCGCCCCGCAGCAGCCCTGATCAGGCGGCAGCCCCACCTCAAATCCATTGTGCGTTAACACGCGGACAGTCGATTTGTTCACGTCATTAAACATAATGTCCATGATGCAGCCCGTCAGGATAGCAACGCGCCCTTTTGTCTCACCCTCTGCCGGAATGACTTCAGGATACCTGCCCAAAATCGGCTTTCCTGCTTTCGGAAGTGTGGCTTCCATATCTTTTAAGTGATCCGGCATTACATTGAGGACACCTGTTTTCCGAGCCACCTTTTGCAGACCGCTCTGCTGATAAAACCGCATCAGACCGCCCAGTTTTTCCATCCGCTTCTTATTCGGGAAAAATTGGTTCAAAACCGTCTTTTTAAATGTACCGGAGATCCCTGACAACGGCATTGACTGATTGATTTGCCCGCGCGCTTCTTCAATCAGACCGCCGACCTGGACGTTTGCTGGACAGGCGGTTTCACAGGCACGGCAGTCGAGGCAATTATAAACTGGGTCGGCAAACGCCTCATCAAGACTGATTTTGCCTTCTGCTACCGATTTAATTAAGTAAACCCGACCCCGTGGTGAATTCTGTTCCTCACCCGTTTCCTGATACGTCGGGCATGCTTCCAGACACATGCCGCAGTGAACACAGTCAGCCCATTTCGTCGCATCCGGTACATCATCCCAGATGTAGTTGCCAAGCGGATTCGACTGGCATGCCGGATCCATTTTATTTTCTTTCGTAGCAACAGCGGCAGCTTCACTATTAGACTTGCCGCCACTCAGCATGTTGACTAAACCAATGCTCATTTAAATCCCTCCTACAAACCGCTGCCGGTTTAAACGTTTTTTCGGATCATTCGCCCGTTTAACGCCATCTAATAATGGAAAATAAGCAGGCTTTTCGCCCCACACATCAGCTTCTTCCCTCAGCGCGAAAGGTAAATGAGTGCAAACAACGTACCCATGCTTCTTTTCTGCTTCTGACCTTAGCGCTTTTATGAGGGTGATAACATCCTCTGCGTATCCGTTGATATAGACGCGCGAAATCCCGTGCCCGGCGCCGCCATGTGCTTCCACGGAAACATGATGAGTTTCAGCAAGTTCTTCTGCCTTTTTCAAATTGCCGGGTACGTCTGAAGGCAGACTGCCGATCTTCAATGCGGCCTGTGTTTTGGGGTCGTCTGCGCCATCGTTATGACCGTTCGGGCCTTGACGCCGGAACGCCTCCCACCATTCGACTGCTTCCTGTTCATGCAAGACTGTTTGCTCGACATCCGGTGGCAAGTGCTCCGTCACCCATTTTTCCTGCTGAATGACAGCTTTTTCCTGATCTTCAAACGCAATTGCCAACGTATCAAGCCGTTTACCGGTTAATTTTTCTGCCATTGCTGGTGTTAGTACTTCAAGCGATACCGGTTCCATCATCGAGTCCAGGATACGTTTTGCAAAGTCGTGAATAGCCTGCTCATAGCCATCTGGGAAATGCAGCAGTGACAGGGCCTCATATTTCGGGAGCGGCCGCAATTTAAGCGTGATTTCACTGATGACGCCCAGTGTCCCCATCGCACCGATAAACAGTTTGTTCATGTCATAACCCGCCACGTTTTTTACCACTTTGCCGCCCGTACGGATGACACGACCATCCGCGTAAACAATCCGCGTGCCAATGACGTGGTCCCTCGCTGATCCGTAAAGCAGCCTTTTGGGACCGCTTTCATTTGCGGAAATAACGCCACCAATCGTCGCCAGCTCCGGCCACGACGGATCAAGCGCCAAACACTGCCCACTTTCCGCCAATTGATCGGAAATTTCCTTTATGGTCGTTCCAGGTCTGACGGTCAGCGTCAAGTCACCGACCGAATGCTCGACAATCCCTTTGTAGTGCGCGAGCGACAGTAAAATGTCCGCCTCTTTTATCGTCCCACCATAACCCCGCTTCGTACCGCCGGATATGATGTTTACAGTTCGATTGTGATCGTTCGCGTATCGAAGCACATTCGCTATATCGTCTTCGGAACGGGCTTCGATTGTCTGCCGGGCACCATTCCCCAACGGATGGTCTGATTCGTTCTGTTTGATTTGGTCTTTCGGCACAACCGCTTCGATTATTGATGTGCTCATATGGGAATCCCCCTTTCCTTAGTAAACGTCAAATTTTGTTATCATGATCGCTTTGGATGTGTGATGTTGTCTATAGTTAACCAGTGTCATATAGGAAAGTCAATGTTATTTTTTTAATTATGCAAAAATTGACAGGGTACGAGTTTCTGCGCCTTTGTTCGACAAATGCGGCGGGTGTGGCTTGTTGTGGTGCTGTTGCACGAGTTTGAGCTGTTCTTGCACAAGTTGGTGCTGTTGTTGCACAAGTTTGAGCTGCTCCCGCACAAGTTAATGATCTTGTCGCACGAGTTGGCGCTGCTTCCGCACAAGTTTGAGCTGCTGTCGCACGAGTTTGAGCTGTGTCGCGCGATTTCATGCCGTCCTCGCGCGAAATTCGGGGGCGTCGCGCGATTTCATGCCATCCTCGCGCGAAATTCGGCGACGTCGCGCGATTTCATGCCATCCTCGCGCGAAATTCGGGGGCGTCGCGCGATTTCATGCCATCGCCGCGCGAAAAACCATGGACACCGCGCGATTTCATGCCGTCCTCGCGCGAAATCCGAGAAGTCCTCGTCAAGGCCCCACTTGATCGACTGCCCGCTCGGCCCGAGCACCTCAATCACCCCACAAAAAACAGCAGGAAATTGAGAGGCCCCTCATAATCGCCTCTCATTTTCCTGCTAACATTTATTTCGCCGTATTCACTGCTTCCTTCTCCTTCGCTTCCAGCCGGCGCTTATGCAAAATTGGCTCTGTATAACCGCTTGGCTGCTCATGGCCTTTAAACACCAGATCACATGCGGCCTGGAACGCAACAGAGTCATCAAAATTGTTCGCCATAGGACGGTACGCAGCATCGCCTGCGTTTTGCCTGTCAACCACTTTGGCCATCCGCTTCAATGTGTCCATCATCTGCTCCTTGGTGCAGATGTCATGATAAAGCCAGTTGGCAAGCATCTGGCTGGAGATGCGTAATGTCGCGCGATCTTCCATCAGTGCAACGTCATTAATGTCAGGGACTTTTGAACAACCGACGCCCTGCTCAACCCAGCGCACAACATAGCCGAGCAGTGTCTGGCAGCTGTTGTCCATTTCCTCCTGAATTTCGTCAGCTGACCAATTCTTATCGACCGCAACAGGAAGCTGCAATATATCATCACGGTAGTCCTGCAGATTTTCCTCAATTTCCGCCTGGACTTCTTTCAAATCCACCTGATGGTAGTGCAGCGCATGCAGGGTTGCTGCCGTTGGTGATGGCACCCATGCTGTGTTCCCGCCTGCTTTCAAATGGCCGATTTTTTGCTCAAGCATAGCCGCCATTAAGTCAGGCATTGCCCACATGCCTTTGCCGATTTGCGCTCTCCCCTTCAAACCGGCACCAAGACCGACCGCGACATTATTTTTCTCATAGCCGTTCAACCAGGTTGATGCTTTCATGTCGCCTTTCTTGATCATTGGGCCTGCCTCCATAGAGGTATGGATTTCATCACCCGTGCGATCAAGAAATCCGGTGTTGATGAATACGACGCGTTCGCACACCTCATGAATGCAATTTTTCAGGTTCAAGGTCGTGCGGCGCTCTTCATCCATCAAACCGATCTTCAGCGTGTTGCGCTTCATGTCGAGCATATCCTCTACACGTGCAAATAGTTCATTGGCAAGCGCTGCTTCTTTTGATCCGTGCATTTTTGGCTTCACAATGTAAACAGAGCCGGTCTCGGAATTTTGATACGGGCCGTTGCCGAGCAGACTGTGCTTTGCCATCAGGCTCGTAAACACACCATCCATAATACCCTCGAACACGTCGTCGCCATTTTCATCGAGAATCGCGCTGTTCGTCATCAGGTGACCGACATTACGCACGAACATGAGCACACGGCCGTTCAGACTGATCTCGCCGCCATTCGGAGCCGTATACGTACGGTCAGGATTCAATTGACGTGTGACGTCTTTGTCGTTTTTCGAAAAGGTCGTTGTCAGATCGCCACGGTTCAGACCGAGCCAGTTTCGGTAAATGAGCGTCTTATCTTCAGCGTCAACTGCAGCGACCGAGTCTTCGCAATCCATAATGCTTGTTGTGGCCGACTCCAGAAAAACATCTTTAACACCGGCTGGATCCGTTTTGCCAATCGGATGATCCGAATCAACCTGTATCTCAATGTGCATGCCGTTGTTCTCAAGCAAAATCGCATCAGGTTTCTCAGCGGAGCCCTGATAGCCTGCAAATTGCTCCCCATCTTTAAGAATGGTCGTCTGGCCGCTTTCAAGTGTCACGCTGAGTTTGCCATCATTGACCGTATACGTGATGGCGTCTTTATGTGAGGCATTCTCAAGTGGTGTATGCTCATCAAGGAAGCGTTTGGCGAATGCGATCACTTTTTCGCCGCGGACAGGATTGTACGGACCAGACTTCTCAGCACCGTCCTCTTCACTGATTACATCGGTACCATACAATGCATCATAAAGTGAACCCCAGCGCGCGTTGGCAGCGTTCAGGGCATAGCGCGCATTGTCGACCGGCACAACAAGCTGCGGCCCCGCCTGCCTGGTGATGACCTCATCAACATTTTCAGTTGTAATCTTGAAATCGTCCACCTCAGGCTCTAAATAACCGATATCTTCAAGGAATGTTTTATACGTATCCAAATCAAATGCATTGTTCAGCTTGTGCCATGTATCAATCTGTTTTTGCATGGATTCCCGTTCATCCAGTACTGCTTTATTTTTCGGTGTCAGGTCAGCGACAAGCTTTTCGAGGTCCTGCCAGAATGTTGCTTCGTCCAGCCCAGTTCCCGGCAACGCCTCCGAATTGACAAAATCATAAAGCTCTTTAGCGACTTGCAGATTGCCCGATTTGATATAGTCTGTCATCCCTGATTCCTCCCCTTTGTGCTTTTCTTTATTTTAATACGGCCCGGGCAAAAACTAAAATACATGTTTTGCATGAACACTATTCCTTTTAGCTATACCTTGACGTATAATAGGCTTAACCATTGATATATGAAGGGCGGCGATTCATATGGACATCAGGCAATTGACTTGTTTTGCAGAAGTTGCACGGCAATCGAATGTCACACGGGCGGCTGAAACGCTTCATATTTCGCAGCCATCGCTGAGCAAAACGATCAAAAACCTTGAGACTGAATTGGGTGCACCGCTGTTTGACCGCAGCGCGCATCAGCTGAAATTGACCGATGCGGGAGAAGCTTTTTTAGTCAGCGTGCGAAAAGTCCTCGATTCATTTGAAAATCTCACATCTGAAATGGATGATGTGATTGATTTAAAGAAAGGCGAAATCAAAATCGGCATCCCCCCGATCATCGGCGCTGCGTTTTTCGCACCATATATCAGCCGCTACAAAGAAACTTATCCATCGATTGATCTGTTACTGACTGAAGTCGGCTCGAACGCCATCAGACAGGGCGTCAGTGATGGCGAACTTGACATCGGGCTGATCTGCAACACCCCGGCAAGGGAGGAAAACCTTGCAACGATTCAACTATTAAAAGATCCTCTGGTGCTTATGGTACATAAAAACAACCCGCTCGCTGGTGAGACGACAATTACATTTGACGCTATCAAACACGAACCGCTTATTTTATACCGCCATGATTTTTCACTGCATGACCGGATTATGGAGGCCTGCGCCTATTACGGATTTGACCCGAAAGTCGTCTGCGAAAGCTCGCAGAAAGATTTTATGATTGAAATGGTTGAAGCCAAACTGGGAAGCACCCTGCTGCCAAGCCGCATCAGCAGCAATATTGATAATGATCAGCTAACAGCGATCCCTTTCGCCCAGCCTGTCATTAATTTGGAGCTCGGCATGGTCTGGAATAAAGATAAATATATGCCATATGCGGTGAGAGAGTTTATTGAGATGTCGGAGAGCTATCGGGTTTGAGGTGCGCGTGGTGCGTGTTGTACGATTGGGACTGCGCTTGCACAAGTTTTGGGTGTTCTCGCACAGGTTAAGGCTGCTCTGGCACAGAATTGGGGTGCTCTCGCACAAGTTGTGGCCATTTCCGCACGAGCTGGAGCTGTTCTCTCACAGGTTTTGGCTGCTCTCGCACAAGTTGGAGCCACTCCTGCACAAGTTTAAGATGTTGTCGCACAAGCTTGTACTGCTCCCACACGAGTTGGACACGTTCTAGCACGATTAGGAGCTATTCCCGGGACATAAAAAGCCCCCGTACTCTGACCAGGGAGGACATTCGAACCATAATAGTATTTTCGGATGAATTGTTGCTATAATCGTTTAGCAGATAGATTTCCCGGTTAAATTGATAGTGAGAAAATTGGGAAAGGAGAATCTGAATGAAACGTTGGATATTCCTTCTAGTGCTGTTGGTAGTTACTTTTGCGCTAGCATCTTGCGGCGGAAATAACAATACCGATTCAGACCAACAGAATAACATGGGTGGATCAAGCAACCAAAATGAGAACGCCAGTCAGAAAGCCGTTACAGTAGATTTACAAAGCGGAGAAGGTGAATCAGCCGGCACTGCCACGTTAGAACAAGTATCGGAAGGTGTCAAAGTAACCCTTAACGGAGAAAATATTCCAAAAGGAACACACGGTTTCCATATACATGAAAAAGGCACATGTGAAGCACCCGATTTCAAATCGGCAGACGGACACTTCAATCCCGGTAATACCAAGCATGGGTTTGATACATCAGAAGGACCGCATGCGGGAGACATGCCAAACATTACCGTTGGCGAAGATGGTACTGTAAAAATGTCTTATGTCGCAGAAGATGTAACATTGGAAAAAGGACAAGATAATTCACTGCTTGGCGATGGCGGAAGGGCACTGGTCATCCACCAAGGTAAAGATGATGGAAAATCACAGCCGTCGGGCGATGCCGGTGACCGGTTCGCATGTGGTACGATTAGTGAATAAGTTGCGCGATCAGATAAGATAATCGTTTTAAGCATGCTACTGCCGCACGAGTTGGGGGCGTTCCCGCACACGTTTGGCGCACTCTCGCACTAGTTCGATGCACTCCCACACAAGTTTGAAGTGTTCCCGCACGAGTTGATGCGGGTCTCGCTCAAGTTTGGCGCGACCCTGCACAAGTTGACGCGCCGCTCGCACAAGTTTGGCGCGACCCTGCACAAGTTACTGCTTCCATCGCACGAGTTTGAACCATTCCCGCACGAGTTCGGAGTGCTCCCGCATGAGTTGACCACGCCCTCGCACAAGTCAAAAGCTCGCCCTTCCAAAAACATCAAGGGACGCTGAATGATTCAGCGTCCCTTGATGCCGCCCCTTCACTATACCAACTCAATCTCCTCAACCGTCCGTTCAACAATCCGCGCCTCTTTGATGGATACGACATCGCCACCTGATGATGTGAACGCATTCTGATTGATGATGTCGTCCATTGCAGCTTTAATGGCTGCTGGATCGGCCGGCTCGACCGGCTGTTCCAATGAATATGTGACGGTCTTGCCGTCTTCGTTCAAAAATTTCAATTCAAGCTTTTTCATTTTGTCACCTCCTCCTCGTACTAAGTCAAGACATTCAGATCCCCGGCAGAACTATGATTCGTGGTTTCCCGAATCCCCCCTATAGTTCTGCCACCTGCAAAAACTTCCCCATGACTTATGCGCCTGCGGTGATTTCGGAGCTGTCATTACGTTCCACATCTACCAGCGGGCGCTGCTGCAGCCCTACAACCGACGTTGCGATCGCATAAAGCTGATCGGCGGTTGCTTGTGTTTTGACATTGTTGAAGCCTTTCGTTTTGAAAAGCTGCTTCCCGGACATTTCGTCTATCCCATCATCCAGGATGAGACGCAGTCGCGAGCTGACCATTTGCTGTTCGGCCATGTTGCTCACCTCCCTTCACCCCTATAATCGAAATGAAACGCAAAAAAGGGGCATGGAAAACAAAAAATTTTTTGTAATGCCATGCCCCTTTTTACAGGTTAGATTCGATTATAGGAGAAAGAAGGGTTTTGGATAGTCGAGGATTTTCGGCGGCGGCCGAAAATCGACTTATTGAGAGACAGAACATCCCCTTCCATTACGGAGGTCAAAAAAGCGGCACATAATTACAAGCTCCAGTAATGGTACCCTTTCGCTTCACATTC
>NZ_AGAV01000018.1 GCF_000224785.1 Lentibacillus jeotgali | reverse complement strand
TGCGAGCGAGGAGGCTCGTGGTGAGCCCACGGAAAGCGAGTATATTCCAGCTGCGTGGTTAGAGATTCTCGCTAACTTCTGGGTTGTGTCGTAATTTATATCAACTGTAAGATAAATAATAGTAATCTTTACTGAAAGAGACAAAATCCATAAATCCAGATTACTTGAGTGCACAGATCCTAAACAAGTTCTTCAAGAATTTTGCTGGCTGTAAACATCTAGTATCCGCCAACATCAAACGTCTCTTTTATGCCCGTATCTTATTCAGCCAAACAACACCCATCCTCCATTCGCAGCTATCTTTCTCATGTCTTCATCCGGGTTCACGACAATCGGATATTTGACAAACTGAAACAATGGGACATCACTTTTACTGTCGGCATATGCCCATGTTTCCTCCGTCTCGTCTCCAGTCAGATTGCCCAGCCCCTTCTGGCATTCATGCTCGTGAATTTATGAATCAAGTCATAATGGGCATCCTTTGTACCCATCGCAACACGTTTCTGAAAAAACGCATTAAGTTCGGTTTGCGTCATGCCCTTAAACGACTTCGCAAAAGCTTTAAAAAATCGCATGCGAAACGCATTTTTGCCTTTAATCAGACCTCCAGCTGCCGCTTTAACAATACCTGTTCCAACCACGCTCCACTGTTTCCAGCCAAATGATTTATTTGCTGCTTGAAACATCACTTTAAATGAATTGCCCTGATACAGGGTGCCGTCAAAGCCTACTGTCACAACGCCCAGGGGTACCACCTCTTCATTTTATTGTAAGCTAGTCCGGTAAAAAAGTAAATATTCGGAAAAGAAGCAGCATGATCCGCGCGGTTAGAAATATGGCCGAATCCAGAAAAACTGTTGACAGCAATTAAATTCCGCTGTAAATTGGATATAATTATTCAATTTCATAGTGATTCTTTTTCTTATCCAGAGAGGTGGAGGGACTGGCCCTGTGAAGCCTCGGCAACAGACTTCAAAAGTACTGTGCCAATTCCAGTAAGCGTCAAGCTTTTTAGATAAGAAGCATCAGGTACTTGTTTACCCTCTTCTTATCCGGAAGAGGTTTTTTTGATTTATGGCGCTTTACTACATATCGGAGGAGGGATATCATGTCCTATCAGAAACACCATAGTGAAACAGTTTTTACCCAGATCGGCAACCGGAAAGAAGAAGCATTAAAAGCGGTCAGCACCCCGATTTACTTATCCACTTCCTACAGACACAACGAGATTGGGCATGGCAATGGCTACGATTATACGCGGACGGGCAACCCAACACGGGATGTTTTTGAAGAAGCAATGGCCAACCTTGAAAATGGCGACAAAGCATTTGCCACAAGCTCCGGAATGAGTGCGATTCAGCTTGTATTTTCGCTGTTTAGAAGCGGGGATCATGTCATAACTTGTCGTGATGTTTACGGCGGATCCTATCGCTATTTTGATTTGCTCGAACAAAAGCAGGGCTTTGCATTTACATACTGGATTGGCAGCGATGCGCACGAATTGCAAAAGCAAATCAAGTCAAACACGAAAGCGATCTATATCGAAACTCCGACGAACCCGCTCATGACAAACATTGATATGACAGCTGTTTCGAGTGTGGCCAAAGCGAATAATCTGCTTTTTATCGTGGACAACACGGTATATACGCCTTACCTTCAAAAACCGATTGATGAGGGGGCTGACATCGTGATCCACAGCGCCACCAAGTATCTTGCCGGGCACAATGACGTCCTGGCCGGTGTCGTTGTGTCCAAAGGAATGGAATTAAGTGAAGAGCTCGCTTATATCCACAATTCAACAGGATCAACTCTGTCACCATTCGACTGCTGGCTTGTCATGCGTGGCATGAAAACCCTGCCCCTCCGCATGCGCCAGCACGAACAGAATGCAAAACAACTTATGGAATATCTTGAATCTGAGCCGCTCGTCAGAAACGTACTTTATCCAGGCAAGGGTGGTATGCTAAGCTTTTTCCTAAAAGATGAAAATCGTGTGGTGCCATTTCTACGGGCATTAAATGTGCTCACATTTGCTGAAAGCCTTGGTGGTGTTGAAAGCCTGATCACCTATCCGGCAACACAGACACATGCTGAAATTCCCGTAGACGTGCGCAATTCATACGGCCTGACCAACGAACTTTTGCGGCTGTCAGTAGGGATAGAACATGCGGATGATCTGATTCAGGATCTTAAGCAGGGATTTGCCGCAGTGGAAAGGAAGAATGGATAGAGAATAAAGCGGGGTCTTACTGTCTGTTGAAGTCGGGATAAAGCAGTGATGTCCCTTTATTAACGAAAAACGCTTGTTCAAGTACCTGATTTTGTCTGTCTCTGTCACAATTAAAATGCTTAAATTGGTATATCCTAAAAGATGAATCACGCTTGTATAGAACAACTTGGAGGCACATTATGACAAACATCAATTCTCTCAACAAACAGTATATTGCCGGTACTTGGCGCGACGGTAGAAGCAACAATACGTTAACTGATAAAAATCCATACAATGGCGAGCGTATCACGCAATTCAAAATGGCCACCACAGAGGATGTCGATGAAGCTTACAAATCTGCTCAAGATGCAATGGATGAATGGAACCAGATCAACCCTTACAAGCAGCGTGACACGCTCGAAAATGCCGTCACGTACATTGAGGAGCATGAAGAGGACATCACTGATATCATTATTGACGAACTTGGCGGAACACGCCTAAAAGCCGCGTTTGAAATCGGGCTTGTTAAAGACATGATCAAGGAAGCCGCGACATTCCCGCTAAATAAGGAAGGTAAAATTCTGCCTTCCGTGGAAAATGGAAAGGAAAACCGTCTATATCGGATGCCAGCGGGTGTTGTCGGAGTCATCAGCCCGTTTAATTTTCCATTTTTCCTATCCATCAAATCGGTTGCTCCTGCAATCGGTGCTGGCAACGGTGTTGTGCTAAAGGCGCATGAGGAAACGCCTATTATGGGTGGAACACTGATTGCTAAAATTTTTGAAGAAGCAGGCGTCCCAAAAGGTTTGTTTAACGTCGTTGTCACAGATATCAACGAAATCGGGGACACTTTTGTGGAACACCCGATACCAAGAATCATATCGTTTACCGGCTCAACCAAAGTCGGCAGCCATATCGGCCAGTTAGCAGTGAAACATTTCAAAAAGCCGATACTGGAATTAGGCGGCAACAGCGCGTTCATTATCCTTGATGATGCCGACGTTGATTACGCAGTTGAGGCAGCAGCATTCAGCCGGTTTACACATCAGGGGCAAATCTGCATGTCCGCTAACCGCATCATTGTGCATCAATCCATTTACGACGAATTCATCACGAAATATAAGGAGAAAATTGCATCACTCAAAACCGGTGACCCGCGGGATCCGGACACCGTCATTGGCCCTGTTGTGAATGAAGGCGCGGCAGAAAACCTTAAAGCCATTATTGATAAAGGGATCGAACAAGGTGCTACGCCAATTTTGAAAGGCGACATCTCCGGCAATATGGTGGAACCAACCATATTGACTGATGTAACCTCGGACATGGCTGTGGCCCAAGAAGAGCTGTTCGGCCCGGTTGTCAGTGTGATGACATTTGAAACAGACGAAGAGGCAATCAAAATCGCCAATGACACCGAATTCGGATTGAGCGGTGCTGTTCATACATCCGACGGTGAACGCGGTGTTCAATTAGCCAAGAAAGTGCACACCGGCATGGTTCATGTGAACGACATTACGATCAACGACGAACCGATTGTCGCTTTCGGTGGTGAAAAGAAATCCGGTATGGGCCGATTGAATGGCGACTGGAGCCTGGAAGAATTTACAACGCTGAAATGGATCTCTGTCCACTATCAGCAGCGTGAAATCCCATACTAGGGAGATGAAAGACAGTGTCGTACAATCACGACACTGCATAGAATTACTCATTATCCTTTTTCCTATCACGTTTTGCTTTGACGCACCAGAGGGCTATCGCTGAAGTAGCCGCCACTGCACCACCGGCAGCAATCGGACCTTTCTTCAGCTTATTGTCCTCGGTGTAAAACGTATCTTTCAAAACCAAAGTCATGTTTTGTGGACGTTCAGCGAGACGGCGCATGAAATAGCCGAACCAGTCATCGCCAAACGGAATATAGGTGCAGAAGTTGTAGCCTTCATTTGCCAGCTTATTCTGCATATCATTCCGGAAACCGTAAAGCATCTGGAATTCAAATTTATCATGATCAATGTTGTGCTCATCAGCAAACGCTTTCAGTTCATTAATAATATGATGATCATGCGTACCGATGGAAGTGAACGTATCACCCGCGAGCCGCTGTTTGGCAAGCTCCAGAAAGTTGCGGTCGATATCCTGTTTTTCAGGATAGGCAACCTCCTCACTTTCTTTATAGGCCCCTTTGACAATCCGCAGCCGCACATTCTTCAGGTTTTCCATATCTTCCTCTGCGCGGTAAAGATATGATTGAATGACAGTCCCGACATTATCATAGTCTTTGCGAAGAGCCTGCAGCACTTCCAGCGTCTGGTCATAGTGCGAATAGTCCTCCATGTCGATGTTCACAAAAATATTATATTGCCTGGCGATATCGAGAATTTCTCGCATATTCTCAGTACAGTACGCCTGGTCAATGTCCAATCCGAGCTGGGTTAATTTAACTGACAAATGGCAATCCACATTTTCCTCATGGATCGTATTAAGCAGCCTGATGATTTTATCTTTCGCCTCGCCTGCTTCCGTTTTATCGGAAACAAACTCCCCCAGGTTATCAAGCGTACAGCTGATGCCCTGATGATTCAATTCTTTAACCGCTTCCATAACACTTTCAACGGTAGTACCGGCAACAAACTTATCAGCACCCAGGGAAAATCCCCATTTTTTTGCCTGTGTATTCAAAAATCGATTATTTGATAGTCCGATGAAAAAATCGCGCATTACATTTGCCATGATGAAAACTCCCCCGACTTCATTTACAATGGATAGTGTTTAAACAATTGCTAATACTAGAAGATAATTCTATTATACTATAAACAGAGTGAAAAAATAAAATGGAAGTTATAGATATTCAAATGACTGTATTAAGGGCTTCTGGTAAAATTAAGCCTAATGACTCGTAAAAGGAGATTTGACAACATGGCAAACAATTTAAGATTACGCGCACTTGAAAAAGATGATTTAACATTTCTGCACAAACTATTCAACAACCCGGATGTCATGAATTACTGGTTCAGTGAGTCTTATATGTCCATGGAACAACTGAAAGAAAGCTTTGACAAAGATAAGGACAACCCGAAAAACCGTGAATTCATTTTAACAGATGGTGAGAAGCAGCTAGGGTTTGTCGGACTGTTTGACATAGAGCAGCGCCACCGGAATGCGGAATTTGCGATCATGATCGATCCCGCCCATCAGGGAAACGGTTATGCAGGGATGGCGACTAAACTGGCGATGGATTATGCGTTTTCCGTCCTTAACCTTCATAAACTTTACTTAATTGTATCAAAAGTAAACGAAAAGGCCGGTCATGTTTATGAAAAAGCAGGCTTTCAGGTGGAAGGTAAGATGATTGAACACTTTTTTATCAACGGGGCGTATCATGATGGCATTACGATGAGTATTTTTCAGCGGGATTATTGGAAGATGACATAAAATAAGTTACAAAACTGCCGGTGTATAAACCGGCAGCTTTTCGAATGTCAGTGATTCGGACGGTGCCGCTTATTGCGTTTATTATCCAAATTGAGAAATTCCCGATCTTTCGCGAACTCCACATCAGGATCAGGTTTTTGCTTATTAAATCTGTTCTTATTGTTCTGTGTATTCTTATCTTTATTGCGGTTCTTGTTTTGTTCGGACATATGACTTTCCTCCTATCATGTCGTATCACATACTTATTTTCCCCGCCGGTCATCATGTTATGACAAAACGTCTAAGATTTAACAGAATTATTCGTAGGACTTATTGACATTTTTATAATATTCGTATACCTTTTATACTATATTTACATAAAGGGGGAGGATTGACATGGGAGAGTGGCTTGCGAACATAAGTGGTCAAATAAGCGGCTTCGTCTGGGGGTTACCGCTGATTATCCTGTTAGTGGGAACCGGTTTATATTTAACGGTACGATTAGCGTTTTTTTCATTTCGAATGCTTCCATATGCATTGAGTATTACGTTTAAAAAACATGACAAAGAATCCACAGGGGATATCTCCCATTTTCAGGCACTCATGACGGCGCTTGCTGCAACGGTTGGAACTGGTAACGTTGTTGGGGTAGCAACAGCGGTGGTAGCCGGCGGTCCTGGTGCCGTTTTTTGGATGTGGATCACAGCCCTTGTCGGAATGGCAACGAAGTATTCCGAGGGCGTACTCGGGGTAAAATATCGGCAGACGAACGACAAAGGTGAAATGTCTGGTGGGCCGATGTATTATATTGAAAAAGGCCTGGGACAAAAATGGCTGGGTATGATTTTCGCCTTTTTCGCCGTCTTTGCAGCCATCTTCGGAATCGGCAACATGATTCAGGCAAATGCTGCTTCAGATGTTGCCCAGGATGTGTTTAACATTCCGCTTTGGGCAACCGGTCTAATATTTGCCATTCTCGTCGGGCTTGTCATCATCGGCGGCGTTAAAAGTATCGGTCGGACAGTTAGTATTCTCGTTCCTGTCATGGTCGTGTTTTACCTGATAGCCGGCTTTATTATTATTTTTACGAATATCGATATCGTACCACAAGCTTTCGGGTTAATTTTCAGTGATGCCTTTACCGGCCAGGCCGCTGCTGGAGGTGCTATTGGAACAGTTATCCGAATGGGGGTTGCCCGCGGTTTGTTTTCTAACGAAGCAGGTCTGGGTACCGGCGGAATTGCCGCTTCAGCTGCCCGTACAGACGTCCCGGCGCGCCAGGCACTCATTTCCATGACTCAAGTCTTTATCGATACCATTATTGTTTGTACGATTACAGGACTTACACTGACAATGGCTGACTTGTATACGAGCGGTGAAGAAGGTGCTGCGCTCACAGCATCGTCATTTGAAGCACTGCTGCCTGGATATGGTGAGATTATCGTTGCAGTGACGCTTTTAACATTTATCTTCTCGACTATTGTAGGTTGGGGCTATTTCGGTGAGAAATGTTTCACTTACTTGGTAGGAGATAACTTAACCTTACTTTACCGGGTTATCTTTGTACTGGCAATTATCCCGGGAGCTACGCTGTCGCTGGAAACCGTATGGAATCTGGGCGACATTTTCAACGGCTTAATGGCCATACCTAACTTGATCGGCCTCTTATTCTTATCGGGAGTCGTTGTTAAGGAAACGAAACGGTTTAATGCAATACGGTCCGCCGAAAAGAAAAATGCCGCATAGTAAGACGTGTACGGAGCGCCTTGTTCCCTTATGGGGCGGGGCGCTTTCCAATGCCATTTCAGCCTCATTTTCCAATTAAAACTGCTGTTGTCCCTCGATATGCATCTAATTGAGCGTCATCCTGAAATGACTTTTATCATACATTTTAAACAAGCTCCACGATTATACTTCAGAGAGGAGAAAAATGATAATGAATCATGACCTTGAAAATAGCGGTCGAAATCCAACCATTTTAGAGGTGCTCATTTTACTTGTTTTATTCCTGGCAATCGCCTTTTCATTCACCGGTATTTTTAATTTGTCCATTCAATTGGCATTATTTATCGCATTATTTTTGGTCATTTTGCTGGGGCTGAGGCTGGGATATAAGTACGATGATTTACAGGAAGCGCTGAAAAACGGCATCTTCAATGGATTGGAAGCCGTATTAATTTTAATCGCTGTCGGGGCACTCATCGGCACCTGGATCGCAGGCGGTATTGTACCGAGCATTATTTATTTTGGTCTGGAATTTATTCATCCAAGCATATTCTTATTAGCCACTGTCATCCTTTGTGCCATAACATCACTGGCAACAGGAACATCCTGGGGAACCGCCGGAACAGCGGGGATCGCCATGGTTGGTGTCGGAGAAGGATTGGGCATGCCGCTCCCGATGGTTGTGGGGGCTGTTCTTTCAGGTGCCTACTTTGGCGATAAGCTGTCACCGTTGTCCGACAGCACCGTCCTGACTGCTTCGATTACGAAGGTTAACATTGTTGAACACATCAAATCACTGCTCTATGTCAGTGTGCCGGCACTCATTATCAGCGGCACCGCTTTTACAATTGTAGGTTTTACGTATACAGCCGATAACGTGGACTTAAGCAGAGTGAATTCGATTATGACAGCGATCGGCAACGAATTTAATGTCAGCTGGATCATGCTGCTCCCTGCTGCTATCGTCATCGTTTTATTAGCCATGAAAAAACCCGCTTTTCCGACGATTGCATTCGGTGCTTTACTCGGCGCCGTTTGGGCGTCGATATTCCAGAACATGGATTTCGTTTCGGCTTTAGGCACCGCCTATGACGGATTCAGTCTGCAATCCGGCAATGAATTTATGGATGAACTGTTGAACCGCGGCGGCATTACGAGCATGGTCGGGTCGGTGATGGTCATCATCCTCGGACTTGGGTTTGGCGGTTTATTGAATTACATCGGCGCACTGCAGGTTCTTGTTGATTCGTTTACAAAATTCATTAAGAATACTGGCCGTCTATCGGTTTCAACGCTTTTGACCGGATTTTTATCCAATGTGTTTGGCTGTGCCATGTATGTTTCGTTAATCTTAACGCCAAAAATTATGGAGAAGAACTATGACCGTCTGAACGTTGACCGGCGTATTCTTTCTCGGAATACGGAAGTGGGCGGCACATTAACATCAGGGATGGTCCCATGGTCTGATAACGGCATATTCATGGCCGCAATGTTCGGGGTTCCAGTCCTGCAATATGTGCCGTTTCTGTGGCTGAATTTTGCCGCAATCGTCCTTGTGATCATTTACGGCTATACGAATAAATTCATTTGGTATACTGCGCAGGATTCGGAAGGCACACAGACAACATAGCGAAAAGCACCCCATTTAATAAAGCGGGGTGCTTTTTTGTTCGGCGAATTGGATGGTAATTTTAGGTATAACACTTTCCAGTATTGGGTGTCGCGCGATATGATGCAGCTGTCGCGCGAAATTAGATCTGTGTTGCGCGAAATAGTGGCTTGTCGCACGATATTTCATGTTTGTTGCGCGATGTCAAGACCGCGCCGCTCGAAATTCCTCGTTTGCTGCGCGAGTCCTTCCCATGCGTGAAGCTTTCTTCCCCGCATCACAAAGGTTACAATAAATTAGGAAAGGAGTTCAGCCATGACACAATATAACCAGCTGCCTGAGCCAATCAGACATTTAATAGATGATAATCGAAATACCTATCAAAACAATGAATTCAGCGACCTCATCCGTGAAGGCGGATACGTGCCGCCTGAAGAGAATCTTTTGACAGATGCCATCACGGCCTTAAGCATGGGAAAAAATGTGCTGCTGAAAGGCCCGACCGGTTCAGGTAAAACACGATTTGCCGAGACGTTGTCCAATTTGTTTAATCAGCCAATGTTCAATGTCAATTGCTCGGTCGACTTAGACGCGGAAAGCCTGATGGGGTTTAAAACGCTCGACTATGAAGACAACAGACAAATCATTGACTTTGTGCCCGGTCCTGTTACGAATGCGATGAAGAACGGAACATTTCTATATATCGATGAAATTAACATGGCTAAGCCAGAGACGTTGCCGCTCATTAATGGCGTTCTGGACTACCGGCGCACCATCACTAACCCGTTCACCGAGGAAATTATTACTGCCAAAGATGGTTTTGGTGTCGTTGCCGCGATCAATGAAGGCTATGTCGGGACGGTCCCGCTCAATGAAGCCCTGAAAAACCGATTCGTCGTTATTGATATTCCTTATTTGCAAGGTAAGCAACTGAAAGAACTGATTCAGAACACCAGCCGTCTGGAGGATGGACGGACAATTGACTTGTTCGTACAGCTTTCCGAAGATCTGATTCAGGCGGTAGCCCAGGGCAAGCTGGCAGAAGATGCCGCATCAGTCCGCGCATTGATTGATGCTTGTGACCTGAGTGCGATGATCCCGCCAAAAAGGGCTATTCGCCGCGCCATTGCAGATAAACTAGACGAAGATCGGGAAAAGGAATTCGTCATGACCATGACTGAAACGCTCTTCAGCTAAAATTGGGGTGGGTATTAGAGTGTTACACTACCTCGAATAGGAGAATTTGTATGTTTCGATTCCGTGAAACCAATATCGATACCCGACTATACCTGCAGTTACAGGATCTGGCATCGGTGCTCTCAGGGATTCCTGAGTTAAAATTTGACTATGCCTATGGGTCAGCGATCGATAATGAACAATATAAACTAACTGCAAGTGCCAATTGGGGGATTGGCAACGCCAAAGCCAAGGAGGCTGGACTCAAAACGGATATCCTGTTGCGGACGGTTGGAACGTTGCATCATTCTGATATTCAGACAATGCAGCAATTTATGGAAAATATGTCCGAATCAGGTCTCCCGAAATTTGCCGGTCAGCTATTCACACTGTTTGAAAATATTCGGCTTGAAGAAATCGTCAAAAAGCAGCGTCCCGGGACAGCGGGATTATTTACGATTCGCAGAGACTACTTAAACCGGTATTTTACCCAGCAGCTGGAGGCAAATGTGACGCGGAGTCTCTCCCTTGATGAATTATACTGTCTTGTTTATTTGCTGACACAGGCTAAGACACCCGATCCTTCATTCCCGGCGGCCAATGACAGACAAGTTAAACAGCTGGAGAGACTAAAACCGATGATTTTTCAGTTATTTGACGCCGGCAGTACAAGCGATATAGTCCGAATTACTGAACAGATCGTCTTTCGGCTGGAATCTGATTATACCGACATGGTGCATGAATATGTCATACTTCCAATCGCCAACCTTTCCAGCTATACAGAAAAAAATGCCTTTGATGAGCTAACCCGCACCGACTCGCTTGCCAATGAAAGCCTTGAGGAGGATGTCAGTGAGGAAGACAGTGAAACATTCGAACAGCAATTTTCCACCTGGCACGGCGAAAACGAAAATGCCGACCGCAAGCAAAATTTCATGCAGTTTGAATTGGAACAAGGTACACGCTCAAGCCTGATGGGTGAAGGCGCCCGCGAAACCGAGGAAGGCGACCAGGCTATGGCCGCCATGCAGGGTGCATCAGGAAAAAGCGAGCAAAATGATTATTCTGAGATGGAAGCCATGGAAAAACGCCAGGACAATCAGAACACCGAGTCTGCCGGCGGTGCCTATGGCCGGGAAAATCAGTACGCTGTTAAGGTGATTAAAAACGCTGAAGCACCGACTGATGCAGATGTAAAGCTATATCACCAATATGCCGACGAAATCGCACCTTATCAGCGCCGGCTTTCGAAAACAATTGAAAAAATGCTAGAGCATAAACGGCAATCACCCCGAAGCAACTTGACGACCGGCCGTTTGTCAAAAAAACTGGTATCAGCGGCAACCGAAGAATTTCCACGGCTTTTCTATAAAAAAGATGAAGAATCAAAGGAAATGGATGCTGCCTTTACCCTGCTCGTCGATTGCTCAGCCTCCATGCTGAATAAGATGGAAGAAACCAAAAAAGGAATTGTCCTGTTCCATGAGGTACTGAAAGATTTGAAAATCCCCCATTCCATCATCGGTTTCTGGGAAGAAGCAACAGCAGTAAAAGATCAGTTCCAGCCCAATTATTTTCATGTGATTCATTCCTTTCGTGACTCGCTTTATCAGAACAACGGCGCGAAGATTATGCAGCTGGAAGCCCAGGAAGATAACCGCGATGGTTACAGCATCCGTGTCGCAGCCGAGGAATTGGAAGCCCGGAGTGAAAAGAACCGCTTCCTGCTTGTTTTCTCAGACGGCGAACCAGCCGCATCGAATTACAATGAAAATGGCATCGTGGACACGACCCTTGCTGTTTCCGAGACCCGCAAAAAAGGTATGGATGTTATCGGCATGTTTCTAGCAGAAGGCCACATCAGCGAACAAGAAGACGAACTGATGCGCAACATTTATGGTAGAGAGCGTATCATGATTCCGACAGTTTCCGAATTGCCGGAACACTTTGCTCCCCTGCTGAAGAGATTGCTGTTGAAAATGCTGTAAGTAGAGGGTTGTCTTGCACGAGTTGAGGCTGCTCTCGCTCAAGTTAGAGGCACGCTCGCACGAGTTGGGAACGTTCTCGCACAAGTTAGGGGTGCTTTTGCACGAGTTAGGAGCGCTCTCGCACGAGTTGAGACTGGTCTTGCACAAGTTTGAGGCACTCCCGCTCAAATTTGAGTAGCTACCGCACGGGTTAGACCCGCTCCCGCTCAAGTTTGAGGCTGTAACTATACGTCTCCCTTGCGCCGCCTCTTCCCAATCACTTGCTCCAG
Organism: Lentibacillus jeotgali; assembly: GCF_000224785.1. Classification (GTDB taxonomy): domain Bacteria; phylum Bacillota; class Bacilli; order Bacillales; family Amphibacillaceae; genus Lentibacillus; species Lentibacillus jeotgali. Next base: position 300,048 of record NZ_AGAV01000018.1, on the reverse strand, counting down.
GGCCCCGGTTCCCATAAACACACCACACAAGATCAGGAAAAAACCGGCAGCATGATTCAAGGTAATTGTTTCATTTAAAAAGATTGCCGAGCCGGTGACTGCGAAAAGCGTATTCAGATTGATGAAAATCGCCGATTCGGCGGGCCCGACTTTTTTAATCGCATGATTATACGTCATGTGACCGAATGCTGTCGCCAATACAGCACTGAATAAGAAAACGGAAGCGAGCTGCCAGTCAATCAATCTGGTAATCTCCTGAACCCCCGATCCAAGCGCCTGGCTCGCCAGAAAGATAAACACAGCACCAATCACAAGCATATAACCCGTAGCGAGCCTTGCGTCAAACGTCGGTTTCAATTTGCTTATCAAAACAAAACTAAACCCTTGGACCAACACACCCAAAAATACGATAAAATCGCCCAGTGATATTCCTGTCAGCTCCCCTGTCCCGGTCATCGTCGTCAGAACGACACCGACAAATCCTAGTACAAATCCAAAAATGCGCAGCCACGACATACGCTGACGCAAAATAATAAAAGCCATCATCACCGTGATAAGCGGGTTCATTCCCAATATCAGTGACCCATTAATGCCGCTTGTTATCTCCAGACCAATCGCAACAAGCGAATGATGCAAAATAACATTAAAAATCGATATGTAAAAAATAATGAGCCACTCATGCTTGTACGGCAGCCTGAATATCCCCATCGCAGAACAAATCACTAAAACGGCAACTCCTGCTGTCATTACCCTAAAGGCGGTTAATAGCATCGGATCGATCGCATCAACCAGCACTTTGATTGCCGATACATTCAGCCCCCACATCAGCATGACCAGTAATAAAAGCGTATAAATCCTGACCATAAATTAATTCACCCAATTTCCAAGCAGACTTAAACTATTATAATATCAAATCTATTAAGAAATTTCTTTCCTCCCGCCTGCAATATTATGTTACGCTTCTCATCCACATTGTAATCATGATATAATAATGTCGTAAAGTTAAATTTGAGGAGGAACCAAATGGCTAAACGGCTATTTCTTTTTTTACTGACAAATATTCTTGTATTAACCACCATCGTTATCGTCTGGTCCGTTATTGTGACATTTACAGGTGTCAGCGGCTCATTTATCAATGGTGCTAGCGGATTAGCCGGTATCAATTATGGTTCATTAATGATATTCAGTTTACTGGTAGGCTTCATCGGCTCATTTCTTTCATTGGGCATGTCACGTATCATTGCCAAGAAAATGATGCGAGTCAAAATGCTGGATCCAAATGGGCAATTATCTTCACAGGAACGTGCTATTGTTGAAAAGGTACATCGACTGTCCCGCACAGCAGGTCTGATGCATATGCCGCAAGTTGGCATCTATCAATCCCGTGAAGTCAATGCGTTCGCGACAGGTCCAACCAAAAAGCGTTCGCTCGTCGCTGTATCAAGCGGATTACTGAATGAAATGGATGATGATGCCGTTGAAGGTGTTATTGCCCATGAAATTGCCCACGTAGCAAACGGTGACATGGTTACCATGACACTGCTGCAAGGGATCGTTAACACGTTTGTTGTCTTTTTATCAAGAATTGCGGCGATTCTTGTATCACGTCTTGTGCGTGAAGAACTGCAGACCGTTGTGCATTTTGCTTCGATCATTATATTCCAAATACTTTTTTCGATACTCGGCAGCATTGTTGTCGCTGCGTTTTCAAGGTATCGTGAGTACCGGGCAGACCATGGAGGCGCAGACCTGGCCGGACGCGATAAAATGGCCCATGCGCTCCGCTCGCTGAAAAGCCGGACAGCGATGGCGCAAACGAGTGATCTCACTGACGACGCAGCCATTCAAACCATGAAAATCAATGGTAAAAGTAAAATGGTTTCGCTTTTTTCATCGCACCCGCCGATTGACGAGCGGATTGCCAGACTGGAGCGACGTTAAATTTGGTAAACGCCATGCAGCCTAACTGGGCTCCATGGCGTTTTTCATTTAGTTGTACAAGATACAGTAAACCTAGTGGAGGTCTGCACAAGTTATTGCTGTTCCCGCTCAAGTTAAGGCCCTTTTCGCTCAAATTAGTGCTGTTCCCGCTCAAGTTAAGGCCCTTCTCGCTCAAGTTAGTGCTGTTTCCGCACGAGTTAAGGTCCTTCTCGCTCAAGTTAGTGCTGTTCCCACACAAGTTAAGCCCCTTCTCGCTCAAGTTAAGCCCCTTCTTGCTCAAGTTAGTGCTGTTCTCGCACGAGTTAAGCCCCTTCTCGCTCAAATTAGTGCTGTTCCCGCACAAGTTGAAAATCTCCGCACTATTCACCAAATAATCCAGGCGGTTCTATGACTTATTGTTTTCCGATTCCTGGTTTTTTCTTTTCACCTCTTCAGCATTAGTGTTGCTATAAATATTCGTACCGCGCCCGCCTGTCGTTCGGGCGATAAATTCTTTAGCCTCATTATACGACATTCCTGAACGGCGGCTCTGTTCCCTGATTGACTCTGCATCTGCTTGGTTGCTTTTGTCCATAAAAAAACCTCCATTGCGTTTTTATATTAGTTTGTGCAATAGAGATTTTTTAATGACAATCATTTGTATCTCCAAAAACCGTCGCAACCTTTTGTATGTGTTGCTGTCCGCTTTTTAACAAGGCCTCAGTAACTATTGGTGACAACTTAGCTGCTGGCAAAATTGATGTTTTAAAACGCAAATTATGAGCAACACTTGTCCTGTTTTGGGCTACATACTCCCTCGCCATCGTCCTGATGCATGATATCCCCTTCTTATAGCGACTTCTACTCAGCAGCTTCCTATTGATTTGACCCTGTTTTTCCTTGTAATAGCAATCATCATAGCCCGTCTAACCAAAATAAACTTTGACCGCCCCCTCTTTTTGGGCCGTTTCCAGACAGGTTTCAATAAACTTCTGAATCTCGTATCGCTGCCACAATAAAAAATCCTTGCTCCCTTTAGTGCCGAAATCCTTAGCTTTCCATTTGTCATAAGCTTCCAGGGCGTTTTTGACTTGAACCAAAGGCAGTGTTGCCACTTCGCCTGATCCGCTAACACCCGCATAATACTCATTCGCGTCAAACAAATCATAAAACAACGGGGCGATTATATCTCCCATCGTAAAACGAACATAGCCAATTTCCTGTCCTGCTTTATTGAATGAACTGATATCGTGTCCCAATAATTCGTCCTCCCTTGAAAAATATTTGAATGTTTCAAATGAAAAAAATACATAGGTAGGGTTACGTCAGATTGATAAAGTGGTTTATATTCACCCTCGTGAAGATACATGAACATCTTGGTTAGAAGAAAAAATGTGCGAGAGACAATCAGAGATGATTGCGTAAAAGGAAAATGGAATGCAGAATGTTATAGTTTCAAACCTCGGAAAGCGTAACTGGGAAGATTTAACTTGAAGTGAAAAGAGGCACTCTTAAAATGGGAAGCAAATTGAAGTATGCAAGATAATAATACAAAGTTTTGAGACCGTTGTCAAACCATTGAAAATTTAACGAAAACGCCAGCAAGCGGGCGAAAAAGAAAAGCCCCGCTGGTTGAACGGAAGCTTTTATAAAAATTCCAAATCTCTTTGTTCCCGGCAAGATTTACACCGTCTGGGATAAACAAATCCCATTCTTTGATAAAATCTTTGCTCACCAACTGTAAAGGTGAAATAATTACCGCATTCGATACATCTCAGATCGATATCACGCGGTTCTAAACCCTTTAATGCTTCATTGATTGAATCAGTCCGGTCAGCGACAACTTGCTGGTCGGGAGCATCTGATTCCAAGCTCCGGATGACTTCCCGAATCCTGGCTCTCACCTTTTCGTAATCAATCTTTTCCCATTCCTGCAAATATCCAGCCCCAGCTGCAAAACCTTCTTCTCGCGTGATTCCTTCAAAACTTTGGTGTACGTCCGCCTCCTGCTATCATATCATCCGCTGCGCGTAAAATAGCACGAATCTCATTTTCCGGTATCTGTTTCATTTAAAATGGCAGCTCCTCATCTGAAAAAATATGTTGGGCATCCTCTCGCTTCTTCTTTTGTTTTCCGGATTTTTTCTGTACCGTTTTATCAGGCTTAAGCAATTCTCCAAACTTTTCCTCATACAGGTCCCGGACCCAAATCTTCACAGGTGCTTTCCAATGCTCTTTCGGTGCTGGAATATTTTTGATGAGACTTTTCGGTTTCATGCCAAGCTCCTTAGCCATTTGTATATCAGCCTGATTCAGCCGGCAGCGTTTTTTAGCCTCTGCCCATGTTGCATGCTTCAGCTTTCTCCCCAATGGATTCAGTCCCTTTCTTATTGATTTACTATAAAAAGAATATCACTTATGACTACAAAGTGGCTCGCTTTTTCCAATCGAAATTTGTGCTATCGATCTCACGACACTCCCTGGACTTCGCGCGAGAATGGCACGAATTCGCGCGACACTCCTTGAATTTCGCGCGAGAATAGCAGGATTTCGCGCGACCCCCGGAATTCGCGCGAGGATTCCTCGTACTCAACCATTTTTGTACCTTCTGATCATTTTTCTCTCAAAGTTGAGGATAGTCTCGCCGCAGCTTATCTCGCCAATAAAACGATATCATTTATTTTTGGCCTGCAAAAAAGCCAGGCGCATTGTCCTGACTTTGGCTTGATAAAAGATACATCGCCCTCATATAAAGTTACAATACCGCAGCCTCTTTATCCTCGTTTGCTTCATTCAATATGCTCAACGGATTAAACAATTCATAATGACGTTTTGCGCTTGAGATACCCCATTCTTTAAGCCCCTTGTCGACAGCTTTCATGAATGGCGCAGGCCCGCAGCAGTAGAAATCCGCATCGTTGCCGCAAGACAGAATGGATTGAAGCCATGGCAGATCAACGAACCCTTCTTTATCAAAGTTTCGGCTTTCCCGGTCCTTATCATTCGGACTGTCATAACAGACAAACGATGAAATATTTGAATGCCCTTCTGCTATTTGTTCAATGTGCGCTTTCATCGCATGAGCGGAACTGTTTTGTGTCGCATGGATAAAGGTTACTGGACGTTCAGGCTCTTTTTCAGCAAGTGTTTCCAGCATACCGACAACTGGTGTCAGACCGATGCCGCCACTTAGTAATACAATTGGATCCTTTTCACTCGTAATTGTAAAGTCACCTGCAGGAGCGGAAAATTCAAGAGTATCACCTTCAGATACCTGATCATGCAAGTAAGTGGAGACAATACCATCGGGGACCTCCCCATGGCCTTTTTCTCGTTTGACACTAATTTTATAATAGCCTTTGCCAGATGGACCGGACAGACTGTACTGGCGCATATGTGTATGCGGCTCCCCATCAATATCCGCTTTAATAGTCAAATACTGCCCCGCCTTATAAGGTGAAATTGGCTGGCCATCTTTTGGCTTAAGACAGAACGATACAACATCATTTGTTTCCTGAATTGTTTCATCCACGACAAATTCACGGAATCCTGTCCAGCCACCGTCTTGTTGCTCTGTCTCATGATACTTTTTCTGTTCAATTTCAATAAATAGGTTGGCGATATAATCATAGGCGGTACCCCATGCTTCAATCACATCATCTGTTGCTGCATCCCCAAGAACGTCCTGAACTGCCTGAATCAGCACTTTACCGACAATCGGATATTGCTCAGGTTCGACACCGAGTGACACATGCTTTTCAGCGATACGCTCGACAAGCTGATTGATATTCTCCAATTTATCAATATTTTCCCCCGCAGCGTACACGGCATAGACGAGTGCCTCCTGCTGAAAACCTCTTTTTTGGTTCGTCTGGTTAAAAATATTGCAAAGTTCCGGCACCTTTGTAAACAGCAATTCATAGAAGCGCTTGCCGATTTCAGTACTATTTTCCTTTAAAACAGGTGCACTCGATTTAACAATTGCAAGCTTTTCTGTATCAAGACTCAATTAAATTCCCTCCAACAAAGTAATGATGATTTTTCCTATACATATTATGTTAAGCTTAATAACCTCCCCGGTAAGTGATGCAAATCACACTTAGCTGTGACAGTTCTGTGAAAAATGTCACATAAAGTAGCCCAGTATCATGCCTTCGAGCCCTTCCTCACCAAACCAATTGTCTATCCTGATTAAATCGTGCTAAACTTAGATAACTTATTTTGTTTTCGGGTGGGTGCATGATGAAAAAGTTGTTAGCTGTTTTTACATTATTAGGGTTCATTTTCGCTTGTTGTTGGAAAGTCCACCGTGATACGCATTATTTTAAAATGGAAAAAGTCACATTCCGCAGCCCCAAGCTTCGGGCAGACACCAATATCAGGATATTACAGATCAGTGACCTGCATAATCACGTTTTTGGAAGGGATAACGAACGGCTGATCACCGCTGTGAGGGACACTAATCCTGATTTGATTGTTTTAACGGGGGACCTGATCGACAAAACAACCATGACATTTGAACATGTCTTCCCGTTCATTGACCAATTAACCGCTATTCATCAACGCGTCTTTTTCGTGCCCGGGAATCATGAATGGGAAAATGGACGAACCGCACAGTTTCTCAACGGTCTGCGCGAACGGAAAATTACAATCCTGAATAATCGCAACATACCTATTGTGAAAAATAATGATACCATTAATCTGGCCGGCATTGACGATTACGGGACAGAACATGACAATCTCGAGGAAACCTTCAACAATCTGAACACTGACGATTATACCGTTCTGCTGTCGCACTCACCCGGCATCATTCAACATGAAGGCCCCATACCGGCCGATCTTATCTTAAGCGGGCATACGCACGGCGGCCAGATTCGGTTCCCGTTGATTGGCGCACTCATTGCACCCGGCCAAGGATATTTTCCAAAATACGACAAAGGCACGTTTCGACTGGGTCTGACGCAGCATCTCTATATCGACAGTGGGTTAGGGACAACCAGACTGCCGGTACGGTTTTTAAATAAAAGCCAGTTGAGTTTGATTACGATTACAGCTGAAGCACGTGAATGAAATGTAAAAACAGCCCCCTTTTCATGAGAAAGGAGGCTGTTATAATGTCTGCTACCACTGGCTTATCAGTTTGTCAGCTTTTGTATGAAGTTCTTCATGTGCTTTCCCTGAGATGAGCCCGTTTTCCTTCTGATAATTAACAAGTACTTTAAAACTTTCCATATGCTTTATTAATTTATTCTGCAAATCTTGTTCCTCGAAATGCCCAACAGCCGTCAAATGCATTTTAAGCGTATGTGCTGCATTGTCATTCATAATCTCCCCGTTGTCCTCAAGCGATGTCACCGTTTCCTGTATATCTTCCGAGGTTATCGGTTCGTTAGGCGTATCACCCTTTAAATCAACAATACGATCTTCTCTTTCAGGCTCCACAATACCATTTAAATAGTCTTCTTCTGTCATGTAGTCGACCAGCTGCTGCCAATCAATTTCACCAATATCCTTTACCCGCCCTTCGTTATAGGCCTGGGCAAACGTTTCAAAACCGTCACCGCCTTGACCGGTAAAGCCATTCGTCGTTACCTGATATTCCGCATCAAGCTGAATCTCCTCCAGTTCGCCATTCCGCTCAACGTACATATTGACGACCCGGCTTCCTGGCTCTTTTTCACTGTCGTAATAGAATTCCATACCGGATACGTGTAGGAATCCCCCGTTCTCAGCAGGCGCCTGACGGACACTGTGCTCCAGAATATCTTTGATCTCCTGTCCAGTCAATGTTGCGATAACCGGATCATTGCCGAATGGCAGGACATTGATGACTTCTCCGGTTGTAATCGGTCCCTTATCAATCGGTGCACGGATACCGCCGCCATTTTGGAAAGCAATGGCTGTTTCCGGGTATTTTTCTTGTGCCTTAGCAAGCATAGCATCTGTCACTAAATTCCCAAGCGCTGTTTCATTAGCTCTGACACTGTCATCACCCGGATCATCCTGTCGCGGATTTGGCAGTTCCTTCATCGCCTCTGCACCGATTTCTTCATTCATAACCTCATCCACTTGATCTTTATATGGCGCAAGCACATCTACGGCCTCGGGATCTTCAGCAAAGTCATCAACCTCAAGCAATTCGCCTTCGTATCCAGTGACCACTCCGTTCTTATCAAATGTCACCTCAAGTGTCCCAAGATTCTCGGCATATTGCCCGGCCTGGACAATGACGGTCGGATCTTTGGCATCGCCATCAGCACTTTCCTCAACAATTGCCGGCTCTTCCAATACAGAGTGAGAATGACCGCCGACAATCACATCGATGCCATCGACCTCTTCAGCAAGGCGCAAATCATTGCCCACTTCAGGTGCACTGTCAAATCCGAGGTGATTAAGCGCAATAACTTTGTCAATACCTTCGTTTTCAAATGCTTCAACAGTCTGTTCAGCCGTTTCTTTGTAGTCGGCGAACGTGACATCTTCAGGGTTTGCAATATTTGCCGTATCCTCGGTTGTCAAGCCGAAAATCCCCACTTGCTCACCGTTGATTTCTTTAACGATACTATCATAGATTTTTCCCTCTTCTGGGTCATCAACCAATGATTGATTAGTTTCAAGCTCTTGCATATAAGGGTCCTGCGAAAAATCAACGTTTGTACCCAGGAATGGAAAGTCTGCATTTTCAACGAACGCCGATAACGATTCATGACCGCCTTCTTCACCACCGAGGTCAAATTCATGGTTGCCGAAAACCATCGCGTCAACATCCATCATGTTCAAGAGAGCCAGATCCGCCTGTCCCTTGAACTCATTAAAATACAGCGTTCCGGAAAAGACATCCCCGCCATGCAGAAGCAATGAATCCGGATTCTCCTCCCTGAATTCCTTAACCGCGGTCACCATTTTTGGCAGTGGTTCGACTCGGGCATGTGTATCATTCATATGCATGATAGACATGTCAAAATTGTCGTTAGTCTCTCCAGCCTCCTGCAGATCAATCTGTGTCAGCACCGGGTCATGATCACTCGCCCGCCCGTGCATATCCGTGAAGTCGGCATTTACATGCAACACGTCAGTTTCCGTCACATTAGCGAGATTATCGGACACAAGAACATGATCAAGCACCTGTGAGTTACCCTGGTAAAGATAGGTATAGCGTTCTTCTTCAGGCACGCTCATCATTTGATTTGTCAATTCATCGCCTTTAAGGATATCCAGCGTTTCTGAAAACTCAAAGTCATTCATATCGCCTAAAACAACGACATGTTCATCCGGATTTTCTGTTTTGATATCCGTAACAAATTCGTTAACAATCCTTGCGAGCTTGTGACGCTGGGTTTCACTGCCTTTTACCGGCGGCTGATTCTGTCCGAATGCACCATCGTCACCACTCTTGGAATTAAAATGGGTCGCTGCCACGACAACACTTTCACCATTAAAGTTGAACTGGGCCGCCAATGGCTTCCGGGTATCCGCAAACGCTTCGTCCTCAGGGGCAATGCGCCCAGGATTCATCGTTAATTGGCCATCATCATAATCAGTCGCTTCTGTCGCTGTGCCGTGCTCGCCATTCGTTAACGATACACGTTCAGGATTGTAAAGGAAGCCGACGCGAATGTTACCGTGCGGTGCGCCGCCATCCTGATTATACTCAGGATTGATATTGGCATAGTTGTAATTCGGGCCGCCTTGACTCTCAATTTCATCAATAAGCCGTTCGTAGCTTGCCGAAGCGTCCGCATCCTGCGGACCTTCATCCTGTCCATTATTATCCATCACTTCCACGACTCCGACAATATCCGGACTGTTCATATCACTTACAAACGCACGAGCAACATTTTCAGCTTTTTGTGGTGATGTCTCACTTTCATTTGCTGAAAAATTTTCTACATTATAAGTTGCAACCGTCAGTTTGTCCTCATCTTTCTCAATCGTTGTCTGTTCCGGCTGTGTGTCGCCCTCTTCAAAGGCAGATTCCATCTCATTCAAATCAGCATAGACTTTATAGTTTCCATAGCCGTAATTGACCACGCCATCAACGGGCTCCGTGAACTTGTCCCCTGTTTTAACCGCAAAAGCCCTGGCCTCGTCATTTGGATGCAATTTATACTGAATCGTTTGGGCATTCGGGCCTTGTTCCGTTAAACGGAGACCGCCATTGACTGTTGTATTGGCAGGTGTAAACTCTTCTGTTGCCACGACAAGATCGCCATGTTCCTGTGGCGCCACTGCTCTTGATGGTGCGACTTCCACCCGCATGCCTTCAATACTTTCCCAGTAATCGAGCGCATAGTCAGCTGGTTCAAAACTACCAAAGCCATCATCACCAATAATGTTTTCAGGTATATCACTTGAGGTTAACGAAACAGGTGATGGCAAAGCGACCTCACTTTCTTTTACGTCGACAGCGCCTCCCTGATCATCTCGCGCGTTGATTTCTGTAACCGGCAGGTCTGTCTCAGCTCTGTCATCATACCCATCTATCTGATATTCATCGACCTCTCCAGTGACACTGACAAGATCCCCTGTCTCAACATTATCCGCATTGCCTGTATAAACCACGATGCCTTCAGATGTCTTATCATTTCCGTCGACATTCTCATCCGGTGTCTGCATATGAAAATAATGTGAGCCCCTTAATTCGTACTCGTAAGTCACAACACCTTCAACATCCTGAACAGCGCTGCCATTCATCGGCGACTCGTGACCTTCTCCCTGAATATCATGAATCATGACATCGGTCTGTTCACTGCCATCATTGTTTTTCGCAATGGCTTCCCCGACAGTTATAGTCCCTTCCGCTTCAGTAGCACTTACTGCTAATGGTCCGGCTGCAGGTGTCAGCATACTTGCGATCAGTACAAAAGTCATCATGATACTGACAATTTTTTTGCTGAACCTTTGTTGCATACTAATCTCCCCCTTCGTTTTAGATAGAGTTGATAGACTAACTGAATGACGGTAATAACACCATTCTTTTGGTAATATCCCCTAAAAAAACTCCCCTCCCTCTATCTCATTTTATGACTTTCTATTCATCTATTTTAAATATAGATAACTTTTTAAAATGTAACTAGATGTCAAAAGCACTAATTTATGTCGAAATAGACGACTAACAGGTCTAAAGCCTTACAATAATGATACAAAGTAACGTATCACTGTCCCAGGATTATTTTTCAGAAAAAAACAGGGAGCGTGGTTACACCACGCTCCCTGTTTTCATGTACTATAGGCTTTTTACAAAGTTTCTTGCCCATTCCGCATCATGTTTTTATTGTTTTCTTCCAGAAACCGAGCACGAGTGCTGAGATAACAGAACCTATTACCAGCGCCACCAGGAACAAAAGCGCATGGTCAGCCAGCGCAATGACGAAAATACCGCCGTGCGGTGCTGGAATTGAGCTTGCCCACAGCTGTGTCAATCCGCCGCCAATCAAAGCACCGATCACAGACGATCCGATGACGCGAACCGGATCGGCCGCCGCAAACGGAATTGCCCCTTCTGTAATAAAGGAAAGTCCCATGACGTAATTCGTCACGCCTGATTTCCGTTCCTCTTCCGTAAATTTATTTCTGAAGAACGTCGTTGCCAGTGCAATAGCAATCGGCGGAATCATCCCGCCAACCATGACTGCTGCCATCAGACTGCCATCACCGGTGTCGGTAAAAATGCCAATCGAAAACGTATAAGCCGCTTTATTAAACGGACCGCCCATATCGATCGCCATCATCCCGCCGAGCAGTGCCCCAAGAATGACCGCATTGCCCGTTCCGAGGTTTTCCAGAAAACTGATCATGCCGGTATTAATTGTTGAAAATACCGGTCCGATCAGAAAATACATCAGGAGTCCAATCAGGAACAAACCTGTCACCGGATAAAGCAGGACTGATTTTAACCCGTCCAATGATTTTGGCAAGCCACGGAACCATCTTTTTACGAGGAGCATGAGATAACCAGCCAGAAAACCGGCAACCAATCCGCCAAGAAAGCCCGCATTGCTTTCCACTGCCATAAAACCGCCGACAAGTCCTGGCATCAAGCCGGGACGATCGGCTATACTCATGGCAATATAACCGGCAAGAATCGGAATCAGAAAGCTGAAGGCATTACTTCCGATTGTATTGAAGAAGTTGAAAAGCTCATGATCATCCCCCAAAAATCCTTCCAGAAGAAATGAAACAGCCATCAAAATACCGCCGCCGACAACGAATGGCAGCATGTGTGATACACCATTCATCAAATCTTTATAAATTTTCCGCCAGACAGATGTTGAGGACTCTGCCTCATCATCCGCTTCAGCAGCTTCGTCAGCATGATAAATTGGAGCATCACGATGCATTGCCATTTTAACCAGTTCTTCCGCGTTGTTGATGCCCTCGCTGACTGGGCGTTCGAGCACCGGCTTCTCATTGAAACGGGCCATCGGGACATTTTTATCAGCGGCCACAATTACACCATTTGCCCGCTCAATTTCTGCTTGGGTCAACGCGTTCGAGGCACCATCCGAGCCGTTTGTTTCCACCCGGATATCAACACCCATTTCAGCTGCCTGTTTCTTCAGCGCATCTTCCGCCATATACGTGTGGGCGATCCCGGTTGGACAAGCTGTCACAGCAACAACGAACGCCCGCTCCTCTGCTGGTTTCTCCTCTTCTACTTTTCCCTCAGAGAGGTCTTCTGATGGTTCCTCTTCTTCATGATGGAAAAGTGCCTGAATCTCTTGCGGTGTCGAGGCCTGTTTTAACTTAGCCACAAAATCCTGATCAATCAGCATGCGCGATAACGCTGCCAACGTTTCCAGATGGGTATCGTTGGCGCCATCCGGAACAGCAATCATGAAAAATAAATACGTCGGCTGACCATCCAGGGCCTCATAATCTAGCCCGTTTTCACTTTTGGCAAACAGAACAGTCGCCTCATTGACTGCATCCGTTTTGGCATGTGGCATGGCAATTCCGTCACCAAGTCCGGTCGATGTCTGCTCTTCCCGTTTTAAAATCGCATCTTTAAATGATTCGGCATCATTGACGACTTTGTTCGCCTCAAGGGACGCTACCATTTCATCAATGGCAGCCGATTTGTCTGATGCCTTCATATCCATGATCATGATATCTTTGCGCAGCAAGTCATTAATGTTCATGTTTCTCCTCCCCCTATTTCGAGATGTGGGTGATATCGATTTTTTCCCGTAATGAAAAAACATCCCCAGCCATGGCTAAATCATCTGCAAAAGCTGTCGCACTGCCTGCTGCCAGACTCATGCGGAATGCTTCCATCACATCTGCTGTTTCGGTGTACTTTCCTGCGAACCCGGCAATCATCGAATCCCCGGCTCCGACAGAATTTCTGACATGTCCTTTCGGTGCCTGACCGTGATAAATGTCTTCTTCCGTGAAAAGCAGTGCCCCGTCGCCGGCCATGGAAACAATCGCATTCTTTGCGCCCAGATCCAGCAATTGTTTCCCGTAGTTAATAACGTCCTCTTGATTGCTGAGCGTCACGCCAAACAGTTCAGCCAGTTCGTCCTTATTCGGCTTGACCAATAGCGGTCTATAGGGCAGTGCCGATTTCAAGGCCGCACCAGTCGTGTCAATGACAAATCCAGCACCCGCTTCCACAATGCGTTCAAGCATTTGCCGCTGAAGATCATTGGTTAACGATGGCGGTGTGCTTCCCGATAAAACCACCGTATCTTGATTTGTGATATCTTCAAGCTGATACAGCAGTTCACTAGCTTCATGCGGCAGAATTTCCGGTCCCTGGCCATTAATTTCCGTTTCAATTCCTGACTTCAGTTTAATGTTGATACGGGTATCACCCTTAATTGGTGTAAAATTGGTTCGAATACCATAATTGTTCAATGTATCGGTAATAAAATCACCGGTAAAACCACCTAATAACCCAAGGGCTGTCGTGTCATATACCAGTTCATGCAAAACGCGGGAAACATTGATTCCCTTGCCGCCCGGAAACATCATCGCATTTTCCATTTTATTTAATTCGCCAAGGTTCAACTGATTGACCTGGACAACATAATCAATTGAAGGATTAAGCGTTATCGTATAAATCATTTTGCTGCCTCCATAATGGTTGTTTTATCTTGGTAGTGCTGGAGATTATCGGTTAATGTGTCGGTAACAATGGTGACATCCTCTAGTTCGCATACTTTGGAGAAGTTAACCTTATTCCATTTGGTCTGGTCTGCTAACAGGAAGCTGGAAGCCGCCTGCTGATGTGCCATTTGTTTTAAAGCTGCTTCCTCAGGATCCGGTGTTGTACAGCCAAAAGCCAGATCAATACCATTCATGCCTAAAAATACTTTATCGAAACGATAGTTTTTCAGTGCGGCCAAACTTTGAGATCCGATAATGGCTTTAGTTGAAGGCTTGATCTTTCCGCCCGGCAAGTAGGTTTCAATCCCCTGATCGGCAAGAAGTGAAGCATGCTGAATACCATTTGTCACAACGGTAATAGTTTTTGTTTGTAAATACGGCAGCATAGCGTAAGTTGTGGTGCCGGCATCAATGAAAATGACATCATTGGGTTCAACCAGTGCTGCCGCCAATTTTCCAATCGATTCTTTGGATTGAATGTTTTTGAATGATTTTTCGGAAGCTGTCAGTTCTTCGTCCAATTGGTAAGCCCGTTTTGCCCCGCCATGGATGCGTGTCAGCCGCCCCGCATCTTCAAGATGGTCTAAATCCCGTCTGACAGTGGATTCCGAACAGCCGATAACATCCATCAGATACTGCGATTTCACAATGCCATCCTGATTCAGGAGATCCAATATAACCTGATGCCGCTCTTCCGTTAACATCGCACAATCCTCCTTAACCATTATAATACCATCAAAACCATTCAAAAACAATCAAAAATAACTGCCAATCCTATTTAGACCGGCAGCTGAAAATGCTCCTGCTGTTTAAAAAAAGCCAGGCCAATTATAGCCTGGTTTTTCTGTCATTGTACAGTACCGTATTACGTTTTTGCTGCCGTCCAATTCCGATCGAAGGGTTGTTCGATTGCGTAGGGCTGAAACGAGCGTGCGGTGTTCTGAATTTCGCGCGAGGTTAGCACAAATTCGCGCAGGCGATGAGGAAAGTCTCGCTGCAGCTGTTGCTTCAGCTCGAACACGCTTATTTCGCCAACAAAATATACCGCTACATTTGATACTTTCCTATCATTAAAAAAATATGATTAATTCACGCCATTCTACCCGAATAACTGAATTTTTGTTATGATTAAAACAACTCTAACAGGCGAATCTCTGTCACCAGGAAGGTGTGTTATAACCATGCGGAAACTCTACATAAACGGAAATTTTTATACATTTGACAAAATGAGGCCGATTACGCAGGCTGTCGTTGTTGAAAACGGCCGGTTCATTGATATGGGATCAACGGATGATATGCTACTGCGCTGGGAAAATCACGGCAGTGAAACAATTAATTTATACGGAAAGGCTGTCACACCCGGACTGATTGACAGTCACATGCATCTGTCAATCACAGCTGAACATTTCCTTAATCTTGATTTGACCGATGTTACTTCCAAATACGAAATGCTTAACAAAATACAATCATACGCCAAAACTTTGCAGCAAGGGGAATGGTTGCTGGGAAGGGGCTGGGATGAAAACTTGTTTACCGATGGCGGCATCCCGACCATTGACGAATTGGACAACGTCTCACCGGCTAATCCATTATATATTCCGCGGGTTTGCAGCCATGCGTTTCTCGTCAACAGCAAAGCACTGGAAGCTAGCCACTATCATCCATCAATGTCTGTTCCGGAAGGCGGAACCATTGTACTTGATGAACAAACCAAAAAACCAAGTGGCCTCCTCTTGGAATCGGCGTCACAGCTCATTACGGAACATATACCGGAGAAATCATATGACCAGCTTAAAAGTGCCCTGCGCAAAACGATGCAATTCGCCATCTTAAAAGGGCTCACCAGTGTCCATACGAACGATCCGCAATTTTTAGGCGGGTTTAACCAGACATATCAACTTTATGATGAATTGCTGAACCAGGAGCAGCTTGGCCTGCGAACCAATCTGTTAATAGATTATGATTTTCTTGGCGGACTCAGAACGAATGGTATGTATGCAGGCTTCGGCAATGACACATTGCAAATTGGCGCCATTAAACTGTTTGCCGACGGGGCGCTTGGAAGACGGACTGCGTTATTGTCGGAGCCGTATAGCGATGCACCGGGAACGTATGGTGAGGCCATGTACAATCAGGAGACACTCTATAAAATGGTTCAGGATGCACGTAGGCTTTCTATGCCGGTGGCCGTACACACAATCGGGGATCAGGCACTTGAGAACGTCCTCGACATTCTGGACCAATTTCCTGCTGTTTCATATCGAGATCGAATCATTCACGTGCAAATACTTAGAGAAGACCTGATCAAACGGCTGGCAAACCCGAGCCGGATTGCCGACATCCAGCCGCGGTTCGTTCCGAGCGATTTTCCATGGGTAAAGGAGCGGCTGGGAGAAAAGCGCGCTGCACTTTCCTATGCCTGGAAAACATTGCAACAAGCAGGGGTTATTTGTGCTGGCGGTTCTGACGCGCCGGTTGAACCGGTTGATCCACTCATGGGCATTCATGCTGCCATCACGAGAAAGACACCCGGAGAAAATCATGAGGGGTGGAACCCGCATGAAAAATTATCAATGGGTGAAGCCTTCCGGTTATTTACGGAAATGGGCGCCTATCCGACGAATGAGGAAAATAAAAAAGGAACCATCTCACGCGGTAAACTGGCCGATATGACGGTTTATTCCCATGACCCTTTCAAGATGGAACACCCGGATGAGCTGCTGGGGACCAACGTTGAAATGACCATTATTGGCGGTGACGTGAGGTAGGGGGGCTACTGCCGTTGCATGCGGGATAAAAAAAGGAAACAAACACCATACCAGCGTGAAGAGCCCGTGTTTGTTTCCTGCCAAATCTCTATAAAAACAGTAATGTCAGCGCGGGAACAGAAATTATTACTATCAGACTTAACAACATTACGAAAAAGAATGGAACTACCGCCCTCGCCAAAGTGGGCATGCCCAGACCTGAAATGCCAGAGCCGACGAATAGGTTAACACCAAGTGGCGGTGTGATAAATCCGATAGCTAATGTTGCAATCATTAATACACCAAAATGAATTGGATCCAAACCTATTTCGGAAGCTATTGGCAGCAAAATTGGTGTAAAAATGATAACTGCTGCTGACGTGTCAATAAAGCATCCTATAATCAGCAATAAGAGCGTTATGAGCAGAATAATTACAAAAGGATTTTCCGATATCGATACAAAACCGTTTGCAATCGCTTGCGGTATTCTCTCAACTGATAGAAGTGTTCCAAATGTATTAGCTGTTCCGATAATAATTAAGATTACAACCGAATTTAACGCTGCATTTGAAATAATGTCCTTGAAATCCTTTATTTTCACTTCCTTATGAAGAAAGTAAGCAACAAGTCCAGAATATACAACAGCAATAACAGCTGCCTCTGTAGGTGTAAATATACCTCCGTATATTCCACCTAAAATTATAACTGGAACAAGCAGTGACCATTTCGCTTTATAAATCGCATGAAACATTTTCTTAACTGAAAAGGGTTCATTTGTACCTCTATAATTTTTCTTTTTGGAATATATATACACCCAGCCAATCAGAAACGCCCCAATTAGTATACCAGGCAGAATACCCCCAATAAACAGATCCCCAATTGACTGACTGCCGGAAACGCCATACAAAATCAGCGGTATGCTGGGTGGAATAATAATCCCTAATGAACCCGATGAGACAATGACTGCTGTTGCGAATTTTTTGTCGTAGCCATAATCTACCATAGCAGGTATCATTATTCCTCCGATAGCAGCTACTGTAGCCGGACCTGAACCGGATATGGCAGCAAAAAACATACACGTGATGACGGCTGCCATCGCAAAGCCACCAGTAAACCTGCCTACAAATACATTTGCAAGATCAAATAAACGTGTTGAAATACCACCTCTGCCCATGATTTCACCGGCCAAGATGAAAAAAGGAATTGCCATTAAGGCAAAGTTATCAGTCGACGTAACCAAACCTTGCGTTAAGAACATGAGCGATATATTTTCCGAATACAATGCAGTGATTACCCCTGCCAATCCAAGTGCAATTCCAATAGGGACTGTTAAGACCAAAAACAGAAAGAAACTGCCAAACAATACAAAAGATGTCATTGTCATATGATTCCCCCCTGTTCTTGATAGTCATCAGAATTGGCTTTCGTATTTCCGATAGCTTGAAACTGTTTAATCAAATTTTGCACAAGACGAATAACCGTTAAAAACATGCCAACTGCCGGAGCAGCATAAACCCATCCCATAGGCAGCTGCAGTGCTGCAGATTCTCTGGTAATCTTTGTCACGATTTCAACGCCGTACACTGTAATGACGACTGCAAATATAAGAAAACAGATATTAGCAATGATGCCAATGACGATTTTGCCTGTTTTCTCAAATAACATCGCAAAAGCATCAACACCAAGATGCTTTTGTTTCTTGACACCGTAACTGACGCCGATATAAATCATCCAGATAAATGCATATCGGGCTATCTCTTCTGACCAGGAAAGGGAATCACTAAGGATAAATCTCATAAAAACCTGCAAAAATATCACTGCAACTGTAAAACAGCTGAGTGCTATTAATATATATTCTTCCAAATGCTCATCGAGCCATCTCAATATTTTCATAGAAATCCTCCCAGCCTAACTGACATTCTATTCCGCAGCTTTAATGACACGATTAACAAAATCCTCACCATACTTTTGTTTGAACGCTTCATAAACAGGGGCCACTTTTTCTTTGAATGACTCTAATTCCGGCTCGACAATCTTCATTCCACCATTTTTTAATTCTTCAAGCATCTCTTCTTCTTTCGCCCTGAGTGTATCCCTGTGAAATTGTGCCGCCTCTTGAGCACTCCTCTTAATAATTTGCTGGTGATCCGCTGATAGTGACTGCCAAAATTCTTCACTGATTGCTACTGGCAAAGGCATGTATTGATGCGACGTCATGCTTAAATACTTTTGCACTTCCTGAAATTTATTTGCGTATATATTTGCGACAGGATTTTCCTGTGCGTCCACTGTACCCTGCTGCAATGCCATATATAATTCTCCGAATGCCATTGGAGTAGGGTTTGCACCTAAAGCATTAAACGTGCTGAGGGACAACGGAAATTCCGGCGTTCTTATATTCAGCCCCTGCAAATCTTCAGGTGTTTTAATTGGAACATTGGAAGTCACATGCCTAAACCCGTTCTCAAAATAAGCGAGGATCCTTAAGTTATCTTCTAAGAAAAAGTTGGACACTTCCTGACCAATTTCGCCATCCAATACATTCCATGCTTCATCGTAGGAATCAAACAAGTATGGTAAATGAAAAACACTTATCCTTTGGTCATATTGACTGAAGGCACTTGCAGCAACCATTTGAAGATCATTTAACGTCACACTCTCAATCATTTCAGCCTCAGAGCCCAACTGTTCGTTAGGATAAACCAATACTTCTATTTTTCCATCTGATTTTTCTTCTACAAGTTCCTTGAAACGCATGACGGCTGCATGCCTTTCATTTGTTTCAGGAGAACCATGCCCGATTCGCAGTGTTATGACATTTTTGGATTCGACAACATTTGCAGATGAAACAAATGCAAACATTAAACTGCCTGCCATAGCGACTATCAATAGAATTATAAAGTTACGCAGTTTTTTCAAAGTTACCCTCCCTCCTGATGATGACAAAGTAATTTTGGGTGTTAGCGTTTACAAATGTATCCAGTTTTCATTCTGAGTTACTTTTCCTAAGGGAGTCTTTTCTCTGGATGGTACAGAGAAAAGACTGGACACCAACAACCGTTTTAAGGAATGTGTCTATTAATCTATATGAGAACCACCATTAATATCCAGTTCTTCACCAGTTATATAACCCGCACCTTCTGATACCAAAAAGGCAATTGAGTAAGCGACATCTTCAACTTTACCAACTCTGCCAAGCGGAATGCCATTTTGAATTTCGGCCTTCTTTTCTTCTGTCAGCAAGCCACTGGTAATATCAGTGCCACCTATCATTCCGGGAGCCACAGTATTGCAAGTTATCTCATATTTGGCAACTTCTCTTGCTACCGCTTTCGAAAAGCCTGTTACCCCGGCTTTAGCCGCTGAATAATGTGAACCGCCGAATATGCCGCCGCCGCGTTTACCGGAAACTGAGCTCATGCTTACAATTCGGCCGTAATTGTTTTCCTTCATATAGGGCAAGACAGCCTGAGTAAGGAAAAATACACCTTTCATATTAACATTGAAAACAAGATCCCATTCGTCTTCTGGAATCTCTGTAACACCGGTTGGACGTGAGACGCCAGCATTATTTACAAGTATATCTATTCTTCCAAACCGTTCAGTCACTTCTTTAATACTTTGTTGAACATTGTCTCTGCTTGTGACATCCACTGTAATAGAGGATGCTGTTCCTCCGTTCCTTTCAATTTCACGGACACCTGATTCTAAACCGCTCTCATTTATATCTGCCAATACAACTTTAGCGCCTCTCTTACTTAGTTGTCTGGCAATCTCTCTTCCGATACCAGTTTCAGAACCAGCACCGGTTATGATTGCAACACGACCTTCAAAGTTCATTTTCATCCATCTCCTATTTCCTGTTGTCTAACTTCAATATTTAGCTTAAGAGGAAAGCGGCTGCTTTTAAAAACAGCACCTTCCGCTATTATTTTGAATTATTGATTCAGAAATTCCTGTGCAACTGACCCAATTCCTTCACCATTCAGCTTATAATGTTTATATAAATAATAAGGTTTTCCTATCAAAGAATATTCATCGTAGAAACCATGGCGTTTGAATTTACAGTTGATTCCTGATTCCATAAGCACTTCAGATACGGCGCTGCCCAGTCCTCCTTGAATATTGTGTTCTTCCACTGTCAATATGGCACCTGTTTCTCTGGCTGCATTGTAAACAGCTTCCGTATCCATTGGTTTTATCGTGTGCATATCAATAACCCGAACTGAAATGTTCTCTTCAGAAAGCTCTTCAGCAGCTTTTAACGCTTCATTAACTTCAATTCCGCAAGCAATGATGGTTAAATCTGTTCCATCTCTGAGAATGTTTGCTTTTCCAATTTTATTTTGCACATCACTTGCTTCTTTTTGATAAACCGGCTCTTCACGTCCGCGGCTGACCCTGAAGTAAATCGGACCTTGGTATGATTTAACCGACTCTTCTACCATCTCCGCCAAAGCTGCTCCATCAGCTGGGGATATGACAGTCATATTTGCCATAGCACGTGTGATGGAAATATCCTCTGTCGCATGGTGAGATGAGCCGTAAAAGCCCATTGCAATACCTGTATGTGTACCAACCAAGCGCACATTCTGATTGGTATAAGCGACAGCTGTACGGATATTTTCAGCTGCAAGCACCCCTAAAAAAGAGGCGTAGGTCGCAACAAAAGGTGTTTTTCCAGTACTGGCCAAACCTGCTGCTGCTGTAACCATGTTTTTTTCAGCAAGACCGAAGTTAAAAAAGCGGTCCGGAAATTCCTTGCCGAAATCCCAGAGTCTAGTCGGTTTTCCGAGATCGGCACAAAGCGCGACAACCTCAGGATGATCGTCACCCAATTTTGCCAGTTTTTCACCGACCGTCAATTGCTTGGATGATTCCATACTCTTATATAATTCCCAGGTATCTTTATGAAAAGTTGTTGCAGCCATACTTTAGAAGCCTCCTTTTATTTCTTTGATAGCTTTTTTCATATCATCTTCACCTAGATTCGCAACGTGCCATTCATAACCGTGTTCCATAAATGAAACCCCTTTACCGGCTACAGTATCACAAATGATGACGGTTGGAATCTCGGAATCCGGAGAAGGCAAATTGTCAAATGTCTCAATTAAAGCCTCAACATCATGACCGTCAACTTCCACTACATTCCAGCCAAAACTCTGCCATTTTTCTTTAATCGGATTAACATTCATTAATTCTTCTGTCACGCCGTCAACGGTCACTTTATTATTGTCGATAATCGCAATAAGGTTACCTAACTTGTGATTAGGTGCACTCATTGCCGCTTCCCAGACTTGTCCTTCCTGCAGTTCGCCATCCCCCATCAGGATATAGGATCTATAATTTTTGCCATCTACCCGGGCGCCAAGTGACATTCCGACACCTACAGATAACCCGTGCCCGATAGAACCTGAGCTGAAGTCGATACCTTTAATTTTGTTCATGTCAGGATGATCGCCGAATGGACTTCCCACATCTGTATAAGTCTCTAATTCCTCTTTTGGGAAGAATCCAACATCAGCCAAAATCGGATACATACCGACGGCCGAATGACCTTTTCCCATAACGAAGCGGTCTCGATCTGCCCACTGCGGGTTTTTCGGATCATAATTCATAACGTGATAATATAACGTGGCAAATATTTCAGAGCTTGAAAAAGACGATCCATAATGACCACTTTTTGCCTTAGCAATCAAGTTAATGGTTTCAAGTCTGGACATTTTTGCTTTTTCTTTGATTAAATCTATCTTTTCCTTGGAAACTGAGGTTTTCTTAACCATCTTATCCCTCCTGAAGTTTGGTTAATCGATTAACTTACTTAAAGCTTATGTTAGTATGAAAGCGATTTTTTGTCAACAAAAATTCTAAAACTTTTATTTAATTCGAGATTAATAGCCCTTTCTCGATCTTATTGATAAATGAGTTCAACTGAGCTAAAATGGGGTTATGCTACCATCCGGTAAAAGGTTTAACTTTTGGGAGGAACCTATGAAAGTTACAATGAAAGATATCGCAAAAGAAGCAAATGTATCGACAGCCACTGTCTCGCACGTCATTAACGGTACAAAGCAAATATCGGAAGAAAAACACAGAAAAATTAAAGCTATCATAAACAAATACAATTATGTGCCGAATTCCACAGCCAAAAATCTCAGGAAAAATAAGACCATAACTGCTGGTCTGGTCGTATCCAGTTTCCGGGATTCTTTCATATCCCAAATGGTCTATGGCGTTGAGGAGCGGGCAAGAGAGCATGGCTATCAGATTCTGCTTGTAAATACAAATGAAGATAGGAATTATGAGGAAGAAGTCATCAGTTCACTGCATGCCAGAATGGTTGATGGGGTCATTCTTTCACCAACTTCGAGTGATATTGGTTACCTGAACAAATATACAAAAAATGATTTTCCCACTGTACTTGTGAATCGCTATGATCCTGTTGCTGAGAATACGCCTAAAGTGACCGGTGACGACTATCAGACAGGGTTCGATGCAACACTCCATTTGCTGGATCACGGTCATCAAAAAATTGGTGTTATCTATGCCGTTCCAAATGTTTCAACAACGAACGAACGAATCAGAGGATATAAAGACGCCTTAAAAAAGTATCATTTACCGTTCAACGAGCATTATTTGGAACTCGGTTACGCCACGGTAGATGGAGGAGAAATTGCTGTCAACTCGCTGCTGGAACGCGAAGAAGATATTACAGCTGTTTTTATACTTAATGACCTTATGACAATAGGTGCCATTTCTAAACTGAAAGAATTGATGATAAAAATACCGGAAGACGTGGCGATCATAGGATTTGGAGACTTTGCATCAGCAGGCATTATCGCCCCGCCGGTAACAAATATTGCACTCCCGGCGGATACCATTGGAAAAACTGCTTTTGACGCACTACTGAATAAAATCAATAACTCTGAATACATGAAGCATATTGAACTCCCGCCATCCATGATTTTAAGAAAATCGTGCGGATGTTAGAAAGAAACAGCTTAATAGTTTAAAAGAAAGTACTAAACCTGTTCTTCAATTTCTCTACAAGTATGCAGAAGGCCCCCTCCCCCCTCCTCTGCATACCCAAATACGCTTTTCTTTACAATCGCCTCAAACAAAGCTATCATAAACTCAATTCATTTCGTAGAGTTTCAGGTGTCCTGTCGCTTATTAGAGTGATAGGCGTCAGTAACCTGCCATTCAGTCCTAAGGGGGGAGTGTACATGACACAGAATTTCGAACAATCTGACATGCTGAAACGATTACCCGAGCAATTTTTTGCCAAGCTTGTTGGCAGAACACAGGAATTCAAACAGCAGGGACATGATGTCATTAACCTTGGTCAGGGCAACCCCGATTTGCCGACACCGGATCACATCATTCAAGAGGTGCAGGAAGCTGCCAAAAATCCAGCTAATCATAAATATGCGCCTTTTCGGGGATTCCACTACTTTAAAGAAGCCGCAGCCAATTATTATAAGCGCGAATATGGCGTCTCCCTCGATCCGGAAACGGAAATTGCTGTTTTGTTCGGGGGCAAAGCCGGTTTGGTGGAGATAAGCCAATGCCTCTTGAACCCGAATGACACAGCACTTTTACCAGATCCGGGATACCCGGATTATATGTCAGGTATTGCTATGGCGGATGCCGACCCATATTTCATGCCATTGCAAAAGGACAATCACTTTCTGCCGGATTACAGCACGATTCCTGGAGAGACGCTGAACCAGGCGAAACTGATGTTTTTAAATTACCCGAACAACCCGACCGCTGTCACCGCCAATAAAGATTTCTACGATGAAACGGTTAAACTCGCCAAAGATCATCACATTTGTGTCGTGCAAGATTTTGCATACGGTGCGTTGGGTTTTGATGGTCAAAAACCGCAAAGCTTCCTCCAGTCTGAGGGGGCAAAAGATATCGGCATCGAAATCTATACATTATCCAAAACGTACAACATGGCCGGATGGCGCGTGGCTTTTGCTGCTGGAAATCCTTCTGTCATAGAAGCGCTTAATAAAATTCAGGATCATATGTATGTCAGTTTGTTTGGTGCTATACAGAGCGCTGCTGCCAAAGCACTGAACAGTGACCAAAGCGCGGTTCAGCGGCTGATCGATACATATACTGAGCGTCGTGATCGGTTCATCCGTGCAATCCGTGAAATCGGATGGGACGTGGACACACCGGAGGGATCATTTTTCGCATGGCTCCCCGTCCCGTCAAACTATACATCCGAGGAATTCTCCAACCTATTATTGGAAAACGCACATGTCGTTGTCGCACCGGGACGGGGTTTTGGCAAGTATGGAGACGGCTACGTGCGGGTCGGGTTACTCGAATCAGCAGAGCGTCTTGAAGAAGCGGCAGCCCGAATCGGACGACTGGGGATTTTTAGAAAGGGGGAATAGGAATTGACAAATGTTATTGATTTGCAGGATGTTTCCTGGAGACGAGAACAGGAAAATATTTTATCCGATATCAATTGGTGTGTTGAAAAAGGCGAGCACTGGGCCGTTTTAGGGTTAAACGGTTCCGGAAAAACATCATTGTTAAATATCGTGACCGGCTATTCCTGGCCAACAGCCGGTCACGTCCGTGTTTTAGACCAGCCTTTTGGAAAAATTGACATCCGCGAACTTCGCAAATCAATTGGCTGGGTTAGCTCATCGCTTCAAGAGCGAATCAAGGAGACTGAACGTGCTGAAGATATAGTCGTCAGCGGCAAATACGCATCGATTGGGCTGGCATATGAGGAACCAGCCGAAGCGGATTTTGAAAAAGCATTCCAGATAATGGATCAGATGCGGTGCAATCATTTGATCGGCCGGACTTACAAGACGTGCTCACAGGGCGAACGGCAAAAACTTCTCATCGCCAGAGGGCTGATGGCATCACCTGACCTGCTGCTATTGGACGAATCAACGAGCGGCCTTGACTTCATCGCACGCGAGGAACTCCTTTCTGCCATTCAGGAGCTGATCAAACAGGCCGATTCACCGACGATTATTTTTGTCACCCATCATATTGAAGAAGTGCTGCCTGAATTTTCTCGTACCCTGCTGCTTCGTGATGGGGCAGTTTTTGCAAAAGGGACAAGCAAGGACATTCTGACCGGCGACAGCCTTTCACAGTTTTTCGGAATGCCGGTTAACGTTGAATGGCGCCATCAGCGGCCATGGGTGTCGCTGGATGAATGATGTTTTGAAAAATAACAGCTGCTCCTAGCCTTGCTGGGACAGCTGTTTGCTTTTGTCGATGATGTTTTGGTTCTTCTGCTGATGTCTTTGTTCTTCTGTCGATGTTCTCGCTCTTCTGCTGATGTTTTCGTTCTTCTGCCGATGTTTTCGCCCTTCTGACAATGTTCACCTTCTTCTGCTTGTATTTTCTCAAAGTGTTTCCGATTTACACAAAAGTCGCATCATGTTTATAAAAGCTCAAAGCAGGCAAAACACAAATAAAACCTTTGTGCGGGGTGAAAATGTGAACAAGAAATCAGATGATTCGACTAGGACTAAAACTGCTCGTGAAGAGTTTGAAGAGCAGAAAAAGTTCATGGACGAGCCGCCTGACGAAGATTTAAAAGAGGAATTAAAAGATGAGAAGAAAAAATTCAAATCCAAGCAACCGCCAAAGAATAAGCGAAAGCATAAAAACGACCAAAACGATTCAAAATAGTTCAACGCAACAGTTGATAACCCTCCTGCCTCAGCCGTTCGCTCTGGGGTCTGAGGGTTTTAATATGTTCCCCCCTAAGTGTTAAACCCAATGCTTAATGAACGAACCAACTGTAAGAGCATAAACAGCATGTGCGACTGTCCAGTACGTCCAAGCCATCAGATCCATTACCACTGGCGGGCGATCGGTTAACCCCGTTAATGCATATAAAATCGCGCTGCCACCCGTGTAAATAGCAAAATAAACTAACATCGACCGTTCAAGCCGAAATAGTTTGAGTATATAAAATAGCGCGACAACACTGACGATGCAAAACACAAAATGAAATGCAACCCCACCGAAATTCGCCGGTCCCCAGTCCGGCATCATAGGAATATAATCCGTATTAAACAACAATACATAAGCCTGACTGCCTGTAACAACCTGGACAATTTTTAATAAAACGAGAAGAATAATGCCGGCCACAATTCCAATTATACTCAACTTCAATACCCGCTTCATTATAATCCACCTACTTCACGATAAGAACTGTGTTTTAATTTATTCCCGTGGCGCATGATGTTAAACGGCTTAAAATTGTATCGGGAAGGGTGATTTTCTCCATTAATTCTGACGAGAAAAATAAAAAAACGCACGCCGCTAAAATTGCGACATACGTCTTTTCATAGATATCATGACTTCTCCTTACTGATCATGCCATGGACTTTTTCAACTTCATCATCGGATACCATCAGATAATAAATACCCTCTATATTCGTTCCGCTGCCTTTCATCTGATAGCTCGCAATATTTTTCCGGGTATTACGGTAACCGTTAAACAATTTTTTCATATCGTCAAAATCCATATTGGTTTTCATATTGTTCCCGAGAACATCGATGTAATCATTAATTTTCGTGACCGAACCAATTGAGGCACCGCGCTCAATAATCCCCTGAATAACTTTCCTCTGGCGTTCGTTCCGCCCAAAGTCACCATTTGGATCCTGTTTACGCATACGGACATAAGCCATCGTCTTCTCTCCGTCCATCTCAACAGAACCCGGACTAAAATTATACTCTCCATCATTCCAGGCAATTTCGTTATCGACAGTGATCGTACCAAGCTTATCGACCAGTTCCTTAAGTCCTTCCATATTCATGCGGACATAGTGATCCAGCTCGATATCCAGGAAATTTTCGACTGTCGCAACGGACATATCACTGCCGCCGAATGCGTACGCATGATTGATTTTATCCTTGAACCCCTTGCCTACGATCGTCGTTCGTGTGTCACGCGGAATGCTGACAAGTTGCATCGAGTCATCTTTTGGATTCAATGACAGCACCATCATGGCATCCGACCGTCCACTGTCATGTTCACGCTCATCCACACCAAGCAACAGTATATTCAACGGCTTGGATGCTTCCATTTTTTTCTGTGTGGTCTTACGGTCAATCGAATCAACCGGTTCATGCATCTCCTCATTCACCGTGTCCTTGGCATTGCCATAGATGGAAACAGCGTAAACTCCAATGCCGGCAACCAGTACAGCCATAGCAGCTATTGTTATTTTCAGCCAGCGTCTTTTTGGTCTTTTTCGATCTATTCTCTTTTCATTCACTTTCTCGTCCCCCGATAGATTATCTGTTTAGCATCTTTTTAAACGAATCTTTAAATCTAGTCGTACATTGTCATATTATCTCACAATATCACTAATTTTTTAAGGGCAAATTGAAGACAGTGTCAAACTCTCTGTCCTAACTTCATGTTTTTTTATGAAACAAAACGGTTATCCTTTATATAGAGTAAAACTTCATTCAGTGGGATGATTTTCCCTTCAGATATTTACGAGCAGTAACCCGCCGTTGTTTGGCGGGTTACTGACCGTTAAGGCAGGATAATATAGTACCGAGATTAAGGAGGCTGTCATTTATGGATCCAAGAAATATGCAGAATGGAAGCACCCCGAGACAAAAACAGATCAAGCAGCCCGGGATTGAATCGGATATGACTCCGCGTCCCGCCCAGCCGACAGAATACCAGGGCACGGGAAAACTGCAAGGAAAAAGTGCCTTAATAACAGGCGGTGACAGTGGCATCGGACGTGCCGTTTCCATACTATACGCCAAAGAAGGCGCCAATGTGGCAATTTCCTATTTGGATGAACATAACGATGCCGAAGAAACAAAGGAGATGGTTGAAGCAGAAGGTGCGCAATGTCTCTTGCTGCCCGGTGATGTTAAAGATGATCAACATTGCATCGATATCGTGGAAAAGACTGTGGAAGCATTCGGCAAGCTGAATATATTGGTGAATAACGCCGCCATTCAATAAGTACGCGAAGATTTACTGGACATTTCTTCCGAGCAATTTGAGGAAGTTTTCCGAACCAACTTCTTTTCCCATTTTTATACAACAAAAGCAGCAGTCCGTCACATGCAAAAAGGTGATGCGATCATCAGCACATCATCCATTAATGCGTACCGCGGCAACCCGATTTTTATGGATTATTCCGCAACAAAAGGTGCCGTCACAGCGTTCACACGAAGCATTGCGCAAAGCCTGGCCAAAAAAGGCATCCGAGCAAACGCGGTAGCTCCCGGTCCGGTATGGACACCGCTGATTCCGTCTTCATTCAATGAGGATGGGGTTGAAACGTTTGGACAGGACAGTTTAATGGAAAGACCCGGCCAGCCCTCCGAACATGCCTGGGCCTACGTTATGCTTGCAGCAGATGAGTCTTCCTACATGACCGGACAGGCGATTCATATTAATGGCGGGTCGTGGACTTCGTCGTAGTGAATCATGAGACAAGGTGTCTGTTGCCTTCTCTCTTTTTTTGCTTCTTTCGCCCATTGCAATTTTCCCCTTTCAAACATTTACTATTATAAATGCACATTTGAAGGGGTTGAACATGTTGAACAAAAAGCTTAAAAAATTTGTGGATGCCTTGCCGATACCAAAAACATTAAAACCAGTTCACAAGGACAAAAATGAGGCGTATTATGAAGTGCAGATGAGGGAATTCCGCCACAAGATGCACCGTGATTTAAGACCGACACGGCTGTGGGGCTACAATGGTCAATTTCCCGGCCCTGTCATCGATGTCAATCACGGTGAACCGATTCAGTTAAAGTGGGAAAACAAGCTTCCAGACAAACATATTTTGCCGATTGACAAATCGTTTCATCATCTTGATAAACTCCCAGAAGTCCGCACCGTTACACATTTGCATGGCAGTGAGACAAAACCGGAAAGTGACGGATATCCTGAAGCATGGTATACGAGAGACTTCCGGAAAACAGGGCCTGAATTTAAAACCGGGGTCTATCATTATCCCAACAGCCAGCGCGGCGCCACACTATGGTATCACGACCATGCGATGGGCATTACCAGACTGAACGTTTATGCCGGCCTGGCAGGTATGTATATTATCCGGGATGAACAGGAAAGATTTATGAAGCTCCCTTCAGGCGACTATGAAATCCCGCTTATTATCATGGATAGATCATTTCATGATAATGGCGACCTGTTCTACCCGTCACAGCCGGATGACCCTCAGGAAAACTGGCCAAATCCGTCCATTAGACCATTCTTTAATGGTGAAACAAACGTCGTAAATGGGAAGATATGGCCGTATTTGGAGGTGGAGCCGCGAAAATACCGCTTCCGTATCTTGAATGCCGCCAACACACGTGCTTATCAACTTTACCTTGATTCAGGCCAGTCATTTTATCAAATCGGGTCAGATGGCGGTTTAATACAGAAAACTGCCAAACTAGATAATTTAGCCATTGAATCGGCCGAGCGGTTTGATGTGATCATCGATTTTTCCGATCATGAAGGGGAAACCATTCCATTGAAAAATAACCTTGGACCAGATGCCGACCCTGAAGACGAAACAGATGATGTCATGCAATTTAACGTCAGTCTGCCTTTATCATCTGAAGACAGAAGCAGAATCCCCCGGAATTTAACACGTATCCCTTCACTCAGGCAAAATAATATCCAGCGTATTCGAAACTTGAAACTTGTCGGTTCGACTGACAGCCTCGGCCGGCCATTATTACTGCTGAATAATAAAAAATGGGTGGACCCTGTTACAGAAACGCCTAAACTGGGCTCAACCGAAGTCTGGTCATTCATCAATGTCACAAACTTTACCCACCCCATTCATATTCATCTGATTCAATTCCAAGTTCTGGACCGGCAGCCATTCGACCTTGACCGTTATAACAAAGATGGGAATATTATGTTCACAGGCCCGCAAGAACCACCAAAAGCAAATGAAAAAGGCTGGAAAGACACCGTGGCAGCACCAGCAGGGCAATTCACACGCGTTATCGCTAAATTCGGGCCATTTCCAGGTGACTACGTGTGGCATTGCCATATACTCGAGCATGAGGATTATGACATGATGCGTCCAATGAGTGTGATTGACAGGGATAGGCGGGGATAGAAAGTCTGCCGTTAGGCTTTTTCCTTCCGATGAAACGAATCGCTTACACCAGTATTGAGTCTATTCAAAGGAATAAGCAAGCCGTCTTGACAGATGTATAAATATCGGATAAGTTTGAAAAAAGTAATCCACTATTATAATTCGTTAAAAGGATGGCAGAATATGCGTTTTAAAACGACAGATTTATGTGATGACTATTCAAAAGAATTAGCTATCTGCAATCAACCGTTTATTTCCTATGGAATGAAAAAAGCATTCGCCGGCCCGATTTCCACTGTTAAAGTGCGGGAGGATAATGTACTTGTAAGAGAATCACTTGAGACAATTCCAGAAGGTCATATCCTTATTGTGGATGGTGGAGCATCCAGGAATTGTGCATTACTAGGTGATCGCCTTGCCAGCATCATAAAAGACCGCAATCTTGCGGGGGTTATTATTTATGGATGCATCCGCGACTCCGCAGATATTGCCCAAATGGACGTCGGTCTCCTTGCGCTTGGAACAAACCCCCTAAAAAGCAACAAAAATGGAGAAGGTGAAAAGGATATCACCCTGACATTTGGAGAAGTAGAGTGGGAACCTGGGAATTTTGCATATGCTGATGAAGACGGAATTGTTATTTCAGAGAGAAAGCTGATTTAAGCGGTAGTTTGATTCACGAAATTTATAAATCCATCCGCCCTTAGAAAGGCAGATGGATTTCCTGCTTTACAACTGTTTTAACTTCACACCACGGCACAAATCGATTTACCGCCGTTCAGCACTCTGTCAACTTCCTGTGCGATCAGCATGGCTGTCCGGGACTGCGCTTCATCGGTCAAACCGGCAATGTGCGGGGATAACCGGATGGATTCTTCACGAGCAAGCGGTGAATCCTTCTCAACCGGTTCCTTTTCAAGCACGTCAAGGTACGCACCGGCAATCTGTTCCGACTGAACCGCCTCAATCAGATCCTGTTCATGGACAATACCGCCTCTGGCTGAATTGATCACGTAGGCATGCGATTTCATCAGTGGAAAATTGTCTTTGTTGATCATATGTTTAGTTGCTTTGGTCAACGGAACATGGACTGAGACAAAATCCGATTCGCTGAGCAGTTCATCAAGTGTCTCCGCCGGACGGACTCCCGTCTCCGCCAGGACATGATCAAAAGGCGCAACGAACGGGTCATAGCCAATGACATCCATGCCAAACGCTTTTGCCCTCCTGGCTACACGGTTTGCAATTTCGCCCATTCCGACAAGTCCAAGTGTCCGCTTATTCAACTCATAGCCCGTGAAAAACTTGCGATCCCAGTTTCCACGGCGCACATCAGCATCGGCATCAGAGAGTGGTCGGGATGCATCGAGCATTGCTGCCATCACATATTCCGCAACAGAAGTGGCATTCGCATTTTTAGCAGCTATCACCGGGATGTTTCGTTCTTTTGCCGCTTCCAGATCAATGTTATCCAAACCAACACCAAGCCGTCCGATAACTCTGGCGTTTTTCGCAGCATCAAGAAATTCAGGATCGACCCTCGTTTCATTCCGTACAATCAGAGCATCATAATCCGGCAACAGTCTCAGCAACTCTTCTCTTTTCCGGCTAAGCTCCCTATCGTAATCAACAGAATAACCAAGCCTTCTGAGTTCTTCAATGCCGTCTTGCCACATCAGTTCAGTCACGAGTATTTTCATAAGCATTCACTCCTTGAATAGTGGTCAACTTGTCTATGTATCTATTTCTGATTTTTCCATAATTCAAACATTATTGCAACGATTTGACCTGCCCCTTATTGAATATATGCGAGGGGTGGGAGGAGGATTCTTATGACAAAATTCAGCTTTTGCAATGTTAAGACTCACTTCTCCTGAACCCTTTGTATTTTAGTCCTAAAACGGATATGATAAGATAAAAATTATAATAATTATTACTTTTGTATAAAGTGAGGCTGGATAAATGCGAATTGCAGGTATCTCCGGCAGTATTCGTGAGGATTCGTACAACAATTTGCTGCTGGAAAACATCAAGGAACGTTACGCAAATGACTTTGATTTGGAAATTGTCAAAATCGGCAAGCTGCCACTGTTTAATCAGGTAGAAGAACTCGATCCGCCCGAGGTGGTCAAAACGTTTAAAAATCAAATTGCCGAATGTGACGGTGTCCTTATTTCCACACCTGAATATAACTGGTCTGTTCCAGGTGTCCTAAAGAACAGTCTGGACTGGCTATCACGCGGCGAACGCCCGATGATCGGCAAACCAGTCATGGTTGTTGGCGCATCAATCAGTCTGATGGGAACAATCCGCGCCCAAATGGACTTACGGCGCATATTGAGCGCTCCAGGCTTATCTGCAAGTGTCCTGCCACCTTCTCAAAGTGAAGTTCTCATCACACAGGCTCATGATAAATTTGATGAAGACGGCAAGCTGACGGACGAAGTAACTTTAGCCGTTGTAGAAAAAGCTGTGAAAAATTTCAGCGAGATGCTGAATAAAGGATGATTTAAGCGCACGGGTGTTGCTTCAACTCATGCAGGAGCTTTAGAACGCGGAGAAGACCGATCTAAATGCGTCCGGAGAAAGCAAATACGCCAATTTGTGCGGGAAAATCGTCAAATTAAATGGAGGATAGCTCCGGCTTGTGCAGAAAACGTGTGGAGTTGAGCGGGACGTCTTTAGAGATGTGCGAGACGGGAACTAACTTGTGCGGAATCGTCGTAAACTTATGCGAAAACCCCATCAACTTGTGCGGGAATGGCCTTAACTTGAGCAGGAAACTCAAGAACTTGTGCGACAGTCTTCCAAACTTGTGCGACGACTGTAACAACTTGTGCGGGGAAATTCCGGCGCGCAGCCTTAAATTCATCACAACAATAAAGGAACAGGAATGCTTCAACCTCCCTGTTCCTTTTCTTAATTATTCTCTTGGTATGCCTTCAAGCCATTTATCAACTTGATCAGGGTTATTCTCAATATAGTCCTGAACGACTTTTGCAGGATCCTGATCTTCCGCATGAACTTTCGGCATCATTTCGTTAATCATATCATAGTTTTCATTATATTGCTCGAGCACTTTGTAGGCTCTTGGAGCGTCTTCTTTCAAACCTTTGCGTGCTACCGTATAGATCTGGTCACCTTCTCCGCCATAGACTTCCTTTGGATCCTCAAGCATTTTCAAATCCATTGTTCCGAAAATCCAATGCGGCTTCCAAAGCGGTACAATAATCGGCTCTTTATTCTCAGCGGCTGACTGCAGTGTCGTAAGCATTGCCGCTTCTGAGCTTGATGTCAGTTCCCAATTGTCGAGACCATACGCCTCAAATGCCTCTTGGGTATTTTGCATAATCCCGGCTCCTGGATCAATTCCAGTAACAGTCCAGTCGACCGACTTACCAAGTTCCTCATTACCCTTCAAATCTTCAATTGAATTGATATCTTCCATGTAGCTCGGGACACCCAGAGCCAATGGTGCCTTATCAAGAACTTGCTTGACTTTAACAATATCTTCGCTGTATTTTTCCCAGTACGGAGCATGTGTTGCTGGCAGCCATGCGGATGTATGGAAATCAGCTGAGCCATCGGCAACACTGGACCACATCGCCCCTGCCTCTACCTGTTTCAACTCAACATTGTAGCCGACCATTTCAAGCAGTGCTCCAAGCATATGTGTACTAACCGTCTCCCTTGCCCATGCCACGTAAGGCTGGGTCAATTCTTTCTGCCCCACTTCTGGTCCTTCACTTGTTTCTTCTGAGCCTTCATCATTTGAAGAACCGGAGTTTTCTGCTTCCCCGCTACCTCCACCGCATGCAGCTAGAAACATGATGAGGACAAGGCCAAAGACCGCCAAACCAAATTTAAATTTACGATCTCCAAAAATAATAATACCCCCTTAAATGATTTTATACTTGTACATCTCCAGGGAATTCAGAATCGTGAGTAAATCACCCCTGGAAAAAGACAACTCTTGTTATCATATCAAAGATAGTACATTTGACCTAATTAGTATTTTAAAGATATTGCAAGTATAAAAAATCATTCACACGATAACAGAATCTAAATGGCTTTATTCAATAATTTCTCCTAGATATACAGCAATCCGCCTGATTATGAAATTTTATCATTATCTATGAAAATAGTCGTTTCTCATCGATGCTGTTGCTATTAATTTGAGCCAATACGTTTCGCTTCCTTCCTCGCCGGTAGTTTCATCACCAGCAAACCACTCCGATACAGAAAGCAAAACAGATCAGCGCAACCAGATGCAAGTGGCCAGTATCCATATGCTCGTTAAACGTAAGACCCAGTAGACTGGAAGATAGTATGGCTCCAATATAACGGCTTGTCTGGTACAGCCCGGATGCCGATCCGGTTTCTTCCGGACGCACATTCTCAAAAAGTGCCGTTTGTGTCGTGATATTATTAAACCCCTGGCTCATGCCAAGAATCGACATGATGATCATCAGCCAGACCAGCGGTGATGCCTCATAATACGTGAGGAGCAGGCCGGTACCGCTCAATAAGAAAGATGCCCATATGCCACAAGTTAAGGGAAAGTAATGCTTGCTTATGATGAAGGCGGTGCCGTAGAGGAAGTGATTAATAAAGGATTGGAAGCTCACACTGAAAACAGCATTACCAACCCGGATGAATTGCGCAGCCGTCTGGCAGCTGTCCGCGAAGACGGCTACGCTATCAGTACAGAAGAATTTCGGGAAGGCATTAAATCAGTTGCCGCAACAATCCGTGACCATACCGGAAAAGTTATCAGTGCGATCACAGTGGTCGGACCGCTTCAGCGGATGACAAACAACAAAACCCCCCACATCAAAAAAAAAGTCATGGCAGCTGGAAAAGAAGCATCCGAACGAATGGGGTATGATGAGCGATATTTTAAACAGCTGGGAAGATTGCACCGTTAACGAAATCACATTGATTTGATATCAGAGACTTGCTTAAGGATAGGTGTTTGCGCGCTCACTTAAATACAGGTTTCATGCGCGATTTGGGTCTGCTCTCGCACGAGTTTTAGGCTTCCGCCGCACGAGTTTAGGCTGTCGTCGCACAAGTCCAGAACTCCTAGTATCTTTCAAAGCTAACAGAGCAGCCCACCAGTATACTGCTCTGTTTTTGAATAACACCACAAAACCCCATCTGCCTTACCACAGGCAGATGAGGTTTTGTCTACTCCTCTGACTTCGTAATCAGTACAGTACCGTCTTCTATTTGGATAGTTGCTCCAGGCATTGCATAATCACGAAGCCAGTCATTCGCATGGATACTCAGCACATAGCCGTTGTCGGGGATTTCGGAATCGTTGCCGCCACGCTTTGTAACGGTACCATCAACAACCGTTACTTCGTAGCCCCACTGATTTGTTCCGGTGGATTCACCATGTTCAGGCGTATATTGAATCAATTCTCCACCCCCGCGGGACGTGTTAACACCATCCAGCTCGCGGTACTCGACAACATTGAGCTCACCCCACATACTATCGATCAGGAATGGTTTAATCACTTGCTCACCAATCTTTTGCGGCATTTTATTAACCTGGATCATTAAATCTCTCAGTTGAGCCTGATATTCATTTGCTTGATCTGCCTGTCCGTTTTTCTTTGCCATTAGATACTTAACAGCAACTTCACCTGCATTCCCATAGACATCAAGATTATTTAAATATGGGTTAGCCGCTTCAAGAAAACCTTCATGATCAATACTTTTGCGAGCATTTACAGCGACTTGCTGCAGATTTTCAAACGTAGCAATCAGTTCCTCTGAAGCCTGGTCGGCATCATTACCATTATATTGCTCCCAGAATGCATCAATTTGCGGTTGCAATGTCATTTCCAATGATGGCAATGTCAGCACGCTTTTAATCAAAAATGGCTTTATAACGCCTTGTCCCATTTTTTGCGGGATTTTTTCGAATTGGTTAAATA
Source organism: Lentibacillus jeotgali (assembly GCF_000224785.1). Taxonomy (GTDB): domain Bacteria; phylum Bacillota; class Bacilli; order Bacillales; family Amphibacillaceae; genus Lentibacillus; species Lentibacillus jeotgali. The sequence continues at coordinate 263,223 of NZ_AGAV01000018.1, read as the reverse complement.
ACGTCATAAGTTTTTCCCTGTATCTCTTATCCGATTGACCTTCTTTTTGTTCCGTAAGATAGTTAACTGCAGCCTCGCCGGCTTCACCGTAAAGTTCCAATTTATCCAAGTAAGGGTCTATTTCCTCAATGAATTTGTCATTATCCATCTGCTGCCGAAGTTTTCCCGGAACACTCTGCAGATTCCTGAATTCATCCCTAAGTGCGTCCGCTTCTTCTTCAGCATTATCAGATACATAAGCCCGCCAGAAATCCTCGATTAATGGTGTCAATGTCAGGGATTCTTTTTCATTAAGCGGTGAGGAATAGGAATTCTCGGCAAACTTTCTGAGTACGTCTGCTGCATCACCGCCAAACGACTGAATGCTGCGCTCCCATGATTGCTTAGGTTCATAGTCAGCAGGATTCCATGTATAGTCCGCAATTGTATACAGTGGTATTTTTGAAGCTTCTGCCTCATTCATTGGGTTTGATGTTAAACCAACAACGCCGTGTTCCACTATATCAGCATCCCGTTTAACGAGCGGGCCAAAGAACAGACTGTTGCGGTCAAAATCGTTTACCGGATAATTATCCCACAGCAACAAGTCATGCTGAAAAATATCCCAGACCTTTTCCGTTCCTTCTGAAGTGATTTGTTCGGAAACCACTTTCGGGCCAGTCCACATAACTATGGTGTCATCATTAAGCATGTCAGCAAATTGCTCACGGTAATCGGTTGTGCCATTACCGGAGTAATCTGTCGGAACCATGATCAATCGCTCCGCTCCTTCATGCGTCTGGATAAATTCCTCGGAAAACCGGTTCAGCAGATAGGCATGGGCTGCAGCAACCGGAGCCTCTTCGTCACCGAATTTCTCCTGATCCTTGTCACAGTGCAGATTTTTACTGATATCATCCAAGAAAATGGCATAAGACCGGACACCCAGATCCCACATTTGCTCCATTTTCTGCTTCAGCAATCCAAAATCCTCGTCGCCTGAGTAGCAGATTGATTGACCGGGTGACAAAGAGAAAGTGAAATTTACATGATTTTCGTTTGCCGTATCTACCAGTTCCTTTATACGTGTCAATTCTCCCTCAGGATAAGGCTCGCGCCAGTTTTCCCGGTGATATGGGTCATCTTTAGGTGCGTAAATATATGTGTTCATCTTATTCTCACCGTAAAATTCCAGCTGGCTCAATCTGTCCTCATGTGTCCATGGCGGACCGTAAAAACCTTCAATCGACCCGCGAATCGGCATCTCCGGCCAGTCACGGATTTCCACCTGAGGTATCCAATCCCTGCCGGTTCGTTCCTTGATTATTTGGCTGAATGTTTTAGCAGCATAATAGGTTCCGGTCTTATCTTTCCCGGCAAGAACGATTTGCTTATTTTTCTTATGTGCATACAGAACGTAGCCTTCGTCCGCCAGTTCTTCCGGTCCTTGTACACCATGCCGTTCCAGAGCATTTACAGAACCTTGATTTTCGGAAGGGCCGCCTATAAAAATAGTTACAGGCGTATTTACTTTTTCACCTGGATTTTTTTGGATGATCGATTTCACATCTGCGTTTTCCAGAGCGCTAATGACTTCATTGACTGCCTGTTCATCCGTCCCTTCCCCTACTACAACGCCAACTTTGGGTGTCAAAGGAAAGCCTTTACCCGTTCTATTCACTTCCTGTGGTTTAGGGTTAACCGTAAGTTCTTCTTCATCTGCTGCTGATACATTGCTGATGCCATTTAACGCTGACAGACACAGCAACAAAATGGGTATCAGCACCAAATACTTACTCCAATTATTCAAAATGACGCCTCCTCTGATTATTATTTGCTGATAACTCTATTTAATACGTTCGCTATCAACTATAAAAAACATAGTGATACAGCCAAAGGATTGATAGAAAGCCCTTTCAATTTATCACGATGCCTTACTGCGTCAGTCACGTATACTCTATTTGAATTTATTAATAAATGATAACATTCATATAATTGAAAATGAATATGAAAAAGGGACTATTTTCGATGAGCAGCAGGACAAATATCTTGTCCTGTATTAAGCAGACCATCTCCTTATACCTATTATCGAACTAAATATGCATTTGGGGGCTTAGGATTAAAAAATATTTATGTAAATTTCCTCTCTGATCCCCCCTTTTTCAGATTTTCTTCGATTATAAGGGTAAGGAAATCTATTTACTGGGAGACTGACTGATCTATTAATGGAAAACACACGCCTATTCCAGCAGCAATCTCATCAACATTTTATAAAATAATTAAGTGTTTTTACCAGCCAACTTGGGAATAAATAACTGGGACATAGCTAAAAAGGAGTGTTGCATCATGAGTGAAAGAATATTTATAAGCCCTGCCAAGTATGTTCAGGGGAAAAACGCCATACAAAATATCGGACAATACGTGAAAGATATCGGTGAACAGACCGTCGTCATATCGGATGAAACGGTTTGGGATATCGCCGGGAACGATGTTGTCGAACAGCTTAAACAGGAAAACATAAAAGCCGAAGAAGTTGTTTTTAACGGCGAAGCTTCCAAACAGGAAATTAATCGGATTACGGAGTTAGCAGATAAAGCGAGTGCGTCTGTCGTGATCGGTGTCGGGGGCGGTAAAACGCTCGATACCGCCAAAGCCGTATCGGATGAAGTGAACGGATATGCCGTGATCGTTCCGACAACCGCCTCAACAGATGCACCAACGAGCGCGCTTTCCGTAGTCTATTCTGATGACGGCGTCTTTGAAGGGTATCGCTTCTATAACAAGAATCCGGACTTGGTCGTTGTTGATACAAAAGTTATTGCAGGTGCCCCGCCTCGTTTCCTTGCATCAGGGATAGCCGATGCCCTTGCCACATGGGTCGAAGCCCGCAGTGTCATCAACGCAGACGGCAATACAATGGCAGGCGGAAGCACATCAATTGCCGCACAGGCGATTGCCGAAAGATGTGAGGAAACGCTATTCCAGTATGCACATCTTGCCTATGAATCGGTCCAGGCAAAATCGGTTACACCAGCACTGGAATCAATTGTAGAAGCCAACACCCTACTCAGCGGTTTAGGCTTTGAAAGCGGCGGCCTCGGAGCTGCGCACGCCATCCACAATGGCTTCACAGCACTAAAAGGTGATATTCACCACTTGACACACGGTGAGAAAGTCGCATTCGGCACACTTGTCCAGCTCACTCTGGAAAAACACAGTATTGACGAAATTGAGCGTTATATCGAATTGTACGTCAGCCTTGGACTGCCGATCACCCTGGAAGACATCAAGTTAAAGGATGCTTCACACGATGACATTATGAAAGTGGCTGAAGCAGCAACATCAGAAGGCGAAACCATCCACCAGGCCTTCGACGTCACAGCAGACGACGTGGCCGATGCTATCTATGCAGCCGATCAATATGCAAAGGCCTATAGAGACAAACATGCCGAATAAGGCTTGTTGTAATTGAGACGAGAGTTCAACACGTCGTCCAAAAAACTTGCCCCGAACACTACACTCGCTGACGTTCGGGGCCTTCTCATTCCTATGACGTTTTCAATCGCTTTTCCTCTTGCGCTTCCTGTTTATCCATCCGGTTGTTTTTCAAGAACATGTAGAACGATGCGCCGAATATGATGACATAGCCAATCACACTGAGCAGTGTCGGAATTTGCCCGAACAGTACAATGCTTAATAGCGCCGAATAAACGACCGTTGAATAAAAGAAAATCGAGATTTCATTGGCCGGCGCAAACTTATAGGCAAGCGTTATACCAAATTGCCCCACCGTCGCACACGCTCCTGCCAATAGCAGCAATACCCATTGCTGCCAGCTCATCGGTTCATAAAGGAAAACTGTGAACGGCAGAAGCACAATTGTTGTGAAAAACGAGAAATAAAAGACGACTGTGTAATACTTTTCCTTATTGCCCAGAACACGGAGAAGCGTGTAGGCACCAGCTGCGAAAATCGCTCCGATCACCCCGACGATATAAGGGAGAATTTCCACGGAAAATTGCGGCTGTATGATAAACAGTGCACCGATAAACGCTACAAAGATAGCGACAACCTGAAATTTACGCGCCTTCTCCTTCAGGAATATCGCACAAAAAATAATCAGGATGAACGGGCTAAGCTTATTCAGCATCTCAGCGTCGGATAAAACAAGACGATCGATGGCATAGAAATTAGCCACAATACCAACTGCCCCAAGTGCTGAGCGGGACAGCAGCAGCTTCTGGTTCTCTTTTTTCCCGAATATCCTTTCATTATGACGCAAAACAAAGCCTAATGTTATGATAGCTGCTACTATATTACGAAAAAAAGCTTTCTGCACGGTCGGTAAATCACCGGATAGCTTAACGAGAGCCCCCATAAGGGAAAAACCAAGTGCAGAAACCAATAATAATAGAATACCTTTATTGCGATCAGACATCTGCTGTTCCTCCAATTAGTGAAACGTAATTCATTAAGGCGTTCATGCCCATACTCCCGTAACCCGGGGCGATATCGGCACCAGATAACAATCCTAATACAAAATCACAAGATTTGAAAGGAACTTGCTTAGCCGATCGCTGCTTGAATTAATCAAATCCAGCCGTCAGCGCTTTTTTCCCTATACAATAAGTCTATAAATACTTCCAATGACTTTGTCCGAAACGGTGTTTGGGTTATGATTGAAAATTGCCTTGAAAACGGAAGACCATTCACCTTTATAATTTTTAGATCCCCGTTCTTCAGTTCCTTCTGAATGGCCCATTGGGATAACAGACTGATGCCCAGCCCGGCTTCTACGACTTCCTTAATGGATTGCGTGCTGCCAAAATTGATTTTCTTTGATGGCACAATGCCGATTTGCTTAAACATTTTTTCAGTTGCTTCACGGGTGCCCGAACCCGGTTCACGGACAACCCATGTTTCCTGCTCCAGCTCACTTATAGCCACATAACCTTCACGCTGGGCCATTTCAAGTGCCGGTGAAGCAACGACAACCATATAGTCCTCTGCAAAATCTTCAATTAGCAAGTGCTTATCTTTAAAATTACCTTCTACAATGCCGATATCAAGCTGATGGCTTGTAACTAAACTGGCAATTTTGGCTGTATTACCGATCGTCAAATCCGGCTGAAGTTCAGGGTAAGCTTTTTGTAGAGTCGCCAGTATGCGCGGCAATACATATTCACCAAACGTGTAACTGGCCCCAATCGAAAGTGGCCCTTTTGCCTGATTCATTAAGTCATCGATCAGATTTTGCGTTTTATCGTAGAGCCCCAGAATTTCCTTGGCGTGATGATAGACAATTTCCCCGGCTTTATTTAAGCGAACGTATTTGTTTGTTCTTTCCAGCAACTTGGTACCGAATTTTTCCTCAAGCGTGCGAATGTACTGGCTGACGGAAGGCTGTGTCATATGAAGCTCTTCAGCTGCACGAGAAAAGTTTTTTCTTTCGACTGTAACAACGAACACTTTCAGATATTGATCCATTTTTCTATCACCCCGACTATCGTCATTTACTCTATGATCATATTATCACGATTTTTTATCATCATCATTATAATAATTTATTTCTCTTATCATAGAACCTCCTTTATTCTGGAGATAGGAGGTGCTGCTGTTATGACTTTAGAAAATGCAACCACTCAGACGGAGCTGCCGACTCAAGAGCCTGAGGAACCAAAACCCTCTAATCAAAAAAAATACTGGATTGGCGGTGTTGCTTTTACATTTTTTATCGCACTCTTGGGCTATCTGCTTGCTCTTGTCCCTGGCTTTGCATATGTCGGCCAGCTCGCCTGTGCTATTATAATTGCGATTGCTTACCGGCAAATTTTCGGCTATCCGGAAGCTATAAGGGCCGGCGTGACATTTTCAGCCAAAAAACTGCTCCGATTAGCCATTATTCTATATGGACTCAGATTAAATATTAATACTGTGCTCAGTGACGGGCTGGGATTGCTTCTGCGGGATGCAGCAGTGATATTATTTGCGATTCTTTTAATGGTTTGGCTTGCGAAAGTGTTTAAAGCGGACACATCAATTTCGTTGTTGTTGGGTGTGGGAACCGGCGTGTGCGGAGCAGCTGCCATCGCTGCCGTTGCACCAATCGTCAAGGCAAAGGATGAAGATACAGCAATCGGTGTTGGCATCATCGCTTTAATGGGGACGATTTTTTCGATTGTTTATATATTATTACGCCCAATCCTCCCCCTTTCGGCTATCGATTATGGTATATGGTCAGGAATAAGTCTGCATGAACTCGCGCATGTTGCACTCGCAGCTGACCCTGCAGGAGGAGACGCACTGGCGATGGCCCTGCTGGCAAAACTAGGGCGTGTATTTTTACTCATTCCATTATGCTTTATCTTCATCTACATTATGAAAGTTAAAAACAAAGGAACAGATCAGTCAAAAACCAAAGTCGCTTTCCCATGGTTCTTGCTCGGATTTATTGTGCTTAGTATCTTTGGTACGTATGTACTTGGAAATTATATCCCAGTATCTGAAGGAACAATGAACGGTGTCTATTCACTGACAACATGGCTGTTGACAGCTGCAATGGTTGGCCTTGGTCTCAGCGTAAGTTTCAATGATTTGCGCACGAAAGCAGTAAGGCCATTGATTGCAATGATCATAACATCTGTTCTTTTATCTGTTTTTGCATTTATTATTGTTTGAAGGAATACCTGTTCAATAGAAAGTAACAAAACACTGTAAAATTCATTTCCCTTATATAATCTTAAATCTTCTGCTATACAAAAACACGCCCATGACTATAATCAATCCTTTTTTCATGATATAATATAGCAGAAGATTGCTTTTCTCCAGATAAATAAATTACCCTAAACAGATAAAGGTAATTTTATCATGATAAAGGAGTGGAAATGATGAACCAGAAACACTTGGAACAAATGGGAAACGGAAAAGGTTTTATCGCTGCACTTGACCAGAGCGGCGGCAGTACACCTAAAGCACTGGCACTGTATGGTGTTACAGAAGATCAATATTCCAACGAAGACGAAATGTTTGATCTGGTGCACGATATGCGCACGCGTATCATCACGGCGCCTGCTTTCGACAATAGTCACATAATCGGTGCCATCCTGTTTGAACAAACAATGGATCGTGAAATCGAGGGCATGTACACAGGCGATTATTTGGCTGAAAAGAAAGGCGTTGTGCCATTCCTGAAAGTGGATAAAGGACTTGCTGAAGAATCGAACGGCGTACAACTGATGAAGCCGATTGATGACCTCGACGATAAGCTCAAACGTGCGAATGAACGCCACATTTTTGGAACTAAAATGCGTTCCGTTATCAAAGAAGCCAACCCTGAAGGCATCAAGGAAGTTGTCGATCAGCAATTCGAAATCGGCAAGAAGATCATTGATGCAGGGCTCGTGCCGATTATTGAGCCGGAAGTCGACATCAATAGTTCTGAAAAAGAAAAATGCGAGGAACTGTTAAAGGCAGAAATTCAAAGCCACCTCGATAAATTGGGACAAGACGAACATGTCATGCTGAAGCTGACCATCCCGACCGTTCCAAACATCTACAAAGAACTGATTGAGCATCCTCAAGTCGTCCGTGTTGTGGCACTTTCAGGCGGTTACGCAACAGAGGAAGCGAACGAGAAACTGAAAGAAAATAACGAACTGATCGCCAGCTTCTCCCGGGCATTGACTCAGGATTTGAACGTTAATCAGTCAGATGAAGAGTTCAATAACGAGCTGAAGAAAGCCGTTGAAGGTATTTATCAGGCTTCTATTACGTGAGTCAAATAGTTAAATTCGAGTAGCAGGGGTGACTACTCCCCCCAACCTCTCAAGCCACCGCGTTACGGTTTCGTATGCGGTGGTTTCATTTAAGTCCAACGAATTCGTCTAATTTCGACTAAATCGACTCTTCATTCTCTGGTTGCTAGATGAATCAGTTAAGAACAGAACTACTGTCATCTAAGTTCCCTATTCTTTGGGCAAAGATTACCTCCCTAGTTCCTTTAGCTTCCGTATTACCCTAGACTCTCCTGTCTTTGGATAACCACTACTATTACTTAATAACTCGGCACTTGAACCCTATAGAATGTGTGCATGCCTGGCACACTAAAAAGAGTACAGTGTTTGCAACACTGCACTCTTAAATGGATGTTATACCCATCTTGTTGTCATAACTTTTTTACGTGTATAAAATTCAACACTGTCCTTTCCGTTTGCATGCAAATCACCATAGAAGGAATCCTTCCATCCCGAGAAAGGGAAAAATGCCATTGGCGCTGGTACACCAATATTAATCCCCAGCATGCCCGCGTCGATGTTTTCCCGAAATTGTCTTACACTACCGCCATCACGTGTAAATAAGCAAGATCCATTCGCAAACGGTGATTGGTTGGTAACATCGATAGCTTCGTCAAGATCCTTGACACGAACAATCGACAGCACCGGTGCAAAGATTTCTTCCTGCCAAATTTTCATTTCTGTCGTTACGTTATCAAAAATGGTCGGCCCTACGAAATAGCCTTTCTCTTGTGCGTTTCCATCTTCACGGCCATCACGGATTAACTTAGCACCCTCGTTTTCACCAGTTTCAATATAACCCAGGGTACGTTCTTTATGCTGTTCACGTATGACCGGTCCCAAAAAGACGTCTTCATCAAGTCCATTTCCAATATTAATCTCATTTGCTTTTTTGATGAGCTGATCAATAAATTCATCCGCTACAGATTCTTCCACTGCCACTACTGATGCCGCCATGCAGCGTTCACCCGCCGAGCCGAAAGCCGCATTCAAAATTTGAGTAGAAGCATTATCCATATTGGCGTCGTTCAAAACAATTGTATGGTTTTTGGCACCGGACAGTGCCTGAACTCGTTTCAGATTGTCTGTCCCGCGTTTATAGACATGCTCAGCTACGGGCTGCGATCCAACAAATGAAATCGCGGCAACTTTATCGTGGTCCAGAAGGCCATTCACAACATCATGGGCGCCATGTACAATGTTAAAGACACCTTCAGGAAGGCCTGCCTCTTCCAAAAGTTCTGCCAAACGATTTGCTAGCAACGGAGTACGCTCAGATGGCTTCATAATAAACGTATTACCTGTCGCGATTGCCATTGGAAACATCCAACAAGGTACCATCATTGGAAAATTGAACGGGGTAATACCACCGACAACACCGATAGGATAACGATATACACCAGATTCAAGTCCCGATGCGATGGAAGATAGTTGATCGCCCATCATTAAATTCGGCGCACCGGCAGCGAATTCAACATTTTCAATCCCGCGCTGTACTTCCCCTTTGGCTTCCTTTAAGTTTTTACCGTTTTCAATCGTAATAAGTTCAGCCAATTCATCCCAGTGGTCAACCAACAGCTGTTGGTATTTGAATAAAATGCGTGCACGCTTCGGTACAGCGAGTTCTTTCCAGTCCTGAAATGCCTCATGTGCCACCTCTACAGCATGGTCCACATCTTCATTGGATGAAATCGGAACTTCAGCAATAACCTCGCCTGTCGCCGGATTAATGACCGATTCCGTCTTATCGCTTTTTGCTTCAATCCATTTGCCGCCTATATAGTTTTTTAATTGCTCTGATTTTGTTTGTGGTTGTGTCATTTTTGAAACCTCCTTAACTATATTAATGAGTTGTCAATTCCATATCATTTAATAATAAACTTGGATCCTTATATGGGATCTTATGTGCTTCTGCAACTGCCTTATAGGTTATAAATCCTTGCATTGTATTGATTCCCTTTTTGATTGACTCATTTTCTAAACTTGATTTAACATATCCTTTATTAGCAATTTCTAATGCATATGGCAGTGTTACGTTTGTTAAACCTGAAGATGCTGTTCTTGGTACCGCACCTGGCATATTGGCTACAGCATAATGAACGACTCCATGTTTTGTAAAAGTAGAATCGTCATGAGTCGTTACTTTATCACTAGTTTCAAATATCCCCCCTTGATCAATAGCCACGTCAACAATAACCGAATTCTCTTGCATTTTCTTAACGGTTTCTTCCCGTACAAGTTTTGGTGCTTTTGTACCAGGAATTAATACTGCACCAATAACAAGGTCAGATTGTGCCACAGATTCCGCTATATTAAGAGGATTTGACATAAGTGTGTTTACTTGATCCCCAAACAAATTTTCTAATTCTCGCAATCTATTAGGGTCGAGATCAAGAACAGTCACATTAGCACCTAAGCCAACTGCAATTCGAGCAGCATTTTCTCCTACAACACCTCCTCCAATAATCGTTACCCTACCTGGCATCACTCCTGGAATACCACTTAACAGAACCCCTTTGCCACCCTTGGGTTTCTCCAATAATTGGGCGCCAATTTGAGCTGCTATTCGACCAGCCACTTGACTCATTGGTGCAAGTAACGGTAGCGATCCATCTTTTTCTTGAATTGTTTCATATGCAATACTAATAACCTTTGAATCTGTTAATTTCTTAGCCAGATCTGGTTCTGCAGCTAAATGTAGATATGTGAGTAAAATAAGACCTTCATAAAAATAAGGATATTCCTGTGGAAGTGGTTCTTTAACTTTTATGACCATCCCCTGAGACCAGACTTCCTCAGGACCTTGTTCAAGGATGGCACCCATTTGTTTATATTCCTCATCTGAAAAGCCTGATCCAACCCCTGCCTGGCTTTCAATAACTACTTCATGTCCAGCTTTGACTAAAGCATCGACTCCTGAGGGTGAAACCGCCACCCGATTCTCATTATTTTTTATTTCTCGTGGTATTCCTATCTTCATTCCAAGCCCTCCATAATCCAGAAATATTCCAATAGAAATAAGGTTTATGAACCATTCTCCTTAAATACCTTTTTGATAATGGATACAATGAAATCTAAGTCTTCATCTGTACTGGAAAGAGGCGGACAAAGTGCCAGTATATTATTATATCCAGCTACGGTATCGCCGTTTTTTCCAATAATCAAACCATTTGCTTTACAATCTGCTATAATTTTTCCTACACGTTGTTCGGTTGCCGGTTCCTTCGTTGTTTTATCCTCTACCATTTCTATTCCCATGACAAACCCTTGATTACGGATATCCCCAACATATGGATGACTTTCCAGTTCCTTTAGTCCATCTCTTAGTTTTTCACCTAAAACAGCAGCCCTATTGGTTAAATTCTCCCGTTCCATTATTTCAATATTTTTTAAAGCAACAGCACATGCCGCTGGGTTACCGCCAAATGTATTTACATGGCGAAAGTGACTATTTTCTTCGGTATTATTGAAGGATTCGTATATATCCTTACGAACAGCCGTAACAGATAAGGGCAAATAAGCACTCGTTAACCCCTTTGCCATCGTAATTATATCTGGCTTTATATCGTAGTGCATGTGCCCAAACGTTCTTCCTGTTCTGCCAAATCCGCAAATCACTTCATCGATAATTAATAATACACCATGACGATTACAAATTTCCTGGACTTTCTCTACATATACTGGATGCGGTATCAATACACCCCCTCCAGTGATGACTGGTTCCATAATCACAGCAGCAATGGTCTCTTTCTGTTCCCATACAATTTTTTCCTCAATCTCATGAGCTCTTTGCAAATTATATTCTTCAATCGATTGGCCTTCAGGTCTCCGATAATTATCTGGAGGAGCAACATGTAAAAAACCGGAAGTGAGAGGTTCGTATTTATATTTACGAATTGATTGACCCGTAGCAGCTAATGCACCTAGGGAACCGCCATGATAAGCCCGATAACGTGATATAAATTTATATCGTAATGACTCGCCATTTTGCTGGTGATATTGTCTGGCTACCTTAAAAGCCACTTCATTAGCATCCGAACCACTATTGGAGTAAAAAATCATATACTCATCATTCAGCATTTCATTCAATTTTTCAGCGAGTTTTATGGCCGGTAAATGACTTTGTGACATTGATGTATAAGACATCTCTTTCAATTGGTCATATGCTGCTTGTGCAAGTTCTTCACGCCCATAACCAACATTCACACACCATAACCCAGACATACCATCAAGATACTTGTTCCCATTATGGTCTGTAATCCAGGAACCTTTTGCCTTTGTTGTAATCATTGGTTCTCTCTTAGAGTCATATTTGGACATATGATGCCAGATATTTCGCTGGTCCTTTTCCACCAGTGCCTGTGATGTTTCCTTTGAGGTTTTCATTTAAAAACTCCTTTCCGGAATAATTTATAGACGGCTGATAGTGACAGAACATTTTACAAACTGTCCAGGAGTCTATTCCATATACTGAATTCTCCCAATCACTCCCAAATTAAGATTTAATCAATTGACAGCGATTACAATTAATTTCATAATCATACTATAACTATTATTCCTAAAATTTTCATTTTACAATGTGTCAAATTAATCCCGTTTTGTTTTAACGGTCTGGAGGGCGGAATAATGAGCAGCTTTAACTTGACAATCAATGATGCGCTGAACAGTGATCTGTTTAAAAGTGCGCACGTTTTAGCAGGCGAAAAAGGATTAAGCAAAAACATAAAATGGACGCATATTATTGAAACAGACGATTTTGATGCCTTACTCAACGGAGGCGAACTGGTTCTCACAACAGGGACGCGACTCGACCTCGAGTCTTCATTTAATACTTATGAAAGGTTAATTAACAAAAATGTTGCTGGCATCTGTATTGAAATTGGGCCTCATTTTAGCATTCTCCCAACTAAAATTAAGCAGTTTGCAGATGAGCATAATTTTCCCATCATTGTGTTTGAAGAAGTTGTTAAATTTGTTGAGATCACACAACAATTACATACACATATTATTAACCAGCATCATAAAATGCTGTATGAAATTAGTGAGTTGACCCAAGCGTTCACAGAACTATCCCTCTCACCAAATGGGATACTAAAAATCCTGCAAAAATTACATGATCAATTTCAATCGTACGCATTGTTTATTACTGATGAAGCCAAAGCGTATTATTATCCTCCTGAAGGGAAGGCTTTTAATAAATTACTCGCTTCATATGTGCAAAATCATTGTACCGAAAAACTTTTTGAAAAAATAATTACCATTGACGATAAAAAGTTTGCGCTGACCCCTGTCAATGTTGTCGGCCAGATTTGGGGGTATTTATGTCTTCACGTAACTGAAGAATCTCCAAACGAGTTTTTATTTACTGTACTGGACAGAGCAGCCATATCAATAGCACAAATTTTATTAAGAAACAGGACCATTGAAGAACGAAAATTAAATGTAGAAGATGATTTGGTGCAAAATCTATTGCTTGGAAAACCATATAATCCTGATGAACTCAAAATGATAATGCCGTCATCGAAGAAACATTTACACTTCAGAGTATTTATTTGTCAGGCGGATACCGCATCTTCAGCCATTAATCATGATGAATGGGATGAAATAAAAGTGCATCGATCGATGACTATCCGATCATTATTTGAACGTTATGGTTTTTATCCAGCAGTTTCTGTAAAGAAAACTGAAATAGCCGTTATTAGTTTTTTTGATACCGACAAACATGACAAATTCGCTGCAAATCAATTCACTGAATTAATTTCGGAATGCCCGCAGATGCTGAACATTCAATCCCACAACACCGGAATCAGCGGCAGCCATCGGGATATCTCCAAGTTCATGCGTGCCTATAAGGAGGCCAATGAGGTGCTTCATCTGAGCAAATATCACGATTCAGACATTGCTCTTTACGAAAACATCGGAATATACCGGCTTCTTTTCCAACTGCAGGACAACCAATTATTCGAATCATATATTGACGATTATATTGGTCCATTGTTTAATCATGATAAGGAAATGAACGCAGAACTGCTGACGACACTTGAAACGTATTTGAAATTTAACGAATCAAAGAAAGAAACAGCAGAACGTTTATTCATTGTACGTCAGACGCTTTATCATCGCCTTGAAAAAATAGAAGAACTCCTGGGGAAAGATTACCTGGAACCAACCAACCGTTTGGCGATTGAAACAGCTATCAAGGCCTATCATTTATTAAAGGATTCCAAATCCAGGGACCTTACCCTTTTCTAAGGGAGTAGAATAACCAAACTCCACGTCTCAAAGTCAGCACGGAGTTTGGTTAAATTTATACGTTTTAAATCTATAAGGGATGATACTGACCAGTTACACCATCCACAATAAAATCCTGTCCATTCCCCTTTGTATTGTAAACAACCCAATAAGGCCTGTAGAACAATTGCCGTTTTTCGACCTGTACATGAGAAAAAGAAAACATCCTCATTTTTAATGATAACGATTGGAATATAAAACTTTCGGAAATAGGCAAACAATCTTCAAGCTCCTGATATTGGTGTAACCGCTGCTTTTCCGATATTTCGACTACTTCAAAATTCGGGTTATAATCCACTAGTGAGCCACTTCCACTTATAGCGTCCACCGCACAACCAACTTTCTCGTTCATCGGTAAAAAAAGTCTCTTAGCTTTTACATTATAGACGAAAAAGTAATAAGGATAATAGATAATTCTATCTGCCAGATACTTTACACCAGGCTGTAATTTCATGAGACTTGTTTCTATTTGTTTCTTTCCAAATTTAATTGATTGTGTTAAGACCTTTTCTCCCATGTCATTACCCCTCTAAATTCAGTCTAACTTCTGGCTGTCCAACTGTACGTCTATGTGCTTTATCAAGCGACGTTTTCTGTTGACTTTCCCTTGATTCCGATGGTCTTTCTACTAAGTCCTTCTGGGCTTCTTGTGTTTCAAGGAAACGGGAAATATTCTGCGCTTCAGGTGCTAAATCATCAAAAATCCCTTTTTCCAATTTTTTTGGGATTCTTTTATTCTGTTTCGCTAAGTCAAATGCATTTAAAATTGGGTCTGAAGGCGGTGTTCCAAATTTATTTCCAATCAGCATAGCAATCAAAGAAACCAGCACGCCGGCCAGGAACGGGTGTATCCCTGTCGCGTTTTGGAAGGTGAACATTTCCCACACAATGTTAGTTACTGAGCCACCAACCATGGCACACAACACACCGATTTTATTCGCATTTTTTGAATAAACTGAAGCAATGTAAGGAACCATAAAAGTGTTCCCCAATACACCAAATGCAAATATGACAAGTGCAAAGACGGTTGGCGGCTCGTATACAGCCACAACGATGCCAACAATGCCCCCAACTAAAATACACAATCTGGATACCAATAACTGTTGTTTATGGCTAGCATTTTTATTAATAAACCGGCTGTAAACATCACGTGAAAGTGTCGTCCCTGCTTGCATCAGCAAAGCATCACATGTAGACATAATGGCCGCCATAATAGCTGAAAGCAGAATCGCTGCTAATATACCCGGAAATACCATATAAACCATCTCCGGGATAACCATTTCCGGATCGGAAACAGTTGGCATAATTATAATAGCAGACAACCCTAATATATAAGGCGTGAATGTAAATAATTGATTGAATCCAGCTGACCAAAGAACGGCATTTTTTGTGGTGTCGCCGCCTTCCATCGACATATGTTTAACGGAAACGTGCGGGAGGCCCATATACCCGATAGCATAAATAAGCACCGCACCCAAGATGACACCCCATTGGCCATAATAGATTAAATCCTTGCCCCAAATGCTGAGATATGTAGGATCAATCTCGGCAAGCTGTGCATTCAATCCTGATAATCCGCCTACTTGAGGCAATACCATTACCCCGATAACACTTACACCAATCAACATGATAATCCCTTGCACAAAGCCACTGAAAGCAACGGCCAGAAATCCTCCGAGCACAGTATAAACAACTATAACGCCTATACCTATAACCAGAGCCAATTCATAAGAAAAACCTGACATCGCTTCCAATGCCTTTCCAGCAGCAATAAACTGTGCAAATGCATATGCAAACAGAAATATGATCGCTACAACTGCTCCATATACACGGACTGCTGTACTTTCAAACCTCTTTTCCAAATATTCCACTGGTGACAGAGCACCTAACAGCTGCGACATTCTTCTCATTCTTTTTCCCAATACCGACAAGTTCACAATCGATCCGCCAGCATCACCTATTGCATACCACAGTGCATGCCAGCCCTCTTGGAATGCTTGGGCCGGACCGCCCATAAACATGAAACCGCTCATAGAAGAACTTTGCATACTGATGGCTGTAACCGGCGCACCGATCTTTCGATTGCCCAGTAAATAGTGGTCCGCTGATGCTGACGCTTTTCTGGTAAAATATAATCCTATTCCCAGCATTGCTAGCAGATAAATGAAAAACACGATAATGTCTAAGTTCATTGACGATTTCTTCCTTTCCAGTGATTGGTTGTGTTATTCTTCTGTATCTCCAATTCTTTCATCCCGCCGCATTTTGAAATACATGACGAGAGCCAAGGTTACCCAAATAACTGGCCAAGGCAGCATTAATAGTGCGGTCTCCCAAGGTAAATTAAACATCGTTTCACCCCCTTGATCTAAAATTAAAAACAATCAAAGACTCTAAATTGTCAATTAGTTATATATTTCTTATTAAGCGCTTTCAGAGTGCTTTTCAACTATTTTGCTACTAGTTATTTTTATTGTGTTAAAGATTTGATGATACTAGACATAATGTTAATTTCTTATGGAGATTGTTAGACAGTGTGTAAGGAATGTGTACGGCAGACTGCTTACGTAAGACACATTTCATTTAAGAGCTGATCCAAAAGCAACTAAAAATATGTGAATAATAGTTTGTTAAAGCTCTTCTAGAAAAAAAGCATTGACTCCAAAAGAAGCCTTTCAGCTGTGCTTTGGGTCAGTGCTTAGTATATATCTCCAGCTATTTTTTCTTATAAACAAATTCTCCATCGACCATTGTCCATTCCACTTGTGCTTCAAACAGGTCATTTGTATCTCCATTAATTAAAGAACGATCAAAAAGTACCATATCAGCTAACTTTCCAGATTCAATACTTCCTTTTAATTGTTCTTCGAATGATGCATATGCACCGTTGATGGTATACATGCGGATAGCTTCAAGCAAAGATATTCTTTGATTTTTGCCTACCGGCTGTCCTGATTGTGATTTCCTTTTAATCGCTGTGTGTATTCCGCGCATTGGTGAGAAATCCGTTATTGGCGTATCTGATGCAATGGCCGCTGGAATATCTTTATCCAAATACTCTTTTAAAGGATACATATGTGCTGTACGTTCTCCATAATTTTCAATATAACCATCACCAAATTCATAATGAAATGCAGGGTTTGGGATAGGAACAACCTTTTGTTCTTTCATTCGTTCAATTAAATCAGGGGTCGCTATCCCCGCATGCTCTATGCGATGACGCACATCAGGTCTTGGATACAATTGATTTGCTTTTTCAATTGTATTAAGTAACATATCAATTGCTGCATCGCCTTGTGCATGAGCCGTAATTTGCCAACCTTTTTGATGGGCAGGTATAAGTAATTCATCAACTTCATCTTGCTCAAAATAGTGAACGCCAAAATTATTGGAATCACTTGTATAAGGTTCCCTTGTCCATATAGTCGGACCGCTGCTGCTGCCATCAAGAAATAATTTAACCGGGCCAATCTTGAATTTATTATCCCCTAACCCAGTAAATATACCTGATCCAACCATGTGCCTTACAATTTTCTCCGAGCCATTTAATGCACCAATCATTGCATAAACCCGTTGGTGAATAATGCCTCTATTACTATGATCCTGAAGCGCATGCAGATTTTCAAAACCATATCCTGTAGCCTCATGAATAGACGTAATACCCTTTTCTATAAACTTCTGAGAGGAAATTCTATGGGCTTGTTCCATTTCTTCCTCTGTAAAAGAGGCGACAGAGAACATGTTCATATGTGCATTTTCAATTAATAGACCAGTAAGTTCACCATTTTCCCCGCGTTCATACTCCCCTCCATCCGGATCCGGTGTGTCTTTGTCTACATTAGCCAGTTCATATGCAAAACTATTTACCACTGACATATGATTGCAAGTCCTACCAATAAATATGGGATGTTCGGAAGAGATATTATCAAGTTCTTCCTTGGTTGGAAAACGTTTATCCTGCATTTGTTGTTCATTAAATCCCGATGCTCTGACCCACTCACCCTTTGGCGTATTTTCTGCTCTTTCTCTTAATTTTTGTAACAAATCATCGATAGACGTTATATTATCATCTTTACATGATACAGAGAGCTGATTTGTTCCGAACATCGTGATATGAAGATGAGGATCAATAAAACCAGGCATTAAGGTACATCCATTCAAATCAAAAACTTCACTGTCCGCATCCTTCAGTTGTAAAATATCCTCTGTTCTGCCCGTCTTAATAATTTTATTATCTAATACAGCAACCGCTTCTTTAATTTCATTGTTATTATTCACAGATATAACTTCGCCATTGATGAACAGTAATTTCCTTCCCAACATTATCCCTCCATATCTTACCTATCAGGCATTTTATATTAATTTCATCCTTCCTCCATTGGAAGATATCTTTATATATCATACAAAAACGTTATTTTGAGTATTTCACAAGGCTTTCTCATCGTTCACTTCCTGTGTTTCTTCTTCATTATTTTTAAACATTTCAAGTGCTTTATCAAATCTTTCAACTACTTTCTCATTTCTTGGGGCAGTTGCTAAACTGACCGCTATAAACAGTATGGTATTAAGTGCAAGTCCCCACATTGCAGGATCAAGACCCAATGGGCTGTTCAGACCAGGAATGAAAGTTAAGATCACCATTATACCAACGCCACCAATTAATCCGGAGATTGCTCCACTGGCATTGGACCTTTTCCAGAAAAGAGCTCCTAATGTTGGTACAATGAGCTGTGCTGTCCCACCAAAAGCGACTAAACCTATCGCAACAAGAACTCCTGGAACAAATAGTGCCATGAAGTAAGCAACGATAGAGAAAATGAGGATGGCGTACCTCGAAACTTTTGTCAACCTTTTATCTGAAGCTTTAGGGTTTTTATATCTCTGATAAAAATCCTTTGTAATAACGGTTGAAACTGCATGAATTTGACTATTGGATGTAGACATTGCCGCCGCTGCTCCTCCAGCTAAAATCAATGCTCCCAAAGCCAATGGCATAAATTCCGTAACCATAATAGGTAAAACTTGGTCCGCATTTTCAATTCCAGGCATTTCCAGAACACCTGTCCAGCTTATTAAAACAGAGCCTAAATAAGTAACAGCTACGAGCGCTATTAAAAATGGCATTAAATTAAATAGTTGGCCATCCTTGACTGCGTACATACGCAACCAAAGTTGAGGTCCCATAAGAGCACCAAGTGCAGTAACAATACATAAAGAAATCCACGATGAAAATCCAGCTGCTCCATCTGGGCCAGGCAGGGTGAGGAACTCCGGATGCATACGCTGCATTTCACTAAACATAGAAATCGGGCCTCCAACTAAGTTAGATATATAGATGCCGCTTAAAAGTAAACCAAAGAACAAAATAGCACCATATATTATATCGGTCCAGGCTATCGCTCTAATACCTCCAACCCAAACATATACAATTATAACTGCGTAAAATAGAAATGCTGCCAACCAAAAAGGAATAACGCCTCCTGAAGTAACTTCTATCAGATAGGCACCCCCAGTTAATTGAATTTGTAAATAAGGGATTGTGAAAATAGTGACAACTGCTCCGACAATAATTCGAACTTTTTCACTATCGTAAAAGTCACCCATAAAATCAGAAGGCGTAACATAATCAAATTTCTTCCCCAGATACCATACTCTTTTTCCAACTATGTAATACAGATACCCAAAAAGAACGTTCCATGCAAAGGCTGTTAAATATACTGGACCTTCCGTATAAAAAGAGGCATTCGAACCTAAAAAAGCAAATGAACTCCACCATGTAGCTGCAACAGTAAAAAAAGCAGCAACAGAACCCATATTTCTGCCTTGGATAAAAAAGTCACTGCTCGAATTATTTGATCTGGCAGCTGCTATAAAGCCCACTACCAATGGAATAAATAAAAATAGAAAAATAATAAATACTCCGGCTGACATAAGTGTACCTCCCATTAAAAGATTAAACTATCGAATAGATTTTTTCTTTCCCCATTTTTTTATATAAGCGATCAGGAAAATAATTGTACAAAATAGCCACCAAAATAGTACCCAAAAAATTAAAAAAGGCAGTCCAAAAATCATTGGTTCAATATTGTTGGCTAGTAATACAATTGGTGTCTCTAACATAATCAAGCCAAAGATAACTGCTGCATGGAAAAAAACTGTACTTCTTTTATTTTTCATAGATTATCTCCTTTCGAAAAATTCATTATTAATATGTAATGGAACTAATAACTCGTCTGAAAATTTGTAAGCTAAAAATCCATTATTAAGCGCTTTCAAATTTGCTTTCTCTATTAGCTAATTATGAACATTTTGATCCACCTTATCATTAGACACATTGTTCAGAATATCATCTTATTATTAAACAACATGTTAATATCAATTGATTTGGCCGTAACTACAGTATTTCCTTCGTTGCTTGCCAACACTTCTTTTGCTGCTTTACAGGCAGCAAACAAGGAAATGGTAGATTTACGCTGGTACTATTATATTGAAATAGCGACAAAAGAAGCGACCGTGCAATTGCCTTGGAGATTGCTATTAAGGCATATTATATTTAGGAAGGTAGAATAAAGGAGTAGACACTTGGGTTCCGGTATGGTACCTGTACTAAAGGAGGACAGAATTCCCCTTAGTTTGGAGATAGTGCATAGTTATCTTTTACAAATGGTTGAAAGAAATTTAAGTGATCGATTTCTTTCAACCATTTGACATCTAGTCACAATGTAAAACTTTACTTTGTGGCTAGGCCCAAAACTGTTTGCAGCATAACATTAACCCCGTTTTCACAGTCTTCCCATGGTGTCAGTTCATCTTCCGCATGGCTTTTACCATTTACACTCGGTACAAATATCATGGCAGTTGGATTATAGGTTGAAATAAACTGTGCATCATGTCCAGCACCACTTACCATACGCTTATAGGAATATCCGATATTTTTAGCCGATTGTTCCAGTGAATTGACGATATGCTCATCAAACCATACTGTATTCCGGTCCCATTGTTTAGTTGTTTTCACGTTACATTTTTCCTTACCCGAAGATTCCGGGAGCCCTTGAATAATTTCCTCTACTTGCCTGATAGTGTTGGCATCTTGATGTCTTGCCTCCAAGGTAAACACAACTTTATTGGGTATGACGGTATGAATGTTTGGACTTACATTCATTCTGCCTATCGTATATACCAATTTATCATCCAATTTATTCATTTTCTCACGTATTTCAGTGATCAAGTTATTGGCAGCAAACAATGCATCTTGTCGTATTGGCATTGGCGTTGTACCTGCATGGTCGGAATCACCGTTTACCTCGATCTCATAGTTGACCATGCCAACGACGCCTTCAACGACACCAATCTGCAGTGATTCACTTTCTAATACAGGCCCCTGTTCAATGTGTAACTCTAAAAAAGCAGCTGCATCTTTTAAGCGATTCTCTTCTTTTCCTTCAAAACCACTGTTTTTAAGCGCTTCTCCAAATGTAACACCTTCCGAATCCGTTGACCGCAGCATGGCCGTTTTATCAAAATGTCCGGAAAGCACACCGGAAGACATCATTGCGGGTTCAAATCGTGCACCTTCTTCATTGGTAATATTAGCAACAACGATCGGTACTTGTGGCTTGATCCCATTTTCAACAATCGTTCGGACTACTTCCAGTCCCGTCAGTACACCGAGCACACCGTCAAAACGTCCTCCCTTTTTTACAGAATCCAAATGCGACCCGACAACTAATGGAGGCTGATCATTATTCGTTCCTGACAATGTTGCGTACATATTGGCCATATCATCCCACACGACCATCATCCCCAGCTTTTCACACTCGGATTGGAAATGCTTTCTGACTTTTAGGTCCATTTCAGATAATGCTAAACGGTTAACGCCATTGTTTTCGGTTCTGCCAAAATCGGCGAACTCTTCAACGGTATTTTTTAACCGCTCACCATTGATAAGTACCTTTTGTTTTTCCATTATTATTGCCTCCTATCCAATCTTTCTCTAATGGTTACTCTACCATTTGTTTTTGCTGCTTGATGTACAATGTTGTAAAATACTTGCGGCTATCCGGGTTGGTTAAGAGTATTGTTTTTTTATCAGACGTTGTTTTATTCTGAAATTCAACCACATCTCCATCAAGTGTCCCTCTTGAACCTGTCATGGTATATCCATTTTGCACCAATTCATCAATTTGAAGTTTTTCCGATAAAAAATCGTCATAGTTTGACAATGATATATTCCTCCTTCCGTTACCCTATCACTTCATCCTGATTATTTTCACTATCTTCATCAATCACCCAATCGCGTCCTACAGTAATTCCCAGATATCTCTCGTCATTTGGATCTTCTATTTCCGCCTGTGGAAATCTTTTGAAGTACCAATACTTAGCCAGCACATAGTAAATGGCTCCCGCTATAACAAAACCTACGATAAACGAATAATCCATGAGAAGAATGGCTACAATTCCGCCAATCACCCAGGCAATAAAACCAGCAATATTTACACCGCCGTGAAACTTAAACTGTCCCCCATGCTGGTACAGTTCCTGTACATTCACCCTTCGCTTCCGCAACACATAATAATCGACAACGAGAATCCCGCTTATTGCTGACAACACGGCCCCGAAAAATAACAGCGCCTGAGTCAATATTTCATAGACACTCCAAGGCTGAATAATCGTCCCAACAATGCCTACAACAAATACCGCAATTGCATTGGATGCTTTAGGTCCTAGCGTGTTTGAAAAAATAGCTGCAGCTGGTACAATATTTGCCGCAGTATTAGTAGACCACTGAGTCAGTACGATCATTAGGAGCAGTATAGCCAACATCCATCCGGAAGCTGTCTCCTGCAAGGCAATAACCGGGTTGGAGCTACCTGCTACCATAAAGGCTGCAGCACCAATCATAATCATAAATGTTTCCGTCAATGGCATAGCGATCAGGCTGCCAATCAAATTCGTTCTGTTACGTTTAAACCAATTTCTTTCATATTTGGGTGCTTTAAAAAAGCGTGATATTGTCGGGATATCGCAACCTAATGTTGCCCAAAAGCCCATATTGGCAAAAATCACAACCATAAACGCTGTAACTGCCGCGCCACCCGTAACCGGACTCGCTGCCCAAGCCCAGACATCGCCCCCTTGTTCAACGATATCTGTCGTCAAGGTATGATAGATGACTAAAGATAGAATAATAATGATTGGAGCGGCAAAGTCCGCAAATCGTTCTACCCATTTAATACCAGAAGCGGTATTGATTAGCTGTACAAGGGCAAACACGATATAACATAATAGCCAGTTATCAAACCCCGAGTTGATCGTATGGATGATTGAATTGATCGCAGTAGAACCAAAATACGTATTTATCCCAAACCAAAATGAAGCTGTTACTGCTCGTGCTACCGAGGGTATATGTGTACCAACTATGCCAAACGGAGCCCTCATATAGACTGGAAATGATAATCCATGCTCAACCCCGATATCTCCAACCAGGGAAATAAATATACCAACAGCAACACAACCTATCAAGGTTGCCAGTACTACCCAGGGTAAGGAAATACTCTGTACTCCAGAAGCTCCAATATCAAAGGTTGCTAAAAGTATGGCCATCCCAACCCACATTGCAAAAAATCCCATGATTCCTATCTTCCGCTGATTATAACCAATTGGAAGTAAATCTGGTGACTTTAGATACGAGTTGTTTTTATTGGGCTTTCCCATCGTTCGTCCCCTTTTAGTTTATTAAGGATTATGAAGCTGTTTGATTCTCAATCCATCAAACAGCTTCATCCTCGATTAATGACCTTAACTCAACAAAATCCTCCACCTTTTCTGTTTTCTTCCCTATTAAATTCCCCGGCCACTATTTATTATTCAGCATTTCTAAAGCGGACTCTCGATTGTTCCAGGACATTGGCGGTTCGGTCGGCTCCAAATCTACCATATCGATTGCCCCCTCAACCGGACAAACGATTGAGCAAAGGTTACATCCGACACATTCGTCTTCCCTGACCTCTAAATAATCATTTCCATTTTCATCTATCAGCATATCGATACACTGATGGGCTGTATCCTCACAAGCAATATGACACTTATTACAATTAATACAAATATCATTATTAATACGGGCAACCATTCGATGATTTAAATCCAGGTTGCTCCAGTCAGTATATTTTTCAACTGATTTGCCAACGAGTTCACTTACAGAAGCAATCCCTTTATCATCCAAGTAATTACTTAAACCCTCGGTCAAATCATCAATAATACTGAATCCATGATGCATGGCGGCTGTACATACCTGTACACCCCCGGACCCCATCAGCATAAATTCAACGGTATCCTGCCAAGTTGAAATACCACCTATTCCCGAAATCGGAATATTAATGTCCGGCTGCCGCGCACATTCTCCAATCATATTTAAGGCAATCGGTTTAACAGCCGGCCCGCAGTATCCGCCATGGGCGCCCTTTCCATTCACATTAGGTGTTGGGTTCCATGTATCGAGGTCCACGCCTATTAAACTATTGATAGTATTGATCATACTTACGGCATCAGCTCCACCGCGTTCTGCAGCTCTTGCCGTGGCGGTTATATCTGTAATGTTCGGTGTTAGTTTAGTAATGACTGGCACCTCAGCGACTTCCTTCGCATACAGTGTTGACTTTTCTACTAAGTCTGGATGCTGGCCTACCGCTGATCCCATTCCTCGTTCTGACATGCCATGCGGACAACCTAGATTTAATTCAAACCCATCTACCCCTACATCTTGAACCCGCTTGACAATTTCATGCCATTTATCCCGCTGTGGTTCCACCATTAATGAAGCAATAATGGGATGATCCGGAAAACGCTTCTTTGTTTCATAGATCTCTTTTAAGTTGTCCTCAATGGGACGATCGGAGACTAACTCAATGTTGTTAAAGCCTGCTACCCGCTGGCCATTAAAGTGATGCGCACCAAAACGCGAGGTAACATTCAACACCGGTTCACAAAGAGTTTTCCATACAGCTCCACCCCATCCAGCTTCAAATGCACGTTGCACTTGATAACCTGTATTTGTTGGTGGTGCAGATGCGAGCCAATAGGGGTTAGGGGACTCAATCCCTGCAAAGTTGATACTAATATCAGCCATATTCATCCTCCAATCATTCGTAGTCCCTTTTTACACATTACCTAATTCCGAAGCTTTAAATTGCTGATGTATGGCATAGGCTGTCTCTTTTCCCTGCTGTGCAGCAGATACCGCCATTGCTTCGCCAACACCTTTTTCAAAGACCACATCGCCTGCAGCATAGACTTTCGGTTGGGAAGTCAAGTATGTTTCATTGTCTACCTTTACAACACCATTATGATGTTCCAAGCCAAACTCATCGATTAATTGATGATGTCGCGTTTGACCAATCGCCTTGATGACAATATCCACATCCATTAAAAATTCGGATCCTTCTATTTCTACCGGTCGCATGCGTCCATCAGATCCTGCTTCTTTTAATTCCATGCGAACACATTCTATCTGTTTTACATGGTCATTACGGTCACCAATCAAACGCTTAGGTGCAATTAACCACCTGAACTCAACCCCGTCCTGTTTGGCAAATTCGTATTCAAAATCGTACGCTGACATTTCCGCTTCTGTCCGCCGATAGAGAATTTTAACATTATCGGCACCAAGCCTTACCGATGTCGTCGCACCATCGATCGCTGTATTTCCTGCCCCAATGACAGCAGCTCGCTTCCCAATAAATTCAGTCGAATAGTTTTCATTCTTTGTTTCTTCAACCAAATCAATCGCGTCGTAAACGCCTTCTAAATCTTCCCCATCAATACCTAACATCGGCACCTTTGACATTCCTGCAGTAAGTATGACGGAATCATAATCACTCACAAGGTCCGCTGCAAAAATATCTTTACCAACTTCGGCATTTGTACGAATCTCAACACCTAAGCTCTCAACCTGTTCCACCTCCCATAACGAAATGTCCTTTGGAAGCCGAAATGGAACAATACCATGGGTGTCTAATCCACCGGCTTCACCCTTAGATTCAAAAACCGTCACCTCATAACCCAGTCGTCCTAGCTCGCGAGCCGCCGATAAACCTGCTGGACCACTGCCAACAATCGCAATTCGCTTTCCGTTCTTCTTTCCAACTTTAAACATGACTTGTTCATTCTTAATTGACCAATCTGTTGCAAAGCGTTGTAAGTCACCAATCATAATCGGCTTAGTAGAATCATTAAGGACACATGCCCCTTCACATAATTCCTCTGTTGGACAAACACGCGCACAGCTTGCGCCGATGGGATTCTCTTCCATAATGGTTTTTGCCGAGCCTTTTAAATTTCCGGACGCAATCTTTTTAATAAAACTAGGGATATCAATCCCAGTTGGACAGGCCTTTATACAAGGTGCATCGTAACAATATAGGCAGCGGTTTGCCTCATCAAGTGCTTCTTGCGCATTATAACTTGGCTTCGACTCCGCAAAATTTTGGGCCAGATCTTCATCCGACAGTAAATTTTGTAGTAGATTTCCCAATAATAAGCCCCTCCTTTTCTTTATGATAGAAATTTAAATTATCATTTCCTTCGTATCGAATAATTAATAGCGTATAGGAAAAAACATTATCCAGGTTATTAACTCCGCGATTTATCCAACTCTGTGGTTTCTTTCGTATCATCAAAGCACAGGGCAAACGGTTCTCCGTGGATAAACCTTCCATCACCTTTTTCACCAATGAATTCTCCATCATTAACCATGAGTTTGCCGCGAAGGAATACTTTATCCACTTTCCCTTCCTGTTTATACCCCTCAAACGTACTATAGTCGACACCGTGCAGACTGTTCTCATTCGATATAATCGACGATTCATTAGGGTCATATAAAACAATATCCGCATCCATACCAACACCAATATGTCCCTTGCAATGATCTAATCCCATATTCTTTGCAGGTGTCGTTGCAAATAGGTCAACAAACTGCTGTCTGGAGAGCTTTCCAGTGTTTACTCCATATGTCCAAAGAATGCCTAGGCGATTTTCTACACCAGGTGCACCATTTGGGATATTGGTAAAGTCATCAACGCCCATATGTTTTTGTGAGGCCCAGTCAAATCCGCAATGGTCGGTACTGATAGCGTTCAGCCAGCCATTATCAACTGCTTGCCACAAGGCCTCCTGGTCCGTTTTAGTACGGAGTGCAGGCGACATCACATATTTAGCCCCTTCAAAATTAGGCTCAGCTAAATTATCTTCATCAAGCATCAGATATTGGA
The DNA here is from genome assembly GCF_000224785.1 of Lentibacillus jeotgali. Taxonomy (GTDB): domain Bacteria; phylum Bacillota; class Bacilli; order Bacillales; family Amphibacillaceae; genus Lentibacillus; species Lentibacillus jeotgali. Next base: position 235,895 of record NZ_AGAV01000018.1, on the reverse strand, counting down.
CACATGTTTCGCCATAAACCGGGAGCCCTTCATTTTTGGCGTTCCGAATGGCTTTCATCACATTTTCGGCTGTGACATGAACAATGTAAACTGGGGCTTCAGCCATAGCTGCAAGATTAATTACACGCTGAGTCGCCTCCAGTTCCACTCTTGCTGGTCTTGATACTGCATGGTAATATGGATCAGTCTTACCTTCGGAGATCAGTTTCTTTTGAAGAAGATCGATAACATCGGCATTCTCACAATGAACCATGACCGTGACGCCGGCTTCCTTTGCTGCCTTTAATGCTTTGTAAAGGGCCTCATCATCACTGTGAAACGGCATTCCCTTATAAGCCATGAACAATTTTACAGTCGAAATTCCCCTATTAGGCAAATCCGCAATTTCCTCAAATGTTGTATCCACTGGGTCACATACGACAGCATGGTACGAATAATCTGCCATGGCCTGATGCGCAACTTCGTTCTTATCCATATCAAAAATGGTATCTGCCATCCCCTTGCCCTGTTCTTGATTCACAAATTCAACAACCGTTGTGGTTCCCCCAGCAACAGCAGCATTTGAGGTTTCAAATCCTCTTACGCGCTCGCCTTTAAACTCAAAGGAATAATGGACATGCTGATCTACCCCGCCAGGAAGAACATATTTCCCTTTCGCATCTACTATTTGGTCAGCCATCGAATCTAAATTTTCACCGACAGCAATTATTTTCTCGCCATCTATAAGTACATCCCCAACAAATTCGTCAACAGCTGTTACAATCATCCCGTTTCTAATTAATGTACGCATACGTTTCCTCCTCTGAATTGTGAATTTGGCACACTAAAGTACGACAATTATTTAATTTTCATCGTTCTTGCTAGCTAAAAATTAATTTCCATATTTATACCCACCCCATTTCACTATTAGATTCGCCTCATTGAATACGCTTTCATTTCTCCGAAATCATCTTATCACTCCAAAATGGATTGTTATTCCTTTGTTAAACTTTTATAATTATTGGGAATATTATATATCATTAATAATACGTGGTATAAAACTAAATTACACTTATCATACTGTAAAAAATATTGTTATTATTTTAGACATGTTGTTAAATCTAAAGTTGCTTCAATTCATTAGAAAACTTGGCTTATCGCCAAGCTTTTATGGCGAAAGCCTTAGTTGCCCTTATGCAGTAAGAAAATATTTATACTTTTTCTTAACTGCTAAAAAATATCCCGGAAATCACAATTTATGACTTCCAGGACCGACTTATTCTAATCAAACTTAATCGCCACATTCTTCACTTGCGTATAATTGTATAAAGCTATCCAGCCTTTTTCACGTCCAAAGCCGCTTTTCTTGTAACCGCCGAATGGCATTTGTATCCCACCGCCGGCACCGTAATTATTAATGAAAACCTGGCCTGAATCGATTCGGCTCATTAATAAATGCGCTTTATTAATGTCCTTTGTCCAAATGCCTGTCACAAGACCATAGTCAGTGCTGTTGGCAATGTCAATCGCTTCCTGCTCATTCTTAAAAGTAAACACCGACAGGACCGGGCCAAAGATTTCTTCTTGTGCAGCCTTGCTGTTGAGTGAGAGATTATCGATGATGGTTGGCTCCAGATAGCACGCATTCTCGTATTGTTCATACTTCACGCGTTTGCCGCCAGTCAGTACAGTTCCTTCCTGCTCAGCCAACGAAATAAATTCCAGAATCCGGTCAAATTGTTTTTGGTTTAATATCGGGCCAAGGTTGTGATCATCTATAGCTGGACCGACCGATAATGTTTTAAATTTATTAACCAACTTATCCAAGAATGTTTGCTTAAACGATTCTTCAATCAATAATCTTGATCCGGCAGAACATGTTTGCCCGGCATTCTGAATAATCGCTTTTACAACACCTTCGACCGCCTTATCAACATCACAATCCGAGAAAACGATGTTAGGCGATTTGCCGCCTAATTCAAGTGTCACAGGCACGACATTCGACGTGGCAGCATTCGCAACAGCTGTCCCTGTTCCAACCGAGCCTGTAAATGTTAAATGATTAATCAGCGGATGAGACGATAAAGCAGCGCCTGCTTCATACCCGTAACCCGTCACATGATTAAAGACACCTTCAGGCAAATCTGTCTGATCAAAGTATTCCGCTATTTTTGCGGCTGTCAGGGGCGTATCTTCTGCACTTTTTACGACGACCGTATTGCCCATCGCTATCGCTGCAGCCACGCTACGCGATAATATTTGAATGGGATAATTCCATGGTACAATATGGGCTGTCACACCAATTGGTTCACGGATCACATAATCGATGAGACCGTCCTCAATCGGGATTGTGTCGCCCATTACTTTATCTGCTGCACCTCCATAAAATTCAAAATATCTTATGGCAGCATCGATATCAGCATAGCCCTGTGTTAAGGGTTTGCCGACGTCCATTGTTTCCAGCCTTGCCAGCTCATCCCGATTTTCTTTAAGCTGCGCCACTACCTCGCACAGGATTCTCCCTCGCTCAAACGGTTTGACGCGTCGCCATTCTTCACTGACGAATGAATCTTTAGCAGCTCTTACCGCTTTATCAACATCATCATTCTTGCCACGAGGAATCGTTGTCATGACCTCTCCCGTGGACGGATTATTGACATTTATGGTTTCTTTGTCGTGACTGTCTTCCCATTTGCCGTTGATATACATGTTTAATGCTTCCATCAAACCACCACCTCAAGTTACTTAACTGCTGTCAAATGTTTCTGCCGCCATCAACGTGAAATACACTTCCGGTTACCATGCTGGCCTCATCAGATAATAAAAATTTAACTGAATTTGCGATATCCTGAGGCTCCAAAAGTCTTCCCATCGGCACGCTGTCCTTGAATACCGTGTCTTTCATTTTCTCAATGTCTGCACCCTTCTGAGCAAATTGACCAAGCATGTTTGTATCACTTGGACCGGGGTGAAGAAGATTCACGTTAATCTGGTTGTCTGACAGCTCTAATGCCAACGCCTTAGTAAACGATTCAACTGCTCCTTTTGAAGCAACATATGACTGCAGGCCGGGCCTAGGCCTGGTCACTGAAACAGAGCCGATGTTGACGATCGCACCGCCACCTTGTTCTTTCATATAACTGGCAGCTTCTCGACAGGTTAAAAATGTCATCGTTAAATTAATGTCAATAAGTTTGTACCATTCTTTCAAGTCCACTTGCTCAATCGGTGTTGAACTTTGAGCGATGCCAGCTGCATTGACAAGCCCGTGAATTCCTCCAAATGTTTCTTTTGCATTGCTGAAAACTGATTTCACTTTTTCTTCCTCAAGCAGATTACCTTCTATTCCAAGGAACCGGTCAACGCCCTCGAGTTCCTCAAGCGATGCGATATTCAAGTCACAGCCCACGACATTTGCGTTTTCCTTGAGGAGTGTTTCAACGACTGCTTTTCCCATTCCACCGCCAGCCCCGGCAACGACAATGGTTTTATCTTTAAAAGTCATGTTATTCCCACCTTGTTATCACGTAAAATTTTCATTAATTCATCTCCAGTTTCTTCGGTGCTGGCTGATCCACCAATATCCTTTGTTACTTTGGATTTGTCGGATAATAGTTTTTCAATGGCCTTTAAAATATGATCATGTAAATCTTTCCTTCCAATATGTTCGAGCAGCAGTGCAAGCGACCACACTTGGGCAATTGGATTCGCTAATCCTTTTCCAGCTATATCAGGGGCTGAGCCATGAACAGGTTCAAACATCGACGGAAATTCGCCACTCGGATTGATGTTTGCAGAAGGGGAAATTCCGAGTCCCCCTGCCACTGAGGAACCTAGGTCTGACAAAATATCTCCGAATAAATTTGAAGCCAATACCACTTGGAATTCCTCGGGCTGTTGCACAAACTTTGCCGCTAACGCATCAACATAAACTTTTTCATATTCTATATCGCTATGAGATTCAGCTATTTCCCCGACTTCTTTATCCCAAAACTTCATCGTATGAGTAATCGCATTGGATTTTGTCGCGCTGGTCACCTTTCTGTAATCATGTCTACGGGCATAGTCAAAGGCGAACTCAGCAATATTTTTTATCCCCTGCTTCGTGAAGATTGAATTTTGAATCGCCATCTCCTTGTCCTGCCCCTGAAACATCAAACCGCCCGAATCAGAATACTCGCCCTCCGAGTTCTCACGCATAATGACAAAATCAATCTTCTCGCTTTGTGAACTGCTCAGCGGACTTTCTACGCCTTTTAACTGCTTAACTGGACGGAAATTAACATATTGCTGAAATGTTTTTCGAATAGGCATGATTAATTCCCATACCGGAATATCGTCCGGGACCCGATTATCACCAACTGCCCCGAGTAAAATAGCATCATAGTTTTTCAGTTTTTCAAGACCATTGTCCGGCAGCATGCGATTATTCTCGATATAGTAATCACTGCCCCAATCGAATACATCATACGCAACATTTAAATAGTAGTCAGATTCCAGCACGTTTAATACTTTAATAGCTTCTTTCATAACTTCTTTTCCGATTCCATCCCCTGGAATGATCGCAATTTTACTTACCACGGTTCTTACCATCCTCATTTAAAAAGTTTAAAGCGGCTTGACGATAGATTTCCGTCGTCTCGCCCAGTTCATTAATGTCGACATATTCGTTAATGTGATGCGGTACTTCTCTGTCACCCGCCCCTATTGTGACAATCGACACGCCATGAATATGCAGGAAGGTGCCGTCTGTCGCACCGGGAACCCCATTATATTCCGGTTCTTTATCCAACGTGGTCTTCACTGCATCATGAACAGCCTCCACAACCGGGTTTGCCTGATCCGTTTCTGTGGCAGGGCGGTTTTCAATAATCTTATACGTAACATTAAAATCTTCATCTTCTTTTTCCAACTTCTTGAAAATAGCTTCAATTTTTTGGATTAATCTATCATGGTCCTGAGAAGGGATCGTTCTGATATCTAATGTTGTCATGGCCTTTTCCGGAATGACATTAATCTGTGCATCACCTTTTACAGGTGCTTTTACAATCGTTGGCGTTATGCTTGGCCATTTTAAATAAGGATGTTCGCCATGTGTCTCTTGTTCTTCCTTCTCCAATGCTTCAAGCGCAGTGATTATTTTAGCCATACGCCAATTCGGATTGATGCCGCTCCAGGAAATGGCGCCATGAGCCATCTTTCCATTAACAGTGATTTGAATTCTCAGTGCCCCGCGCTGTGCGACACAAATCTGATTTTCTTCCGGTTCACAAATGATTGCACCGTCAACATCATCCGCCCAGCCCTGCTCGATGAAATGTTTGATGCCGATCATCATGCTTTCTTCATCGACCGGAATACACAAGATAATTTTACCGCTGAATGCTTCTTTATCTTCCAGAATTGAACGGACAGCTGTAATCATACAGGCCAAATTACCCTTCGTATCATTTGTGCCTCTACCGTACATCAGACCGTCCACTATCTCCGCTCCAAACGGATCATATTGCCAGCTTTCCCGATCGCCTTCTGTCACAACGTCAGTATGACCCTCAAACAAAAGCGTTTTCCCTGGTTTGCCGGAATCAATAACACCAATAACGTTCGGTCTTCCTGGTTCAACTTCTTCAACATATACATCAATGCCTAAGTCACGCAAATAATCGGCTACAAACTTGGCTACTTTTTCTTCATTGCCATCCGATTCTTCCGGGCGATAGACACTCGGTATTTGAACTAGCTGCTGCGTCAGTGAGACAGCCCTCTCGTAATCCCTTTTAAGTCTGTCTGTTTTAGTCAAATTCATGCATTACCACTCCTTATGCTTCTTTATTCAATTTAGATTCAGGGAATTCATATGCCGTTTCTCTCAAAATAAGGCTAAATACAACAAAGGCTAGCAGTGACAGGAAAACAGGCACTGTTACTGTGTGAACACCAAACAAATCACCATAGGCTTCATTATAGAAATGGATGCCGACATAAGAAACAATACCAGTTATCATCGATGCGATGGCGCCAGATTTATTTGCACGCTTCCAATATAGTCCCAGTACAATCGGCCATATGAACGCTGCTTCCAATCCGCCAAACGCAAATAGATTCAAGAATATGAGCAGTTCAGGCGGGTCGATGGATAACAGAAAGGCAATAACTCCGATAACAGCTGTGACGCCCATACTGACCTTTTTGACGTGTTTAAAAGACGCTTCAGGTTTAAAATAATTAATATAAACATCTTTAACGATGGATGAACTAACAAGCAGTAATAGCGAGTCAACCGTTGACATCATCGCGGCCAATGGTGCTGCCAGTACAATCCCTGCCAGCCATGAAGGTAGAACATCCAAAGCGATTAATGGTATGACCTGATCTGCAACCTCGATCCCCGGCAGTACGGGTCTGGCAAAGACACCAATCAAGTGCATATTGAGCATAATGAAACCAACTACCACTGTGCCTATCATAATGGCACGGTGCATTGATTTAGCATTTCTGTATGACATTGCCCGGACTGTAACCTGTGGCAAAGCGATGACGCCGACGCCAACAAGTATCCAGTAAGACGAAATGTAAGCGGCCGACAGCTGCCCGTCCTGGCCATATGGTGTGACAAAATTAGGATTTTCGGCAACCAATTCAGAGAAGATATTGGACAAACCGCCACCCGCCATAATAACGGCGATCAACAGCACGAATGTTCCCAAAAACATCACAATCCCCTGTACTGTATCAGTAATCGCAACAGCCCTGAAACCGCCAATGGTGACATAGATTAAAACGGACAGCGTAAAGATAAACAGGGCTGCTGTATATGACAAGCCAGTTAACGATTGAATTAAGTATGCACCGCCAACCCACTGTGCAGCCATTGCGGAGAACAAAAAGATAATGATACTTAGTGCCGACAATAAAACGACAGGCGTACTTTTATATCTTTCCTTCAAAAAATCAATAAGGGTAACTGCATTATAGCGTCGTGTCACAATTGCAAACTTCTTGCCGAGAACAAGCAGTACAAAATAGCCAGTAGCCACCTGGGTCATTGCCAAGAGTACCCAGCCGAAACCAATTGAGTACGCAGCTCCAGGACCACCCAGAAAACTTGATGCACTGCCGTATGTAGCAACCATTGTCATAGCAAGAACCATCCCGCCGAATTCACGGCTTCCTAAAAAATAGTCACCCAGGAAGGATTTTGATGAATTCATCTTCCGGTTGGACCAGATCCCTATCATAAAAATGATTAAGAGAAATATTAATAATGGTGTAACAACGCCCCAATTCATGCCGACTCCTCCTCTTCATCATCGACTTCATCGTCTAATGGAACCTCTTTCAATACAAATTTAACAACAATGAATACTAAGGCCACCATAACAAGGTATCCGACTATACAACTCCAGAAGAACCAAGCCGGGAAACCTAATACATATGTGTATTCTTCAGGAGGCTTAGAACCCAAACCATAAGCAAAACCGAACCACCATAGAATATTGATGGCAGCAAGAACACAGCCTACTACAGCTTCACGGTTTGCTACCTTCAACCGCCAATAATCATTAAAATGGTTGTCCTTCATGTTTCTCACCTTCCTTATATAGGTTATTTCATACGAACCGCGTTAACGCTTACATAAAATTTAGTGAATTAAACATACCTAGTTACCTATAAAATTTGCAAATTTCAATAATTCATAGTATATTGAATTTAGAATGTATTACATCATACGTATGATGTAATAGTATTATGTTTATTTACTTTAGCAAATTCTGAATGCTTTGTAAACAATAGATTACAGAAAATTAAATAAAAACTCGAGGGGTTGGTGTTATGGAATTATCAATTGGAAATATTAATTTAAGCCGCACTATTTCATCTGAAATTGTAAATATGATTAAAGATAACCTTCTCAATGGAAAATTAAAACCCGGTGATAAATTACCTACAGAAAAAGAATTAATGGAACAAATAGGAGTCAGTAGAACACCCGTTAGAGAAGCAATAAAGATATTAGAAGCTATTGGTGTTATACAAATAAAACGAGGTGAGGGGATGTTTATAACAAATAACTTATCGCATTTCACCTTAAATCCTTTGATCTTCAGTTTGATAATGCACAGAAATAACATGGAAGAATTGATTAAATTCAGGCAACATTTCGAGGTACTGCTCATGAATATGATTATCACCAAGGAAGACAGAGATATTAGTTACATAGAGAAAGTCTATCAATCACAAGTTGAAAGAATGAAACCGGAATTAAGTCCTGAAGAACTTGCCGAAATTGATTTGGAATTCCATTATGCAGTACTGGAAGCAACTAATAATCCTTTTGTTATTGAAATCGGAAAAACAATTTATGAAATAATAAAGCCAAAAATGATACACTTTAAAAACTCTAAAAACATTAAACGTACATTAACCACACATAAATTCTATCTGGACTTAATAAAGGGAAACCTTGAATTTAATTCAAGTGATATCGTTCAAGACATGATCAAAAATAATGAAGAAATGGTGAATGAATAGAAGAGAAGGAATAGTCCCTGTTCCCTCTCTACTTATCAAATTTCTCAGAATAAATAACTACAAGACGCAGGACAGCCTCAGATGGGAAATGTCTGACGAGTCATTGGAGGTTGTCCTTAAGGCGAATTTCGAATCCGTCTCTATTGATATCTAACCCTTCAAAAAGTCACGGAATACAAATATAAAAACAAAAAGTACATGGGGTACTACTAAAATTATTATGTGCAGTTGGTTACTTATTCAATTTGAGCATTTAAGGCTCCGCAATGTACGCCATATAATAAACTATTTTACCAACATCTATTATAACTGTTCCTGCTTAAATCAGAATAACTGGTCACCCCATGTAACGAGGTTGCCTTCTTTATTGCTCTTACAACAGCCTCTCCCATTACATTTGCAGCTAAGAGTCCGACTAAATCAAGGTCACATTCAACTTCTCCTGTTGCTAGTGCAAAAATTGTGTCCCCATCTACCATAGTATGAGACGGACGCATTGTTCTCGCAAAGCCATCATGAGCCATGGAGGCAAGTTTATTAGCCTCGGCTTTATTGAATTTTGCATTGGAAACAACTACTCCAATCGTCGTATTTTCCTGATTTTTAATTTGCTGATTTTCAAATTCTTTAATCATAAATTCCTCAGTGTTTACAAAGTGTCCGTCTTTCGTGAATGCACCAGCGATGATTTCGCCGGTCTGCGGGTTAATGACATCTCCAAAGCAATTCACAGCAACCATAGCACCGACCATTAATTCCCCCACTTGAATACAATAGGTACCTAAACCACCTTTCATAGCTCTTTCCATTCCTAAGACTTTTCCAACTGTTGCTCCCGTACCTGCACCAATAGTACCTTCTTTACAATAATCTTCAGCAGCATTTTTACACGCTTGTAGCCCCATTTTTTTATCCGGCCTTGCTTTGTAATCCCCTAAACCTAAATCGAACAGTATTGCCCCTGGTACGATTGGAACTTTAGTTACACCGACATCAAATCCTGAGTTATGGTCTTCCAAATATTCCATAATGCCTGCCGCAGCATCTAGCCCAAAAGCGCTTCCTCCGGACAGTAGGATTCCGTGTGCCTTATCAACTCTATTTACAGGAGAGAGAAGCGCTGTTTCACGAGTTCCTGGCGAACCCCCTTCTACATCGACGCCAGCTACTGCTCCCTCTTCACATAAAATAACAGTACTGCCCGTAGCTCCATTATAATCTTGTTCATGTCCCACTTTTATGCCTTCAATATCAGTAAGCTTCCTTTGTAACAAAAAATCCCTCCATTATTTAATTTATAGTCAATGAAAAAATGTGACTAACATTTAAAGGAGTATGCTCTATAAAAAAGTTTATGATTAGGATTTATTAGCTAGAAGGAGGCGGCGTATCACCGGACTGAACAGCAGACAGCGGGCGACTATAATGACATATAGCTCCCGAATGTGCATCCCTCCTTGGTCATTCACAGACACACGTAAAAAACCACTTTCCATACGTTAATGGAAAGTGGTTTTATCATCTCTGTCAACAAAGCATATATCGAAGTTCAACCTGCCACATCTCTACGCCGGCTTTAACCGTCTCAAGTTCAAAGGATACTAGAGTCAGCCACAAGGGAGGGATAACGTATTACCCCATTAAAAACATTTATAGCTGATTAAGTCTATCATCATAGCGTTTCTGTTCTAAGCTTTCGCATATCTATGCGGATCAAGATGTCCAATCGAATGCCTAGTCTCCCCTTCCACAATAAGATCTGCTGCAACTTTTCCGATTACAGGAGACATTTTAAAACCATGGCCAGAAAAACCGCTTATGAGAAATGTGTTATCCATTTCAGGTAATCGACCTACCATGGAATGGTCATCTTCCGTATAGGCATCCATATAAACGCTGGCTCGAACCGGATTCGGCACTAGCCCCGGGAGAAGCTGTTCTACTGCCTCGCCAACCTCTATAAGTTCCTCACTGCTCACATCACGGTTAAGATTATCAGGTTTTAAAACTGCTTCTGGATTTTTGGTATTTGACGCCTTTACCATTGTTCCATCAAGGGTAGGTGTCCCTGTCAGCCGGTAACCCTTTCGCATGCGAGCAAAGATTGGAAACTTATCAGGCTCAAATTCTTCGACATTCTTTGGAGCAAACCATGTAAGCACTAGACGTCTGGCAATTAATTGCTTCCTTAATTGCGGTAATAATTTCCCAGTCCAGGCACCCGTTGTTATTAAAACCTTGCCCACTTGATACGCTAAACCGTTTGCAATAATTTTAACTCCATTTTTGTCAGGATAAATACCTTCTACTGTTGTATAACGTTTAATTTTTGCTCCCAGAGATTCCGCTTTCTCGACAGCTGAAACTACTGCTAATTCAGGTCGCAGAAATCCTGCATTTTTATCTAAAACCATAATATCTTCAGGAAACAGCCGATGTTGCGGAAAACGTTCCGATGCTTCTTTTCCCTGAAGTATTTCATGGTCCAATTCAAATTCATCTATACTGTTTAATAAGCTTTTCATAACATCAGTATTTGGATCCCCTATTGTGAGACCACCATTCAGTGTTAAAAGTTTTCTATTTGTTTCATACTCGAGCTGTTCCCAAAGTTTTCTAGCTTCAAGCAACAACGGTACATATTCCTTTCCCTCCATGTAGGCTGTTCGAAATAAGCGTGATTCCCCTCCAGCAGCGGTTCTATCGTTACCGATTCCATATTGTTCAAAACCCAAAACAGATATACCTCTTTTTGCTAACTGCCACGTTGCCATGCTTCCCATCGTACCAACACCTATAACTGCCACATCAGCATTCATATATTCCACCTCACAATATCGTTTTATAAACATTTGATATATTCCGAAAATTATGCGCCTACTTCTCCCTCTCCGGAGCCACCTACACCGCTTTGATTATTAAACACAAAGTTAAATAACACAAAACCAATGAGCGACCCTAATATGCCAAAGGCTGCATACGGAATCGCCGTATCGATTATTTGAGCTATGGCAGCACTCGCAATACCTAGAACAATACTTCCGATTGCACCTTTGTTAGTAAGTTTCTTTGATTTTCTCAGAAGAAAACCAGCAAAAATCGGTACCAATAATCCGGATGCGGAATAGGCATATGTGGCAACTAACCAATCCAAGGCTCTCGGATAGACCAGAGCTAATAAAACAGCAAGTGTTACAACAACCACTGACATCATTCTTGAAAGTCTTAATAACTTTCCATCTGATACGTCTGGATTAATATACGATTGATAAATATCCTTGGTAATATTAACAACCACTGATTGAATCGCACTACTTACCGTTGACATGATAGTTGCAATGATAAATGCCGAATAGAGCCCTAAAAACCAGATTGGTATTTGAGTTAAAAACCAGCCTGAGGCTAATTCTTCATTTTCCAGCCCAGGATTCATGGAGAATATGGATATCCCCATAAATGAAGCCCAAATACCACTAATAACCCCTACGACAGCTGCGATGATAAAACCTCTTTTGGCAATACTGGCACTTTTGGCAGCATATATGCGTTGGTAGGACATTTGATTGGTCAATGCACCCGGGAAAATCGATAATACCCATAGCAGTATTGTAAGACCACCTACAGCTCCCAAACCTTCAGGGAAACCCGTCATGGATTCGGGCACTTTCCTTGTGATTTCGCCCCATCCTCCACTAAGATTTAAAGCATAAAATCCGCTAACTATAGACATAATCAGCATCATACAACCAAACAAAAAATCGGTCCAGGCAACTGAAGTTAAGCCTCCGGGCAGAACAAAGAATAAGCTTACGACAGCAAATACTATAAGCAGTACTGCAAATGGGATGCCGGAAATCTCAGAAAAAAGGTTCCCAAAAGCCACTAACTGGGTACATAACCAGCCAAAAGGCACGACAATCGCCATAATGGTTACCGTACTGATTAATATTTTGTGCTCACCATACAATTTCCTAAAGATATCTGGCATCGTTGAGAATTTTTGCTTTTTAAGCCATCCCGCTAACAAAACCAACATCACAATACCAGTCGAATAAAGTAAGTTATACGTGATGGCGGACCAGCCCGCACTATAACCAATTCCGATATGAGCCACCAGGACTCCGCCACCCATGCCAGTTGCAAACTGACTTCCTGCCACAACATATACCGGCAAAGAACGACCGCCAACTATCCAGTTTTCACTGTCATTTCGTCTTCTGCCCACCCAGAAGGCAAACGCAGAAGCGGCTGATAATACAATAATTGAACAAATAACAATTGTTAACGTAGGATCCATTCTACCCCTCCAATTTTTAAATTTTTTCACCTCAACCCCGCTTTTGCGTCAATTCTATGCTGATAGTTGGAATTGAGAAAACGAACCACCAACTCACAGGAAAATGACGTTTATACCATCAATCACATCCTTTATTACTGAAAATGTTATATAGCTACCCTATTGACTGAATGGTATTAAAGCGTTTTAAACTGTATCTTTCCAAATCAATAGAGGTTTCACCATCCACCAATAATTCAGTCATTAATGTCCCAACTAACGGGGATAACGTAATGCCACTATGCATAGCAGCGATATAGCCATTTTCAATACCCGGAATTTCCCCTAAGATTGGAAATCCGTCTTCTGGCATCACGCGGATCCCCGAGAAGCACCTCACAACGTTTGCCTTTTCCAAAGCGGGGACAAAATCAATCGCCATCCTGGCTGTATCCTGAATAATATCCAGCGTCGATCGGCGATCATACCCGACTTCTTCCTTAGAATATCCAACCAAAACCTCACCATTGTCTGCCTGACGCATACCGCCAATTGTATGTGTCAACAAAGGGCTCAAAGGTTCCGTTACAATAATTTGTCCGCGTACTTGTTTAATCGGTACGTCTACCCCTAAAAGCTTACCCATGCTTTTAGACCATGGCCCGCCAGCCAAAACCAGCTGATTTGAAAAATACTCGCCATCCTGGGTGGTTACTTTAAACATCCCATTCTCTTTAGAGATATCAATAACCTGATTATAAAAAGAGAATTCTGCCCCGTTTTTTCGGGCTGCTCTGACATATAATTCAATCAGGCGAAAAGGGTTAACATTGCCGTCTATGTTGCTATACGTTGCCCCAGCAATGTTGTGCGAAAGTGCCGGCTCTTTTTCAAGTACTTCATCCCGGCTTAAGACTTCGACTTTGATACCGACTTCTGCCTGCTTTTCAGCAAGTCTTAACGCATTCTCCCTGTCGGATTCGGAAAAGAACGGCGCAATGCCACCCGTTCGTTTATATTCAACATCACCTATTTTTCTTTCTAAAAAAGGATAAAGCTCCGCACTGTACATGTTTAATTCACCATACCAAGCTGGCGTTTTATTATGGACCCACACCCATGCCTGCGTCGATCCAGAAGTGCCTGATAATGGGAAGTCCTTATCAATTGTCAGTATTTCCTTGCTTTTACTTTCCGAAAGGTGATAGGCAATACTACTTCCCACTACTCCGCTTCCAATTACAATCACATCATAGCTCTTCTTCATGATCAGTTTCACCTTCCTCTGCTGATTCCCCAAAAACTGATGCGACGGATGATGCCTTATTGCTGGCCAAAGCACTCATTCGGGTAACGCCTAAAGGTACACGCATCCGGGGAGGCTTGATGTCCTTTAATGACTGGCCAGTCTTCTCACTGATAATTTTACGTACAAGATTCATACAAAACTTGGCCTGACAAGGACCCATACCACATCTGGTCAGTCGTTTAATATCATTAAACGTATGAGCTCCCATATTAATGGCTGATTCGATCTCATCTATATTAATTTCTTCGCAACGACAAACAATTGTTGACTTATCCATTGATTAACCTCCCATTTAAAGAATCTACTAAGGGTGGCAATTGAGCATCCTTTTCATTATGAAGCTCATTGATAACATCTAGACGGGCTTCCAATACGGAATTGTATTCTATACGGTAAAGCTCGTTCCATAAGTATTCTTTTTCCTCTTTAATTTGTACAGTACTTGCAGCATTTAATGATTCCACTGCACTTATTGCTGCAATCTCCCCAGTGAGTAATATACCACCCATATTTGTGATACCAGCTGCATTGCCCGCAACATAAATTGAAGGGTTTGTCGTCTCAAAATTACCGTAATATTCGGGTAGCCACCCTCCTAGCCGTTCCCGATAAATTAGATCACAGTTCATGACTTCAAAGGGCTCAAGAATGGGGGTTATACCTTTCGCAACACAAATCAAATCAACATCATAAAGGGCGTTATTGCCATTATGATTAACATAAGCCTCTTCCACTTTGCCCTTACCTATTGCACTTTCTATTACACCATTTAATACGATTGGGATCTCTGCATTGCTTATCCTTGCAATGAGTTTTTCATTTTGGCAAAGCAATTCACTTCTGTTTTCGACAATCCCTTTAATCGCAATACCGCAATCATGTAATTGAGCGGCAACCTCTAATGCAAATTCATTGGATCCTAAAATAAGCGCCTGTTTCCCGGGCAGTACACGCTCACGATTGATTAATATTTGTGCGGCGCCAGCTGTCATAACCCCTGGTAAAGTCCATCCCGGAAATATATCAGGCTCTTCCATAGCCCCTGTTGTGATTAAAACGTTTTTAGCATCAATTGGGAGGATATCCTTTTCATTCGTGACACCCACACTCCCATCACTATAAGCACCAATCAACGTATGCTTTTCCAATATGGTGACATCCAACGGTTTCAATCGGTCTATTAAAAAATCTGCAAGCTTGTAGCCTCTTAGCTTGGCAAAATGTTGTGGCAAATGATCATAAGATTGCGTTTGCTGCCTCAATTGCCCGCCAAGTGAAAACCACTTGTCGACAATGATTGTTTTCAACCCGTACGATGCAGCTTTATAGGCAGCATTCAATCCGGCAGGTCCACCGCCAACGATTAATAAATCAGTTCTCATTCTTTCCCCTCCTGACGTCTGGATCCGATAGATTCGAATAGACTTCCATTCCTTCTTCCACAAGCGTGGAACAGCTAAGAACATGATCAAGTCCATCGACCGTCAAAAAGCAGCTGTAACATCTTCCACTAGCACAGAACAGCCCTCTGGATTGATGCAATTTCCGGCTTACCCCGAACTTTTTAATTCCATTGGCCATCAAAGCCGCTGCAATCGACTGCCCAACTTTTGCTTTTAAAGGTTCATCGTTAAAAAAGAACTTTATTTCCTTCCTTTCATCCTTTTTTAAAACTGGATGATGGGTTATGTGCATCGAATCGCCCCTTCATAAAATATAATGTTATAACTTTTTTGAAATAACGATGGTATGTCCCGCTCATTTGCTACTAATCGATTTGCCAAGGAATCGATCCCTCTTCACAGTATACGGTGTCGCCTTCGCAAGCGACTTTCGCTCCGCCAGACTGCCCGTTGAGATGGACATCCCCTGGTTTAACATCATCACGTCTGACAAATAAGCATCATTTTCTCAATATTATAATGTTATAAGATTATAATATTAACTTTATTATTTAGCTAAGACTTCTTCATAATGTTAAAGCTGTACTTCGAGATAATACTTTGCCTGGTTTTCTTTTAATATAAATTTTGAATACTCAATGATATCTTGCTGTTTGGAATTGGTATAACGTTCGAGTACAAATAACTGCTCACCTTTTGGAACGTTCAACAATTCTTTTTCGTACTCGTAAGCCAATGCGGTTGAAAAATAGATTTTTGCTTTGTCCAGTTCGACTCCATACTTCTTAGTAAAAATATTATAAAGCAGGTTATCATCAATATCCTCAACCGATAATTCAGGAAAAGTAATGCTCGGTACAAACGAATATTCGATGACTGCAGGGCTGCCATCTTCAATTTTTAAACGGATGATTTTATAAACCTGATCTGAAGGTTTTATATCGAGATGCTTAGCAAGCTTGGACCCCGCGCTTACTTTTTTAAAGCTCAGTAATTTGTGAGGATGTTTAGCTGATTCTTCCCTTTCATTATGGAGTGATACCATTTTTGAAATATCCTGCTCTTCTTTTTTAATGACAAACGTCCCTTTGCCACTTTGCCGATGTAAATAGCCATCATGGACAAGCTCATGTATCGCTCTTTTTATGGTAATGGTACTAACATTGAATTGCTCAGCTAATTCTCTCTCCGCAGCTAATCGATAGCCTGCCTCCCATTTACCCGAATCAATTTTTTCCTGTAAATATGCCTTAATCTGATTATACAAGGGTGTCGTTAAGCTTTTGTCAATTTTCATCTTCTTCTCCTTTTGTTAATTCAATTGTTATTAATTAAAATTCAAATTATCTGTAATTTCTTGAAATTATAGGGTGTTTGCTGGCTGAAGTCAATATAATTCCAAAAAAATTATGGACTTTTTCGAATAATCAGCTAAACTTTTACATTTTTAGTGAAGTAGATTTACTCTGTTGGTTCATACCGTTCTACATGAGTTACCATCCCAAGATCCTTCGAACAGACTGGATTGGAAGTTTCGGTGTTGATTAGCAGGGGGCCCACGGCATGATCACTTGATCCGCATAGAAGGCCCTTTTAATTAACCTGCCAGCAACAGTTGTTGACTTCACATTCTTCATCTATAATTCGATATGCTTTTTAATAGATTTAAAGCTTTAATAAAGCACTAAATAAGCCCTATGAAGCGTACCTTGCTTTTCAACCAGGAATTTCATCACTATTCTCTATATCATCTCCCGGCTCTTTTCCAAGAATAAGATATTCAAGCCGTTCTCTCGGTATTTTTCTGAATTCTGGTCCTTTAACGAGATAAAATGTAATACCCAAGCCAATCCAAATTAATAAAGCTATTAAAGAAGCTGCTCCCATAAATGCAGGTGAGTTTGGAATCAGCAATAAGCATAAAAACACAAATCCAATCAGCGCACCGGCTATACTTAAGCTTTTCTTGAAAGGAGCTGTTACGGAAGGCATATGTTTGTTCTTATGAATGGCCAGTGACTTATCCGACCATTTAAACAACTTAAACGCAACAACACAGGTATAAATATAAGCGATTGTTACCCCAACTGATGACATATCAACAATCCATGTCAGTACTTGCCTTCCAAACCACGGTGAAATTAAACAAACCACACAAGTGAAGATAATGCCTGCATAAGGTGTATTATATTTCGGATGCAGCTTTGTAAAAACCTGTGGTATGATTTGGGCACGCGCCATTGCAAATAACAGCCGGCTGCTCGATACAAAAAAACCATTTAATCCGGTGAATACACCCATCGATAAAGCGAGTGCCAATATTAATATGCCGATGTTTCCGAACAAGCCGGACATAGCATCGCCTGTTCCCCATTGCGGCTGTGAACTGGTCAGCTGCTGCCATGGCATGTACAGCGCGGTTGCAGTAATCATAACCATGTACAGTATCCCCGCACATATCAGTGAAAAAATAATCAGCATAAACGCTTTTTTTGGTGAGAAATTAAATTCCTCTGCCGCCTGGGGAATGTTATCAAATCCAACGAATGCCCATGGTGCTATTGCAACAATAAGAATAATACTTGAAATAGCAGATACTTCCGGATTAAAAACCGGCTGCAGATTCTCAAAAGAGGTAACAGGACTTAGAATGGCGCCTGCTCCCATAAATAAAACTCCACAGATCATAAAAATCACGAATATAAATTGTAATCTTCCCGATAATGTCGCCCCGCGTATATTCATATAGGCAAACAAAATTAAAGCAGCACTGGCAATCAACACTTCCACAAAGTAAACATCCCATCCTGCCAGACTATACATAAATCCTTGTTCCGCCACCGAGGGAAAAACATATCTGACCATTAGCGCTAACGCTGATGCATTCAATGCTACAATACACATATAACCTAAAACCAAAAACCAACCGGCCACATAAGCATGGTTACGATTGAACCCTAGGAAGGCGTAAGCAAACTCACCACCAGAAACCGGGTATTTTTCAATCAGAAAACCATAGCTGACCGCAATGACCATCATCAGTGCAGCACCAATCCCGAACCCGATAATCGCTCCCAATGGTCCAGAACCACTCATCCAGACTGAAGGCTGAACGAACGCACCCCACCCAATAGCCGAACCAAGGGCGATTGCCCAAACCCAATGTGGCTTCAGCGTTTTTTCCAGCTGTTGTCGTTGTTTCATATTCAGTAAGCCTCCTATAAGTATAACTCGGAAATATTATGATTAACGTACTTCCTGGATGAATCCTAATAGAATAGTCAACATCTGTTGTTTTCCATTTAACCTTTCACCCCCAATGTCAACGCTTACATTATCAGTAATGTCAATATTGCTTTCTTACATGGTAACTGGAACCAAACAATTTAACAATTAATTATGAGAATTTTATATAATCAAAAATCAGAATAATGTTTATTAATAACTTTAATATCTATCTTAGCCAGACTGAGATTCTCAGATTAAAAAAACTCCCTGCCCGGACACCCGAGCAGAGAGCTTCCATACAATTCTATTGACCCCACTCACTATAATCAAGATGCTTATACTTATCCAAATGACGAGTCGGCATCTTCAAAGCATCTTTACGGAACGGCGGCGCCAGCTGTGTGCCATCAACATAAATGTTCAAAACGGCAGGCTTGCGCTGTTTTAGAACGTCTTCAATTGCCGGACCAATGTCTTCCGGTTTATCGATGGTGTAGCCCAATGCGCCCATAGACTTTGCTACCTCAGCGAATTCAGGCGCTTTAATATCGGAACCCACATAGCGGTCATCATAATAATCAACCTGGTTCTTTTTCTCAGCGGCCCATGCCTTATTATTAAACACGCAGGCAATAACCGGGATATTCTGTTCAACGGCTGTACTCACTTCATGCAGGCTCATGCCCCATGCCCCGTCACCGACGATCGCAAATACAGGTGCATCCGGTTCGGCAAGCTGCGCACCGAGGGCAGCCGGATAGGCAAAGCCGGTGTTGCCGAATGTCAGGGCCGCAATATGACGGCGGGTCTGGTTAAATTTCAAATAAGCATTCGCCGTTGACGATACGTTGCCGATATCCGACGATACAATCGCGTTCTCTGGCATTGCTTTCGTCATCTCAAGCAAGGCGCGTCTTGGGTTGATTGGGTCGCCATCTTCCATAGCCGAATCCACCAGCTCCTGCTCCCACTCTTCCTTCCGCTTAGTGACAGCCTGGATCCGTTCGTTATCCTTTTCAGGTGACGGCATAGCCAGTTTCAGCTGACGATAGATCTCATCACTTGCTGCTTTCGCATCGCCAATGATGCCCACTTCAACCGGATGCGTCCGTCCGATCTGGCGCGGATTGATATCGATTTGAATGATTTTGGCATGCGTCGGGAAATAGTCAATATCATAGCACGGCAGCGTTCCGAACTGTGACAGGCGTGTTCCGACAGCCAGAACAACATCGGCTTCCTGCAGTGAATACATGGCTGATTTGGCGCCCATATAACCGATCGGCCCTACCGCCAATGGATGATCGGCCGGGAAGGCGTCATTATGCATATAAGCCGTTGCTCCGGGTGCTGTCAAATGCTCGGCAATTTTCACGACGGAATCAACACCCTCCGCATCTACTGAGCCCCGGCCGGAAATGATCGCCGGATTCTTGGCGTTCTTCAATAGGTCTACCGCTCTTTCAAGCGACGCAGGATCACCAATCCCTCGTTTATCGGCACGGTACTGATGCGGTTCCAGAATCACATCTTCCACTTCACCGTAAAACAGATCACGCGGAATATCGAACAAAACCGGCCCACGCTCGGCATAAGCAATCCGGAATGCCGTCCGAAGTTTATCGGCAACCCGGTTTTTATTGGTTACCTGCACCGTTTCTTTGGTAATGTCTTTAAAAATCGATACCTGATTAGCTTCCTGGAAACCATCCATACCAATTGCGTTTGTGCCAGCAGACGGTGAAATCACAACCAGCGGGCTGTGAGCCTGGTTCGCTGCCGCAACGGACGTAACCATGTTGGTGATCCCCGGTCCATTTTGCCCAACAATAACACCTGCCGTGCCGGAAACACGCTCGTAGGCATCTGCCATGTGACCAGCGCTTTGTTCATGCCGCACCGGGATAAACCGGATGCCCGCTGCTGGGAATAAATCAAGCATATCCATAAAAGCCGAGCCCACAATGCCGTAGACTTCCTTAATGTTTTCCGCCACCAAAGTTTCCACGATAGCTTCACTTGGTGTCATTTTCTGTTTCTGATTAACTGCCTGCTTCCTTTCTTCTGTTTGGTTGACCATAATTTGAAATCCTCCTTAAACGTTAATATGATAATTATTTGCTGGTTCATCAGCCACAAACGCCTCTTTTTTCTCTACAATCGACTGTAATGTTTCCAAAAATAGCTCAGTTGACGATTTCAGCACATGCTCTTTCCGGTGAGCGATGTAAAAATACCGCTTCAATTCCATGTCTGTGATCGAGAAGGCTTTTAATAGCCCTAATTCTTGTTCTTTTTTTATGGCATTTTTCGAAATAAACGACACGCCCAGACCGGATTCCACAACTGCCTTGATCGCCTCTGTACTTCCCAGTTCCATAACAATCTGTAAATCGTCTTTTATCAGCCCGGCATTTTCCAAATAATGATTGACAACTGAGCGTGTCCCCGAACCCTCCTCCCGGAAAACCAGCGGCGACTGCCTGACTTGTTCCATACTGATATACGCATCGTGACCTGAGAAATAATCGGGGGCAGCAATTAAGACAATTTCGTCTTCCAGAAATGGTTCCAGATTAATCTGCTTATCCTCTACCGGTGTTTCAATTAACCCCACATCAATAAATTGGTTTTTAAGCGAGTTAATCACCTGGTGAGAGTTTGCAATTTTCACCTGGATTTGAATCAGTGGATATTCCTCTTTAAATTGCTTGAGAAACTCCGGCAAGATATACTCACCAATCGTTAAGCTGCACCCCATACCTAATTCGCCGTACGTCATGCTTTCCATCTGTGTAATCTCTTTACGGGCAGAATCATTCATCTGCACA
The DNA here is from genome assembly GCF_000224785.1 of Lentibacillus jeotgali. GTDB lineage: Bacteria > Bacillota > Bacilli > Bacillales > Amphibacillaceae > Lentibacillus > Lentibacillus jeotgali. The sequence goes on along the minus strand of NZ_AGAV01000018.1, from coordinate 214,337 downwards.
ATTTCTCGTGCATATTTTAGCAAAATTTTCGCCGATTGGGTCATCTCCACTTTTTTCGTGGTTCGTTCGAAAAGTTTTGTCCCCAGTTCCTCTTCCAATGATTTTATTTGCGATGTGATTGTAGGCTGCGTCACATAGAGCATTTTGGCAGCTTCTGAAAAACTGTTCTTTTCAGCCACAGCAATAAAGGTTTTTAAGCGTTCATAATTCACGTATATAACCTTCCCATCCAGCGAGTTTGTCATAGTCGTAAAAATTACATGCTGTGAATGACTGAGCTGACTGTTTCGATGATAAAATCCAGGTCCTCTTCAGTGCTCGTTAGCGGCGGAGCAATAATCAAAATGTTGTTTCCGCCCGGCACGGTATCGCCATTTTTACCGATCACGAGCCCTTTTTGTTTGCACGCTCCGACAATTTCACCCATTTTAGCTTCTGATAGTGGTTCTTTTGTGGTCTTATTCTCAACCATTTCCAAACCCAGCAAAAAACCTGCCTGCCGGACTTCTCCAACATTCTTGTGATTCATAAGGTCATGCAATTCAATCAGTTTGGAATTACCAAGACTGTTCACCCGGTCTACAATGTTTTCATTCTCAATGATTTCAATATTCTTCAATCCGACCGCACAAGCTGCCGGGTGACCGCCATACGTTGAGACATGACGCAAATGATTGTCTTTGCCTTCCTGTTTGAACGCCTCATATATTTCTGCTTTGACCGATGTGGCACCCAGGGGTAAATAACCACTCGTTAGCCCTTTTGCCATCGTCACAATATCAGGCTGTATTCCGGCTGCATGCTTGAACCCGAACATCTTGCCGGTCCGGCCAAAGCCGGCCACGACCTCATCCATAATCAGGAGCACATTGTATTGTTCGCAAATATCAGCAACACGTTGGATATATTTCATGGACGGGATAATGACACCGCCGCCTGAAATGAACGGCTCCATAATAACTGCCGCTACCGTTTCCTCACCTTCCCACTTAATCATTTCCTCCATTTCATCGGCTGCACGCAAATCTTTTTCTTCCGCACTGCCTGAAAATAGGGAACGATAGCTGTATGGCGGTGCTACATGCAAGAATCCCGGAGCTGACGGATCGTATTTCACCCGGCGGTTTGCCTGGGCAGTTGCACTCATGGCACCCATGGTCGAACCGTGATAGGCACGGTAGCGTGAAATGAATTTATACTTGCCTGGATTGCCTGTTTGCATGTGATACTGCCGGGCAATTTTGAAGGCTGTTTCGTTAGCCTCAGAACCGCTGTTGGAGAAAAAAGTCTGATAGTCAGCTCCCAGCAGTTCACTCAGTTTATCGGCTAATTGAATCGCCGGCTGATGATTCATCGTTAATGGAAAATACGATAGCTGTTTCATCTGCTTAGATGCCGCATCAACAATCTCCTGTCTTCCGTAGCCAAGATTCAGACACCACAAACCAGACACGCCATCAAGATATTCATTGCCTTCTTCGTCTGTAAACCATGACCCCTCCCCGGAAACAGCCACCGTCGATTTTGCATCCGGATTGTATTTATGCATGGCATTCCACAACTTCGATTCCTTTTCAGCTGCTGCTTGATTCACTTCGGCTTCTGCCTTCATTTTTTCCTCCTCCTTTTTGTTAATTTATGATGATACCGGCTTACCTTTCAAAGCGGATTCGAGCGGTTCATACCTCATATCATGTGTTTCAGCAACCGGCTGATTTGTTACAGCACCTTCATGTGTGTTGACACCTTTTGCAAAAGCTGTACTGGTTTTCACGGCCATTTCCAATCCTTTATTGGCCAAGAACACCCCATACTGACTCGTGTTATTAGTCAGTGACGTGGTTGATGTCCGTGCGACAGCACCAGGTATATTGGCCACAGCGTAATGCAGAACACCGTGTTTTTTATAAGTCGGCGTATCATGTGTTGTAACATGATCAATTGTTTCGATTGAACCGCCTTGATCAACCGCGACATCAATAATGACTGAACCTGGCGTCATATCTCTGACCATGTCTTCAGAGACAAGCTGGGGGGCTTTAGCTCCCGGTATTAGCACTGCACCGATTAATAAATCGGCCTCTTTAACTGCTTCTCTAATATTAAGCGGATTGGACATCAATGTATTGACACTGCCATCGAACATGTCATCCAGTTCACGCAGCCGCTTCGTGTTAATATCAAGGATCGTTACATTAGCCCGGAAGCCAAGTGCCATCTTTGCCGCATTTGTACCAACCGAACCGCCACCAACAATGACGATATTGGCTGGTTTCACACCCGGGACTCCACTGAGCAGGACTCCTTTTCCACCTTTATTATTTTCCAAGTATTGAGCGCCAATCTGTACTGACATGCGACCTGCTACTTCGCTCATCGGAGCAAGCAGTGGCAGCGCACCACTATCTTCCTGGATCGTTTCATATGCAATCGACGTTACTTTCTTTTCAGCAAGCTGACGTGTTAACTCCGGTTCTGCCGCCAAGTGCAGGAAGGTGAATAAAATTAATCCCTCACGCAGGAACTCGTATTCTTCCGGCTGAGGTTCCTTCACTTTCATAACCAACTCAGCTCCCCATGCTTCGTTTGCTGTCTGAACAATCTTAGCCCCCGCAGCTTCATATTCAACATCATCGAAACCGCTTCCATTCCCAGCAGCCGCTTCAATCAATACTTCATGACCCGCATCAGTAAACATGGTCACGCCGGAGGGGGTTAGTGCCACACGTTTTTCTTTATTTTTAATTTCTCTGGGTACGCCAACAATCATCTAAAAACCTCCAATCCTCTATAATAACTAGAGCAAATACATAAGGACGTCCGTACCAATTTTGATTTGCTTAAATACAGTATATGGGATTGCGCATGTTAATTTCAATATTTTTAGTGAATTCTGTTATTTTAAATAATAATAAATCTTATTACACATGACTATGAATGGTGGATTGGGGACAAGAAGGGCTTCGGGGCGAGGAACACGTTCATCCGAATTTTCGGGATAGATTAATTTGAAAGTTAAACATATCACTGCGGTAATAAGCCTTTTCAAACTCAACGATACTGCCTTCCTGATCTTTTATGATCCGTTCAGCAGTCAACACGTGAGACATTTGCGGAATATTCAGGTGCGCAGCTTCTTCATCAGGTATAATGCCGATACCGATCATCTGGCTTGCCTCCGCAAACAATATCCCCAGCTCATTCTCTTCAATTTCATAAAGTGTCGTATCGTTTAGGTCATACTTGGCAATCGCTTCACCAATCTCAATAGGATAATAATGACGTTCAACACCGATCGGGGTTTCGTCCGCATAACGGACCCGTTTAATAAAAAAGGCATCACTGAATCCAGTTTTTTCCTGAATATAAGCTTCCGGCGTCATTTTATAGTGGTTAATTAATTTTGCACCCGGTTTCATCCCAATCTGCCTGATCAGTTCCGTCGTACTGGTAAGGTTGCCCAGCCATTGATGGATTGGTTTCAGCGAGACAAAGGTTCCGCTGCCGTGACGTTTCTCCAAAACCCCTTCCCGGACAAGAAGGTTTATTGCCTCACGCACTGTGCTTCGGCTGACATGATAGTATTCCATAAAATTTCGTTCAGTCGGAATTTGGCCGGTAAGTTCGCCTTCTGCAATTTGTTTTTCGACTATTACTTTTAATTGGACATGTAATGGAATTGAACTGTCATAGTTTAATTGCACAAATTATTCCCCTCTTAATGTAGTCAATGGTTTACGTACCTGATTTATTATTCATCCGTACCAATCTTATAGTTAATAAAACGATACCTTAAAATTCCAAATGTTTCAATGCTTTTATTGAATTATATTATAACACTTATTGCAAACAAGAAGAGTTGGTGTCAACCACCAAAGCCTTATAAGGCGCTGATGACGTAAAATAGTTTGTGTAAATTCTTTGAGACAAAAAAAGAGGTAGGGTACCCTCGGAATTGGCTATAAATAGAGAGAGGAGAAACCCTACCATGACTCAAAGTATAACGAATGATGGCTTTATGAATCAACTGGATAGTCTTGTACGTGATTTTGTCAAAGACCAGCTCGAAACGATTTTGGTAGAGGAAAGGGAACAGTTTTTCAACGAAGAACATCCTGAATTGAAGCAAGTAAAAAATGGTTACTACAAACGAACGCTTGATACCAAGCACGGCCATATTGATGATCTTGCTGTGCCCCGCGACCGCCATGGTGAATTTCAAACGGAATTGTTCTCACCTTACCAACGCCGTGATCAATGGGTTGGCGAAACGGTAACGAGAATGTATCAGAAAGGTGTCAGCACGCGTGAAATCGGGCAAATGATTGAGCACATGCTGGGCTCTGCTTATTCGGCAACAACGGTTAGTAACATCACAGACGTTACACTCGAAAATATCGAAACATGGCAGCAGCGCCCACTAAAGAAACGTTATTCAATCCTTTATCTTGACGGGACTTACCTGAAGCTGCGCCGCGATGATGTCGCCAATGAAGTCGTGTACTTGGTCATCGGTGTGTCTGAAGACGGTTACCGCGAGATTCTCGGTTTCTATGTCGGTGGCCAGGAAAGCTCACTCGGCTGGAAAGAAATTCTCCGCGATCTTTACAATCGGGGTGTTGAGGAAGTGTTGCTTGGTGTTTTTGATGGCCTGCCCGGACTTGAAGCAGCGATGAAAGAAATTTATCCAAAGGCTGACGTCCAGCGCTGTGTGGTACATAAAGTTCGTAATGCCATCAACGCCGTTCGTAAAAAGGATCAAACAGCTGTAGCCGAGGATTTAAAGGCTATTTATGAGGCCAGCACGAGTGAAGAAGCCATGAGTCAATTTAAAACTTTTCAAGAGAACTGGCAAGGCAAGCATCCAAAAGTCGTCAAATCATGGGAAGAGGACTTAAATGTGCTTCTGACATTCTTGAAATATCCCTCATCAATCCAGCGCATGATTTATACCACGAATATCATTGAGCGGACGATGAAGGAAATCAAGAAGCGTACAAAAACGATGAACAGCCTTCCCAGTGAAAAGGCAGCAGAAAAGGTGGTATACCTTCAATCAACCGAATATAACCAAAGATGGTCAGAGCGGAAGCTCAGAGGCTTCGCAAGTGCTTATCAAGCGTTACAGGAAATGTTTGAAACGAGATACGGCAAGCACAGCGGATCACAAACGATCGAATTTTCAGATATTATCCCGGGTACCCGGGATAATATCTGAAAATACCAACACCACCTATTCTGAGGAGTATCCTATTTATTTACACAAACTTCTTGACGGTACCAAGGCGCTCTCATAAGATCGTGAAATTATTGGATTAATGCATGAATGTTCCTCTCCCTGTTCGGCTAATAAATACTACCCTCACTTAATCAATGTTCTTTTATTACCTAAAATTAATAGAGTCTTTCCTAATCCCATCCCCAAAGTATCCCTTTTCTTTTTCTTTCTATTTCTGTTATTTTGTAATATATTAGTATTATTTCGTAAATTGTACAGCATAGAAACGCTAGAAAGGAAGAATTAACGTGGCTGAATTATTCACAATTTTAGTTGATATCCTTTTGCCCATATTCATCATCATGGGCATTGGCTATTTCATGCAGAAGAAATTTGAACTAAATTTGCAAACACTGGCGAAATTAAACATCTATTTTCTTGTTCCGGGTTTCATTTTTGTTAAGCTCTACAGCACGGAATTCTCGCCAAGGGTCTTTTCCCTTGTTGTTTTATTTTTCGTGTTACTTGTCCTAATGTTATTCATACTATCCAAAATAATGGTTAAACTGCAAGGGTTTGATAGAGCAAAAGGCACAACATTCTCCAACAGTGTCATCTTTTTTAACTCGGGAAATTACGGGGTTCCGGTCAACGATCTCGTGTTCAAAGGCGATCCGTTTGCCATGTCAATCCAGGTCATCATCCTGACGATGCAAAATATCCTGACATTTACATACGGCATTTTTGCGATGCAATCAGTCAAAATTGGTAAACTAAAAGCATTGCTCGGTTATTTTAAAATGCCCGTTCTGTACGCCATGGTGGCTGGTATTGTCTTAAATATATCAAATATATCGGTTCCACAATTTATATGGACACCGGCCAACTATATTTCCGAGGCGATGATTGCCATTGCACTTATTCTATTGGGGGCTCAAGTTGCGCAAATCAAAATCTCATCGGCTCTTACTTCTGTTTATTTCAGTTTGATGCTCCGGCTTTTGATTGGTCCTGTTCTTTCATTGATTATCATTTACATATTCGGAATTAATGGTGTAGCGGCACAGGCACTCTTAATCGCTTCATCCATGCCCACGTCCGTAAACAGTTCGGTCATCGCCCAAGAATATAATAACTACCCGCAATTTGCTGCACAGATTGTTTTGTTTTCAACATTATTCAGTGCCGTGACCGTTACAGGCGTTATTTATCTTTCGAGAATACTGTTTTAGTCTTTACTCGTTCAGAAGAACGTGATCTAAAAAGTCATTTTTTGAGCGGTTAACATGATGTTCCATATGTTTCCGAGCGGCTTTGGGATCCTGTTCCACGATAGCTTGCAGGATCTCCTTATGCTCCCCTACTGCCTTACCTACCTGAAAGCTAACAAATTCAGGAAACTGATCCTCTTATGTCATCATCCGTCCACCCTCAATATTCCAAAATCTGAAACTCTGTACCAAAACAAATCATCTAATTGATTTTTTATACCACAAAGGATACTATAAACGTGAAAGCGTTAACGTTAATGGGTTGGGGGTGTTCATAATTGGAAGGTGTTCTTTACAAAGTAAGGGAATCACTTAGCTATGTTAAACCATCAGAGGGTGCTGTAGCGGAATATATTTTAAAGAATCCGGAAAAGGCAGTCTCAATGACCGTCAGCCAGCTTGCCGATGCCAGTTATGCCAGTCCTTCTGCGGTTATGCGCTACTGTCATTCGCTTGGCTATAACGGCTTTAAGGATTTTAAATTAAAATTATCCGGCGATCTGGCGGTGATCAATTTACACGATTTGGAACAGGAAACGTTGTTACCCGATGACTCAATCGATAAAATGATGGCGGTCATCACCAACACAAATATTCAGTCACTGTATAGTTCGCTGCAACTAATCCAAAAAGACCAAATTGAAACAGCATATGAATATCTGATGAACGCAAAGAAAATTGACTTCTATGGTGTTGGCTCCAGTTTTTTGATTGCCTATGATGCCATTCAAAAATTCATGCGCATCAATAAAGCTTGTACAGCTTACAGTGATTTTCATATGCAAAAAGTATCGGCTGTCAATCTAAATGAAGATGATGTGGTCGTGGCTATTTCATACTCTGGTGAAACGCAGCAAATCATTGATTGTGTCAAAATTGCCCAGTCTAAAAGCGCAAAAGTGATAGCGATTACGAAATACGCAGATTCGCATTTACGTGCGATAGCCGATGCTGTACTATTTGTCGCTGCCCAGGAAGATGAATTCCGCAGTGCTGCCATGTCATCGCGGATTGCTTCATTAAATGTGATTGACATGCTCTATACAGCTTGCGCATATGAGGATTATGACAGTTCCTTAGCCCATTTAAACCAAACGTATGACATCATACAGCAAAGCCAGAGGGAGGATGCCAGGAATGCCCGAAACAACAAGAACAACTGAAAAACGTAATGAAAAAACCATGAATTTGGATGAAATGAGTACCCATAACATTTTACAAGTGATGAACCAGGAAGATAAAAGTGTTCCAGACGCAGTTAATAAGGAAATTAAACAAATTGAACAAGCTGCTTCAGCGGTCATTGATTCGTTCACTAAAGGTGGCAGGCTCATTTATATTGGAGCCGGTACAAGCGGCCGTCTGGGGATTCTGGATGCAGTTGAGTGTCCGCCGACATTTGGAACAGATCCTGAAAAAGTCCAGGGACTTATCGCTGGCGATCAGGATGCCATCATGAAAGCTGTTGAAGGTGCTGAAGATGATCCTGAATTGGCTGCTGCCGACCTGAAAGAATTGAATTTAAATGAAAAGGATACCGTCATTGGCCTTGCCGCCAGCGGACGCACCCCTTATGTTATCGGCGGTTTGGAATACAGCAAGCGTGTGGGTGCCAAGACAGCTTCAGTCAGCTGCAATAAAAATGCCCAGTCCAGCCGTTATGCGGACATCCCGATCGAGGTTGAGGTAGGCCCCGAAATTTTAACAGGGTCAACCCGATTAAAAGCAGGGACTGCCCAAAAACTCGTCGCAAACATGATTTCAACAAGTGCCATGATTGGCATCGGCAAAGTCTATAAAAATCTGATGGTGGACGTCCAATTAACCAATAAAAAACTCGTCGAACGGGCCAAAAATATTATTTCTCTTGCCGCCCAGGTTAATTATGATACTGCTTCAGCTTATTTGGAAAAATCCCACCAGAATCCAAAGGCAGCGATTATTATGATCAAACGGCAGTGCAGCTATGAAAAAGCGAAACAATTCCTTGAACAGTCAAACGGATTTGTGCGTGAAGCTATCAGGATAGCAAACGACAAGGATGGTGAAACCAACAATGAATAATCAAAAATTGGCACAGTCAATCGTTGAGAACCTTGGCGGTGAAAACAACATCACCAATCTCACCAATTGTATAACACGGTTGCGGATTGACCTCAAATCACGCAATAATATAGATTTGGAAGCTATCAAACAATTAGAAGGCGTCCTGAGTGTCATCGATCAGGGGACGATTCAAATTGTCCTCGGTCCCGGCAAAGTAACAAAGGTTGCCAACGAGATACACGAAAGTACAACAATTAACGTTGATGTTGAGGGCGACGATGACGACGATGAATTTGATATGGCATCTGATACAAAGGCAGCTTATAAAGCCAGGCAAACATCAACGTTCCAGCAATTATTCAGGCATATCGGCAATATTTTTGTTCCAATTGTACCAGGCCTGGTCGCCTCAGGATTGATGCTGGGAATCGCCAACCTCATTACAAACCTGGCCAATCCTGACGCCGGCATATTGGACCCGGCAGTTCTTGAGTCAGACTGGTACATGCTGCTGCAGGCAATCGGGAATCTCCTGTTTGGGTCGCTCGGTGTATTTGTCGGTATTAATACCGCAAGAGAATTTGGCGGTACAATGGTTCTCGGCGGTATCGCAGGATTACTGATTTATGCACCTGTTTTAGGTGATGTAGGCTCCTTGAATCTATTTGGCCTGGATTTGAAACTCAGCTCCGGTCTTGGCGGTCTGTTGGGTGTTATTATAGCTGCCTATCTGTTTACACAAATTGAAAAATTTATTCGTAAGCGTGTCATCGACAGTCTCGATCTCATTCTAACACCACTGATTACCGTCATGGTCGGTTCCATTTTGACAATTGTGGTGATCCAGCCAATTGCAGGCTTGCTGATGGACGGGATTACGTGGTTCCTGGTTGATATCATGCTTGAAGCAGGCGGTATCATTGGCGGATATGTGCTTGCAGCAACATTCCTGCCGCTGGTAACCGTTGGCATGCACCAGGGATTAATTCCTGTGCATCTGGAGTTAATTAATCAATTCGGCTCAACGACATTGCTCCCTATCCTTGCCATGGCAGGCGGTGGACAAGTTGGTGCCATGATTGCCATTTATATTAAAGCCAAAAATAAACGTTTGAAAAATACTGTCGCAAGTGTCCTGCCTGTCGGATTTCTCGGTATCGGTGAACCGCTTATTTATGGTGTCAGCTTGCCGCTTGGGCGCCCGTTTATCACAGCGTGTCTCGGCGCAGGATTCGGTGGTGCGTTCTTATCCCTGTTTGAAGTGGGGGCTATTACAGTCGGGCCATCCGGCATCGTCATGATTCCACTGATAGCAAACAATCAATATTTGCTCTATATTATCGGACTTGTCATTTCGTATATCGGCGGATTTGTCCTGACCTATCTATTCGGCTACAAAGAAGAAATGGTCTACAAGCTTTATGGTGAAACAGCTGGTGAAACGAAAAAAGCAGATGAAGGTGGCGGGCAAGACCATGAGGAAAAAACGCATATCGCTAGTCCATTATCTGGAGAATTGCGTCCGTTAAATGAACTAAGCGATGAAGTTTTTGCAACGAAAGCGGTTGGTAAAGGTGTTGCCATTTATCCAAGTGAAGGTAAATTGTACGCTCCTGCCAATGGCAAAGTGACAACCGTTTTCCCAACTGGACATGCCATCGGAATAACAACTGGCAGTGGTGTGGAAATACTGCTGCATATCGGACTGGATACCGTTGATATTAAAGAAAAGGTATTTGAATTAAACGTGGCAAAAGATGAAGACGTTGAAAAGGGTCAGCTCTTATGTTCATTTGATATGGATGCGATCAGCAATAAAGGATTTGATTTGGCCTCCCCTATTGTCATTACCAATTCTGATGCCTATGAAACGATTACACCTGTCAGCCGGAAACAAATTGAGGCTGGGGATAGATTGATGTCAGTAAAATAGAAAAAGCGGGAACAAGGTGCGCCCTGTTCCCGTTTTATTAATTTTCTAATCTAAATGCTCCTGTATCTGTTTTGCAGACTTACCGGCTCGTATACCCAGCATCAGCATGAATGGTTGTTCCAGTAACATAGGATGACTGATCTGAAGCTAACCAAAGGCTTGCCTCCGCAATCTCATCAGCCTGACCAAACCGGTCCAACAAACTAAGCTGTGGTGCATACTCTTCAGGTGTCAGACCAAATTGTTCAATCAGCTGCTGCAGTTCATATTTCAGGCAAAGCGCTGTACCTTTCAGATCAACGTGATATGGAAGATAATGTATAAACCATTAATTTCTGCAATAAAAAGACACCAGCATCAATTACTGGCGCCTCTTCAACATTTGTTTTTTACTATCATGCAATCCCTGTCATTCGTCACCCAAAACAGTCTTGGCAATATTCCCATCCAATTCTTCAAATTCAGCTAAAGAATTAATATCATACAACTCTTGTCGTGTTTGCATATCAGAAAGTCCTTCTTTCTGGGTGCCCTCTTCCATTATGAGCTTAAATATTCGCTCATAGGCTTTTGCAGCAACCCTTAAGGAAGTAACCGGATAAATCACTATACTGAAGCCCATATCCTGAAATTCCTGTGCACTGAAATACGGCGTCTTGCCGAATTCCGTCATGTTAGCAAGCAGCGGGGCATCCAGCTTCGCGGAAAATAACCGAAACTCCTCTTCTGTCTGCAGTGCCTCCGGGAAAACGGCATCTGCACCAGCTTCCACATAAAATTCAGCCCGTTCAACCGCTGAATCAATGCCTTCAACTGCTTTCGCATCAGTACGTGCCACAACAACTAGGGATGGGGCGACTTCTTTAATTGCCTTGATTTTTTGTGCCAATTCCTCTTTTGGGACGAGCTGCTTCCCGTTCAGATGGCCGCACTTTTTCGGGAGCTGCTGATCTTCAATTTGAACAGCCGCCACTTTTGCTTCAACCATTTCGGCGGCAGTGCGGGCGACATTCAAAACCCCGCCGAATCCAGTATCGATATCAACAAGTACCGGCAGATTGGCAGCTCGGACTAATTCCTTCGCGCGATCCGCCATTTCGGTTGATGTCACAATCCCCAGGTCAGGCAGTCCAAGGCTTGCTGTGTAAGCACCACCTGATAAGTACAAGGATGAAAAACCTTCTTTTTTTGCTACGAGTGCCGCCATGGCATCATGAGCACCAGGGATTTGTAAAATATCATCCTTCCTGATAAGCTCCTTAAACTGTTTCGCTAATTCTTCCTGTGTTGATGACTGATCGACAATCCATGCCATACATAGGGTCCTCCTTCTTATTGGACAAATAACGCCACAAATTCATTCACATTCATTGCCGCTAATGTTTGATAATCAAAACTGACGTCTGTTATGTCCTGCAATTGCTTTTTCGCATAGTTGGTTGATAGATTATTCACGTATTTTTTGCGGATTTGCGGCATTGCTTCTTGCCTGCGGAATCGGTGACCCAATGGGTATTCGCAATCCACATTCTCGGTTGAAGTACCGTCTTTAAAATGGATCTGAACCGCATTGGCGATGGAACGTTTGTCCGGATCAAGGTAATCTTTCGTGTAGGCTTCATTTTCCAGCAAAACCATTTTATCACGCAATTCATCGATTACCGGATCAGCAGCCGCTTCATCCTCATAATCCTCTGCTATGATACCACCTTTTAAGAGTCCGATTGCGGTAATGTATTGGATGCAGTGATCGCGATCTGCCGGGTTATAAAGCCGTCCTTTTTTATCGATAATCCGAATGGCGGACTCATGTGTCGTAATGGTGATCTGATCAATTTCGTCCAGACGGTCCTTCACTTCCGGATGCAGCTCTACTGCAGCCTCTGCAGCTGTCTGTGCATGGAATTCCGCCGGAAAGGAAACCTTGAATAAGACATTTTCCATGACATAACTATCAAGCGGCTGGCTGAGCACGAGCTCCTGCTTGTTAAACAGAACATCCTGAAAGCCCCATCCTGGCGCACTTAAGGCCGTTGCGTAACCCATTTCGCCATTGACTGCCATCATGGCCAGACGAACACCCCTGCTGGTGGCATCTCCTGCGGCCCATGATTTTCGTGAACCGGCATTCGGTGCATGCCGGTAAGTGCGTAAACTGGAATTATCAATCCAAGCGTTTGACAATGCATTGATAATTTCGTCACGTCCACCGCCCAGCATTTTCGTTACCACTGCCGTAGTAGCTACTTTAACGTATAATACATGATCAAGCCCGACACGATTCAGGCTGTTTTCCAGGGCAAGGGTTCCCTGTATTTCATGAGCTTTAATCATCATTTCCAAAACTTCTTCTATCTTAACAGGTTCCTGGCCTTTAGACAGACGTTCCTGACTGACATAGTCCGCAACAGCAAGAATACCGCCTAGATTATCGGAAGGGTGTCCCCATTCAGCGGCAAGCCATGTATCATTATAGTCGAGCCAGCGAATCATGGCTCCTATATTGAACGCACCATCTACCGGATCAAGCACATGAGATGTCCCAGGTACACGCGTGCCGTTTGGAACAACTGTACCGGGCACAACCGGCCCAAGGAGCTTTGTACATTCCGGATAGTTCAGTGCCAGAATCCCGCACCCCAATGTATCAATCAGCACATAATGTGCGGTTGAGAAGGCTTCATCGCTTGTAATCTCTTTAGTCAGCACATAATCGGCAATTTCCTCTAAAACCGCATCGGCTGTTTTTTTCTCTTCCAATTTTACCATCATCAACTTCCTTTCCTTTTGCCCGAAGTTTTCGATTTCAACTTTATTACTTTGAATTGTAATCGACCGCGCTTACTGAGTTCGCTCGCCGATGTATTTCACCCTCGGCCTGAACAGACGATTGTTTTCATGCTGTTCAATAATGTGTGCACACAGTCCCGCCGTCCTGGAACTGAAAAAGATTGGTGTGTATAACGGAATAGGAATCTCGAGCATCCAGTAAACAGGAGCCGCATAGTAATCCAGATTTGGATACAATCCTTTTTCCTGTGCCATAATCTTTTCCCCAGCTTCACACATGTCAAGCAGTAGTGAGTCACCTTTAAGGTCACAAAGCTGCTTCAGGGATTCTTTCATCATCGCAGCTCTCGGATCCATTTTCTTCATATAGACGCGATGCCCGAACCCCATAATCTTTTCTTTGCGCTGCAGTTTTTTCTCAAGTATTTTCTCAAATTCATCAACTGAGCTGGCATCATTCAGCATATACATGACTGCTTCATTCGCACCGCCATGCAAATTTCCTTTTAATGATGCAACAGCACCCGTCAGCGCCCCGTACATATCTGAATGTGTGGAGGCAATCACACGTGATGTAAATGTTGAATTCGGCATCTCATGTTCACTATATAGTAGCAGTGAACGATCAAAGATTTCTGCTTCCAATTCAGTTGGTTCTTGACCTGTTATCATGTACAAAAAGTTCGCGCTATATGGAAGTTCGGGATCCGGTTCGACCGGTTCCTGGTTATTAAGAATCCGGTAGCTGTTCACCGTGATCGCCGGTAGCTGCCCCAAAATTTCGTATGCCCGGCGATTATTCGCCTCAAGCGAGCGGTCATTAAGCGCTTGATCATAACCTGCTGAGACTGATATGGCTGTCCGCTGTCCATCCATTGGGTGTGTTTCTTTTGGCAATAATTTGAGAATATCCATAACAGTGGCGGGAATTTGATAATTATCTTTCAGTTTCACCTCAACAGCTTGCCGCTCAGCATCTGAGGGCAATGTCCCCTCTAATAACAGATATACGATATCGGCATACGTTTTCCTTGTCGATAAGTCTATCAAATCATAACCTCTGATAATAATTTTTTCCTGTTCTGTGTCCAAAAGGGAAATACCCGTTTCGGACGCAACAACCCCTTCAAGACCCGGTACAAATGTTTCTTCCATTATCATGAACCTCCTCATCTATTCCTCATTGAAACCACTTTCATATCATTTTAAAAATAAATCCCGGGAATTATTTTTTTCTTTAAGTCTATTATAAATTTGATTTAAAAATTATAAAAATATATAATTTTAATTATTAGACATAGATAATTTCAATACCAGACAAAACTATAATGCCATGAAGGGACGGCCGATCATGAAATTTCAAGATTGGGAAATGCTGAATGCCTTATATGCCACAGAAAACATAACGCAAGCGGCAAAACGCCTTTTTCTGTCACAGCCAACACTAACGTCGAGAATTAGAAGTCTCGAAGATTATTACGGCGTGAAATTGGTCATCAGGAAACAAAGAGGGATTACGTTTACGCCCGAGGGAGAAACACTGGCCCGGCATGCACGAAAAATGCTTAGTGAACAATTAAAAATTGAGGAAACACTGGACAACATGAAGGAGCAAGTTGCCGGCACATTGCGGGTTGGGGTCTCCAATTTCTTCGCACTGAATAAAATGCCCAAGTTACTGCGCTTGTTTAAACAACAATATCCGAATGTCGAATTCCAGGTTGTGACCGGCTGGAGCAGTGAAATGTACCGGCGTATTCTGAATCATGATGTTCACATCAGCTTTATTAAAGGTGATTACAGCTGGAAAGACAACAAAGAGCTGCTTTATGAGGAAGAAATATGCATTGCGTCCCCATGGGAATTCACGTGGGACACTTTGCCCGCCTTACCACGCATCGATTACAATACGGATGAAAAAATGCGGCAAATCGTCGACAGCTGGTGGTACAACAACTACAAACAACAGCCCAATATCAATATTCAGGTCAACCAGGTGGAAACGTGCAAAGAAATGATTATTAATGGACTTGGTTATGCCATATTGGCCAACCTTGTCGTGCGGCCACACCCGGAGCTTGTGACCAAACCGCTGTACCTCCCCTCAGGTGAAGCCATCACACGCAAGACCTGGATGTACTACCACGAGGATTCACTGCAGATAAACATTGTCCATGCGTTTGTTCATTTTATCCGGACGCTTGACATGAAGGAGCTTTAAGGGTATTTAAAATCACCGCACATTACGTCAAAATGACAGAATGCGTTATTTGGCTGTTTTCATAAGCGTCCTTTCCAGGCCATACAATCATCCTACAAGAAAGGCTGTACTATAGGGTCTCCCTCCCATAGCACAGCCTCCACTTCCTGCTATTCCTCCACATCAACCCATTTATAGTTGTCCGCACTGATCTGATAGGCAATCAGATTCGTCACATCATCTTTTTGCAAATAGGCCGTCCCGGATTGATAGAGCGGGACGAACACCGAGCTCTCTTCAATCAGCAATCGCTCAGCTTTTAATAGGGCATTCCAGCGCTTCATCGGCTTGTCTGCCAACGAGGATTTCGAGTCAAGAACCAGTTTGTCATATTCTTCGTCTGAATACTCCGTATGATTGCCCGGACTGTCGGTGATAAACAGGTTCAAATAAGTCATCGGGCCCTAATAGTCGCCGCCCCACCCCGTTAAAATCAGCTCGTAATTTTGATTGTTAGCATCCACAATTTGCTCGGGCGGCACATTAAAGCTAAAGTCATTATCAGCCATTGTTGGATTCAGGACGGGAATCACACCAGGCGCACTCAAATGGACTACTTTCTCTTCCTCCCCGCCGGAATCTCCTTCGTTCGCTGTTTCTTCTTGTCTCTCCCCGCTGCAGGCGGTCAAGACGAGCAAAAGCAGCAGTGAAACAGATAAAAATGCTCGTATGTAGTTCATCTTACTTCCCCTTCTTGTTGTTAGTGTCTGGCAAATCTCAGACCACACGAATCTTTCTACACTAAAGTGAAACTTCAATCAGCAGGGAAGCTTTATCCTGCAAAACACTATGGCTATTGAAAGGATTGAAAAGTAGAAGGAATAATCCGGATTTGCTATACTGAGTTTAATTGTAAAAGAAGGGAATGTAATGATGAGCGAAGAAATAGCAAAAAATCAACCTGAATTTGAAACCGGCCATCGTTATGCGATCGTAGCTGGATGGCTCATTATCCCGGCAGTGATGATCCTTTTCAATTTAGCTGCGGTAATGTTTGTTGTCTTTACGTTTAACCCGGCTGATTTGAGCGGTTACGATCTATTTATATACATATCGGATATCATTCTCGCTATATTTTATGGTTTCATTATATACACATGGGTCAAACGGAAACGAATCCTGCCAAAGCTAATGATAGCAAATTTCACCATCGACATTTTGCTGTACCTGCCCGTGATATTTGCTGGGGCGGGAATTGACTGGGTTTATATACTATTCAGTGCCATTTGGATCGGGTATTTTATCAGGTCCAAACGCGTCAAGGCAACGTTCGTCAACTGATGGAAGGCACTTTTTGGCATCTCTTAGTCAATTTTAAACCCCCACCTTATTTATGGATGGGGGCCTTTTTTATTATTTGTTATCTCAATGGATCTACCGGCAGTGCCCGTTGCTTCATAAAGCGGTAAATCGGTAAGGTTTCCCCAACTTCACTTTGAATATAGTCCCATGTTACAAAACTGGCTGGCGATTCCGGCTCAAGAGTTACAGGAAGTTTATTAGCTGTCGGTTGAGCCATGGAATAAACATAGCTTCCTTCGGGTATTTCAACATTTTGTGAAGTAACTTCCGTTTCAACATGAACTTGGTGAACGCCTTCAAATTCATATTCATCCACTTCTTTATCTGTCACAGTATATTTTTCCACTTCGAGTTTCATAGGTCGCTTTGTTTTTGCAACATCGACACCCATTAATTCAAACTTCTCTGCCAGATCGTCATATACGGGAGGCATAATATACTTAGTCGGACGTACTCTTTCCAAGGTTGGAATAGCTTCTGTTGAGCTCAAATATTCAACTTTCAGGTTCTTAGGCTTCCCTGTTGCAATGTCAGTGACCGTGAAATTTTGGTCACTCATCTGTTTCCTTTTCATCGTTATGGCAACTTTATCATCGGCGTCTGCTTTTCTTCCATTTTTCACAGTATCCTTTCGTGCATTTTCAACCACTTTTTTTACCATTTTTGAATTCTGTGCTGTTGTTTCTAATATACTCATTTGTGCCGTCACAGCTGATGCAACACGTCTTTCGAATGACTCTCTTCCGATGCCAATCCCTCTTGTTTCAGTAATAAATGAAATCGCGGGCTGCAGGCCTAGATTACTCGGACCTCTATCCGCTCCATAGGTAGGTTCGTTGATGACAAGCTGTCCTTCATCATTACGTCCTGCAACTGTATAATAAATGCCATTGGAAAAACCACGTTCTGTCAATTTGTCTCTGGCATTTGAAATAAAGAGATCAAATGACATGTCCCGAATTTGTTCCGGTATGCCAAGATTTCTGCCCGATTGCAATAAAATATCATGATACGCAAGCGACCCTTGTTTCCCAATGTCTTTAAAAGCCTCACTGTTGTGTTTTACACCGTATTCGTGTCCGACAATTGATACCTCAGGCTGCTTGTCGTTAAAAGCTTTATGGACCGCTTGAATGACCGATGATTCCAATTTGGTGTGGTCGCGGTTCAAGTCTAACCCGTTTACATTCTGTCGCTGGAAATGATAAGAACCATCGACATTGACCCTGGGCACAATAACAACATTGATCTTTTCGAGAATGTCTTCACCATGTGCACCCGCCAAATTGTTGGCCATAACTAACGCCGTCTCACCTGCTGCAGGCTCATTGCCATGAATTTGGCTGTGTATCCAAACAGTTGGTTTTTGTTTTGGGTTATTCCCTTTTTCAAACTCAAGCATCGGGACTTTTCTTCCTTCAATCGATTCCCCGATGATAGACATTTCTATGTAACTATTTTCTTCATCCAAATTACGAACATAATCCATCATTTCTTCCTGGGATGTAAAACTTTTCCCCTCTGTCGTAAAAGCCGGTGTCTCAAAATCTGCATCTGGATTAGGATAAAGATCCAACACTTGTTTTGATTGGGAGTATTCCTTTCCATAATATGGCTCAGCTGAGGCTGCCACTGGAATCAATAAAGAAGCAGAAAGTAAGATTGAGCTAAAAATTAACAATACATTCCTCACAAAATAACCCCTTTCCAAAAATGTTGAAATTAATTCACACTAATTATATGGGAATAATTTCATTTATATTATCATGGGGGAATATTTTAATCAATAGGTATTCTGGCACTATACAAGAGGAATCAAAAAGAGACAATCAACTAAATGATTGTTCTCTGTGGTAATCATATTAAACTTAAATCTCTGAAAGCCCAGGTGGCTCAACTCCTCCACATCAAACAAGGTACCATCATTTCATCCTCATGCAAACTGCCGTGAGCACCTTAAAGCATCCCGGCGAACCTTTAACCTCTGGGGAATCGTAAACCCCCTGTGATGTTCCAAGCGGCAGAACGGTTAATTCACCGATGCGGTCAATAAAACTCGAGGCAATATCATTTCATATTTAGCAAAACATCCCGCACCACTGTACAAGTGACACGGGATGTCTTATTCAATGTCTGATCTCTTTACGATTTCCCACAACAAATTCTCATCTACCTATCCGTCAGCGGTATATCATCATACCTTTCAGCGTCCAATTCACTCACCTCTCCAGTAGCAACGCCATTTAAAATTCCGAACACACCGGTTTCGACTGCTTTTCGCAACTGCCCCATTTTCTTTTGTCCGAAGTCTTGCGTTTGTCCGGTGATTTCAAATAGAACAGCGCCGCTTCCATTCAGTGCAAAAGAACCGAGAGCTGTTCCCGGCAGGTCCAGATCTTGCGGGTATAGCGAGATGTTGCCGAATGGCGAATTGCCCATTTGCTGCAGGGCATCATATGCAGCGACATTCAATTGCTTGGAGTATTCAACATTATACTGATCTGCATATTCGCTATATTTTTCACCCTCTTTAGTGTCCGGATGTGGTACGAACACGCCGGAAAGTGAGAATGTAACCGGCTTATCCGTGCCCTCGATGACATATTCCCCCTGATGGTGCAGATCAACGAAAACATCTACCGTGCCAAATTGATCCTGCAAATCTTTATAAACATCCCGGACTGTTTGCGCTTCAGGCGTGATATACCAGCCCGGTTCGGATGATGAGCCCGGAAAATCCTCCGGCTGCGGTGTGTAATCCAAATCAGGATTGAAGTCTCGATTCATGTCAAAACCTGGTTTGAATTCATAATCCCAATATTGATTCTTATACGTGTAATAGTTCCAGGAAGGCTCGGCATTTTCGAGCTGCGGGAATGCAGCTGTCACTTCGTCCCAAGTCATGTCAGTCCCGCGGCGGTTCAATTCGGTCGCATCCGGGTTGATCATAGGCATGGCAACAATTGTTAATTCTTCCCTGAGCTGTCTCATTTCAGGAGAATTATTAGACCCGATTTTTTGGATCATTTTTAATAGTGCTTTTGTACCGACTTTCTCATTACCGTGAATTTCGCTTTGAATCATCACAACTTTGTCCCCTGAACCAATCGTTGCTTTGTAGATTTCCCGGCCTTGATTGGAATGACCGGCAACTTCCACCTCAACATTACCCTGACTGGATTTCTCGATCTGGTTTAATTTCTTGGATAGTTCATTGTGGCTTATAAAACCAGATATAGGTGGTTTGTTCATGGTAACAGGATTAGATTCTGCCTTTACCGGTGCATCAAACGTTGGAGCCAACATCCCTGCGCTTAACAATACAGCGCTGCAAGCCAATGTAAGTTTCTTCTTTTTCTTCATCCAAAACTCCCTCCTAGTGTTTATTTAATAACCCACTGTTATCTATTCTTTTTCAAATAATTGAATCCCTTTAAAAAACCAAAAAATGAACCTAAGTACCCTGATGTAAGGTCGTTTGGGGATGATTTGAATAAGTCAAAAGTAGCGTTTAAACGCAGGAACTTTACTTTAATAAGAAAAGACACAGCCACCATCGTAACCATGCCTTTTCTCATTAGTATTTCTTGGATTGCTGACTCAAAATAAAACATGCTAAACTGTGTCCAATATAGAATCAGGTTGATAGCTTCCACAGCTAAACAAGGGAGTTGAGAGGAAATGATAAAACTGGCAAAGGATTTGGCTATGATTGTGGCGGGCGCATTGCTTTATGCTTTGGCACTGACTTTTCTGGCAATCCCGAACAATCTTGCAGACGGCGGGCTGCCCGGCATGTCATTAATCTTGTTCTATGCATTCGGGTGGTCGCCTGGGATCGTCAACTTTATATTGGCATCCATTATTTTAATGATTGGCTACCGGGTGCTGCCAAGGCGGACCATATTCCTGACCGTGATAACAGCACCGCTCCTCTCATTTTTCATCTTTATAACAGAACAACAAGTTGAATCTTTGGGGGACCCGCTTGTTTCAGCTATTTTCGCCGGTTTCTTCATTGGCATCGGTGCCGGACTTATCCTGCGAACCGGCAGTTCCATGGGCGGAACGAGTGTTATTGCACGCATGCTGCACCACAACTTCGGCTGGGATCTGACACGGACGAACTTTGCGCTTGACGCAATGATTGTATCGTCCGGACTGTTGATCATCGGACCGCTCAATACGATGTATACGATCGTTTCATTATTTATCGGCAAGAAAGCGACAGACATCATTCTAGAAGGGCTTGACACACGCAAGGCGGTCAGCGTTATCTCCGCCTATGCGCCGGAAATTACCGATGAAGTCGTTCAGCAAATGAAAACAAGCGCAACGGTATTTGAGGGCTACGGCGGCTACATGAAAGACAGTGCCGATATGGCCTATATCATTATTAATAAATACCAGATCATGAAACTCAAACGCATCATAAACGATGTTGATGACAGAGCTTTTGTTGTCATTCACGACGTCCGCGACGTATTCGGCGGCAGTTTCTCTTGGGCAAAAAAATGATGGCGGACTCACTTGAATTGAGACGTTGCTTAATATCATATCTTCATCACTATAAAAAACTTGGCTTTCAGTAAATCTGCAGTGAAAGCCAAGTTTTTGTTTAGTATACTGTCAATTCAAAGAATCGGAACGCCTATTCAGCACTTTCTACAGCTTCTGCTCTTTGAAGAGATTTTGACATACCCTTGGAGCGGTCCAGAATGTGGTCAGCATCAGTAAAGATACAGGAACGGCTGTCACCACGATAAAGGATTGTAACGCATCGATACTGGATTCGCCAACGACGATCAGGACAGTGGCTACAAGACCCATCAGGAAAGCCCAGAAAACACGCAATGATTTAGACGGATCGCCACTTCCAGTAATGGCCATTGAAATCGTCAATGACATCGAATCGGTTGTTGTCAGAACGAAAATAATGGTTGTCAATAGCAGCAGAAATCCAATAATCGTTCCAAGTGGCAATTGTTCCGCAATGGCAATCATCGCTGCTGGCGGGCCAGCGTTACCTAGTGCTTCGGAAACAGAACCTGGATTTTGTATTTCCTCAAAGATTCCTGTCCCACCAACGATTGTAAACCAGAACGTCGTGACAACAGGTGCAATGACCGCAACAGCCGTCACAATTTCCCGAATCGTACGCCCTCTGGAAATACGGCTGACAAACATAGCCATCATTGGCGCATAACCAAGGAACCAGGCAAAGAAGAAGACGGTCCATCCGCCAAGCCAAGCCCCGTCACCGCGGAACGTACTCATACTGATGAAATTTTGGACATATAAGCCGAATGACTCCAGATAAGAATCGAATATAAATAGCGCTGGACCAAGTACAAGAATAGCCCCAACGATAACGAGAGACAGAATAACATTATAACTGCTCATGATCTGGATCCCCTTATGAATCCCTGTAGCGGCAGAAATCCCTGCCACCACCACAACAACAATAATGATTAATGATTGCACCAATAGATTATCAGGAACACCAAACAAGGCACTCAGCCCATAGCCGGCCTGCAAGCCAAGAAATCCGATCGGCCCTATTGTGCCAGCAGCTACCGAGATAACCGAGAATACATCCACAAAGGTACCAAGCACACTTTTCTTCAAAATTTTATCGCCAAGAATCGGATAAAGTAATGCTCTCGGCTTTAGCGGCGTCCCGCGGTGATAATGGGCATACATCAGTACAAAAGTGCCAAGCGTACCAAGTATCGCCCATGCAAGAAAACCCCAGTCGACGAAACTGGTAGCAAGTGCAGGTGAAACCGCCTCAGCCGTACCAGCCTCTATACCGGAAAAATGCGGCGGCACCGTTAAAAAGTGACTTAACGGTTCAGCGGCAGCCCAAAACACACCGCCGGCCGCCAATAGTGTACACATAATGATGGAAATCCATTTAAAATTGCTCATTTCCGGTTTGTCCAATTTACCTAAGCGAATCTTCCCATACTTTGAATACCCCAGAAATAACGCAATAAAAAATGTCCCCAACAACAGAAATTGATAAATGGCTCCAAAATAAGTTGCGGACAAATTAAATAAATAATTCACACTATCTGTAACCATATCCTGATTAATCAAAGCGAGAACCACAAATGCCAGCAGTGCTCCTCCACTCAGAAAAAGAACAGGTCTATCAATGGTTTGACCGTTCTTATTCTTACTTAAATTCGTCAAAAATGAGTTCCTCCTATTTTAAGAACTCACAACGCATAAATGCTTTTACCTAAGCAGGCATACGCTTGTGAGAACAAGTATTAAATAACACACAATGTGTCAGAATACAGGGTTTAATAAGACGTGTCAAATAACTCACATGTCCCCTTTTCAATTCCAACCTCTGTTCACGTGTGATAGAATTATCGTGATGATTCTAAAATGAGGCTGGTGTATCCATTGGAACAGTACCTATTCAAACTGGATAAACAACTTTTGGAACTGCAGGCGATGGAGATGGATGATGCGTTATATGCATTCTTTCAAAATATGAATCTATCAGAAGATAAATTTGAAATGGAAAATGACAAGGGAATGAAACGAAAGTTCACCATCAACTGGGAGGAACGGTTGCTTCAGGGGAGGGGCATTAAAGGTTTTTTCTCTAGTTATGATGCAGCATACCTATGGATTAGGCAAACAGAAGATGGGCAAATACAAGTTGCTGCACAGGAAGAAGCAGCTTCAGGGAACAATTTGCATAACCAGGAACACGCAACGGCGATACTGCAGGAACTGACCAACTTCCGCGTTCAAGACGATACATGGTTTCAGCTCTATCAGTCTGCTGAGAAATTCCAGATCACCCCTGATAACAATGAGCTGCTTTGCCTGCCGTACATTCGTGAAATGGAGACATTTGACTATCAGGTAAAGACGGTCAAGTCCGTTCTGGGCCATTTCAAGGGACGTGTCATGCTCAGTGATGAGGTTGGACTGGGTAAAACCGTTGAAGCGGGTATGGCCATGCTGGAATATATCATGCGGGGGCTTGCGCGGCGCATCCTGATTCTAGTGCCGCCTTCATTGGTGCAGCAATGGGAAAATGAAATGAAACGCAAATTTAATCAGGACTTCGTGCGAGCGGATGCTCCAGAGTTTAAAAAAATGGGTGAAGCCGCCTGGGGCCACTATCAAAAAGTCATTGCATCGATTGATACCGCAAAACGTAAAAATCACCGCAATGCCATTAGTGAGCAGTACTATGACCTGGTCATTGCCGATGAAGCGCATCATTTAAAAAACAGGCGAACGCAAAAGTGGCAGTTCGTGAATGCTATCAATAAAAAGTATATCTTTCTGTTGACGGCTACACCGGTGCAAAACCATCTAGAGGAGCTATACAATCTCATTACACTCTTGAAGCCTGGTCAACTGAGCACCTACAGCTATTTCCGGAAAAATTTTGTTGACGGCAAAGAAGGCATTGAGGCGAAAAATGTCGACAAACTGAAAGGATTGCTGGATGATGTGATGGTGCGTAATAAACGAAACAATGTTGACGTAACATTCACGAAACGAACGGCCTATACCAGAACAGTGACCCTCCCCCGGCAGGAAAAACAGCTATACAATCATTTGAGCACATTCATCCGGAACAACTACACGCAACAGCATAGTGTCTTAAACCGTTTTCGATTAAAAAACCTTCAGGAGCAGATTGGCAGTAATATCACCGCCATTATTCCATCCCTGGAGACGCTTTCCGCCAATGAAAAATTAACGGAATTTGAAAGGAAAATGATGCAGCGGTTCCTGAATGAGGCACGTGAGATTGCCAAGGAAGATACGGCAGGTGATAAGAAAGCGAAAGAAGTGGCAGCTATCCTGTGGGAGTTTAATGGAAAGATGATTGTTTTCACCAAATTCTCCACCACCCAGCGTTACTTATCTGATTACCTGCTGGATCACGGATTTAAGGTTGCCGAATTTCATGGCGGTCTACGCCGCAAAGACAAGGAAGAACAGGTTGCCTATTTCCGTGACAAAGCCGATGTGCTGGTCAGCACTGAGGTCGGCGGCGAGGGACGGAATCTGCAATTTTGCAACGGGATGATCAACTATGACTTGCCCTGGAATCCCATGGCAATCGAACAGCGAATTGGCCGTATTCATCGGATTGGACAGCAGCAGGATGTATTTGTTTATAATCTGGTTGCCGAAGATACGATTGAATATTACATTCTCAATTTGCTCGATCGCAAAATCAATATGTTTGAGCTGGTTGTCGGAGAAGTTGATGCCATTCTTGGGGATATGGAAGAAAAAGAAGACTTTTCCGAAATGGTGATGAAAGCTTGGGTTGATGCGGACAGCGACGAAGAAGTGGAAAGCGGACTGGATGATATCGGCGAAGCCATGCTGAAGAACAAGCAAAAATTGATTAAACAGCGACATCTGGACGATACTTTATTTTAATCGAGGTGACAAACCACTATGCATCTGCAGCAATTTGTGTCAGAAACAATCGAAAATCTCGGCGGGATGGTCATGCCGCTTGAGTATGCTTTATGCGATGTGCTTATTCCGGAAGATTATGCATCGTATTTTCAGAATAAAACAGAGCTTAGGCTTAGCTTTGATTTTGAAGTTGCCCAGGAAAACCCCGATTCCGAGTTCGTCACCTTTGGAAGTTACGTACTGGAGCAATTGCTGAACCTGATTCACGAAAAAACAGCAACTACCATACGTTATGCCGAGGTGGACCGGCTGGCTCTCGGAAACCCGCAACAGAAGATTGAAACGTTTTTACACGATGAACAAGGCAGTCTGGCAATCGAGTCCGAAAAGCCTGTGCTTGGTGTCTGGGCTGTTTTTCAATACCATACGGCCATCATAGCAGACGAAAAAACGGAAAACACAGAACAGGTTTGGATCAACATGCTGACAAATGAATGTGATTCTGTGATGAAACAAAAACAAAACTACATTATGTACCAGCAGCAGTCCCCGCATACCTATCCGGTCCCGGTTAAACTTGATATGGACAGTGCATTCCAGCATGCAACGGCACACGTCAGAGAAATAAATGAACAGCAAAAGAACGCCCAAATCGACAAGCGCCAAATCGAAAAAGACATCGAACGAATCAATCATTACTATAATGCACTCCTTGCTGAAAACGACAAACGCGCAAAACGGAAAGGTCTGAGTGAAGCCAAACAACAGGAAATCCTTGCTAAGAAAGACACCATTAAACTTGAACGAGACAAACAGCTCAACGAAATCTATAAAAAAGCAAATGGCGAAATAGAAATCAATCTCGAAAACGCTATTCTATATTTCATTCCACTATTGGAGTATACAATAAACCACCACTTTAGAGGAAATGAGAAACAGATCACTCTCTATTACAATCCCATCTCAAAAAACTTTTTCAAATACTGGGACAAAAGGGCGGGGTCGCTGTCCCATTCGATTTGAGGTGCCCATAAAATGAACTTATGTTCGTTTTATGGGCACCTGTCGGTAAGAACAAGTTCATTTCTATGCACCCCGTCATTCACTCCCACCGTTTTATCTTCTGTACCACCTTTTGATAAAACTTGGAAGCAAGTGTTGTTCTGCCATCCGCTGTCTTCTGCTTGTGCCATTCATTGTAGCTGGCCACCGCAATTAAAATGGACCCGGTAATCAGGAGGTAAGCCCACCATGGCAGGTTTCCCCAGTAGGGTCGGGTTTGCAGAAAAACGTTCAGCAGCAATACGCCTGCACCGACAAAGAAGAAAGCTTTCCGCTGATAGGCCATCCCGCCAAGCATTGAGGCAAGGGAAAGCCCACCTACAATCAACGCATCATAAATCGTTGAGCTTGCCATCCCGTCCTGGATTAGCAGGAGCGAAACAATAACGAGAACCGCCCACTGCATATAGTTAACAAGCCTATTATACTTCCCGGCCGAGATTCTTTTCAGGAAAATAACAGCAGCAACCCATGGCAATACATACAGCTCCCGTTCGATTAATTCCGCTATCTGAATATCGCCAAGCAGCACATAATACGGCTGGAGAAGATAGATACACGCAACAAAGACGATCCCTTTTGCCGGGACATATGGAATGCGTTTACGCTGCATTATCAAATAAAGCGAAATCAGCATGCCGGGAAGTAGTTTTGACCAGAGGGCTTCTGCCGTGACGACGTATAAACTGCACAGGGCAACGAAACTGACAATCGAATACCAATCAACCCTGAGCGGGATTTCCCAGTTCTTTTGCTCCTGATAGATCACCGGATACATAAGCAAACCGGCCGCCACAAGAACTCCGGCAAGCGCCACAAGCCTGACCAGCATGACGTAATCCTCTAACAGCATCACACCATCATACAGCCATAGTACACTATAGACAAGAGCAAGCGGCACCGCAGCAAATACATCCCACTTTTGCCGATGCATCATAAACAGCGTCATCACAGCATAAAGCAGTGTCACAACAAATAGCCGCAAATCAAAATCCGGTACGAGTGTGAATAAAAGCATGCCAAATACAGAAAAGGGGATTACGTAAAATGCAACTCGTCGCATCCATGCCCCTTTACTGACATACCAGCCAATAGCTATCAAGACACTTGTGAGCAGTGCCGCATATTGAATGGGCTCTGTCACATCAAACAACACAAACCCTTGAACGACGCCGATCCAAAACACCGTGATACCGCCATATAAAAAGCTTAAAATCAGCCATTCCGCCCTAGCCCAGCGCAGGCTTATGCCATAAACGGCAGCACCTATGAAAAATGCCCAGACCGTTATTTCCTCAAAGAACAGTAAGCTGATAAGCAGCGCGAACGGCAGGAAAAGGTGTCCTGTCCACCCGAAACCTTTCATGAGATTAGTGTCATATCTGCCGCACACAACACCCGCAACCAGAAGCAATACCGCACCAATCACAAGCTGCAGTGATTGGAAAAGATCCGACTGAATCGTCATTTCCGAATGAACTGCATAAAGAACAGTCATGTAAAACAGTAAGGACATGCCACTGATAACATACGGGACGGCTACCCATTTTGTTTTCCGATAAAGCAAATAAGCCATTGCCACGCCGCCCAGCATGATTACCGCACGCAGTACAGCATCAAATTCAAAGCTGAATGTCAGCCATATGCCCAGCCCGTAGAATACATATGAAGTGAAAAATGCATGCGCCGCAAAAGCGTGATAATGGGCTTGCTTCCATACAAAACTTGCCAACAGGACAACAAGACCTGCCACCACAAAACTCTCTGCTTGCATTGGGGTTTGGCCATATAAAGCACGATCAGCATACACTTGAGTATAGAGCATCATAAGAGCAAGTCCCATCGATACCGCATGAATCCATGTGGCACTTTTCCTCAAAGCGGTTCTAAATTCGCACCGTTTCATGAGCATGGCCGTTACGCTTACGGCGAGCAGCATCGTCCCTGCCTGCCACCAGTTCAGGATGACAAAATCCCCCAAAACGGCCAATAGCATGACAACGCCGCCAACATCCCGGGAACCTGCCTTCATCTTCTGGAAAAAGGCCATTTCCAGCAAACAGCCAAAAACGACATAAAGGAGTAGCCCCATGACAAAAAGCGGCAGCATGAACCCGTCATAACCGAACCATTCCCGGCCAAACAAAGCAACTTCGTATAAGGCGCTCATCAAAAAGACAGGACTCAAGTAAGCAAACAACACCCGTTTTGTCAGGTTAGCCAGGAACGCGAAATTCAGTGCGATCAGCACATATGCCAGCAGCAGAACAAACGATGGCTCATTCATTCTCAGAACGAGCCCCTCCAGACTGATGTACAAAAATGCACACGCCGACACAACAGCACTTGTATAACGAAAGATTCGTTTTAATATATGATCGTCTTCAATGAATTTTGGAATCGCCAAAAAGACAAACCCAAGCAAAGCATAAACAACAGCACTGGCATCATCCACCGCCGAAAACTCAATCAGCTGATAAGCGCCATAAACAAGCATCGCACTGAAAATAAAGCTATATTCCTTATGCTCGGTCACATATATCATCGCAAAATAAAGCACCGCGGTGAGCAGCACATTAAAGCCGTACAGCACCTCATGATCATAAAAAACGAGCATCAGCAATGTCGACAGAACCAGACTGCATTGAATATAGAGCACAAATTCTTTCATAAACAACATGATGCGCTGCTTATCCTTGAACTGTGCGTAGACTAATATAAGCAGTCCATTAAACAACATGATACCAAGATAAAAGCCATCTACCGGAAAATATAACGCAGCCAGCAGAAACCCTGCCATAACTGTTATTGTAATATAGGAAAACCAGACAAACAGCCGCGATGACAGTTTATCGGCAAGCGTAATATAGATTGGCAGTATAACTAAACTGCCGGCTGCCCCAAATAAGTAGCGTCCATCACCAGTAAATGAAAAATAGGGACCGAGTAATTCAAAAAAGCCGACAGAAAGAATCGCAATCGGCAAAAACAAGCCGCCAAGCACATAAAAGGCGAATGCCGTTTTTTCGATTTTTAAAACACGCTCCGTAAATATGGCAAGACCAAAAAATAGCAGGGATACAAGTGCAATCATGCCTGACTTCATCCAGTTGGCAAGCGTCTCCCATGTACTCGTCGCCAGCACCAGACCCCCGATCAA
The DNA here is from genome assembly GCF_000224785.1 of Lentibacillus jeotgali. Taxonomy (GTDB): domain Bacteria; phylum Bacillota; class Bacilli; order Bacillales; family Amphibacillaceae; genus Lentibacillus; species Lentibacillus jeotgali. The sequence goes on along the minus strand of NZ_AGAV01000018.1, from coordinate 184,877 downwards.
AAGCAGAATGACACCAAGATTTAACGACCAGGTAATATTGCGATCCCGTATTTCTTTTGGAGATAACGGTTTCTTTTCTTTAACCGGCTTCTTTTTCTGAGAGTCTATCACCTCGTTCTTATCTGGCACCGCCATATCTTGCCTTGCTTTTTCCGCTTCTTTTTCCTGTTGTTCAAGATCTGCATAATACCGATCATGCGCCTCCACAACTTGTGCCGACACGTCAGATGATATGTAATGAGCATTCTCAAGCTTTTCCAGTTCTTCCTTAACGGTTCGCTGCTGTCGTGACCTGGTCTCTGAATGGTCCATGAGTCTTCCTCCTCTCCGTCGACCCTTTTCACTCCGGCTTTTGAGTGTGGTATTGATCCGGAATTTCTCACAAGTCATTCTATGTATATGTAAATAATGCCAAAATTTGGTCTTTAAAATTCAATTCTAATTCTATCACACATATGTGACGATGAAGAGGAAAAAATAATGTATTGGTGCCCAGTGAAACCCTTTCTTATTTATTTGTAAGCTCAGGTTAGCATCTCGGTATTTCGAGTGAAAACCAATTGATAGCATAATGTATCTATATGAAAATACACTCATTACAATAATTGATGGGTGAGTAATAAGGGGGATAGGCGCGATCGAATTTCGTGCCTGCTAGACAATCTGCTGGAAAACTATGAAGATATCGTGAAACTTATATGAGGAAGAGGATAATTTAATTCTTGTGGGTACTTCTGAAATTGTGAAACCTGCTTCCTCAAAAATGGAAGCACTGGGACGTGTCAAGGACAGAACGACTGGCAATATCGAGGACGGTGACTGGACAACCAATATGATCGCAATCTCCCCTGAGACGAAACATCCCATTCCAGTGCTCATTTGTATTCGTCTGTTGAGACCGGGTTTATCAGTGAAAATGAAGAAACGTATAAAGGCTTTCGCTATGTGGATCATCTGCTCGGCAAGAAGAAGGCTACCTTTGTCCATGGCTGCCGTTTATTTATTCTGGGAACGGAATATAGGCATGAACTCGGTTGATGCACGACTCCAAAACTTCCTCTGGTGCTTTGTCTTTGATAGATAGAAGCCTTGAACGCCAATCAATTGTCCTTACTTGATCTGTAAGGATTACCCCTTCTATGCTCAATCCCTCTGGCAGATCTACTTCAAAGGGATAACCTTTTTTCTTACTTGTTATCGGGCAGACCGCTGCAAAATGTGTATCCCGATTAAATGCTTTCGGTGATAACACAATGCCAGGACGATATCCTGCCTGCTCACGGCCCACTTGCGGGTTGAAATTCGTAAAAACCAGATCGCCTTGCTCTGGAATCTGCATCACCAAACTTCCTTTCCTTCTGGCTTACCCCAATCGATTTCTTCATGACGGTTTTCGTCTGTGATGCCTGCCAACAATTCTTCAAGTGTTGGTACTTCATCAACTGGCTTCACAAAGATGCCTTTGCGATCTGCTTTGACTTCTACTTTCGAGCCATTTTCCAAACTGAATTGATCTGCGACGCTTTTAGGTATTCTCACGCCTAAACTGCCGCCCCATTTTTGAACAGTTGTCATATGAACCCCTTCCCTTTTCCTGTTTGATTCCATTCTATCACCTCGTAATTACATTGTATATATCATTATATATATTCTTTGCAAATTTTATGCATAAACTGGATTTTTGTGCCGAAAAAAAGAAGCCTAACGTATCCGCTAGGCTAACTATCGTACATATCACTTTTGATTAAATCGATTTCAGCATATATTTTGTGTTGCCTTTCGTATCATGACGATGGACGCCTCCCACCAGCAATTCTTGGTTTCATATAAGTGCTTTTGATTTTCGGGATACTTCTTATGTCATCCGTTATTTGTTGGCTGGGCTCCAGTCTATTCAGTAATAGCGACTTTTTCCTCAATATCAATAGCTGTTTTCACCAAACCCCTCCCCGTTATCATTTGATAAAAACCCAGCAAGGTTATGTTCATTATAAAGAACATTTAGTAAGTAATAATGCTTTTTCGCCTGTTTGTAAACCCTGAATTTAAAAAATTAACAACACCTTTGTTCTTTATAAAGTTTATGTGTGATATTGGAAGTGGGGGGGGCGGGAAATATCTGTACAATTTTGCCACGGCTAAGTATTCAATTGGGGGGACTTCGAAATCGAGCGAGGATACGGGCATTTCGATCAAGCAGACCATGAAATCGACCAGGTGCTCGTGTGGCATGGAAAACTTTCCATACCACCATCTGCAAAAGCACTCTATCGTTTCACCAAAAACCAGCCGTTCTTCAAATCCTCACGGTTATAGTAAAATCGCTCATTATCTTCATACCTCAGCACTGTTTCACCTGCAGCTTCGACAATCGCCTGGCCGGCGCCGGTATCCCATTCCATCGTTGGGGCATAGCGCGGATAATAGTTGGCTTTGCCTTCTGCCACGAGGCAAAATTTCAGAGAGCTTCCGGCTGAGACGACATCAACTTCACGCTCACCGCTGCGCAGTCCGTCAATAAAGGCTTCCGTTTCTTCAGACATATGCGACCGACTCGCAACAACATTGATGACATCACCTGACTCAACTTCCGGCAGCTGCACACTCGCACCAACCAGTCCATCTTCATCAGCCACCGTAGCCTGTGATGCCTCCTCCAGCTTAAACGCACCCAGACCGGTGCGGCCAAAGTAGAATGTATCAAGTGCCGGTGCATAGATGACACCCATCACCGGGTAGCCGTCTTCAATCAATGCAATATTAACCGTGAACTCGCCGTTTTTCTTGATGAACTCTTTCGTGCCATCAAGCGGGTCGACGAGAAAAAACGCCTTCCAGTCTTTCCGTTCCGCATACGGGATTTCGCTACCCTCTTCGCTCAATATCGGCACTGACTCATAGGCTTCCTGCAACCCGCGCTTAATTGTCTGATGCGCACGCTGGTCAGCCTCGGTCAGCGGTGAGTCATCATCTTTTGTCTCAACGGAAAAATCCCGCTTATACACATCTAGAATCTCGCGGCCGGCTTTCAATGAAATATCCAACAGCGTCTTCAAACTCACATCAGCCATTATGTCAGGTATCCTTTCGCTTTCAAATGCGCCACAATCGTCTGAACAGACTCTTCAAGGCTCTGCTTATCGGTATCAACCGTGACCTCTGGATTGACCGGTGCTTCATACGGTGCATCAATACCCGTAAAGCCTTTAATCTCACCGGCGCGCGCTTTCTTATAAAGCCCTTTTGGATCGCGTGATTCGCACGTTTCCACGCTGGCATCAACAAATACCTCGATGAACTCGCCGTCTTCCATCAGCTCGCGAACGTCATCACGGTCCTCGCGATACGGTGAAATGAACGCAGACAATGTAAACAGCCCTGCCTCAACCATCAGCTTGGAAACTTCACCGATGCGGCGGATATTTTCTTTCCGGTCTTCCGGGCTGAAGCCAAGGTTTTTATTCAAGCCGTGGCGGATATTGTCACCATCCAAACGATACGTCCGCACACCCTGGTTATACAATTCCTTTTCCAGCTCCACTGAAATCGTCGACTTGCCGGATCCGGATAAGCCGGTGAACCAAATGACGGCACTCTTATGATGGTTCAACTGCCACCGGTCTTCTTTTGTTACTTTCGAGTCATGCCATACAATATTTTCTGATTTAGCCATAAACCATTCCTCCTAATACCATACATTATAAATAATTGAAACGGATGTAACCATAACGATTAGACTGAGCGGAAGCCCAACCTTCATATAATCCGTGAACTTATAACCGCCGGGGCCGTATACGATCAGGTTTGTCTGATAGCCAATCGGTGTGATGAAGCTTGCTGAGGCAGCGATTGCGACCACAACCGCTATTCCCATCGAATCAACCGAAAGCGTTTGTGCTATTTCAAGCCCGATCGGCAGCATCAGGACAGCTGCCGCACTATTGGTGATCAGTTCGGTAAATATATTGGTCAGAAGATAAATCATAAACAACACAGCTATCAAGCCCAGTGGCTCGCCAAACGCCAGCAAACCGCCTGCAATCCATTCCGCAAGCCCTGTCTTCCGCATGGCAACACCGATTCCAAGCGCACTGGCAATTAACAGTAGTACATTGAAGTGGATATATTTCTTCGCTTCCTGCGGGGTGATAACTCTCGTCGCCAGAAAGATCACCACAGCCAAAGCCATTGCCTTGAACATGCTCAGCCAGCCCAGTGTCACCAGCGCTATCATCGCAAGGAGCACAATAATGGAGAACCAGCCTTTTGCCGGACTCTGATTCAACGTTTCCGGTGTGTCCAAGGACGATACAACGAAAAAGTCATTCGACTGCTGATATTTCTCGACAAAATCCGCCCCTGCCAACAGTAACAACGAATCTCCCGGCTTCAAGACGATATCCCCGACCTTGCTCTGAATCCGCTCATTATTCCGGTGTACTGCGATAACCCCTGCATCATAGCGCGAGCGGAACTGCGATTGTTTAATCGACTTGAATAAAAGTGACGACTGATCCGACACGACCGCTTCGACTAAATCGGTCGTCCCGTTTTTCAAATCGTCCAGGTCAATATTCGTGCCGGTTTCCAGCTGCAGGCCCTTAACCTTCTGCAAATCGGCAATCGTTGAAATCAGTCCGGTAAAAATCAACCGGTCGCCACTTTGAATCACCATGGTCGACCGCACCGGTGAAATGCGTTCATCACCGCGGATAATCTCAATCAGATAGAGACCTTTCAAGTCACGCAGCCCGGCATTTTTGACACTTTTATCAAGATACTCAAACGCCGGCGTCACCTGCATTTCGGCCATATATTTCTTGGAATCTTCCTTAACCTGCTGGCTGAATCCCTTATTATCCGGTAAAAGCTTGTAGCCAATGGTGAATAGATAAATAAGTCCGATAAGTGCAGACGGAATCCCGACAACTGCCAATGTAAACAAGGAAAACCCTTCCAGACCAAAATCAAGCAACAGCCCGTGCACGACTAAATTAGTGGACGTTCCCATCAACGTTATCGTGCCGCCCAGAATCGTCGCATAAGACAGGGGTATCAAAAACTTGGACGGGGCGATTCCGCGGTCTTCACACCACTTTTTAACGATGGGCGTAAATGTCACAACGATCGGCGTATTGTTCAAAAACGCCGAAAATGCTGAGGTTGGAACAAAGAAGCGGGCCATCGAGCCGGTATGCGATTTACTGTTCTGGAGCCACTTTTCCATCATCCGATCAATCAGACCGCTTTTCTGCACGGCACCTGCAACAACAAACAATAACGCAACGGTCAGCATGCCCTCATTGGAAAAACCGCTTAACGCCTCATCGACTGTCAAAATACCGCTCAGCAGCAGTAACACCAGTACTGAAAAAATAACCATGTCAGGCCGGGCGATTTCAAACATCAGCCCGGCAAGCATGGCCAGTATCAGAATCAGTACAAACATCATGTCAAACGTCATGGGATATCAGATCCCCTTTAATATGTGTCCAGAAGCCGCGTCAAGATCAAGCTTTACTGAACCGAACCACTTAGTTTTCTTTCATACCTTTAATCAGCACATCAGCAACTTCCGGACGTGAAAATTCTTTCGGCGGACGCTCGCCCTTCCGCAACAGTTCACGCACTTTGGTACCGCTCAGATGCACATGATTTTCCTTATCATGCGGGCATGTTTTCGCCGATGCCATGTTTTCACAGACCGTGCAGTAGAAGGCATGCTCAAATTTGAAAATCTGAATGCCGAGCTCCTCTTCATACTGCGCAATCAGCTGCTGGGCTTCATACGTACCGTAGTAATCGCCGACACCAGCATGATCACGGCCGACAATGAAGTGTGTGCAGCCATAGTTTTTGCGGACAATCGCATGCAAAATCGCCTCTTTCGGCCCGGCATAGCGCATCGCTGCCGGATAGATGACCAAGCGTACTCGATCCTTCACATAATAGTTTTTAAGAATTGTTTCATAGCTTTCCATCCGAACATCTGCCGGAATATCATCAGACTTGGTTTCACCGACAAGCGGATTCAACAGCAAGCCATCCACTGCTTCAAGCGCCGTCTTTTGAATATGCTCATGCGCGCGGTGAACCGGATTGCGTGTCTGGAAGCCAACGATTGTTTTCCACCCGGCATCTTCAAACATTTGACGCGTTTCCGCCGGATCCATGTAATATGCTGCAAACTGGCTGTGGTCCGGACGGTTCAAGAGCGTAATCGCTCCGCCTAAATAGACATTGCCCTTCTCGTATACTTTCTTCACGCCGGGATGCGCACCTTCAGTCGTCCCATAAACATTTTGCGCTTCCTTCTTCGCGTCATATGTATACTTTTCTTCCAAAGTAATCGTTCCATAAATGACGCCATTTTCCCCTTTAAGGGCGATCTGTTCACCAATGTTACATTTAGTTGCCTGTTCTTCGGTTACCGGCAACGTAATCGGAATACTCCAGATCGTGCCATCGACCAGACGTGTATTCTCAACAACACTCTCATAGTCAGCCTGCCCCATAAAGCCTGTCAGTGGGCTGAATCCCCCGATTCCAATCAGTTCAATATCCGAAACGACCCAGGAATTAACCGTCAGTGACTGGAGTTTCTCAGCATTCTTGATTGCCTCTTGTCGTTCCTGTCCTGTTAATTCACGGCTGATTAATCTGCCGCCATGTGGTTGATTGACCATACTTAATCCCTCCGTGTTCTAGTTTTCATACACTATAAGTGCGTGTTCAAAAAGGAGAATAACAAAGACCGAGAAGTTCGAGGCGCGCGCAGTTTCGAAAAGCGGAATGTATGCAATTAGATACATGAGCCGCGGGGAAACACGCCAACGACGAAATTCGATATGCCATTGTTACCTGACTTTTTGAACAACCTTTCTTTAAGAACCTAAAAAATAGTTGCCCAATTCGACGACCATAGCTCCCATTTTCTGCTTTTCCGGGTGAAAAACAGTCGTTATTCCATTCTTTTTCAGTTCGGCTGCGGTTACTTTTCCCACCCCAGCCGCCAAAATACTATCATTAAAGACAGCCGTCATTTCCTTCGCTTCACTGCTCTCTTTAAAAAGATTCCGGACCTGCGTCTTGCTGGTAAACACGACTGCATCGAGAGACTGACTGATGATCCGCTCCCTTAAGTCAGTTACTATTGTATGATCCGGTTCCTTATAGTGATACAGTTTGGAAAGATAAACAGCGTGTCCTTGACGTTCCAGCTGCTCCTCTACCGCCGCATCATCCTGACTGTAAGCCTGTAAAAACATACGCTTATCCCTGCCATCACCCAGTTTGGCCAGCAAATTTTCCATGGTGCCATCGTCAGATACCAGTTCGGCAGCGAGTGCATGTTTCTTCAGCCAATTCACTGTTTTACTCCCGCGGACAGCCAGTGTCGAGTTCCTGAGCTTCCCGATAAAATCAGAATGGCAATCCAAGTCGTTTGCCGCCTTTTCCAGTGCCTCTGCTCCAATGCCTGTTGTTAAAAGCACGTTATCAAACGGTTCACGGACAAAATCTAGTATATTTTGCCTGCTGATCGTTTCATTTAATAGTTGCTCCCCTTGAATGGAGAAAACGAGTGGTGTGCCGCCATTATTTTGAATCAGTTTCCCAATGGCTTCACGGTTTCGGGCGGCCGCAATGCCGATCCGTTTGCCATCCATGCCGCTCATCGTGTATATCCCCTTTCAGCCAAGCCTGCCAACCAGTCGAGCCCTTTTTGTTGATGCTCCTTATTGAGGAATTTGTCCGACAGAATCGCCTGCAAAATTAAGCGCTGTTCATGTTTAGAAAGGGCAGATTGTTTCAACTGCTTCCGGCATTCATATAAAAAATCCACGTAATCTGTATAGCTATTGTCATATGCCGCTTGAAGATCTTGCTTTATTTTTGCAGCAAGCATCGGGCTAGCGCCATTGGTTGATACACTAATAGACAATAGCCCCCGTTTGAAAAAGGAAGGAAATGCTAAATCCCCCTTTTCAGCATCCGAAGCATCGTTTATTAACGCATTGCTTGGGGATGCCTGAACAATCGATTGATTCACCTGTACGTCATTGGTTGCCGCTATAACCAGAAACGCATCAGCAAGATCTCCAGGTGCCACACGCTTCTTCCTCCAGGTCAAATCGCCGTCAAGCCATAGGGAATGAATGCCTTCTGTGATCTCAGGACTGATCACTGTTAGATTGGCACCCCCCTCCAGAGTGGCACGGATTCTACGCTCAGCTACAGCCCCGCCTCCGACAACAATCACGTGTTTATCAGTTAAGTCGATCATGAGCGGAATTCCAGCCATAATCGCTCAAGCTCCTTCCGGTGAAGCGAATGCTTCATGGTGGATTGATTCATAAACGCGTTCCGTCAACGCCTGTTTCATCACGGCATGCCCGCCAAGTTGATTGCAGCATATAATTTGCTTATCCGATACGTCCAGAGCACTTATTTTTTCTCTAATCGAGCGCATGAGTACCCCGGTGAACCATAAATAGGGCATGACAAACACCTGAGAATGTTCCTCTTTCAGGGAATTCTGCAATCCGTCATCAAAAGAAGGATCACAGGCAGCTAAAAAGCATATATCGACTTGATCGATGCCTGATTGCCGTTCTAGCTTTCCTCCGATCGCCTTAATATCCCTTATGGTATCGGGATTGCGACTGCCACGGCCAACAAGGAGAATCTTCGCATCAGAATTGACCGGTATATTTGTCTCTTTCATTCGTTCGATCAAAATGTTGATAAAGCGATCCTGCACACCGAGCGGCTCCCCATACGTCAATCGAATATCAGGGTATTTGGACTTTGCGGCGCGTATTTCATCCGGTATGTCCTGGTAATAGTGTCCGGCACTTAACAGCAGAACAGGTACAACGGAAATGGTTGAAGCTCCCTGGTTGACGAGACGATCAATACCCTGTTCGACCGTTGGATCTGCCAGCTCCAGAAAGGAAATTTCCTGAAGGGGAAAATCAACCTGCTGAATGACTGATTGGATACATGCGACTGCCTCAGCTGTTGCTTCCCCGATACGACTGCCATGACTGACATATAGTATTCCCTGCATGTCAAACCCCCCAAAGTTTATCATTATGTAACGTTCGCTTATGTTCAACAAATGAAGCTGGGATATAACTAAGACGAACAGTACACGTCTTAGCGGAGGAAATATACGCAGACTCCTGCGGGAGGAAAGGCATAGGTGAGACCCCCCAGAGCGAAGCACGAGGAGGCTCACCAGCCGCCCTAAGGTGCGCGGAGTATATTTCCGAAGCGAGTTATATGCTTAAACCTTAATTTTGGTTAGTTCGAATTAAGTGGCACTTTAACCTGTAATTGCCTTAACCAGCGTTCGCTCATCAATTGTATTTTTTTCAAACCACTGAAGCTTCTCTCTTAGCCGCACGACTTCTCCGACAATAATCATAGATGGGTTTTTTACCGCTGATGACCGTTCAACAATATTGCCCAGTGTGCCGGTCACGGTTTGCTGGTTGTCGGTTGTGCCCCAATGCACAAGCGCAATTGGCGTTTCTTCCCCCCGTCCATAGCGGATGAGACGGCTGCAAATATCAGGAAGATTTTTCACACCCATGTAAATACAAAGTGTATCGACTCCCTGTGCGAGATGCTTCCAGTATTGTTCGGAATCTGTTTTGCTGACACCTGAGACAAAGGCAACCGATGAGCTGTAATCGCGGTGTGTTAACGGGATGCCTGCATAAGCGGGCGCAGCAGAGCCAGCAGTGATTCCCGGAATAATCTCAAAACAGATGCCCTGCTGCCTTAACACGTCCGCTTCCTCGCCGCCTCTTCCGAATATAAACGGATCCCCGCCTTTCAGCCGTGTTACTGTTTTTCCTTCGTTGGCAAATTGACAGAGCAGTTCATTTATTTCATCTTGTGTCAGTGAGTGGCGGTCGGGAAGTTTCCCACAATAGATCAATTCCGCGCCTGCCTTAGCATGTTCCAGCAATCCCTCATTAATTAAACGGTCAAATAAAATCACATCCGCCTGCTGAATAGCTTTTAATGCTTTCACCGTGATTAGGTCCGGGTCGCCGGGGCCAGCACCTGTCAAATAAACCTTTCCCATTGTTGTTACACCTCTTTTGTATAGCCTGACTGCTTGTGCCATGGCACCAACAGGTCTAAAACTCCATATCATTTTTCAACTAAATTTGTCGTGTGAAAATCAAGCCCCGAGTGAACCTCGTCAACGTAACCGGCACGTATGACATAATCACCAAAATGCTCACCTTCCTGCCGTTCTTTTGCATATTGAATCAAAATCGGACGAAGGTTACTCAGGATTTCTTCTTCTCCGATATTCTCCCGGTATAATTTGTTCAGGCGCTGACCAGCAAAGCCGCCACCAAGATACATGTTATACTTTCCAGGAGCTTTGCCGATAAAAGCAATCTCCGCAAGGCCTGGACGTGCACACCCATTCGGGCATCCTGTCATACGAATGGTAATTTCCTCTTCATTAAGGCCAGCCTCATCGAGAATATTCTCAATTTTTTCAAGCAATGAAGGGAGATAGCGTTCCGATTCAGCCATTGCCAGCCCACATGTTGGAAAAGCCACACAGGCCATGGAATTACGCTTGAGTGCGGAATACTCTTTTCCTTCTGTAATACCGTATTCGTCGATTAGTGCATCAATCTTTTTCTTCTTTTGACCGGTTACATTGGCAATTATCAGGTTCTGGTTCGGCGTCAGACGAAAATCGCCTGTGTGGATTTTCGCAATTTCCCGAAGCCCAGTCATCAGTGGATAATCCTCGGTATCACTGATGCGGCCGTTTTGAATGAACATGGTATAATGATATCTGCCATTGCCTTTCACCCAACCATACCGGTCACCGTTATGTTCAAAGTTAAAGGTACGCGCTTCCTCCAGATCCCATCCTAATCGTTCATTGAGTTCATCTTTAAACCAGTCAATTCCGCCGGCATCGATCGTGTACTTAAACCGGGCGTTCTTCCGATTGGAACGATTTCCGAAATCCCGCTGAATCGTTACCACCTTTTCCGCTACTTCGATGATTCTGTCGGCCGGCGTGAAGCCGATCACCCGGGCAACCTGCGGGTATGTGTTTGTATCACCATGTGTCATGCCCATACCGCCGCCAACCGCAACATTGAACCCTTTTAACTCACCCTCCTCCATAATCGCAATAAACCCTAGATCATGCGAATAAATATCCACATCATTTGATGGCGGAACAGCGATACCTATTTTGAACTTCCGCGGCAGATAGGCGGATCCATATATTGGCTCTGTCTCCTCCTTGCTATCCAGAACCTTTTCATCATGCAGCCAGATTTCATGGTAGGCATTAGTCTTTGGCGAAAGATGCTCACTGAGTTTCTTCGACCATTCATACACCTCCGAATGCACCTCGGATTGGTAAGGATTTGGATTACACATGACATTCCGGTTCACATCCCCGCACGCAGCCAGCGTATCCATTAACGAGCCATTAATTTCCTGCATCGTCTGTTTCAGATTCCATTTTAAAACCCCATGAAATTGAAACGACTGCCTGGTGGTCAATTTCAACGTCCCATTCGCATACTTCCCGGCAAGATCATCCAAGGTAAGCCATTGCTCAGGTGTTGCCACACCACCGGGCGCGCGCACACGAATCATGAATTGGTAAGCCGGTTCCAATTTCTTGCGCCGCCGGTCATTCCGAACATCCCTATCGTCCTGCTGATAGCTGCCGTGAAATTTTAATAGTTTGGTATCTTCCTCAGAAATGGCTGCGGTAATCCGGTCTTCAAGCCCTTCCTTAATCGTCCCTCGCAGATAATTGCTGTCAGTTTTGATCTGTTCCATCACGTCCAGCGGTCCATTATCATAGGGGAAATTATTGTCTGCCATGGTTAAGCTCCTTTCAACATTCTTCTGAAATCCTTTGAAAATACTGCCCTACCCATCAATCCATTAATAGACATCACGCTGATAACGTTTCTGCTGCCGCAAATCCTTCAGGTATTCTCCTGCTTCCTCAGCGCTCATACGTCCTTCTTGTTCAAGGATTTTCAGCAATATGTCTTCTACATCTTTGGCCATACGCTTTTCATCCCCGCACACATAGATGTTGGCCCCCTCAGTTATCCATTGATAGAGCTCCTTGCTGTTCTCATGCATCCGGTGCTGTACATACACCTTTTCAGCTGTATCACGGGAAAATGCAACATCCATCTTGCTCAGAACACCTTCCTTGAGCCATTGCTGCCAATCCACCTGATAAAGAAAGTCTGAGGAGAAGTGCTGATCCCCATAGAACAGCCAGGTCTTGCCGTTAATCTCCGTTTCCTCCCGTTCTTCCAAAAACGATCTAAAAGGTGCAACACCCGTTCCCGGTCCAACCATGATAACCGGTGTCTCCGCATCGGAAGGAAATTTAAAATTAGGATTCCGATGAATATAGACAGGTAATTGCTCGCCAGGTTCCACACGCAATGCACACTGACCGGAGCAGACACCCGTTCTGTCCCTTCCATGTGCATGGTAAGCGACTGTTCCAATGGTAAGATGCACTTCATCCGGATTAGCTTGATAACTGTTTGCTATTGAGTACAGACGCGCTGGCATCTTACGGAGTATTTGGACAAATTCGACTGGACTTACCCCTCCCAGTTCAAAATCGTTTACCAGATCAAGCAAATCCCGTCCTTCGAGATAAGCTTTTCGTTCTTCTTCCTGTTCCGGCTGCAAAAGCTTGCTTAAACGTTCACTCTCAAACAGCTGTGCCGCCTTTTCCAACAACGGTTTTGTCAGTTTGGTAACCTCAAAATTGGTAAGCAGCGCATTCCTTAGTGAACGCACTTCTCCCTGTTTATTTATCGGAACAGTCTCATTCGGATCCCAATCCATCTGGACGATGAGCTGATCCACTAAATTTGGATCGTTTTCAGGAAAAATACCCAGGCTATCTCCAGGCTCAAAGTCAAAGTTGGAACCTTCAAGCGATAACTCAAGGTGCCTTGTTTCCTTATTCGAACCTTGATCATTCAAGTTCAGATTTTCCAACACTTCAGCCCTGAATGGATTTGATCGTGAAAAGACAGGCTGATCGGCCGTTAAAGAATTTGTCTCAAGCTGGCCTTCTGGCATGACAGGCTGTGCCTCCTGGGATTCACGCAGTACACCAAATACACCCTCAATCCATTCCGAGGCATCCTCGTCAAAGTCAACATCGCAATCCACCCTTGGATATAGACGCTCGCCTCCAAGTTCTTCCAGACGCTTATCAAAGTCCTTACCGGTCTGACAGAAAAATTCATAGGATTCATCCCCTAAAGAAAGCACAGAAAATCGCACATCCTCCAGTTTCGGCGCCTTCCTGCTAAAAAGGGTTTCATAGAAAGATATCGCATTATCCGGCGGGTCACCTTCCCCATGGGTCGCCGTTATAATCAGCAAATCCTCAACCTTTTTCAGATTTTTGGGTTTGAAATCATCTAATGCCGAGATTGTGGCGCTCATATCCTGCGCTTCCAATTTCTGAAGCATATCTTCTGCTATTTGTTGACCATTACCAGTCTCGGACCCAAAAAGGATGGTCACTTCACGGGCTGCCGGCTGCTGGGTGCTTTGAACAGCCGCTGATATATCCGGTGCATCAGCAGAACTTGCCGCTCCCAGCGCTTCCATGGTGGCCGGTACTGCGAGAAACCCGCTCAGCCAAATCCTCTGCGCTTCTGTCAGTGTAGGCAGCAAATGATTTAAATGATCCGTCTGTTCCTGATTAAAAGGACTGTTCTCTACTTGTAACTGCAACGATTCCACCTCATAACCATATAATTTTTTTAATCTTATTCAGAAGCCCTTCCGGTATGAAGTGAACCACACCGGAGCCGTTCGCATTACCCGTTTCAAATACTAGTATTACCAGTTGATTAGTCAGGATTGAACCAAAATTATCCTAATAAATACGTACGCTGCTACTGGCTGGCAGTATGAATCCCGCATTCCGTTTTATTCATACCTTCCCATCTGCCGGAACGGGAATCACCAGATGCCGGGGAAGTGCATGGTATACAGCCGATACTTGGATACCCCTGGTCATGTAATTCATGATACGGTAAATTATTTCCTTTAATATGATCCCATACATCATCCCACGTCCAGTGAATCAATGGGCAAACTTTAATCGATTTAAAACGCTCATCCTTATTAACAAAATCCGTATTGCTCCTTAACGGCGACTGGTCCCGCCTAAGCCCGGATATCCAGGCAGGGGCACCACTCAATGCTTCTTCAAGCGGCTTTACTTTGCGAATAAAGCAGCATTGGTTAGGCTGTCGTTTCCAAAGAGCAGAGCCATATTCATCCGCTTGCTCATCCAGTGTTAAATCGGGTTTTTTCATCTCAATCTGAAGATCCGGATATTTTTCCTTAATGTCATCAATCAGATCATACGTTTCCTGAAAATGAATCTCTGTATCCAAAAACACGATTTTTGCATCTTTTTTCACCCTGGAAATTAAATCAATTAATACAATCCCTTCCGCCCCAAAACTGCAAGCATACACAACAGAATCTCCGTACGATTTATAAGCCCATTCCAGAACTTCTAAAGCTCCCCTGGTATCATCTGCAGGATCTAGATCTATGAATGGGTCACCGGGGAAATTACTGTAACTGACTGTATAATCCGTCATACTTTATCCCTCCACGGAAAAGTCATTTTTTATATCCAAAACGAAACGTATGTCCAAAAATACACATGAGCATCGAAGAAACAAGCCAACGACTAAATTCGATGGTCATTGTTACTGGACTTTTTGAACAATCTCTTTAAACAACTGCTAAAAAGCCCTCTTCCTGTCATATAAGAAGAGGGGATACTGATTTCAAACGGCACCTTGCTCTTCTTATCTCTCGGTTATCACCTGCAGGAATTGGCACAGTACTTCTTTCAGCCTGTTGCCGAGGCTTCATAGGGCACTTCCCTCCACCTCTCGCGATAAGGAATTTTAATCATGAGTAAACTCATAGGATTAGTTTATTAATTTATATCCTATCTTGTGATGTTCGAAATGTCAATATGTTTTTAAATATGAAATAACATGGGTGGAGGAATTATCCAATACAAAAACCGGACAAGTTTAGCCCGGTTTTTTGTCCATCATGAGTGCTACAGCACCGTATCACATTTTTTGGTGATTTGCTTCTCTCCCGATGAAGTTTTGTATCGTTCAATCGCGCCAGACACTCTGAATTTCGCGCGAGAGTGGGATGAATTCGCGCGACACTCCCTGAATTTCGCGCGAGGGTGGCATGAGATCGCGCGAGGATCCCTCGCAATCGATTTCAGCCCCAATCTGCATCTCAGCCGAAACACATTCACAAGTCTACCGCCGATCCGCCCTTACTCATCACCTTCCGCAACTTTCTCCTGGCAGCCTTCCCCCAGCTCTTCACTGCCTCAGCGGTTACACCTTCCTGCTCGGCAATCTCTTTTACCGGCATGTTAGCAATAACGGAAAACCGCACCCATTTCCACTGATTTTCTGTGAGCATTTCACGCACTTCCTCCCAAAATGCCTCCCGAAAACTGCTCTCGGAAGCATCTTGCGGTAATCTGCTATAAGCGTTCTCCTCAGATTGATAATCATGTTCTTCATTAAACGGTGTTTCTTCCCTTTTCGCTTCTCTATATTGTATTCGCCTCAGATCCATCATGCGTTTCTGTATAATAAAATTAAAATACGTTGCCATCGGGCCTTTGTCCGGCTCATATTTTTCATAGGCATTCCACATCGCCACCAGCCCTTCCTGAAAATACTCCTGATGTGGATCCTGAATGTTCAGCCGATGAATGTGGTAATGAATCCGTCGCTCGTTCTGCCTAAAGATCTCATCGAATGCAGCTGTACCTTTATCCATTTATCATCTCTCCCCCCTGATTTATCATATGAGACTGCCTATTCATAACTATAATCGAAATAAATCCGAGTTTGGGGGCATGGAAGCGAAGAATATTTTTTAAATTTTTCCTGCAGGGGATGCCACTTTTCCCGAATTCATTTCGATTATAGGGGGAGAGGGAAGATTTTAAATAAAGACCTTCCCAATAAGTTAAGCCGAGCAGTCACAGCAATAGTTCGCCGGAAATACTTTTCAACCTGAGCGACCGTGCGGCAAACAATGGATTTCGCGCGACACGAGTAAAAAATCGCGCGACTCCGACCATCATTCGCGCGGCAAACCTCATTTTCGCGCGAGACTGGCCCTTGTTCGCGCGACATGTGCTCAAAATCGCGCGATGCAGCACCAAACGGCTCGCACAGCACCATGAGCAATCCGCACATACACCACCGCACCATTACAACCTGTCATTTCAAATCAGACGTTTACGGATAAAATAGATAAAGTATGTAGCCAGCAATCCCAGATCCGGATGGTATTGCCGGTATGGCCACCAAATGACCACGAGCCCTTCACTAGGAAGCGGGTCAATACTCAGATTACGCTGATAGTATTGAAACCTGCGCTCATTCTGTCTGAAAAGCTCGTCAAACGATATTCGATTTTCTTTCATTCTCGTATCTCCTCTCGACCGTACAGGCCGTCTTTATGCAACTATCGTGCCGGAATCTGATTTAGCGGCACAAACCACCTTCTGGGAAGCCATGAAACACTAATAGTTAACCTTATATTAGAACTAAAGTCCCGAATTGTAAAGGCTTTCCATAGAATATTTTTCCAAATAATTTTATTTTTCGACCATTTTGTCAAAAAGTAACCACTCCACCATATTAGTAGATAGAAGTTACTTTTCGTCTTCTCAGTCATATTTAGATTAACATTCAAATGTTTTAACGATTTGTAGCAGTAACTCAATAAGGAGGAACTCTATCAAGTGGAAAGGCACTACCCTAGCGGTCAAGCTGTTTCTGCAAAAATTTGATTTCATTCTGTATACCTGGATACCCTTCTATTTCAGGGATTCTTCTGGGTTCTGCTGACCGCTTTCGATTGATGGCATTTGCCATTTTTTCGAAAGCAAAGAGCAGCTGGGACAGTTTTTCATCTGAAAGAGCAGTCCGTTCATGCTCCTTTGAACAGCTCTCAAGCAAATACCCTAATTGTTCAACCGTAAAGACAACCGGCCAGTAATAATCCAGTGCTTTCTGGTCAACCGGTATCTCGCCTGACGCTGTATTATATACGGTTTTTAAATTGACCATATTTGTTCGCATCTTCAGCTTTTCTCTGCTTCTGCTGGCATCGAAACCTTCACCCTGATCAGAAAAAAGAACGATTAAAAATTGTGCCTGACTCCTGATAGTTTTAGCTATTAAATGTGGAAGACGGGTTGAGGCAGACTTCCTTCCTACCATCCATACGCCAATCAGACCAATGGCACTGCCAATCAGAATGTCGATTAATCTGGCTGATGCAAAATATGAAAAACTGAATGCCTGCTGAGTTGTGCTCTCGGCCATCAGAAGAGCATTCGGCGTAAAGAACAGTGCGGCCAGCCCATAATTTTTCACGATAAACAGTTCGGTTATGGATGTCAAAAGCATGATAAATAATGCAATCATGAATCCGGACGGCTGCATGGCAAGTATGACACCCGCAATCAGGATGCCCACAATGGTGCCAATCGAGCGCTGAATGGCACGATGATACGTCGCGACAATGGTGGATCCTGACATAACTGCCACACAGGAGAGCGGTACCCAATAAGACCGCGCCAAATCAAACTCAAATGCTATCATCGCAGCAAAGATGGTAAGGGCGCCAAATCTTAAGGATGACAAAAAGACGATTGAATTCTTGTCCAAAGCGCCAACAAAAATCGTCCTGATTGACGGTTTGGAAATGCGGATGACCTGATTGATTTTGGCAGCCGGCTCATTAAAGATGGCATCTGATCGTAAATTTTAGTATAAAGCTTGGCAACAGCTTCATCGTCCACAGCTTGATGGCTAATTATCCGGGAGATACGCTCATTCTTGTTTTTCATATCTATTGAATTGGCCAGCACCCGGAAAGATTCCGCTAATTCCTTTGGCAATGGCGTTTCCCTATCCGCAAAATTTTCAATGATATACGTGAAAATCACGCTCGCATGATCATTCAGGATGTATAATCGGTTAAATAAGTCTGTTGTCCGCCACGGGATATATCCAGCAGCAAGTGTTTCTTCCGCTTCCTTCAGGACAGACATGACGCGATGTTTTTCTTCATTGAAATCCTCTGTTCCGACTGCATCCAGCAGTGATGCCAGTCCCAGATATGCCCTTTTGACAACCCCTGTCTCGGGGCCATGAGGATTAAAGAACCAGTCGATCATGGCAATCACCCAGGAAAGGGCCCCGCCTGAGAAGACAAGACCTGCCCTAATAAGAAACGCATCCTGATCGACCAGCATCCCTGTTATCATGGCAAAAACTAGAACGAAGAAAATAGCAGATGGCCCGGATATCTTTAATGCCCCAAAAATAAATACAGCAGTGGCCCCAATAATTCCCATCAATATGGCGACCATCAGCGGATAAGGGGCAGCAAGGGTACCTAATGCAGCAATCAGTGTCATAGCAACTACAACAAAAAATATTTTCTTAGCCCGCTGCGCATATGGGACATTAAAAACATAGAGATATGTAAATCCCCCCAATGCAGCTGTTAATCCATACTGCAGATTTCCAAGCAATAAGCCGATCAGGACCGGCAAGCCAGCTGCAAGTCCTGCCCGGAAAGCCTTAAACCATGGGAATGGATTTCGGTTCACTTTTAACGCTTGTCTGATAAGCGAAGGCGATTTGTTTGATTTGTGTGTGTTCTTTTTCATGATTAATGCTTCTTTCTATGTTGCTTTGTGTGATTGGTTACGTACATTTTACCAAAATAATTGATATATCGGTTTATTTTAACATAAATGAATGAGAAACCTGTCTTTTCAAATGTACTCATTCGAGCGGCAAAAACGGCCGATGATTCCGATATGACCCCATGCCTGGCAGGCTTCTGACATCCCCCAGTGATAAAAACTTTTGGTGACTTCCGTTGCCAGTTCCCAGCCAACATAAACCGCCAACGTCCCTAAAAAGGCAGCAATCGCTTTCGGAATGGACTGGATCGACATGCCATCATGGTTCAAACTATTTGTTTTATAATGATGAAATGCCTGATTAATCACGTCAATCTCACCATCTGTTAATTCATTCGCCGCACCTTTTTCATCAATTACAAACCAGCCATCTTCAGGAATCATGTATGGACTTATCTGTTCATATTTCTGTCTTAGTTCAACCGACGCCATCATCGCATCCATTAATTCATTGCCTTGGATATCATCACGCTCCCCGTTGCCACTGGCTCCCGTCGATTTACCAAAATTCTCCTGTGTCATGTTAACCAACCCTCCCGGAAATATGGTTTGTTGGTATCACAATAGCATATTGCCGTTATGAATTTAATTAGCTTTTGGAAAAATGGTCCTATTGTAGCTGAAATTTTAACATCACGTTTACACGATGGAATCAGGGGCTCGTACCCCAAAATTTTTTGGATGATCATCTTGACACGCCGCTAAAATAGCTGTATTGTAAATAGCAATAAAATAATAGATATTAATTTTCTTATCCAGAGAGGTGGAGGGACTGGCCCGCTGATACCTCAGCAACAGACATTTGTACTGTGCTAATTCCAGTAGCGTCATGCTTGAAGATAAGAAGAGTGAACAGTATCGGCAGCGAACCCTCTTCTTATTTTAAGAAGGGGGTTTTTCATGTCCAAATAACACAGGTCATTCAGGAGACATTTAGAAGCAAGCATTTATAAATAGAAGGAGGAAAACATAATGAAGCGGAGTTTGGAACAACGGTTGCAGGAAGGGACTGTTATTGCAGGAGAAGGTTATTTATTTGAGCTGGAACGCCGAGGCTATTTGCAGGCCGGGTCATTTGTTCCGGAAGTGGCACTGGAGAACCCGGAGGCACTCAAACAGGCATACAGGGATTACATGAATGCAGGATCAGATGTCGTATTAGCTTTTACTTATAACGCACATCGGGAAAAAATGCGCATAATCGGTAAAGAAGAATTGCTGGAACCTTTGAACCGAAATGCGATTCGCCTGGCAAAGGAAGTTGCACAGGAGCATCCAGCAGAAGAAGCATTAGTAGCAGGAAATATTTCCAATACAAATCTTTTTGACCCGGAAGATGCCGAATCAAAAGAACAAGTGAGAAATATCTTTGCCGAAATGGTGAAATGGTGCAAGGAAGAAGGCGTTGACTTCATAAATGGGGAGACATTCTATTACCATGAAGAAGCACAGATTGCCTTGGAAGAAATCCGTAAACAAGGGCTGCCGGCGGTCATTACGCTGGGATTGATGGGAGAAAACATTTTGCGGGATGGCTATACAGTTGAAGCGTCATGTGAAATACTCTCTGAAAAAGGCGCATTGGTGGTAGGTATGAACTGTTTCCGCGGTCCCGATACAATGCAGCCATATCTTGCCGAAATACGAAAAAATATGGATGGGTACGTAGGTGGTTTGCCAATTCCTTATCGCACAACAAACGAGAACCCGACATTTTTTAATCTGCCTGATGGTGGATGCAGCTGCCATTTGCCGTTAGAAACAACCTTTCCGACTGCGCTCGATCCATTGTATCATAACCGCTATGAGTTGGCTGAATGGGCAAGAGAAGCAAAAGATATTGGTATTAATTATATTGGGTTATGCTGCGGAGCCTCACCAGCCATGCTACGCGCCGTTGCTGAAGCAGCAGGTGTGGAAACGATTAACTCGAAGTACTCCCCCGATATGGAGAAACATTTTTTGTTTGGCAAAGATGAAACACTTAAAGCGCATAATTTGGGTTACCGGACGAAGGCATGATAGAAGCCCTAAAAGGCTCCTTGGATACAGGGGCCTTTTTACGTTTATGGGGATTTCTTTACAACTTAATCGTATATTCCCTTCAAGCCGGGATACATTTTCAGAAACTGTTTATACTGATCTCTATATACAGCGAAAGTGTTTTGACTTGGCTCAAAGATTTCTGATACAGGCATATTTATAAATCGATCCGTAAAATCCTCGTAATCGTTTGTCCAGCCAAGCTGAAGAAATGCAGGTGAGACTGCACCCAGTGCTGACATATACGAATTTTCGGGAGCTATCCGGACCGGCCTTTCCAGAATATCAGCTAATGTCTGACACCAGGTTGAACTTTTCGTTCCCCCGCCGACAGTCGTTAATACGTCATTTGATTCCAAGTTTAATACTTCCATCACCTGCTTTAACGAAAAACAGATTCCTTCAATTATGGCTCTGGCCAAATCACATTTTTTCGTCTGCGGGCCGATTCCCCAAAAAGCTCCCTTCGCCTGTTGGTCGTTCACAGGATTTCGTTCTCCTTGTAGATATGGCAAAAATAAGACGCCATTGCTGCCCGGCGCGGATTGCCTGATCAGTGCCTCAAATGCATGGAACCTGTCATTTACCTGTCCTTCCGCAAACGTATCGGCACCCCATTGATAGACATTACCCGCATTCAGCAGCGGGGCAACAGAAATGATAGATTTCTCTGGTAAATGCGCTAAATGAAAGAGTCCATGGGATGCAGCTTCCGGATTTACATCTTCTTGTATCCCGGCAATCCATCCCGTGGTTCCGATATAGCAATAGCTGTCGCCAGATTTTACTGCACCAGCCCCAATAGCGGAAGCGGCCGCATCACCGCATCCGCATAAAACAGGTGTCTCAGGACGAAAGCCAGTTTCCAGGGCTGCTTCTTTATGGACATATCCGACAGGGTCTGCGGCGTCGAGAATCCTCGGCAATTTTTCAGTATCTATACCCGTTAATGAAAATATATCCGTCTCCCATCGTCTTGTCCTGACATCCATCATGCCTGTCGTCGCTGCGGTCGTCGGGTCCGTTGCTATAGCTCCTGTCAGCCTGTAAATCATAAAATCCTTTGAGCCAAAAAGAAAACATCTTGTATCATCATATATCTTCTGATTGCGGTTCTTCATTTGTAACAGTTTTGCCAATGGAGTAGTCGCACTGATTGGATTTCCTGTCATCTGAACCATTTCTGGAAATTGCTGGTGCAGCCATTCCGCTTCCGAAACTGCTCTCGTATCGGAATAGAGTATCGCGCGATTGACTGTTTGATGCTGTGTTATGGGAATGACATCTTCCATTTGTCCTGTGAAGGAGATGATTGCGACTTGGCCAGGATCTACTCCTGCTTCCTTCCACCACTGATGTGCAATGAATTTCACACCATCCCACCAGTCATTTGGATTCTGTTCCACTATTCCGTCAGGGGCATAATGTGTTTCCAGCTCTACAGTGCGTTCGCTGTAAAACGATGCATCGTTCCTGACCAAAGCTCCTTTGACAGCAGTCGTTCCAATATCGAAAACAGCAGCATATGTTGACATACCTGTCCCTTCTTTCTTAAGGAAGCAAGAGAACCATCCCCTTGCTTTGGCATTATTTCACATTTTACCGAAAAACAATCGTCTTATTATCCTCTACAATAACCCTGTCCTCCAGATGCCATTTCACCGCACGGGCAAGTACGCGCCTTTCCACTTTACGGCCGATTTTCTTCAAATCTTCAACATGATCTCTGTGATCGACCCTTTCGATATCCTGTTCGATAATCGGGCCTTCATCCAGTTCATTTGTGACGTAATGGGAAGTCGCACCGATCAGTTTAACACCGCGGTCGTATGCCCGCTCATACGGCTTTGCCCCGACAAATGCCGGCAGGAACGAATGATGAATATTAATAATCTGGTCCTGAAAACGCTCAACAAACGACGGTGTCAAAATTTGCATGTAGCGTGCAAGAATAAGCAGATCAACATCATATTCTTCCATCAGCCGGATTTGCTCAGCTTCTGCCTGCTCCCTTATATCCTTGTTCGCCGGGATGTAATGAAATGGAATCCCCTGGGACTCAACGATTCCGCGCACATCATCATGGTTGCTGATCACACAGGCGATATCAGTTTCCAAATCACCGCTCTGCCATTCCCAGAGCAACTCCATCAGACAATGCGGATCTTTTGAAACGAAAATCGCTGTTCGTTTGGTATCACTATGACAGGAAAAACGATAATCCATGGAAAATTTATCAGCTAATGCAGCAAAGTCAGCCTCCAGCTTTGTACGTTCTTCCATAAGATTTTTGCAATGGAACTCAATCCGCATAAAAAATGTCCCATGGTCAGGGTCGCTTGTGTATTGACTCGACTCGATGATATTCGCACCATGCTCCAGCAAAAAGGTTGAAATTGCCGATACGATCCCAGGACCATCAGGGCATTGGACGAGCAGTCTGCAGTGGTCGTCTTTTTCAGTTGCTGTCATTATTATGTCTCCTCGCTTTGTTCGTATGGTCTGATTTTTTGATAGATTTCCCTTTTATTACATTACTATGGTAGACTACTAAAGTATCATTATACAGAATCGTAGTGCGAATTTCCAAATGTCTTAGTGGTACCTGGTCGATCGATTTTCCTTCGAGCTCGATCGGTTTTCTACTCAACTGGATCGAACTCATGCTTTTCTGATCGATTTATAGCCCCACTCGATCGATTCCAGACTGCTTCCGATCGATATTCCAGCAAGCCCGAGTCTTTTTATTCTTAACAGCCACTAACACCAATCTGCATTTTTAAAGACGTCACTTTCCATCCGTTAACAGGCGCCATATCCTGGGAACAGGTTGTGCATGCAACAATCACTTCTTCCAATGCTTTTAGACGGACATAATCGCCGGGCTTGGATAATGGCTCATGAATCTCGTAATCGCCTGCTTGGTCCAAAACATTGTTCATAAATAAGTTTATCGGATCAGGAATTGGTTGATCTTCCAATCCATACGCCTTCAAGGCATTTTTCAAATTATCCTGACAGTTCGGGTGGTCCTCTGATCCATAGTCTACTTTATAGCGATAATAGTCACATGCTGGAAAAAAGAAATCATGCTTACCTACTGTGTCTTCAACGAGTGTCATCAGCGGACGGCGTTTGTTGCTATAGAGTGGATCACCGACTTTTAATCGAATGCTTCCGAGAGAAGCTCTCATATGGACAGGTGATACAAACTCATTTGGGTTATTTCTGTTGAAGCATACCAAATCACCGACTTGCTTACCTTCAACATCAATAATAACCAGTTCTTCACCAGGTTTTAGCAATACGCTTCTTCTCTCATATGGTGGTATTGTTATTTCCTCTTTTATTTCCTTTTGTGACAAAACCACATCCTACACTCCCCTCTCTAAATGTAAAATTCTTTTTTTCAGTCTTCCCCTATACTGAATTGCCCTAATTTGAATTCATTATAAGACCTAAATGCCTTCACGTATAATGATTAGAAATGATGTCATCCATCACTGTTACCGAAGTCTGCGGTGACCAAATATCATTTATTGAGATGGAATTCATCATTATTAGTCATTTTACCTGATACCCGATTAACGCTATCATATTTATTAAGAAGTAGAACACACGGGAACAGAAATCAGGCTTTAAACCCGAAATCCATGAATACGCTTTAATTAAATGTGTTAATTCATCATCTAAATAATCCGTAAAGGAGAAGAATCTCATGAATTCACACTATGACGTGATTATTGTTGGAGCTGGTTCAATGGGGATGGCCGCCGGATATTACCTGGCCAAGGAAGGAACAAAACCATTGCTCATCGATGCATTTGATCCGCCGCATTCAAACGGAAGTCACAGCGGTGACACACGGCTCATTCGCCATGCATGCGGTGAAGGATACGAGTACGTCCCGCTTGCCATAAGGGCTCAGGAACTATGGGATGAACTACAGCAAGAAACAACTGAGTCTATATTCCGAAACACAGGTGTGGTAACATTTGGTCCAAGAAATTCAGATTTTGTCAACCAAGCAATCGCAGGCGGAAAGGAATATTCATTGCCTATTGATACACTTGATAATGGTGAGGAAATCAATAAACGCTGGCCTGGAATAAATGCTCCTGATGAACACTTCGGATGCTATGAACCAGAGGCAGGTGTTCTATTCAGCGGGAATTGTATCCGTACATTCCGTAAATTGGCATTGCAATATGGCGCTGAACTACTGACGAACACCCCTGTTGACGACCTTGCAGTCGCTGAAAATGACGTTACTGTCCAGACGAAAGAAGGAACATTTACCGCCGATAAACTAATTGTCAGTGCCGGAGCCTGGAACAAAAAACTGTTATCCGAGCTCAACCTTAATTTGGCGTTGCAGCCAAGCCGGCAAACAATCGGCTGGTTTGATGCAGAGGAATCCCTATATCAGTCTGATGAATTTCCCGGCTTTTTCGTAGACTTGCCAACAGGCGTATATTACGGGTTTCCAAGCATTGATGGAACAGGATTAAAGATTGGACGTTACGATGCCGGTGAGGAAATAGACCCCGAATATATGAATCGCGAATTTGGCATTTTTCCGAAAGACGAAGGTGATATTCGTAAATTCCTGGAAACGTTTATGCCACAGGCGGCAGGTAAATTAAATGTAGGCAAAACGTGTATGTTTACCAATACACCAGATGAAAACTTCATTATTGACGTGCATCCGGAACATGCCAATGTTGCGATTGCTGCCGGATTTTCCGGTCACGGCTATAAATACTCAAGTGCTGTCGGAGAAATATTAAGCCAATTAGCGACCAGCAGCACAACAAATCATGACATTTCCCTCTTTTCAGCAACACGTCCGAGCATACAGCCACAAGCATCAAAAACGGTGCAAAACTAAATAACTTACTGGAATGTAAACGGACAGAAGGAGGCAACAAGACCTTTTCCTGTCTGAATGTTTTAACAGGAGGTTAGCCTGATGGAACACGAAGCAGTTCAATTCCTGCAAGACCTGATTCGAATTGACAGTACCAACCCGCCGGGAAACGAAAACAATGTGACAAAAAAGCTTGCCGAAAGATGCGAAGAAACAAGTTTACCCTATAAAATTACAGATATTGACGCAAACAGGAGCAATTTTGAAATTTCCTTAAAAGGTGAAGGAAAAGGCAAATTAATTTTCTGCGGTCATATGGATACCGTTTTAGCCGGAGAGCAGCCATGGGATTATTCACCGTTTTCCGGCGAACTGGTTGGGAAAAAGCTGTACGGGCGCGGTGCTTCAGATATGAAAAGCGGTCTCGCGGCTATGTTTCTAGCAATTGAATCGCTTTTTCAGGAAAAAAGAGAATTATCAAAGGATATTGTTTTCCTAGCAACTGCCGGTGAAGAAGTGGACAGCTGTGGTGCAAGGCGGTATTTACAAGATGACGACTTGTCTGATGTCGAGGCTTTAGTGATTGGTGAGCCGACAAATGAAAAAGTCGGTGTAGGACATAAAGGTGCTTTATGGGTTGAAGTTGTAACCATTGGAAAAACAGCCCACGGATCAATGCCGGACCAAGGAATCAATGCGATTGAATGGATGGGCCGAGTTATTCAAATTGTTGAATCGTTAAAACTAGACTGGAAGATTTCCAAGTCGCCCCTGGGTGAAAGCAGCATTTCGGCCAATAGAATGGAAGGCGGCGTTCAAACAAATGTGATCCCTGACCGTTGTACGCTGAATATTGATATCAGAACCGTGGCTCCCCAGTCCCACGAGCAATTATTTGCTGAACTGAAAGAGAAATTAAATGATTTGTTTTCCAGAGAAGACGCCCCAACGTTCGAGATGAATGAATTATTGAACCGTCCGTCGATTCTGACAGACCAATCAAGTCCGATTATTACGAAGGCTTTGAGTGTTAAAGAGGATGACACAGATTCAGTGTGCGGGGTTCCCTATTATACAGACGGTGCAGTTTTAAATCCCGATAGTGCCGTCCCCACACTTATATACGGTCCCGGAAATGAGAAACTGGCACATCAGCCAAATGAATACGTTGATGTGGATGCTTACTTGCGTTCCATTGATTTTTATAAAAAATTAATTCTTGCGTATGCAATATAACATAATCAAAGACCGAAGAATATTTTCAATATGACGATTTTCGGCAACTGCCGAAAATCAACATTATAAACGGGTGCACATCGCGCGAAATCCGAGAAGTATCGCGCGATTTCTTGCGGACGTTGCGCGATTTCATGCCATCTTCGCGCGAAATACCGAGGATGCCGCGCGATATCCCGTGAGCGTCGCGCGAAATCTGCAGGTCCTCGCGCGAATTGCTCAATCTCCTCAAACTCTCAAATTCCTATCCCACCGTTGACGACGGCGACCAAAAAAAGCGCCGTAACTGTCAAACGTCCGCCGGTATAGTCCATTACTGAAGTAAAATGGCAAATGCCTTTTATTTAGGACATTTGCCATTCCATTTTAATAAATTATCAACAGCTGACTCATTAAAACGACGAAATGATTATCGCACTGACCCTTCTTTCACATCCTCATTTCCTGAGTGGATGGTTTCGATGCCATTTAGATACTTAATGACTTTGTCCAACGGATCGACGTCCCCAAATTTTGCATCTATATCAAACAGGTTCCATTCGACTGCACCAGGAACGCGGTCAGCGATCGTTCCTTCAGGGACAATGGTACGGAATCCAAGTTCAGTTGAGTCCATGCATGTGTGGCGTACGCAGGCACATGCTGTAGCACCGACTACAATGAGTGTGTCTACACCATGGGTTGTGAGCCAGTACTGCAGTGGCGTCCCGTTAAAGCAGCTGGCCGTCTTTTTGACGAATACTATTTCTTCCTTCTGAGGATTCAACCTTTCATCAATGTCTAACCAATCTTCTCCAAGCTTTAATTCGTCCAATGGAATTTTATCTGCCCATCGTCCAATATCCTGATAGCCATTCGGATTATACCCGGTTGTACTGTGGAAAATCGGTACATTCTTTTCCCGCGCTGCATCCAGCACACGACGTACATTCGGGATGACCTCTTCCATGTTTTCACAGGTGAAAGCATGCCCTGGTCTGGTCCACGCATTTGCAAGATCGACGGTTATGATACCTGGTTTTTTCCCATAGCCGACTCTTTTTTGAAACCCACGCTCTGTATGAATTTCCCTTGCTCTCTTAAACATTTTTTGCAATAATTCCAGATCAAAAATTTCCTCTGACATTTCCTCCACCCTTTCAAAGATATAATTTTATATTTGTGATACACTTGCACATATCGTTAAAGCCTTCCATCTTCTTCACTGGGTAAATAACGACAGCTTTCCCCGTCGCTGGCGAATTTCTTTTCGTCTTTCTTCTGTTTGTTCCATATTTAATTTCCCATTTTCAATAACAACCCCATAGTCATTCAGCGCTGTTTCCACAGAAATGATTTCATCCAGTACATCCTCATAAACTTGACTTGCCTGGCGTTCCAATGGATCACCATAGCCACCGGATGACGGGACCATAATTTTCACTGATTCCCCGGCGTTAAAACGTTCGCCGTTTAATTTTGAAGAGAGCTCTTCCGGGTTTGTATCCGAATTTTTAATTAACGCTGCTTCCGTACCAGACAGACCGCCATGGTATCCCCAAGGCTTCACTGTATGTTTATCCCCTTCCATGGACATTAAGCCATCTGTCAGGAAACGGTTCCGGCGAATAACTCCAAGGCCGCCCCGCGTTTTACCTGCACCACCGGTATCTTCTCTTAGTTCATACTGCTCGCAAATCATCGGGGTGTGCATATCAAGATCTTCAATCGGGTTGTTTCGTGTATTCCATGAACTGAAGTCCATCGCATCCATGCCATCCTTTTCCGGTCGACCGCCATATGAACCTTCATTGACTTCAATGTATACCCAGTAATTATGACCCTCATCTAGACCGGAATACGATGCGAACTGGATATTGGCGGCACTCCCTGCACAGGTCCTTTCGGGGATGACCGGAGTTAATGCCTTGATAATCAAATCAGCGGCAGTATTTACTTGATTTGCCCGGCTAAAGGTAGCTGCAGGACGAATCGGATTAAAGATGCTTCCCTTCCTTGCTGTGACTTTAACAGGGCGGAACACCCCATGATTGGCCGGAACAAATTCTTCATGTGTATAAGTGTCAAGAAAAATGGAACGCACCACACTATACACACCTACACATAGAGCGCCCGAATAGGCGGCATTAAAAGCCGAAGCTACCTGGTCAGCAGATTTGGAGAGGTCTATCTCCAGTTCACTGCCTTTTTTAATGACATTCACATGAACCCTCAATTTTTCATCCAGGTTGATACCATCATCATCAAGCCACGATTCTGCCTCATATTCACCATCAGGAATCTTGGCAATTTCCCGGCGCATCATGCGCTCAGAGTAATTCATCAATTCTTCGCCAGCTGCAAGCACCGTATCTTTTCCATACTTATCAAGAAGTTCAACATACCTTTTTGCACCCAGTCTGCAGGCAGCTACTTGTGCTTTCAGGTCACCAATTACCTGGGATGAAGTCCGTACTTTCTGCCGAATGATCTCGAACAGCGTTTCATTCGGCTGCCCTTTGTCATACAACTTGACACCATTTAATACAAGCCCTTCCGCATAGACATCAGGGGCATCCACGATTAAACCTGGCTGTGCGCCGCCAATGTCCAGGTGATGTGCTGTCGTTCCGGCATAACCAATTAATTCCCCTTCGTAGAAAATAGGCTGACTAAGGGATATATCAGGCGAATGTGAGGCGCCGGCATATGGATCATTGTTCCAAATAATATCTTCCGGATGTTGATTGTCCCCGATTATTTCCTGAAAACCCTCAATATAGCCGGGGAGACATCCCAGTTGCATAGGGGTTGAATCTGACTCTGCAAGTGTTTCACCAAATTTGCTGAATACCCCGGCACCCAAATCCTCAGATTCCCGGATTAAAGAGGAGTAGGCCATTCGCTGCATAACGTGGGACATTTCTTTAGCAATCGTATCCAGTGCGCCTCCAATCACTTGCATGGTTACAGGATCAATTTTTTTACTCATCACTCGTCACCGCCTCTGTTACATATTTATCCACAGGTTTGAGATGTGCTGGTCCTTCTTTCATTTAGTCCCGCAACTAAGATACCGTGCGATGAAACGGCCACCTCCCAGTGTGGTGGAACAATCGTTGTTGAGTCACG
This sequence comes from Lentibacillus jeotgali, assembly GCF_000224785.1. GTDB lineage: Bacteria > Bacillota > Bacilli > Bacillales > Amphibacillaceae > Lentibacillus > Lentibacillus jeotgali. The sequence continues at coordinate 154,749 of NZ_AGAV01000018.1, read as the reverse complement.
CTGAATGATAGAGGTGGACCTATGTCAAGAAATTGGACACTTAAAATTTGGAATTCTTGTTAAGTATTTATCAGGCTGCTCCTGTAGCCTTCGCTGCAGAGAAACAAATTCTCCCCATCATTACTTTTTAGGTAACAGAAATTCCACTCCGTTCGTTCCAGCCATTCGTTGCGCATACTTTTTCTCATAAGCTATCGGTGACAAATATCCTATAGACGAATGAACACGTTTATAATTATAGAAAGTCATGATGTAGGCAAATATACTTTGCTTTGCTTGTGCACGTGTCTGATATCTTTGATGAAATATAAGCTCTTTCTTCATGACACTATGAAAAGATTCGATAGAAGCATTGTCATAACAGTTGCCTTTTCTGCTCATACTTGTCGTGATCTTATAGTTTCGTAGAATGGCCTGGTAGTCATGGGCTGCATATTGACTGCCACGGTCAGAATGATGAATCAGTCCCTCCTGTGGTTCCTGTTGACGAATCGCTCTTTGTAAAGCTGTCATCGTTAAAGCCTTTGTCATTCGCCTGCTCATTTCCCAACCGATGATTCTTCTTGAAAATAAATCCATGACAGTGGCTAAATACAACCACCCTTCATTGGTCCATACATAAGTGATATCACTAACCCAAACTTCTCCTGGGTGGTCTACGTGGAAATTCTGATTCAATAAATTAGGATAAACAGGATAAGAATGCTTTGAATTTGTCGTTGCTTTATATTTCTTCACTGTTTTCGAACGTAAGCCATTCTCCTTCATAATACGGGTCACAGTCTTTTGTGATACGTCCCAGCCTTCCTGTTTTAATATTTCTGTGATTTTTGGGCTGCCGTATCTTCTATAGGACTCTATATATACTCGCTTCACCTGTGCTGTGAGCTTTTCTTTTCGCTTTTCCTGGTTACTCTTGGATCGAACCCTCCAATCGTAATAGCCACTTTTCCAAACACCTAATACCTCGCACATCTTCGCCACACGGAATTCGTGTCGGTGTTTTTCGATGAAGTCATAAATTACTTCCGGCTTTTTGCGAAGATGCCCATAGCCTTTTTTAGTATGGCATTCTCCTCTTCCAAGTCACGAATACGCTTATCCTTTTCATACTCTACTTTATCTTTGGCAGGAAGGTTCCCGCTCCCTACAAAGGCATCTTCTTGTTCTTCTTCATATTTAGCCACCCATTTATGCAATGTTTGATGGACTATATCCAGTTCTCGTGCTACTTCTGCCACCTTTCTGCCATCTTCCGTCACCATCTTTACAGCATACATTTTAAACTCTTTATCGTATCGTTTCCCGCTCATCTTGGACACTCCTAAGAATTAATAGTTTCAGTATAAAAATCTCTGTTTTCTGTGTCCAATTATTAGGCTAACATCAGGCCGGACCTGTAATACGATCATTTGCCAATAATTTTTCCCGCTGGTAACGAGGAGTGGATAAACTTTTAATTTCCCCGTCAACTTCAAAATAGGTTTGCCGTTCATACATAAGCGCTTCTTTCGGGTTGGTTCTCGCTCCTTCTTCTAATTGAGGCAGGTTAAAAGATGGGGTTTTCCCGGTCGCAACAATATCCAGCGAAATGAGTTCCACCGTATTTTCAGGGAAATGATGACCATATTCCTGCTCGTGCGCCTGATGGAAACCTGAAACAACCGCTTCTATGCTTTGTTTCGTTAAAGGACCCTCCGGAATAGGCACTCGCAGCTCAAAGCCCTGTCCCATATAGCGGCATTCAGCAACCCGTTCATACGCAATGTCACCTTGACTGATGCCATCCCGAATTAGCTGGTCCCCTGCTTGATCCTCTAATTCCTGCAACTGCTGCCCCAAATTAGCGACAAGGTCACCCGAAATCGTTTCCAATCTCTCAATATAGGAAGCATTAAAATGGTATTTCAGGTCGCTGATTAATAAACCAGCCGAAGCGGTGATCCCGGGGTAGTTCGGAACCATGACAGTCTCAGAACCAATCGTTTCTGCCAAATCAATGGAATGAAGCGGTCCCGCTCCACCTGCAGCCAATAATGCAAAATCTCTCGGGTCGATTCCTTTGCGGACTGAATTTTCCCGAATTGATAGCGCCATATTGTTATTAATAATTCTTAAAACGCCAAACGCTGCTTCTTCAACAGTCATGTTTAATTCGTCAGCTATTTTTTGTATAGCTTCAGTACTTTTTTCCGGATGAAGCGGAATATCCCCGCCCAAAAACTGCTCCGGGTCCAATTTTCCCAAAACAACATTAGCGTCCGTTACACAAGGATCTTCTCCCCCCTGTCCGTAACACGCAGGTCCCGGTGTCGATCCAGCACTCCTTGGTCCAACTCGAAATGCGCCACCGGCATCGACATAGGCAATCGAACCGCCTCCAGCACCAATCGTATCTACCTCCAGCATCGGCGTAACCACTGGATAACTATTAATCTCGGCATCTCTTGGATTTACCACTCTAGGCGTTTTGTCCGGAATGATTGAAATATCAGCAGAGGTGCCTCCGATATCAACACTGATAACATTTTCTATTCCATTTAATTCTCCCCACCATGAAGATGCCAGTACTCCCCCGGCAGGTCCTGATTTCAATAGATTCATCGGCGTCATGGTGGCCTTCTGGGACGACGCCATCCCGCCGGAAGACTGCATGATCTGCAGCTTTCCTTTTACGTTAGCTTCTTCAAGTGATGAAACCAGGTTATCAATATACTGATTTACTTTAGGCGCAACAAAAGCGTTCATGGCGGTCGTACTGAAACGTTCATACTCACGTATACGGGGCGCAACTTCACTGGATGTAAAACAAGTTATTTCCGGCCAGATGTCCTTAACAATTTCTTTTGCCCGTTTTTCATGGACATCATTAAGAAACGAAAAAAGAAAGCCAACAATAATGACATCCACATCTTCTGCTTTCAATTTTTTAACAGCATCCCGCACTTCCTCTTCCTCCATCGGGGTGCGGATACGCCCATCAGGTGCTTGAAGTTTTTCCGTAATAGGGAGACGGTGCCGTCGCTTCACCAGAGGGTTATCCTGCCAGGGAAGGCTTTGCTGAATCGAGAAATTCTCCACCTTTTTATGACGGGCAATATGAAGAATATCCCGATAATTTCGCGTTGTCAGCATACCTACCTTCGCACCATTTCCTTCAATGGTAATATTCGTTGCAACGGTTGTACCGTGCAGAACATAATCAATATCCTCAACGTCCACATCGCTTATTGCACAGAGTTCTTTTACTCCTTTAATAACACCAACAGATTGGTCGTGCGTTGTACTCGGAACCTTGTGTACATTAATTTTATTCGTTATTTCATCAACTAATACCAGATCAGTAAATGTACCGCCAACATCCACTCCAACTCGAACCATTCTTAGTCTCCTCTCATTTAAGGTAGAACCAGTGATACAAAACCATCTTTGCTTTTCGCCCTACTGAGATTTTTGCAATAAGCTGCCATTCACCTAAAATTACATTGTCATGGTTCCTGGATATGTGACCCCCCTATATATAAATTTCAAATTTTAGTTAATTATTAGTTTATTGTATTGTATAACGTAAGCGTTTTCATGTATAATGATTTGAACTGATGGTTTTCATCATTGAGACTGATATCGAACAATTTTACTGTCTAATCTATAGCCGTAAAGAGCTACTATAGCTAGTTTTCACTATTTATGCAGTTACAACCTTGTTAAATATTTAAAATTATTATAAAATTAAACTGCTATCCTGTATAATGATTAAAATAGATGGCTTATATCTCTATAACTGAATGGTTAATGCCGAATTGTTTGTTGGAGGGATGCTAATGGAAATAAAAGATTTGCTTATTTTTCAAAGTGTTGCGCACCATGGAAGCATCAGTAAAGCCGCTGATGAGCTATGTTATGTACAGTCACATGTGACATCCAGAATAAAATCCCTGGAATCAAATTTACAAACAGAATTATTTCACCGCCACAGCCGAGGAACTACGCTCAATTCTGAAGGAAAGAAACTTCTAAACTACTCAGACAAAATTCTGCTCTTGCTGGATGAAATGGAAAAAGCATTTCACGATTCCGACAGTCCCTTAGGAACACTGGAAATTGGCACAGTGGAAACGGTTATTAAACTGCCAGCCATTTTATCATCCTACCATAGAAACTACCCCAAAGTTGATTTATCACTAATAACTGACGTCACAAAAGAATTAATCAATCAAATTTTGAACCGGAAACTTGATGGTGCATTTGTCACGGGTTTCGGCTCTCACCCGGAAATCGAACAAGTTGAAGTATTCCAGGAAAAGCTGGTATTAATATCAAGCAACGAAAAACTTTCCTTTGAAGATCTTAAACAAGAACCACTGCTCGTTTTCAGTGAAGGGTGCAGTTATCGGGCTAATTTGGAAAAGTGGCTTTATGATGAAGGCGTTATAAATGCAAACGTAATGGAATTTGGCACATTGGAAACGATCTTAGGCAGTGTCAGGTCGGGACTTGGAATAAGTCTTGTACCACAATCCACAGTTCGTCAATTAGAACTGGATGGTGCTATTCACTGCCATGATATTCCTGATGAATACAGCAACATATCAACTGTTTTTATATGGCACAAAGACTCATACTTAACCAATACGATGGCGAAATTTATCGAAACCATCCAGGATTTCACAACTGTTGACTACCCGCCTTTAATTAATAAGGTTTAGGATATTTTGTTGATTATATAAAGACCGTTATTGGGAAGAAGAGTATTTGAATACCACGGCGGAACTACGGTGATCTCACCCAAACAGAAAAAGTGTCATGATAAAACAATACATGGCACTTTTTCTGTTATTATTAATAGAGTAAGAGACTTCTGTGTTGTGTTTACATCGGTAGCCAACCTTCTTTTGGTACTGCGAATGAACATGATTGATCCTGTATCTTAATTTAAAACTTCTCACCGGATTGTTCACACTCAAACAAACAGCTGTTAACCAAGGTAAATTCATGTCTATTTGTTGAGCAAACCTCGACATCATTTCGCATTTTTATTGCCCGGGTAATATTTTAGAGGAATATGTCATCAGATACGATTATTGAAGCAAAACAACTCAACATTTTTCCCTATCAATCTTCATCCTCATCCAGCCATTTCAGCGAGTGATACATATCTGTCAAATTATCATGATAACCCCAGCCGATTCCACCTGAATCAATAACGACGCCATATAAACGGTCATTTAATTGTTCAAATAATGTTCTGTCTTTATCACAAGCAGAAATAACTTGGGCATACACGGATTCCATACTGACATAGAACCTCTCATCTATGTCACCATATGTCTGAGTAAACTCAGTCCCGAATTCGACATAACAAAGCATTAAATCAAGTGTTCCTATCTGATCATTTGTGAGTTTTTTAAAATCAGTGAATGCTTTTTTTGCCTTGGCAAGGCGCAACTTGCCAAACCCTTGATCAGGAAAAAATTCATCCCTGATCTCCTTCTCCGCACGGTCGAATAGCTCCTGTTTCTTTTCCTCACCCGTAAATTTCAACGTTAAATAATCCTTGACCTCACTATCTAGTTTATATAAATCAGTAATGACCGCTATGAGTTCTTTGTGATTAAGTTCTTTCAAGTTCTTTTTAAGCTCCGGAATTTTCATATTTGTAACGTTTGACATCTTTCTTCCTCCCTGCTTACCTATTGGATGAAACGCCTTATTCTTATTATCTTGTTATTATTGATAAATTTCAACAATTAGTGCGTGGTAGTTACGGAAAAAGTCTTCATTAGCTTTTTCTTAATGAGATGGTAACTCCCTAGGCAATGCCCTCATCGCTCGATCGATTTTCAAACACGCTTAGTGTATATGACCTTTCCCTCAATATAGCGGTTATCCCTTTTTCCTCTCTATAAACAGAGAAAGAAGCAATCCCGTCACGGCAAACAGAAATGCGATGAAAAAGGCGGTTTTCACACCGACCAGGTAATCAGCGGGGTTTATGTTTCCAGTCCCGCTTTCAGCACCGCTGATAAAGGAGATGATAAACGTTAAGCCAAGTGATCCTCCAAATTGACGGGCTGTATTGATGACCGCCGTCCCATGCGGAATCAAATCATCAGGCAACGCATTGATACCGGCGGTCATAATCGGCATATTGATCATACCCACGCCGCCCATGGCAAGCATGAATAAAACCATCGTTACAGCGAATGGCGTTTCGAGTCCAAGAATAAAATGAAAACCGATTGTACTTAAAGTGAGCAGAACGAAACCGGTAATCGCAATGATTTTACCACCGTATTTGTCAAATAAGTTTCCGGCAAACAGAGACATGATGGCAAGTGTCAAAGCTCCGGGCATCACGATCAGGCCGCCGTAGAATGCTGAATATTGCTGCGCGTTCTGAACATACATCGGCAATATCGTCTCAGTTGATATGAGTAAGCTGAACGACAGGATCGAAATAAATGTTACAAGTGCAAAAAGAGGTACTTTAAGCACACGAACCTCCAAAATCGGTGCCGAAAGCCGCAGCTGCCGGTACACAAATAAAGCCAGTGCCACAGCGCCTGCAATCATAACACCAAGCGCTGCCGGATCGCCTATCCCGCTTTCCTCCATTTTATTAAAGGCATACAGCATGCCGCCAAAACCAGCTGTTGACAATAAAATCGATAAAGGATCAATATCCGTGTCCCGCTGTTCTGTAACATTGCGCATAAACAGATAAGCCATAAGCAAAATAAGCGCTGCAATCGGTAGTGTCACCAGGAATAAAGCACGCCAGTCAAAATAGTTGACCAACACACCGGATATAGGTGGGCCAACCGCAGGCGCAACGTTAATCACAAGCCCGGCCAGGCCCATTGCAAATCCTCTTTTTTCCCTCGGATACATAAGAAACAAAATCGTCTGCATTAGCGGAATCATAATGCCGGAGCCCATACCCTGAAATACGCGCCCTACCAGCAAAACGGGAAAAGAAGGTGCCACTAAACAGATCAACGTACCTGCCAAAAACAAAAACATGGCGCTCATCATTAAATGGCGCGTTTTAAACCTGTCAATAAAATAAGCCGTTATCGGAATAAGAACGGCAATCGTTAGCATATAAACAGTTGTAAGCCATTGAACATCAGTCGAGTCAACGCTAAACTCCTGCATGATTTTCGGAAAAGCCGTAATCAGTAGAAATTGCGTCAGTACAGATAAAAACGATGCGGATAGTGTTATTGCCACAATTAATCGTTTATGAAAACGTGATAGATTCATCGAAGTCACCCCGCCTGCTCTTTGTATTTAAACTCTGAAGCCATCACTCTACACACAATACTACAATTGAATCTCCTTTGTCACAACCTATGAACCCGAAGCGGATTGTTACAGTCACTAAAGTCCTAAACACGACAACCATCCAGTAACGTAAAAAGATGACACAGAAACTTCCGTGCCATCGCATCTTTCAACGCATCTCGTACTTTTTTCGGGAAGCTGCCGGTATCCCTTTACTGTAATTCACGCTGAATTTCCATAACTTCAGCTTTAGTCAAATCAGAAATCTGCAACAAATCCAATGTCCACCCCATTTTGCAATAGCTTACGGGCAATTGCCTCTGCTGTATTTTTTTCCACTTCTTTTGCGGTTTGTTCTAATTCTTCTGCCTTCTGTTGTGCTTCTTTCTCTGCCGCTTTTGCCCCAGCCATCATATGCTACTTAAGATCCCAGTACGCTCTTTGTACCTCAATCGCCCGTTGAACAGCCTCCTTTTGATGCGGATAGATTGGGCCTTCATGGAATCCTTGATCAAACGGGTCGTCCACTTGACTTCGCTTCCCTTTTAACGCTTCGATCACACGCAATGTACAAAATGGAACATAAGCGGTGCTGTATCCTCCCTCATGACAGGCAATTATTCGGTTGCTGCTATGTTTTTCAGCCAGTTTTTTAATACGTTTACTCATTTGAAAATACCCTTCAGCCGTCACGGACATCCGCCCAATCGGATCAAACCGGCTTGCATCCTGACCAGCAGAAATGAAGATCAGTTCCGGGGCATATTGGTCAAAGACTGGCGCAATCAATTGATCAAAAGCATAAAAATAGCCTTCATCCCCGGTTCCGGCCGGTAGCTCAATATTGACCGTATAACCCTCACCGTCTCCTTTTCCAGTATACGTTATGGCACCACGGTCTTTCGGGAAAATGTTTTCCTGGTGAACGGAAATGAATAATACATCTGAGTCATTTTCAAATGCTGTTTCTGTTCCATTACCATGGTGAACATCCCAATCCAATATTGCGATACGTTTCAGGCCGTATTTTTCACGTGCGTATTTTGCCGCAATCGCCACATTGTTAAACAGGCAAAAGCCCATCCCTTCAGCAGGCTCAGCATGATGACCAGGCGGTCGGACGAGTGCATACGCATTCTGAACTTCCTCTTCCATTACTGCATCGACGGATGTCATTACACCACCTGCCGACTTCAAGGCAATCTCATAGGAATCAGGACCGACAATTGCATGCACACCAGCATCGCCACCGCCAGCATCACTTAATTCTTTTATCTTATTAATATATTCCTTACTATGATTTATCAAGATTTCTTGACGGGTTGCCTCCCTGGGTGATATCTGTTGCAATTCATCCATAAATCTGGATCGTTCCAACAAATTTTTGACACGACGCTTTGACTCCGGATTTTCCGCATGTGTATCCGCCTGAACCCATCCCCCAGATTGAATATTCAAAGCACCATTCCCAGTTTGATGCCAAAAATAACTTTCATCACAAATGAATCCTGTTTTTACCGACATGTTATCGCCTCCATTAAATTTAATAGACTATTCGAACGATTGATTCATCCAATTACGAAGTCAACTTTATTCGAAAGGGAGATTATGCTTTCAAAATATTATTTTAACCAAGTTCTTTATCATAATTTGCAAGTTTCTGAATGACGCCAAACACAACATCTGCTCCTTGTTCTATGTCTTTATCCAAGGTTAATTCTGAAACATCATGACTTTTTCCGTTTACACTTGGCAGAAAAACCATTGCCGTTGGTCCCATGTCATTCATGTATTTCGCATCATGACCAGCACCACTAGGTATTCTTTTAACTGAGTAACCATATTGGTTTGAGGTTTCTGAAATCATGTTTACAATTACGTTATTAAATACAGCTGTCTCACTATCCCATAAATTTTTGATATTTACCGAAACATCACGATTAGCTGCAATGACTTCTATTTCTTTTTTCATTTCATTTAAAGCTGTTATTCTTATATCATTGTCGAGATGCCGGAGATCCAGCGAAAACACGACTTCACCTGGAACGCAATTAACGACATCTGGACTTACAGAAAAACGTCCTACTGTTGCTGAAACACCATACTTCTTTGCTTTATTCTCAATCATACTTACCATTTTTGATGCTGCTGTCAGTGCATCCTTTCTCATATCCATTGGTGTAGGACCCGCATGGTCTGATTCACCTGTAACTGTCACTTCAAGCCAATTCGTTCCTTGAATTCCCTCTACAGCACCGATTGAAATATTTTCTTTTTCTAATACAGGCCCTTGTTCAATGTGCAGCTCTATAAATGCGAAAAAATCTTTGAGCCTATTTTCTTGTTTTCCATCGTAACCAATCCGTGTCAATTCATCGCCATAACTTTTTCCTTCACGATCTGTTCTCGTATATATAAAATCACGGCTAAATGTACCAGCCAGGCCCCCTGATGCCATCATAGGCGGTTCAAACCGGGCACCTTCTTCATTTGTAAAATTAACGATTTCAATTGGCCTGGTTGTTTCTATACCATAATCATTAAGGGTTCTAACAGCTTCCAAGGCTATTAGTACACCTAAAATGCCATCAAATCGACCACCACTAGGCTGCGTATCCAAATGAGAGCCTACTACAATGGGAGATTGATTTGTATCCCCCTCTCTTCTTCCGTACATATTGCCAAAATCATCTACTCGAACAGCTAAACCTGAATCTTTCATCCAATATTTAAATAAATCCCGCATCTCTTTATCCTCGTCAGAAAGAGCAAGCCTTCTCAGGCCATTCCCCGGGATTTTTCCGATTTCTGAACTTTTATCAATTGTGTATTTAAGTCGTTTAAAATTGACTTTCTTCTTTAAAAAATTCAACTTGAACACTCCTAATCAATTATCCCAAACCAAGTTGGATAAAGAAGTATCCCCAAATCCCTACAGAAATTAGTGTAACGACCACTGCTGTAACAATAATTTGCTTATACTGTTTTTTGATTTCAGCCAGACCATTTGGTTTCTTTAGGAACTCGTTAATGGTTTGTTTCGCCATACTTGTTTGTTTCATTTTACTATAATATTGCAGTTCATAAGAGTTCGGCTTTGTAAGCAGAGCAGCAACTATGAGTGATCCAACGGAAAAACAGATGGCGATCATGAGCTCATCTACCCCTTCAGGCACCGTTATCACGCCAACCCTTATAAGTTCACCAAAAAGGATAAACGTTGCAACGCCCATTATCATACTGACAAGAGCTGCTTTCGAGTTCATACGTTTCCATTCAAACGAAGCTACAATAGTTGGTAGCCAGCCTACCGCAAATATAGACCCTGCATAAATTGAAATCCAATAAATAGCTGATGGTTGAAAAATGGAAATAATACAGATAATAACAGCGACAACTACTTGTCCTATCCTCGCTGTACTGAGACGTTGTTTTTCATCCAGATCTTTTTCAAATATCTTTTCATAAACATCACGGGAAAGTGCGAATCCGACTAATACAAACAACGTTGAAGCCGTCGACATAATCGAGGCCATCAAAGCTGCAAGTCCTATTCCAGCTACTGCTGGCGGCGTATATTCCATAAATCCAACAACCATTGCATTATCTGTTGGTGTAATATTTGGATCAAGTACTTGCATGCCACCTGCTGCAATAAAAACGATTAATTGCATAAAGGGAGCGAAAAACACACCAATTATTGCCGTCTTCAGGATAACAAAATCATTTTTTGCAGGAAAAACGCGTGAGACAAGTGCTGGGATACAAGTAAAAAATAAAATCCATACAAGAAACTGCGAAATTGACCAACCTAGAGGCCGATTTTCTGCTCCCGCAATCGTCCAATAACCTGGTATCGTTTCTGACAGACTTTTCATTTGGTCAAAACCAGCTTGTCCGATGATCATCGGAGCAATTACAACTGAAATTGCCAGCATCGTAAAAAACATAATTGTGTCAGTAACAACCACCCCATACATCCCGCCAAACGCGGTGAACACGATTAGCGCGATTGTAAATAACACAACTAATAATTCAAAATTAATATTGGTCATTTCACTCAAAACCAGACCTGCACCGATAAATTGAGTGACCCCATATCCAATTAATCCCACAATCATAATCAATGTAGCTACAACACTGACCCACTTATTATTAAATCGCTTTTCAAAATAATCCGGCATCGTTTTACAACCCAATGCCTTCATTTTTCTACCGACATAAATCACTGCAAGCAGTGTTCCTAACCAAGCCCCAAATGAGCCTAGTGCTGCGATCACTAACGGTCCTTCAGCATAAGATTGTCCTGCAATTCCTAATAATGTCGTTGCACTAAGATAAGTTGCCGCTAACGTGCCAACGATAAGAAGGGTGGAACCTTTTCCTCCCATTACATAAAAATCATCACTGTTTTTTACAAAGCGGGTTAGAATACCCCCTATAACAACATAAAGTAACAAAACAATCACAAATATTGTAACAGCCATTTTTACCCCTCCGCCTGTATCTCTCACTTAATTTAAATTTTCTTGATCGTCATTGCTGTTATAACGTTCTTTATTCTGCTCCTCCTGTTCAGCTTTTCTGATGGCAGGAAGGTATTGCTTTCGGAGTATAGCAATTACAACAACGGAAGATAATACAGTTACCAACGTTGCATTAATAAATAAAATTAACACTTCAATATTCATAGTTGTAGTCACCACCAAGTAAGTTTTTGTTGGTACAGATTATTCAAAATTTTGATTGGTTATTAATATTCTAGTATCAATTACTAGATACAGCAAGACCTCTTAAATTTCTGATATTAATCTAACTGCTTTTTAAATCATAAGACGATTTTATACTATTCCACCCACCGACAAATACTTCGTTTCCAAATAAGGCTCTATTCCCTCTATGCCACCTTCACGGCCCAAACCGCTCTCTTTCATACCACCAAATGGTACATGTGCGGCGGATGGGGCCCCATCGTTCCAACCAACAATGCCAAAGTTCAAGTTTTCATGTAAATATGTTCCCGTGCGGTAATCGTTGGTAAAGAAATAGGCAGCCAACCCAAATGGTGTGCCGTTAGCAATTTTGACCGCCTCTGCAGTTTCGTTAAAGGTTGTAATCGGCACAACCGGACCAAATGTTTCCTCCTGCATCATTTTCATACTTTCGTTTACATTTTTGAGTACAGTTGGATAGATATAAAAATAACCTGCTTTTCTGTTGGCATCAGATTGATTTCCACATAACACCTCTGCTCCCTTTTCAGTGGCGTCCTCAAGCTGTGAAATCACCTTATCATAGCCTTTTTCATTAATCACAGGTCCAACTTGTGTCTGTTCTTCCATTCCATTCCCTACTGTTAGTTTACTAACTTCTTTGGTTAATTTGGCCGAGAATTCCTCGGCTATATTTTCATGTACAAGCACACGGTTCGCACATATACACGTTTGGCCGGCATTTCTGAACTTGGAAGCAATCGTTTGAGCGACTGCAAAATCAAGATCCGCATCTTCTGCGATAATCAGCGGGGCATGCCCGCCTAATTCCATCGAGACATGTTTCAATGTATCTGTACTGTTTTTAATGAGATGTTTTCCGACTGGGGTTGACCCTGTAAATGTAATTTTGCGCACGTATTCACTATCGGTGAACAGTTTCCCGACTTCATTGCCATACCCGTTTACACATTGAACTGCATCTTCAGGTATTCCAGCCTCATGTGCCAACTCAATAAGTTTAATTGTTGTCAGAGGGGTTTCCTCTGCTGGTTTCACCACGAACGTACACCCTGCAGCGAGGGCCGGTGCAGCCTTTCTCGTCATCATGGCCGCCGGGAAATTCCATGGTGTAATGGCTGCAACAAGTCCAACTGGCTGACGCGTAACAATGATACGTTTGGATTCTGTATTGGCTGGGATCGTACGCCCATAAATACGTTTTGCCTCTTCCGCATACCAGTCTATGTAACTGGTTGCATAATCCACTTCCCCCAGGGATTCCTTGATGGGCTTCCCACTTTCCAACGTCATGACGTTCGCAATATCTTCTTTATTGTCCTGAATCCGATCCGACCATTTCTTTAACAATCTTGACCGTTCATGTGCATTTACGTTGGACCATTGCTTAAAAGCTGCGTGACCTTTTTTTAAGGCCTCCAGTATTTCTTCCTCGGTATTTATTTTCACATCCTGCACACGTTCTCCTGTTGCAGGATTTTTCACCTGCAGTATCTCTGTCATGGCATAGACTCCCTTCCAGCTATTAGTCCTGAAGAGGAAAAGCGACAAAACCAGCCACAATTTCCACTATAAAATCCCATTTATACAAAAGTCTGCTCCAATATATCCAATCCTTTTTCCAATTCTTCATCAGTTATTACGAGTGGTGCAAGGAACCGAACGATATTCGAATTTATCCCTGCGGAAAGAAGTAATAATCCGTTTTGATTGGCGTTCGCAGTAATGTCGCTCGTTTTTTGTTTATCTGGCCGTTTCGACTCACGGTCTTCCACAATTTCAACGGCAACCATTGCGCCAAGTCTACGAATCTCGCCAACAAATTCATATTTTTTCTGTAACTCCTGCAGCTTCCCTTCAATTTTTCGCCCAATGACATCTGCTTTTTCAGGTAAGTTCTCCTCTTCCATCACATCGATAACAGCTAGAGCTGCTGAACAAGCTACCGGATTTCCAGCATACGTTCCACCCAGCTCACCTGGGTTGGCAGCGTTCAAAATTTCCTTCTTGCCCACTACACCGCTTAATGGCAATCCGGCAGCCATCGATTTTGAAACCGTCATGAGATCAGGTTCAACATCAAAATGATCAACCGCAAATAACTTTCCGGTACGGCCGAATCCGGTTTGAATTTCATCTGCTACAAACACAATACCATGTTTCTCACAGAATTCTTTGACATACTGGACAAATCGCTTCGGCGGAATAATAAAACCACCTTCACCTTGAACCGGCTCCATCACAACACATGCAACGTTTTCCGGGGCAACGGATGAGACAAAAAAATCTTCAAAGTCTCTGATAACCTGATCGACATATTCGTCATCGGTCAACTGACTGGGCTTATGGTACAAATACGGATATGGCGCCTGATAAATATCCGGTGCAAATGGACCAAAGCCAAATTTGTACGGTTTAACCTTACTTGTCATGCCCATAGTTAAATTTGTTCTTCCATGGAATCCACGTTCAAACGAAACAACGGCTTGCTTGCCGGTATATTTTCTGGACACTTTTATCGCATTTTCAATCGCTTCCGCCCCTGAATTCAGAAGAAGGGCTTGTTTATTGAAATGACCTGGTGTAATTTGACATAGCTTTTCTGCTAAATTGATATAACCTTCATACATCATGACATTAAAGCCAGGATGTAAAAATTTATCGGCTTGTTCTTTAACGGCGGTCGTTACTTTCGGATGCGTATGACCGACATTTAATGTCCCAATAGCCCCTGCAAAGTCAATCCATTCATTGTTATCAATATCCGTAACGGTGGCACCGATTGCATCTTTTACTATATTTGAATTACCATTGCTAACCCCTTTTGGTATATAGTTTTCTCTTTTCTCCTGCAGTGCTTTTGTATCAGTCGTAACCGTTTCCATAAAATGGAACCTCCTTTATTGACGATATACTATGAATTTATAAACGATTATGATAGTTTATTGGTATAGTGAAAAGTACCAGAATTAATAAAATTTAGGTACCAGGTGATGAGAATGATTAAATTCCATATCGATCAAAGTGAAAACGCTAATTATATTTATCAGCAAGTTTACGAAAAACTTAAGAGATTCATTCTAGAACATAAAATTTCCGCTGATGATAAGTTGCCATCGAAAAGACAATTGGCGAATGAATTGGGAATAAGCATCAATTCGGTTGCCACTGCTTATGAACAATTACTTGCGGAAGGTTACATTTATACAATTGAACGAAAGGGTTATTTCGTTGAAGATATCGACCATTTCATTAGTGGTTATGCTCGAAAGGCAGATAAATTACCGGATCATTTAAAGGAAACATCCGACCATAAAGAAGACTGGCTTTCCTTATCGCACATCAAAATGGACAGCACAAAATTTCCGTTTCATGAATGGATGAAAAGCCAGCAAAAAGCGATTAATCAGTATAGCTCGGAACTTTCCAAAATCACACACCCACAAGGCCCTTTTACAGTACGAAAGACCATTTCTGATATGATTGGCTTAACACGAGGCGTAACGTGTGAGCCCGAGCAAATCGTTATCGGTTCCGGAACACAACCATTAATTAATCAGTTGATGACTATGCAGCCCACAAATACAAAAGTAGCCGTCGAAAATCCGGGCTATTCACGTATTTTTCAATTATTAAAGAGCTTAAAGCTTGAAGTGTTGCCAATTACGTTAGATAAAGAGGGAATGGATATTAGGGAAGTAAAAGCTTCGAATCCTCATTTTTTGTTCGTTACACCATCACATCAGTTTCCGACTGGAACGATCATGCCAATTTCCAGAAGGGTTGAGCTATTGAATTGGGCTGCTATGCGCGAGGATCGATACATTATAGAGGACGACTATGATAGTGAATTCAAATACGGGACCTATCATATTCCTTCCTTACAGAGCCTTGATCAAAACCACCGTGTGATTTATGTCGGTACCTTTTCCAAGACACTTCTACCGAGTTTTCGCATCAGTTACATGATATTGCCGCCCAAGTTACTCGAAATGTATCGCCATCATTATTCAGATTGGATACAAGGAAGCAATTCGCTCCATTTGTACACTTTGCACGATTTTATACAAAGCGGTGAATATGCAAAGCACATTAAACGAATGAATCAGCATTATAAAATGAAACGAAAACAATTAGTTGAAGCACTACGCTTGAAATTTCAGGATATGATCCACATAAACGATATACCAGCCGGTCTCCACTTTTTGGCAACATTCCATACAGATAAAAGCTACAACGAAATCATGGACAAAGCCCAAGGAGAAAAACTGGAAATCTATACAATCAGGCGGTTTTTACTGGAAAGTGAGGCTAAAAAATCGGCAAATATCCAGCTTGTTATTGGTTTTGCCAGTATTAAACAAGATCAAATCGCAGAGGCGGTTGAGCGGTTGTACCGGGTAATTGGTTGATCCTACATTTGGATTCTCTATATGACAGCGTTCACAAAAATACTAGATTATCGACAGAGTAGTATTGCGACTACCTGTATAGCATGTTGCCTAACTAACCGTTTATATAAAAAGAAAGCTCCGACAATAATTAGGAGCCAACAAACGCTAAAAACTAGGAAGGCTCCTTTTCATTTCTCATAGAAATCATAGAAATACCCCCAAAAACTCAAACAAACCCGCCTCTCTATATGAAAGGCGGGTTTTTGAGCTTACTAATATTTCTGGTTACTCAAGACAACACTGTATATAGCCTACT
This sequence comes from Lentibacillus jeotgali, assembly GCF_000224785.1. GTDB lineage: Bacteria > Bacillota > Bacilli > Bacillales > Amphibacillaceae > Lentibacillus > Lentibacillus jeotgali. The sequence goes on along the minus strand of NZ_AGAV01000018.1, from coordinate 138,019 downwards.
TCATCAAATACGAGCTATCCCACAGTGGAAGCTTTGTACCAATGTTATTTTCCAATGCATTCTGGTAAACCTTATATCCCCATGCGACGTCTTCTGTCGGGAGGCCTCCAGTCATGCAAATTATCACTTCATCATCGGATTTTCTGCCTTCTTTTTCCCCCGCGATGATGTCTCCAATATCATCGATTTTGCTGCTGTCATATTCGCCGTTATGAACTTTTTCCAATAGCTGCCCTGACATTGTCCAGCTCGTGATGCTTGAGATGCCATCAGGATGGCTCACACCATCTTCCAGCCACTTCTCGTGCATCGACCACATATCTGCGACAACTCTATGATTCTGGTACGATGCATCCGAAAATCCTGCTGCTCCCGTCAGAATAATAAGAGCACCCGGCTTAATGCTTTCCTCTTTGAACTCCGGTTTCGTTTTGCCGGATGTCGCAACTGTCACAATATCAGATTGACTCATGCATTCATCCATATCATCCACAACTTCAACCGGCAGCTTAATCTGTTCCTCAAGCTTTTGGGCGATCTGTTTTCCTTTTTCAACATTAATATCAAATAGTACTACTTTATCAAGACTATTAACAGTCGTCGTGATAGCATCGATGCAGGACTGGTTGATCGCGCCCCCGCCTATTGCTCCCAAAACTTTCGAATTCTTTTTCGCAAGGTGTTTTGAAAACACGCCGGGAACTGCGCCAGTTCTGGCTGAACTGACCAGATTTCCAGCCATGATGGCAAGCGGCGCGCCTGTGTCCTTATCATTCAGCGTAAAAGTGTGAATTGAGCGGGGCAATCCTTTGTTAAGGTTTTCAATATTGGACCCATACCATTTGTTACCCACGACGTCAAATTCTCCGCCCAGGTAGGCAATCAAAGACATAAACCTCCTGTCCGGTCCTGCTTTAGGCATATTTTCGAATGGCTCTTCTTCGTTGAACCACAGCATCAGGCCATGATCATTCCTGTTCGGCCCGCCCATGATATAGTCCCCTTTACCAATCAGTCTGAACATCTCTTCAATCGTGCTGATACAATTGTCCATGTTCAAAACGCCAGCTTCAATAACTTCCTCTTCCTTAAGATAGAGTAATTCCAGTTTTTCAGACATTAAGCATTCTCCTTATACTTGAATTTAATCCATTTTTTAGAGTAAGAAAAGATAAAAATAACAGCACTCGCTCCAATGGTTATAATTGTAAACAGCCAATGCTGACTATTTAAAATGAATAAAGGTGCAAACGTAATGATTAAAATTTCCACTGGCGCAATTGGTATATATGCAAGGCCGAATTCATCCAGGGTGTTGCTTTTCAATTTTGGATCTACAATTCTTAATAGTGCAATCCCCATTGCGACAGCTCCTGTGATCCAACCGAAAGTAAAGATACCTTTTTCAAACCAGTTTTCCTGGAAGTAATACTTTGATACTACTTTATAGAAAAAGTAGGAAGCTATTATTCCAAAGATAATCAGGATTGTAAATGGCACAAGATTATCAGCAACAATTGTCAGATTAATAGATGCAATACCAAAAGCAACAAGAATATCGGTCGCACTTCCGCTTATTTTGGACATCACACTTTTGTCAATGTAATCATCTGCGCCCGCCTTCTGCATCAGCTGCCTCATAATGAGTCCCACAAGGAATGAAAGTGAGAAAGCAGGAATAGCCAGATTAGCATAAAGTGACTCACCAAATTGACTTAAATAATATCCAACGGTTGTAGCAAGCACAACTAGTGCCAAGTGGAACACCAAAGGATCGATTGAAATACTGGAGACTGTTTCAGTTCCCATAGAGCTTCTTTTACTTTTAGGAAGAAGACCCGTTTTCAGTTCTTCAGGCAACTGATGAAAACTACTGATATAGTTTGAATAACCTTTGTTTGCACTGGATTTTATCAATACCATACCGACAATAATTGCCAGTATTGCACCAATCGTTGCAGAGGTCATGGCAAGGGATGTCGCTGCTTCCCACCCCTGCTGGGCGAAAGCATCCCCTATGGCTGCGGCCGTTCCATGTCCGCCCACAAAACCTGCTGCCAATATCAAACCGAAACCATTATGCACATCGAATATTGGAACAAGCAATATAAGTGCAAAGAGCAATCCCCCGCCCCACATCAGAAGCATGATGATTTGGGAATAAGACCACAATGCTCCGACTTTATCCACTACTTCTGACCACTTAAATTTCGGGGTGGACATAGGGAGAGCTGCAAATACAACAGCAATCAAAATTCCCGGATAATCGCTTATGAAATTTGAAAATGGGATAATACCAAACCCATTGGGGCCGAAAGCCAACCCAAGAATTCCTGCAATGATACTTGCCGGCATAAAAGAACGCTGGAGCAAACCAATTTTTGCTCTTAGCAACATGCCTATCAACAACAGCAAAGATATCAGACCGACATCAGTCAGGATATTCCAAACGTTGAATCCCATATCTGCAACCCCTTTCATTATTTTAATAACACTATACCATTATAAAAGGAAAAAATAAACCGTTAAATTATAATAAGGAATAATTTTTCCTATATACATTTAATGAAATATTTATATAATAAAGGTTAGGGGGAATTAATATGCACAATAACCTGAAAGAAAAACTAGTGGAAATACAGGATGGTCTTCCGAAGAAACAACGGAAAATCTGTAAATTCATTATTAACCACATCGATGAGGTTTCAACCATGACGATTAAAGAATTATCGGAAAAGAGTGGCGTTGGGACGACCACTATATTGCGATTCATCGAGAAGGCAGGTTATAAAAAATACCCGAACTTCAAAAACGATATCATTAAATATAACTTCAGCAACAAGCAAAATACATGGTGGCACTTGAAAAAGTCATTGGAAGAAATGGATGATGCTGAAAATTCCCTTGTCAAAGTGGGACAAAGCAGCATAGACGATATAGAGACTGTGTTGAGGGAAACTGATATGAAAGAATATGAAACGTTTTTAAAAATACTCCTCGACGCAGATAACGTACATTTCCTCGGAATGAGAACCTCCAAATCACTGGCGCTTTATTTTGAAATGATGCTGAGAGGTATACTTGATCACATGAATCAGTTAAGTTTGAATTCTGACTTCATTTATGATGAATCATTGAAATTCAAAGAAGGGGATGCTCTGGTAGTCATTGCTTTATCCCCCTATGCAAAACAGGCGATTGATTTTGTAAAGTATTGCAGCAAAAATTTGGATATAAATATTGTTGTGATCACTGACCTTGAAACATGTCCAATTATACAGGACAGCAACGCCCATCTGATAGCCGCCCAAAGCAAGAACAGATACAGCATTGTTCCTACTATCACCTTGATAGAGTCACTGATCATAGATTTGGGAAAGAATCAGCCCGATTCAGTGGACAAGATATCACGATTGGACGACATCCATCGTGAGAATGACATTACAACATTATGAAATTAACTAAGGGTCGGCTCTCTGAATAACAATGGCTTACACTGAAAGTATTCTATTGTGGGAAGGCGGGGGCTGTAGGTCTAACTATTTGCGCGAATTGCGCAGTCGCTATCCCCTTCCTCCATACGGAAAAAGTGTCATGCAGCAAAAGTACATGACACTTTTCTTCCGGTAATTGATAGGATAAAGTAAACTTCCACAAATGGGGTGAAATTCGATAAAAAACGGGAAGTGACAGACATTCATATGTCAACAGCAATTCCATAATCATTCAGCGCTTCCTCAGCCGTAATCTTCTCAATCTCTACATCTTTCTTAATCATGTCTTTATCCCTTTTTGATGCATACCCATAGCCGCCACCGCCTGCGGAACGGAATGAAATCACTGTCCCTTTTTCCAGTGTTAATGTGACCTTTGAAGATACTTCTTTCGATTCACCATTCGGATACGTAATAAAGCAACTGGAAGGAGCTCCTTCTTTACCGCCAAATAATCCCCATGGTCGGATTTTTTGACGTTCCGACATTAATGTAAGTGTGGCACGTTCGCAGTTAATTTCTATCTCTCTCATAAGTCCCATGCCTCCACGGTACTCTCCGCTTCCGCCGCTGCCATCAACTAGTCCATATGCTCGCACTAATAACGGGTATGATGTTTCAATCACCTCAACAGGTGTGTTTAGAGTGTTTGTCATGTTCGTATGAACCCCATCCATACCATCAAGTCCATCGGTAGCACCTTGCCCGCCGCCATATGTTTCAACATATGAAAAATAAGCATTTTCGCCATTTCCATTTTTAGTTAACCCGCCTATTGCCAATCCATTCATTGTTCCCGAAGAAGCAGCCGCAGACCTTTCAGGCAGAACCGAAGCAAGCGCACCTAAGATTGTATCCGTGATGCGTTGAGATGTATTTAAATTTGCGTTTGAAACTGATGCCGGAAAACCAGGGTTTACGATTGTTCCTTTAGGTGCCTTAACGTCAATGGATCGATACGTTCCATCATTCGGCGGCACTTCCGGATCGACTAGTGACTTAATAGCATAGTATACACAAGCTTTTGTGACACCAATAGTAGAATTGACCGGCCCTTCAGCCTGGGGCGCACTGCCTGTGAAATCAACGACCACCGAATCTTCTATCACATCAACTTGTGTACTGATTTTAATAAACGCTTCATTAACCCCATCCCCTTCTAAATAGTCTTCAAATGTGTACGAACCATCGGGAACCTGAGATATAGCCGAACGAATTCTTCTATCAGAATAATTCATAATCTCTTCCATGCACATCTGCAAATACGGCACACCATAACGATCAAATAAATCGCTTAAACGATTGGCCCCGACATTATTTGCAGCCATTTGAGCATATAAGTCACCTTCAACCTCTACATCCGTGCGTACATTCGTTTTAATCAAACGAAACACTTCATCATCTATGGAACCCTCTTTGGAAATTCGTACCGCTGGCAATCTGAGTCCTTCCTGAAATATCTCAGTTGCTTTTACTGACATACTGCCGGGGGTCATTCCGCCCACATCAACATGATGTGCAATGTTTGCCGTGATAGCTACCAGCTCATTTGCATAAAAAACAGGGCTGACCAAAAACACATCAGGCAGATGCGAACCGCTGATATATGGATCATTGATTAGAATGGCGTCTCCGGGCTTCAAGTCTTTAGGCGGATATATTTTCAAAACCTCTTCAACAACAGATGGCATTAATCCTAAATGCAGTGGTATATGTTCAGCCTGAGCAATTAATTTTCCTTCATTTGTGTAAATGGCTGTAGAACAATCCATTCTATCTTTAATATTTGGTGAAAGGGCTGTACGAATCAATGTTGCTCCCATTTCTTCTGCTATGGACTGGAAAGCATTTTTCATGACTTCGATTGTTATAGCATCAACGGTTTGCTTACTCATTATGAGACTCCCTCCTATAACTTAAATTAATGATAAGATTCCCTGAAACGTCCGTTTGAGCTTCTTGGTTTGGTCCGATAACAATTGTTGAATCAAGCTGCTCGACAACCGCGGGGCCTGTCAATTTAAATGCATTGCTTAAATCTGTGCGATTGAAAACAGGAGTTTCATAAAAGTTCCCATCAAAGAATACGTTACGGTGTTCGATTGGTGTGACCTCTTTATTGTGGTTAAAGTATCCTTTATTTAATCGGGTTCTCGATAAATTGCCAAACGCGATTAGTCGAATATTTACTAGTTCAATAATTTCGCCCTCTCTGCTGAAACCATAAACTTCCTTATGAGCATCATGAAATTTATTGATAGCCTTGTCTATTTGCTTATCATCCAAATAATCGACATCTAATGGCACAGAAATTTCATGTGCCTGTTTAGCATACCGCAAATCCAATTCAACCACTAACGCTTTATCTTTCTCCGCAAATCCTTCTTTGTTTAATTGTTCCAAAGCCTCCCGCTGCATTTCAGATAAAGTGTCATGAACGTCTTCAATATTCAATGTGTGTGCTTCCTGAGCCACTGTTTGAACATAGTCATGCCGAACATCAGCTGTTAACATGCCAATAGCACTTGTGATTCCGGGGTTAGATGGGACGATAACTGTTTCACATAGAAGTTCCCTGGCAAGATCAACAGCATGAAGCGGTCCTGCTCCTCCAAACGCAACTAATGCAAAATCACGGGGGTCGTGCCCTTTTTCCAGTGATACTACGCGAATGCCTCTGACCATATTGGCATTCACAACTCTTAAAATTCCCTCAGCAGCCTCTTCAATAGATAAATTCAATGGTTTAGCAATTTTTTCTTCGACTGCCGCTTTGGCTTTGGCTATATTTATCTGCATGTCACCGCCTAAAATATAGTCTGGATTGATTTTTCCCAGAATTACATCTGCATCGGTAACAGTCGGTTCATAACCTCCTTTGTCGTAACAGACAGGTCCGGGTTCTGATCCTGCACTATGCGGCCCGACACGCAAAGCACCGCCGGAATCAATCCATGCAATACTTCCGCCGCCTGAGCCAATTGTATGCATTTCAACCATTGGGAATTTTATGGGGTTTCCGTTAATTTCACTTAAAGTCGTAAATTGTGGTTCTCCATTTTTAATGAGACTCGTATCTAAACTTGTCCCGCCCATGTCAATTGTGATTAAGTTACTGAAATCTGTCGTCTGTGAGATTTGCTGGCCGGCCAACGTACCTCCAGCCGGTCCCGATAAAACTGTACGAGCAGGTACATCCCTTGCTGTTTCAGCATCAATAACCCCGCCGTTGGATTGCATAATATATAAATCTGATTTAACGTCGTTAGCTTTCAGGTTATCTGATAAATGATGAATATATCGATTCATTTTAGGCAGTACATAAGAGTTGGCAACGACGGAACTGGTCCTTTCATATTCTTTATATTCCGACAAGATCTCACTGGAAATAGTGACATAGGCCTGATCATATTCTTCTTCAATGATACCTTTTATTCTTTTTTCATGTTCATTATTGACATATGAATTGATCAGACTAACAGCAATTGATTGCACACCTAGTTTCTTTAATTGTTGAATAACCGATCTTGTTTCCTCTATATCCAAATCACTAATTACGTCACCTGTATGCAAAATTCTTTCCGATACCTCATACCTGAGATTCCGTGGGATCAATACTTCAGATTTCCTGGCTCGAAAATCATAAAGATCAGGCCTGGCCTGCCTGCCAATTTCTAACACATCTTTAAAGCCTTCCGTAGTTATAAGCGCTGTTTTTGCTCCTTTACGTTCAAGAAGTGTATTTGTTGCAACGGTCGTTCCATGGATAAAGAAAGAAATATCCTCTGCGGATTTGCCTTCCGATTTTAACAGCTGATTAGATCCCTTCAGGACAGCCTGTGAAGGGTTATCAGGCGTTGAGGGAACTTTTGAAACGGAAATTTCCCCCGTTTCTTCGTTTAATAAAGCAATGTCTGTAAAAGTGCCTCCTGTATCTACACCCAAACGATATTTCATATAAAATTCCTCCTCAAGTTAGTTGGATTTCACATTATCAGCTACAGGGATATTCATATTTTTGTTTCGCGTCTCGAACAATACGCCGATCACTAAAATTCCTATAGTTACGGGCAATCCAAGTAATACAGGATCTATAGCCCACAGCATGACCACTCCGCCCTCTTCCTCGGGAGAAACACTTTGACCAATTAACAAACTGACAATCGTTACCATTGCACCTACAACCATCGCACTGATTGTTGATTTCGGCGCTCGGCGGGATGCTTTCCAGAAAACCAGAGAAATTAATACTGGGGAAAGTGAGGCACCCATAATACGTCCACCAATCAGTAAGAGTTCCAGAATATACGGCAGAGCGCGGGCGATTAACGTCCCTACAATTGCAACTATAAAAATTGATATTCTCGTAACAAACACAACTTGTTTCTCAGTTGCATTGGGATTTATTAATTCCTTATACACATCAATTGACAAATTCGAACTGGTAGTCAAAATCGTTGAACTTAATGTGGATATACATGATGCAATAACAAGGGTGATAAAAAATATACTGCCAAACTCGCCAAAAAGCTCTGCCATACTGACATACGCACTGTCAGGACTAATATCAGGAAAAATCACAACAGCTATAGTTCCTATCAGAAACGGAACTATATACCAAACAAGCGTTATAATTCCCCCATACAAAAATCCTTTTTTCGCTACTTCCTCACTTTTAGCTGACAATCCTCTTTGAACTAACGTCTGATACCCTATCGCTGTAAACGCTCCCATTAATACCCAAGCGAATGCCTGAGATCCCCCTGCGTTCCAAATATTTACGTGCGTCGAAGGGATTAAGCTAGTAAAGGACTCCCATCCGCCGATATACGCAATACCCAACGGGATTAACAGTATGGTTCCTATTAATAACAACGCCGTTTGTATTGAATCGGTCACCATAACGGCCCACATGCCACCAGTGACAGTAAAGAAAAGTGTCACACCCAACGTAATCACCAATGCCAAGTCCAACGGTATATCAAACAATAATTGGAAAATTGTTGCCATACCGATGATAGCTCCTGCCGTGACACCAACGTCACGAAACATAACCAATACCATGCTGACTAAACGATGGGGAACGCCTAAATATCTTCCAAAAAGTTCAGGTATTGTCGCAATATTGGCTCGTCTTATCCGGGGAATAAACCAAAACCCCATCCAGGTTATGATAATCATGTAGCCTACTGCAGAAAAATAAGCGGAAATGCCAAGCGAAAATCCCGAACCTGTGAAACCAAGCAAAGTGGCTGAATTAATCATCGTTGCTACAATTCCACCGGTAACCAATAATGTAGGGGCTTTTTTCCCAGCAAGAATAAAGTCGGATGATGTTCCTTTTTTCATTTGCCGTCCAGCCAAAGGACCGATGGCCATCATAATACCAAAATAGACGATTATAAAAATTAACTCAAACATTCATCCACCTCCTATCAAAGTGTTAAAATTAATTCCCAAAACAGAAGGTAAAGAATCCCGACCCCAGAAACTAACAGCAAAACAAAAATCATTTTAAGTGCAGGAGCCGGCACCTCATCCATTTTCTCCTCCATAGCTTTTTCATTTTTATTTTCTGATGATTTCATATCTTCACCCCATTTCCATTTTTTAAAGTATAACAAATAACAAGGAATAAATAAACCGTTTTCATTTAAAAAGGAATTAAAATTCCTATTTTCAAAGAATGTATTTGAGATAAAACAAAACCGATAATGATAAACAAGAGCAGTTCTTCATGAAGCAGGAAATTGAAAAAAGAGAGTTGAAGAATACACCGACTATGATTATAATAAGGCTGATAAAAAAAAATGGCAGGTATGAATCCGGCTTACTACCGTATTCATACCTGCCAATTAACTGCTAATAAACCTACCATTTTGGGGTCACCTCGGCAATTGCCTCAAAGCCGACAAAACCGTTTTTGATATTGCGAAAACAGACGCAGACGGCACGCCCTTTCGTTATGGCATAATGCGTGACACTTAAACGATGGAAATGCCCCCATCATACTTCCTTTTCCATGCTTGAAATGAATATTCTTGAAGCTTCTGTCATCTATCCGCTTTTATGCCTTATCGAAGAATGGTTCAAGCCGCTCCACTTCTACAAGGGCTCACGGACAAATACATCATGCTACCTATTCCATTATTATTTCACGGGCTTTACGATGAAATATTAAAATTCAGCCTGTTTTTGGGCCGCTGCATATCTCCCTGCTGACGTACCTGCCGTTTTTCCAAATACTGCCCCCGACATCAAACCTGAGCCACCAGGATAGTTACCATAAAAGATTCCACCAATCATTTCTCCAGCAGCATAAAGTCCTTGGATTGGTTGGTTGTTGGGATCAAGAACTTCTCCTTTATTATTTGCTTTTAAACCGCCAAAGCAAAACGTAATGCCACATGTAACCGGAAAAGCATAAAAAGGACCTTTTTCCATTTTCAAAGCCCAGTTTGATTTAGGTGGCGTGATACCTTTTGTCGCTTTGTTGTCTTTTTCAGCCGGATTAAAGTCTCCGTCCTGGACAGCGGCATTATATGCTTGAAATGTCTTCAAAAATTGGTCTTTATCAACATCAAGCTGATTAACCAGTTCCTCAAGAGTGTCTGCCTTATAACAGGTCGCCTCCGCTTTACCATACTCGTCACGCAGCATATCTCTAACTTGTGAATCGTAAATTTGGTATGCCACATGGCCAGGCTGTTTTAATATTTCTCGTCCATATTTGGCATAGGTAAAGTTTCTGAAGTCCGCTCCCTCATCAACAAAACGGTTTCCTTCCTTATTAATCATGATCCCCAATGGATAAGAGTGTTTTTTAAATATGTCGCCCGGCTTTGTAAAATCACCAGTTTTGGGTGCGTTGGCATCTGTTCCTATTGAATGGCACCCATTCCACTCTCCAAAAGGCTGGGCCCCAATTTCAAAAGCCATTGATAAGCCATCGCCTGTATTAAATTCAGTTCCCCTTATAATTGCATTATCCCAGATGTCACCAAGGTTTTTTGAGCGGAGTTTTTTGTTGGCCTCGAAGCTTCCGCATGCTAAAACAACACTTTTTGTTTGTACTGTGACTTCTTCTCCATTTTTATTTACTTCAATTGAAGCTATTTCGTTATCATGCTTGTTAATTTGAGTAGCCGGTGACTCATACCATACATCTATCCCTAATTCTTCGGCCCTGGAATTAAGCTGATTAATCAAGCCCACACCTCTGTTACTTGTCTTTACTGGTAGTCCCCCCCAAAAATGATTAATTCCATCTTTAACAAAAGACTGATTATCATATATAAGATCAAAGTCGATTTTATTTTCATGCATCCATTTGATTGTTTCATAGGATTTTGAAACGAGATGTGTTGCTAATTCTTCTTCCGACCTATTATTGGTAGCATTCATGAGATCACGGTAATATTGCTCTTCTGTATATGGTGGCATATTAATTTTTGATGCTTCCTCATCTGAAATTTTCGGAATAACTTCCCTTAGTTCATCTAATCCACTAAACGCAAAACGAATAGCTCCGTCAGTAAAAAATGAATTTCCTCCACGTTTATGTCTTGGCCCTTTTTCTAACACCAACACTCTGGCATGCTTTTCCTTTGATGCTATAGCAGCACATAAAGCAGCATTACCAGCTCCGACAACAACAACATCATATGAATGATTTTCATGTACCAATTCCATCACTCCAGTTAAAGTTTTGAATTTTTATCAAAATCGATTTAGTATCAATATAATTTATCGTTTTTCATAAGTAAAATACTTATAATTTATTCCATACCATAAAAAAATTTTATATAAACACTAGAATTAGGTATAATAAAGCCATAAAATTAAAGGGGTTTTTATTCATGAATGAAAAAGACTGGGAGTTGCTGATTACTTTATACGAAGAAGGGACAATCACAAATACAGCAGAAAAACTGTATATATCTCAACCTGCATTAACCTATCGTATTAAACAGATGGAAAAAACATTTCAGGCTAAAATCATATCCCGTGGAAATAAAGGCGTGACATTCACTAACCAGGGGTTGTATCTGGTAGACTACGCAAATAAAATGATAAAAGAATTGCGAAAAACTATAGATGAAATCAAAAATATAGAAGGTGAAGTCCAAGGTACCCTTAGACTGGGGGTTTCCAGTAATTTCGCTCTCTACAAGCTTCCATTATTGCTTGAAGGATTTCTTTCACAGTACCCTAAAGTGGAAGTAAGTCTTACAACCGGGTGGAGTTCAAGAATTTTATCAAAATTGCAGAGTGAAGAAGTTCATGTTGCCATACTTCGGGGAGAACATAATTGGACCGGAGAGCAGCTCATATTAAATGAGGAGACATTATGTGTAACCTCCACAGATAAAGTAAATATAGAGAACCTCCCAAAGCTCAATTTAATACGGTATCACACAGATTTTCATTTAAAAAATACGATTGAAAACTGGTGGAAGAACAAATTTACGATGCCTCCGCAGGTTTCCATGGAAGTAGACCGAATAGAAACCTGCAAAGAGCTGGTTAGAAAAGGACTCGGATTTGGCATCTTCCCAAGTATTTCACTGAATGAAGAAGACAACTTTTATACTGTTGACCTAGAGGAAGATAATAAAAAAATACTTAGAAAAACCTGGCTTCTCCACCGGCAGGAACTTTTAGAGTTGAACGTTGTCAATTCTTTTGTGAGATTCATCAGAAACCATTATGATGTATAGGCCGTAAAAAAGCTGTGTAACAACTTATAGTTACACAGCTTTGTTTATGCACATATCTTTTAATTAGTTGTAACACTTTTCCTGGAATAACTCGGAAGGGACACCGCAATATCCCTTCATTAAATACCTTGCTGTTCTCCCGATGGTCGCACGGTTCACAACATATTGACCATTCATATTATCAACATCTGCTTCAACTTCGATAAAACCTGAAGGATGACCAATATTAACTGGTCCGTTAACGTCAGACAATATATCTGCCACATTTGTTCCTGGGATTAACCCCGCTGTTGCAATTGCTATCCCTCCACTTACGGCAAACGCTTGATGCAGTGTACCCATGGAAATGTATCTGCCAGTTATATCAATATCCATACGATTAATATCGATTCCAGTACTGCTTTTGTAATTAGCCGGTTCAGATATGACGGCAATCTTTGGCAGAGCGTGTGAAGTGGGTTCAACTATTTCATCCTTTTCAATCAGGCCAATCTGAACACCTACGCTTATTCTGATTTCTTCTAACGTCGCAAGTATAGATTTTTCATTAAATGCATTGCCTATTTCAGTTCCCGCTATATTTAATTGATCTGCTGTCACAAATACAAGCGTATTTGCGGAGTCAATTACAGAAACTTCATATTCTAACCCTGACTTCGCTTTAACAATATCCCTGACATGACCGGTTGGAAGTACATTCCCAGTGATCGCGCCACCCGAATCTATAAAACTCACATTAATCCGAGGGGCCTTTCCAGGTACACCGTCAATTGAATAATCGCCGTTAAAGACAGGTCCATTCCTTGTAGTCGGTACATCTGTTTCAATAACTTTTTTAGTATTTGTATTATATATTCTGACAGTGGTAACACCATCTGCCGGCTGACAAAATCCTTCTTCCACAGCATACAGACCGACTGCAGCTGCCATGTTGCCACATGTTGGTTTATAATCTATTTCTTCATTAAAAAGGCTGACCTGACCAAATGTATAAATAATATCAATATTTTCATCATCTGATTTTTTAATTAAGGCAACTTTGCTAGTAAGAGGAGTACCGCCTCCTACCCCATCAATTTGTCTTTTATCAGGACTCCCATATATCCTGAGTATTGCTTTATTTCGATTACTAGGATCAGTTGGGAGATGTTGTTTGTTAATTATAAGACCCTTGCTTGTTCCTCCCCTCATTAATACGCATGGAATTTTAGTAAATGTCATTTGCTCCCCTCCCCTTCGTATAATGAGAACTCCTTAACGGTTTACAAAGAGCCAAAAGCTCTGTTATGTCTTCTACAGTTTCTAAATTGCGTATTGCAGCAACAATACTTGAAGCCTGTGGTATTCCCAGTAAATTCTTAGAAAGGTACAGGAACTTTTCTTCAAGTTCATTTAATGTTAAAGGATTCGTTGGATCACCTTTAGCATTTATTATTTCCTTAATATACGTCTTATCATTTGTTTTAACTTCTAATGAACATCCCCAGTTTTTTGGATAGCTTCTTTCAAACTTTTCATCAATAATAACGTCTACTTTCTGTGCAAGTCTCAAAATTCTTATATCCTGAATTCTTTCTTCAGTGAATTGATTAATTAATGCCTTCCCATCAATTAGAGCTACTGCAACACCATACGGAATACTGAATTTGGCATCTGTGGAATTCTGGGGGTTATTGGTATATCCGCATTGAATTTTTGCAACTTCATACGTTTTAACTTTAATTGATACAATTTCATCCGGATTAATTTTTGATTCTTTTATTTTTAATGCAGCTTCTATTGACGGATGCATACTCCTGCAGCATGCGTATGGCTTTCTTGTGATGTTTTCGATATAAAAACGCCCATTTAATTTCTCTGTGACAACATCATACGAATAATCACTGGAACTGCCTTTGTACAGTCCTCCGTCTTCAGCCTCCAATATTTGATTAGAACCGGTCAATCCACCATTAACCATAATGGCAGACAATATTCCACTAGCAGATGCAGATCCTGCGTGAAACATTTTTGAATTTGCACCATTTGCTGTAAAGGCCCACAAACCGGATGATTGAGTACCTGCCAACCCAAGGGCGTTTACCATTTGTTGCACATCAAAATTAGAAAGTGATCCAACAGCAGCTGCAGCACCAAAGGTTCCACATGTTCCCGTAGCATGCCACCCTTTCTTTCTGTGCTTGCTTGCATTTATCCCTTTACCGATTCTTAGCATTGCCTCATACCCAACGACAATTGAAGTAAGAAGGTCCTTCCCCGAACAATTCACAACTGCACCGTATGTAAGTGCAGCCGGAATAACAACCGCACCTGCATGTGACTTCGCTTCTTTGTGTACATCATCCATTTCGACTGCATGAGCCATTGAGCCGTTTAAAATGGCGGCATATAAAAGGGAACTTCTGTTTTCCATACCTATCAAAGGTGCTATTTGGTCACCTGTAGATAATGAAAACTCTTTCGATAATGTCTTTATTTCCTTTGTTTGAGCACCTGCAAAGATACAACTTAATGTATCCAGCAAACATAGCTTTGCTTCGTGAATTACCGGATAGGGCAACGTTTCAAATTGCAAGTCAACCAGATTTTCTGCCATTTTTTCTGTAATTGTCATACGTAACTCCTTTAGATTAAAAAATGGTAATCCCTAATAAGCCAGATGGCCAATACAAATTTAATATATTGCTGATTAAAAAAAGTCCACCGATTACAAGTACAGTTGAAAAAACAGTTGTTACGAAGCGGAATTTCGACTCAACCAATAGAAATACCAGTAGAAATAGAATAGTAGCCAAAATTAAACCAACAACATAAATCAAAGCAATATAGCCAACAACCCACAATACATACTGTAGAACCCTCTTAATTTCACCAATATCTTCTGTGTGTTCATTCTTCTGTTTTCTCAAAAACAAATCGATAGACTGCAGTACAAGTGAAACGAACGATAACACTGCTGCACCAATGGCTACAAAAAACGGGAAAAACTTTGCTTTATCGGAGAAACTGTTTGCCTCCCAACCCATATAACAAAAAATGATAAATAAAAAGAATGTAAATAAAATTGATTTTACTTCTTTTGACATAAATTCACCCCTCGTAAAAGCAATTCTCTTCAATCATGCCGTATTCGCTGTTTCTGTGGTATCCTTTTTTTCTGTGGAGCGTTTTAAAACATAACCACCAGCTATCAAGGCTACAATAATAACCCCAAGAATAATGACGCCTGGATGTAATAACCATGTAAATCCATATCTCTCCATCGATATCCATAAATACCTCTCAGATGCTTGAGATAAAACAAAACCAATCAGTAACGGAGCTCTTGGCCAATCAAGTCTTTTCATGACTAACCCCAG
Organism: Lentibacillus jeotgali; assembly: GCF_000224785.1. Taxonomy (GTDB): domain Bacteria; phylum Bacillota; class Bacilli; order Bacillales; family Amphibacillaceae; genus Lentibacillus; species Lentibacillus jeotgali. The sequence continues at coordinate 122,446 of NZ_AGAV01000018.1, read as the reverse complement.
AAGTCCAATCCCAATAAATAAAAGTAAGTCACCAAATTGCCTTGAGCTCTGATATGAAGCCACTGTCAAGACAACTAACAAAAAAGGGACTAAAATAGTTGCAGGAATTAAACTCAACCTGGAAATATATTTACTCAAAAAAATACACGCTGCTGCTCCAAAAATATTTGCCAATACCAATGTCCATACAATTGACAATGTGACAGATACATCCTCGTTAACCATTCGTGGACCGGCTTGTAACCCCAGTAGTGAAAGACCACCAAGCAAAATAGCAGTCGTTCCACTTCCAGGTATACTGAATAGTAAAGTCGGTATAAGTGCACCACCCTCTTTCGCATTGTTGGCGCCTTCAGGTCCAATGACTCCTCTGATATCGCCTTTACCAAAGTTATTATTAGCTTTAGCGGTCTGTTTTGTTATACCGTAAGTAATCCAGTCAACAACACTGCCTCCGAGACCAGGAACAAATCCGATAAGAGATCCTATAGTGGCTCCCTTGAGTACCAGCCACTTATGCTTTATGGTGTCCTTGATCCCTTCCAGCCAGCCGCCCTCAAGCTTTTCACTCTTGGAAATACTTTGCTTCTTTGCCAGCAATTCAATCATTTCAGGAAATGCAAAGAGTCCCAAAGCTACTACGGCTAACGGAAGTCCGTTAAACAAATATATCCATTCAAATGTATAGCGATATTCGGCAACTGCTGGAGCAGCCCCGACAGCACCCAGCATTAGCCCAATCATCCCCACTAATACACCACGAATAGGCGTATTACCTGATAAGATGCCGACCATACTTAACCCTAATACAGACAACATAAATAATTCTGGAGACCCGAACGACAATACCAATGGTTTAGCAATTGGTATGGAAACGAGAAGAACGAGTCCCCCGAGAACACCTCCAATCATCGAGGAAAAGAAGGCTGCCCCTAACGCTCTGCCTGCTTGCCCTTTCCTGGCTAATGGGTATCCATCCATAATAGTGGCCTGTGACCCTGATGATCCGGGCATACCAATTAATATGGACGGAAAAGTATCACCGGTATGAAGTACTGCCGCCATACCAATTAGCATTGCCATCCCTGTATAAGGATCCATTCCATATACAAACGGCAGTAATATCGCCATACCCACTGTTCCACTTAAACCTGGTAAAATACCTATTAAAAGACCCACGGAAATCCCTAGGAACATAAATGGTATTCTGTTTGGATCCAATACAATTGATAGTGCTTCAAGCGCTGCATCAAACATAGTCGTTATGCCTCCTAGTATTGAATTGGAAAGGGAATAAGGCTAGTCCCCTTCCAATGAATTTTTTATTGGTATCTTGTAATGTCGTATTCTTTTTCAAGAAATTCTTTTACCCAATTGGTTACTTCCTCGTCCGTATTCAGCATATTCTTAACCACTTTATCTAGCTGATCTCCAACATAAGGTTTGTAACCGCCCAACACTTCCTCACCTTTTTTCGTAAACTCTGGATCTTCAACAGCTTTCTTCGCACCCTGTGATAGGGCTTCTACTGCTTCTTTTGGAGCGTCCTTGTGCAGCCAAATCACTTTTTGTACTGTGAAGGAAGATCCTAAAAATGCTTTATAAGCTTCCCATGCCGTGCCTGAAGGTTCTTCGCCGTAAGCTTTAACATAAAATTCCTTTAATGTCGGCATATCCGGGAATGCCGGATCACGTACAACCTCCCCTTTTTCATTTAGCTGTCCGAAAGAAAATAGCGGGTTAGCTTGTCCTTCTTTAACCAGTGGTTTTACATTTGAAAGATATGCCATTGTTGTTTGATAGTCTATATTTGATTCACCTGATTCAAATGCCACACGCGAAGGGCCTCGGCCGTCATAACCTAATATGGTTTCAACATCCATTTGCAGTACCTCGAACGCTAATAAAGTTACCAAATCCAGGCCTGTTGCGCTAATCCCTGCATAGGTCAGCTTTTCATTGGATTTTGTAAGATCCTTTGGTCCTTTAATTCCTGTTTCTGGATTCACATATACGACGCCCCCAGTTGGAAGACCCATAACCGGTTTCATATCTTTCAGCTCATATTTAACAGCCGGATCCCCCAGGAAGTAAGGCATATGCGTTGAACCGCTTGTTACCAGAGCATTCTGTCCGTTGGGTTTTCTGGAGAGCACAAATTCATTTGAACCATTAATACTACCACCGCCAGGAACGTTTACTGTTTGTATAGTTGGACTTCCTTTAACATTTTCATTTAGATATGGGGCTACAAATCGGGCAAATGTATCCGTTCCACCACCTGTTCCAAATGGTACTAATAACTCCAATGACTTCCCTTCATAAAAAGTACTGCTTGATCCAGATGCACTATTAGAGGAACAGCCAGTCAACACAATAGCTGTAATGAGCATCAATACAATTCCTGTCATTAGATATGACTTTTTTAATAACTTTTTCATAATAATCCTCCCCTTTTTTGTATGCGTTTGCAATAATTTGCTAATAAATTTGAACAGTCGATATGTTCAAATTTTTATTAATCAAAATTATAAAGTAAAAATGGCAATAATAAAAATAGATTCTTTTTATTATTTCCCATAAAAGCATTTTATGTAGAATGTTTTCTTTATTTTCCCATATTCAAAATCAGCACATTACCCCGGATAGTTGATCCTGCTTAAGAGTACATCAATACCTTTATTGGAATTGAATACGGTACTAACACTTAAAACGAATGGCTATTTCATCCTTAACAATGTCTGATAAAAATAAATTAAGATATAATAATTGGTCATATACTAAAAAAGACCGAATGGCGCGCCCACACCAATCGGTCTAATTTAACAGCATTTGACATATGGAAAAAAAGAATTATTTCTTGAAAATCTAACATACAAACTTTTGTTTCCCTCCCTTTCATCAGTATCGCTTACTAACAAAATCTGACAACCGTCGGGAAGTGCCATCCACATCCACACCCACACGACTCAAGGTGAATATTGTCAGCGAATTAAGTTGGTATACCATAACAAATCGTGAGCTACCAAAAACAATAGAATGCTTCCCCTTAAACAAACCAATTTTTATTTGTCAGCCTAAGGAAGCATCTGATTCAAATCCCCCGCAAACTTTTTACCTACTATTTGTTCAACTCATGGAAGGAATTTTTAAGTTTTTCATAAAGTTATTGTGTTTATATCCGAAATGGTCATGGAGCTCTTTATACATGCTATACAGCTTTTCGTATTTTTGCACATTTTCTTCAATAGAATGATAGGTTTTTAGAAAAGGTTGTTTCATATTATACACAGCATCTACAATACGGTCATAACCTCCTCCACTGTGGCCTGCAGCAACTGCACCCAATATCGCAGCCCCGACCGCCGGAGCATAATCAGTCGATGAGACATGGATATCAGTATTCAAAACATCAGCATAGATTTGCATCAGCAGTTCATTTTTTTGTGGAAGTCCGCCGCAAGCAAATATCTCATCGATAGGAAGTCCCCATTTTTGGTAGTTGTCTACAATGATTTTTGCGCCAAAAGCAGTGGCTTCTAAGTAAGCACGGTATATATCCTCAGGCTTTGTCTGAAAGGTCAGGCCAACCAACAGCCCTGTCAAGTCAGCATTTGACAATACAGAGCGGTTTCCGTTATGCCAATCAAGGGCAATTAAACCCGAATCTCCTGGTGATTTTTTGCTTGCTCGTTTTTCTAAAAGCTCAAACACTGACATTTGCATTTGTTTGGCCTCGCCGATAAATGTTTGAGGAACTTGTTGAGTATACCAGCCGAAAAGATCCCCGACAGCGGTTTGGCCAGCTTCATATGCGTACAAGCCAGGAATTATGCCATCTTTAACGACACCCGATATACCTGGAACCTGCATTTCCTTATCATTAAGCATCATATGACAAGTCGATGTTCCCATTACCATCGAAAGTTGGTTTGATTGAGAAGCTCCAATCCCCAGAATTGCCGAGTGAGCATCAATCATAGCAACGCCAACAGGTAATCCCTGCGGTAACCCTAATTCCTCGGCTATTTTTAATGATAAACCACCGGCACACTCTCCTATTTTTCCAATGCGTCCCCTTAGTTTTGAATGAAGCATTTCTCCGAGCTTAGGATGAATATTGGTTAAAAAGTCCTCCGGAAAGCCATCTGTTTCATTCCAAAAAGCTTTAAACCCGAGAGAGCAATTACTTCTGACAATTTCATTTGTTAGCCAGCTCACAATCCAATCCCCGGCTTCAAGGAATAAATCGGCTTCGTCGTACAAACGTTCATCCTCATATATCGTTTCCAGGCATTTTGGTATAAGCCATTCAGGAGATATATTAAAGCCGTATCTTCTCAACCAATCGTGTTTTTCCTGGAGAGCCCGATCTAATAATTCCTTTGCCTCTTTTGTTGGACCGTGGTGTTTCCATAATTTAACCCAGGCATGTGGTCGATTTACATACTCAGACTGAAAACAAAGCGGTTCTAATTCAGCATTTGTCGTTACCATCGTTGATGATGTAAAATCAACGCCAATTCCAGACAATTCACTTTTCGATATATTAGCCTTCCCCATTGCTTGAGGAATTCCTTTATATAAAACTTCCAGATAGTCGCCAGGGTGCTGTAAAGCATAATCAGGTTGTAATATTACCTTATCCTTTGTTGGTAATGCTTCTGTTATGACACCGTGTGAATATGGAATAACGCTGGATCCCTGAATGGTGCCATTATTATTATTTATGATTAATACTCTTCCTGACTCTGTTCCATAATCTATACCAATTGAGTAGGGCATATAAAGGCCTCCGATGTAAGCGGTTTTACTCTATCATAATAAAAAACAAATAAACAATCAAGAGCAATTACAAGCACGAACAAACATATTATTGTTTATTTATATTGACATTTAAACTATATAGGTATAATAATGAACATAAAGAAACATAAATAATCACTAGTAGACATGGAGGATTTTCAAGTGAGCATAGAAGACACCATTAAATCTAAGGCCTATCAATTAACGGAACCATGGGAATTTAAAGAAACTATTTTAAAACACATTGTTAAGAAGAGGCAAGTCGTTGTTAAGCCGTCAAAGGTAAGTATTTGTCATGCTGATTTGCGTTATTATACTGGACAGCGTCGAAAAGAGGCGTTACAACGCAAATTACCTATGGCCCTTTTTCATGAAGGAATCGGTAAAGTCGTCACTTCAAAAAATGATAATGTTCAATCTGGACAGCGCGTTGTAATTGTGCCAAATATCCCAGGAAGATTAATAGATTCGGGTAAAGACATTACACAAGAACGCAAAGTTTCAGATAACTATTCTGAAAATAGCGTCTTCTTAGGTAGCGGACATGATGGAATCAGCCAAGAATATTTAGTATTACCTGGCGAAAATGCAATCCCCATTCCTGATGATATTTCTGATGATATTGCAGTATTAACAGAGTTGAATTCCGTTTCTTATCAAGCTCTTAAACATGTTAGCGAACAGTTAAATGATGGGAAAGTGGCTGTATTTGGTGATGGTCCAGTCGGTTACTTGACAGCAGCAATGTTATCACATGTGTATAAAATTGATCGGTCCAATCTCATCGTCTTTGGGGCCATAGAAGAAAAGTTAGCTCACTTTGATTTTGCAACAACATTTAATGTGAAATCATTTGATTTCAGCAGTCTCCGAGGAGTAACAACTGTTGTTGAGTGTACTGGCGGAAAATTTAGCGAAAGCGCAATCAATCAAGCTATTGATTTGATTGAACCACAAGGAAGACTCGTGTTAATGGGGGTATCAGAGGAACATGTCCCTATTAATACCCGCGATGTACTGGAAAAAGGCTTAAAAATCTCAGGAAGTTCACGAAGCACATCTGATGATTTCAAACAATTAATGTCATTTTTTCGTGATGCCGATTACCAAAAAACTCTGTCAAAATTATTACCCGATGAACGTGACACAATTGAAAGTGTACATGATTTAAAAGATGCAATGGATCGAACAGCTGAGCACAAGGGCTGGCAAAAAACAGTCTTAGACCTTAAATGGTAGACAAGAGCGTGTAAATAGAGGATTAAACTGGACAGAACGCTTAGGCATTCCACCATAAATTGCATAGGGATCCTTAAATGTCCTCATCTTTATGATGGGTGATGAACTTGAAATTGGCTGGCAATCTTGAATTATAAACAAAAAATAAGTACTATAAGGTTATCGATTTATAATATGGGGTTTTATTAATGCTTGCATTAAATCGGCAAAAGCAAATCGTAAAAATAGTTAAAAAAACACATGTCGCCACTGTCTCAGAACTGGCTTCTAAATTCGATGTTCATGAAGCGACAATAAGACGAGATTTATCAGCGTTGGAGCGGGGTGGCTTAGTGCATCGTACACATGGTGGTGTCGTACTTAACGAAGATGTCTCATCTGAACCCTCCTTTCATGAACGGGAAACCGCTCAATATCAAGAGAAACAGCGTATTGGTGCCGCTGCTTCTGAAATGGTGGAAAATGGTGACAATATCATACTTGATTCAGGTACGACAACATTACATGTTGCAGAGTCAATCATAGATAAGGAGAACCTTACTGTCATTACGAACGATATCAACATTGCAGCAAAATTAAAGTCTGCGAATTCTATAAAAGTTATTGTAACGGGTGGACAGTTATTTCCGGACAGTTTTATGTTAAATGGAATGATAACGGATGAAGTGTTAAGCACACTCCATGTTCATAAAGCATTTATTGCCACCCCTGCCTTACACCATGGAAAAGGTCTTACACATTTCGATGAACAATTAGTTCCCGCAAAGCGTGGTATGATACGGGCAGCAAAGGAAATTATTGTGGTAGCCGATCATACTAAAATCGGGGGCATTTCATTGCACAAAATAGCGGAGCCTAAACAGATTAATGATTTAATTACAGGTCAGGAAATAGAAGAGTCATACCTGAATAAGTGGCAGGATACAGATACAGTTGTGCATCTTGCCTAGTACTAACCAAAGCAGCCATAAAATTCACTGGCTGCTTTTTTATCCAGTAACGAGTTCAGTAGGCTTATCGTTTGGCTCCAGTGCCAGTCTCAATAACAACTTCTTTCATATCATTCCAATTTTTCATAGTGTTTCATAGGCTTCCTTAACCAAAGGATACTGCGTTTCCACGTAACGTAGCTGCTGCGCTTTTCCTGCAATAAGGAGAGAATGGGTTGTTTGTTGTTCGCTACCAGATTCAATACCTCTTAAAAAAAGATTATTTGTTATGCCCGTTGCGACTAACATACAGTGGTCGGATTTTACCAAGTCTTCATGATTTAGTGCCTTTTCGGGAATTGTTATTCCCATACCTTTGCAGCGTTCTATTTCCTCGTCATTTCTGGGTTTTAGCTTTGCCTGCATTTCGCCACCAAGGCTTTTGACACCGATGGCTCCTAACACACCTTCAGGCGCTCCCCCAATACCAAGAAACAGATCCATATCGACACGTTTAATACACGTTGAAATGGCGTAAATAACATCGCCATCCTTAAATAAATGGACCTTGGCACCTGATTGCCTAATTTTATCTATCGTTTCTTGATGACGAGGTCTGTCTTGAATGAGAACATTTAATTCATCAACCGTTTTGCCTTTTGCTTCGGCAACAGCCTGAAGGTTTTCGATTATTGGGGCTTCAATATTTATCTTACCTTTGGCATCAGCCCCCACAGCTATTTTCTCCATGTACATATCAGGGGCATGAAGTAAGTTTCCTTTAGGTGCAGCTGCAATGACTGTCATCGCATTATCCTGTCCATTGGCCGTAGGGGTTGTTCCTTCGATTGGATCGACCGCAATATCCAATTCAGGATCTGCCCCTGAACCAAGCACCTCTCCAATGTGAAGCATGGGGGCATCATCAATTTCCCCCTCCCCAATGACAATCTTTCCCTTCATATTGATACGGTTTAGATGTTCGCGCATTGTTTTGGTAGCGATCTCATCCGCAGCAAATTTATCCCCTCTGCCAACCCATTGCTTTGCTGCTAGCGCAGAAGATTCTGTCACCTTTAAAAAGTCGAATAATAATGGTTCCATTTGATACTCAGCCCCTTTGATTTAACGAATGAATGATTGACACTAAAAGCATTTACTCATTGCCGACAAATTCTTTTTCTTTATTATTAATTTTATCGACTTTACGTTTGGAACCTTCTGCCCATTCAACATTTAAGTACGCCTCAACCACTTTTTTCCCGACTTTTGCACCTATAATTTGAGCTCCCATTGTTATTATTTGAGCGTTATTGCTTAATTGTGCTCTTTCTGCTGCATACGGATCATGTGCAAGTGCAGCACGAATACCAGGATATTTATTAGCAGCAATAGAAACGCCAATACCAGTACCGCATATCAGTATTCCTCTATCTAATTCACCTTCACTAATCGCCTGAGAGACATCAAAAGCAACATCAGGATAGTCAACCGCGTCACAAGAATAACAGCCATAGTCCACAAGTTCATGATCGGTAATTTCTTCTACAAACTGCCTGATCTCCTCTTTAAATTCAAAACCGTTATGGTCACTGCCAATACCTATTTTCATGAGTGATTCCTCCTTCACATTATTTTCGTATATTTTCATTTTATAATATTTATTGTTATATTTCAATTTATTGTTTTCATTTAATATTAAATTGCTTCATTTATTATTTCTTCAGTTAAAAAGGAACCAGAAGTAGTGAGTTATCTGATTCCTTTGTTCGTTATGAAAGGTTTTGAATTTTGGCACGGTGTCAGCTAACTTGGGCTGAGTTGCTCTTAGCATAGTTTAAAAAAGTTACTAAAATAAGATATGCTGACGTGGCTCCCGGATCTTGAAAACCAACTGATCGCTCACCTAATCTGCTTGATCGACCCTTTTGGGAAACGAGCTCTTTCGTTGATTCCATCCCGTTCTTAGCAAAATTTAACGCATGGTCAAACGATGGAACGAATTCATGGGTTTCATCAAACTTTGGTTTTAGAGTTTCCGCGAATGGTTCAAAAGTGTCCATCATGGTCTTATCGCCTTTCTTTGCTTGACCACGTTCTTTAACACCTTGTGTAAATGCTAACCAATAGTTAACTAAATCCTGATCATTAAGAATGGTTTTCTTTTTAACCGTTTTTGCCCCTCTCATCAGCCCAGTTGCATATAACGGGCCTACAGATGAACCCACTGCATTTAAAAACGTTTTTCCAACTTTCATGCTGATCTTTCCACAATCATCCTCATCCTTAAGATCGTCATCTAAAATATCGTTTACAGCTTGCCATCCAATGGACATCGTAACACCATGATCACCATCACCTATTTTACGATCTAACTCACAAAGATAATCCTTTTGTTCCTCAATCATATCGATAACTACTTTGAAATAACCTTTTAAGTCTGTCGCTGTGAACTCCATGATTGTAACCTCCCTCTATTTTTGAACGAACATTGGGCAATCAACAGCGTGATCAACTGTTTTACTCAGCTCGTCGTCCAGTTTCATTAACGTAATGGAACAGCCTCCCATTTCTAATGACGTAATATAATTGCCCACATAAGAACGATAAATGTTTATACCCCGTTCTTTTAAAATCTGATCGACTCTACGGTAAATAATATATAAATCCATTTTAGGGGTAGAACCTAATCCATTTACAAGAACCGCTACATCATCTCCTTTTGAAATGTTAATATCATCTAAAATATCCCCTAGTAATCTATCTGCCACACGATCAGCTGTTTCAAGTTTTCCCTTTTCTATACCGGGTTCACCATGGTGACCAAGACCAATTTCCATCTCGTCTTCATTGATTTGAAAGCTTGGTTCGTTTGTTTGCGGAAGATAACAAGGTGTAAGCCCAACACCCATAGAGCGTGTATTTTCATTTGCCTTCTTTGCAATTCTCACAACGTCACCTAAATTGTAGCCAAAATCTGCGGCAGCCCCAGCCGCTTTATAAATAAAAAACTCACCTGCTATTCCACGACGTTTTTCTTTCTCCTGAACCGGCGCAGAAGCTACATCATCTGATGCTAATGCCGCTCCAACTTCAATATCTTCTTCCATATCCGCCATCTCTGCAGCCATTCCGAAGTTCATGACATCACCAGCGTAATTGCCATACAAGTAAACGACCCCGGCGCCTTTATCGATGGCTTTGGTAACTTCTAAGATTGGTTCTGGTGAGGGTGAAGCAAAAATGTTTCCGACAGCAACGCCATCTGCCATACCTTCGCCGACGTACCCCATAAAAGCAGGTTCGTGTCCTGATCCGCCGCCGATTAATATGCCAACTTTATCTTGTTTTGTCTCCCGCGCCGTAACCAAGGATCGTTTATTTTCTGGTAATTGTCTTATGTAATCCGGATGTGCAGTCGCATAACCTTCTACCATTTCTTCTACTACGTTGTTGGGATTATTTATTAGTTTCTTCATCTATAATACTCCTTTTCATTAATATATAGTTTTCTCCTTGGACAAAACAGAGAAATAGCCCTCAATTTTATGAGAGCTATTGGTTTTATTTTTAAACAACAGAATGCGCTCCTTCTCCAGTTGATTTATCTTTTTGACTTTCTTCTGGAAGTTTAAGAAATCCTGTCAGAATCGCAGCTATAAAGTAAAGACCACCCAGGATCCACATCATCCCTTGTGTATCAACTAAATCATAAAACAGTGTTACCAGTGCCGGTCCAACAAACACACAAAGGCCGGCTCCCAAATTTAATATAGACATCGCTGCGCCTTTATCACCATCACCAACCAAGGAAGGCGTAAGGGCGGAAATCGGTACAAATCCTGCTAAACACGCGCCCCAAAGAAAACCAATCGTTCCTACAACAAACACATTCCCCGTAAATACTTGAGGCAGGTAGAACAACATCAATGTAAACAGGCCACAGCCAAATGCTCCAAACCACTTGACTGTATTCTGCCAGCCTATTTTATCGCCAAGGTACCCAAAAATGAGGTTAAAAGCAATATTCGCAATAAATATTGTCCCCCAAATGTTAAGCCACACTGTTGTGCTTACACCTTGATCGGCCAAATAGATTGGAAGAAACAATGGAAACGCATATTGTGCGGCCTGGTTGACAACACGTACAAAACCCGCAATGCCAACCTTTGGCTCTCTTTTCACAATTGTAATGCCGTTTAAGAGCTCTTTGGATTTGGAAGAATTATCAGATTTTTTCTCCGGGAGTTCAAATTTATCTTTATTAACAACAAGTGCAAAAAATGCACCAACAAGCACCCATAAAATGGCTGTCCAAAGAGTTGGAATATGGCCAAACAAATTAATAGAGAAACTTGAATAGTATGCACCTAGAACACTTAATCCCCCAGTGAAGACAAACCAGAACCAGCCCACCGCTTTACCAAGCTGGTGCTGCGGGGTACGATAAGTTATCCAAACCAGGAAGGCATAGGCGAACAACGGATAGCCAAAACCTCTAATGGCGTATGTTGGAATCATTAAGCCATAGTTAAGTGTAGGAATGGCCAAACCAACAAAAAGTGAATGACCAACCAGATATAAAATCAGCCCCGACAACATCGTTTTTCTGGGCCCAATCGATTCAACCAAAACCCCGGATAGCCATGCTGAGATAGCAATTGTTACGCCATAACACGTTGTTAAAAAAGAGGCCTGTTGAACCGTTAATCCTTGATCTACCAGGTAAGGGCTTATCCAAGCAAGCTCTAAACCGTCTCCCATCATAAAAATGAGTACACCAAAGTAGCCCCATGCCAAATGGGAGGGAATACCAATTCGATCTAGAAATGACCCTGTCTGCGTTAAATCTCTCATCCTATCATTTTCTCCCCCTTCGTTTCGGTCAAGCTCTCCCCTTCATTATTAATTATGGTTCTAAAACGATTTTCAAAGATTTTTCACCTTTCTTCATCAGGTCAAAACCTTTCTCGAAATCCTCCATCTTTAATGTATGTGTGACAACATTTTCGGTTGGCAAATCACCATTGGAGATACCTTCGATTACCAGCGGATAGCAATAAGGTCCCAAATGTGAACCTAATAAGTCCAATTCTTTACGGTCGCTAATAATGCTCCAATCAACGGAAACTGGTTCTCCAAATACACTGAATTCAACGAAACGTCCCAGTTTTCTAATGGCATGCAGTCCTTGTTCGACTGACTTTGGATGTCCCGTAGCTTCAATGTAAGTGTCACAGCCATAACCCTCTGTCATGTCTTTAATTTCTTTGACGACATCCACTTCACTCGGGTTAAGAACAATATCTGCTCCGAATTGCTTTGCCAGCTCCAATCGATCTTCCTTCAAGTCCAGAACAACTACTTTTGAAGCCCCCGACTTTTTAATAGCTCCAAGCATTCCAAGGCCTAGGGTCCCAGCCCCAGATAGAACAACCACGTCACCAATTTGAACCTGGGCGCGCTGGACTGCATGTAAACTACATGCATAGGGTTCTATCAGAATAGCTTTTTCGATTGGCAAATCTTCAGGTACTTTATAATTAATGGCTTCCTTTGTAAACTTCATATATTCTGCCATGCCACCGTTTACATTATTTTGAAAACCATATAAGTCATGTTTTTCGCACATCCAATATTGACCTCTATTACAGAATCGGCAATCCCAGCATGGAACAATTTGCTCGGATATAACGCGGTTACCAATTTCAAAATCCGTAACAGCGTCTCCCTTTTGCACAATACGTGCAATAAATTCATGTCCCGGTATCATTGGCGCCTTGATATAGGCAGGCTGTTGTTCATCCCCCCAGAAACTTGGTGCACCATCATATGCTTTGATATCCCCGGCACAAATGCCACACGCCTCTACTTTTACAAGTATTTCTTTATCATTTTCCAGTTTCGGCGTCTTCACTTCCTCGTATCTGTAGTCTTGCGGGCCATATGCGACAACGGCTTTCATCGTTTCTGGAATAACTTCTGAGTATTCACGTTGTTTACCAAGTGTTTCGGTCATTTAAAGTTCTCCTCCTTAATTTTTTTGGAAGACAATGAAGAAACCCAAAACAAACGAATTATTTGAAATCGGTTACATTCATTTATTTTTATATTATCACTTTTTTTCGTTTTGTCAATAATATTTTTGAGTATTTTCAATTACATAAACGTTATTGATTAAATAATAATAAACAAGAATCACCCATCTATATATTGATAAATCTTTAAAAATGAAATACCATAAAGTTAATACAAAAATAAGGATGTAAAGATTATGAAAATGTTTGTAAGTGAAAGAAGAAATAAAATTATGGAACACCTATACGAAAAGAAACGCTTAACAGTGAAAGGATTAGCGTTGGAAATTGGGGTATCAGAAGCAACCCTCAGAACAGATTTAAATAAAATGGAAGAAGAAGGTATGTTGATTCGAACTCATGGTGGTGCCATTCTTAACGATGGGACTGAAAGCGATACCAGTTTTTCTGCCAGAGAAAAGAAAAATAAACAAGAAAAAATACAAATAGCTAAAGAAGGCTTCAAATTTATTGAAGAAAAGCAATGCATTTTATTAGATGCTAGCTCTACAGCCTTAGAGTTAGCACGATACCTTAAAAACCAGGCGATTCGATTAACAGTTGTAACTAGTGGCCTGAATACAGCCCTTGAACTAAAAGAAAACCCGGACCTCACTGTCATCTTAATCGGTGGGGTGGTGACAAATCGATCATCATCTATTGAAGGAACATTGGGGTTAAACATATTAGATTATGTGAATGTAGATATCATGTTCACATCCGGAAATGGATTCTCAGTGGAAAATGGATTAACCGATTTTAATCTTTATGAAGTATCCTTAAAAAAACAATTAGTTAAAAAGGCAGGTAAAATAATAGCTATGGTCGATGCTTCTAAAATTGATAAATCATCCAGTGCTGTATTTGCTGCTCCGGAAGAAATTAGTACATTGATCACTGATAAATCTGTGAGCCAAGAATTTTCGGAAGGATTAAAACAAAAGAACATCGAATTGATCGCTTCTAAACTACCGAGTGAAGCTTCACTATAAAGCTAAAGGATAAATAGTAAAAGAAAAGGGGATCGGGATGGAATTCAAAGGGTTCGATAAAAATTTTAACATTACTGGAAAAACAGCGATTATAACGGGGGGAGCAAATGGCATTGGCAGGGCAATTGCAAGCCTTTATCTAGAAAAAGGTGCCAACGTTGCAATTTTTGATTTAAAAAATAATGTAGAAGAAGTTGCACAGGAGCTGAACCCAAAGAACGCAATAGGAGTTAAGTGCGATATAACAGATGGCGAAAACATAAATGAAAGTTTAAAGAAAGTTAAAGATCGTTACGGTAAGATTGATATTTTGGTCAATTGTGCAGGTGTAGCATTGTTAGATGATGCGGAAAACCTTTCTCACGAATTCTGGCAAAAAACAATTGACTTAAACTTGACAGCTTCATTTAAAATGTGCCAGAAAGTAGGAAATATTATGATTGAACAAGGGGAAGGCGGGAAAATCATCAATATGGCTTCCCAAGCAGCATTGATCGCCTTGGAGAATCATATTGCTTATTCGGCAAGTAAATCCGGAATACTTGGTATCACAAAAAATCTTGCTTTTGAATGGGCACAATTCAATATAAATGTTAACGCTATCTCCCCAACTGTAATTCTAACCGAATTAGGCAAGAAAGCGTGGGCAGGAGAAAAAGGCGAAAAAGCGAAAAAAGAAATTCCGTTAGGCCGATTTGGTTATCCAGAAGAAGTTGCAGCTATTGCTTTATTCTTAGCTAGTGATGCTACAAATTTAATCACCGGCGAAAATATCGTTATAGATGGTGGGAATACAATTAAGTAAAATAACCAGGTTGTTCGAAGTGTACAACTTAAAATGTGAGTTTTGCTTATACTACTGTTATATTGATAGTTTTGCTATAATAACATTGAGTTGTATAAGCAGGATGGGGCGGTGGAACCTTTGCTGATCGTCACTTGACTTGAACATGTCAAAACGGGAGGGGAGGTGATGCCGACAATGATTTCGTTGTATCAAGGCATGATGCTTATGATGGCTTCGGGCCATTACTCGTTGCCATCATAGCGCTAATTGTTCTGATATTAAAAAAGTAATCCCCACCTGCAAATTTGGACCCGGTTGGGGATTACTCCTACCGTTGCACCGCAACATCATGCGGTGCAACTTATCAGAACTCCGACAAGCCACTCACTGTCGGGGTTCTTTTAGTATTATGCTTTCTACCTTAATCATATGCCAGGAATGACAGTATTGCAAGGTACTTACAGTAAAAATGCTTCAAAGTCCTTGACTATTTCCTTCTCATACCGTCTCTTCTTCTGAACCATCCAAAATTCTCTTGTCAAATCAAAATCTTCAACGGGAATTTCACGCAGTGTCTTGTATTGTAATTCTTTCTGAACGGTCAGTTTTGGAAGGATACTTGTACCGAGGCCTGCCTCCACGGCACTTTTGATAGCTTGCATACTGCCAAGTTCCATGACATTTTCTATTTTTTCCAGAACATGATGTTCTTGTAAAGATTCTTCTACAATTTGCCGTGTACCGGAGTCCTTTTCTCTCCAAATCATCTTTTCCTCCGGGATTTCATTTAACTGAATTTCTTTCCGATTACCCCATCGATGATTGTAGGCAGTAACCAGGATTAATTCATCATCTGCAAACTTCTGCGTCTTGTATGTATCCCCAGAAACAACGCCTTCTACTAAAGCAATGTCAATATCGTCCTTTTCCAATTTTTCGAGCATCAATGGTGTGTTACCGATCAACAGATTAAACTGAACCGAGGGCCAATGCTTTTTAAACCGACCAATCAGAGCAGGCAGCAAGTAATCCCCAATGGTCAGACTTGCACCGACATACAAGGTCATCTCCCTTTTCCCAAGGTGCTCTTGAACCCTTTCATGAGCCTCTCTGTGAATGGCTGTAAGTTCCTTCGCGTATGGATAAAGCAATGCGCCGGCCTCTGTTAACTGCAACGTTCCTTCCTCCCTGTCAAATAGATTGGTCCCGTAGCTGTCCTCTAGCTGGCGTATTTGCCTTGTGACTGCCGGCTGCGACACATAGCTAAGCCTGGCAGCTTTGGTAATGCTCCCTTCCTCAACCACACGGCAAAACATCAAAAAGCTTTCAATAGTCAACCCATACCACCTCTTTATTAAACATGCGTTTTTTCTTTTGATCTTCTTCCATCCAACTATCATTTTACCATAACAAAACAGGGGCCATTCAGTTTCCTTATGGGGGATAAAATATACTGATTTTATGTCATCCATATATCATGAGAAAATGAGGAAAGCAATAGTCAAAAAGGAGACAATTGAATGGATATATGGACGGGATTACTGCTTTTTGTAATTGGAATTATCTCGGGAGGATACGGAACCATTGTCGGGGCCGGCGGAGGTTTCATTTTTGTCCCGGCATTACTTATCTTGTTGAATATGAATCCAATAATAGCCGCTGGATCGGGGCTGGTTATCGTCTTAATTAATTCTCTTACCGGTGTCATTGGGTATGCCAGACAGAAACAAATAGATTATAAAGTCGCCCTTACCATCGGATTCAGTGCGTTACCGGGAGCAATGCTCGGCGTATGGCTTTTGCGCGTATACTCGTCGCAATACTTTTACGTTATCTTTGCAACCATTCTAATCGGGCTTGGTCTTTTTCTGTTCAGCAAGAATTTCCCCTTTGGTGAGAAGAAAGCAACATCAAATAATATAGAGAATAGACCAGCATTCTTAAATAATAAGTGGTTCATCCCGCTCGGCCTGCTAATGGGAGTTCTGTCCAGCTATTTGGGGATCGGCGGCGGGTGGCTTCTGGTTCCAATTCTTGTGTACCTGTTTAAAGTGCCCACACACCAAGCAGCCGCAACATCGATTCTGTCACTTTGCCTTTATTCGACAGTAGGCGTTATCGCGCAAGTGTATTACGGCAATATTGACTGGATGGCTGTTGCTTTCGGAGGCGCTGGAATCATTGTTGGTGCCAATATTGGTGTTATTATCTCACGGCAACTCTCAGGCAGAATGGTGATGCAAATGCTATCCGTGCTGTTGGTTATTATAGGATTCAGAATGTACTTTCAGTAGGACGCTTACCTCAGTAATGGAGCAATAAGGTTCTCGAAGAAATAATTCATCTTTCTTCGAGGCTTCCCTCAACTCTTTTAACACATACATCAACCATTCCCCATCTAAAAAAGGTTGGCTATTCAAACGAACAGCCAACCTCTAAAAGAATGTTATTCAATCGCTTTTTTCACTTTCTCCGCCACATCATCAGGAACCCATTCCGTCCAGATATCGGTATGTTTTTTCATCCACCATGTGGCGGCTTCCTTCGCCTTTGCATCATTGTTATACATATAGACAAGCGCCTCGTTGGTCAATTTACTACTTGTCTCGTAATTTTCAAGGAATTTGACAACATCGGGCGCGGTTTCTGTTAACTTCGCGTTAACGGCAATCGGAATATCTTGGTCTGGAAACGCCGTACCATAATTTTTATTCCAAACCTCAGGATCATACTCCGGCTCCTCGAGCAACGTCATATCGTATTTTCCTAACACCCAACTTGGAGAATAGGCATAACCGACCCAGGGTTCACCCGCTTCATACGCCTTTGTCAATGATGTATTCAATCCAGTACCAGAACCGGGATCCACATATTCGAAGGTATCGGAAAGATTATAAGTCTCCATTTTTTGTTGAAATGGCTTAGCAGCTCCCCACATAGATGGCGCACCTACAATTTGTCCTTTATCTTTATTAGAAGAGTCATTGAACAGATCCTTATATTTCGGTAAATCTTTGATGGATTTCAAATCTGGTGCCATAGGCTCAATACCACGTTCCTTATCGCCTTCAATAACATAAGTAGGGACGAAATAACCACGTTTGGTATCCCCAAAATTAATACCAACTTGTTCAACCTTTCCATCTTCGAGTGCCTTCTTGTAGGCATCTCCCATCTTATCTCCCCAAATTTCCATCGTCACATCGATATCACCATTTTGCAGTCCCTGTAAGCCAATGGACATCGATGAGGTCGTCACTTCCGTTTGATAATCATATCCTTCTTCCAAGACCGTAGCCGCTACCTGATTATGGAAGCGAATACTGTTCCAGCCCAAATCGGAGAACACAATTGTTTCTTTCGTCTCTTGGTTGCCACTATTTTCACTGGTAGCACCTGTTGATGAACTGCAGGCTGATAATAAAACCACCAAAACTGACACGAGCAAAATAGGTTTAAGCGTTTTAATCCATTTAATCATTAAAAGACATCATCCTTTACATAGTAATCGTTTTATTCTAAGTATCAGTTGAAGAATATTTTCTCGACAATAAATTGTATCTTTTTTTGAAGATGGCTTGTCGGCAAAGAACAGATTTAGCCCATATGTCATCATGCATCGGGGATAAGAGTAACAAACACCACTAATCCCATGTTTTATTCATATCAACCTACGTTGCATTTTTTTCAACGCGACACTTTCATCTGCCAAAGCATCTGGATCTATAGCTTTTTGCTGTTGAATCATGCGTCTGACGGGCAAGGCATTTTTCGATTGATTAGAAATGAACGCGGCTTGGACGATATTCTGATCATTCAGGTAAAAATTTGTAAATGTATTCGATTCGATCGATCCTCGCAAAACGGTTTTGGACCATCGCTTGGCATGACCGAAATATTGGAACCGGCTGCCGTGTTGTTCCGACCAAAAGTACGGTGTATACGTATAGGGTACTGATTGCGGTTGTATCATGTTTTGAGCGACTGTCTTGGCATGGTTGACGGCATGATCCCAATGTTCAACATGAATGGGTGACCCGTGGTATGGCCATGACGTACAATCCCCCGCAGCATAAATGTCAGGAACTGATGTCTCACCGTATTCATTCACAGCATACCCGCCTTCTACCTCTAATTGCGGATGCGACACCTCCGTGTTAGGACTCACCCCAACGCCTATTATGACCGCTTGGCATGGAATCCGCCGTCCCTCGGCTGTCACCGCTTCTTCAACGGTTGTCTCCCCGTTAAACTGAGTGACAGAGTCCTCTGTAATCACGTCGACACCGTTGCGTCGATGCAAATCCAGAAAATATTCCGATACTTCCCGGCCAACGATATTTTCCATCGGATAGGAGGCCATTTCCACAATCGTAACTTTGATTCCCAACTGACTAAGGGAAGAGGCAAGCTCGGCACCGATAAAGCCGGCTCCAATAATAACAGCGTCTTTCACATGTTCTATATGTTGTTTCATTGCTATGGCATCAGCCATCCGTCGTAAGTAAAAAATGCCTTGAAGGTCATCACCCGCGATTGACAATGTGCGTAATGTTGATCCTGTTGCGAGCATGAGTTTCTCCCATTCATAAGAAGAACCATCCTTAGTATCGATGGTTTTGCGAACGGAATCGATGTCTGTCACTTCAACTCCAAGCTTCAAGTCTATATCCAGTTTTTCATAGATGGCAGGGTCTCGTAATAAAACACTTGACTCATCCACCTCACCAGTTATCCATTCCTTAGATAAAGGGGGGCGGTCATAAGGCATCTGCCGGTCACGGTCCATCAGCACAATCCGCCCTTGATAACCACCCTTTCGCAGGCTCTCAGCGGCATGCACGCCTGAAATTCCCGCTCCGGTAATAACTGTTGTATTTTTATCAGACAACTTCTCACCCCCTTTCATTGCTAACCCAAACGGATCCGTCAGCCTCGATAGCTTTATAGATTCGCAGCGGGGTTTCAGCCGGCCCCTCCAGCACGGAACCGTCTCGGATATCGAAGCAGGCAAAATGCAGCGGACACGTTAGACATGTTCCATCCAACTCACCGTCGACCAACTCAGAATACGCATGCGTACATATCCCCTGGGCGGCATAAACGTTTCCTTCGCCCCGGCCGACAACAATCGTCTCCGTCCCTATTTCACATTCGATGAGATCATCTTCTTCAAGCTCTGAACTTGGACACACATAAATATAAGAATCGTCTAAAGCAGGGTTCGTTCCCTCTGAATGTTGCATTGTGATCACCCTCGTGTTTCATTCTTTATTTCATTCACGCTCGTTTGCCAAGGACCATGGCATTTACTTTAAAACCAGTTAACTGGCTCAGGCTTCAGATTTTGGAAAATATGCTTCGTTTCCTGATATTCTTCCAGCCCTTTTTTGCCGAGTTCACGGCCGATGCCGGACTGTTTATAGCCGCCCCATGGTGCATGCGGGAAGTACAGGTTCACATCGTTGATCCAGACAGTGCCCATCCGCATTTTTGCAACACAGCGCTCAGCTTTGGCAATGTCATTGGTAAAGACGCCGCCGGACAGCCCGTAGATTGAGTCATTGGCAAGACGGACCGCTTCTTCTTCGGTCGTGAATTTTTCCACGGTAATCACCGGGCCAAAGCCTTCATCCTGTACAACACGCATGTTACTCGTGCACCCCGTCAATACGGTCGGCAAATAGAAAAAGCCGTTTAGCAGTTCCGGATCGTCGGGACGGCCGCCGCCAACTGCGACCGTTGCGCCTTCTTGTTTGCCGTTTTCAACATAATTGACCACTTTATTTAAATGGTCCTTAGAAATGAGCGGTCCCATTTGAGTTGATTCATCAAAACCGCTGCCAAGCTTGATGTTCTTCACACGGTCAACGATCGCACTGACAAAAGCATCATGAATGCTTTCTTCAATAATCAGACGAGTTCCCGCTGAACAAATTTGCGGCATGGAAAAATACGGCGTTCATCGCTTGGTCGACAGCTGTTTCAAAATCAGCATCGGCGAAGACAATATTCGGGTTTTTCCCGCCCAGCTCCAGTGCCAGATTTTTCACGTTAGAACTGGCTGCCTGCATGATCTTCTTGCCCGTATGAATACCGCCGGTAAACGAGATCAAATCGACATTGTCATTAGCCGAAAGTTCTGCACCAACGGAATCGCCGGGTCCGAGCACCAGATTGACAACACCTGCCGGAACGCCGGCTTCTGCCATTAATTCAAACACTTTAATTGACGTAAGCGGCGTGATTTCACTCGGCTTCATGACAAGTGTGTTGCCTGCTGCCAATGCCGGTGCCAATTTCCATGATGCCTGCAAGAGTGGATAGTTCCATGGCGTAATCTGACCACAGACGCCGACAGGTTCATGAACCACCTTGCTGGTTGAATTTGGAATAGGGGATTCGATGATCTCGCCGCCGTCTTTATCAGCCATCTCAGCGAAATAACGGAACACACCAGCAATATCATCCATGTCACCAAGGCTTTCTTCAACTGTTTTACCGGTATCGAGTGATTCGAGCTCAGCCAATTCTTCGCGGTCGCGCTCGATCAAATCGGCAATTTTATGGACAATTTTTCCGCGTTCAGCAGCGGGGGTGGTTGCCCAATCGTCGTGTTCAAAAGCTTCCCGGGCGGCCGCAATTGCAAATTTCGTATCCTGCTCATTGCCTTCCGCTGCCGTTGCAATGACTTCCTGATTGTAAGGATTTATAATATCTCTTGTTTCGCCGGAACTGGCTTCCACCCATTCACCGTTAATAAACATCTTTTTCATACGTTCACCTCATGCGTCCTTAACAGATTCATTTATATACAACCACATGGTCATCCTCGATCATGACATTGAAACTGCGTAATTTTTTTTCGGGTTCAGCCAGCATACAACCGTCATTTTTAATGTCATATTCTAGCCCATGCCATGGACAGCGGAGGATTTCGCCATCTTTAATATATTCATAGTTGCCGTGAATATCCGTACGTTTAGTATCACCGCATAAGGCACCTTCTGAGAGCGGTGCTCCCTGGTGCAGACATCTATTGGCATATGCGTAAAATTCACCGTCTTTTGTGCGACAAACAACAACCGGAATCTTCCCTAATGAGGCACTTCTCATCTTGCCGGGCTGAATATCTTCTTTTTTGCACACAACTTCCCTCATGATTTCACACTCCCTGTCAATTGCGGTAATTTAGGGTAGGAAGCTCTCGCATTTTCGGCATAAATTTTTTCCTCCAATGTTTCATCAAGTTTAGGAAGCGCCTGAAGTGGTGAATCATAATCCCAATGTGGATAATCCGTTGCAAAACAGACCATATCCTCCGACCCCATTTGATCCATATACTGCATAAATTCTTTATGACTTAATTCTTCAACAGGTTGTGTTGTGAAACGGACATGCTCCTGCATGATACGGCTGGGCATCCGTTTTACCCAAGGAATTTCGTGACGAAGTTCCTTATATTGCTGGTCCATCTTCTTCATCAAATGCGGGGCATGCGTGAATCCGCCCTCAATCATGACAAGGTGCAAGCCAGGGAATTTATCAAATACACCGTTAAACACCATGTTAGAGACTTCAATCATATGCGCCGTTGGCAACATGGTATGCCACTCGATGAAATAACGCGGCCAGCCCCCGAAATGGGTGGGTGGCTCATTATGGTGCATACCAATCGATAAATTGTGGCGCTCAGCAGCTTCGTAAATGGGATGATAATACGGATCTCCCCATGACCGGGTATCAATCGGCAACAAAATTTGCACCATTTTCGGATGAGGGCCGACCCGTTCTATCTCACGAACCGCTTGCTGCGGATCCTGCGCCGCAATATGAACGGAACCATATAAACGGTCATCCTTTTCCAGCCAATTTTCGATTTGCCAATCGTTATAAGCGCTCGCTAAAGCAGTCCCCATTTCATACCAGCCGTGCATGGACGACGGAGACGGATCTAAGGCGCCGGTTAAAATACCGTATTCATGTCCTTCCGCGTCGAGTAATTGTTGTTGCATAAAACTGAGGTCCGTTCCTGCAGCACCACCGTCTGGTGTTACAGCATCCGCCCGATCAACGCCAGCGACAGTTGGCTGTGTGTAAGGCATATGTTTTTCCTGCATCCAATGGTTATCTGTTATATACCGCCTCCATGGATTATCTAAGTAAGGAACAAGCTCCGCGTAGGTTGCTCTTTCGTGGATATCGGTGTCGATGATACGACGTTGCTTTTTCCCCTTTCTGGCAGACTTTTGCGCCATGTGAAATCACTCCTGTTTTGTCTTTAAGAATCAATAAATTGAATTGGTATAGCCATGCGCATGAACTAAATATAGTCTACAAAAGCCTTTGATTACTGACAAATCCGATCTCAGCAACTGAGTGAGCTCAGTGAAGCTCAGTGAGCGTCAGTAAACTTCAGTGAGCTGATATCTCCAAAATTGTATGCTAAATGTTGAAAGGCTTCCTCTATGTGAATTTTTTCTTTTCCTGATTTGATTGTAGTAGTGAAGGAACACTGGGATGATGGCGGGTCTTTCAAGTCAGTCATTCATGGCTTCGAATGGAAATTAATAACAAAACAGTGTGGATGTAAAAAATGATGGCACGGGAATCTCCATGCCACCATATCTATCAACGCGTTCAGAAACATTCGGGAAAAGACTTGCCCCGTCTACTGCACATCACGCTGGATATCCATAACTTCAGCCCTGGTCAAACCAGTAGAATCTGCAACAAGCTCAATTTCCATGCCTATTTGCAAAAGCTTGCTGGCAATGGCCTCTTTTGGGTTTTGTTCCACTTCCTTGGTCATTTGTGTTACTTCTTTTCTCATTTACTGGCAGTTTATCCCCACTTATCTTGCTTTATTTTCGTTATGTGAGTTGAGGAGGGGGGATTACTGCAAGTAACATGTGGGATGAAATGAAATTCCATCACATCTGTCAATTTGACTTGGTTTTCATCTTCATACAAATAATAAGAGGTATGAGTATCATTCAGTTTCATTGAAAAGGTTGAAGTTTAAAATATTAATCATAAAAGCTCGTCGCGTGAAATTCGGGGAGGGATGCACGATTTCATATCGTCCCTCGCGAGGTCTCTTGCCATTCTCTATGCTAAAGTTTAAATAATAGTTTTGCTATAATAACACTGAGTTACATAAGTTTTTTCGTATTCAAGTTTCCACAAAGCCCAACACATTAAACATAAAACCAAGTTTGGCTCAATCCAACAAATCATGTGGAATGGTTCGCATGGACAGGGGAAGTACTTTACAAATGAAAAGAGACTGTCTTCATATGCACTGTGTTTTCAGATATTAAGCGTACTCCAGACCTTTGATACAATTAGGGGTTACTGAATAACCCTAATTCGAACTTATATACGTTTAGAAAATAGCTTAATATGCGCAAAATCAAACGATTAAGCAGATTTTTTTCATGTTCTCATCACATTTTTTGGAGATCAAATATAATTGGATAAATGACAACGTGCACGATTTTTAAGCGATGTTTGGCAATAACCTTGCACTTTACTACAATTAGAATTACGATAAATCCCTGCATGACAACCATTTTAAGTTATTCAGCAGCCCCCAATTATACACCGTCTCATTTTAATTGAATCAAAACATCCAAATCCTCCTTGCCGACAGCTTCATCCTTGATCCGGGTTTTTCCGGGTTTATTTTCTGTGTGTACACCAGCACATCCCGGGAAGCAACAGCCCCGCACTACTTAAACAATATATTCAAGTTGATCGCAAAGGACGTAATGGTCCTGGAAGTAGCCACGCCACCGATATTAATCAAATCAAATTGCACTTCGTTATTGTGATCTTTGACATATATCATGATGTGATTCTTTATGGGGTCAACAATCCAATATTCCTTGACGCCATTATTCATATAAAGATTCAATTTCGTCACCATATCATGTGATCTGCTAGAAGGGCTCAAAATTTCTATAATGAATTCGGGAGCCCCCACGTATTCACTTTCTGTAAAATTGTCTGGATTGCAAGCAACAAATAAGTCTGGAACGACTTTTTTCTTGCCTTCATCATGAGTGGTATCAAATAAGACATCAGTCGGAGCAGAAAATACGCTGCAATCCTTCCCCTTAAGTGCGTTATAGAGTTCTCCATGTAAATAAGAGGAAATTTCCTGATGCTTTATACTTGGAGACGGGGACATATAAATCAAGCCATCAATATATTCCAACATTTCATCTGTTTCTTCCCTTAACTTTTCGAACTCTTCATAGGTGCTGTACCTTTCATGTAATAAACCCATCTATAACACCATCCTTATTACAATTATAGACCAAATCAATCAAAAAAAGAAATGATGATGTTGAAAGATAATTTGATTTTTCGTATCGATACTAATCGTTCTGAGGCCGATCTAAAGCACATCACGCTGGATATCCATAACTTCAGTCCTGGTCAAACCAGTAGATTCTGCAACAAGCTCAATTTCTATACCTTTTTGCAAAAGCTTGCTGGCAATGGCCTCTTTTGCGTTTTGTTCCACTTCTTTTGCCTTTAGTGTTGCTTCTTTTGTCTTTTGTTCTGCTTCTTTATTCTTTTGCTCTGCTTCTTTATTCTTTTGCTCCGTTTCTCTGTTCATTTGCTCTGCTTTCTTTATATCTTGCATTGCTTTTTGCTTTATTTGTTCCGTTGCTTGTATTTCCAACTCGATCTCACGTTTAGCTGCTTCCTCATCCATAATCTGTTTCAAACGTGAATCGTAAATTAATCGCTGTTCCTGTGTCGTGCTCAGCTCTTCCCAGTTTTTAAAGGTTTTCCGCAACGATTCATCCTTCATGGAAATCTCCTCCAATTCTTTAAAGACATCATGATAGATTTTCCCGTTTCGATGATCGACCATACCAAGCAGCAGCAACCATCTTGCCAACACACTATTCCATGGGTCTAGTTTATCACGTTTCCAGTCCTTCATTAACTTGGCCATCTCGATAAAGTGAAATTCCATTACATTTGTCAGTTTGGCCTGATTCTCATCCTCATACAAATGATACGAGGTATGGAAGCGTTCCGTTTCATTAAAAAGATTAAAATTCAAAATATTGATCGCAATGACCGTCCGTAACTCAGAATACGCCCTTCCTCTTTCAAGTGGACGTGAGTATGCTTTGGACCAATAATACAGGGAACGTTTTACCATATCATATTTATTTGTAAACTGGATTTCTATATTGATCCATTCGTCTGAATCTGTCACGACTAGCAGATCCAGTCTAGACCGCTTATCATCCATATACTCTCCACCCGCACAAGTTCCAGACGTTAGTGCACAAGTTTGTGCCACGACCACACGAGTTCGAGCCATTCTCGCACATGTTCACGGCATTGCCACACAAGTTCAAGACGTTCTCGCACATACACGAGGCGTTCCCGCACAAGTTTGCCTCGTCGCCGCACGAGTTCACAACCTCCTCGCACACCTAACATCCTTCATTCCGCTCGCCATATTCGAACAACCGTTGGAAAAAGACGGAGGGCAACACTACAATACGAATCTGCTTTAAACAAGAGAACTTTTTGATATCAATAGTTTTCATGGAGGAATTTGAAGCGTGATAAGAGCAGTCTTTCCACAAACACGGTAACTGACAAAACTCGGGAAGTGACAGGCACCCTACCTGCGCCCCCAAATCCAAGACAGAAATATAGCTGCGATCAGTATAAAACCCAAATAGCCGGTGATCGGATAAACAGAACCAACCAATTCGGTAAAACCTACAAAACTGGCACAAAATGATAACGAGCTGATCACGACAACACTTCTCTTAAAGCGTGGTGTTTGCGGCTGGACAAAACGGGCTGTGAAAGCATATAACATGCCAACTGCTGTATTGTAAATCATCCCCAATAGAGCAATTGTCATCAGGAAACCGAGCACGGGCGACAGATTGGACGCCAGCAATAATGTCGGCATTTCAGCTCCTTCAATTATATCAGCATTCATAAACAAGCCTAAATTGATTAAAAACAGTAAAAGACCCAGTCCAAGACCACCTAATAAACCGCCGAGACTCGCAACCTTTTTATTCTTTACGGTACCGCCTACGATTGCAAGCATGGATACACCTGCAGCAATATTATAGGAGACATACAACATACCGCCCATCAGCCAATTAGGTGCAGCTGATGGCTGCTGTGAGATGGTGCTGTCAAGTTTAGCCAGTCCGGCTTGATTCGTTATGATAGAATAAATGGCAATCACAAAAATCAGCAGGAGAAGCAACGGCGTAATCATACTAATAATCGAAATCACCTTTTTTACATTCAGGCAGAGCGTTAGGATTACCAATAATGTCAGAATGAATGCACCGATCATTGGAGGAATCCCAAATTGTTGCTGAAAAATAGAGCCGCTTCCAGCAATCATAACGGATGCTACGCCAAACAAGAAAAACGTGACCAGGTAATCAATGACCGTTCCAACATACTTGCCGCAAATTTGATAAATGACGTCTTTATGGGAAGTGGTTTGCAGCCGTGAACCAATCTGCATAATCTGCATCCCCAGAAATGCAAATAACACAGTAGCAACACCCGCCCCAATTACACTCATCCAGCCAAAGCTGGTGAAAAACTGGATAATCTCCTGACCGGACGCAAAGCCTGCTCCGACTAATAATCCAATATAAGCGCCCGCAATTTGCAAACTTTTTTTCAACTTAATAACCCCTTTTAATTGCAATAATATTTCGACTACTAATTAAAAAGAAAAACACCATGCCCTGTTCAGTAAGGGCAGTTCACAGGTGAAATTCTTTCCATGAATAAAGAAATTGCAGGAGCAACCATTGAATTCCCGATTTTTCTGCCACTTAGAAATCAAACGTCCGGACATCAACGGTAAACTCTTCCAAAGCTTCCTCATCAATCTCATATCCAATTCCCGGCTTGTTAGGCACCTGAATCACGCCGTTTTCCACATTCACGACCGGCTTAATAATATCTTTTTCCCAGTATAGTAACGATCCGGCTGTATCTCCCGGCAAGGTGAATCCCGGCAATGTCGTCAGGGCAATGTTATGGGCTCGTCCGACGCCAGCTTCCAGCATGCCGCCGCACCATACATCGATACCATTGTTCCGGCAATAGTCATGAATCCGCTTAGCTTCTGAAAGCCCGCCAACACGGCCTATTTTGATGTTAATGATCTTGCAGCTTCCCAGTTCCACTGCTTTTCGTGTATCTTCAAGTGAATGGATGCTTTCATCCAGACAAACCGGCGTCGCCATGTTCGCCTGCAATGTCGCATGATCAATAATGTCATCATGTGCAAGCGGCTGTTCGATCATCATCAAATTCAAATCATCCAGCTGCTTCAAATGTTCCATATCATTTAATGTATACGCGGAATTGGCATCCGCCATTATCGGTATCTCCGGAAAGCGCTCCCGCACATTTTGCAGCACATCGACGTCCCAGCCAGGCTTGATTTTGATCTTAATTCGCTTATAACCTTCATTGACAAAATAATCCACTTTATCCAGAAGCGCTTCAACAGATGGTTGAATCCCAATACTGATGCCAACACCGATTTCTTCTTTTTCCCCACCTAATGCACTGGCAAGCGTCTTATTATTTTGTTTCGCATAAAGATCCCATACAGCGCCTTCCAACGTTGATTTAGCCATATTATTTCGTTTGATTGGCTGAAAGAAAGCAGACACATCGTCCGGGTGGGAAATCGCATTTTCCTGCAAAATCGGTATCAGGAAATCCGTCATGACATGCCAGTTAGTCCCGACCGTTTCCTCACTGTACCAGGGATAAGAAAAGGCCACCGACTCCCCGAATCCGCGGTTTCCCTCACCATCGATTGCTTCTGCGATAAAAAATTCCTTATCCTGCATTGTGCCAAAACTTGTCGTAAACGGATGCTTCAAGTGCATGTTTAATTTTCTTAGCTTTATCTGTTTGATTAGATTCATGACGACCCACTCCCTCATCTATTCATTTGGCAAACACGTAATAACTATAATCCTCATCGCTCTGCAGCAGATCCACTGCCCGAAAGCCCCGTTCAAACAATTGCTCAAAAACCTTCCGTGTTTCCAGCCGCCATTCTTTGGCAAGCTCGAAGCTGGTTTGTTTGATGGCCTGAAATTTTCTGGGGATCGCTACAAAGTAGGTGTTATCAGTTGAAAAATCGGCCGTATGAAACGCCGCCTTCACAACCGGCGCACGACCTTGATCGCCATCAAGCAGGACCTGTTCACCCTGAAACTGGGCAGCAGGATTGGCGTTCGAACGAGTTAAATCCCACATAATATGAACCCGGTCTGACGGCAGCCCCTGGTTCAAGTCATCTTGCATGTCACCGTAATAATTTGCCTTGTACCATGCACCGACCGCCTCCAGTTTATGCAAATTCAAGTAAGCATTCCGGCTTTCCAGCGGATCAAAAGTCCATGTAATCAGACGGTATCCCATCTCTCGGGCCACCTCGGCCTGCTTTAACTTGAGACGAACGCCGGCTCCACTCGTTTGATATGCAGGCAAAATTCCCATCATGTGGGAACACAAGTAAGAGGTGCTATCTTTGAATCCGGGAAAACTATATAAAAAACCTACCATTTTATCTCCATCATAAGCTCCCAGCAAGATACCGCCATTTTTCAGCGCAGTGAATGTTTGGTGGTCAGGAACTGGATCCATATGCCATACCGCCGATTCCACCTTTTGCATCGCGTGCAGTTCCGCCATCGTTGACAAGCTTTTGATTGTGATTTCTGTCATCATTCTTCCCTCCTGCTGCATGTCTTGGCTGTTCGCGTTAAACAATCGGTCAGGATCGAGACCGCAGTCGGTATCACACTTCGATCAAACGTCATTTCTGGATGGTGCAAGCCAGGTCTTAAATCGCAGCCAATTGCCAGCATCGTTGCTTTTAAAGACGGACGCTTGAGTGTATAAAAATGAAAATCATCGCCGCCGGTTGTTGTAATCATCGGTGCTGTGCTGGCTTCACCTGCCTGATTTACAATCGCCTCATCCATCATGCCAAGTGCATCATCATCGAGTACTGCTGCGGCCACATCGGCATTCGTTTCCAATTGAATGGCAACCTGATGATAATCCCCAAGCATCGACGCAATCTTTTCTACCTTATCGTTCACCTGGTGCATCACATCATTGTTTTGTGCCCGGAGGTCCAACGAAAAGGTAGCACTTCCGGGAATAATATTGGCGCTTTTTCCCCCCGCCTGGAAAGCAGTCATTTTTACGGAATAGGGAATTCGCGGGTCTATCTGGATGTTATTTAAGTGTTGAAAAAATTCACTTCCGACTTGGATCGCATTCGCATTTAAATGCGGACGTGCCCCATGCGCATCTTCCCCTTGAATGGTACCTTTAATAAACCTTGCCGCTCCGTGCTGAATCGCTGGAGCAAACCGTCCATTCGAAAGCTCCTCTGCCGGACGAAGATGCATACCATAAAGAAAATCGACATCATCCACAACGCCCTTATCGACCATTTTCAATGCGCCGTTTCCCTTCTCTTCGGCCGGCTGAAATATAAAACGAAAGGTCCCCGTTTCTGGGATTCCGTTTTCCATCATAGTCAGAAAAACGCCGAGGGCAATGGTCATATGCGCATCATGACCGCAAGAGTGATTTGCCTGGAACGTACCGTGAACCTCCTGCCACAACGCATCCATGTCTGCCCTTAAGGCAATTACCGGGGCTCCGTTACCGATTTCAACCACAACACCGGCACAATCATCAAACCTCGTAACCTTACAATCATACCGGGACACCAGGGATTGAATATAATCGCTCGTCCCCTTTTCTTCCCAGCTGACTTCAGGATACCTATGCAAATAATCAAAGATTCGGTTTAGTTCATCTGCTAACTTATAACCGTTCGTTTCCATATAGTTCTTCCTCCAATTACGCGAAAAAATCTTGCCCGTCTATCGCATCAAATCGTGCTGCACGCTCTTGAAACGCCTCCGCATTCTCGAGCGAAATAGCTGACACAATACTATTAGTTATGGACATCACGGTTGGTGCCATATCAAGGGTGGACTTACCCTGCAGCTGTACTGGTATTGTAAGACTGGCATACTTAGTAATCGGTGCTGCAGGGGAATCAGTAAATGCGATGACAAACGCCCCTTGCTGTTTGGCCAATTTAGCAATATGAATCGTGTCTTTCGCATAGCGATGAAACGAAAAAGCGACGACCACACTCTTCGTGGTAAGCGCACTGATCCGCAGTAACACATCATCCACATTTGGCTGATAAACCCGTGTTTTTCCCATAATCAAATCAAGTGCAAAGGCAAACCAGCTTGCCAAGGCATGGGATGAGCGAACACCCGCAACCAATGCCTGATCACAGGAAGCAAGTTTCGCAACCGCCGTTTCGAGTTTTTCCTCGGATAATCGCTCCTTGGTTTGCTGAATCGCTTGAAGATCATTCGCCATCAAGCCTTTTATGGAATCAAATGACTGCCCGCCGTACGTCTCGGATTTTTCCCCGATAAATTCCGTTAATGTACTCCGTTCAAAAAGCTGATGCTGAATATCCGCCTGCAGCGATCGATAGCCACTATAACCCAACTTCTGACAAAAACGAATCACCGTTGTCTCGCTGACTCCCACTATTTTCCCCGCTTCTTCAGCAGAGTGCATCGCAAATAATTTGGGATCATCATATAGATAAGATGCAATCTTCAACAGTTGTTTTGAAAACGCATGCTGTTTAGACGAAATTTTCTGATATATACCTTCCATAGAAAAGCCTCCGTGATGCAGAAGGTGATGAAGCATATCCTTTATTTAAATGTCAGAAATAAGGAAAACCTTCATAATGAAATCAATCTATCATAGATATTAACGTTTGACAACATTTCTCATTGAATGAAAACTCCAATAATTGCTAAGCATACAATTAGTAATACGTCTACCTGTATAAACCAATGTTACATTATTACTTGTCTAAATGGCACCGTGTGTAAGAATGCAGCAGTATTCCGACAAAATCCGACAAACTTCGGTAAGTGACAGGCACCTAAACAGCCCGGAGCGCAATCGCTCCGGGCTGGTCTCCTCTCCTTATCATACATGATCTCGTGGTATTTCTTTTTTCCATGTCTTATTAAAAATTTCTTCCTCATTTTCGAAGGCTGTGATCGTATTTGTTAAATAAAATGTTGTCGCATCACTGGTCATTTCACTGTACGTTTTGAGTCTTGTCTGCCATTCACCGCGTCCGACTTTCAAATCCCATTCACATGTTACATGTGCTGACAGCGGATCATTACCTTTAATGGTATAGGTGTTTTTGTTGATGCTGCCATATTCCATGTTATTGTCCGGCAGGCGGCGTTCACCTTCATCGGAGTAATCATACAATGTCCAGACATCGTTTACCGTGTCATGAATGAGATCCCTTGTGCGTTCTTCTTCCCGAAGAATCTCCTTCTCCATGACGTCGGAAATTTCCGGACGGTCGAAATGCTCTTGCCATGATGCATCCACTTTCTGCGGTGTCCGAACCGGCAAATCGATATGCGTTCCAGCACCGCTATAGAGCAACAGGCTCACCAGTTTTGGTGAAGGCCATGCCTGTGGCCAGTAGGTCGGTGCAACAGACACTTCCAAACGGTGGCCTGCTGGTATTTGCTGGCCCAGCACATCCATACCGATTTCTATGTTATATCGCTTACCTGGCTCGAGCGGTTCAGGATGTTCATGCGAGTCACGATGGGTAAGATTCAGCATTCCCCAGCTTATCAGTGTTGACTCGCCTGTTGGGGCTTTATCACATAGTCTGACGGCAAGAATTGCATTTTCCTGATCAGATGACACGTCGGCGTGGAAAACGGGTTTACCCAAAAGTTCGATTGTTTCTTCAAGTGGTTCGGACTCAAAAACGACTGATTTCCCATTTTCAAGGCGCTGATCGGCAGGCAAATCTCCAGGCTGGCCAAATGGGCAGAATACACCTGCGTAATAGCCATGTTCCTGCATACCCGTAACCATCATTTTTTTCTCATCTGAAACATGCTGAACAAGTTTTCCTTCCGATGGCCATAGTGATTGATATGTGACAGTGCTTGATGGCCAATTCTGATCGGCCACCCATTTTCCCGGCCGTTCATCATACGTCACTTCCGGTAGTTCACTTTCCTGAATCCAGGAAATTAGCTGCGGTTCATCCTTGATGCCAGTATCGATACCCTTTAGCCATTGATCCCACCAGCGCAGGCATTCCTGCAAGAATCCAATAGCAGGTTCAGGCGTGGCCACTTCCGGAAATTCATGCGCCCATGGACCAATCAGGCCTTTGGCATTCGGCAAATTCTCCAGCATCCGGAACACGGCATCTGTATAACCGTCCTGCCAGCCGCTGACCACAAATACCGGTATGCCTACATCCGAGTAATCTTCACATACCGAACCATGCTTCCAATAGTCATCCCGCCTCTGATGACTCAGCCAGGCTTCCACAAATGGTGGCGTATTCAGCCGTTCAAGCCAGTTTTCTTTCCAGCCGGCACCGACAACAGCCGGGTCTTGCGGTCGGGCATTGTAGGCAAACATAGTTGATGCCCACCAGAGCATATCCTGCCCCATAATATTTCCTCCGCGGTAGTGGACATCATCGGCATACCGGTCGTCTGTTGAGCAGAGTGTAATAATGGTTTTTAAGGCCGGATGCTGTCGGGCAGCAACCTGGAGGCTATTGAAACCGCCCCAGGATTTTCCGAACATACCTACTGCTCCGGTGCTCCACGGTTGCTTCTCAATCCAGTCAAGCACTTCGAGACAATCATCCTGCTCCTGTTTCAAATATTCATCGAGCAGCACACCATCTGAATCACCAGTCCCTCTGATATCGAGCCGGATGCTGGCATAACCGTGGCCGGCAAAATAAGGATGTCGAGCCGAATCCCGGATGGCCGTAAAATCATTCTTCCGATATGGCAAATATTCAAGCAGCGCCGGAACCGGGTTGTCATGCGCATCTTCCGGAATCCAGATGGTCGCTGCCAATTTTGCCCCGTCAGACATGGGGATCCACACATGTTCCCATTTTTCGATTGATCTCGGAAATTCTGTTTTTACACGTCTGTTTTCGTTATCTTTTATATTAAAAACCAATATATTCAGCCTTTCTACCGATTGTGTTAAATCCTATAGAACAGTTTACAGTTTCAGGTTCACGTTTATTTCGGATTGTTTTTCCGGCGGGATTAAATACATCACGTTCTTATAGACATATAGCAATGTTTTTTCAATCGCTTCCTCTTTGGTAAAATCCCGCCGTTTATTCATCAGAGTATTGATCATGCCTTTCCAGATCATCAATGTGATATCGGCAACGAAGTCGACATCTTTTTGTTCAAGCATTCCCTCATCCACTGCACTCTGGATATATGTGGCGCTTCGTTTCGCAAAACTATGCTCCATAACGAGAGGTTTGATTGCCTCTGGCAGCCCTATCAGATCTTCTTTATATATCCGATAGTATTCGTCGAGGAAATCTTCCGGTGTCGAACCCAGATCCTCCATGAATATGACCGAATAAATTTCAGGCTGCTCAAAGGAGTAAATGCAAAAGCATTTCCATGCGTAAAGCCATTTTTCGATTGTGTTGGCTCCCTTACGCATATATACAGGGAGATCTTCTATATAGTCTGTTGTAAAACGCATGGCCGCAAAGAATTTCAAATGAGATAAATCCCTGAAATAATTATAGGCCGTCGAACTGGTAAAACCGGCTTGATCGGCTATTTTGCGAATTGTAACATTCCGGATTCCTTCCTTTTCAATCACGTCTACAGCCGCTTCCAAAAAATAGCGCCACATGCGGGCTCGCTGAATATCCTTGCGATTGTTGCTCATGATTATCACCTCTCGTCAAACGATTTAATGTTTGCTTTTCACATAAGTGTGCAAGTGTTCTCCCTCTTTGAGCCATTTAACCAACGAAGCAGCCATCAATACATACATGATGAGCACCGGTACTGACACAAACACCGAGGAAGTTTGAACAACATCCAGTCCACCGGCAACCGTCAGGCTGATCGCGAGTGCTGATAAAAGGATTCCCCACAACAGCCGATGCCACCTAGCAGGCTCGGATTTAAGACCGAGTTCCTTCGTAGCCACACTGGCAATCACATAGCTGGCTGAATCCAGTGACGTTGCCAGAAAGACAAATCCGAGAATGACAAAGAAGACTGAAACAAGAACCGGAAGCGGCAATGAGCTAAGCACTTCAACAATGACAGCCGTTTCGCCCTGTTCAGTAAGGACACTCGTTAAATCTAACTTTCCAGTTAAATCAAGATTCATCGCATATCCACCGAATACACCAAAGTACAGCCAGCTGCCGAGTGACCCCCAAAGCAGCACATTAGAAACCAGTTCACGGATACTCCTACCCCGCGAAATCCGCGCGACAAATATACCTATGAACGGCGCGGTTGCCGCAAACCATGCCCAATAAAATACGGTCCACGTCTGCGGAAACCCACCCTGTTCTATTGGGTCTGTATACAAACTCATGCGCATAAAATTATCCAACATAAGACCCATACTATTGGTGAAATACGAAAGAATAAAGAGCGTCGGCCCGACAATAATAACGAACAAGGCAAGACCAAGTGCCATGTAGACATTCCAGTCACTCAATTTCCTGATACCTTTATAAAGTCCAAGATATGCACTGGAACTAAAAATAAATGTCCAGATAATAATGATGGCAATATTGAGCCATGTAGACGGTTCGATGCCAAACAAATTACCTACGACAGCCGCTACCATCGGCACACCGAGACCCAGCGACGTTCCAAGTCCGCCTATCATACTCCAGATAACAAGCACATCAATTGCCTTTCCAAGCAGACCATCTGCGTGTTTTCCCAATACTCCCTGGCAGGCTGCACTGATTTTCAATGAATGGTTTTTCCGGACAAAAAAGCTGTATGCCATGACAACCGCCGGAAGTGCATATAGTGCCCACGCTGAGATTCCCCAGTGGAACAAGCCATAACTGACGGCATATTCAGCAGCATCCGTTGACTCAGCTTCAAGGCCAAACGGCGGGCCGGTATAATAATACAGCGGTTCAACAATCGACCAGAACATAATGCTCGTTCCCATGCTAGCACAGAACAGCATACCGCCCCAGCTGAAGCGGGAGAATTCCGGCTTATCTTCAGGATTGCCCAGTTTCACCCGTCCATAACGTCCAATCATCAGCCAAATAAGGATGATGAATAAACCAATTGTCAGAAACTCAAACGCCCAGTCCAGGCGATATGTCAATCCTGTCATCATACTTGAGACAATCGGTCCAGCCGTATCACGAAAAATGACAAGAAGCAATGTTGCAACAACGACTAATATTAGTGATGGCCAAAAAACGGTCTTTTCAATTCTTGATTGATTCATAACGTTTTTACATACCTCCAATAAATATATTGAACAAATCCTAAAACAACATGTCTTCCAATTCTCCAGAAAAATGGGTGACTCGCCTGTATCCATCCTTCGTTACGGATTCAATCTATTCGATGATGTCATCAACCTGGCCCCCTCTTGGAAGTCTATATGAACTTATTCATTTTATGAACATGTTCATAGTAACATAAGAATAGGATTTATCAAAAAATTAAGGGTAAATTTATTGAACAACAAGTCCCTCCTATAGCAATCTTTCTAAAGCGTTATCATATAATAACAATTAAATCCCCCTGTACTAGTTGCTACCTTGGTACAAGGGGGATAAGTTTCAATTATAAGTCTATCTTTTCAAATCTTAATCAAAGAGTTACGACTTATGAGACATGGCCCTCCATATCTAATTAACAAATTTTAAATTGCCCCATCTGGAAAAAGGTCAATAAAAATTTCATCATCCTCTGTGACATATCCATAAAGCAAATTTTGACTAGAGTGAGGAGATGCGAATTGACCTTGACGGTTTAAAGCGATCACTCCACCTGTTCCGCCCAATACCGGGAGTCTCTTTTGCACGACTTCAGATGCAGCATTTTCAATAGACCAATTTTGATATTGTACCAATGCATTAATATCAGAAGCTGCCGTGCCGCGCATGAAGACTTCTCCCTTGCCTGTTGCAGACACAGCTACCCCTTCATTATTAGCATAAGTGCCTGCGCCGATGATCGGAGAGTCACCAATTCGACCGACTGCTTTATTCGTCAAACCGCCTGTGGATGTTCCCGCTGCCAAGTTTTCGTTTTTGTCTAAAGCGATGGCTCCAACGGTTCCGAATTCATTTTGTTCACCCGATTCATTTTTGGCTTCCAATAGAGACTGCCAGCGCCTATTTGAATAAAAGTAATCCTGGGTGACGGTTTCCACACCCTGTTCCATACCAAACTTTTCTGCCCCTTCACCAGCCAGCATCACGTGGGGAGAGTTGTTGATCATTTTGTGTGCTAAAGTTATTGGATTTTTAATATGTTTCACACCCGTGACACTTCCAGCTTGTAAATTCTCGCCATACATGATTGATGCATCCAATTCATGAGAAGCATCAGTTGTAAATACAGCTCCCTTTCCCGCATTAAACAGAACAGAATCTTCCAGAATTCGAATGGCTGCCTCAACTGCTGCAACCCCCGAATCATTTTTATCCAATCTCTCTTTTCCTGCACGAATCGCCGACCGCATTGTATCACGGTATTCTTGTTCTTTTTCTGGTGGTATATCAATACTTCCTGCTCCGCCATGAATCGCAAAAACGACCTTCCCCATAACTTTTTTCCTCCCTGAAATCACGAATATATTGCACCAGTGTATCCCTGCGAAAAAAGGATACACTGATAAAAAAGGAATTCTTAAACAAAAATACAACCCGGTGGAAATACAATATCCTTTGATTCTATTCTTTCAATAGATATATCACTCAACAGCCTGAATAGCCGTCTGTGTTGCGTCCTTGAGAGCTTGTTTCAACACTTTAACAGCATTTTTGAAGTCTTCCTCACTGTCATCTTTCAAAGCTTGTTCCAACGCTGGCAGTGGCTGAGCAGCATATCCAGTATCACGACCTGGGGCCCAGATTTGATGTTTATACCAAGTTCGCCCGGGAATCCCTTCTGACTGTGTTAAATTGCGTTCTTGTTGGAGAAGGGCTTCATTAATTTTTTGAATGTCTTCACTTTCAGAAAGATCAACCTCATCTGAAATTAAATTGCTGACTTGAAGCTCCAGAGATGTGATTGCTAATTTCCATGCCTGAGCCTGATCAATAACTTCAGATAGATCAACTCCAAACGTATACTTTTCATTAAAGTCCCTAAGCAATTGAATGACTAGATCCGCATACTTGGAATAACGGAATGGTAATACGTCGGCATTCGCAAAACGCAAAGCCATCAAACCAACAATTTTAGATGCAGCAGCTTGGTGTTCGTATCCCGGATCGACAAACTTTAGCGAATCCAAATTGGCATATGCACTGTGATACAGGCCGGTCGGATAGTCAAACCCAATGTCTGCCGAAGCTATACCGAGATGCTGAATAAAGGGCGTGTAGTCTGAGCCGCTGCCCAGATACCCTATAGTCGGTGTATTGTTGTCAGACCTGATATACCAATCATCATAGATAGATGTGGCAACTTGACCAGATCTTGGTTCAACAATTTCTTTTGTTACCTCAAACATAATATTCTCAATGGAAGGAACAGCAGAGGCTCCAAAAAATTGTCCCGCTGTACCATCCATGTTAAAGTAAGCAACGGCATTTTTTATAAGATCTTGAGCCTGATCTTCTGCCCATTCGGTGGAGCCTAACAGTCCATATTCTTCTCCGTCCCATCCGGCGATGATAATGGTGCGCT
Source organism: Lentibacillus jeotgali (assembly GCF_000224785.1). GTDB lineage: Bacteria > Bacillota > Bacilli > Bacillales > Amphibacillaceae > Lentibacillus > Lentibacillus jeotgali. The sequence goes on along the minus strand of NZ_AGAV01000018.1, from coordinate 83,740 downwards.
CAGGCTGCCAACCTTTTTTATATAACTCTCCAAGGACACGAGCAATTTCCATTGCCGTTACCCATCCTGATATATTATCTTCTGCACCATACACCCACGCATCGCGATGGGCACCGACTACAACTTTTTGTTCAGGGTATTTCGAGCCCGGGATGTGAGCGATGACATTATTGACATCGCGTCGTTCATAGTCAATGTCCAGTGATATCCGTACTTTGGTGTCTCCTGGTCCAAGATTATAATTAAATGGTAATCCTCCTTGCCATAACTCTGGAGCCTTTTCTCCCTCTAATGCGTTTAGGAGATGTCGTGCCTGTCCATATGACAATGGGGTAGTAGGAATCGTCGGTAAAGATTTGGCTTCATTCGGATCCAGACGCTGGACACCTTCTTTCGACGGCTCGCCAGGTGTTAGTGGATCTCCCGGGTATTCAGCAAGCTGGACAATACTTCCGCGTTGAATACTGTCTTCCGGGCGCCAAGGTCCATCGGGGTACACTTTCCCTTGTACATAGCCATCGTCAATGGGATCGGAATAGATTAACATTCCGATGGCGCCGTGTTTGGCAGCTTGTTTCGGTTTGATTCCGCGATAGGTTTTACCATAACGGGTGATCACAATCTTATCTTTGACAGAAATCCCTTTTCGTTCGAGTTCCTCAAAGTCTTCAGGTCTTCCGTAGTTGGCATAAACCAATTCGCCTTCCACTGTACCGGACGGTGAGTAAGCGTTGTGGCCGGGGACAATTTCATCTGCAAATGGGGTGCTGGGATCCACATCTTCTATGACATCCAGTTCCCGCTCTTCCGGCGCAATCTGCTTAACCGAAATTTGCCGCGGTACTGACATGTACACATCATACGACTGAATGTAAGCATCAAGCCCTGCTTTTTGAAGCTCTTCAAGACTATAACGAAGAGCTACTTCATTTCCGTACGTTCCAACACGGGACGGCCGGCTTGCCAAATGTTTGGAATAGTCGGCAATTGAATCGTTGCTTACGTGTTTCGAAAAAACCTGTTCATACTGACGCTCTCGATCTGCACTTTGTTCACAAAAACCCATCATATGGTTCATTCTAAATTCCTCCCTTGTAAGTTAGTGAACTTCCGGAAGTCTATTTGTTAATAAGGGACAAGTCATCAAAAAATACAACATTGGTTTCATTTTTTTAACAAAAATGATAGAGTCTTCATTGGTTGCTATTTTGTTCTGACAAGTGGCTGATAAATTCTCTGAATCCAGGCGTATCATCAGTTTTAAATTTATCAACGGCCTTTACGATTCGAATCCTTAGCTCTTGCTCAAGATCTTCGCGTTCAAATTTTCCTGTGAAGCGACTGGTTTGTTTAATTTTCGGATCAAAACGGTGAATGATTTCTTTGGTGGATTCCGAATCATTTGTTTTAGCGTGTTGAACAAGGTGATACAATCGACGCATATTTTTCACCCTTTTTCACGAATTTTTTTAACTAAGCTACGTACCGTTTGATTTAGATGACTAAATCTCTTATTTAAACGAAACATGAGATATATAACAACTAATATAGGAAATCCCACATCTTGAACCATCTTAACCCAATCAACGAAAGACATGTCTCTTTTCCCCCTTGCCATAAGATTCTTTAAGCTTATCTAAGGTTGTCTGCAAAATTTTTGAAACGGATTGTTGTGACCCCCCTAAATTACGCGCTATTTCTTTTTGGGTCATATTGTGCACATAATAGCTATCCAAGACCTTCAATTGCTTGTCAGTTAGTTGGTTCAAGGCTTTTTGCAACTGTACATCCTCAACTTGATCCTGAAGGCTCTCTCCTTTAGGCGTACTATCTTCGCTGTGTTCTGCCAGTTGATCTTTATAGGTTATGGCCGAGGATTCCCCTTTTATTTGAATCGACTCATCCAAAATGACCAAATAACGCGCCTCGTCCCGTTGATATTTAACTCGGAAATCCTTCGCATAACGCCATAACACCTTCGCAATGTAATTGATGAAACGAATTTCCGTATAAAATTGTCTAAATGCTTGATCCAGTTTTCGCCAATTGTCTTCTGTAGGAAAACAAATTGCTGTCGTAAACAGCTGATAATTAGACTCTTGGCTAAGAAAACGCTGCACAACATAATTGGACAAAGCCTGACTATGCTGAGAAGTAAATGACTTAAATAGTGTTTGTGCATCTGAATCAACATGCTTGGTCAATGAATTAAATTCCATTTTTTCCCTCCTTTCTATTAAAAAAGGGTTTTCACGGTAAAAATACAACCTTTAATGGGAACGTTTGTTCTATTCACTATAACAAAACTTCTTTGAAAGATAAAAGGAGTCATAAGGCTTATCTAAAAACAAGGACTTTTATCACGTATCTCAATATATTGGCTTAAGTATGTCAATGAATTGTATTGTCGCATGTGCTTTTCGTATTTATAAATAAAGGTTGGAAAGGAATGATTATTCGAAATAGCGGGGAGGGATTTAAATGACCACTTACCAAATCCTGATGGTGTCAATCTCAATCATTTCTTTAATTGTGGCTATACTATCTTACCTTCATAAAAGAAAAAATAAATAGTTGTTATTCATAAAAAGCCCTCATGCAAAACATGAGGGCTCTTTATTGTCAGTTGGCCATACTATAATTTTACTTTCCCGTTCCTATACTACAGACTATTCTTTCGCATCATTGACAATCTGTTCTACGTCAGATAAAAGTTCTTTTGCATCGTATACAATGCCGTCTTTGATCGTGTACTCCACCCCACCGACACGTTCAACTTTATTTGTTTCGGGGTTTAATTTTATGGTTCCCGTTCCATAAAGGGTTTTGAAATTATGCAGCGGGTTTTCCCCAACAAGAACAAGATCCGCTAACATATTCGGACGAATGACCCCGAAATCCATTGGAATATTATTTTCTTCGGACAATAGTTCGGCACCATTCATCGTTGCAGACCGAATAACTTCAAGTGGATGAAAGCCGGATTCCTGCAGTAACTCTAGCTCACGGATATAACCAAACCCATATAATTTGTAAATGAAGCCAGAATCTGAACCGGTCGTAACACGGCCTCCCCGATTTTTGTATTCATTCAGGAATGCCATCCATAGTTTGTAGTTTTCTTTCCAAGCAACCTCATCAGCAGTTGTCCAATCAAAAAAGAATGAACCATGACTTTCAGGGTCAGGTTGAAAGAAATCCCGAAGAGAAGGCAGGGTGTACGTTCCATGCCACTCTGCTTCCCGAGCTCTCATGACATCTCTGGTAGCTTCATAGATCGTCAAAGTTGGGCTTAATGTAAAATTAAGATTCAATAACTCGTTCATGACTGTATTCCACTTATCACTACCTAAGGCAGCAGCTTGTTTCCAAAGACGGCCAGCCCGACTAAAGCGGTCGTACTCATTTGTATAATTGTAATCAGCAGGATAGTGTTGAACAAGACGGTCATCGTACAACGCTTCTGGTAAGCCGTACCAATGTTCCAATGAACCGAGCCCCATACGAGCCGCATCTAAAGCATTGGTACGTGTAACAATGGTTTGTTCCAGATGTGCAGCAGAACCAAGTTCGCGTTGATTTGCTTCATCGATCAAAGCCTTCAGCACATGAGGATCTGAGCTCGAAAGTTTAAAGCCGTTGACCCCCTTCGTGTCTGCCCAGCGGACGAAATCTCGCGCCTCTTCTTGGGTTCGAACTGCTCCTCTTTCCCACATACCAGGTCTAATATAAGCGCTGATACGCGGTGCCACGATCTTATTGCTGGCACTCCGTTCTTTTTCGCTTAGAGTCCAATCAACACCGTTACCAGACCCAGGTTCACGAATAGTTGTTACACCGTGAGCCATCCACAATTTATAGACATACTCTGCAGGCGTCCCTTGTGCTTCACCTCCAATGTGCGCGTGTGTGTCTACGAATCCTGGCATAACATACATGCCGTTTGCATCAATTACTTGCGCATCCTCAGGGGGAGATTCTATACCGCCCTTGACATCCTTAATCTGATTTCCTTCAATGATAATGTTGACAGGCCCTCTCGGCGGTGCACCTGTACCATCGATCATTGTTGCCCCCTTTATAAATAATTTTTTAAATGGCCCTTGTCCTTCACCCGGTTTTCGTTCTGGTGCGGGTTTAATACTCATAATGTGGTATACCTCCCAATAAATTTTTTAGACATTCTTTAATCCAATGTCCCCTCCACTCTCGGACATCTCTATCTATAAATGGGGAACATTCCCAAAAAATACAACTCCGCGAGAAATGTTTAGATATAAAATTACCAATAACGTTATGGCGAAGCTTGCTACAATACAATATGTTCCTGACCGAAGCTGCTTGGCTTTCTCAGCCCCGAGTACGCTACAAATGAACACCCTTCCAAAAAACCGCACCGATACCCGTTAATAGATACAACCTTCATAGTCTGTCCCGGCTCATCATAAAAATGGAAATGGAAGGGAGTTGGGATCCATGGGGTTATTTCGGGAGTTTCGTCAATTTGCGATTAAAGGAAACGCTGTTGATATCGGTGTTGGTGTCGTCTTAGGTGCTGCATTTAGTGGATTCATCGATTCACTTGTGAAAGATATTCTCTTGCCCCCAGTTGGGCTATTGTATTCCAAGATAAACTTCCAAGACCTATATATCAGTCTGGATGGTACGACTTATCCATCACTGGAACAAGCAAAAGAAGCAGGTGCTGCCACCATCAATTATGGGCTGTTTATAACGGCCTCCGTTCGCTTTATGCTTATTTTATTCACCGTTTTTCTGGTTGTCAGGCAAATTAACCGCTGGAAAAAACCGCATCAGCATCCGAGCGATTCGATGACTAAAAAAGAATGCCCGTTTTGCTGCACACCAATCCCATCATTAGCAATGATTTGCCCGAACTGTTCCTCTGCGCTGGAAACACAAGAACGTATGCGTAAAACTGAGCCAAAGTGGCGGATTAAATAAGGTAAACTGTTCAATTCCTGCCAAAAAACATTTACAAATCAGCAACTTTGAACATTACTCAGGAACGGTGGCATATAACAGCACCCCACCCCAACTTTGCTGAAGCCGCTATTTCTTCATAGCATTGTAGAAAAATAGAAATGGCGGATTTTCGGCTGAAGCCAAAAATCAACATTATTAATGAGACTGTGCTGCACGCATTGCGCTGACTCTCGCACGAGTTGTCTTGCTTTTCGGGAATTATACTTGAGGCTGCATTAAATATACATCCATCACCAATAAGTGTTCGACAAATTTCGATCCCCGGTAAACCAGGAAAAGTGTTTGTTGACCATTCAAATTACTTAAAAATCTTAAAAAACGCATCAGGTTTTCAATAGGCAAATAGCTGATTATTTTGATAGTATGGTAAACAGCAAATCCTATTATTCGACAATACAAGCCATTGGGATGTGATCAACTTGTCAAAGAAACACGTGATAACCCTTTGCCTGTTTGCCTGCCTCATACTGCTCGGGGCATGCAATGACAAGACAGGGCCATCAGGCGAACAGGATGATATGGTCCATGAGCAACCAAGAATGCAAACGGCCGTAAAAGCAAAAGACTTCCTCTTAATTAATGGATACGCTGCGATGAAACCCGATAAGGATGCAAACAAATTACCTGACCACTATAGCGAGCAGGAAAAAAGGGAAATACCGCACCACGAAGCCCAAGGCGGTGATCCCGAAAGAAGTGTCCCGCTTGGTGATGTCCTGTTAAAAGGAAAAGAAGATACCACAAACGGACCGTTGAAAAACAACCGACTTGTCGCCTTTTATGGCACACCGCTTTCGGAAAATATGGGGATTCTTGGCAGGTATTCTCCGGATGAAATGATGAAAAAACTGAAAGAAAAAACACAGGAATATTCCAATTTGGACCCCGAGCGCCCGGCAATTCCAACGATTGAATTGATTGCAACGGTTGCCCAGAGAAGTCCCGGTCCACAGGGTTTATATATTACACCGCCAAATGATGATGTAATCAAAGAATACATCAAATTGGCACAAGAGGAACATGCCTTGTTACTATTAGATATACAGCTGGGCCGTGCTTCAGTAATGGAAGCTGTCAAAAAAATAGAGCCCTATTTAAAAGAGCCCAATGTCCATCTTGCTATTGATACGGAATATAGTGTTGGCGAAGGGCAAATACCCGGAGAGGATTTAGGCCAGGTTGACGGAGCAAATATTCAAAAAGCTGTCGATTACGTCGACCAAATGGTTCAACAGAACAATCTATCTGACAAGATGGTCCTTGTGCACCAGTTCGGCAATGGCATTATCCAAAATAAAGATAAAATCCATGCCACCGATCACGTGGAAGTCCCATTGAATTACGATGGATTCGGTGATGCCGCCATCAAAAAGAGTGCTTACGGACGTCTTGTGCGCGAGCAGCCCATCCAATACGGCGGGTTTAAACTTTTTACCAAAAACGACACACCATTGATGACACCAAAAGAAGTCCTGCAACTAGAACCCGCCCCTGCCGTTGTCAACTATCAATAGCACAAGCAGAAAAAGCCAGAGGGCGATCCCTCTGGTAATTACAAGGTTGTAACATCTTGTCAACATCATAATTCAAGTAATCGTCTTATACAAAATCCATGCATACAGCCAGGCCCATTTCTTCCCGATGTGATTTTTGGCTAAATCGTCTCGGCGGGAAGGTGAAAGTCCGCCTATTCCACCTAGTAACATAGCCATGGCACCTAAGTTAGCAAATCCACATAACGCGAAACTTACAACCGCAACCGTCTTGTCTGATAGAGATGAAATATCTTTTAAAAAGGAACTAAACGCAACAAACTCGTTCAATACAAACTTCTGCCCAATATATGAACCTGCCTGCATCGCACCTTCCCACGGTAACCCGATTATGATCGGGCCTTCATAACCCTTGTAAACCGGTACATATTTTTCAGGATCAGCAACTTGAATCGTATAAAGTGCATTTTCTACCTCTTGATCAAAACCCACATTTCCCCCTGTTATGGTTACACCTTCAAATCAATGGAAATGGAACTATCCCAGACCTTTTTAGCAGCATCAGGATCCCAAAAGGCATTCCACTCTGCTGTACCATCATGCTCCGGTTCTTCTACATTACCATTTTCTAAAAATGTTCCGCCCATCCATACTAGTTTATCAATATTATTTTCAATATCCGGCGCTTCATCAAGTGCACGTGACAAATCAGTTAATGGTCCAATAAATACCAACTTAACCGGATCCTCACTGCCCCGAATAGCTTCTATCATATGCTGATGTGTGGGAAGTTTTGCCAGGTTGGTTTTTATATAATCAAATTCATTTAAAATGGGCAACGCATCTATAAAAAAAGCATGCATACGCCAATCTTTTGGAAACGGATTTTTTCCACGGGATGTAGATGCTGCTATTTCTATTTCTTTTCCATTCCCAAACCGATCAGCTATTTTACGACTTGCATGGATAGCAGGTTCTAAATAACAATCTGCCCGAGTAACGCCTATAAAACCCCATCCACCCGGACAAAAAGAAAAAATATTTTTCTCAAAATATTGACGACACAAAAAAGTAGTGCTAATATTTCTACCTAACAAACATTAGTTAGGAGGAAGACATGACAAGAGATAAGATTATCGAGGCAACGATCGAAAACTTTGCGGAATATGGATACCAGGGAACGTCAATGCGGAAAATTGCCGAGAAGGTTGGCATTAAACCAGCTTCTATTTATTATTTCTTTACTAATAAACAGGAACTTTTTATACAAGCAATCCGGGGCATTCTTCATCACCATTTTGCAAACATGAAAACGGCCTATGAACATCATGAAGCAGCGTCAATCAACACGTTATTTTCTGAATTATTCAACAGGATTGTTTTTCATCACACGCAAAATGAAGAAGAAACGAAGGCATATATCATGATGGTGACGTCACCGATATCGGATATCAAGAAAGAAGTCCGTGAATATCTGGAGGAATATAACAACTGGTTGGTTGACCATTTAGTGGGTGAACTTCGCATGAGATATCCTGAGTTGCATAACCCAGAAATCCAATCAATTATTGATTACTTTATCTTTATTGGGAATGGCTTGTTTTGGGGAGTTATGATTTATGATTCAAAGCAAATTGATCAGAATCTCGAGCAAGCCACATTTTTAATGAATCAATTCTTAAATCAAACCATAAAGGAGTGAAAAAATGGATAATGACCAAAAATTAATAGAGGATTATGAATTAGACCCTGTTCCTGACGAGAAAAGACAAGGCTGGTTTAAACAAACACTGGTCTGGATAGCGGGGATTGTTGCGTTATCTGCAACGGCATTAGGCGGTGCATTAGGCAGCGGAATGGGGTTAACCGAGGCCATCATCGCTTCTGTTATCGGGACATTTCTTTTATCACTCCTGAGTGCCCTTTGCTGCATAGTCGGGGCTAAAACTGGACTATCGACAGCACTAGTATCATCCTTTGCCCTGGGGAGATATGGATCAATGGCTGTATCGGTCATTATTGCAATCTCGTTATTCGGCTGGTTTGGTGTGCAACTGGATTTATTTGGATCAAGTTTAAATAAAGTGATTAACGATGTGTTTGGATTGAATATCGCACCCAGTATCCTCATGATTATTGGCGGCGCACTGATGACACTAACCGCCTGCATCGGCTACCGCGCAATTGAGAAACTGAGTACGGTTGCTGTACCTTTGCTAGCTATATTATTAATTGGCTCTGTTTATATCACGAGCAAGAATTTTACATTTGAAGAACTGAATCAGATGGCATTGACATCAGACCCACTGACCATCGGAATGGGAATTTCATCGATTATTGGATCACTGGCCGTAGGAGCAATTATTGGCCCGGATATTTCCAGATATGCCAAGTCCGCCAAAGACGCAGCCATTTCAGCTCTCCTCAGCTATTTTATAGCGTACTGTATTGTCTTAATCATCGCATCGGTACTGGCTAAGGCAACAAGTGAAGTGGATGTTGTCGCGATCATGATCGGCATCGGCTGGGGAACCGGTGGCATGCTTGTTCTGATCCTTGCTCAATGGACAACGAATAATACGAATATTTATTCTTCGGCATTAGGATTTTCAGTTATTTTCAAAAAGATTCCAAAGTATGTTTTAACCATCATTGCAGGTATTATTGGAACCATCTTTGCCATATCAGGTATTTACGATCATTTTATTCCATTTTTAAATGTTCTGAGTGTCCTTATTCCGCCGATTGGAGGCATTTACACGGCTGACTTTATCTTTAGACACCGGGAATATAACTTTGATAATATTCATCAGATCCCGAGTATACGCGTTCAAAGTCTGGTCATCTGGTTTGTTGCTGCAATGCTGGCATTTATAACGACGCCAAGTCCAACCGGTTTTGGCCTATTTTCGATCACCGGTGCACCGGCAATCGATTCCTTTTTAGCAGCATTTATCATCCAGCTGGTCATCGGATTTATGAATAAAAATAAACAATTAACCGTCAAGGAGGATGCAGCATGAAATTAATTGGAAAAGAAGAAATCGAAAATATCGCAATTGGTGCAGCATTACTAGGTACCGGCGGCGGGGGTGACCCATTTGTCGGTAAAATGATGGCCCTTCAGGCAATCGAAGAACAGGGGCCGGTGAAGTTGCTGGATATCACAGAAATTGAAGATGAAGACGTCATTGTACCGTCTGCGATGATGGGGGCTCCCACTGTTCTCGTGGAAAAGATTCCGAGCGGTGATGAAGCAATTCAAGCCTTTCATTCTTTAGAGAAAGTGTTAAACAAAAAAATCAAAGCAACGATGCCCATTGAGGCCGGCGGGGTCAATTCATTATTACCGATAGCACTCGCGGCCAGTACCGGACTGCCGATCGTGGATGGCGATGGTATGGGCAGAGCTTTTCCCGAACTGCAAATGGTCACATTCTATTTAAACGGTGTCAGTACAACACCAATGGTTTTAGCTGACGAAAAAGGCAATAGTACCGTTTTAAATACGGTCAATGGCGAGTGGGCAGAAAAAATCGCCCGGTCCGCAACGATGGTGATGGGCGGCTCCATCATGAATGCCATCTACCCAATGACAGGGAGACAAGTAAAAGATTCAAGCATTTATCGTACCTTAACATTGGAGGAAAAAATCGGCCAGACCATTAAAGAAGCACAATTGAATAAGAAAAATCCGATCGAGGAAGTATTACAATTATTAGGTGGAATGACGTTATTCTCAGGGAAAGTCACCGACATTGAACGCAAGACAGATGGCGGGTTCGTGCACGGTACGGCAACCGTTGAAGGACTAAACCAATATAAAGGTGATAATGGTTATTTGGAATTTCAAAATGAAAATCTATTAATTAAAACAGATCACGACGTTCTATGCATGACCCCTGATTTAATCTGTGTACTCGATACCGAAACCGCGCTTCCGATAACAACAGAAGGATTACGATATGGCGCCAGAGCAACGGTGATTGGCATACCTGCCGATGAGAAGTGGCGCACAGAAAAAGGGATTGAAGTAGCTGGTCCACGCTACTTTGGCTATGATTACGATTTTACACCAGTCGAAACATTAAATGAAAGGCAGGGCGGTAAGCAATGAAATTTCGTTTAGGCATTGACGTCGGTGGTACAAATACAGATGGGGTGCTGTTAGACAGAAATATGAATGTCGTTCATTCGTTAAAAACCCCAACAACAGATGATGTCGAAACAGGAATCTATAACACCATCGATCAGCTCATTACAAATGCAAATGTAGATGTTGAAAATATTGAGTTTGCAATGCTTGGCACGACCCAGTGCACCAATGCGATTGTGGAGAGAAAGAATTTGAATAAAGTCGCCATTATCCGGATTGGTGCCCCTGCCGGAACTGCCATTAAACCACTTGCAGGTGTTCCGGATGATTTAAAAGCCATTTTGGGAAATTATACGGATATGGTGGAAGGTGGCCACGAGTTTAACGGGGATGAAATTTCACCCTTAAATGAAGGTAAAATTCGCTTAATCGCTGAAGAAATAAAAGACAACGTCGATTCCATTGCCGTCACGTCGATTTTTTCGCCGGTAAGTAATAGTCACGAAACGAGAACCGAGGAAATTTTACGGGAAATATTAGGTGATGACATTCCGGTTTCGCTTTCCAGTGAAATCGGAAGCATGGGGTTATTGGAGCGCGAAAATGCAACCATCTTAAACGCTTCGATTATAAATGTTGCCAAGAAGACTGCTGACGGTTTCGAGAAAGCATTAAACACGAAAGGCATCGATGCAAAGGTATTCTTCTGCCAAAATGATGGCACGCTTATGTCCAAGGAATATACTCTGAAATATCCGATATTAACGGTTGCATGCGGACCGACAAATAGTTTGCGCGGAGCATCATTCTTGTCAGATAATAAAGATGCGATCATTGTCGATGTCGGCGGAACAACGACAGACATCGGGGTATTGGCAAAAGGCTTTCCAAGACAATCCTCCATCGCAGTTGAACTTGGCGGTGTCCGTACCAATTTCAGAATGCCTGATATTCATTCCATTGGACTGGGCGGCGGCACGATTATCCACCTTGATGGCGATCAATTCACCGTAGGCCCCGACAGTGTCGGACACCGAATCCAGGAAGAAGCACTGGTATTTGGCGGCTCTACTCTTACAGCGACGGACGTTGCCGTTGCTCTTGGAAAAGTAACGCTCGGCAATCCTAAGAATGTAAGTCATTTGGATCATGAACTGTTAAGCGCCATTTATCAGCGCATGACTGAAATGGTCGAAGAGTCGATTGATAAAATCAAAACAAGTGCCGATGATATGCCGGTCGCATTAGTCGGGGGCGGAAACGTTCTATTCCCGGATGATCTGAAAGGCGCATCCGAAGTGTATAAACCGGAAAACGGCGGCGTGGCAAATGCTATTGGCTCCGCTATTTCACAAATCAGCGGCGAAATTGAGAAAATTTACGCCATCAGTCAGGAGAACCGGGAAGAAATTCTAAGCAGTGCAAAAGAACTCGCCATCAACGAAACGATTGAAGCTGGTGCTGACAGCGAAAAGGTCGAAATTGTCGATATCGAAAGTGTCCCATTAGCCTATCTCCCAGGAAATGCAACACGCGTTAAGATTAAAGCAGCTGGAGACCTGGCACTGTAGAATCTATCAAATATTTAAGCTGTAGATGTATAAAATGCTTGTTCAATAGGCACACCTGTAAGGTTTTCTATCAGGTGTGCTTTACTATTATTTAATCTATTCAGTGGCATGAAAAGATCCTCATGGTCTGGATAATATAGCAATAAATTCTCGGATCCAGTCTTTCTAACAAAATTTGCTCAACAACTTCCTAATTTCCCCTGTATATGATTAAATGATGGATATACCATCGTTTTCACTCCTTTCAGGTTTAGTAAATTGGAAGTTCTGTAGTAGGTAGTCCCATTTTACAATGAAGACGGTGGTTTTTTGATTGGTTAACCATCTATCTATTATACTAGGCACCCGAAACCATCTCCTGGAAAGTAATGTTGGATTGCTTTTTTATATTTCTCGCTTATGTTGGGGTCCAGCTAAATCTCTATTAAAAATTTGGATGCCGTGAAGATCGATGTGTTCTGTCAGATTAAGATTTGTTATATCATCATAATCCAGAATGTCAAAAAAGTATGGTAACGGCAATTGTTCATTTAAAGTTTCGCTTACTTTTGACACCGTATCCTGTGTTACGTTGCTTCCGATGATTGCAATATCGACATCCGATCCTTTCTTATAATTTCCTAAGGCCCTGCTTCCAAAAACATACGCATTTTCAATTTCACCGATGTTTTCAATCGTTTCAGTGATTAAACGAATATCCTTGTCCTTTAAGCCAAACATGTTTAGTACTCCTCCAACAATTTTTCATGCAAATGTTTTATGGCAGGCAAATATGAGCTCGATATTTCATTAACGAATATCTTAGCCATTTCCTCATTATAAGTATGCGTGGTTAAATTTCGCTTTGCAAGAGCGTCAATCCATACATGACCATCATTAATCAGATCAGCCTGATATGCCTTTTTAATCGCATCTCTTGGACTTTTGATTATAAAACCCTGCGCCTCCAAGTAATCCTTTTGCAACTTCCAGGATAATTCAAATGTCATTTCGAAAAACTGAATAATACCAGCACGTTCCAATTCATTTTCAGCACCGGTATTAGCGTACTTTTCCAATAGCTTGAATGAACGTTCAAAATTTTCAAATCGTTGCCGCCACCGAACATCTTTGGACGAATCCATTATTCCTGTCCCCCAATTCACAGCTTATTAACTATATTATAAGTGAAGTCAAAGTATTTCACAAAATATGCCGAAATTAACACGTTAATTCGTGGAGTGACAGGAACCTTAAACGATTTGACAAAATTCGGGAAGGGGGGCACCAGAACCTACGCCCCACAACACTTCTTATACTTTCTCCCGCTCCCACATGGACACGGCTCATTCCTACCGACCTTTTTGTTCACAACAGTTTTCCCGCCTTGTTTTGATGCTGCGGCGATTTCCTGGCTCATCCCAGGCTTGTCCATCACATGAAACGGCTCTTCGGGTAAAGGCTGCAGCATTGGCTGTTCTGTTCGACTGTGCAATTCATGTGGCGTAAATCCGTTATTCTCCCACAACCGGACGTTATTGGACAGATCCATAACAAGTTCCATCACTTCCTGCACTTGGCTCTTACTTTCCAACACAACGCCATGCCATTCAAATGTCTCGAAAACCTCATCTAATGAAAAACCAAGTTCACATTCATCATGAATATCTTGACACAGCCTCTCCGCTTTGTACGCATCCCCATTAAAAATATGCCGCTGCACATATTTTTCCAATGCTTTATATGCCTTCGTCGGTTCAAAATACATATCATCTTTATATTTCAACAGTTCTTTTTGATTCGGAATGTAGAATGGCTTACCCTGACGTTTTGCCAATTCCTGTTCGAATTCAACGAATGTCATGATGGTCATTTTTCGACATAATGTGACAAAATACGGGAAATGACAGGGATCCATAAAGAAGTTCCTGCACAAGCCTGTGCTGTTGTCGCACGAGTTTACGTTGACGCCGCTCAAGTTCGAGGCTTTTTCGCACAAGTAGAGGTGGCTGCCGCACATGTTTGAAACTTTCCTGCACGAGTTGGGACTGTTCTCGCACAAGTTTGCGCCGCTTTCGCTCAAGTTCGACCCAGCCCCGCACGAGTTTGAGAACTTCTCGCACGTGTTGACGCGGATCCCGCACGATTTAAATACTGTGTAAACCTTATTTTTCATTCCAAATTAAACACTAAAGCCACAATGATTCCTATAAAACTTATCATTATTGAGAATTTAAAAGTCTTTTTATGGATTGACCTGCATTCGGAAATGACACACCCCTACTACCTATTCTCGACTCTTCCTTAGCACACTCTCATACAGCACAGTAACCCCTTTTTCGATATCTTCCCAATGTGTATTTTCTTCTTCACAGTGACTTTTTCCACTTATGCTTGGCACAAATACCATGGCGGTATCGGCAATCGTATTCATATACATCGCATCATGCCCTGCACCGCTCGTCATGCGATGATAAGGTATATCGTGCTTTTTAGAGGCTTCTTCAAGTGTACTTGTGATATTTTCAGCAAACGTTACGGGTGGATGGGTTTTAATTTCATTTATGTTGCAAGTCAGTGAGTCTTCATCAACAATATCTTCTATACTCTCTCTAATTTCATTAATACACGATGTGAATCCATCCTTATACGGGTGCCGAACGTCCAGTGTAAAAGAAGTGGTTCCTGGTATTGCATTCATAATGCCAGGTTCGGTATTAATCTCGCCAACCGTTGCAACAGTTCCATCCTTTTTTGACCGAGCCCACTCATGAATCGCTTTAATGGCGGAAGAAGCTGTTACCAGAGAATCCCGCCGTAGTTCCATTGGTGTTGTTCCGGAATGATTGGCTTCGCCTGATATAACGACTTCCATCCAGGAGAAGCCGGCAATCCCCTCAACGATACCCACCGTTTTATGATTTGTCTCCAGCACAGGCCCTTGTTCGATATGCATTTCAATGAATGCAGCGACGTTTTCTTGGTCTAATCTATTATCCTGACTCCCCAGATAACCTATCTTTTGTAATTCCTCTTTTAAAATAAAGCCATCTTTATCGGTCCGGCTATATGTATAGTCCTTTGAAAATAGATTGGTGACCGCCCCGCTCCCGAGCATTTGCGGTGTAAATCGTGCCCCTTCTTCATTTGTGAACGAAACAATTTCAATTGGGCGTTCGTTCTGGATATTGTTTTCCAATATGGATTCCACAACTTCCAAAGCTCCCAGGACACCTAAGACACCATCAAATCTTCCGCCTTTAGGTACGGAATCTAAATGGGAGCCAATCATAAGGGGCGGTGCATCCGAATCATTTCCCTCCAGCCGTCCATAAATATTTCCAAAATCATCATACCGGACGTGCAGTCCCAGATTCTCCATCCATTGCATGAACAAATCCCGCGCCTGTTTATCTTCGTTTGACAACGCAAGCCTTGTCACACCATCATTTGTTGTTTTTCCAATTTCCGCCATTTGTAACATGCGTTCTTTTAAGCGATTAACGTTTATCATTTTCTCATAAAGTCCCCTATCTTTACGTTAGTTGGCGTTTTTTTTGGCTGTAAACAACCTTTCCTCCAATTATGGTTGCTTCAACTTGAATGTCTTTAATGTTTTTGGGATCGATTGTTGTTGGATCAGCGCCAAGTACTGCAAAATCTGCTCTTTTACCAATTTCAATACTACCGGTTATGTCTTCTTCAAAATTCAATTTTGCACCATAGATTGTCATACTGCGCAGTGCTTCTTCAACACTGACCGCTTGCTTATCACCTAAAACATCACCTTCCCGCGTTATGCGATTGACCGCTATCCAAATGGAAAATAAAGGCGATATCGGTGTGATTGGACAATCAGAATGCAGTGTATAAAGTATATCTTTGGAGGCAGCATCTGCAAGGCGATTCATTTTTGCAGCCCTTTCCGGGCCAAGAAATAAACGTTTATGGTGATCACCCCAGTAATAAACATGATTAATGAAAAAAGATGCTGCTATATCCAATTCCTTTATCTTGTCCAAATCTTGGAATGTTGCAGTCTGTACATGTTCTATCCTATGGCGATGGTCGGATATTGGTTTTTCGTTTAACGCATTTTCATACGCTTCAATAATAGATCCTATTGCTCGATCACCATTTCCATGGGTAGCAATGCGGTAACCTTTGTTATGCAATTCGAAAATAGCTTTATTGAAATCTTGCTGCTCATTCAATAATTCCCCGGATAGCTCCGGCTCACAATAGTAAGGTTCTCTGAGTGCTCCTGTAAGCCCTTGAATGGAACCATCCTGAAAGAACTTCGCGCTATCAAGGTAAGCCCTATTATCCGTTTGATTTTGAATATATGTGTCCAGCTGTTCGGCGGTGTAATCTTTAAAGTAACCGTCCTTGTTTAAAAGATGATGAAGAACCATGAACCGCATGCGAATTGGATTTAACCCCTGTTTCACCGCTTTCAGATGAGCATTGAATTCAGTCAATCCTAAGTCCAGTCCCACTCCTGCATCCGTACTGGTCGTAATTCCCTGTGCCAAGTAATCGTGAGAAGCCTCGCCCATTAAAGAAGCTAATTCATCTTCCGTTGGCAGCGGGATCACATCTTGTACGAGACTTAATGCTGGAATCTCGTGTAACACACCGTCCAGATGACCTGCCTCATCGCGTCCGAGGAAGCCCCCATTTGGGTCTTCGGTGGTTTCATCGATGCCGGCCAATTGCAATGCAAGCGAGTTGGCAACCGCAAAATGTGCTGATATATGACGGATGAACACCGGCTTATCTGAAACAGCCGCATCCAGTTCCTGCCGTGTCGGATGACGTTGTTCTTCTAATAATGTATTATCATAACCCCATCCTAAAACCCACTCATTATCCGGTGTTTCCTGTGCCAAATCTGACATTCTATCCAGTATATCTTGAATCGTTCGATTGGGGGGTGTGCCGCAATCCGCTTGCTTACGAAATCGGGAATACATCAGCAAATGGTTATGGGTATCAATAAAACCTGGAATGAGTGTGCTTCCCTTTAAATCAATCATTGTTGGCTCTTTACTATGATCGATCTCTTCTCTCTGCGGTTCCTTTTCCGGCCAAATTTTTGCAATAACACCATCGGTTACAGCAACAGATCCGGCGCGGGAATGTTTGCTGTCAATGGTCAGAATATTAGCGTTTATGATTAGTAAATCCGGTGATATCATGAAGCGCCCTCCTCAGAATCCATATCATCCTTTATATTTGCTGAATCTAGGTCCTCCCAATAAACTGCTTTGATCTGCTCCGTGTCATCATGTTTCGTTAATAAGCTTACAACAATTAAACTGATTAACGATATAAGAAATCCAAATACGGTGTGATCTAACTGTATATTTAAAAAAGGCCACATAAGTGTTCCGATTAAAGCCAGAAGCATACTTGTTAAGACCCCGGCCTTTGTCGTTCTTTTCCAGAACATAACAGCAAGAAATGGAAAAATCAACACCGTAGCTGAAAGGCGTAATGCCCATTGGTAGGCCGTTGCAATATCCGTCAGCATATAGGCTACAACCAGCCCTAAAGCAGCAATAATAACCACTGAATACCTCGATGAAGCCATTAATTCCTTTTGATTGGCATCCTTTTTCATTAATCGTTGATACAAATCCCTAGTAAGGTTCGAACTTCCTTGCAGAATAAAAGAGGTTGAGCCCGTCATTAACGCAGCAAGTAATCCGATTAAAACAATACCCCCAATCGCAGGTGGAAGAAGCTGCGTTGTAACATAAGAGAACAACAGATCAGGATCCATATCAAGCGGTACATACTGTCGTGCAATTAATCCGATCGTATATGGAAAAACCGAAAGTGCTCCAGCTATGACAAATCCTGTAACACCGGCGTTTTTTGCAACTTTTTCAGACTTTGACGCAAATATCCGCTGCCAAGTGGATTGCCAAACAAGATAAAAAGGCGCAACCGATAAAGCATAAAGCAGCACTTCACCCAGACCAAAGGGACCAACAATACTTAAATATTCCGGTTCTGTTTTGGCAGCGATTTGATCAAACCCACCAGCGTAGACAATACTGGTAATAAATAAAATCACGATACCTACAATGACAATAATGGATTGAAAAGCATCGGTAATAATGGTTGCCGGCAATCCGCCAAGAATCGTAAAGCCCAATATCAAAATAAATGAAAGGGCAATCCCTATGTTGACGTCAATTCCCAATGCAATGTTAAAAATGGTCGACATACCTACAATTTGCAAAGCCAGCGTTGGTACAGAATAAATGAATGCTGAAAGAACGGATGGCATTATCCCCGCCTTGCCTCCAAACCGTTCACCAAAAAGGTCAGCAAGCGTATAAAGTTTTTGCCGTCTGAGCGGTGTCGCGAAAAGTATAATTAATAGCAGGCAAAAAGCTATGCCCGGCAAGGCAAATTTGAAAAAGCCGGATATGCCAACGGTAAACCCCATTCCAACCCATCCGATAAAAACGGCAGCACCGCACCAGGTGCTGACGATTGTTCCGACAATGGACCAAAAACCCATATTCCAGCTTCCTATTAAATAATCATCATATGTTTTTACTTTGAAGAAATAATAGGCTCCCATTGAAAACATAAATATGAAATATATAATCATGTATGTTAAATACCAACCCATTTAATTAAGGATCCTCCTTGGAAGGCGATTTCAATCTTTTCTTTAAAAACAATAATACTAATTGAAATTAAAACAAACAATAGAAATAATTGCAATAATATATCATATTGATATGGTTAATGGGTAAGATAGAATATTTTAATAGGAGTCGACATGACCCAAATCCGGTGAAAACTGCCTACTTAGTTTAGCAATTTACCCCCAACTTTAATGTAGTCAATTCACTGCTCGCCCTGTTTGAAAATCCCTCACCAAAAAAAACGGACACCATCCAGACAACATAAAATATCCGCCCCGATACTACCGGGGCGGATTCCATTAGTACTATTTTAAAAGTTATCTCTACACATCCAAGTCTGCTACATTCTTTGCCGTTGAGCCTCCCAATGTCGAACGATTCTGCTTCAGATAAATCCACCTTGCTGATATGGCGCTGACAATCCCAGCGAAAATAACATAGGCAACCAGTATATAAGGAGCTCCATCGTTTAACGCAATTAAATATGTGGCGATCATCGGTGTGATTCCGCTTGAGAAGATCCCGGAGAATTGATACACAAATGACATTCCTGTATACCTTACTCGTGGTTCAAACAACTCTGCAAATAAGGCAGCTTCAGGGCCGTAAACCGAGGCGTAGAAAATTCCAAATGGGATAATGATAGCAAGCCAAATAACCCATGTACTGCCCCCACTAACCGACATCATCCAGAACGCCGGCAGTGCAGAAAAGCCGGTAATCAGGCTTCCATACCAATAAGTTCTGGTTCTTCCAACACGGTCAGAAATATGCCCAAATATCGGAATAAAAAAGCACATAACAAATGAGGCGATAGATACTCCAAGAAGAGCTACATCTCGCGATACATCTATATTATTCACAAGGTAAGTAATTGAAAACACACCCATAACATTAAAAAACACACCGTCAATATACCTTGCACCCATGCCTGCCAGCACGTTTCCGACATTTCCTTTCCACATGTCTTTAAAAGGAACCTTGGATTCAGTTTTTTGATCTTTCACTTCTTGGAATTCAGGTGTTTCTGAGACTTTCAAACGGATATATAAGCCCAAAAATACGAGTACAACACTTACACCAAAGGCAACACGCCAGCCCCATGCCATGAATTGTCCGTTTGTTAATAATGTTGAGAGCAAACCGACAATACCGGAGGATAATAGCAGACCTATTGACAGACCAACCTGCGGCAAACTGGCAAAAAGACCACGCCGGGAAGGCTTAGCATACTCAAATGTCATCAACACGGCTCCGCCCCATTCACCGCCGACAGCCAAGCCCTGCAGCATACGTAACGCCAACAAAATGATGGGTGCCCAAATACCAATTTGCTCGTATGTCGGCAGAAAGGCAATTAATCCTGTCGCAATGCCCATAACAGTGAGGGTTAATATCAGCATGCTTTTCCGCCCAATTTTATCTCCAAAATGGCCAATTATAATGCCTCCCAGAGGACGCATCACAAATCCAACAGCAAACGTCGCAAAAGCAAGTAATGTGGATATGACAGGATCGCCTGATGGAAAATAAAGCTGATTCAGCACAATTCCGGCTACGACGCCATAAAGGAAAAAGTCATACCATTCAATTGTTGCTCCAATCACACTTGAGGCCACAACACGTTTAACCATTTTTTTATCCGGTGTACTCATATAAGTTCACCTCTTTTAATTATTTTAACGCCCTTTTAAAATTAAATGCTGTAAAGCGTTTTCATTGAGTGATAAAACATTAGAGAGCTTGAAACCAAGCTCTCCTTTAGCGTTAACCCCAAACCTCATAATCTAGGTGCTTATATTTATCCAACAGACGGGTAGGCATCTTCAAGGCATCTTTACGGAATGGCGGCGCCAGCTGTGTGCCATCAACATAAATGTTCAAAACGGCAGGCTTGCGCTGTTTCAGCACGTCTTCAATTGCCGGACCAATGTCTTCCGGTTTATCGATCGTGTAGCCCAATGCGCCCATAGACTTTGCTACCTCAGCGAATTCAGGCGCTTTAATATCGGAACCCACATAGCGGTCATCATAATAATCAACCTGGTTCTTTTTCTCAGCGGCCCATGCCTTATTATTAAACACGCAGGCAATAACCGGGATATTCTGCTCAACGGCTGTACTGACTTCATGCAGGCTCATGCCCCATGCCCCGTCACCGACGATCGCAAATACAGGTGCATCCGGTTCGGCAAGCTGTGCACCAAGGGCAGCCGGATAGGCAAAGCCGGTGTTGCCGAATGTCAGGGCCGCAATATGACGGCGGGTCTGGTTAAATTTCAAATAGGCATTCGCGGTTGACGACACGTTACCGATATCCGATGATACAATCGCGTTCTCAGGCATCGCTCTGGTCATCTCAAGCAAGGCGCGTCTTGGGTTAATCGGATCGCCATCTTCCATGGCTGAATCCACCAGCTCCTGCTCCCACTCTTCCTTCCGCTTAGTTACCGCCTGGATCCGTTCGTTATCCTTTTCAGGTGACGGCATAGCCAGTTTCAGCTGACGATAGATCTCATCACTTGCTGCTTTCGCATCGCCAATGATGCCCACTTCAACCGGATGCGTCCGTCCGATTTGCCGCGGATTGATATCGATTTGAATGATTTTGGCATGTGTCGGGAAATAGTCAATATCATAGCACGGCAGCGTTCCGAACTGTGACAGGCGCGTTCCGACTGCCAGAACAACATCGGCTTCCTGCAATGAATACATGGCCGATTTGGCGCCCATATAGCCGATCGGCCCAACCGCAAGCGGATGATCCGCCGGGAAAGCGTCATTGTGCATATAAGCCGTGGCGCCTGGGGCTGTCAAATACTCGGCAATTTTCACGACGGAATCAACACCCTCCGCATCTACTGAGCCGCGGCCGGAGATGATCGCCGGATTCTTGGCGTTCTTCAACAGTTCCACAGCGTGCTCAATTGATGCAGGGTCCCCAACTCCCCGTTTATCAGCGCGGTACTGATGCGGTTCCAGAATCACATCTTCCACTTCGCCGTAAAACAGATCACGCGGAATATCGAACAGAACCGGCCCACGCTCGGCATAAGCAATCCGGAATGCCGTCCGAAGTTTATCGGCCACCCGGTTTTTATTGGTTACCTGCACCGTTTCTTTGGTAATGTCTTTAAAAATCGATACTTGATTGGCTTCCTGGAAACCATCCATACCAATTGCGTTTGTGCCGGCAGACGGTGAAATAACAACCAATGGGCTGTGCGCCTGATTTGCGGCTGCCACCGATGTCACCATGTTGGTGATCCCCGGCCCATTTTGCCCGACAATAACACCTGCCGTGCCGGAAACACGCTCGTAGGCATCTGC
The DNA here is from genome assembly GCF_000224785.1 of Lentibacillus jeotgali. Taxonomy (GTDB): domain Bacteria; phylum Bacillota; class Bacilli; order Bacillales; family Amphibacillaceae; genus Lentibacillus; species Lentibacillus jeotgali. The sequence goes on along the minus strand of NZ_AGAV01000018.1, from coordinate 61,593 downwards.
CATATGACCGGCACTTTGTTCATGCCGTACCGGGATAAACCGGATGCCCGCTGCCGGGAATAAATCAAGCATATCCATAAACGCCGAGCCCACGATCCCGTAGACTTCCTTAATGTTTTCCGCCACCAAGGTTTCCACGATAGCTTCACTTGGTGTCATTTTCTGTTTCTGATTGACTGCCTGCTTCCTTTCATCTGTTTGGTTGACCATAATTTGAAATCCTCCCTCTATAAATAAATGGTTTTCTTCAATTACTCAAACTACCTTCTGTCCTAACCTATGAATCAAAGATTGATAAATATCTTCAATATTTTTAGCTGTTGGTATTCTTCTGTTCGTTTGAATACCATTGCCTGACAATGCGTCATTGACGAGCAATTTCATCTCATTATCACCAATTTCTTTAATGACGTCTCCCCCGGCTTCCCAAATCTTAAATTGACGATTGAAACCTTCTGTAATCTCAATTGCTGCTTCAGAAGTTTGGATAGGATCCGATTCTCTATTAGCACCCAAAGCAATGGCGATATCAGCATAACGATCCACAGCGCTTTCCAGACCGAACCTTATGACAAAAGGCAACAGCAGTGCGACACTTAACCCATGTGGTATATGGAAGCGTGCCCCCAACGGACGTGCTGCAGCGTGTGCAAGATTTGTAGAAGAATTCGAAAATGCAATCCCCGCGTAGCAACTAGCCAAAAGCATGTTTTCCCTTTCTTCCAGATCTGCACCATTTTCATAAACAGCCGGAAGTGACTTGCCAATCATCTGAATTGCCTCTAAAGCATACAAATCGGTCATTCTGGATGCCTTATTCGAAACATAAGCTTCGATTGCATGGGTTAGTGCATCCAGACCGGTAAAAGCTGTGAAGTTCTCCGGCAGGCTTACGGTTAATTCCGGATCCAAAATGGCAGCATCAGGGATTAAACTGTGGTGACCAGGATTCATCTTATAATCTGTCTCAGCATCTGTTATAACCATGACTTTCGTTGCCTCGGATCCCGTACCGGCAGTTGTTGGGACCGCTATCAATGGAAGGCAATTTAACCGCGGATATGATGTTATTTTATCCCACTCCATTTCCGGATTTAGCGCAAATAATGAAACCGCTTTCGAAATATCGATTGCACTTCCGCCGCCAACTGCTATAACACAATCCGCATTAAAATCTTGCAGAGTTTTTAATGCTTCATTCACATGGTCTGTCGTCGGTTCTCCTGCATAATCCGAAAATAAAGCACATTCAATACCATCCTGCTTCAGAGCCTCTCCAACCTTTTCATTGATGTTCAAAGGGGGTTGAGCTAAAAATGAGTCCATCACCACCAGTGCACGGGAAGCACCATTTGCTATTGCAACGTCCCCAATTTGCTTTACAGATCCAATGCCCGTTTCTATTTGATATGGTAATGATAAAGTGGCCATTGAATACCTCCTCAAATAAAATTATAAGCCATGAATCAACCATTGAATTGTAACTACTGGTATCTACCAGTTATGGATTTATACATATTAAAACACGGCATAGAATTATTGTCAATATTTTTTGATGTGTTCAAATATTCACATGTCTATAAAATAATCCCTTACTACCATCAGTAAGGGATTATAATGTTTCGTACTACCCAATGTATTTTCTGCAAATAGAACTATTAATTGCCCCTTTGCACCAATTCAATGTTAAAAGCATACATATCCGACCTGAACACACTTTGCAAAAACTCTACAGGCCTGCCATCAGGATCCTTAATCAAACGTTCGCTTAACAGTACACTTGAATTCTGATCAATATTCAAATGTTCGGAATCGGTCTGTGTAGGCTTACCGCTCATAATCATTTGTTGTGCCTTCCAAAGATTAATTCCCAATGAAGATTGAAGCAGATCATATAATACAACTGAATGAAGATCAAAATCTTTTAGTTTATATCCAATTTCCACAGGATAATAGTGCTTTTCGATTGCAATCGGAGTATCATCCGCAAACCGCAATCTCTCAATTAAATAATATTTATCCACCTTAAACATTTCCTTAGCTTTTTTGGAACGTGATCTTTCTTCCTGGGAGAGCAAGCGGGTTCCCGGTTCCATGTTCATATTTCTAATCGTTTCAGTGATACTTCTAAATGACCCCAGCCAATCTTGTACAGGTATATTCGATGTAAACGTCCCCCGACCATGCCTTTTCACTAAAATACCTTCGTGAACCAGGTCTGACAAGGCCAAGCGGATGGTGGTACGGCTAACAGAATAGGTTTCCATCAATACTCGTTCACTTGGTATTTTGCCGTTAAAATTCCCCTTTAGAACTTCATTTCTGATCAGTTCCTTTAATTGATTATGCAGTGGTTCGGGACTATTGAAGTCTAGTGCCATCAGTTTGCTCCTTACCGTAGATTGTATATATAACCCTGCTTTGGAAAATTTAAAGTACACAGGGGATGAAATTCGTATTGCGTGATTCCTTTTACCTATTATAATCCTATATTGAAATCGCTTCAATACAATTTACTACTTACATACAATCCACAGCAGTTATTAGCTGATCATAGAAATCTGCCCAGCATTCGTAAGCATAAGGTGAGGTCTTATCCAGCTCGTTGTTTTCCTTTCCGCATCAAACGATTAGGCGATTTCGGGTAAGATAGTCGAAATAGGTTGCCATTGGTCCCTTCTTCAGACGGTACCTCTGTCCCCATTTTCACCCCCAAATAGCAACTTGCGTATTAGCTTAATAAACTATCTCTCACAACTATAATCGGAACAATTTGCCATTTGGGGGCATGGAACTAAAAAGTATCTTTAATTTTTTCAGCTAATAACGCCACCTTTTCCACGTTCATTTCGAATATAGGGATAAGAAAGCCAGCAATTAAAGAAACAGCAGCCGTTTGTCTGTATAAGTAGGTGAGTGTATTCGACAAAATTCGGGAAGTCACAGGCACCCACCCAATCCGCATGTTTCATCTCACCCTCAGAGTGAAATACTATACACAAAGATGAAAATGAAAGGATGAGTTTGATGCTGGAAATAAAAGGTGAAAATAAAGGTGAAATTTTGGAGGTGACGACTGAGGGTACGGCAACACAGGATGACTTACAAAAATTTGAGGAGGCTTTAAAGGCTAAAAAACTTCAAGAGGATCCCGTCAACATTTTGTTTATCTTCAAGAACATTGATGGTAACACACCAAAAGCACTGATGCAGGGCTGGAAAATTGTCACCCACCTGAAAAGCATAAAGAAAAGCGCTATTGTCGCAGATGAATCGTTTGTGGGTCTTAACGAAAAAGTAGAAAAACTTATACCGGGTGTGGAAATACAACAGTATCCACTGGAAAAACTGGAAGCAGCAAGAGAGTGGCTTCGTAAAGGTTAAAAGAACATACTCATTCTCCCGCCCCAAACATAGGTGGGACGAGGAGAAGCCCGCCTCCCAGTCCCACCACCAAATCAACAGCCACTTTTTCAACATAAAATGACAAAATCCGGGAAGTGACAGGCACCAGAACCCTTCGCTTAGTCGACTAATCCGTATACGGTTCAGTTCACTATTTTATCTTTTCCTGTTTTTGCTATCTTCATTGTTTCTTTTATATAAGCAGCGGATTGATGCAACAGCTTTATTTCTTCCTCGTCTAATTCAATTTCCAATTGCTGTTCCACTCCGTTTTCGCCAATGATGCAAGGCATGCTTAAGGCAACGTCTCCATCATAGCCATATTGTCCGTTCAATGTGGTGCAAACAGGATAAACGCTCCGTTCATTCAGTAAAATGGCTTTTGCCAGAGTAACGGCCGCTTGGGCAACTCCTGCATTGGTCCACCCTTTTCCATTTAAGACGTCATAAGCTGCATTTACGACTTTTTGGCCAAATGCTTTTCGATCAAGGGTTTCTTTTCCTTGAAAATGGGTGTCCAATTCTTTTTCGCCGAACCCATAAACATTTAGGCGGCTAAAGACTGGAAATGCAGTCATTCCATGTTCACCCATCATGTACCCAGTAACGCTTTTGGGGTCGATGTTATAATTGGATGCTACCACATGACGCAGACGTGCGGAATCAAGCATCGTTCCCGTACCAAAAATGCGTCCTTTTGGATAACCAAATTCATTTTCAGCAACATATACCATTGTATCCAGAGGATTGGTAATTAAAATAATGATGGCTTCCGTTGTATATTTGGTGATGCCTGACATGACCTCACGAATGTTCTTTCCGTTTTCTTCTGCTAGCATGGCCCGGTCCGGTTTTTTATTTTCTTCGGTAATGATGATGCTCGGACCTGCTGCAACAATAATTACATCAGCATCCTTAACATCTTCATAATCGCCAGCATAAACATCAATGTTTGTCATGTTGGTAAGAGCGGTAGCATGGGCTTGGTCAAGCGCTTCTCCAGACGCTATATCTTTATTTTGATCAATTACGACGATTTCTGAGAATAACCCCAACTTCATCGCGTCTGAAAGTACATAAGAGCCTACGTGCCCAACTCCAACTACAGCAAGTTTATTACTCAACATTATTTCCTCCTTATTAAGTGTGTGACGGAAGCGATTTCCGTTTACCTTTTACTAATAATTTCATTTGTGCAGCGGCAACAACTTCATCTGTTTGCTTCTTAACTTCCATTTGGGCTGTGATAACGCCTTGAGAAGGATTTTTAACATTTACATCATCGACATTCAGCTCCAAATGTATGGTATCCCCTATATATGTTGGCTTTATAAATCTTACCTTTTCCATACCATAAAAAGCAAAAACAATTTCTGGTTCAAAATGCAGTAATCCAGTTGCAACCGATAGTACGAGCATTCCATGGGCAATACGCTGGTTATATTGGGTTTTTTTAGCATATTCTTCATCTGTGTGGAGTGGAAACCAATCTCCACTAAATGCTGAAAACATAACTAAATCAGATTCGGTAATGGTTCTGCCTCTCGAGGTCCAAGATTCATTAATTTCATATTCTTCAAGGTATTTATCAAACATCCTAATCAGTCCCCTTTCAATACTTTCCAACTTCTATTCGATAACGGCTATAACATCCTCTTCGTTCACAAAGTCACCTTCTGAAACCTTTAGCTTTATTACGGTTCCGTCATCTTCTGCAGCAATCGGGATTTCCATTTTCATAGATTCTAAAATAACCACATCCTGATCGGCTTCCACTTTTTCACCTTCACGTACATTAACTTTCCATACACTTCCTGCCATATTTGCTTTTACCTCCTGCATGATGATGCCTCCTTCATGTTTCATTGTTAGATTTCGAAATTCTAAGCCGACTTTTCATCTGTATTTTCATCAAATATTAAATTGGTTTCTGGTTTTGTTACTAGTGATATGCCTACAAAGGAAACTGCGGAAATAATAAAAGCGACTGCTCCTGTATCCAGGGCTGGTGTGTAAATGTCATTGACACTTAAGATATATAAGCCAACACTAAAAACTAATCCCAAGAAAGAAGAGCAGATAGCAGCTATTCTTGTAGCACGCTTCCAAAGAATCCCTATACTTAATACTGGCACCAGTGATGCGGCAAAAATCCCCCACGAAGCATTGCCTAACCAACCAACAAGATCTGGCGGATTCAAAGAAATTACGAATGTAAATGCAATGATCCCAAAGGTAATCCACCTGGATAGTGCAAGCTCTTTCTTTTGTGAAAGTTCTTCACCTTTTTTTATAATCTGTTGATAGATATCCCGAACAACTGACTGACTTGCTATCAGGAGAAATGCCTCACTTGTTGACATAATTGCAGCCATCACGGCAGCAAAGATTAATCCCGCTATAACGGAAGGGAAGTAGGCCTCAATAAACATTGGGGCCACCATATCAGCAGACGGTGGAACGGCCATATCGCCCCGTTCCACAAGGACTCTTGCATAAAGTCCTGTGAAAGATAGTAATCCTGTTATAGCGTAAGTAGATGCTGCTATAATACAAGCCCATTTTAATAGTGATACTTTTTTAATCATATAAAACTTAGAAACAACATGCGGCTGTCCTTGATGACCGATAACATAGATGAAAAAATACGAGATAAACGCGAATATCCCAATAGGCCCCGTCGTATGGTATGCCTGTACTAAATCAGGATTTATATTTGAAAGATCGGAGTTAAGCTGCGACATACCACCGACTAAATTCATTCCTCCAATAAAGACAATTAATGAACCGACGACCATTATAATCATTTGAAGAAAATCGGTCCATATCGCGCTTACCATGCCACCAGCCACCACGTAGAACGTTAAAATGACAACACCAATTATTAGCGCAAGTTTGTAATCAACGCCCAACACCGTTTGGAGCATATTTCCCAGTGCTTTGTATTGAGCCATCTGATAACCGATAGCTCCACCAAGTATGGCGAGAGCTGCAATACCTCTAACCGCTTTACTGTTGTACCTTATCTCCAATAAATCTGGAATCGTCAACGTTCCAAACTTTTGTGTGATTTTCCTCATTGGCTTTGCTAAAATTAAAAAACTGACAAAAATACCGGCAGTCGCAAAAATGATAATCATCATATTGGGATAACCATTTTCATAGACCAATCCCGGAATCCCAATAAAGCCAAAACCTGACATTGTTGTAGACGATACAGCAAAAGCAATTAGCCACGGGCCGAAACTGCGTCCACCTAAATAAAACGTGTTCATATCCACTTGACGTCTCATTGACCATAGTCCGATTGCCAAAATGACAAGTAAATAAATGATCCCTATGGTCAGAGTCATAACTGATCATCCTCTTCCACATCTTTAAAAGCAAATATCCCCCATAATGCGGCTGCTACAAGCGACAACGGCCAAAACACAAATAACATAAATGTCATGATTGATGACAATCCAAACATCAACATCCCCCTTTAGAAAATTCCGATAAATGTAAGTAAAAAAAGAAAGGACTTCCACAAACGATAATCTTTATTTTGCGGAAGTGTATTTCTCACCGAACTGCTTACGCAAAACAAATTTTTGAATCTTTCCTGATGGTGTACGTGGTAACTCATCTACAAATATGACTTTCTTTGGTTTTTTGTAACCAGCAAGATAGTCTTTACAGTGATTGATTATGTCTTCTTCCGTTACGTTGGCTGTCTCCTTTGTAACAATAACGGCGCACACAGCTTCAATAAACTTCGGATCTGGTATACCTATTATGGATGCCTCTTTGACAGCGTTATGTCTATAGAGAACATCCTCTATCTCTGCGGCATAAATATTTTCGCCACCGCTTCGAATCATATCTTTCTTCCTGCCAGCTATCGACAGATAACCATCTTCATCAAACATCCCTAAATCACCTGTTTTACACCAACCATCGATAAATGTTTCTTTTGTAGCATCCAGCCTTCTCCAATAACCCGCTGATACACCTGGACTCTTAATGGCAATTTCACCAACATCGCCAGCCGGCAAAAGATTACTATCTTCGTCAATGATTTTCACTTCAGTTAACGGCATTGGTTTGCCAACGGTATGAGCTTTTGAACGCGAATCACTAGAATCCAATGACGCGGCAATTGGCTGCCCTTCAGTCAGTCCATAAACCTGAACAACGCCAAGATGAGGGTATTTTTCATTTAATTCTTCAAGTGCCCACGGCATCAAAGAATCCCCGCCAGTATAAATCGTTGTTAAACTCTTCAGCTTATATCGATCGATACCAGGTAATTGGAGCATTTCATAAATCATAAATGGAAACATAAAACAATCGGTGACCTTTTCATTCTCTATGACGGATAATACCCTTGAAATATCAAAGCCTTTGCTCTGAGTAATCACGACAGTTCCACCCCTCATTAAAATGGGAAGTGCTATATCTTCAAGAGCCCCAACATGGTATAACGGGCCTGTAGTCATTCCAATTTCGTTCCCGGTAAAGTTCCATTTTATTGACTGAATGGCTGAGAACCAAAAGGTCGTATCGTGGGTCCATATCGCGCCTTTTGGCTTTCCTGTTGTTCCGGAAGTATACATTAGCATGACCGGATCTGTAAGTTTTATATTTTGGTCACGGATCTCCTCAGTTGTGCCACTATCCAAAACCTGCCACCGCTCCGACCATTCTGGGATATCTTGGTCATTATAAGGAAGACAAATATATTCTTGGACAGGAATATGTTCACGTATGGCTTCTATTTTATCTTCAAAATCTGAGTGAAAACATAATACTTTCGTTTCGGAATCGTCTAACGCATATTCCAATTCATTACTCGAAAGCCTGAAATTCAGCCTGACTGCAATAGCACCAATTTTTGCAACTGCAAAATAAAGACCAATATATTCTTTACAGTTGTAGAATAAAATACCGACACGGTCGCCTTTTCTCACCCCCAATTCAAAAAGTTTATTAGCATATGCATTTGATTTTTCGTGCAGTTCCCGGTATGACCATGAATCCCCGCTTTCCACTTTTACTGCTGTTTTTTCAGATTCCGCGGATCCAAGATCATTCACCATCTGTCTTGTGATGTACCCGACATCCATTTGAATCCCTCCCACTCCTATTGTAAGCGGATACAAAATAAGTTTCTTGAAAATCATTTCACAAATATTAATGCAAAATTCATGCCAAATATCTAACTCTTGTTTTACAGACATTTTAGCGTGTAGCTGAATATTATCTTTCTGAAATTCCGAAATAGCATGTCAATTATTTTTTTGGTTCGATGTGAATTAGCACACTCCGGGCATATTTTCACAACAATAAGAACAGTATTCGTTCCTATCTGAAAATCCGAAATGGTTTCTGGAAATCCAGAATCATCGATATAGCTTTATCCCATACTTCTTCATCTTTTCGTAAAGGGTGGAATATCCAATCCCCAATACCCCAGCCACTTTTCTTTTATCAAAATTAAATCGCTTTAGATGTTTTTCAATTACCATTATCTCGGTATCTTCAACGATTTGTTTTAAGCCTCGTTCTTTTGCTTCTGCTCTGACAATGTATTCCGGTAAGTCATCTGCAGTTATATTATCATTGTTCGTTAAATGAACAGCTGCCTCAATCACGTTTTCTAATTCCCGGACATTACCCGGCCAGTTGTATTGTTCCAGTAAGGACATGACATTCGAATCTATGGGCACCACTCTTTTATTGATACGCGCTGTTACTTTTTTAAGCAAATGCTTCACAATCACAGAGATATCCTCAGGTCGTTCACGTAATGGCGGGATATATAATTCAACAGCATTTATTCGGTAATACAAATCTTTTCTGAAAGTTCCTTCGTCCAGTAATTCTTCTAAAGAGCGGCTTGTTGCAGCAATAACTCTGACGTCTATTTTTTTAGGCTCGGTAGCTCCAACCGGCTCTATTTCTTTTTCCTGTAACACCCTTAAGAGTTTAACTTGCAAGTATTGAGGCATGTCCCCTATCTCATCTAGGAAGATTGAACCGCCATCCGCTATTTGAAACTTACCCGGTTTCCCGCCCCGCTTTGCTCCGGTGAAAGACCCTTCTTCATATCCAAAAAGTTCCGACTCAAGCAAATCCATTGGAATAGCGCCGCAATTTACTTTTATAAACGGCTTGTCCGATCGTTCACTGTTTTGATGGATACTGTGTGCGATGATTTCTTTGCCTGTTCCGCTTTCCCCTCTTATTAAAACGGATATATTCCCCTTCGCCAATAGCATGACCTTTTCTTTTAAATTGTGAATTTCAGATGATATACCAATTAAGTCATCCAGGGAATATCTGGCCCCATTCGTTTTACTGGGCTCAGGCGGGTATAAGTTATACTCGCTCAGCAAATCCTGGATGTGATCATTCATGCTCTTCCATTCATGCAAATCACGGTAAATAATAGTCCCTATTGCACCAATAATCGTGCCGTTTTCCAGAATCGGAATCCTATTGGCTATGACAAACGTACCTTTAAGGAACTGCAGATCAGCTATTTCTTTGCTTCCGATCTGGGCGACCAGGTGCATCCTCGTATTTTCAATGACATCTGTCACATGCTGCCCCACAACTTGACTTTGTTCTTTTCCTAAAAACGCACAATAGTTTTTACTCATAAATTTGATGTTCCCGTCACTATCCACAATAACTGTTCCATAATAAGAGCTTTCAAAAATAATCTCCAATATCTTGTCATTAAAAGATGTTTCAAGCTTCATGTCATTTTCCTCCAATAAAATACCATACACGCTTTTCCTACTATTCAGTCTATTAGTATTCTAACAAAACTATTGAAATGTACAAGGACTTGTGTCTTGAAAACAAACTTGACTCAAGCATTTATAAGTTTGATCACTTAACGCTGACGGAATTGTGCAATGAAGGAATACTTCTAACGATAATCACCATACCATTCCCCGAACTTCTCATTGTGGCCCGGGGACTATTATTCTATAAAATTCGGGAAAGTGCACAGGGACCTTAACGAATCAAATGTATTATCAACGAATTTATGCAGCTAAAGATGTGAGTACAGTAAAATGGTCACTAGTCATCACGGCAATTATCATTGTACTGTCAGATGTATGGGCATCTATTATGGGAATTTCGATTCGTTCTATGAATCCTGGTTTGGAAAACTCTGAAATGGCTCCTGGTTGGTTTTTAACGCAACTTCCTCTCTGGTTTTTAGCAATATATTCCGCTTTTATCATAGCAGCTATTATGTCCACTGTTAGTAGTGCTGTTCAATCTGTTGTTGTAAATATAACCCGTGATATATATCAATCCTATATCAATCCAGAGGTGAGTGAGAGGAGATTATTAAACCTATCCAAACTTATGTCAATCATCGTTCTTTTTGTAGCAATTCTTTTGGCTGTATTATATCCATCAGCTTTAGACTGGCTTGTAGCCACTTATGCCTATTCCGCTTCCGGTTTATTGGTTCCTATTTTTCTTGGATTTTTCTTAAAAAACACCCGAATTTTAACCCAACAAGGGGCTATAGGCAGTATATTCATTGGCCTGTTGGGTACTGCGATTGCCCATATTATCGGGACTGATATCCCTTATGTTGTATTTGGATTGGTTGGTTCCTTGCTTGGAATATTCGTTATAAGCTTTCTTACAAGAAATAAAAGTGAGTCGGGCTTCTCTATCCCAATGTAGCGATTTGGTTGCAAATAAAACTAAAGGATACATGTACAATCATTGATGAAGTAAATAGATTAGGCGCCAAACGATTGGAAAGCTCTTCTGTTTGTGCTTCAATGAATTGTATAAACCTTAGACTAGTACTTCTTGAGTATACTCTTCACCTGCTGACAATCAACATGATTACCAGGCCACGGTAAGTACGAGGCTGCTAAATGACTGTTTGTTTTCTATTATCGCTACTAAATGGAAAAAGTGTCATGATGAACTTATACATGACACTTTTTCTTTTACCGATTTGAGAAACAGCACTGAATATTAGCGGGACTTCATTTCATTCGATAAAATTCGGAAGTGGCAGCCGTGCCTACATTTATGACATGAAAAAATGAATCTCTTGAACGATATGTTTGCAGTTGATGAGTTTTCAGGGGACCTTTTAGCAGGGCACTGGGGCACTCAATAAAAGGGTGGAAAATTGCTTACAGTCCTAACTTTAACGTCTTCCCTGTAGATCAAGAAGTTGAGAACATCGTAACAAATTCTGTAAAAGTTTTTGAAAACATGGGTGCTCACGTCGAGAAGGTTAATTTAGGGATTAATCGTTCACAACGGGAATTGAGTGATCCTTGGTGTAGGTTACTGATTATTTCGAATATGGTTTTCAGTAAAACTAAAATAACTCGTGAATAAGCAAATGCTTCTCACGAGTTATCTACCTAGTTATTCAACTTACGAAAAATCAATGAGATCCCTGTTTCTTCTGTTAAATGTAACGTCAAACCCTTCTGGATATGAATCTCTTCCGGTTACATCAACAGATGCTTTTCGTTTTGGAATTAAGCTAAAATCAAGATCAGCGTATACGATTCCTTCTTTATCATAAAGTGGACCTGCTAAATATTCACCACTTGGAGAGATAATCGCACTTCCGCCAAAATAATCCCAACTTGCATTACCGATTGAATCAATACCTTCCTCATCTTTGGAAACATAAAATGAGGATGCGATCACAAAACATTGTCCTTCAAGCGCATAAGCCTTGCTTGCTGTCTCGATAACCCCTTTATTCGAACGGCCATTTTCAAAAACTGGCCAACCCGGCCATGAAGCACAGTGAATTTGTTCACCTTGAGTTATTAATCCATATTTCAGCATTGGTTGCAAGTGCTCATAACAAATGAGGCCTCCAACACGACCTGCTGCTGTATCAACAACATTTAATCCGTTTACATCCCCCCGAGTATGGAACATCTTTTCCCTGTTTGAAGGAAATACTTTACGGTGAACATTTAATAGTTCCCCATCAGAACCAATAGTGACTAATGAATTAAAGATAACACCATCATAATGATCGATAATTTCGTTAATACCTGTCACAACAGTAATTCTATTTTCCTTAGCAGCCCTTTGCAGCGGTTCCAAATCCCCTCTCCCTATATTTACACATTCCAGAGTAAAATCAGCCAAGTCTTCTTCCCACCTTGAAGGTTCATTAAAATCAATGGACCAATTCGGATATGCTGGGATGAAACACTCCGGAAATACAGCAATCTCCGCTTGATTATCTGCTGCTTCTTTTACATATTCCAGCATTTTAGTTATTGTTTTTTTCTTATTAAACGGAAAAACTGGAGAAATTTGTACTGCTGCTGCTTTTATTTTTGGATATGACTGTTGTTCGCTCATCTTAATCTCCCCTAATCTTAATTAGTATTTTTTATATAACTATTTGACTTCTTCCCATTCCCATATAATTTTGAAACAAGTGTATCGTGAAATTCGTTTTGTATAGCTGACGGCTCTCTATTATCCAGAAGACTTCCTCCGAAAAACACAATACTGGCAAGTATGATTCCTGACGCCGCGGGTCCCATCGGAAGTGGTGAACCAAGTAAATAAACTAGCGTTAAAGCTACTTCCCCAACAATAATACTCAATATCGCAGCCGTTGTACTCGCTTTCCTCCACAACAAAGGACCTATCGCAGCGGGCACAAGCTGTATAGAGATGGCAAATCCTAATGATGCAAGCGGTACTAGGAAACCTTGCGCTGCAGGAAGGAATGAAAGTAAAACAACTAGGCCAGTAAGTGCCAAAACAGTCGTTTTTCCGATGACAGTTGTTTGTTTAACTGTTACGTCCTTGTTAAAGAAACGAACATAAATATCAGTGACCAATAAACTGGCTGATGATAACATCTGACTGTTAATAGTTGAAATACCAGCCGCCAAGATCGCTGCTACCACAATAGATCCGAAAATAGGTGCATAGCTTGAGAAAAACACCGGAATAATCTGGTCACTGTTAGCAGCAGTTATTCCAGGAACCAAACCGGGATAATGTGCTAAAATTCCAATGAACAAGGCCCCGCAGGCCATTAGCCATGAATTCCAAAATGGTGTTATTACGGATGTTTTAGCCAAAATCATTGGTGATTTAGCAGAGTAAAACTTTTGCCACATATGGGGCATCACCCAATAACCTAAACCCAATCCAAGAGCTGTATCAAAAATACCCCAGAAATCACCATGATTTGTTAGAATTTCAGGAGCAACATTTTCAATTGATTTCAGTGCATTTACTCCACCAGTATTCATAAAAAAGATTGCCGTAATAAAAATTAATACAAAGCCAAAGAAGAAGCCCATAAATGTGTCTGACCATGCTGCACCTCGTCCACCACTAAGCGTTACGATAAGACCAACGAAGGCACCCATAATCAAAACACCAATCCAATATGGAATTTGTTCTCCCGTCAGACTGTTTAACGCCGAGGCACCGCCAGTCACCTGAATTAACATATAAGGAACTAACCCAATAATACCTATTACAGCAAATAGCAGACGTAACGTACTGCTTTTATAGTACTTTTCAATTAACTCACCGGGCGTCACGAAATTGTACTTCTTCCCTAAGTACCATATTCGTGCACCGAATATCCAAATAAACATCGCGTGCACAATTGCCCAAGCCGCAAAAGCAATAAACCATACGCCACCCCTGTAATATGAGCCAACTGCTCCGAGTAGTGTCCATGTGCTAAAGAAACTAGCTCCTGTCGTCATGACCATAACGATTGTTCCAAGACCACGATTTGCCAGATAGAAATCGTCCGGAGTAGAAATATTTGAGCGGGAAGCCAAAAACGAAATAGATAGTAATATAATTAAAAATAACGAAAGTACAATAATGGTAGTCGTTACCGAAGCCATGTTATTCCCTCCTTTGCTTTTCGTCTAATAATTCTTGTTCAGTTCTTAAAGCAAACGGTCTAAAGAACTTTTTATAAACGTAAATAACAATGATAGTATTGATTAAATTGAGTAACAAAACCCAAAATAATGGCAATGGCAGTGGCCCAACCCAGGTTAATGAATTGAATATGCCGAGATTAGGTAAAAAAGTTAATGCGTACAGGATAAAAAATACAGCTAACGTAATTCCGTGTTTCTTTTGCATAAAACTCACTCCCTTCGTTTCTATAATTGTAAGCGTTGTCAGTATTCGAAACAATAAAATAAATACAAAAATCTATGCATATTTGCATTTATTTACAATCCTAGTGTACACTTAATGATTTAAAGCCTTGGGAGAACAAAGCAAACCCTGGTTATGCAGTATTGCATAATCAGGTTAAAGTTCATATTTCTTTAACTTCCTGCTTATATTTGACTGATTAACACCCAAGATTTGTGCCATTTTAGTAGTAGACGCAAAACGTTCTTTTGCTTTGTACAGCAGTTCCTTCTCAACCTGTTCGATTGCTTCTTTCAAAGGTATTAGTTCATTAACAGAAATGGATGATGATAGTTCATGATCTCCTTTGATATACTCCGGAATTAATTCACGATTCAAAACTTCATTATCAGACAGAAGCACCATATGTTCGATAACATTCTTCAGCTCATTTACATTACCAAGCCAATCATATCGTTCGATGAATCTTCTTACTTCATTACTGAAGTATTTATTGCTGTCCTGCTCATCATTAAATTGTCGCAAAAAATATAGGCAGAGTGGAATAATATCTTCACGTCGATCCTTTAATGGAGGTATTTCAATTGGAATGACATTCAAAAGAAAAAATAGATCTTTTCGAAAGTCACCTTTTTCCATTAATTTATATAAATCCATATCTGTTGTTGCCATTATTCGGGCTGAATTTGGATCACCTTGGATATGCTCAACAAAACCTGTCAGATCCCCCTGTAGCTTCTCACTTAATTCCGAGATATTCTCAAAAATAATGGTACCGTTATACGCTCTATTACCAATATGAGGATTATTTTCTCCGTTGTTGTCGGTAACATTTATATCCTCTAAAAAGATGTTATCTGTAATGGCAGCACAATTAAGAATGATAAAAGGACTTGAACTTCTTTCACTGTAATTATGAATAAATTCACATAATAAACGTTTGCCTACTCCATTTTCACCTTTTACTATTACAGGAGAGTTACTAATTGCTGCTTTTTTGGCAATGGCAATGACTTTTCTCATTGCCGGGCTTCGATAAATTAACCTGTTTTGAACACCCTTTTTCTCCCGTAATGACAACAGTTCTTCCCTGTATCCTTCAAGTAATGATTTCGTATCCTGCAGTTCCTTTTGCAGGTGACTAACTTCCGTAATGTCTCGGGATACGTTTACTACCCTGATAATGTTGTCATTTTCATCTTTAATCGGGATTCCAAGAATTATCAGCCTCTTTCCTGTTTTCGTGGTTTGAATAGCTGAAACTTTTCTGTCCGCTTCTAGTACAAGCCTAATAACAGAAGGATGAAATACGCCTTCTTTTTCCAGTTTATAAACACTTTGCCCCTCTAACTCTTCCGGAGAAAGCCCCCATATTTTTTTGGCTGCCTCACTGACTCTTAATGTTACTCCATCACCATTTGCAATATAGATAACATCAAAGGTATGTTTGAAGATAGCCTCAATATCCAAGTTCATCTCCTCATACTTTACTTCTCTTGAATCTTTCTCACGTAAGATATACAGGCTATTTTTGTCGTCGTTAAATAGTATTCTTCCTTCAATATTCTCCGATAAATTGATCACTGATTTCATGTTTGAATTAAGATGAACTTCTATCTTTACTTTGGATATATCTATATCATGCTTGACCAACATTAATTTAGCCAATTCGTTCATTTTGTTGTAGGTATAGTTTTCATCGAAGATTATAACTGGTACTTTAAATTCATCCAAAGTCATTGTATCGAAAAAACCATTATTCATTTCCACCACCCCTAGTGATTTGCCTATATTCTACCAATAAAAAAACTAAACTGCGATATGAAATGTGTAGGCACTTCCATTTAGACAGTTTAGTTTATACTCTCAACTGAGCTAATTATTCAATTATTTAGCTAACACCATATAATTCCTCATTATTAATCTCCATCTCCAACAAAGCACTGCTCAAACTTTTTCCATGAGTATCCATTGCAAGTGAAGTTGTTACTCCTCCCAATAGGCTGCTGTAACAAACGAAATTTAAAGCTTTAATATTCGGCAGTTCATAACGAATCACTTTACCAGAGACTATATCTCTTAAATGATCCTTAACTTTATCTGCCGTTACCTCTTTACATAGCCAACCATAATGGTCTTCATTGTATGGGATAAGCGAGAGATTTATGATATCTCCCTTATCCCCTGCCCTGCTATGAGCCACTTCAACTAATTTCATAACTCGTTTTCCCACTCCCTGTAATAGATTTTTGTGTTCACTTGATCTCTAGGAATTAGCGAAGAAACGACACCAATTGATTCAGTAACTTTCTTTCGTGCACCGCCACCGCCATAGGGTCCATTAAGATATAATGATTCTACTTCTTCGCCAATTAATGCTGCTTGTAGATTTGAGTGATGGTAGCCTGCCGCACGAACTCTGACTTCATAAGGAATCAATGAGTCGTCAAAATTGGTTCGGTGTACAGAAGATAAACCAATATAATCAATCCTCAAATCTGGTATCTTCCCCGAGAGCCTTTCCTTCAAAATCTCGCCAGCTAATTCAGCACGCTCTACAGCATTTGTACCGGCATATGAAATTTCTCCTTCGCCTAGGAAACCTGCATGATAACCTAAAGAAACTTTAAATGAATCTGTTTTTTCTCGCCCACTACCATTAAATACTTTGACTTGATTTTCCCCAATTTCTTTAATTTGAACAGACGTAAAGTCAGCTATTACATCAGGCGTTATATATTCAGCTGGATTGTGAACTTCATATAACAATTGCTCTTTAACCGTTCTAAGATCAATTAGTCCTCCTGTTTTTTCCGCTTTTTTTATAATTGCCTGACCATTGGAAGCTATTTCGGCATAAGGAAAGCCAATGTTAGCCATATCAGTGACATTCTTCTTATTCCCATCTGCAAAATATCCCCCACTGACTTGACCAGCACATTCAAGTAAATGACCATTAATTGTTCCTTGCCCTAATTTGTTATAATCTTCTTTTGACCAATTAAAATGATATACTTGTGGTGCAAGGAAAAGAGATGGATCAGCAACCCTTCCTGTGATAATGATGTCCGCTTCTGATTCAAGAGCAGGCAGTAATGCGTCAACACCAAGATAGGCATTAGCAGATAATATTGGGTCGTAAGATGATAGTTTGCTGTTATCTTCCCAAATTTTAGAGTTCCGATCAATTTGATCCAATACATCATCACCTGTTACAGCGGCAACCTTACAAGAAAGTTTTAGTTCTTCGGCTATTTCAAGGATTTTTTCTGCTCCTGCAATCGGGTTAGCAGCTCCCATATTTGTTATTAAACGGACACCCTTTTTTAAAAGCAGTGGAAGAAGTCTTCGAATTCTCCTTTCCAATAAGGGGTCGTACCCTTCGTCCGCCTGATGTGATTTTTTCTTTTGCGCAAGTGCAATAGTTCTTTCTGCTAAACATTCCAAAACTAGATAATCTAAGTCGACTTGTTGTAATAACTCTTCTGCAGGCTCAATTCGGTCTCCCGAAAAACCTGCACCTGACCCTATTTTTAGCATGATATCCTCCTATATTACCTCAATGAATTTTAAAATAATGGTATCGCTCCTGTAATTATCGCAACTATTGTCATTACAATTGTCGTTCCGAAAGCCCACTTAAAAATAAATCGCTGATGATCGCCTAAATCTACTTCAGCTAAACCAATAAGTAAAAATGTTGATCCAGTTAACGGGCTAAGTGGAAAGCCGGTAGTCATTTGTCCTAATATTGCGGCTCGTGCCATTTCCAAACTTTCTATCCCGTAAGCCGAAGCAGTTTGACTTATAACAGGAAGAACCCCAAAGTAAAAGGAGTCCGGTGTAAACAAAAGACTTAATGGCATACTAAACACCGCAACTATAACAGCCATAGTCCCTCCCAAGCTCTCAGGGATGATAGAAATCATCGACTCCGCCATTGCATCAATCATTCCAGAACCCGATAATATACCTGTAAAAATACCTGCTGCAAAAATAATCATGGAAACCGTTATAACACTAGGCGCTAAAGAAGTGATACGTTCTTGCTGTACCTTTGGGTTTGGATAGTTTACTAACAATGCAATAGCAAAGCCAACCATAAAGACGATTGACAATGGTAGCCAAGTTTGAACCAATGCAACTATAACCAATATTGTCAGAAACAGGTTTACCCAAAAGAGCTTTGGGCGTTTTAATGCCTTTTCTTCCTCTGTCAGTTCACTATGATAATCATATTCAATAGCTTGAACACCCAATCTTTTCCGCTCTTTCTTTCCCAATAAATAAGCCACGAATAACACCCATAAAACGCCAGCAATTATTGCTGGGATAATTGGATTGAAAATGTTGGTAGCATCTGTATTTAATGCACTAGCAGCTCTTGCGGTTGGACCGCCCCATGGGACGAGATTCATTGTTCCAGCTCCTAATGCTACAATGCCCGCTAATACAATCCTTCTAATGCCGAGTTTGTCGTAAAGTGGAAGAAATGCAGGTATAGTAATTAAAAATGTCGAAGCACCTGAGCCATCCAAATGTGAAACCATTGCAACGACTGCTGTCCCGATTACTATTTTAGTAGGATCACCTTTAATTAATTTCAAAATACTGGAAATGATTGGATCAAACAAACCAGCTTGATTCATAATTCCAAAATAAAGAATTGCAAAAGCCAGCATTATCCCGGTAGGAGCAACCCCCGTAATTCCTTCTAACATCATTGATCCCAAGTCAGCAGTTATTCCACCGAGTAAAGCAAAAACAGTTGGAACTACAATTAAAGCAGCAATTACCGACATCCGTTTCGTTAAAATAAGAGCTAAAAAAATAGCAATGGTCAAAAAGCCCAGTAGTGCTAACATAAGTCTTCCCCTTTCAATTAATTAAAATTTGTCTATCCTCTGTCCGAGTTTTTTATACGATGTTTTTCCTGTCACCCCCCCTTTGTCAATAAACACTTATCTATAGTAAATGCAAAAATTATGCCAAAAAAAGAAGCCCATGAATCGGGGCCTTTTCACATACATTTATTTAATAGTTCTAAATCCTTATAATAATTGATTAATCCTTCACCGATAATC
The DNA here is from genome assembly GCF_000224785.1 of Lentibacillus jeotgali. GTDB lineage: Bacteria > Bacillota > Bacilli > Bacillales > Amphibacillaceae > Lentibacillus > Lentibacillus jeotgali. The sequence goes on along the minus strand of NZ_AGAV01000018.1, from coordinate 41,938 downwards.
AATAAAATGAAAGCGCTTTTATTAAGTGGTTCTAAAAATGTAGAACTCTTTCTAATTATCTAGAACTGTTGTTTATTTTATTATACAAAGTCGCTAGTGAAATACCTAATTTATTTGCTGCTTTTTTCTTCCCTTCAAGAGTATGCCCACAGTTTTCTAAAGTTTCCTGAATAACTGCCTGTTCTGTCTCAAGTAAAATGTCTTTCAAAGTTTCCTGTTGAAATGTTTTAGTAAATCGCCCTTGTTTTCTAATAGGCTCAGGTAAATGTTGAAGTTCAATCATTTCATTGTCGATCATGTTTATACCATATTGAATAACATTAAAAAGTTCCCGTGTATTACCAGGCCAATCATATTGCTGCAATACCTCACGTGCCTCGCTCGTTAGGGTTAAGGAAGAACTTATATCTTCTTGGCTTAGCAAGTGATTTATTAGTACATTAAGATCATTTTTTCGTTTTCGAAGTGGTGGAATTGCAATCTGAATTCCATTTAATCGATAGTATAAATCCTCTCTAAATTTATCCTTTTTCACCATATTTTCCAAGTCTTTATTTGTTGCTGTGATCACTTGAACATCTAATGCCTGTTCAGCTAAACTACCTACTTTGCGAATTCGTCCATCTTGTAGAACTCTTAAGAGCTTGGCCTGCAGTTCTAAAGGCATATCTCCAATTTCATCTAAAAATAGAGTACCGAGATGGGCTAATTCAAATAATCCAATTTTCCCACCCTTCTTTGAATCAGTGAAGGTTCCTTCCTCGTAACCAAATAGTTCGGTTTCAAGCAGTGATGTAGGGATGGCAGCACAATTAACAGGAACAAACGGATGGTTAGATCGAGGACTCTCATGATGAATAGCATGAGCAAATAATTCTTTCCCCGTCCCACTTTCCCCTTGAATAAGAATGTTTAAGTTTGAATGTGCTGCTTTTTTACTAAGATTAACAGACTCTTTTAAACCATCATCTCCCCCCACAATGTCATCAAATGTATAACTGGTTTTATAAATTTGTCCCATGGTTTTTTCTAATTTCCCGAGCTTTTCCTGGTTTTTTTCGAGCTCCTTTGCTAGGTCATGGACCTCATTTAAACTTTTTAGTACTGAGACAGCTCCGGCTTTTTTGCCCCTTATATATATTGGTGCCATATCTACAATGTATCTATTATTTCCTTCTTTACGTTGTATTCCTGATCGTCGCTTACCATCTCTGAGAGTCTTTGGTAAAACAGCACCTTTCCTTACGTCAATCAAATATCTTCCTATAATCTTATTCCTTCTCACACCAGTAATTTCAGTATACTCCTTATTTATAAACTGTACTATTCCTCGAGAATCTATTACCAAAACACCGTCATTAATGGAATCAATAATACCTTCTAACCAACTTGTATAGTCGGTAGCTAAACTAAAATTTTGTTTACTGTAATCCTGCATGATTTAATATTCTCCTCAATGAATAAGTATTTCACAAATAGACTGTCATTTAATTATATTATGATTGTATGATTTATTCGAGTGAATATTTTATATTATTTAAAAGATAGCGGTTACCTTGTTTATGATTAAGTAGCATTAAAGCTTAATACCTCCTCTTCATAACTATAATCGAAACATTTAAGGAGTTGGGGGCATGAGATTGAAAAATGTTTTTATTTTTTCGGACGGAAGATGCCAGTTTTACCAAGTCCGTTTCGATTATAGGGGTGAGGAAGACTATTTATAACCGAGTTTAAGCGGTGCCATAAAATCCTAGACAACGCCGCTTCAGTGAAAAGTTCAATCTTTTGTGTTGATGAAATAAAACCACAAATCAAAAAGAGCTACCAGTTTTAAAACTAGCAGCTCATATATAATATAATTCTACTAAACTCGAGAGTAATAGGCATCCTAACTATTTAAACCCATGACACCACAAACTCAGCCTCACCTGAAAACTCGTATTTTCCGGTTCCGTGCGGCAATATAAAGTGCATGCCTTTTTCTATTTCGAATTGTTTATCACCGACGGTAAGAACAGCTTGGCCTGCAATCACACTGACCTGCAGAAAATCAGACTTCATTAACTGTTCGACGCGGCCATTGAGTACCCAGTGGCTCACACCAAAATAATTATTTACAACGAGCTTTGTTATCGTCAAATCACCCGAAACAGCTTCTTCTTGATTCAACTCGGGAATCTGATGCGGAACGTTTGTCACCGCTGCAGCTTTCTTTAGATGCAGCTCCCGTTTATTTCCATCAGCGTCCGTCCGGTTATAATCATAGACACGATAAGTCGTATCCGAACTCTGCTGTGTTTCCAGGAGAACAATGCCGCCACCGATCGCATGAATGGTCCCGCTTGGCACATAGACAAAATCGCCGGGTTGCACCTTCACATGCCTCAATAGCTTGTCCCATTCACTGTCCGCCATCATCTGCTCAAGTTCTTGCTTTGTCTCCGCGTGATGTCCCAAAATAAGTTCTGCGCCCGGATCCGCATCCAGTATATACCAGCATTCCGTTTTCCCGTATGGGACACCTTCTATTTCACGGGCAAACGCATCGTCCGGATGCACCTGCACCGACAGATCATCATTGGCATCTAAAATTTTGACGAGTAGCGGGTATGCTTCATTATTATCTGCTGATTTATTGAAAAGTTCACCATAGGAATCCCAGGCGTCAGCTAAGGTGTGACCTTTTAACGGACCGTTTTGGATTTTGCTCGGACCGTTTGGATGAGCTGAAATCACCCAGGCTTCTCCGGTTTGCTCTGAAGGAATATCATAATCATAAACGGTTTTTAATTTATCGCCGCCCCAGATTTTTTCCTGCGCTTATTTAGTTCCCCTACTCTAACAAGATGACCCAGCCGCTGCTTCGATATCAGCGCCAGATCGGGCCAAAACTGCCAACACCCAATGCTTCCAGTTCATACGCTGAAAAAAATGCCCTCACTTCCTGAAGTGTTTCGTCCGGATTCCTGGTCGGTATATTTTCCTTTACCTTAATTTCACCGGAACGATCACCAACCGCACAGACAATTTTCGTACCCCCTGCTTCGATTGCACCTATTAACATATGTTGCTCGCCTCCAAAAGGAAAAGTCTTGTAGCCACAGATTCACAAGACTTTTCCTTTTATTACTGCTCCTTTTTCGTAACAAACGGCTATTTCTTAAAAAATAGAATATCATCCTGACCGGCAGTTACAGATCCTGCCCCATTCGGTCGGATTTCCTGCATTTCATCTGTATTCGTAACAATGATTGGAATGATGGTACTTGCTGCTTTATCCTCAATAACGTTCATGTCAAAACGCAGCAACTTGTCACCTTGGTTAACGGTGTCGCCTTCTTCTACGTGAACAGTAAAACCTTCTCCATTTAAATTCACGGTTTCAAGACCCACATGGACCAGGATTTGTGCACCATTTTCTGCTTCTATTCCAATCGCATGTTTAGTGGGAAACACTTGAACAATTTCCCCGCTGACCGGAGCAAAAACTTCCTCGTCACTTGGTTTAATGGCACACCCGTCTCCCATCATTTTCTCTGAAAAGACCGGATCTGGAACGTCCTCCAGTGGGATGAATTCTCCTGTCACAGCTGAATGTACAGCAATTTCTTTTATTTCTTCCTTTTTCTTAAATAAATTTTTAAACATCTCTATTCATCCTATCATATTATTGTTTGAAGATTAGAGGCTAGTCACAAACCTTTTTTAAAGCCCAGTGTGTAACAGTCATCTCTAGGTTGTTATTTGCCTGAAAAATAACATCCCTTTCTTGTAAGTCATCAAAAATCCGTGCTGAAAATACAGCATCTCCATCATTAACAAACAATTCTATTGAAGATGTATCTTTAAACAACTGCAAATGTTTTAAATCACACAGTTCACAATGCCTTGTTTCAAATTTCCCAGGCTCGGCAAAACTGCGTCGTTTCAGTGTCATAGTTTTCTTTCGCTTATCAAAGGTTATAGATGTACTGGTTCCAACGGTCATCGAATATAATTCCGCATCGTGACTATCAAAACTTATATCCAGTTCGAAGGCTATACCAGGTCTGGATGGCGGGGATAGCTCCCCATCCCCGAAAATGAAGGTTGTTTGATGACCTTCCCTTTTTCGTAGCAAAGCCATTTCTTCCACAGGACGCTGCTTTAACGCACCATTTTCCCATGTCAACTCCCGTGGAATCGTCAGCGCATGGATCCAACCATAATGTGTAGTAGGATGTGCTGATTCATTTTCGGGAACACCCATCCAACCGACCATGATTCGCCGCCCTTTATGATCCAGCATTGTCTGTGGCGAATAGAAATCAAATCCATTATCCAGCTCAGTAAATGCCCCATGCTGATAGCTAATTGTATCGTAGTCCATGTCTCCCGCTATATAGCCGGACTGATAAATATTATTGAAAAGGGAACCTCGAGGGCTCAAACCTTGCGGGGAAATCATCAAAATGTCCTTCCCAGCCAATTCAAAGAAATCCGGGCATTCCCACATGTAACCAAACGCACCAAGCCCGTTTAAACCACTACCTGCAATCGGTCCTTTATAGATCCAGTTCATCAGATCATCCGATGTGTACCAGACAACAGCACCGTTACCAGATTCCGTCTGAGCACCAATCACTATGTGCCACTGATCGTGTTTATAAAACACTTTCGGGTCCCGGAAGTGTGCAGTGTATCCACGAGGAACATCAATCACAATGCCTTTTTTATGAAACGTCAAACCATCTTCAGAGACAGCCATACATTGATAAGACGAGCGACGGCCTGATTCATCTTTCACATTTCCCGTATAAAAAAGATATAACTTGTTTTGATGAACAACAGCACTCCCTGAATAACAGCCATCCTTGTCATACCATTGATCCGGCGCCAATGCCACAGGTGCTGATTCCCAATGGACGAGATCCGGCGAGACATAATGACCCCAATATTTGACGCCGTGCTCTGTTCCAAACGGATTCCATTGATAAAAAAGATGATAGTTTCCATTGAAAAAGACAAAACCGTTTGGGTCGTTTAACAGCCCGACCGGTGGCATCAAATGATAATGCAGACGGTAAAGGTCATATGTTACAACGTCTTTAAAGTCATTTGCCCGACATTCAGCAAGTCCAAGTAATCCTGAAGAGTTTTGTTTCATGTTCGTTAATTCTCCTAAATCAAAGATGTTTATTATCTATTGTTCTATTTCAGTATTTTGCAATTTATCATCGGAATAACCGAACTCCCCATGCATTTGGCAATGAAGGACTTACTAACATCAACCCAAGCACGATACCAATAATCGAGGTTATTCGGATCTTCTATCACACTCTCATAATATCCATCACCAGTAACACGAGGGCCATTCACTAAGCAATAACCATCATTTTGTACACGTTCCGTCAACTTATTGACGGATTCCCTGCTCCCAAGGGCAATTGCAATATGAGCCCAGCCAATCCTATTGTCATAATTCGACTTATTGACTCCCGGCTTGCACGTGCACCTTCGTCAAACGTAAAAAATAGGATTCAAATTGCTTTTCCTCATTATGATATCTTGAGTTTGCTTGTGCATTAAATCACGTTTCATTAAAATGTCTTCATAACTTCTATATCTTTAACCCAGATTGCCACATGCTCTACTTTCATCTTATCCCCCGAATTAATGGTTTAAATTACTGCCAAATGGACCCTGATTTAAAAAATATTGATCAATTATCTCCAATACACCACTTTCCTCATTTGATGGTGCTATATAATTTGCGATATTTTTTACTTCATCGCTCGCATTTTCCATTGCAAATCCATACTTTACATGCTTTAGCATTTCAATATCATTGCCTCCGTCACCAAAAGCCATCGTTTCATCGTCTTTAATATCCCATTTTTGCTGTAAGAATTGGATACCTGAAGCTTTATGGAATCCAGGAACAATTAAATCTATACTCCCATGCCCACTAGAGACAGGTGTTATGATTTTTCCGATTTTACTGTGCAGCAGATCTCTTAAAGGATTCGTTTCCTCCTCTGGACAAAATAATGCAAACTTTAAAATTTGATCATCAATCAGCTCAAAGCTTTGTACCCTCTTTAATCTGATATAATACTTATTCATTGTTTCAAAAAAATCATCAGATACACTCTCAAGAACATAGGCACTTTCTTTTCCACATAATACAATGGACAATTTATTATACATTACCAGCACATCCATAATAAGATTTACATCCTTCTTAGGAATTTCGGCAGAGGATACCTCCTGTCCTTGATTCACAACAAGAGCCCCATTTTCAGAAATGTAGCTTATTTCGTCCTGTATGTCACCAAAGAATGATTTCAACTGATAATATTGATTTCCGCTTGCAACTACAAATTGAACTCCCTGCTCCTTCAATTTTAAATATTGTTTTAAAAATCTTTCATAATCATATTTCTTTTGGATATTAAGAAACGTTCCATCCATATCAACAGCTATCAATTTTACGGTCACATCGGTTCCTCCTAATAGTCCGACCTTATTAAGTAACAGCTTAAGAAGTAACCTAGATTCAAGGGAGCCTTAATTCTACGTTCTCTTTAAAAAATCATCAAATCCAAAATCCTCCCTAGCCGAACCAGGGAGGAAAATGTCACCTACTATTACTATCTCAGTTCTGGCCAATACTCTTTATTGGCTTCATATAAATCATCAAGTACATCTTTAGCAACTCGTGCACTCGGAACAATCTTTGAAAGTGTTAACGCTTGCCATAATTTTTGGTATGAGTTTTCAATACAAGCCTCTACAACAAGCTTTTCAACAGCAACCTGCTGTTCCATTAGCCCTTTCTGAAATCTAGGAATTTCTCCCATTACAAGTGGTTCTGGTCCCTGACTTCCCACCAGACACGGAACTTCAACCATTGCAGTAGGTTCAAAATTACTTATTGCCCCGTTATTTTCAACAATCAACAGCATACGCTCTTTCGTGTTAAAAGCAATAGCACGTGCTAAATCGACAATATAAGAAGCATGTTCATCAATCGTCAGTTCAGTACCTGCCGATGTCCTATTATCGACAATTTTTTGGCACTCACTAAAAATAAACTTTTCCCGACCTTCCATAACTTCATTAGTCCGTGTGTATTCAGGATTTGAATGATCTACTTCATAATCCGGATAAAAGTAATATTTCAAATAAGTATTTGGGAGTGTATCCGGATCAAGTGCCTGAACATCTTTGGCTTTGGCAAATGTGCTGTTCCAACTGGCATCGGAATGCTGCTTAGACTCGTCGGCAGTAACATAACCATACTTAGAAACATGATCACGAATTTGTGGTAATAAATCATTCCCCTCCTTGTCCCTTATGTCAAACCACCAGCCAAAATGATTTAACCCGTAATATTTTACTTCCATTTCCTTACGTGAAGTCAGACCAATGCTGGATGCCATTAATTCCTCAATACCAATTGGCATATCACAGATATTTAAAATATTTGAATTTGGGCGTAAGCGTCGTGTTGCCTCAGCAACGATGGCCGCTGGATTTGAATAATTTAGAAACCATGCATCAGGAGAATATTTTTCCATGTAATCGATGAGTTCAAGAACCGGACCAATCGAGCGCATACCATAGGCAACACCGCCCGGACCACATGTTTCCTGACCAACAACTCCATGTTTAAGAGGGATCTTTTCATCCTTTTCACGCATCGCATATTTTCCCGCACGAATATGTGCCATTACAAAGTCGACATTGCTGAATGCTTCTTCTGGATCAACGGTTTCCACAAATTTAATTTCAGGAGCCTTTTCTTTTAGAAGAATTTCACATGCTCCTGCAACAATGGACTGCCTCTCCTTATCATTATCATAAAGTTTTATTTCTTTTATTGGAAATCTATCCAGGTTCTCAATCAACATTAATATAATACCCGGGGTAAATGTACTGCCTCCACCTGCAACTGCTATAGAAAATTTTTTCATCTTTTGTTTCCTCCCATTTGTTGTTATTAGTGTACCTTTTGTTCATCAATAAAAGATTCTATGGAATCACGGACTTGGGGAACAGAGAGTCCTACAATAACTTGAATACTTTCGTTATTCTTCACTAATCCGTGGGCTCCACCATGCTCTTTAAAATACGTATCATCCTTAACCTCATTAGGATCTATAACCGTGACTCGCAATCGTGTGGCACAGTTAGTAACATTAACGATATTATCCAAACCGCCCAATCCTTCTAAATAGACGGCTGCCTTCTCATCATACTCACTGCCATATGATTCTGTAGATGCAGCGGCACCTTGTTGTTTACTAGCTTTATAGTCTTCTTTCGTATAAAGTTTCGTTTCGGTGTTACCCGATTTTTCACGACCTGGCATTGGGATATCGAACTTAACTATCAAGTATTTAAAGAGATAATAATAAATAAAAATAAATATTATCCCTATTATGATTTCTGCTAAATAAACGTTCCAATTATTACTAAACAATGGTATCCAGTTGGTCGCAGCAATTTCTATGAGACCGCCACCCATGGTCCCGGACACAAGACCAAATGCGTGCATGATCGTAACCATTACTGCCCCGAGAACTGCGTGAAGTGCAAATAAAGCGGGAGAAATGAACAAGAATGTAAATTCAAGCGGCTCAGTTATCCCTGCAAATACAGCCGTTAAGGTGGCAGGTATTAATAAAGCTGCAACCTTTTTACGATTTTCAGGCTTTGCTGCACTATATATCGCAACTGCAATTCCTATTGATCCAAACATTTTAATATTACCTTGCAACAAGAACCCACCACCCGGGAAAATTTCACGGAGAGGTTCAGATGACTGCGCATACTCAGTTAAATGTTTAATCCAGTAAGGTTTCATTCCTCCGTCAACGACAGCTGGGCCATACTCAAATGGTGTATATATGAAGTGATGTAGTCCAGTTGGTATCAATATGCGTTCCAGAAAATGAAACAACCAAACACCAATGTAGCTGGAATTAATTAAAAAATCCTGCAGTGATGCAATACCATTCTGTATCACCGGCCAAATCCAACTTGTCAATAAAGCAAGCGGAATCATAAGAAAGAATGAAATCATGACAACAAATGGTCCACCCTGAAAAATGCCAAGAAATTCTGGTAACTTTTTATCGTAATAGCGGTTATGTAACCAAATAACAATTCCGGAGATAATAATAGCACCGAGAATATTGGTGTCCAGTGTTTTAATTCCGGCAATTTCCGTCAAACCACTCGTTCCGCCCACTTCCGCCTGCATATCAACGCCAAAGGCCGGTCCCCACAATGTCAAAATACTGTTAATAAAGTAATTAAACATTAAATAGCCCATTAACGCTGATAAAACTGCCCTTCCCTGGGCTTTACTGGCAAGCGAAATTGGCAGACCAATTACGAAAACAAGTTCCATATGATTAAAAACGGTCCAACCGCCATTTTCTATCAAAGTCCATATTTGATACCACAGACCATCGGGATCGGCCAAGTCACCCATAATTGCTTCATTCTTAAAAAGTACAGCTAGTCCTACAATAATCCCGAAGAAAGGAAAGAGTAATACGGGAACTATCATAGCACTCCCAAACCTACGAACTGCATTCATTAAATTAACACCCCCTGTTTATGTTTTCGCTTTCATTTTACAATTTTATTGTACGTTGCATTGAAAAGGGGTTCAATAGACTATGAGCGTAAAGGGAAAGGTCAGCAAGAAATGAATGCATTTTCAAATGCTGGGAATATTCTCAAGTTATATTTTTATGCTATACTATAATTGATTAAATACCTTCATAGGAGCCGAATTGAAATGCATTTAGAAGAACTCATAAATGAGAATTATGAGCGATTGAATGAAAATGATCTTCAAGTTTTGAGGTATATATTAAATCATAAAGAGAATTCCCGTAACTTAGGTATAAACAAACTGTCAGACTTATGTTTTGTGTCACGTTCGTCCATCCATCGCATGACCAAAAAATTAGGTTTCAGCGGCTATAGTGAATTTCGTGTTTTCTTAAAATGGAAAGATCAAGCCGATCAATCGGACGGGAATCATGTTGATGTGCTGGAAAGTGATTTAACTGTTACATTAAAAAACCTATCATCTACTGATTTTGAGAAGATAAGTCAAATACTTTATAATGCTGATCGAATTTTTATTTATGGCACTGGAACTGCGCAGATAACCTGTGCGATAGAGGCACAACGGTTATTTGCCATTATAAAAAGATTTATTACCATCATTCATGATAAAGTTGAGTTCGAATCAATCTCCCCCAGTATCAATGAAAATGATGTTGTGATTATTTTATCACTATCTGGAGACACGCCAGTCCTTATTCCACAAGTAAAACAGTTAACAGCAAGGGGAATCAATTTTATTTCAATTACCAATCTGAAAAATAATCGACTTGCACAAATGTCTCCATACAACATATACGCTACTACTACTGCCAACAATAGTAAAAATGGAACTGAAATAGTGTCTTTTATACCGTTTCATATTACAATTGAGTATATGTTCCGTAAATATGTGGAATATGTCGATAGTGTAGAAGATAAAAACACATAGAAAGAAACATATAATTCGCGGGTCTTTGCTTATCAAAATATCATTATATTACCAATTTTAATTATACACAGGAGCTGTTGGACAAAGTGCACCAACATCGGGAGTCCAATACCCTTATTATTGATTTGGATTCTACTCACGCAGATACATATGGCGAACAAGAATTAACGGCTTTCAATACCCATTACGGCACTGTTGGCTTTCACCGATTGGTTGCTTTTAATGGTACTATACGTTATTTTCTCAAGGCCGGGCTGCGTCGGGGTAATGTCTACACATCCAATGGTGTTTTGGATTTCGGAGCCACTTATCACCCATTACAATGACAAGTTTCCGGAGACAAGACCATTCCTGCCGCTAGGTTCGGACATTCTCCAATTAATTCAACCTGCGAATTATAAAATGTTTCTTCCGCGCGCTTACTGGTTCGTAAAAATGACTTCAACTTTTTTTGCTTTAATTCGTTTCAAAACACTTGAGTGGCAGTTGCCTGAAGGGTCGAAGGCAGCCTTTATTAGTCAGACAGAAAATCCCGACAACATCCGGGTTTCCTTCGATGATTATATTGGCAATGTGGCCCTTTTGTATGCGGTTCGCATTCACGATGGTTTGCATAATGTTGTTTGGCAAATCATCATGGTCAGCAAGAAGCTGCTTGACACCTTTCGGCAGGCAACAGCCGACATGCTCAAAGTACGGGTTGTTGTATTAATTGACGATGCTCGGGTCAAGGGCCATGTCGTCAATGATCTAATTCATTTTGAGCCAGCGTACTTCATCATATGAGTCCAGTTCATTAAAGAAAGCGGCATGGCATGGCCAAGTTAATTTGATGCTTCGGCTTCACCTCCCTCTACGCACATCCGCACCGACAAAAACCACGGCAATTTTACACTAATAAATTCCGGGACCCAATTGCGAAAAAACCAGCAAACAAGGAGAAACAACATGAACTATATCAAAGAAGAGCGTTTTATGACCAGCTCATACTTCAATCCGTTATAGAGCGCAGCTATTGCCGTTTGGCACACATTAATGCACTTCAATAATAAAAGCGACTGATAAAGGACATTTTCCGTCCCTGCCAGCCTGACCAAAATAAATTCCAGCATCAAAGGCACACCCGCACCGAATAAAACCTCTTAACACAATACTCTTCACTGCCAATACCATGATGTATACAATCAATAAAAATGGCAATTATAAAAATATAAACAAAGGGGTGTAAAAAGTGAAAGAAATGCTGCAGAACATCTATTACTTACTCCAGATAATTAATATGGCAGGAAAAGGAATTATAAAGGCTTTAAAAAACTTTGACACTACTTTAAGTGTATACCTTTTTATTAATTTCTTGTTAAATGCAAGCGGTACCACTTTCCTTCTGTTTACATTAAGTCTATTTCTGACTTTTCATTTAAGGTACCGAAAAAAGCAAAAACGAATGGAAACAAATACACCCAATTCTGTTCATATTGAAAATAACAATATTATTACTACTGAAGGCAAACCTAAAAAGTAAATTGATGCTTTGAGGTGGTTTTCCTCATCCTTTTTCCAGATGGTTATTCTAAATTCGGGATATATAACTGAAAAGTCACCGACCGATTTACCATCCAATTTTAAGAATGACGTTCTGTTTAGGAATCAATACTATAATCAACTTGGTATTTATAGTTCCAACCGTCACGACTCCAGATTATTCCAAAGTACTGTACTTTATGATGAAGCTCTATCGCGGTCCCATCTTCCCAATATGGTGATCTTCCCTTTTTCATTAATTCAAGATTTGATTTCCCAGTCCCCTTCTTCACACCACCAAACACATCATCCTCGGATGTGCCCGCTAATGACGAATTGGCGCCTATGACTTCCATTATGTGATTGTTATGTGAGAGTTGGCAAAAATAAAAAGAGACTGGATTTGTTATTCCAGCCTCTTCTATTTTTGCGTTTACACCTCTAGTTTAACTAGATCCAATAAGAAATCACCAAAATCATTTGCAATTATTTCATATGTTTGACTTTCTAGCTCAACCCCAGGCGTAAATGATACGATTATTGGTTCTCCGTTTTCATCAAGTTGATCATAATCTAAGCAAAATAGCCCATCACTGCCAGTATCATAAATAATAAGGAGGTTATTTGGTAAGTCAATTTCCCTCCGTTCTGTTAAAGTGTACCATATGGCATCCGGCACTGAAGAGTTTTCAAAATCATCATGAATAATTCCGTAAATTTCTTGGGATCCGAAATTACCTGCTCCGAACGTCTTTACGTAATCTAGATATAAACCAGCAAACTTTAACCCTATCTTTTCTTCAGCCAACCTTTTTAAATCACTTGTGCAACCTCCAACAAAGTCAGCAATGTCTTCTTCTGCCAAAATTATTTGCTTAGCTTTTTGATAAGTTTCAAGGCTCATCTTTATACCCCTTTTTCATATTAATATTAATAATCATTTGCTCTACTTTTCCAGTTATTAGTTCGCTATTTATTAAATTCAGTCCTATTTACACCTGAAGGTATAGTGTTAGGATTAATATGAATTTAGGATCATTTTTCAACACTAAATGGCGAAGAGCCCCAACATTAAACGGCTACTGGTTGACCTTGTGGTAAGTCAATCACCTGTCTATTTTTTTAACTTTCAAAATTCCTAGCTAGTCAGGATAATTGTACTAAATCGCTTTTAATACGTCATCGACAGAATTTCCGAACATATTTGGGTCTTCATTTTTTATGTCACTTAATAAATTTATTACTACCTCTTTTGTATCCACACCTAGGTTAGATAATACCTTACCATATATTCTTCTCACTTGTTTATGATTTAAAATTCTAAAAAATGTAAAATTCCCATCCATTCTGATGCTCTATAAATAACTCCGGGAACAGCTAAAGCTATTAAGTAAATTCCTTCTTCAACACTTTCCTTATAGAGATACTCTATTCCATGTATTAGTCCAAACATTACTTCATATTGTTCTGTATCATCGTCAAATGCCATGCATAATTCACTAATAATTGACGGATCACCTAAACTGATTAGATTATCTAATGCCTCTTCAAATTCTGATATTTCTTTCTGGGATTGTAAAATCTATTAGAGTAAATTCTTTCTAATTCTGATTTTACATCCATACTTCTCACCTCACCTATACCTCATTGGTGTAAACGTAAATGCACCTGCCAGTAGCCTTTCCCCTGCTGTGGCATCTTTACTTATTCCAAGCAAATATATACGAAAATTTCCGTTTTATAAAATATTGTTAAAAATGAAACCTCCCACCAAACCAACAGCCATTTTCCAATAACTTTATAGACATAATAGGATAAAATCCGGGAATTGGCAGTACCTAGAGCTTATTCAGTTAATAGAAAGATAGACTGTACTATGATAAAATAGAGTAAACGAATTTAAATACTTCTGATATTGGATAAGCTAACATATATATGGATGTATCTTATGCAGGAGGGCTATCCAATGAAGAAGAAAAAGGATGATAAAGAAATGAACAAATCCGTTATGAAACCACAAGCTGTAAAACGCAAAAAAAGAATCCAGGAAAGTTACAAAAAAGCTGTTAAAGCAAATGGTAAGGCTTTGGAAAAGCTTAGTAAGAATTAATGAAAGTAGAATATCTTGAGGTTGAAGATGTCATCGAACTACACGATCAAGCACTTAAAGATTTCGGAGGCATTCAGGGAGCCTGGCAAAAATGAATCTCCTGAACCTACAGCATTTAACACCCTTTTGTATTTCTTAAATTCTTTATCGCTCAATTCATTTGTCCATTACTTTATCATAAATCATTACACCTTCTTTGGTAAAATCGGGAATATCTATCTACGTCGGAAAATCGGGCAATAAAAAGGCGCACGTTCAATAAAACCACGTTTCCTGTATCCCCTGCAATCCCAAACGACTGCAGTATTCGTTAATACCTTTTGACCTCTTAATTAGCTCCGCTCCAACCATCCTGACCCTTACCGAAGCTGTTCAAAAACTGGTGCAGGCAGGCTATGAATATTTTTCAACCTAAGTTTGTGAAACAGTCTTTCCTTACCAATTCGACAAAATTCGGAAAGTGACAGGCACCCATCCTAACAGTCGCCACCAGTAAAATCATCGGACTCTGAATGATCACTAAATATTATCCCGGTACCTGATGGTCAGCCGCTGTGTTTTCATTTCTTCTACCTGTTCGTTAAATTTTGTTACGGTGTTAGTGATTTGCTGGTTGACGTCCTCTATTAAATCAAAATTTTGACGCTTTAATTTTTTCGTTTCCTCCAGCATCGAGTCAACGATTTCCCCTTTTTGCTCTTCATTAACAATAATGGAATCAACGCGCTTGAAAAAGTCCGTATCACATTCATTAATTTTCTCAGTATGCCGTTTTAGAATTCCCTTCTTATCGGAAAAGTCTTCACTGTCCAATAGTTGTTCAGTAACCGTTATAGAATGGTCGTCTCCTTGCAATTTAAGAACCCTCCACCACATCAAATAAGGCTGCAATATTTTCTTCCTCGTCAAATAGATCTTGAATAGCCGATCGATAGTTTTCGAGATAAGTATGGCCTTTTTCCACACTTTCATTTAAAAGGCTAATCTTGTCATCCATATTGGTATGATTGAACGGATAAAATTCTTCATGAACGTTAATGCTTGTGATTGACTTATCCAATCTGACAAAATATACATGTTTTCTGAGAAGGTGGGTATACGTGCTGGGGCTTGCTTCCATGTCATAGATCTTATTCATGACTTTTCTTCGTTCCGTTTTGTAACTTTGCATGACTTCCCGGTCAATGGTAGCCTGCATTCGTTTAATCTCTGTCGCTTTGTCTTCAAGTAATCTTTTTCCTTCTTCATACATTCGCAAAGTGGCTGAAATATTGACCTGGATTTCCCCACTTCCTTTGGTCGCCGTGAGAACCATATCTGTACCCAAGTAAGATTTGTTTCCTTTATTCATTGATTCCAATATACCAGTGATATCATGACCGCTCCCAATTGTTTGCAAAAGGGCACGAAATTTCTCTGTGTTCAGTTTATCGAGACTACCCTGGATTGCTTGAGCATGATTCTTGATATTTATGTAAGTACCCAGATCCCCACCAAGTTGTGAAGACAAATTGTGCATATCGCGAATGTCAACCAATCTTGAAATGGATTCCATCATCCCGTCCAACTCCGATTGAATAGTCGTAAGTTCCGTAACGATCAGCTGCTTCTGCTCAGCACTAATATATCCGGCATCAACAACCCGCTGGAAAATCACATCAGCGTTTGTCGTGACCGTTTTGACTTGTGAGAGCAGCCGGGGCAACTTATCATTAACGTCCCTGATCATCTCATCAATTTCAGACTGATTTGTGGTGTATACGCCTGCCGCACTCCAAAACCCATCAATTTGCTTGACTAGACCCATGTCTACACCTAATATCTCCTGAACTGCAGCATCTGTCCCGCCACGATTAGAAGCAGTCGTATATTGAATAGCAAGCTCCTGAAGATCTTTCACAGCTTCATCCGGGATGTCATCCATGATAGATCGAAGTCCTGGATAATCTGTATTGGTGTCTACAAATTCCACATCTCCAAGCGTGAAAAACCCACGTGTACTACTCACCGCATAAAGCGGATCATCTTCGGAAATGATTTGGTGGATGTTTTCACCCTTATCCTTGTAATAATCTTTGGCGAATGCTTTTAATTTATCTGGATTAATTTCATAAATAGTATTTAGATTTGACGGAGATATTGAGAACTCTTCTGATATCGCTTTTCTAAATTCTCCACTATAATTATAAAGTTGATAATAGTTTGTCTGGGCACCATTAACACTATAGATGTCATCAAATGTATCGTATAGTAAATGAGCCGTTGTATTATTATTATGAGCTAATGAATGTGATAAGCCAATAATCGATGTGGAATCACCTGTTTTAAAATTCTTTTTTGCTTCATTTACAAATTCCTCTGTTGCATCGGCTTGACTTATGTCCTGTCCAGCCAGCATTGCCTTCATATTGTATTCCCAATCTTTAGCACCCTGCGTACCTTGCGATATAACATATACTTCATCGATATTGTTTTCTTCGGATTGGAAATGAATAGCTGTGCCATCATAACCAGACGTATTATCTTCTAAACTTTCCGCATCTGAAGAAGTGAAGACATCTATCTTAGCCGAAAGTTCTTCACCATACTCTTCGACATATATACGTTCGATTTCTTTTTTTAATTCTTTTTCTGACAAATCTTTGTACTCCAAATCAATCAATCGCAATCGCATTTCCTGTGTATGCATAACCTCTTCGCTCATTGCACTCACTTCCCATCTTCATGAACAAACTGAATCGATTTCATCCATTTCATCACACGTCCCTTATCGTCTTGTTTGTTTTCTGAACAGTTTTTTTCCTTTTCACCTCTGCAGTCTATCTCATAAACTACTTCAATACCACCAGTACCTTTTTCATTTTGCACATAGCCTGCATAGGTTCGGAATATATCATCTTCATTATGCGCATAATAAAGTGATTGATTACTATCTTCCAGCTTTTCGAATTCTGTTTCTATTCCTGATCTTTTTTTAAAACGGTCAAGATATGATGCTACCTGATCAGATTTCCGGTATGAATAATAAATAACATGGATCATGGCACCTGTTTCATCCTTAATATGAATCGGAACCTCTTCATGACCTTTCTCTTTTATGGAATATGCCCTTTTTCCAATCACACCACCAGCTGGAAAGTCCATCTTATATTTACCAGTTCCTGATAAAAACGGATAATACCCATCTCTTGTTTCCTCTGTGGATTGTAGAAAATCGAGCGTAAATTCATCATTAAATGCCCTGACATCAGGCAAGTCTTCCGGATTCATTTCAGATGGTTTTTTGTTTTGATCCTGGCCCATTCCACAACCTCCTAATGTAATAATCGAGAGCACAAAAAGAACGCTTATAAAATATTTCACTGAAAAGCCTCCCATTACGATGCACACTTCACCGTTTGGTAAAATATTCTTATTAGTCATTAGTATACAATACATAAGTGAAGCAATGTTTAATTGAATTCAATTCTCTGTAAAATAGGTATTTAGTCATGTCTTTGTCACTCCCCATCTAATTCCTGGAAGAATCGGTGAAAAAGAAATACCATAATCTATGCGCTTATTCTCGCATAAACTAAGAAATATTTCACTTACTTTTTGGATGACGCAAAAAAGCCGCCAGCTCTATCCAAACCAGCAGCTTTTATAAACCATTTTAATTTCATTCGACAAAAACCGGAAGAGACAGGCACCCAACCTATGCTGTTTCTCGAAAAATTATACTTTTGAGATGACTGGAATCCTCCTCATATCTTGACAGACTTTCGATAACGGCTGACAATTCCACACGCACCCACCATTGTGGGGAAAAATTTGGATGCATCTGGGTAACCGCTAAAGCCAGGTCGATTTCCTGGTGCAATAAAGCATGCACAGCCTGCGCGTATATGCCTGGAACATAGCCCAGTTGCAGTCCATCCTGTGTTTTAATACTCACAGCAAATGGATCCACCTTATTGTCGCTATCTAAATCCACCCTTAGTTGATCACCTACTTGGACATGGTCCGTCCAGTTGCCTGGTACATCCATATGCCGCATACCATTTATATAAAAATTTGAGCGCAGATGACTGCCGTTAAGTCGCAGCGGCTCTTCAAATGTATAAGGATCCCAGGCAAGGGCCCCGCGCGTTTCACGCAATACATCCATCCTGTCAGCATCAGACGGTAAGGCAAACTCATCTAAAATTTTGTGATAACCAATCCTTGATGTATCTGGTATTCGTCGGTTGAAGGCAGGGAATAACAATTGTGCAGTATACGTTTTTTCCAGTTTCGGAAACGTTGGATGCAAATGGTATCCATTCCGCATAGCAGCCAGGACATTACGATTCGATTCGATGCGGTTAGTATACGTAAATGTATATTGTTCACCCATCAAAGTTCAACGTCCCAATATGGTAATATAGCCTAGTTTCCCTATTTTGCCACACCAACAGCAATGACTTAATATTGCTCATTTGCTGTTCCTCCCTCTTTTAGAATCTCAAGCATTTTCATCCGGCGGAAACGAATCATTTCAATAATAAATTGTTTCCTTGTTTTCGTCAGCAAAGGAAATGGTTTTAAATATTCTTCAAGCGTATCCAGGTTAAAATCAGGCAATTTGTTGTAAAATAAGCGGGTTTCGTTAGGATAGTTTATACTCAGATAGTATAATACTTGTTTTGCTTTTATTCTTGGGCTTTCCTTATTATCCATTCCCATTTTGACTCTTGACTTTTTAAAAAATGTATTCATTTTCTGAACTGAGTGTAATTGTTGTTGTATTTGCTCTTCAGGCAACTGCCACCCAAGGGAAGCACCATTATCATATAATGGCCCAAAAGTCGGTTTCTGATTAATATATAATACCTTCCAATTATGTGCATGGCGATCTTGGTTTCCAATCAGAATATCAAATAAATTCATTAAAGCAAAATTTTCTCGAAGCAGATTAAATAAGCTAAACGATTTAAATAAAGAGAAAAATTCCCGCATTAATGCCTTGTTTTTTAACCTACTATATTGCAAATCCTCATAAGCAGATCCAAATTCGGCATTAAATAAACTTGCAGCTGTTTCCTCATCCTCTGCCTTCCATTGAAAACGGAAGTGTCTCATTAAACAACCGCGTCTATAATTATAATAGGAAATTTAATTATGTTTTTATTACTATTTTCCCGAAACTCTCGGACACGTTCTTCAGCTTTTTCATATTCAGAGGCGTTGAATTTTTTCCGATCCTCAACTACTTCCTAATTCAGGTGATGACAGGAACCCAGGACCGATCTTTGTTTGCGCTAAACAGTGACTGCGCTATACTGACATTTGCTTTATAAAATCATCTATGTGAGTTTGCAAAACATTTATCTTATTAACAAGCTCCTTTCTTGTTTCATTTGAAAGAGCTTCAGGATTTTCCAGGGTGAGGCAATTTGCCAAGTTCTTGCAGTTCTTTTCAATGCTTTTTACATATTTTTGTATCTGTGTTTCATTAATCACCTGATCTGTATACTTCTTCATTTCAAATATTAACTTACTCACATTATTTTGAACATCTTCATATTCTTTTTTTATTTTATTCATCCATTTTGAAATTTTATCCAAGTCGCCTTGTTTTAAATTATACTTCTTTTGCAATTCTTCTAATGCCGTTATGAGTTCCGGGTTCTCTAGTTTCGCTATATGATCGATCCTTGTTTTCTTGGATGACTGAATTTTCACATGGGATGGATTGGCTAATTCCTGTTTCTCCGGAAGAGATATTAAATTACCGAAATATAAAGCTTCTGAATCAGATAGATGATATGGTTGTAATTTTTGAACCCCACTCCTTAAGACTTCATATTCATACTCAGACATTTGGTCAGCTGCATTTCTTAATCTGTACTCTCTTGATGTCTCCATAAACAAGCATTCCTCCTTTTTTTAATACATATTACTTAGGAAGATTGTCCTATTCATGGTTCTTTTTAAAAAGCAACCAATGCCCTGCCTTTGATCCATGACTCCTTTCGCCACAGATCCCGGAAGTTGTTGGAACGGTTATTCATCGATCACAACAGTTAAGATATATTAAAATGATACATCCACTTTGAAAGTTACAACAGCCGAATATCAATAAAATCCGCACATAGAGGTGTTCTATACAAAGCCCATTTTTAAAATCTAATACCCCCGACTAAAACAAATCGCGCGTATTAATCTTCTCCTCAAGTCATCTATCATCCTTTTAGCAACTATGATAATCACATCATGAAACAAAAATAGAAGAGATAGATATAATTCGGCAAAATCCGGGAAGTGACAGGCACCCAATACTACGCGTGCCATAGTGTCATGGAGGATGCGGATAATGAATTACGTTCGCTCAATAGACTCCTATTCATAACTATAATCGAAACATTTAAAGAGTTGTGGGCATGAGAATGAAAATTATTTTTTATTTTTTCGGACGGAAGATGCCACTTTTATCAGGTCCGGTTCGATTATAGGGGTGAGGGAGACTATTTTTAACCGGGCTTAAGCAGTGCTATAAAATCCTGGACAACGACTCTTCACCTGAAAAGTTCAATCTTTTGTGTTCGTGAAATAAGATGAAATATTGTATGGCTAAAACGGTGACTAAAAAAAGCATGTAAAAATGCTTCTATATCCGCTTGATACCACCCATACAAAAGTACATATGATAATTTTCTTTCCGGAAATTGATTGAAATGATGGGGGAATCTTCCGTTTAATCAACAACATTCGACAAAATTCGGGAAGTGACAGGCACCTCCTACAACAGCCGGATAATAGTTTTAAAAGGAAGACACACAGGGGATTAAAAGTATTGTATGCGAAATTCCGGGGGGAAAATTGCGGGAAAGACGAATAGCATGTGGCATGACACTGGAGGAATTGGCCTATGAGTCCGGCATGGATGAAAAGCATCTGAGCAAAGTGGAACTGGGCAAGCGAGAGCCTTCATCCAAAACCATCTGCAAACTCAGTGTCCCTCTGAATCTGGATGCCAATCAACTGATCAGTGAAGTAATACATACGATAGACGTGCCTCACAATAACCAGGACACATAATCGCGAGATTTTCTATCCCCTCACCTTCCACACACCCACCTGACAACTAGAACTTCCTTTTTTTCTTACAAAAGCAGCCTCACCTCATTACCTAATCACAGAAGGAGCAATCACATGGACAACAGAATATCGTTTGAAGACATTTACGAGCAGAACAAGCGCCGGATCCACTACCAGATTCACAAGATGAACATTCATGATCCGCATCAGGAATTCTTTCAGGAAGGCCTCATTGCAATGTGGCGAGCTTATGAAACGTATCAGCCGGACAAAGGCCCCATGGCTACCTACTTTAATTACACCATCCGGAACCGCCTCATTGATCGCATCAATAAAGAAAACCATCAAAGAGACATCCAGAGAAAAGCGATTCAGGAAGACAGGACACAACTCACTGACGGTAATCACCAGCGCCAAAACGGCATGGCCACACCACTGCCCCATGAGGCGCACATCCCTATCGACAATCCCAACCTTTGGAATCAAATTAAATCCCGGCTGACCGACAATCAATGGAAATGGCTGTATCATCACGTTTTGGAGGGCATGTCCTACCCGGAAATTGCACAAGCGGAAAATACAACAGTTGAAGCTGTTAAAAGCCGGGGCAAACAGGTCAAGAAGAAATTGCGCGACTCCGGCTTTCAAAAAGGCATCAATCTGGACGAGCTCCTGTAACAGACACTAAGATCAGCCATCCCATCGAAAAAGGTGCAATCGATTATCGCCTCCAACCGGCAGCCGTTCTAACACCGATACCCATTTGTTCGGCTGAAACCACAAATCCGCAGTTGGAAAACTATAATACTTCTATTTGGCAACTTACCCGCAAAATTCATACGAACAAGGAGAATTAACATGAACTATATCAAAGAAATGAATGCGTTTTATGATCAACTCATCTTCAATCCACTATCAAGCTCAGCCATATCAGTCTGGCACACACTCATGCACTATAACAACAAAAGTGGCTGGCAACGGACATTCACCGTCCCTGCCGGCTTCATCGAACTTACTTCCGGCGTTAAAGGCACAACCTTCAAACGCGCCCGAACCGAACTGCAGGAAAAAGGCTATATCGCCGTGACATCAGGCAGCGGTAACCAGGCTGCCACCTACCGTATGATTTCACAAATCAAAACATATGAGCAGCACGACAGCCCTACACATCACACTGCGAAGCCACAGCCTGTTGCAGCAATTCATCATGCGTCATATGAGCCGATTCATCAGCCGTCAGAAAAACAGCTTCCAACGACGGCGATTGGACAAATATCCAAAGAACCCAATGAGCGTATCCAGACAAACACAATGGATCTGACTGCAAACCACCAGATGGACCAAAAGGCAAATGTCACCACAGACCGCACACCCGCTCACAAACCGAGCGACAACACGGTCCAAACGCTGGTCCACAATCCGGACTGCTCAATGGACCACAGCGCGGACCACACACCGGCCCCATTATTTAAACAATACATAAACAAAACGAATACAAAACATAAACCAATAACAACAACAACTGCTGCCATCCAGTTTTACCAGCAAAACTTCAACGTGCCCGGTTCGTATGTTCTTCACGACATCAGTCAGTGGATCACGGACATGGGTGACGCGCTCGTTTTGGATGCCATGAAACGTGCCGTGGAACAAAATAAACCGACATGGCATTATGTCAAAGGCATTCTTAAGTCCTGGAAAGCAAAAGGTATTACGACCGTTGAGCAGGTCGCAATTGACGATAAACGGTTCAGGAACCAGTATGCCCAAAAACCCACAAGCCGAACATCCGACAAAGATGAAGTCGTACCGGAATGGTTCAAAGAGCGGAAGAAGCAGCAGACAATCGAACGGGAACGACAGCAGCGAAAAATCGCCAAAATCGGATCTGCCTGCACCGAATCAGAGCGGGAAGAGTGCGAGCGTTTGCTGGCGAAGTATTCGAAAAAGAAGCGTGCCCGGAGCGGGTGAGAATAGGTTGAGATAAAAGCGGTTTGATCAAACAGATTGATATTACATACACTTCATCGTAGCCGCTCAGGGAGAGTTTTTATTACTGACCGTATAACAGTTACCGTGTTTCAAACTATCTTTCAATCAAAAACCAGCATTCGCCACCTAACTATTATTTTATTCAACAATAATGGCAAAATCCAGGAAGTGACAGGCACTCAACCACGAACAAACGCCTGATACTTCCGCCGTTTCTCCCACGCATTTCCCGAAAAGTAATCCAAGATAACTGCCATATTCAATAGTTGGTAACGGAACGTATGCATGTAATATCGGTAACTGCTCCATTGGTAATTCTGCGGGGTTACAACCATATTCGCATCAACCGGATTCAAATGGATGTAGCGGCTTACTTCGAGCATCCCTTCCATCGAATCAATAACTTTAGCATAATACCGTTTTTCAAAGGCGTGACCGGTGATGCGGTTCTTTGTATTGTAATAATCGGCATACCGCTTGTTTATGAGGGACATAACTTTGGAGATCGGCTGTTCTTTGGAGCGTATTTGCAGGTGAAAATGGTTGGTTATCAAGCAATAGGAAGCGAGTTCAAATGGTGTTTTTTGATGAATCTGTCGAAGGATCCGGAGAAAGGTTTTAAAGTCACCTTCGTCTTTGAAAAGAGCATCACGGCGATTGCCGCGACAAACGACGTGGTAAAATGAGTTGGGCACCCAGACCCGTTTCTTCCTGCCCATCGTTATTGTACCATCCCTTTCTCTCGTTTATTTCCGCGGGAACGCCTCATTGTGACAGCTTCCCAGATACTTTCATTGGTTATCCCTTCATCACCGCTCAAATCCGAAATCGTCCGTGCCAGGCGCAAAATTTTCATCTGCACGCGTGGGCTCCAGTTATGTTTACTTGACCATTGCTGCATCATTTTTTGCTGGTCTTCAGTTAGTTGACTATTTCTTAATATGGTTTCATTTGGCGCGTTTGCATTGAGTATGTCGTCACCATAACGATCATATTGCCTTTTGCGAACGGCACTTACACGGTTGCAGATGGATGCTGATGTTTCATTATCTTCAGTCGTCTTGTCCAGTCCTACTGTATCAAGCCTCAGCAATATATCCATACGATCCTGAATGGGCCCGGATACACGGTTACTGTAAGCCGTTATTTGTTTAGGTGTGCACGTACAATAATAATGTCTTGACCCTAAAAAACCGCATGGGCATGGATTCATGGCGCCCAGCAGCAGAAACTCTGACGGATAAGTTACAGTTGAGGCTGCCCGGCTGATAGTCACCTTCCCTGATTCGACCGGCTGCCTGAGCATGTCCAATGTACGCTTGGGGAACTCGGCCATTTCATCAAGGAACAATACACCACGATGTGCTAAAGAAACTTCACCAGGCTTCGGGTTGGTTCCCCCGCCAATAAGCGAAACAGCCGATGCGGAATGATGCGGATCCCGGAATGGCGGAATTTGATAATTGTCATTCGTTATACCAGCCAACTGATAAATGCTCATCACATCAAATTGACTCGATTCACTCAAGAGAGGCAGAATCGAAGGAAAAGTCTATGCCAGTAAACTCTTTCCACACCCTGGAGGACCTGTCATTAACACATTATGACCGCCCGCAGCAGCAATCTCCAGTGCTCTTTTCGCTTGCTTATGGCCAAGAATTTGCTGGAAATCCTTGTCGTAAGCTACTGGCTTCAGATTCGTTATTTCAGTAGAGGGCATGGACGTTATAGTAAATGAAGAAAGCTGGCCGGAAAAAGAAGCAACGACATCATGGAGCGTTTCAACAAAACATAATTCCATATCATCTATTTTCGGCATTGGCGTATGCTTCATTGGTGGCAGATACAAGTGCTTGATGCCTTCTTTTTTGGCAGCAACGATTGCCGGAAGCATTCCATCAACGGTTTTAATCATGCCACCCAGTGATAAAACACCTAGAAAAGCAGCATTATCCGGAATGGCATCTTTAATATCCCCCGCTTCTTCCATAGTCCCAATAGCCATCGCCAAATCAAATATCGGACTATTTTTCTTCTGTTCAGCTGGAGACAAATTAATTACAATTTTCTTATCCGGAACCTCACAGTCGTTCGCATACAAAGCCGCCGTCACACGATCTTTTGACTCTTTAACCGAAGCATCCGGAAACCGACAATATTGACCCCTTCCACCCCCGGCAACAGCTGTACCTCCACTTCAACACGATACCCTTCAATCCCTTTCAGACCAATACTCGACACAATCCCAGCCATTATCTCTCACACCTTTTATCAGTCATAGATTAGGTATAAGATACGCCATATTCTTTCAAAAGACATGAACATTTGTTCGTATTCAGGACCCTTGAAATTGGCTTATAAACACCAAAAGAAACCGTTCGCAAGTAAAATTCCAAAAATAACGAAAAAGAACGGGAAAAAACGCCATTTTGAAAAACAAATAAAATCTTTCACGTCCACAAAAAAGCCACCAGCTCTATCCGAACCAGCAGCTCCTATCCAATAACATTATTCGGCATAAAATAATAAAACCCAGAAAGTGACAGGAACCAAACCCAGCCCCCAATGTCACAGGTTAAGATGTTTTTTTGTTTTATTTATCTACGTTTACCTGGTCAGAAAATAATTGATCAAATATAACTTTAGCATATGTCTTAACTTCATGAAGCCCACTATCTATCCCATATCTTAGATATTCGTTCTTGGACATCGGAGCATCACTTACCAAATTAACTGTATTAGGGTCACAATCCCAATTTTTTATTACTTTTTGAATACCCTTTTTTAAACTGGTGCTTTTCTCACTAAACCAAGGGCCAAAATCCCATCCAAGGTTGTTAGAAAATGAAACTGGCTCCTTAGACCCTGCAACAACATCCTTTGGAAGACCAAAAAACTCTCCAGATATTTTTTCTGGATCTACAAGTTGAGTTAAATCATCTGCTATTGTTAATATTTTTAGTAATTCATAGGATATATCCGGGCGCTCATGTTTATCTACTAAATATCCTTGGAGTTTTTCTTCAATATCCCTACTTAGTTCAAGAACTTTTGCTACTGAATGTACCACAGGTGATGAATAATCGCTCATAAAAGAAGTTCCTCCCTACTATTGAATTTTAAATATAATAACACTTAAACTGTAAAGAATCTATTTTTAAAAGATATTAATTGTTGCGCCAAGAAAAATGACGTCTGCGTCTTTATAGGCTGATTCATAACCGGTCGTAGAATCGATTCTTTCTGCAGCATAATTTTTCTGCATTTACTCTTCCAATCCTTCTTCATAGATTGGCGACATGCCGATTTCTTGTCCCACACCTCATAATTATATTCGACATAAAACGACATAATTCGGGAAGTGACAGGCACCTAGACTTAAGTCATAGATTAGGTATAAGATACGCTATATTTTGTTAAAAGTCAAGAACGCTAGTTCGTATTTATAACCCATAAAATCGCCTTATATACACCAAAAAAGATAAAAAGTTCAATTTCAGAAACCGTTCGCAAGTAAAATTCCAAAAATAACGAAAAAGAACGGGAAAAAAACGTCATTTTGAAGAACGAATAAAATTTTTCACGTCCGCAAAAAAGCCACCAGCTCGATCTGAACCAGTGACTTCGATACATTAATTTTATTTGACATAAAACGACATAATTCAGGTGATGCCAGGCGCTCATTACGGGGAATGACAGGCACCACACCATAACGAAAAGATCTTGGCCGTGTTAAAAAGGGCCAAAGCAGTCCAAAAATCGATTTTATTTTGGGAAATTTATCTTTAATATTTTACTTTCATAACCAAGTATCCCCGAATATTCTCTATTTAAGGGTTCCTTTTTGCCCTTTCGAACCCTAATACCTTCTTTATTTAGACGTCTGACGATTTCCACCTGCTTTTTATTAAACTCATTATTATTTTTATACAACATTGGAACACCTCTTTTATTGTCTATTCCCAATGTATATATATGTTATACAGACAAAAAAAAGACAGTGAATGCTGTCTTTTTATAAAAATTCAAAATTTAAGCTTTAATACCTTGTTGTTATTACTAATTATCCCAGAAAACTCACCTTTTTTCGGTGTCTTTTTACCTGATTGTACTTTTATCCCGGCACTAGTTAATCTTTTTTCAATCGACTTTTGAGTCGCTTTATTTTGATCTCTTCTTTGAACCTCTTTTTGGATTGGTATGTTAATCACCTTCTCCTTTACTTCTATTATACATTCTTTCAAGATCTTTTAAAAGACTTTCAAAGTCAGTAGCAATATCAAGCATAATCTTCTTATATTCTGGCTCATCTAAGATGCTGGAATCCAGTACAATAGTAAATACTACATTTTCATCCCTTATTTTTACTAAGCGGGCTATATATTGTCGATTAAACTTTTCATTATCACGTGTATGTGTGAAAGAATAATACTCATCCTCCATAAGAGCTGCTCTAAAAATTCCCGTTCGGTTATCATCTATCAATCTTTGAAATTTGTCTGAGTTTGAACCCGAAAAATCCTCAAAAACTATACCAAAGTCTCTTTCAAGTATTTCAAAGGATAGTACCATTAATGAACACAAAACAGCATCTTCTTGAGTAAGTGATTCTTCACTTTTATGAGCAATACTATTATGGACATCAATTATAAAGCCAACTAATGGATCAGTGTCACCGTTCGTGTATGCCTTTTTTACTTCTCTAAACTTTCTCAAAGTAGAGGTATTGCAATAATAATATAGCTGTTGAATTGCATTCAAATTAACCTCTTCTGCTACAGAGCCGTATTGAAAGTTCAGCTTAATCTTTGTTTCACCTTGGTGATTATTTTCAATATATTGATACCATTGCGCAGCATTGACGTATGAATTTTGCTGAACAAACCTATTTAAAATACTCATAAGATTATCTTGTAACCTGTAACCAGCCAACTCCTTATTGGCCATAATTAAAATCCCCATCTCAGACTCTAATGTTTTTTCCAAATCCTTTTTTTCTTCTTCTCTTGCATCTAATATGTATTTAAACAATACAACCATTGCAACTATAGCAAGAACAGACCATACTAAGGAGAATTTAGGTTCATCTATAAACGGTTTAATCCATATACCAAAAAAATTACTAGCTTGTTCTGAATTCTCTACCCATAAATCAAAAAATAATATAAAAAGCAAACCGGAATAAATATATAATATGGTCGATTTCTTCATTTTTGTCGCATTCCTTTCAACTCCAACCTTGTAAGCCAATTACTATCATATTTTCACCCGAATGAGACCAAGTAAAATTCGCTAATAAGTGAAACAGCTGATGCGGAATGGTGCGAATCCCCATACCGTTTATTTGCGGCAATGGCGTATCCTTCATTGGTGGCAAATACAAGTACTTGATGCCTTCTTATTTGGCAGCAACGATTGCCGGAAGCATGCCATCAACGGGTTTAATCGTGCCATCCAATGATAAAACACCCAGAAAAGCAGCATTATCCGGAATTGTCTCCTTAATATCATAATCCCAATTGCCATCGCCAAATCAAATATTGGGCTATTTTTCTTCTGTTCAGCAGGCGACAAATTAATCACAACTTTCTTATCCGGAACTTCACAGTCGTTCGCATACAAAGCCGCTATCACACGATTCTTTGATTCTTTAACTGAGGTATCCGGCAATCCGACAATATTAACCCCTTCCACCCTCGGCACAGCTGTATCTCCACATCAACGCGATACCCTTTAATTCCTTTCAGACCAATACTTGACACAATCACAGCCATTATCTCTCACACCTTTTATCAGTCATTGATTAGGTATAAGATACGCTATATTTTATTAAAAGTCAAGAACACTAGTTCGTATTTATAACCCATAAAATCACCTTATGAACACTAAAAAATATGAAAATTCAAATTTCAGAAAACAACCACAGGTAAAATTCCGGAAATAAAGAAAAAGAGCAGAAGAAAATGCCATTTTGAAGAAAAAATAAAATCTTTCTTGTCCATAAAAAAGCCACCAGCTCGATCTGAACCAGTGACCTCGATACATTAATTTTATTCGACATAAAACGACAAAGTTCGGAAAGTGACAAGCACACTAACTATTTTGTTAAAAGTTAAGGACACTAGTTCTTATTTATAATCCTTGAAATCGTCTTATGAACACCACAAACGATGAAGATTTCAATTTCAGAAAACGTTCGCAAGTAAAACTCCAAAATTAACGAAAAAGAGCGGGAGAAAATGCCATTTTGAGTAAACGGATAAATTTTTTCATGTCCACAAAAAAGCCACTAGCCCTATTCGAACCAGCAGCTCCCAT
This sequence comes from Lentibacillus jeotgali, assembly GCF_000224785.1. Classification (GTDB taxonomy): domain Bacteria; phylum Bacillota; class Bacilli; order Bacillales; family Amphibacillaceae; genus Lentibacillus; species Lentibacillus jeotgali. The sequence continues at coordinate 12,371 of NZ_AGAV01000018.1, read as the reverse complement.
ACAATAATTTAATTCGACATAAAATGACAAAATTCGAGTGGTGACAGGTATCTAACCTCGGGCACCTAACCTAATAACTCGGATTTTTTCTTGAAATTTCTTGACGAATTAATCATAATTGAATATAATATAACCATACTAATTATGTGTAAACGATAACCATATGGAATTCATATTCTAAATATGAACACTCCATGTGGTTATTTTATTTATATTGAAACAGATCATATAATGATACTAATCTTCTGTAGCTGCTTTGTTGATTACTATTAAATTGGCCATAATTATCGAATTCCTTTTGTAATAAAATCTTGATTTCCTCCAATGGTAATAGCTCAAAGTTTTTAATAAGCCATAGAGAAGTCTTATATGTATTACCTTTAAAACTTGGTGGCATATCATCCATCTTGTTTCCAACCGGAATATTCTTCAGAGATCTAATGATATTACTATTTAGATAATCATCCTTTTTTAAATGCGTAGAAACGTAATTATAAACATTCGGACATTTTTCCTCAACTTCTTCCTTGGATAATTTTCTTAGGTATTTGTATATTGGAATAATTCGCTTTATTTTTAGATAGGATTTTTCATACGTTTCTTTAATTAACCTTTCTGAGTTGAAGTTTTTGTTATCAAATAGTATGTCTTCCAAAACTTCCTCTACGGGTCTAAGATTGTAACCATAATTACTGTTAATATCTTTAATATTCCCAATTGCAATTGCAAACTTTTGATCAGTTTGTTTCAGCTTATTTATGTCATCCATAAATATCGTCTGTACATCTGTTTTTTCCTTAGATTCAACAGCATCGACTACAATATCCTTTACAATCCTTTTGACTTGCTTAACCGTATCTAAATTCATTGCCGGAGTTAGTTCATTTAATTTTTTATAAACCCCTAAATAGTTGTCTGTACTAATAACAGTTATTGGGAAGGTGGTTGTTTCACCCTGGTAAGATTGTGCGTGGAACAGCAGTTCTTTTTCTTCTATTTCTTTAACACCCTCATTAAACTCAATCACATAAAAATGACTTTTCAAATTATTGATTTGCTCTTCTGATAAACAACGTATCAAATCACTAAGCGTTTGTTGTATATTAGGATCACTAATTGAATATCCAATGAAAACAACAGGATTTTCAGAAATGAGGGTAAGCAATTTTGCACTAAAAAGCTTTGCGTTACTTCTAAAGTTACTATAATCTCTGCTTGTAATGACAATATTATCTGATTCAGTCATACAACCATGGATCTTATATAACTCCCCTATTTCCATGGAATTTGGGCTGAATAATTGTGGTTGGCCAATAAAGGTACTATCTTTCGGTAAATCAAATAAGTCCTCTAAAAGGGTATCATAATTTGTTGTAATCACTGATTTAATTTTATTTTTTAATTCCTTAAAAGCCTCGATTTCCTCTTGCTTTTCTTCAAGCAATTCGAGCTCATCCAAAATTGATGCTATACATTTTCTAAATGGATTTACTTCCTTTTCAACCCATTCAGGAAATTCATGGACCAAATCACTTTCATAAAAATAATTATTGAATTCCATTTCAATTTCTTCAGCAATAATGGCATTTATTTCACCAGTACTCAAATTTCTATTTTCTCTTTTGTTTTTTGTTTTTAGTTTTAGTGACTTATAATCTATTGTATTCTTTCCCAAGTATTGATAAACCCTCATTAATAATGCTTCCCAGTTCGGTGAATTTAAATATCGTTTACTAAATCCTGAGCCGATAAATAATACCGGGAGTTTATTCCCTTTAACTAAATCATTAAAAGACATGTTAAATTAGCTCCTTTCTTCCATAATTGTTCAATAAAGATATTTATGCTTCTGCTTTATCAACAGCGAGAATTACTCACGAACATACCATCTATATCATACTACAAAAAATAACAAAAATTAATAACATTCAGTATATTTGTAAACGTCAAATAAAATACACGTAGGAATCAACTCGGGAGGTTATACGATTACCCAATAAGGACAAAAGAATAGAGTGGCAAGCACGCTATGAAGCCTGGGAAGAAAGCGGGCAAAGTATAGCTAGATGGTGCCGAAATCAGGAAGTCAAAGATCACCAACTGCACTATTGAGTTCAGCAGTTCGAGCACGGTAACCGTTCGTCGGAAACACCTGTCGAAACACAGTGGTTAATCGGGAATTGACAGACACCTATTAAGACCATAGAACCTTCTTCACGTTCTCGACAATTTCGTCTTTTGTATTCAAAGCGGTATTCAGAGCTAATTTATTCGACAAGGAATAACTATAATTTTTCATTTCATCAGCAGTGATATTATGCCAAATTGGCAGAAGCATCTGTGTTTGTGTACTTCCTTCTTTATTAAGAATCCCATCTAATTCGTAGTTTAGCCAATACTTTTCAATAAAACTCGAAGAAATTACAACGATTCCATACCTAGAATTTGCAAGTCCCCTATTTATTTCCTGACGAATACTTTGGCCCCAGCCGATATTTAGTATAACTTATATCAGAAAAACTTTTCATAAAGTTATCAGTTAAAGCATGTCTTTTCTTCAGCTCAAAATATCCCTCTACTGGGCGTAGAGACTTTTTCCTGAAAGAAGCAGCTATGATGCTTTCAGCAGAACCAATAGCCCATGCGAAATTTTGTTTTTGCTTGGTAGTCGAATTTGAATTAATTCCCTTAAAAGCACGACAAAATTGATAAAGAGTTACCGGCTTTTTCAATACTAATACACCCTTCCCTATATTTTTTCTTAAAAAATATAGAGGAATTGGACAAATTAGTGTACAATATTAAATATAAGTACATAATCTGGACACTAAAGAGATTTGGTAGATCCTTGTCCAATTCCTCGCCCATTGTATTTGCAATGGGCGTTTTAATTTGGTGTTGAACGGCGATGACCGCGGACCTTTACTCGTTTACTGTCGGCCTTCCTCGAATACGGTTTCACTGGTACTACTTTCTTACCTTTATTCGTTTTAGCCATAATTCTCACTCCCCCCCATTTTTATTAATTTTCACACACCCAATTTAGCACAAAAGTTCGACTGCGGCAACCCAAATCTAGGAAAAAAGTTTTATTAACACTATATAAGCCATATTATGTTTATACATATATACTATATATAGTATAAAATCACGAAAGGCAACTGCAGCGGACCTGGAATGTGTTTGAAAAAGTTTGGGATGGTTAAATTAGAAAAATATTACCTTCGCTTGCGCAGTTACGTTCTCCAGGAAATACTTTATCATGGCGAAGGAGAATATAATTAAACATATTCCGCACCGATGAAATTCGGGTGGTGACAGACACTAAACCTATAAGGAAAAAGGAATTTCCTTAACCTAAAATCTATTTTTGCATTACCCGTTGTAATATTTCGTAAATTTATTGTAACATAACTACCAACATGTTACAGTGACTCTAGTAGTTACATACATAGTCGATTTTTAGAACAATAGACTATATCGTAACTGCCAGAATAAATAGATAAGGGGGGACAACAAAATGAAAGGTAAATATCTAACTTTGGCTGTATTGCTTTCGGCTCTATTTATGTTTGGGACAGCTCAATCGGTCTTTGCTAGTCATTCAGGCGATTTGGATTGTAAGGATTTTGATACGCAAGCTGAAGCCCAAGCGCATCTTGAAGAACATCCAGATGACCCAGATGATTTAGATAGAGAAGGAGATGGACTTCCTTGCGAGGACCTTCCAGCTGGTGATTCTGATGCATCCAGCAATGATAATACATCCACATCTGAGAACAACACCGATTCAGAAGCCACTTCATCTGAGGAGTCTACCTCCTCTGAAGAAGATACATCATCTGAATCCGAAGACAATACATCATCTGATGAACAGGGAGGCGAGCTGCCTGATACTGCAACAGCATTACCGCTTGGTATCCTGGGTGGTTTAGGCGCTATGGCTCTCGGTGCACTTGGTATCCGCAAACGTCAGTAATCTTTGAGGGCAGGCGATCCAATCGTCTGCCTTTCTCAGATTTTAGGGAGGGGAAACCGATGATTCGTAAATTATCAATCCTTTTGTTTGCGATTGGTTTCATCGCTTTTGTTTATAATGGCTGGAGTTACTTTCAGGCGACACAGTCAGTACAGACAATACCGGAGAAGACAGAAGCGGCAACTGTTGATATAGATAAAAAAGATGAGGAAGCAGAAGAAGATAATCCAGATTCCAGTCATACTGATGTTAATCCACTCACCCTCAATTTCGATAATAAAAAAGGAACAGAGGTAGCAATGCTGGATATCCCGAAGATGGACAAGCGTTTTACAACTTATTGGGGAACGGATGAAAAGACACTTGATCAAGGTGTTGGTATGTATGTCAGTAAATGGACGACGGTTCCTAACCGTAAAACCGGCCATACAGTACTTTCTGGGCATCGTGACACCGTGTTCACCGGGTTAGATAAGCTTGGTCAGGGTGATATACTTGAAGTCCATTACAACGGTGAAACCTATGAATATGAAATCACAAAAACATGGGTAACCGACGCAGAGGATCGATCAGTCATTGTCGAAAAAGAAGACCCTACTTTGACACTTACAACATGTTATCCATTTGATTATATCGGTTATGCGCCCAATCGTTACATTGTACAGGCTACTTTGGTCGAATGAATGTAATTTGACAAAAATAGACAAGTGACAGGCGCCAATTCTAGTAGAAAGGTGGCTTTGGTTATGGCTCTATTTCTAATTGGTTTTCTAGCTTTAATAGCTTCTTTAATCTATCTTACATATCACCTTATCAGAAAAATCAAAACTAAAGAAAGAAGACTATCAAAAAAGCTATTTTATCCACTTCTAATAGGTGGTGTTGCTCTTATGATAATTAGTTCCGGGTTTATTGATGACAGCACAACTGTACAACTTAATAAAGAAATACAAAAGAACGAAGAACTAACAAGTGAGATTAATTCTCTTAAGGAAGACAATGATTCTCTAAAGCATGAGTTAGATGAACTCAATTCTAATAAGAAAAAAGTTGAAGATAAGCTAGAGAGTAGCAAAAGTGAACTTAATGAATCCAAAAATAAGATTGATAGTTTGAATTCGGAATTAAAAGAAAAAACGAGCAAAATTGAAGAACTTCAAGACAAAAATTCTTCATTACAAGCTAACGTTGAGGACTTGAAGTCTACTATCGCTTCTACAAATACTGGATCATCGAATACTTCTTCGGCCAGTACAAGTAGCAATAGCAGCAATACTTATTACGAGAATTGCACTGAAGCAAGAAATGCCGGTGCAGCACCAGTGTATGCCGGAGATCCAGGTTATGCCTCTCACCTTGATAGAGACGGGGATGGCGTTGGCTGTGAATAAAACCTTTTAATCCTTTTTGGGAAAGTGTTTTTTCGAAAAAAGAACATATTGCTCTACGTTTAAAGCCTGGCAGAGGTACATTTGTCGCATTAAGACCAATCAATGACTGGCTGGGCAGCTTGAGCAGCACATCCGAAACCATCCAGGGTATGGGAATGGAACCGGGTGCAAAGCTTGTTAAAGCAGAAGGTTTTCAATCGCCCGTACATCTGCAGATAATAACTGGCCTGAAAGAAGCTGTTCATATTAAACGGGTCCGATATGCCGACAACATACCAATGGGTGTTGAAAACAACTATTACCCAGCTGAGATCGGCGAAAACATTATGGAATATGATTTAAACAAAGTATCATTATATGACTTGCTTGAGCAGGAATTAGGTGTCCTTTCGATTGAAGCAGATCAGAATATCAGATCAGAGAGCATCGCCAAAGAGGACACCAAACTGCTGGAGGTTCCGGCAAACACCAGTATGCTCGTTGCCGAGAGGAACCTGAGGGATGTGAACGGCAACTTTGTCGAATACGAACGTGCCTGCTATCGATCGGATATGTATTCGTTTAATATTAAACTATCGAGGAAAAAATGATGAAAAGCCTTTCAAAGTGTTTGATAAGCTTTTCATCAGCTGTTGCCTGAAGCGACTTACACGCACCCTTACGCCTGCTAAGAGGTATGGAGACCACACTCAGTTTTCTTGAAACCTGAGCATCTGCCTGAACGCCATTCATCAGAACTTGTCACTCTGGAAGTACACAGTATTCAGCCAATACTCGGATAACCCTTCTCATACAGTTCGATGTAAGGCAAATTTTGACGGACTTAAACCGTTGATCTTCATTCAGCAAGAACCTTATCCCTACTATAAATCGTTCTGCCTTCTTTGATAGTATTTAAAACTTGTATATCCTTTATATCCAGTTTTTCCACTTCAAGCGGATTTTGGTCCAATATCACAAAGTCAGCAAGTTTTCCTGCTTTTATGCTTCCCTTTTGATCTTCCTCAAAGTAGGAATAAGCTGCATTGATCGTTACAGCTTTCAAGGCGTCATAAACAGTGACGCGTTCTTCAGGTCCAATGTTAACGCCTTTTCGGGTGATTCGATTGACTGCGCACCATATTGTATGAAGCATGTCCGGTTTTACGACTGGTGGATCCTGGTGGAAGTTTACCATAAGTCCCCTGTCAAAGGCGGATTTTGCAGGGCTTATTCGATTTCCGCGCTCTTGCCCCAAATTTTTCAGATGTACATCGCCCCAGAAATATGTGTGAGGGATGAATATAGAAGGTATCATCGCTAGTTCGGCCATCTTGTCCAGCTGATCATAACGGACAGTTTGACAGTGAATCATTACCGGACGCAATTTGTCTTTGTTCGGATTATCCGATTCCTGCAGTGCAGCTTCGTAGTTTTTTAACAGCTGATCAGACGCCGCATCACCATTACAGTGGGTAAGCAGCTGCACATCGTCATTAATGGCTTTCGTCACATACTGCTTTACTTGTTCGTCCTCGTACCACGGGTAACCGCGATAGCTTTCTTCCCCTTCATATGGTTCTGTCATCCATGCTGTCTTGCCTTGAGGAGAGCCATCCAAGAACATTTTGTATCCGCCGATTTTAAAGCGATTATGATAGTTCTTAGCGTATTGCTCATTATTTTTCATGTCATTTGGGTTTTCAGCCACTAATGGATACGCAACAACATCTACCTTCAAATTATCCTTTTCCGACAACGCTTTAAAGAGCTCGATGGTTTCGCTTGAGGTCGCACCATCCTGTACAGTCGTAATTCCATTTTTAATATAAATCTCCTGGCCAAGATTGGCTAACTGGACATAATCCATATCAATATCTGCAAAGATACTGTTCATCAAGGACATCAGGATTCCTTCTTCCAAATACCCATTGGGCTCCATCGTGTCTTCCATTCTGCCAATGTGGCCGCCTTCTTTGTCAGGTGTATTTTCGTCAATCCCTGCAAAATTTAATGCTGCATCGTTCGCACACCCTATGTGACCGGATGCATGGAAAATTAGAATCGGATTTTCTGATGATACTTCATTTAATACGTGTTTTAACGGATGTTGCTCCTCTTTCAGGAAATTATGATCATAGCCAAAGCCGACAACTAAGTCTCCCTTGCCAATTTCTTTATTTTGCATGTAGGAGGTTAGTGTATAATGAATATCATCGAAGCTCTCACATTCTTTTAAATCAGCCATTGTTGCCAGTGGTCCCATCATTGACAAATGACCATGAGGATCAACGAATCCCGGCATCAAGGTATTCCCTTTTAAATCAACTTTTTCAATACCCGTATCATTCATATAGGCCTGAAATGCGTCTAAACTACCGACTTCCTTAATCACGCCGTCTTCAATTAACACTGCTTCTGCCGCATCCATGTCCTTCTCCATGGTTACAATATCGCCGCCGTAATACAATTTTTTCAACACTCAATACTCCCCTCTCTATTCTGCAGTAGCTCTTTTCAGTCTCTCTACTTTGGATCCAGACTCCGATTTAAAGTCATATGTTTTCGTGCCCCATACTTTGATTACCTTTAATACGATTAAATAAATTGGAATGGGTGCCAATAGCAAAAGAATACCCAGACTCATCGACAATGCACCGGACGCTATCGCCATTATCGTCGAAACAGTTACAAAAGAAGCTACCATTGGCAAGTTCATCAATCCTAATTCAACTGCTGTTGAGGTTCTTAAAGAAGGATCAATAATCCTCACAAGCGCAATACCGCTTGGGACGGTTCCTGTGACTGTCCCGTATAAGCCGATTGTTCTTTCAAAATCATTTTCGCCGCCCATTCGCTGGCCAAAGTAGATGCAGATCATAACACTTATTAACATAACCACCACAGCCACGGTGATAATTGGAATCATCCAGTTTCCAATAACACTGAATGGAACAGCCATAAAGGAAGCAACAATCAAATAATCCGTTGACCAGCCGGTTATTTTAGACTGAAACGTATTATCCAACATATTTTCGATACGCCATTTTTTCATAATGAACTTAACAAGGTAGCCTGCCAGCATTCCATATATAAACAGCATACCGCTGAATGTGGAACCAATCGCGGGAATGTATGAAACAATTTCGGACATTCCCAAAGCCAAAAGAAAACAGAGGCCGATAATTGCAAAATGGAAAGTCATCGTATCAATGTTGCCGCTGAACATCGTTTCGTTTCCTAATGTGTCTCTTTTTTCGCTTTTCACATAATAGCCTCGTTCAACAAAATCTTCAATTTTGGATGAACCCATGTTTTTCGCCAATCCTCGTTTAATCCCATACCTGGCTAACGGGACTCCAACGAGAAAGCACAGCAGGAATCCTAACGCTGCAAAGGTGACACCCACTGTCGCAGCATTGGCAATCCTATATTGCTGTTCCATAATTCCTCCAAATGTCGCTGACTGCCCGGGGCCTTGGGTAAAAGCAAAAGGAATTAATAAGCCATATACCGGATCCATTCCGAAGAAGCCGCCAATCCCAATAATGATAATCGCTCCAACAGCTGGGGTAAGGGCATAAATTAAATTCCAAAGAAAACCTAATCCAATCGATCCTTTTGCTATACTCTTTCCAACAGAATCCGATGTTTTGGACTTAGGATTGCTTGTCAATCCGATAGAAATAAACGTCACCGTAAATAAGAAGGTCACAATATCGACGTACATTTGCGAGTCGACGGCTGTAATCAGACCCGTATTCATGATAATCAAGCCCAACACGCCAGCAACAACACTTGCGGGTACCAGCATTTTGCTAATAAAAGAAACCTTCGTTCGTATAATCATGCCCACACAGAGCATAATACTCGCTAAGCCAAAAGCTATCATGAAAGTGATAACAATCTCTCCCTCTTCAACGACTCCTCATAATTAAAGTCGACAGCTTTCTATATATTTTTCATACATCAATATTAAAGATCGTTACCAGCGAATAGCAACATGATTCGAATGTTCGTACCAGTTAATTAGAACCACTCAAAATTGCAAAAAAAATCTAATTTAATTACAAAGCAGAAGTGACAGGCACCCTTACGGAAGGGCCCCTCTCACCCGCTCCGATACTTCGCCAACAACCGCTCCACCTCCTCCCACTCAGCCAAGAGCCGGATCCGGATTGGTTGCTGTCACGGTCACGACCTGCGAGTTCTCGGCACTTGATACGTTAAGGTTGCTTTCCAGCTGCCCGACGGAATAATTCAGACCGAGCTCGTCGATGACCTGTTCCAGAATCGCCGGGCTTTTGATAATCACATTATAAGTATTTATCAATTGAACGTTTGTTTGAATATCATTTCGCGTGACTTCCGACGATTGATTCTGCTCCTTCTGGTTGACCACAAACATGGAACTGGACTCATATTGCGGCGTCAGCATGAAATAACTGACCACAGCTGCAATAGCAGCCGCGCCCACAACCAGACTGATGATGAGCAGAAGCCGCTTCTTGATGACCTCAAAGATCTCTTTGAGCGTTATCGTTTCCTCCATTGATTGCTTACCTCCTGTTTCGTTCTATACGATTGTCGTTTGATAGTCTATTATATGATTTCGGCATCATAAACGAAATTATAACATATATCTTGGTAAATCGTGATAGTTTTTTTGGACTATGGAGGTGAGGGCGAGCGGACATGTTTGTGGTGTGGTTTTTGGGGGGATTGGGAGGGAGTCGGGGCCATGTTTGAGCGATTGGGGATATGTTTGGGGATTTGTGCTCATGTTTTCGTTTTCCTGCCCAAGTTTGTTTCTAGCGATCATAATCGCCCGGGTTCAATTGTCTGCGTTGAAATGATATGATCCAACCAGTTCCTGCCTTCACTGCACAATATTACAAGAAGATTACATGTTGCCCACAAGTTGATTACAAATGTGTCAGGAATCTATTAAATTTTACAATACCCATGTATAATATGACACATATTTCAACACGATTATGAAGGAGGACCCTTTCATTGGCGAATAAGAAAATTTTCATGTCGGTTACTGCAAGTGCTTTTATCGCCTCGGCAATCTTCGCCGCAGATGACGTCGAAGCAGCTTCGTATAAGGTGAAGAGCGGCGATTCATTGTGGGAGATTGCACAGAATTATGACACAAGTGTAGCACAATTGAAATCTATCAATAATCTATCAGGTGACATCATCTATCCGAATCAAGTAATCGAAACGTCCAATTCCAGCAACTCATCCAATTCATCTTCCAGCGGTAGCAATTCGAGCTCGGGCAGCCAGGGATCTACATACACCGTCAAAAGCGGTGACACGTTAAGCGGAATCGCAGCACGACATAATATTTCCGTATCTAATATAATGGACTGGAACAATCTTAATTCCCACTTGATTTATCCAGGCGATCAATTTGTTGTGTCGAGAAATGGCTCAAGTAATAGCGGATCGAGCAGTTCGGGAAGCAGCAACTCCGGTTCGAGTGGCAGCACTGGCTCATCAGAAGTTTATACCGTTCAATCCGGTGATACGTTATCAGGGATCGGAAGCCGTTACGGCGTATCCGTCAGCCAGCTGAGAAATTGGAACAACCTGTCATCCAATTTGATTCTGGTCGGTCAGAAGCTGAATATCGGCTCTAAGGCGACATCCGGATCGGGTTCATCTGGTTCGAGTTCTTCAGGTTCGAGCAGTAGTGACAGCTCAAGCAGCGTTGATACTGACTACAATGTCGATAAGTTGATCAGCACGGCTACGAGCCTTGAAGGAACCCCTTACGCATGGGGCGGTGCATCACCGAGCGGATTCGACTGCAGCGGCTTTATCAAATACACATTCAATAAAGCCGGCAAAGACATCCCGCGCCGGTCAAGCGCTGGCTATTACAACCGCGCTCAATACGTGAACAACCCGCAAGTCGGCGATCTCGTATTCTTCGAGAATACTTATAAGAGTGGCATCTCACACATGGGAATCTATCTCGGCGGCGGTGACTTCATCCACGCCGGATCCGATGGCGTTCAAATCTCCAATGTGAGCAATCCGTATTGGAGCAAGCATTTTGATGGGTATAAGCGGTTTTATTAATTAATTTCGAAACTTTGACGAACGCATGGTGGTATAGAGTTTAGAATAGATCCCTCGGCAATAGCCGAGGGATCTTATGGTATACTATCATAAACGACTAAATGGGAGGTATTTTGATGAGTGATAAAGAGGATAATAAAAATAAGCACGCCTATACTGAACTCATAAAAGAAGACAACCTCACCTATGATGACTATGCGTCAATTGATGACGGAAACCGCTATGAACTAGTGGACGGCCAATTAGAATTGATGAGTCCAGCGCCATCTGTTACGCATCAATTGATTAGCGCTCAAATGCAAAAAAGAATTACTGAAAGCTGTGAATCGGACTATATTATATTAGATGCTCCTATTGATGTCATATTGGCTGATAATGAAGTAAGACAGCCGGATCTTGTACTGATCCACCGCAAGCGTTTGAATATTTTACGTAATCGTGGTGTCATAGGGCCTCCAGACCTTGTAGTTGAGATCCTTTCCCCGTCTACATTAAAACGGGATAAAATTGATAAGCTAAATATGTATGCCAACTTCCGGATTCCCGAATATTGGATTGTAGAACCTAAGACAGGTATTTTAGAGCAATATTCTCTGCACGATGCGCAGTACACTCTTATTGATGTTTTCCAGGAAGACGAGCATGTAACCTCCCCCGGCATCCCGTGTATATCTTTCACGATGGCTGACATAATGAAAAATATTCCCAATTTAGATTAAAATCTTGGCGGTGGCTGCATGTTAATCCCCGTGCTGTGCTGCCGTGAGCGATAGTGAAAGTGTAGCCACAGGAGCCGCTGCACGAATTCAGGGTGCTGTCGCACAAGTTTGAGGGCTTCTCACACGAGTTGAGGCGGCTGCCGCTCAAGTTCGAAGTCTTCCCGCACGAGTTAGAGCCGCTCCCGCACAAGTTTGAGGCCTTCTCGC
>NZ_AGAV01000019.1 GCF_000224785.1 Lentibacillus jeotgali | reverse complement strand
AGAATTTCTGACATAAGGGATTCTGCCAGCAGAACCCCTTATGTCAGAATATTTTAAACCCTATATCCTTCCCGTAAACATTTTACTCATACTTTAATTTTTATTTATTAACACCCCACAATTCAGTGTTTGATGTCGATACAGCAACTGCTCCCGCATCCAGTGCTGAAGAAGCTTCTGCTGAACTCCTGATAAGTCCCCCTGCAATCACAGGTATTCCAGTTTCGTCATTAATTTGCTCAATAACGTCAGGAATAAGCCCGGGCAACAATTCAATGCAATCAGGTTTGAAACGGTCAATTAATTTTAAATTATGCTCAACCGCCATACTATCCAACAGGAACATACGCTGAATGGCCAATAGCTTATGCTTCTTGGCGAGTTTAATAATATTCCCCCTTGTGGATATAATGCCATCCGGATTGATATCCCGAATTAAAAACTCCATACCGTATTCATCGGCTTTCAATCCCTGAATCAGATCAAAATGAAGCAGTACTTGCTTATCCGACCGTTTTGAGTATTTGACCAAGCTTTTTAACTGAGCAAGCCGTGTTTCCAAAAAAACGATGGTATTATAGCTAGATTCCAGAGCCTTCTCAAAATCTTTCATTTGTCGAATTGCTGGAACAATTCCTCTTGGAACCTCCATATTATGCCTCCTTTTAACTGCATTACCCATACGATAAAAGCCAAACGCGGCATCACCTCGGAAATGATGCCGCGCTTACCGGCTGCATGATCCATTTGCTGAAAAGCCATACAGCCTGTCCACTTCCATTGCTTCATATAATTTGCCATGAACACGGACGACGGACAACTTAGCTTACTCCATCGAATGTTCCTCCATCATATCCTGCTTCATCTTCCACAATTCATAGCTCAAATCGACATAGTAGGTTTGCGGGTTGAGCAGTCTCAATGTTTCTTCCCATATATAGGAAAGCTGCTCTTCATGATAACGGTGAATATCCTCAAGTGTCGGCAGTTCATATACCTGTTTCCCATTTATAAAGATTGGCTTCAGGAGGTCGACCGCTTCATAGTCATTCACATATTTGAACTTTTGTGGGAAAAACGGATCAAACATCTTAAGTGGTTTATCATCCACTGTTTCATACGCAAGTGCAATATAATCACCTTCCGACTTATTCGTCTTACGGTTGATGATCCGATAAACCTTTTTTGGACCCGGGGTTGTCACTTTGTTCAGGTCTTCAGATAGCTTGATGACCGGAATAAGCTTGTCTTCATCTTCTCTGGCGACGAGTTTATATACGCCGCCGAGCGATGGCTTTCTTGCACCGGTAATCAACTTGGTTCCAACACCCCAGGAATCAATTTTGGCCCCTTGCAATTTCAGGTGCATGATCACCTCTTCATCGAGATCATTGGAAGCCATAATCTCAACGTGTTCCATCCCTGCTTCATCAAGCATTTTCCTGCCCTCGATGGACAAGCGGGCCAAGTCTCCGCTGTCAAGACGGATTGCGTTCAGCTTCTTCCCCTGGGCTTCGAGCATTCTTCCAGTTTTGATGGCGTTGGGAATCCCTGATCTCAGCGTATCATATGTATCGACAAGCAATACCGACTGGTCTGGAAGGGCTTTAGCAAAATTCGTAAACGCTTCTTCTTCACTGTCATGATCTTGAATCCATGAATGGGCATGTGTTCCTTTCGCCGGAATATTAAACAGTTTACCGGCACGCATATTCGATGTGCCATGAAACCCGGCAATATAAGCAGCGCGTGCTCCCCAAATAGCAGCATCAGCCTCTTGTGCACGTCGTGTGCCGAATTCAATCAACATGTCATTATTGGCAACCTGCTTGATACGGCTTGCCTTTGTAGCAATCAAACTTTGATAGTTCATCATATTCAAAATGGCCGTTTCAACTAACTGAGACTCAAAAATCCGCGCTTCCACCCGAATGAGCGGTTCATTCGGAAAAACAACTTCCCCTTCACGCATCGCATAAATGTTCCCTGTAAAGGAGAATCTCCTCAGTTCGTCCAAAAATTCAGGTTCATAGTTTTCTTCCTGCTGTTTTAAGTAGTCGATATCCTCTTCTGTAAAGCGCAAGTTATTAATGTAATGCACAATCCGCTCCAGTCCAGCAAACACCGTATAGCCGTTCCTGAAAGGATTCTTGCGGATATACGCATCAAAAACTGCCTGACGATTATGGGAGTTATTTTTCCAATGCGCATACATCATGTTGATTTGATATTTATCTGTGTGCAGCGTTAAGTTTTCGTAGTCCATTGTTCTCCTCCATTACTTGGCTTTAATATCTATTGTATATGAAAAACGCTTGCATTAAAACAAAAGGACATTACCATGCAGGCTATGTTCTATATAAACGCTGCAAAAACTTTAGTGAATTTCCATTACAAAAAAAGCCACTGTTTATATGCAACGGTGGCTTTTATATTCGCGTATTATCATCTAATGTCAATGTCGGGGTCTTAAATTGAATACCGGCGAACCGAATTTCATCTATCCTCCCGGCTCATTCCATCTTTCTTCTCGCTCATCCGCTTGTCCATCTCTTCTTTCGTGTAAATCACCTGCATTGGGTTACCACCGACAAACGCTCCCGGCGGCACATTCTGATTGACAAGTGTTGCTGAGGAAACGACAGCACCATTACCAATTGTCACTCCGGGTAAAATGGTTGTATTGGCTCCAATCATGACACCATCACCAATTATAACCTTCCCGATCCGATATTCTTTGATTAAATATTCATGTGCGAGAATGGTTGTATTGTAGCCTATGATGCTGTTCGATCCAACCGCTATTTTTTCCGGAAACATGATATCAGGCATGACCATCAATGCAAATGCTGTTTTATCGCCAACTTTCATCCGCAAAAACGTCCGGTAAAGCCAATTTTTCACACTCAAAAAAGGTGTGTACCTTCCCAATTGGATAAAGACAAAGTTTTTCATGACTTTCATAAATGGGACGGTTTGATAAATTTGCCACAGGGAGTTGGCATGTTGGACGGTGTACCGATTGGTTTTTCGCATAGCCTACACTCCTGTGATCTCCAACAGATCAGACATGTCATCGAGCATGTATGACGGTTTGTATGACAATAGTTTCTCCCGGCCTTTTAATGACCATGCAACCCCCGCTGTCTTAACACCCGCATGATGCCCTGCTTCAATATCATGGAAATTATCACCGACCATTAGTGTTGACTCAGCATCTGCATTCATTGCTCTCAAGGCTTTAATGATCGGTTCTGGATGCGGTTTGGCGTGGCTGACGTCATCGAGCGTAATAACCGTATTAAAATAACTGTCAAGTTCGGTAACCCGGAGGCCCATCTCCACCGTTCCCCGCATCTTGGTCGTGACAACTCCGAGCTTAACGTCACCTTTTTTTAGCTCCGCAAGCGTTTCGGCAGCATGGGGAAATGCCTTCACGTAATTATCATGATGCTTCATGTTATGCTTCCGGTATGTTTCGACCATCGCATCCACCTGCTCAGGTGCAAATTGACTGAACGAGTCTTTCAATGGTGGTCCGATAAATTCAATCGCTTCGGCACGGGTAAGTTTTCTTCCATAAGCGTTGAATGTATGCGTAAACGATTCAATGATTAGTTCATTCGTGTCGATCAGTGTTCCATCAAGGTCAAAGAGTATGGTATGAATGTTCATGTGCTGGTTCCTTCCTGTTTTGTTTTTCGATTCGCTTCCAGACAAATGCGACAGACATGGTCAAGACGATAGCAGTCACCAGACGGATTAATAATAGCGGCCATACCGGGATGCCAAGCGGGATAAATACCAGTGTATCCTCCACAACCGCATGACAGGAAACAAGAAAGATCAGAGCCAAATACATATCCCGTCTTGACACCCCGTCTTCTTTTACCGCCTGGATCATTAAACCCGCACCATATGCCAGGCCGATTGTCAGACCTGCAACAAGTGTCATTGAGGTGTTCTTTTCCATTCCCAGCATCCTTGTAAATGGACCAAGCTTATCGGATATTGCAGTAAGCCAGCCTTTTTCACGGAAAAATTGCATAGCAATCATTAATGGGATAACGATTAATGCCAGCTGCACAATAGCCACAAGTGCTGTTTGCAATCCATGCAATGAAATCGCTGCCCATCCATCCAGCACAACATCAGATGAAGAGATGAGACCATACTGTGCCGCTTCCGTTCCACCGCTCCATAGCAGATTAATGATAGTGGCCGAAATCAGCGCAAGTGAAATACGAATGCCTGAAATAAGCCACCAGCTGACACCAACTTTGGAAGCTACCGCTGACTCAATAAACAGATTATGCGAAAAAGACATCATAACAGCCATTATAAAGACTTCTTTTACTGTAAATTCAAATGACACGATCGCTGCAATGCCAGCATACAAGTTCAGGGCATTTCCCAACACCAGCGGCACTGCAGCCTCACCGGACAGCCCCAGGAGGCCCATTAGTGGACTGAGTTTGTCAATAATCCAGGGAAGCACCGGCGTATATTGCAAAATGGTCACAATTAGCGTAATGGGAAAAATGACTTTCCCTAATGTCCAAGTCACTTGGAGACCTTGTTTTAATCCCCGCTGCAATATTCCTGTCAATTACCCATCACCCGCTTTTCATTAGTTGTTTTTCTTCTTCTTAACCTTTTTACCATCGTAATGATTACGCGCCATACCGGATTTGCGGCGGTACCAAATTAAAGCAATCACAGCCAAAATAATAGCCACTGAAATGAGCTGTGCCATTCGGATTTCGGTCCCGGGTACATATAAACTATCCGTTCGCATGCCTTCAATAAAGAAACGGCCGAACGAATAAGCCATTAGGTAGCTCAGAAATACCTCGCCGCGCAACGGATTCCTGCGACGCAGAACTAACAAGAGTATAAATACCAATACGTTCCAGACGGATTCATATAAAAATGTAGGATGATACATAACGCCATCAATGCACATCTGATTCATGATGAAATCAGGCAAATATGTATGGAAACTGTTGGAAGTTTCTTCAGAAATTGGACCGCCGTGTGCTTCCTGGTTCATGAAGTTCCCCCAGCGGCCGATTGCCTGCCCCAGAATCAAACTTGGCGCCGCGATATCTGCCAGCTGCCAGAACGAAACATTTCGCACCCGTGCAAATATAATAGCGGTCAGAACCGATCCAATAAGCGCCCCGTGAATGGCAATACCGCCTTCCCAAATAGCGAAAACGTCCCACCACGGCCCGCCTGTATAGCGGTCCCATTCAAAAATAACGTAATAAATACGTGCAAATATAATGGCAACCGGAATGGCAAACACAACCAGGTCAACCATCAAATCCTTCTGTAAGCCCAGCCGGTCGGATTCCTTTGTGGCCACATACAACCCCAGGAAAGCCCCAAAGGCTATAATCAGCCCATACCAATAAATGGTCAGAGGACCAATTTCCAAAAAAACCGGGTCCATCGCAGGTGCACTGCACGTCACATCAATCACCCCTACTCTGTAGTATTTCCTTCATCAATCATTTCTGTCAGCCTCTCGGAAAATTCTTCAGCAGCATTAACACCCATCCGCTTCAGACGGAAATTCATAGCAGCAACCTCAATGATGACAGCAAGATTACGTCCCGGGCGAACCGGAATGGTTGCTTTCGGTAAACTGACATCCATAATTTTCATCTTTTCTTCATCAAGTCCAAGACGGTCATACTGTTTCTTTTCATCCCACAATTCTAAATTGATGATCAATGATATTTTTTTATAACTCCTGATTGCACCGGCACCAAACAGCGTCATGACATTAATGATGCCCAGCCCGCGGATTTCCAGCAGGTGCTCGATTAACGGCGGTGAATTACCAATCAGCCGATCATAATCTTCCTGCCGAATCTCGACACTGTCATCTGCAACCAGACGGTGTCCGCGCTTCACCAGCTCAAGAGCCGACTCACTTTTACCAACACCACTTTGCCCTGTTATAAGAACCCCGACACCATAGATATCGACTAACACACCATGGATGGCTGTATACGGGGCGAATTTTGCTTCCAGATAGTTGGTCAGTCTGCTGATGACACGGGTTGTTTTCCGTGGTGAATGTAAAATCGGGACGCCTGCCTTATCCGCCGTTTCCAGCATCACATCAGGAATATCCATCCCGCGTGAAATGACAATAACAGGTGTTATATCTGTACACAGTTGTTCCATACGGTCTTTTTTATTTTCGTCGGATAAATCAAGAAAATAAGCCATTTCCGTTTTTCCGATCAATTGAACACGTTCTTTTGGATAGTAATGAAAATAGCCGGTCATTTCAATACCAGGACGATGCACATCACTTGAAATGATTTCCCGGTGAACACCATCGCCCCCTGCTACAAGGGTCAAGTTGAAATTTTCCAGCAAATCCTTCGTACGGACTGTCGACATGAACTGAAACCTCCATTAACTCCTAAACTGCTGATTTACATTGTAGCATATTTTAACAATATCGAGTATTGTCATTGACCATAAGAGCTGAAAAAATCGCAGGGCCTTACCTGCGATTAACTGACAGTATCCTTGACAAGTTTGTTCAGGAGCAAGTTCAATATGGATATGACCACAGCTGCAATGATTGCTGTTCCAAATCCGCCAATAACGAATGATTCATCCATTATTGCCTGGGTAATCATCAGTGTGATTGCATTGATGACAAACAAGAACAGACCGAGTGTCACCAGTGTTATCGGCAATGTCAAAACAACCAAAATCGGTTTTACGATAGCATTCAAAATGCCGAGAATGACACTGGCCAGAAGTGCAGTGCCAAACCCGTCAAGCTGGAAAGAGCTGAACAGCTGTGCCACAACAATCAATGCCACAGCATTCAGAAAAATCGATATGATCCAGCGAAGCAGCATTAACGCACCTCCCGATCACTTGGAATAACGAAAATAGCGATAATATAAGCGTATATGGATGCTCCTCCCGCAAATGCCAGTGCCGCAAACAATAAACGGATAATGGTCGGATCAATATTGAAGTATTCCGCCAAGCCTCCACATACACCTTTTATCATACGCTCGGATGTCGACCGATATAATCGTTTTTTCATGAATAATCCTCCTCTCTTACTAGATTATTCACGAAAATGCCAAATGTAAAACGCCTCCTTGCCTAATTGCTTTTTCGCTGCCTCTTTCATGTCATCGGTTGCCCAGTTTTCCTGGAATTGACCCAATATCCCGCTCGCCTGCGACTTATGGCAAAGGATGGCGTTCATCTTCTTGTCAAAAAAAGGTCTGACATCATTGACAATATCCGGCCTGCCCAGTTCTTCAAGGTGGTCATTGCTGATTGCTTGGGCCCAGACAGTCGGCCGGCTTTTCGGGTCCATCATTCTGACAGCTTCAATTGCCGCTGCTCCCATTGCATCATGATCAGGGTGCACGGCATAATCGGGGTAATGTGTGATAACCAGACTTGGCCGTATTTCCTCAAGAATGCCCTTCAGAAGTTCCGCTACTCCACGCCTGTCTTCAAATTCCAGTGTCTTGTCACGATACCCGAGCATGCGGAGATCGACATCCAATTCCGAACATGCGTCAACCAATTCTTTTTTACGGATTTTTGAAAGTGTTTCCCGGTTAGCAAAAGGAGGGGCCCCCATATTCCTGCCCATTTCGCCTAATGTGCCGCACAAATACGTGACAGGTACACCCTGTTCACGATAGTTTATAATCGTTCCGGCAGCACCGAATGATTCATCATCCGGGTGCGGGTAAATCACAACAACATGCTTTTCCATCATTTTCACCTGACCCTTTGCTGCAGATATTATTCACCAAGTGGTGTTTCACTGATATGCAATGCAACCATCAGCCGTCCTTCACGATCATGACCAGCCAAAAGCAACTGGCTTTCGTTATGAAGCGTCCAATCTGTTAACCCTTCTGCATAAATCCAGCCCCAATCGATTTTTAGCCCGACACGAAAGCTGTTGCCGTTTCCGATAATTTTTGCCTGTGAAAAATTCACCTTCGCATTGCGTATATAGGCACCGACATTATATGCCTTCTCGTTAAGATGGCTTGCATAGGCGCCATTCGTCGTTTCCAAATGAATATAAACATCTTTGCCGATTAACATTTCCAACAGCTGTTGTACCTTTTCGCTTTCAATTGGCGTCATCTTCCAGTTCCTCCCCAGCATAAAATCAAACTTCTTTCAGTGGTGGTGAATAATCCCTTACTGTCCGTTATATACGGGATAAATTCTCTTCTTCAAGGTTAGCGAAATGGGACTACCGCGTCAAAAGTTTTGACCGGAACATGTTTCGTTTTTTGCGCCCATGTTTGTGTTCTCCGGGAACACCTCCGCAGGGTCCCATCAAATCGGTCATGAAAAACGGCAAACCTCTAAACAGCCTGCCGCTCTTCTTTATTTATTTTGATCCGACTTTTTCCCGCTGCTCCATATCGCGTTCCATTCGTTTGCGATCCCGTTCCAAAATCGGCTTTAAATAGCGTCCCGTATAGGATTGCTCATTGCTGGCAACTTCTTCCGGTGTTCCGGCAACAATAATTTCCCCGCCGCCATCACCGCCTTCAGGTCCAAGATCAATGATATGATCTGCTGTTTTGATCACATCCAAATTGTGCTCAATAATCAAAACGGAATCACCGTTATCAACAAGCCGCTGCAGCACATTCATGAGCCGGTTGATATCATCGGTATGAAGACCTGTTGTCGGCTCGTCCAGAATATAAAATGATTTGCCGTTGGACCGGCGGTGGAGCTCACTTGCGAGTTTCACCCGCTGTGCTTCCCCGCCGGAAAGGGTCGTGGCGGGCTGTCCCAGTTTGATATAGCCAAGTCCGACATCATATACCGTCTGCAATTTCCGCTTGATTTTCGGAAGATTACTGAAAAAGTCCAGTGATTCCTCAATCGTCATCTCCAGTACATCTGCAATGCTTTTTCCTTTATATTTCACTTCCAGTGTATCACGGTTATAGCGTTTGCCATGACATACTTCACAAGGTACATAGACATCGGGAAGGAAATGCATTGCAATCTTGATAATGCCGTCACCTTTGCATGCCTCACAGCGACCGCCTTTTACGTTGAAGCTAAACCGCCCTTTTTTATAACCACGTATTTTGGCTTCATTTGTCTGTGCAAAAACATCACGTATACTATCGAACACACCTGTATAGGTTGCCGGATTTGACCGTGGTGTCCGACCAATCGGCGACTGGTCAATGTCAATCACTTTCTCGATATTTTTGAGGCCATTAATCTTCTGATGTTTTCCAGGCTTGACTTTGGCGCGGTTCAGTTGTTTAGCCAGTGATTTGTATAAAATTTCGTTGACCAATGAACTCTTGCCAGAACCGGATACGCCTGTAATGACTGTCAGCAGCCCGACCGGGAATGATGCGTCGACATTTTTCAGATTGTTTTCTTCAGCCCCAACCACTTTAATTTGCTTGCGTTTATTCTGTTTGCGTCGTTTCGCTGGGAGCGGTATATATTTATCACCTGCAAGATATTGTCCTGTCAGGGATTCCGAGTTTTGCTTAACGTTTTCCGGTGTATCACTGGCAACGACTTCACCGCCATGCTCGCCGGCTCCCGGGCCAATATCAATTAAATGATCAGCCGCCAGCATTGTATCTTCATCATGCTCAACGACAATCAGTGTATTGTCGAGATCCCGCATTTGTTTCAGCGTATTGATCAACCGGTTGTTGTCGCGCTGATGAAGTCCGATTGACGGTTCATCGAGCACATACAGGACCCCTGTCAATGCTGAGCCGATCTGGGTTGCCAATCTGATCCGCTGTGCTTCACCACCGGATAATGTTCCGGCTTTACGCGACAAGGTCAAATAATTAAGGCCGACATTATTCAGGAATTCCAATCGATCCGTAATTTCTTTCAGGATCATTTGGGCGATTGTTTCTTCTTTTTCCGTCAAGGAGAGATTGGCAAAAAATTGCTTGGCCTCTGTAATTGCATAATCGGTCACTTCGCTGATATGTTTTCCGTTAACCAACACAGCAAGCGCTTCTTCCTTAAGACGGTGGCCGTTGCACGTTGGACATTTTTTATCAGCCATATATTTAGATAGCAGCTCACGGGTGAAATCGGACGGCGTTTCCCGATATCTGCGGGCAATATTGTTCAGAACACCTTCAAAATAAATATGGTTATCGCGAAGTTTGCCAAAATCGTTTTTATACTCGAAACGAATTTTTTCCTTACCGCTTCCGTATAAAATTTTGTCCATTTGTTTTTTCGGAATATCTTTGACCGGAATATTCATATCAATGCCATAATGGTCACAGACACTTTTCAAAAGCTGTGGATAATATTGGGAGCTGACCGGTTCCCAAGCAGCAATCGCATGCTGTTTTAATGTTTTATCCCAGTCCGGGATCACAAGGTCCAGATCGACTTCAAGGTTTGTGCCAAGCCCATCACAAGATGGACAGGCACCAAACGGACTGTTAAACGAAAACAAACGCGGTTCAAGCTCACCAATGGAGAAACCGCAGATCGGGCATGCATGGTTTTCACTGAATAAAAGTTCTTCATCACCAATCACATCAACAATAAGATTACCTTCACCCAATCCAAGTGCAGTTTCAATTGAATCGCTCAAACGGCCTGCAACACCTTCTTTGACGATGATTCGGTCGACAACCACTTCAATCGAATGTTTTTTGTTTTTGTCAAGCTTGATATCGTCAGTTACTTCACGCATTTCCTGGTCGACACGGATACGGACATAGCCTTCCTGTTTCAGTTTTTCAATCGTATTGGCATGTTCCCCCTTGCGTCCCGAAATCACCGGAGCAAGGATCTGCATTCTTGTCCGCTCCGGGTATTCAAGTATCCGGTCTACCATCTGCTGTACTGTTTGTGAACTGATTTCAATTCCATGACGCGGGCATGTCGGGTGTCCGACACGCGCATACAGCAGACGCAGGTAATCGTAAATTTCCGTTACGGTACCAACCGTTGAACGCGGATTGTTGCTTGTCGTTTTCTGGTCGATTGATATGGACGGAGACAGTCCCTCGATGGCATCAACGTCAGGCTTATCCATCTGACCTAAAAATTGCCGCGCATAGGCGGAAAGGGATTCCACGTAACGGCGCTGCCCCTCCGCATAGACCGTATCAAAGGCCAGCGAAGATTTTCCCGACCCTGAGAGTCCCGTTAAAACGACAAATTTATTTTTAGGGATTGATACATCTATATTTTGTAAATTATTTACGCGGGCACCTTGAATCTTTATTTCTTTGCTTGGCATGAACAGGTCATCCTTCCACTTTGCTTGATAGTATTTGTTTTAAAAAGCGGGTTGAATGATCAGGCGCCTTCTGCCTTTAATTCAAGTACAATATCACGAAGTTCGGCAGCTTTTTCAAAATCAAGCGCTTTTGCCGCTTCTTTCATTTCTTTTTCCATACTATCAATCATTTTTGATTTCTCGGTTTTCGTCATCTTGGCAACATTGGTTTTCTTGTCTTCATAATCCTCAACGTCCTCGGCGGCCACGGTTGCCTGAATCACATCGCGAACGTCTTTGCGGATCGTTGTTGGTGTAATATTATATCGCTCATTATATGCCATTTGTTTTTCACGGCGGCGGTTTGTTTCATCAATGGCGACTTGCATGGAATTCGTGATCTTATCACCGTACATGATAACTTCCCCGTTCTCATTACGTGCCGCACGCCCCATTGTCTGGATTAGCGAGCGCTCGGAACGAAGGAAACCCTCCTTATCGGCATCCAGAATAGCAACAAGGGATACTTCCGGTATATCCAGTCCTTCCCGCAGCAGATTAATGCCGACAAGCACATCGTATTTGCCGACACGCAAGTCCCGTATGACTTCTATCCGCTCCAGTGTCTTAATTTCCGAATGCAAGTAGGCAACTTTCATGCCGATTTCTTTCAGGTAATCGGTCAAATCCTCAGACATTTTTTTCGTCAGCGTTGTTACCAGTACACGCTCATTCCGCTTCGACCTTTTGCTGATTTCTTCTATCAAATTATCAACCTGCCCATCAATTGGTCTGACGTGTACTTTCGGATCCAGCAGCCCCGTCGGACGAATGATCTGTTCGGTATAATCCGGTGCATGCTCCCGTTCATATGGTCCTGGCGTTGCCGAGACATAAATCAGCTGGTTGGTTGCTTTTTCAAACTCCCCAAACCTTAACGGCCGGTTATCGAGGGCGGACGGCAGGCGAAAGCCGTGGTCAACCAATACCTGTTTGCGCGCCCTGTCACCATTATACATTCCCCTGATCTGCGGCAGTGTCACGTGCGATTCATCAATGACACACAGAAAATCTTCCGGAAAGAAATCCAATAATGTATATGGCGTCGAACCGGGCTCACGGAAAGTTAAATGCCGTGAATAGTTTTCGATACCCGAGCAAAAGCCCATTTCCTCCATCATTTCGATGTCGTAATTGGTGCGCTGCTCAAGACGCTGTGCTTCCAGAAGCTTATCATCTTCACGCAGCTCCTTCAGCCGTTCCTCCAGCTCTTTTTCAATGTTTTTAATCGCCTTTTTTAGCTTTTCTTCACGTGTGACAAAGTGGGATGCCGGAAAAATGGCAACATGTTCCCGGTCGCCGACAATTTCGCCGGTTAACGCATCAACTTCACGAATCCGATCGATTTCATCACCAAAAAATTCAATCCGAATACAGTGTTCTTCCCGTGAAGCCGGAATAACTTCGACCGAATCTCCGCGAACACGGAATGTTCCGCGCTGAAAATCTATATCGTTTCTGGCGTACTGAATATCGACCAAATCCCGCAAAAGCTGGTCGCGATCCTTTTCCATTCCCATTCTTAACGAAAGCACCTGGCTCTCATACTCTTCCGGTGACCCCAAACCATAAATACACGACACACTGGAAACAATCAGCACATCGTGGCGTTCAATTAATGCTGACGTTGCCGAGTGCCTCAGTTTATCGATTTCATCGTTAATGCTGGCGTCCTTTTCAATAAACGTATCTGTCGACGGTACATAGGCTTCCGGCTGATAATAGTCATAATAGCTGACAAAATACTCGACAGCATTATTCGGAAAAAACTCCTTAAACTCACTATATAATTGGCCGGCCAGTGTTTTATTATGGGCAATCACCAGCGTCGGACGGTTAATCTCCGTTATGGCATTGGATACCGTAAACGTTTTTCCGGTACCCGTTGCACCCAGTAATGTCTGGTGCTGCTGCCCCGCTTTTACCTTTTCGACGATTTCTCTGATCGCTTCGGGTTGATCACCGCGCGGTTCATAATCGGCAACTAGTTCAAATTTATTTTCCAAAACGAAAACCTCCGTTCTCTACCGATAAAATAAAACGTCCTGTCAGTTTAACTATCAGATAAATCTATTCTATCACATATGGTTCGATATTTTAACTGGGAAGCGAACAAATATTCGTCTTTATGATTTTCATCCATTATCCATTTTACCCGATATCCATGCTATAAATCATTCATAAAGGGTTGACAAGCGGTCGAAAGCGAAGTGCTTGTTGAAATTTAAAAAACATTAGCAGCTAATCCCGCTAATGTTTTTTATCGAGCATTTCTTCCAAAAGGTCTGACAGCGGCCGGCGGTCCAGTTGGCGATGGTACGCGTTAACGTTGCCTTGATACACGTTTTGTCTATTTTCGTCCGTGAAAAAGTGCAATAACTGTTCTTCCAATTTACTATCCTTATCCACCGGTATTGCTGTCCCCAGCCGCTTCATTTGCTCCGCATTTATCCGTTCCTGTCCGGGCAGCGGATTATAAAAGAAAATCGGCTTTCGTTTCAACAAACATTCACTGATCGTTACCCCGCCAGGCTTTGTCAGCACCGCATCAACCTGATCGTATAACTGATTCATCTCAGCCTTGTTTGTAATATACGGAATCGGCGTAACTGATTTCTGTTCCTGTCTAATCAACTCCTGATATAATGTATCATTTTTACCGCATAAAATGTAGTAATGAATCTTATCCGACTTGAGTGCCGTAAGCAAATTCCTTAACGAACCGACCCCAAGGCTGCCGCCGGTCACCAGCACCTTTATCATATCCTTCCCGGCCGCTATGTGTCCTTCCTTTGGCTGAAACGCATAACCGGCTGGTATGCCTGTTACATAAATCGCCTCTGGCCTGACACCTTTTGCCGTTAAATAATTCTTAACCGCCAATGTGGGAACAAAGTGATAATCGATCCCTTCAATCCCCCAGACATTATTAACGAAAAAATCCGTATAAACATTGACCGTCACTGACGGCAATTTATTTTTCATTTTTAAAACACTCGCCATGTAGGATGGTAGAGCGTGCGTGCAAAACAAGATTCGGACATCATGCCGTTTAGTAAGCCGTTTGAAAAAATATAAAAACAGCGCTTCATAAAAATATCGACGGTTATGTAAAGGTGCTTTTTTACAGGCTGCAAACCTGTAAAGCCAATCATAAGAATCCGGAAAATACCTAATCCAGTTTAGATAAGCGGAAGAAATAACGTTTTCCATTCTGCCATAACTGTATGACAAAATATCCACTTTCTCACATGACATATCATTCCGGCTAGATTCAATTTCCTTAATTAATGCATCTGCCACATGATGATGTCCGGTTTGTATTTGCATGAATGGCAAGAATAGTGCCTTGTCCATGTTTTTTACCTCCACTGGAAACCAGTCTGTCTGGCTTCAATTACCAATGATTCTGACAGCAACAAATGCTATAATTTTCTCAGGAGAGGAGTAATACAATGATATACGCCATAATAGTGCTTATAATGTTGTGTATTGGCTACTTCCTGTTCAAAGCCTACAAAAATACACACGATATACAGATTAATAAAATAAACGCAACTCCTGAGTCTGATGAACAACTCTCGATGCTGTCCATCCTTCATCTGTCCGATTTACATTTGGAAAATATATCGTTAACACCTTCCCAGCTGGCGGAAAAACTGAGAAATGAATCAGTCGATATGATCGCACTGACCGGTGACTTCCTCGACCGAAAACGCAGCATTCCAAAATTGCTGCCCTATTTGCGTGTTTTACAGAAGATGAAACCCGCATATGGCATCTATGCAGTGCTGGGCAATCACGATTATGTACTGAAGCACCGCGATTTGACAGATCTCATTAATCGGCTGCAGCAGCACGATATTCAGGTGCTGCAGAATAGTCATGAAAGTTTTACAGTAGAAGGACATACGATTAATATCATCGGGATTGATGACTACAGTACAAACAGCAGTGACCTGTCCTTGGCCTATCGGCATGTGAATCCAGGAACAAATATCGTTCTGACGCATGATCCGAACGTCGTGCTCGATATGCAGGGCTATAAGTTCGATTATTTAATGGCCGGACATTTTCATGGCGGCCAGATCTGTTATCCTAAGGCGTACCACCTTGTTAAAATGGGCAAACTCGCAAAACAGAACGTCATTAAAGGGTTGCATATACACGATCAATCACCATTTTATATCAGTGAAGGGCTAGGACAGACCGGACTCAATATACGAATTGGATCAAGACCGGAGATAACATTTCACCAAATTCCATTCAGCCAGACCAACCACGTTTAATTTAGTCGTCGTTCCGAATGATTTAGTAGCCGGTTCACAGACATGAATAAATAAATGGGCGGATTTCGGTCAGGGCGGCCTGCAATAAAATTAATTAACAGGCATGTCAATTGCTTGAACAGCCGGTAACTTCGGTTTTGTATCGAAAATGTCTCGAATCCAAGCCGCTGTGTTCCCCTATTCAACATCGTAATCCCAATTACTGCTTTTATTTCTTGGCGTCTGGGGTGTTTTTCAAGATAACTGGAAAGACATTGCATATCATCCCGGATCATATGATATAACAGCAAAGCGCGCTGAACCTCGCTTTTGATGTCCCTTAGCTCACGGATCATGCGAACGTTATGCAAGTGGATTTTCAACAGCACATCGTTTTTCCGGATTGCTGTGCCATCTTCAAGGACCACTGGCGACCCTCTGTATTTTGTTAACCTGACGCGGAATATCGTTTTATTCCGGTCATGATCCGCCACGTGATGAAGTCTTGTGAAATTATAGTAAATAGGATCAAGCGTGTTCCATATCGTCAGCAAATAGCTTCTCATACTTTTTTCCTTTTCATTAATGGGTTTCCGTTCATTAGTTTGCTTTAAGCCCAATTAAATATAGAAGGTATTTTAATCCAAAATGAAAAATCGGGCCTTCGGAAAGCCCGATTTTATTTGCTGATGTTACTTCCTTTCTGCCGATGTTACATCCCATTTTTTCATGATCCGAAACAGTAAAAGACAGCATGGTTTCATCGTGCACCTCGCTGCCCCAATATTAATTTCACCTGATTCAATTAGGCAAGCTGACTATCCCGGTAACGTCTGTCTGCTATTATAACTCCCAGTTCATGGTGATCTTCCTCATACAGAGCGCTTTGAAGAAAGCGAACCTCGCCATTGTCGTCGATTATTTCCAATTTGAAGAACGCCCCACTGCCCTGTAATGCATAATAAAATTGCTCAATCCGGTCTATTTTTTTCCCATTTACTTTGGTAATCGATTCACCAACTAAAATCCCCAGCCGATCGGCAGGTGTGCCGGGGATTATGGCCAATACCTTTATTCCTCGCGTATTCCTGGTGAAAAATGGCGTTTTTTTCTGTTCAGCTGTCCGATGCTTAAAACTGAGATATTCCCGTCCAATAATACCGGCGACAATTGCTGCCAGTGCGAGCCAGCCGATAATAACGCTGCCTGCTGCTAGCAGCAGGGTAACCAGGCTAAGCATGTGGGTGGGCCTTGCTAAACGGCGTGCAGCGTTTTCAGGCATACTACCCCGGACAGTATAATCAAAGCCGATTAAAAATGGGACAAGCATAAGACTAAACGTCTCACCGCCCACTGAAAAATATGGCCAGAAAGGTGCGATTGAGGTGATCGGGCCAGATGGAATAAGGACAAAAAAAGGGATGAGCGTCATCTTTTTAAGATGATGTATGCCAATCCATGTCCCCCGGTGCCCAAGCTCCATGTCCGGAAATGTTGCGTTCCGGTTATGCCGTCTCAATAAAAATGCCTCCGCCGAAAGTAAGACGGCTAACAGTAAGCTCAATCCGGTAAAATTTGGAGCACTAAATAAATTCACATCGATAAACGACTGATTTTCAAGTACAAAAGGTGATAGCAGCAGCAGTAAAAATGTTATCCCAATCGTATAAACGGGTGACAGCAGTGTCAGCCGCATTGACAAACTAAGCAGGATCGTTAGCCCCGCAAGAAGCATGATCGCTTCATATGAGAATACCATACCCGCCCCAATCGTTATGACGGATAACACGATACCGAACATCATGGATACCAGCCACGTATTTTTCCATTCCGAAAAGATATCAAAAATCTTCAAACCAAAATGATTACGTTCTCTTTTTATTCGCTTATAGCTAACAACGATTGATAGTATAATCGCCCAATATACGAGAGGATTTAAGAAAAATCTCCCTATCCCGTTAGCCAGTTCCATGAGCCAGGATTGTGCCACATTAATCACCTTCTGTCATATCTTATTGAACAAAGATGTCTTTGTTTATATTCGGTAATTGTCGAAAAAATTCCTGCATAACATGAAAAGAAAACCGCGGAATAACCCGCGGATTTCTTCATTCCTTAAATTCATTCATATAAAACATTCAAGGCTTTCTCCATTTGCCGGTCGTCTTTTCCGTTACGGATTCGATCAACGACGTTGGTTTCGACTGCTCCTGCTGTTTTTTCATTTACTTCACCGGTTACTTTCAGGTCATTATCCGCCTGAAAATTCTCGACAGCCGCTTCGGTTTCTTTACTGAAATAACCATCTGTACGTCCAGGTTCATAGCCTACACCTTTCAGCATCACTTGTATGCTCTTTACACTTTCACCCGTATCATCATACTTAAGAGGCTCGTCTATCTGCACAGGATTTGTAAAGTAATAATCAGGCTGCTCTACTTTATCTGTTGGTTTAACACCCTTTTCATGTATCCAGTTGCCCTCAGGTGAAAGCCACTTGAAGAATGTTAATTTAACCCGGCTTCCATCATCACCAACCGGGACGGCCTGTTGAACAGTCCCTTTGCCGAAACTGTTCGTGCCGACGACATCGTACCCGACTTCTTTCATGGCCACTGCCAATATTTCAGAAGCAGATGCGCTACCCTCATTAATCAGAACGCTGATCGGATAAGGTTTTTTCTCATCCAGATTGGAATAGGACTTATCTGCTTCGCCGTTCTGGTTTTCAATTTGAACGTACGGAACATCTTTCGGAATGAAATTTTTCAGTACGCCTTCGACAGCGGACAAGACTCCGCCTGGGTTGCCCCGCACATCAATGACCAGGCCTTCGATATTCTTCTCTTCCAATGACTTTAGCTGTTTATTGAAATGTTCAGCCGTGTTTTCCGCAAAAGATGTTATTTCGATAACGCCCGTTTTCTCTCCATCGATGGTCTTCACTTCGGAATAAACGGTTTCCACCGGTATATCATCGCGTTCAATCGTTACATCAAATGGTTCTGAAACACCGGAGCGCTGAATTTCAAGTACAACTTCGGAACCTTTTTCACCACGGATTTGTTCAACTGCTTCGTTCAAACTCAATCCGGCTACACTTTCGCCATCCACACTTAAAATCTGGTCATTCGGCCGAAGCCCTGCTTTTTCTGCAGGCGAGTCCTTGATCGGGGAAACAATCGTTACTTTTCCGTTCACCATGCTTACTTCAGCACCGATCCCTTCGAATGAGGATTCGATTGTTTCATTGAACTGCTCCATCGTCTCCACATCCATATAGGAACTGTAAGGGTCGTCCAATGAGCTAACCATTCCCTTAATGGCGCCTTCAATTAATTGATTGTCTTCAACATCTTCCAGATAATGTTTTTTGATCAAATTGTAGGTTTGTGTTACTTTTTGCATGTTTTCCGGCGGTGTACTGCTGTTTTGTCCTGATGTATCAGGTATCTCCTGCTGCTCTCCAGCCGGTGACTGATCCGGCTGTGCCAGTTTCACCCCCGTAAATGCGCCTGCAAATCCCAGAAGAAGCGCAGCAATTAAAAGAAGTGCTACATATTTCTTGTTAAATTTCATTATTTCACCCCAACTTATATTTGCTGGTTGTCTGTTTCATTTCATATGTCGAAGAAAGTGATTCGCCTGCCCTCCATTTTCATCTATAAAAAGGCATCACACCGTAATGTGCGATGCCTTTAATATTATAGTTTATGCAACTAAATTGCAATAACATGCGCTTATTTTAGTTCAGATAACCTAATGGGTTGACTGAATTACTTTTTGCTGCGTTCCAGCCGCCTTTATGGATTTCAAAATGCAAATGTGGTCCGGTTGATTGTCCCGTATTTCCACTCGAACCAATTGTCTGACCGCTGCTGACTGTCTGGCCGGATGAAACAGCTATGCTGCTCAAATGTGCATATAGCGTTGTATAAGATGTTCCATTAATTGAGTGAGAAACCAATACAGCATTTCCATAGCCATTCATTGTGCCGTCATATTCTGTATGTGTTGAGATAACAACCCCTGAAGCAGCAGCGCCCACTGGCGTACCTACGCCGACTCCGAAATCAATACCTGCATGAAGACTGCCCCAACGCTGTCCATATCCGGATGTTACGTTACCAGCTGGAGCTGGCCAGTTAAATGTTCCACCACTTGAATATTGAGTTACTGCTGGCGAACCAGACTTGTCATTTGAATTGCCATTTGAATTGTCATCTGAATTACTGGCTGAACTGCTGCTGGACTCACTGTTTGCGTTTCGTTCTTTTTCCCTCTGTCTTTCCTTTTCTTTCTGTCTTTCTTTGGCAAGCTGTTCAAGCTTTTGCTTTTCCTGATTAGCGAGCTCGATAGCTTTCTGGTTTGCCGATTCCTGTTTGCGAAGTATTTCCTGTTCATCTTCCAAACTTACTTTATAGTTCTCAAGATTTTTCTCTTCCTCTTCCAAATCGCCCAGCAGGTTTTCCTTTTCAGTCATTTGCTCGTCCAATTCAGACTTCAATGACTCAAGTTCCTGTTTTTGATTTTTTAGGGATGCTTTCTTATCTTCTGCTTCGGCTTTCTTTTGTTCAACATCTTTTTTCTTACTTTTTACTTCAGCCTGTTTGTCCTCGACTGCCTGTTTTTCTCGTTTATGTGTTTCCATAATGTCTTTGTCCTGGTCCATAATCGTATTGACTGCCGAAGATCTGCTGATTAAATCGCCGAAACTTTTCGCGCCAAAAATAACTTCTATGTACTTCATGCTTCCGCCGTTTGACTGAATGGCACGCAGGCGATCTTTAAGGAGTTTCTCCCGTTCTTTAATTCGCTCTTTCAATTCCTGAATTTCCTTCTTTAATTGCTCAATCTGTGAGTTGAGTTCAACAATCTGGTTATTTAGATTGTCAAGCTCTGCATTTGTATCAGCTATTTTATTTTCTTTTGTTTCAATCTTTTCTCTCGTATCCGTTAATTTACCATTAATATTTGAAATCTCGCTATTTACTTTGTCCTGTTTGTTTTGGTTTTTCTCGATTTTTTCTTCGGTGTTCTGTTTATCATTCTTTAGCTCGGATTGCTCTTTTTCTATTTCCTCTTGCTTATTCTTTTTATTTTGGATTTCCTGTTCAAGTTCATCAGTGGATTTCGCGGATACTTTCTGCAAGTTTGCAAACCCTGTACCAAGAACCATTAATGCAATCAGTAAATAGGAAATAAATTTTCGCATTCTCGTTTCCCCTCTCTGTTCCATCCAGTGCAAAATGATTTTAAGATTCGAGTTTATTGAAAAATCGTGTTGTCTTCTATTTATCACAATAAATTGATATACCATTTGCTTTCAGCCAATGGAGACTCAGACTTAATGCAGAGTCCGAATCTCCACTTTTCCCGAATAAGCCATTTTCCATTTCACCGGTGTGAAAGCAACAGCAGTTTTTAAAATACAATACGCAATTATACTTTCAGGAACTTGCGAACACTCATGACACTTCCCCAGATCCCGATGAATGTACCTATTAATAGGATAAGAAGTGATAACTGCCATGCAAATGGGTTGAACGGCAACAGTTCCACGAAGGCATAGTTGATCTGATCTTTCAAGTTATTGTCCAGGTAATAATAACCTGTTAATACAGCGGTGATTGGTATGATAGACCCCAATACGCCGTGCATCATCCCCTCAATGAAAAATGGCCAGCGAATGAAGCCATTCGTTGCACCGACAAGCTTCATAATACCGATTTCTCTGCTTCGCGCCATAATCGTGAGTTTAATTGTGTTTGAAATAAGAAATATAGCCGTGAAGACTAAAGCGGCAATCAGGACCAGCCCGATATTGCGTGCATACTCATTGAATTGGAATAATTGACGGATAACATCTTGTCCGTAGTTCACCTCTTGCACGCCATCCAATTGGCTAATCTTGTCAGCCAGCCTCTCTGTTTTGTTCGGCTCTGCCGCCTTTACAATATAGGCATGACTCAGAGGATTATCCTGTTCAAACATCTGCCAGGTCGAACCCTCTTGGCCCATATCCTCGATCAGCTGATTAAGCTGTTCATCTTTGGAAGTAAATGCAACACTTTCTGTCCCTTCCATTTGCTTGATCGTTGTTCCAAGCCCCTTTATTTGTTCCTCTTCTGCCGTAAGATCGATTAATGCCTCAATCTGAACATCTTCTTCCAGGCCGTTTGCCATATGGTTGAGATTCAGCATTAATGCAAGAAAAGCCCCTACTAAAAGCAATGTTGTGGTCACAGCACCTATAGATGCAATTGTCATCCAGCCATTCCGGAAGATATTTTTAGTACCCTCCCGCAGATGGCGCTTTGTTGTTCTAAGCTTCATAGCCGTATTCACCTCGATGTTCGTCACGGACGATCAAGCCATCTTCAACGGCAATCACACGTTTTTTAATCTTATTCACAATTTCTTTGTTGTGGGTGGCCATGATAATCGTCGTACCCCGGTCATTAATTTCCTCAAAAATCCGCATGATCCCCCATGACGTATCAGGATCCAGATTTCCAGTCGGTTCATCCGCAATGACAATTTTAGGATGGTTTACTATGGCACGTGCAATTGACACACGCTGCTGTTCTCCACCTGATAATTCATCGGGAATGAACCGTGCTTTATTTTTAAGACCGACCAATTCCAGTACATCCATAACACGTTTGCGGATATTGCGAGGCGACTCTTCAATAACTTCTAGCGCAAATGCAATATTTTCATAGACTGACAGTTTTGGAAGCAGCTTGAAATCCTGAAAAATGACACCAACATTGCGGCGTAAGAAGGGAATTTTTCTCACTTTCAGGGTGCTTAAATCAGTATCATCAATGACGATCGTGCCATTTGTCGGCTTCACTTCACGGTAGATAAGTCGGATAAATGTTGATTTCCCAGCACCGCTTGGACCCACGACATATACAAATTCACCCTGGTCTATATCTATATCAATCCCATTAAGGGCAGTGACACCATTGGCATAAGTCTTGTAAACATCTTTCATATTAATCATCTGAATATCACCTTTAATCCATAATGTTGCATTTTTCATCGTTGTTGTTCCTTACACAAACCTGTACCGGAAGAAATGGGAGAAGGGCTCCTTTTCCTTCCGGCATTTAAAATTTTACATAGGCTGATTCGGGGTGTTCGGCAAAAAAGTGCTTAAATCCCAAATTATCTATTTAAGCCTTAAAAAAAAGACTTATTCCTTTTTCTTAAAACGAGCTAATATATGTAATTTTTATCTATTATAACATTTTTCGGCACAAATTTTATGCTTGTTATATTACATTTTCATTTCAATTCAAACGTTAAGAATAACTTTTTGTAACATTTAATATCATTAGCGCAGATTTTGTAAAAAAACTGAAATAGAGAAAACGTGTTTGACAAACCGATGCCGGATAAACGAGAAGGTTTGTAGAAAGCTTGAATTTATTGCTAAAAATTCTTAATCGCGGAAATCTAAGCAGATGTACAACTGCAAAAAACACAAAAAAAGTTTGGTCTACTAATGATCATAGACCAAACCCTTCTGTTTATTTCTTTTCGGCTAACCATGAAGCAATTGTTTGTGCGTCTTCATCTGATACCTGTTTTTGTGCAGGCATATTACCTTTGCCGTTTTTAATAATATCGACAATTTCATCCGCAGAATAGTCTGCACCAACTGACGTCAGGTTAGGTCCTGATCCGCCGGAAAGGTCAGAGCCGTGACAAGTAGCGCAGTTACTTTGAAAAAGTTCTTCAGCTGCTGCTGATTCAGATGTTTCCCCACCGTTGCTTCCGGACGAGCCGCCATTGTTACCGCCGTTATCTCCCGCGCCGCCGCCACAAGCGCCGAGCACTAGCGCTGTGCCGAATAACATTGTCAATAACCATTTTTTCATGTTAAATCCCCCTAACATATTTTTGTAAAAGGTTATCATAATTATTATAACCCATTGCCTAAAAATTAAAATGATAAACCTCGCTTCATTCGCACTCAAAACTGGCGGAATAAAGCACAGAGTAGTGGCTCGGAGGGACATATGTCAAATTTATGAAATTTTTTATTTGCCATACGTGCGACTACCAGGATTTCCGATTCAACTAAACATTCAGCGGGGTAAGAACGCCCCGCTGAATGAAGTTTCATTGTATCAAAGAACGCAGATAGGCATCGATGAAGGGATCGAGATTTCCGTCAATGACACCTTGAGCATTGCCTGCTTCAACATTTGTACGGTGATCTTTCACCATTGTATAGGGATGGAAAACGTATGAGCGAATCTGACTTCCCCAGCCGATTTCCCGTTGTTCACCGCGTATTTCATCAAGTTCCTGTTGCTGACGTTCCAGTTCCTGCTGATACAATTTGGACCGGAGCATTTTCATTGCCCGTTCACGATTCTGAATTTGTGAACGCTCAGACTGACAGGTAACAATGATATTTGTCGGTACATGTGTAAGACGCACCGCTGAATCCGTCGTATTGACATGCTGACCTCCCGCGCCGCTTGCACGATATGTGTCCATCTTAATATCTTCATTTTTAATTTCGATATCCACATTGTCATCCATCTCAGGTGTGACATCACATGATGCAAATGATGTATGGCGGCGTCCTGACGAATCAAATGGGGAAATACGCACCAGCCTGTGCACGCCTTTTTCCGCCTTTAAATTACCGTATGCATTGTGCCCTTTTATCCATAATGTAACACTTTTGACACCTGCTTCATCGCCCGGCAGATAATCCAGCGTTTCAATCGTAAAATTCTTGCTTTCCGCCCAGCGTTGGTACATACGCAAAAGTATGCTTGCCCAATCCTGGGATTCCGTGCCGCCAGCACCCGGGTGCAATTCCAGAATGGCATTGTTCTGATCATATGGCTCACTCAACAGCATCAGCAGCTCAAAGTCATTCATCTCTTTTTGCAGTTCTGTTAAATCTTTTTCAAGATCGGCGAATAATTCCTGATCGTTTTCTTCTTTAACGAGTTCATAGGATACTTCAAGGTCTTCCAAGCTGCTTTCCAACGAGTCAATGCCTTCTACATAGGTTTTCAGGTTGTTGTTTTCATCAATCAATGTTTGTGCTTTTTCCTGATTCTCCCAGAATGCAGGATCTGCCATTTCAAGTTCCAGTTCTTTAATACGTTCTCTTTTGACATCTAAGTCAAAGAGACCCCCTAAAGTCATTGATCCGCTTCGTCATCTGTTCAAGTTCATTTCCGATTTCAGCTAGTTCCATCTGTTTCACTCCAAAAATTAAATTTAATCGTCTCAGCGAAAACACTCCCTCTAATTCGGGAGTGTTCCTTATAGTCAGTACAGTTATGCACCGTGACAATGTTTGTATTTTTTGCCGCTGCCGCATGGACATGGGTCATTACGGCCAGTGGTTTCAGTCTTTACATAAGGCTTGCGTGACGTAGTCTTTTCTTCCTGATCGCCTCCGGATACGGCTTGCGTATTTTGCGCAACTTCCTGGCGCTGCAAATTGTCACGAATTTCTGCTTTCATGACGTATTTGGCGACTTCCTTTTCAATCTCGACTACCATTTCCTCAAACATCTGAAAGCCTTCTGCCTGATATTCCTGCAACGGATCATTCTGACCGTAAGCACGCAGGTGAATGCCCTGACGCAGCTGGTCCATCTGATCGATATGATCCATCCATTTGGTATCGACCGTACGTAATACAATGACTTTTTCAAATTCACGCATTTGCTCCGGTGTTAGTTCCTGTTCTTTCTCATCGTAGCGTGTTTTGACTTTTTCAAAAATGTAATCAACGATCTCGTCCGGCTCTTTGCCTTTAATATCGTCCACTGAGATATCATCCGGACTAAGCAGGTTCCCGTGAACATATTCGATGATAGAGTCAAGCTCCCAATTTTCATCGAGTTCATCCTGTGTATTCGCCTCGACAATACGCTCGAGCGTCGATTTGATCATTCCTTCGACAATTTCACGTAAATTTTCATTTGTTTCAATCACGTCAAAACGCTGTTTGTAAATAATTTCGCGCTGCTGTCTCAGCACATCATCATATGATAGGACTGTCTTGCGGGCATCAAAGTTATTGCCTTCCACCCGCTTCTGTGCGGATTCCACAGCACGGGAGACCATTTTGCTCTCAATCGGCTGTGAGTCGTCCATACCAAGACGGTCCATCATTGAGCGCATATTTTCAGAACCGAACCGGCGCATCAGTTCATCTTCCATAGATAAATAAAATTGGGACATACCGGAATCGCCCTGACGTCCTGAGCGTCCACGCAACTGATTATCGATCCGACGCGACTCATGTCGTTCGGTCCCGATGACAGCAAGACCTCCCAGTTCCTTCACACCATCGCCAAGCTTGATGTCTGTACCGCGGCCAGCCATGTTCGTTGCAATCGTAACCGCACCCTTCTGCCCGGCGTTTTCAATAATTTCAGCCTCACGGTAGTGGTTTTTTGCGTTCAATACATTATGTGGGACGCCCGCTTTTTTCAGCATTTTGGAAATTAACTCCGATGTTTCGACTGCAACAGTACCGACCAATACAGGCTGCCCGGCCACATGCCGCTCTTTTATATCCTCTGCAACAGCACGGAATTTCCCTTCAATGGATTTATAAATCATGTCTGACTTATCGTCACGGATAATCGGCTCGTTTGTCGGTATAGCGATAACGTCCATGTTGTAGATATTACGAAATTCCTCTTCCTCTGTTTTGGCTGTACCTGTCATACCGGAGAGCTTTTCGTACATACGGAAGAAGTTTTGGAATGTGATAGAAGCAAGTGTCATACTTTCATTTTGAATCTGCAGACCTTCCTTGGCCTCGATTGCTTGATGGAGACCATCACTGTACCGGCGCCCTTTCATCAGACGGCCTGTGAACTGGTCGACTATGATCACTTCGCCTTCCTGAACAACATAATCAGTATCACGGTGCATCGAGACATGCGCTTTCAATGCCTGATTAACATGGTGTGTCAATGTGACATGATTCAAATCGAACAGGTTTTCAATATTGAAGTACCGTTCGGCTTTATTAATCCCTTCTTCGGTTAATTGAACACCTTTTGTTTTTTCATCGTACGTATAATCCGTTTCCCGACTTAATGTACGCACAAATCCATTCGCCTGCTGATACATGGTTGCCGATTTTTGTGCAGAGCCTGAAATGATCAGTGGTGTCCGTGCCTCATCAATCAGAATCGAGTCAACCTCGTCAATGATGGCAAAATGAAGCGGACGCTGCACCATCTGCTCTTTATACAGCACCATATTATCGCGAAGGTAATCAAAGCCAAATTCATTATTAGTACCATACGTAATATCACAGTTATATGCTTCCCGCTTTTCCTCTTTTGTCATGCCATTACCGTTTAAGCCAACTGTCAGACCAAGGAAATTGTACAACTCTCCCATGTCCTTTGCGTCACGACCAGCCAAATAATCGTTGACGGTAATGATATGGACACCTTTTCCAGAAATGGCGTTTAAATATGAAGGCATTGTGGAGGCAAGTGTCTTACCTTCCCCTGTCTTCATTTCAGCGATATTTCCCTCATGCAGCGCTATCGCCCCTGAAAGCTGCACAGGAAATGGCCGCAACCCCAATACACGTCTGGAGCCTTCACGGACAACAGCATATGCTTCTACAAGCATGTCGTCCAATGATTCACCGTTTGCATACCGTTCCTTGAATTCCTCGGATTTCCTGCTCAGGTCATAATCGGATAACCGTTCCATGTCTGGTTCCAAAGCTTCAATCTGGTCAACTTTTCGCTGTATTTTATTTAACTGTTTCCTATTGCCGTCACCAAAAATCTTTGTCAATAACCCTGCCATGTAAAACGCTCCTCATATTATTTAACACAACCGGACTCTGCCCTATTCAAACCGGCAAAGCCCCGATAACATTTATTTGGAAAATTTGTTTACATATTGTAGTCCAATATTTATAATAACGCATCTCAAATCGTATGACAACTGATTTACGCGGCCGGACAAAGCGCCATTGTCTGTATATCAGAAGGTTGAAGGTCGCAGCTGTTTTAAAGCTTTTTAAAAAGCAAAAGAACAGTCCGGGGATGGACCGTTCTTTTCATGAGGTAAGTAAGAGGCAAACATGAGGATACTGAATAGGAGGGCTTACGTAAATGAATAAGTATGTGATTGCTCCCTCTGCTTCCTATCCAATTCCGAAAGGCGGCGATTGGTGACAGCAATAATTTCAACCAATTGGGCAATGGTTTCTTCATGCTGCCAGACTTTCCGGACTAACTCATCATACTTGATGTCACCCACATAAGCACATCCTTTCATCTTGTATGATTCAGTTATAGCACGATTGCGATTAAAAAAGCTAATGGCCATTTTTGAAATTTGGAGTGTCATTCGACACAAAAACCCTTTTGAAACACAATTTTCGACACACTTTCAATTTAGTTGCTGAGAAATAAGGTTGTTTTCAAAAATAAAATCCATTTTTAGTCTTTTGCGCGACAAAATTCGACATGTTATCAGTCAGCTGATTTTTCATTGCAACAGCAATCTGTCAGCCAAAATTTCGTTCGTCACTACCGATTTAAAGGGCGATTCCATCAGCGGGAATCGCCTTGGTAAGTTATATCCCGCATATAACTAGCAGTAACCCCCACTTCAAGAGGGTGAGGTAAAAGCAAAAAGGATAAGTGGGAATCCAACCGCCAGTAAATGCTCGATTCCGTTCAACTAAGAATCAGTGGGAGTTAAAAACCCCCACTGATTGAAGTTTTACTTTATGTGATTAACTGTTCGGTTCGATTAAGCCGTATTTGCCATCTTTACGGCGATATACGACATTGGTATTACCTGAAACAGCATTTGTAAAGACGTAGAATGCGTGTCCGAGCATATCCATTTGTAATACTGCTTCTTCTGAGTCCATTGGTTTTAAATCAAATTGCTTTTTGCGGACGATTTCCACGTCATCTGATTCTTCTTTTTCATTTTCCATTTGCGCCTCTTTTTCAAGTTCAGCAAATATATGTTTCGGAGAACCTTCTTGTCTAAATTTACGATTCACTTTAGTTTTGTACTTGCGGATTTGACGTTCCAATTTACCCACTACCAGATCAATGGCTGCATATAAATCGATATGCTGCTCTTCAGCCCTAAGAAGCAGATTTGGCATTGGAATCGTAACCTCAATTCTCTGTTCATCGTTATAGACACTCAAGTTAACATTTACATCCGATGATGGTGGTGTATCAAAGTATCTTGCCAGTTTGCCGATTTTCTTTTCGACATAGTCCCGAATTGCTCCGGTAACCTCAATATTTTCACCACGAATGTTGTACTTCATAAAAAGTGTCCTCCTTTCATCTTATGTATCTATTATACTACATTCCCACCCGCTTTTCCTGCTTAAACAAGCAATTATATTAATTTAATGTAAATGCGCTATCCTTATTCAATCCATGAACCTGCGCCAGAATCCTGATCGAGGGCTGCTGATAACTATTATATTTCTGTAAAAAATTCACGCTATATTCTATTTTTTGTCAGTCTTTGCTTTCCTGATAATACTAGTGCGTGTTCAAAAAGAAGGATAACAAGCCAACGACGAAATTCAATGTGTCATTGCTACCGGACTTTTTGAACAACCTCTATTAGCCTATTAAGTTCGCATTTTTATATTGTTAAAGCATCAGCTATTTAACCGCGAATCAATGTCAATGCGTAGACTGCCGGGCAGCCATGCTTTTTTAAAGCAAGCGCAGCATGCCTGAGTGTCGTCCCGGTTGTATAGATATCATCGACAAGAAGAACAGGCGTACTGATTACAGTTGCCATTTGAAATGGGTTGGCAGAAGTAATACGTTCCCGCCGGGTTTTCTTGGACTGTTTCTCACTGTGGCTGCGCAAGAGAAGTTCTTCCGACTTTAGCGGTAAGAAATCCGCAAGCATTTTGGCCTGGTTGAATCCGCGCTCAAACATACGTTCAGCACTTAATGGAATCGGAACAGTCATTGTTTCTGTTGACAGAAATGAAAAATTCTCTTTAAACGCCTTTTGATAATCATTTTCAAAAATATTTCCGAGACAATAATCACCGCGGTATTTCCACTTTGAGACTATTTCCTTTACTGCATCATTGTACGCAAAAACAGAATAATTACATATGAGCGGGTCTTCCTGCGTGGCATGAAGTTTCCACCATCTGCAATCAGGACAAATCCCGTCATCACTCAACCGGCTGCACTTGCTGCAGCGCTTCCCTTGCAGAATAGTTAATTGATCCGCACAGGAGGCACAGAGACGTTTCGGCTTGGGTAACCAAAAAATTGTCTTCCAGCTCATTTCAGGGATCATATCAGTATCACACCATAAACAATTCAAATTAATGAAAACCTCCTCGCTTATTCATTTTTGTAATGGCTCTGACTGCCTCTATCATTGCCTCAGTCTTGCCATCATGAAAAAACACAACTTCCCCTGTCGGATCATCCGGGCTTCTGCCAGCTCTTCCAGCGATTTGCACAAGTGCTGCTTCATCGAAAACCGTATGCCCTGCATCCAGGATGACTACATCCACTGATGGAAAAGTTACGCCGCGTTCCAAAATGGTCGTTGTGACTAAAATTTGAAACTGTTTTTCCCTGAATGCCAAAACTTTTTCCTCACGATCATGGTCGGATGCATGGACAGCCATAAATTTAAAGTCGGGAAGGTCAACAGATAGTTTTCGCGTTAAGGATTCAGAAAGCTTGATCGTTGGAACAAAAATAAGCAATTGACGGCTTTGATTTTTTCGGTTGGCAAACCACTTGAAAAACGCTTTCGGAGGGGAAGACTTTTGCAAGTCTTTTTTTAATGAATAACACATGTGAAAAACCGGTACAGGCAATGGGTAGCCATGGAAGCGTACAGGGACGAATACATGCGGGAGTTTCTTTCGGGTCATTTGCAGCTGCTGATCACGTCTTGGTGTAGCGGTTAAATAAAGAGTGGTACATCTTTCTTTTTTGGCACGATCGGCAGCAAACGGGAGGGAGGGATCATGTGTGTACGGAAACGCATCAACCTCATCAATAATGATCACATCAAAAGCATGTTTAAAACGGAGCAGCTGGTGTGTTGTCGCGATGATTAACTGGGCTGTCCCATCTTTTTCAAGACTGCCGCCGTACAACCCCTGTACGCAAATGCCTGAAAATGCTGTCCTGAGCCGGGGCAGTAATTCCCGAACGACATCTGATCTGGGGGTAGCGATACAAACACGCTGCCCCATTTCCAATGCTTGGGCTATGCCTGGAAATAGCATTTCCGTCTTACCGGCACCACACACAGCCCAAGTCAGTAATTCCTGTTCGCGATTCAAGATTGCCTGAACAATACGATCCGCTGCCTTCTGCTGGGCACGCGTCAATTCACCGGTCCATGTACAAGGATTTTTATGGTGGGGCCCAAAATATTCAGGACCAGACCATTCATATAACGCCGAACACGTCATCACCCGCCCCATTTCAATGCATTTACGGCAGTAAATATGCGATTTACCGCAATGATGACACGGAATCTTACCAAACAGTGATTTCTTCTGATTCCCGCAACGCTGACATTGATTATGGAGCCATTTTGATTGGATAGAGGGCCTTGAAGTAAAATAATTGGCTTTTAAAAGGTTTTCGAATAGGGGGTTATCTATGAGGATTTCTTGCCGCAGCAGGAGTTTCCCTCCATACCGCTTGCTAAGTTCAGTGAGATCCATGGCTTCACGCTCCCGGGGGTAATTAATCGAGGCAAGTTTTATAGGAACCGACCAGGCAGCCGGCTCCTTTATTCGCTGATGGTTTAATCATTTCGTGTACCAGCAAACACCAACAGCACCTTCACCAAGATGCGTACCGATAACAGGTCCGAAATAACTGATCATGGTATCCATGTTCGGGTAATCAGCATCGAATCTTGCTTTCAGTTTTTCCGCAGCCGATGCATTATTCGCATGAATGAATGCAACTTTAAGTTCTTTCCCTTTAGCCGCGTCGTCTTCAAGCATTCCCATAATTCTGTTTAATGCTTTTTTGCGGGTGCGGATCTTTTCAAACGGGACGATTTTTGTATCAACAAAATGAAGCAACGGCTTTATCTGTAGCAGGCTCCCGACAATTGCCTGTGCACCGTTAAGCCGTCCGCCGCGCTGCAGGTGGCTTAAGTCATCTGCCATAAAATACGCCCGAACATCCTGTTTGATGTCATCAAGCCGTTTCAAAATTGAATCCAGGGACTTCCCGGCTTTTGACATCTCTGCTGCTTCCAGCACGTAAAATCCCTGCCCCATGCAGCTTAACTCCGAATCGTATG
The DNA here is from genome assembly GCF_000224785.1 of Lentibacillus jeotgali. Classification (GTDB taxonomy): domain Bacteria; phylum Bacillota; class Bacilli; order Bacillales; family Amphibacillaceae; genus Lentibacillus; species Lentibacillus jeotgali. Next base: position 221,525 of record NZ_AGAV01000019.1, on the reverse strand, counting down.
GATAAACATCAATACCATCCACCATTTCGGCCGCACTAACAACGGCCTGATAGGTACCGCTGATACCGCTTGATAAATGAACCGAGATAACCGCGTTGTAATCACCCGCCAGTTCTTCCAATTTATCTGTTATCATGCCAATTGACGGCTGAGACGTTTTCGGCAGCTCCTCTACTTCTCTTACTTTTTGGTAGAATTCATTTGTTGTGATATCAAGTCCCTCTCGATAGGTGTCATCACCAAACACAACACTCAGTGGGACAACATGAATATTATATGCTTCAATTAATTTGTCAGGAATATAGGATGTGCTATCAGTCATTACAGCAATACTCATCGCATACCTTCTCCTCATACTTGTACTGTTTTCTATTATTTTACATCAGCTGGGAGAAAAATGCATCATCAAAAAAACTCTGCAGCCAAAAGACTGCAGAGTTTTCATTTACTCCGAGAAAAAGGTGCGGTTAGCTCTGCACCTCAACCCACCCTTTGCGAATAGCTGAAACGACCGCCTGTGTACGGTCATTAACGTTCATTTTTTGCAAAATATTGCTGACGTGATTTTTGACGGTTTTTTCGCTGATATATAGCCTTTCGGCGACACCCCGGTTGCTTTTCCCATCAGCCAGCAGCTGCAACACTTCACATTCGCGACGGGTCAGCAGGTGAAGAGGCTTATGATACTCGACACCGGTTTCGGATACAGTCGTTGTTATGCTTTCATCTGCCAGACGGCGATATTCCTGAACGAGATTGTGTGTCACTTTAGGGTGCAGGTATGAACCTCCTTCACGGACAACTTTGATCGCTTCTATTAACGCGTCTGAATCCATCTCTTTTAATAGATAGCCCTGTGCGCCGGTTTTTAAAGCATGTGTTACATAGCTTTCATCATCATGGATCGAGAGGATGATAACATAAGTATTCGGGAATTTTCTTACGAGGTCAGTTGTAGCCCGTACCCCATTTACCTTTGGCATATTAATATCCATCAATACAATATCCGGTTTATGCTGCCTGACCAGTTTGGAGGCAACATTGCCATCATCGCCTTCTGCAATAACTTCAAAGGAAGGCTCGAATTCCAGAATGCGCTTGACACCTTCACGAAATAACTTATGATCGTCTATTAGTACAATTGTTGTCCGTTTTTTACTCATCAACTCTTCCTCCCGAGTTATTACTCTATTAAATTCAAAGGTTACCCTATTACAATTCAAACATCATCTTAATTTCAGTATACTTTAAACTTTACAAAATTCAACATTTTTACGAACCGATGTACGGTACTTGTATGGCAATGTTTGTTCCTTCACCTATCGTTGAATTTACCGACAGGGAACCATCCAGCATTTCGACACGTTCCCGCATCCCGATTAATCCAAACGAATTCTCTTGTTTTAATGTGGGATCAAACCCTTTCCCATTATCTTTAACAAGCATTTCTATTATTGACGGTTTTATCCCCAGTTTCACATCTATTAACGACGCGTCAGCATGTTTAACCGCATTTTGTAAAGCTTCCTGCATTAAACGGAAAAATGCAATTTCATATTTTTGTTCCAAACGTCTCTCCTGGCCGGATGTCGCAAACCCAACTTCAATATCATTGTAGTCGGCAACCGTGGCTGCATATTTCTTCATGGTGGGAATCAGCCCCAGATCATCCAGTGCCATAGGCCGGAGATCATATATGATGCGCCGTACTTCATACAGAGACGAACGTATCATTTTTCGAACACTTCTGATTTCACATAGCGCTTCATCCATTGTTCCTTCGCGGAATGTCCGGTCAACCAGTTCCGAACGAAGCAGAATATTCGCCAACATCTGAGCGGGACCATCGTGAATTTCCCGTGAAATTTTTCGGCGTTCGTCTTCTTGTGCTTCAATAATCTTTAGCCCGAATTCCTGTTTTTCCCTGGCTTCTTCAATCATTTCATTAACCTGTCTAAAATCATCTTTTAAGTATGTGAGAACGGCTGTTATTTTGCCCGCCAGTCCTTCCGACCTCTGAATCGTTTCATCCAATGAACGCAGGCGGCGCTCTAGATCGTCCCGCTTATCACGCAGGACTTTTTCTTCCTGACGCGAAATGGCGAGTTTTGTCTGCATGGCGTGCGTATTTTCATAGACTTCACGGATTTCACTTTCCGAATGGTGGTCGAACTCGCTACTAACCTCGGACAAACGCTGTCTGGAAAACTGCACTTTCTGTTCCAGCTCGTCCCCATCGCTGATATGTTTAGTTACTTGCTCTTTCGTTTCCTGTAAATCTTTTTCAAGCTGTTCATAGTCTTTCCGTGCTTCTTCACTGATGTTAAAAATTTCATCTTTGCTGTTCTGCACCATGTCGATCACGTCATCAACCACATGGTCCAGTGCTTTTTCTTCCAGTTTTTGTGCCATCGATCCCACCAGCCTATGTTATAATAGTTCGGAAACATGTTGTCGTTTATAGGGGCTTTTTTCATACTTCATGTAATATTTTCCTAAAAATTCAAGTCCCACCATATCTTACTATCCAGTATAATACCTCCCGGGAGGCAAAAAAAACATGCTATCTAACTATTATACCGTAAAAAAAGAAGATTTTGATCAAATAGTCATACAAAAGTCCCGATTTATTGGGTATGCTAAACGTGTCGAAACTGAAGCGGAAGCAAAAGCTTTTGTTCAAGAAATTAAAAAGAAGCATCATGACGCGACACATAATTGCTCCGCGTACATGGTCGGCGAACATAACCAGATTCAGAAGGCTAATGATGACGGGGAGCCGAGCGGGACTGCAGGGGTGCCGATTTTGGATGTTCTGAAAAAGCGGGATTTGAAAGATACCGCTGTTGTGGTGACGCGTTACTTTGGCGGCATCAAGCTAGGAGCCGGCGGTTTAATCCGGGCATATAGCAGCACCACCTCGCAAGCGATTCAAACGGCCGGTGTAGTCAAGCGCAGACTGATGCAGGGAATTTTGGTCACAGTCGACTATTCACTGCTTGGAAAACTGGAAAATGAACTGCGCAATTCGGACTATATCCTCGATTCGGCAAATTATCTTGACAAAGTGGAATTTATCGTATACGTGCCCGACGGCGAGGAAGAAGCCTTCCGGACATGGGTGGTTGAGCTGACTAGTGATCAGGCAGCATTTGCCGATAAAGGAATTGCGTATGTGGAGATTGATGTATAACAGGACGAGGGTTTGGGTTTCGGGCTGAAGTTTGATCTCTCGGGCTGAAGTTTGATCTCTCGGGCTGAAGTTTGATCTCTCGGGCTGAAGTTTGATCTCTCGGGCTGAAGTTTGATCTCTCGGGCTGAAGTTTGATCTCTCGGGCTGAAGTTTGAAGAGGCACTGTCTCAAAGTTTCGACAGTGCCTCTTCGTCTGCAATCAATGTGGCGTTATCATGCTGTTGCAAGATGGATGCCGGAAATTCCTCGGTTATCTCACCCCTTACGAGCTGTTTAACCGCATCGGCCTTCTTCTCACCGGAAACGAGCAGTACAATCCGTTTACTTTCCATAATCGAGCCGATTCCCATTGTCAACGCTTTTTTCGGAACATCATCAGGGGAATTGAAAAAACGTGCATTGGCTTCCCGCGTGGATTCATCCAAATCGACAACATGGGTGCGGCTGTCAACCGGCGTGCCCGGTTCATTAAAGCCAATATGCCCGTTCAGCCCAAGCCCCAGCACTTGCAAATCGATATAGCCAGCGCCCTTGATAAGAGCTTCATAATCACGGCATTCTTTTTCAAGATCATCCGCAACGCCGTTGGGCAAATAAGTCTGTTCATCAGGCAAATCAATATGGCTGAATAGTTTCTCATTCATATAATACCGGTAACTGTTCGGATCATCAGTTGCCAGACCGACATATTCATCAAGATTGAACGTGGTAACGTTAGCAAACGACATATTGCCTTTCTTGTATTCTCCAATCAGCTGATGATAAAGGCCTTCCGGAGTCGATCCTGTCGCCAGCCCCAACACTGAACTATCGAATTGTTTAATCTGGTTACGCATGATTTCACAGGCTCTTTCACTCATTTCAACATAATCTTTCACACGAATAATATCCATCCACTTCACCTCCCCTGATATGCAATTACGCCGCGGCATATTGTATATTTAATGTTCAAATCATTATCAACGAGCAGCAAATCCGCATCCTTGCCAGGCTTTATACTGCCTTTTCGATCAAAAACACCGAGCTGTTTCGCCGGGTTTTCCGACGCCATCTGCAAGACACTCTGTATCGATGCATCCTTTAACTGCAGCATTTGCCGGGCGCCCTCTGCCATTTTTAAAATACTGCCGGCTAATGTGCCATCCTCGAGTACAGCGCGATCTTCCGTGACGGTTACAGGCTGCCCGCCGAGTTCGTAGTTGCCCGCCTGCAAGCATTTCGCACGCATCGCATCGGTTATCAGGATCAGCCGCTCACTCCCGACATTGGAATAGATCAGCTGGAGCATTTCCGGGGAAACATGAATGCCATCAGCAATCAGTTCTGCCCTTAGTTCCTCCAGCCGAAATGCTGCTCCAACCGCACCAATATCACGGTGGTGGATGCCATTCATTGCATTGCAGAGATGTGTCAGTTGCCGAAGACCATGCGGAATTGCCTTCTTGATGGCCTCAAACCCGGCATCCGTATGCCCCGCCGAAACATTTACACCTGAAGCATGCAAATATGCAATGAATTCTCCTGTGTCATCATGTTCCGGCGCCATGGTAATCGTCCTGATTGAATTACCTGACAGCTGCTGCCATTTTTTAAATTGACCGATATCTGGTTTCTTAATATGTTCCAGCGGCTGGGCGCCTTTCTTGCTTACTTCGATAAAAGGGCCTTCTAGATGTACCCCAATCACCTCGGCCTTATCTTGTTTCGATTGGTAAGCGGCCACATTTGCCAGTGCCTTATTGATGTTTTCCGGAGCTTGGGTAATGGTTGTTGCCAGAAAGCTTGTTGTCCCTTCAGCGGGGAGCGCCCCAGCCATCGTGTCCAGCGCTTCTTCTGTGGCATCCATGACATCCGCCCCAGCTGCTCCGTGTATATGCCCATCAATAAATCCGGGGATAAGGTTCAGCCCCTGCCCGTCTATTACGCCTGCATTTTCCGGCGGTGATTGTGCATCTGTATGTATCGCTTTTATGTTGGTACCTTCTATTAATAATGCTCCATGCATAACACCATATTCTTCGGTGAAAATGGAAGCATTTTTGATATAAACGGTGCTTTCCAATCATCTCATTCCTTTATCCCGCATGTAATGGACAGTAACCCGCCGAAAGACGGCGGCTAACTCTCCCTAAATGCCCGATTCTGTTCAACTAACATTCAGTGGGAAAAACGCCCACTGATTGAAGTTTTACTTTATCCCTTTACTGCAGATAATGTAGCATACCGAGTGCAGTGCTGTCCATTTTTATATCGCCTAGGCGCTATAAGGCTTGCTGTCAGATCAAGTATATTTCCCATACCACATATAAAGACTGCATCTTCGCCAGAAAATGCAGTCTTTGTTCATTAATGATTTGGTGTATACGACTTATTACCTGATAATTCGCTGACTAGTTTTTGGATCATTTCTTCTGCTGATTGAATTTTTGCGTTTTCTGTTTCTTTGATTAACTTTTCCATCAAATGTCTATATCGCTCTTGCTCTGCCATTTATAAAACCGCCTTTTAAATGTGGTCAAAAACGCCAAACATCGATCCATGATCTATTGTATACTATCAGGCGTTTTCTGACATATTTTATTAGTTTTAATAGAATCATACCACATTTTGCAGGATGATGTTGTCGAAATATGTCACATTCATTGTTTTCCTCACACTTATTTCGTCATGAGGCAGTGTTTTTTGTCCGGTAACGCTGAAAAAAGAATAATAGAATCGCCGCACTTAGGGCACCGACACCATCTAACAGAACGTCGCCAAGGTAAGGTGTGCGGTTTGTTGTGAAACTTTGATGAAATTCATCTATAGTAGCATATGCAGCTGTCAGCAAAAATGATAAGGTTAACGCTCCCAGAAGTTTCAGCCCGATTGTCTTGGCTACAGCCGTAAAAAATAAACACATCAGGATAAAGAAAACACCGAGATGGGCACCCTTCCGAATAAAAAATTCAACCAATCCTTCCACACCTAAAGCCGCAACACTCACTTCAGACTGATGATATGTAAATGAAATCCAATCAAGATATGGCACCAGAAAGGATAGATCAAACGCTCTTTCCATAAATGGCTTCATATCCTGTTCCTCATATGGTTGTGCCGACGAATAAAAGATAGCACCCATCCATAATATCGGCAGCAGCCAGTATATATATTTCTTCATAATCTATCTCCTCACGACGCGTGCCAGCGTCCAGGTATTAAAATATGATAATTAATCCCTCTCAGAAACAGCATTAAAAAACCGCAAGCCTCAACTTCACGGTTCTAATAGAGGTTGTTCAAAAAGTCCGGTAACAATCACACATCGAATTTCGTCGATGGCTGTTTTCCTCATTTTTGAACACGCACTAATATCAGTTATTTTGCTGATTCCGCCATTTATAAAAATCGAGGTACTCTTTAAACTGTTCTTTTGACACGCCTGAGTCCATCGCCTCCCGGACAATCTGCAGCCATTCTCCATCTAACGATTCTGATGATTCATAGAGATGATCTTCGCGGATTAGGTTATTCGCCGGAACACCCAGAACAGAACTGACTTTCTCGACGAACTGAATGGATGGATTTGTCTGAAGGTTTCGTTCAATGGAGCTTAAATAGGATTTTGCAACACCTGCTTTTTCTGCAAGTTCGGATATGGACATTTTCTTTTCCTGGCGCAATTGTTTAATCTTTTCACCTATCAACACATACACCTCTTTCATCTTAAATTATATCACAAAAAGGTGTACGGTTCTATATTGAGCACGTCAGTTTATGAAGAATGACATGTTTTTGGATTTCTATCCAGCATCATGCGCACATCGTCAACAGTTAGCCCGATACGTTTAGCCTCTTTTATCAGTTCGACCCATTCCTGATCAATTGCCGCATTTTCATTCATCCTCAACATAAGCAACCTCCAATCAAATTTCCAGTCGGTCCTCAATCCCAACACCATACTTTGGGCCTGCATCTTATATGTATGCTATCCCCCGAGCAAGCTCCCTTATATCTATGACTATAGTACTATATTTCCGTTAATATTTGAACGTCTTGTTTTGTCAAATTGGGACGAGTTTTGTCATGTTAAAACAAAATTTTACCAAATTGGGTATTATGACTCAGGTGTCGTACTTGAAATGTGATCTGAGATGGCATATAGTCAAAATTATAATGAAACTTCAAGTAGCACTCATACGTCTATAAAGAGAAAGAATTTTATTTCCAAACATAAATTCGCAGTCAATTAATCTGAAGAGGAGAATCCATTTGAGCTTACGGGTTGAAAATAAACGCAAGAAACGCCGTAAATGGCCGTACTGGGTCGGGGGCATTATATTATTGTTATTATTAATTACCGGGTTAGGATTGGTGTACATATACGATAAAGTCAGCGATACAGCTGAAACGATGCACAATCCACTGCCAAGGGATAATGACCCTGAACGGAAAAAGGAACTTGAGTCAACTTTCAATGAAAAGAAATCGGTTAATATTTTACTGCTTGGTGTCGATGAACGCGAAAATGACAAGGGGCGTTCTGACACGATGATTCTGGTATCGATGAATCCAAATACTGATTCCATGAAAATGCTCAGCATCCCCCGCGATACACGGGTTAATATACCAGGTCATGGCCTGGATAAAATCAACCATGCGTATGCATTTGGGGATATGCAGCTGTCCGTGAATACAGTAAACCAGACGCTAGATGTTCCTGTCCACTTTTACATTAAGGTGAACATGGAAGGCTTCAGGCAAGGCATTGATGCCCTGGGTGGGATTACCGTCACAAATGACCGTGCATTTTCACAAGGCGGTTATGATTTCCCGGCAGGCGACATAACTTTGAATGGTGACGAAGCTTTAAATTACATTCGCATGCGTAAGGACGATCCTCGAGGAGACCTAGGCCGAAATGAGCGTCAGCGCAGCGTTATTCAAGCAGCGATCGACAAAGGCGCGAGTTTCTCAAGTATCACGAAAGTCACGAACATCCTTGATATCGTCGGTGATAATGTCAAAACTGATCTGACTTTCGACCAGATGCAGACGTTGTTTTCCGATTACCGGCAGACCCGGAGCACGATTGACTCTATGGAAATAAGCGGAAGTGGCCAATATATTGGCGACATATGGTACTACATTGTGTCAGATGATGAGTGGGGCCGTGTCACAACCGAACTAAAAAACCACATGGAAGCAAGGTAAAAGTTAACCCTAATGACTTTCACCTTTTTTCTAATGAAATCGTAGGATAAGTGCCCCGCATTGTTTGCATGTTTTCGTATAGATGACGTGATATACTAAATAAAGGGAGATAGAGGGGATTGCATGAAAAAAATAGCAATATTATTTTCTTTTTTTCTGCTGCTTATAGCCACCGCGTGTTCAAATAACGAACCGACACCACAGGAACGCTTTGAAAAATATATCAATCACTGGAACAACCAGGAATTCACCGAAATGTATAAGATGATTAGCTCAAACTCGGAAGAGACATACCCAACCGAGGATTTTGTTGACCGATACGAAAATATTTACAGTGATTTAAACATATCGAGCCTTCAGGTATCTTTTGAAAACCTATCTGAGGAGCAAATGGAAACCGCTATGGATGAAGGGACAGCACAGTTTCCTTTTACCGTTGAAATGGAATCGATAGCCGGCCCAATATCATTTGATTATGAAGCAACACTTATCAGAGAAGAAAGCGGAGAAGACGACTCAGACGAAAATTGGTTCGTCAAATGGAATCCCGGGTTTATTTTCCCCGAGATCAAGGATGGTGCTGACATACGGCTGGAAACGACCGAACCGAAGCGAGGCGAGATACTCGACCGTAACCGGATGCCATTAGCACTTAATGACACAGTAAACGAAGTCGGTATTGTACCGGAAAAATTGGGTGATGATCCGAAGCAGGCGAAACAAGAAATTGCTGACTTACTGGGGATTTCAGTTGAAACCATTGACAGCAGCCTGAATCAGGATTGGGTAAAACCAAATATGCATGTACCGCTCAAAAAATTACCGCCGTCTGCAGAGAATACGGTGAGCCAGTTACTCGAAGTTGATGGTGTCTCCATACGCGAAGCGACCGGCCGAGTCTATCCACTCGGCGAGGCAGCCTCGCACCTTACCGGCTATATCAGCCAGGTGACGGCAGAGGATCTTGAAGAACTTGACTCTGACAAATATGATTCAGAGGACATGATTGGACAACGCGGTCTCGAGTCGTTATTTGAGGAGAGACTTAAGGGTGAAGAAGGGGCTAAGATAAGTGCCGTCAGGGAAAACGGAGAAGAAACTGTTATTGCTGAGAAAGAGGCGGAAAACGGCGAAAATATCGTGACAACCATCGATGCTGAGGTCCAGGAAACGATCTATGAATCTTATGGTGATGATACCGGTACTGCTGCCGCTATCAACCCTAAGACCGGGGAAACACTCGCGCTGGTCAGCAGCCCGGGATTTGCCCCTAACAAGTTTTTATATGGCATTTCCCAGTCTGAGTATGATGAATTACAAAACGATCCGAAAAAACCGACACTGAACCGATTTTCTGCAACATTTGCCCCCGGCTCAGCCATCAAACCGGTAACGGCAGCAATTGGCCTGAATAACGGAAGCATTGTACCCGGTGAAGGCATGGAAATAAATGGCCTGACGTGGAGCAACGGTGAAGGCTGGGGCGATTATGAGGTTCGCCGTGTGAGCGAGTCGAACGGACCGGTTGATATAACTAACGCACTTGTCCGCTCCGATAATATTTATTTTGCCAGAAAAGCAGTCGAAATGGGCAGCGATAAATTCGTTAATGGTCTGCAGCAATTTGGGTTTGGTGAAGATTTGCCATTCGACTACCCGATAACAGCATCTACTATATCATCGAGCGGCTCGATTAATGATGAGGTATTGCTTGCCAATACGAGCTATGGCCAGGGAGAGATTGAAACTAGTTCCCTCCATTTGGCATTAACCTATACCCCGTTATTAAACGATGGCAATATGCTCAAACCAACATTGCTGGCCGACACCGAAAAAGGGCAGGTCTGGAAAGAAGGACTGATAAGCAGTGATCATGCCACACTGATTCAAGAAGCACTCCGTGACGTGGTTGCCGCTAATAACGGAACCGCCAAACAAGCGCAGGATGCAGATTTTCCAATTTCCGGCAAAACTGGGACAGCGGAGCTCAAACTGACTGATGAAGAAGAAAACGGTAAGGAAAATGGCTGGTTTGTCGGGTATCCTTCTGAAGATCAGGATATCTTAATCGCCATGATGGTTGAAAATACGCAGGATAAAGGTGGCAGTGGTTACACCGTTGAAAAAGTAACCGATATTCTAAAAGAGGTTAAATAGAAATGAAAGAAGTCTGCCGGTCCATATCGGCAGACTTCTTTATTTACACATATGACACTGTCTATTAAATAGGAGTCATCCTTATAAAAGGATGGCTCCGGGAAAAATGCGTTTCTTTATTTAGCTGGCTTTTTATTAGCCATGCGGAACAGATACCATGCTACAATACCGATCGCAATCAAGGAAGCCCAAGGTCCGAAGATTGTTTCTTCAGGGAAGACGACTCCAGCTGTTACGGCTAATGCTACAATGACACCCATTAACGCTTCACCGGCTATATAACCGGATGCAAGCAGAATACCGCGCTCATTTTTCGCTTCAAATTCTTCATTGTTTTTCGACCGGCGTTTTATGATGCCGCTGATAATACCGCCAAGCATAATTGGTGCTGTCGTATGAATAGGCAGGTACAGTCCGACCGCAAATGGCAGAGAGCCGATACCAAACAATTCAACTGTCGCGGCAGCCGCAGCACCTATAAAGATTAGATTCCATGGCAGATCACCATTCATGATACCATCAACAATCATTGACATCAGCACGGCCTGTGGTGCAGGCAACTCTTCTGAACCAAACCCATACGCATTATCTAGTAAAATCAGAATAAAGCCAATAACAATACTCGTAATCAAAACACCGTATAGCTGAGCAATTTGCTGCCATTTAGGCGTTGCACCAACGATATAGCCAGTTTTCAGATCCTGTGAGGTATCACCTGCAATTGCCGCTGCAATACACACAACCGAACCGATAATAATAGCTGTCGCTGCCCCTGCTTGTCCGGTCTGGCCGATAGCAGAAAGCACAAGTGAAATAAAAATCAATGCACCAATCGTCATACCGGAGACAGGGTTGGAAGAACTTCCGACAACACCGACAATCCGGGATGATACGGTCACGAAGAAGAAGCCAAAAATAAATAATAGGATGGCTCCGACAACACCAACATTAATGGTTGGATAGAACAATAAAATGCCCATAAATACAACTGTCAGGGTAACAATTAATGACATCGGGATGTCTCTGTCTGTCCGAAGATCGGTTGTGTCACCGGATGCTGAGAAACCTTTAATCGAACCTTTGAACGATGAAACAATCGTCGGCATTGTTTTAATCAATCCCATAATACCGCCGAATGCTACTGCACCGGCACCAATGTAGCGAAGATAATTATCCCAGATATCATGAAAGCCCATTTCAGATATCGGCACTTCACCTGGATAAATCGGAGTGGTAGTGACATCACCAATAAAACTGATCAGCGGAATAATACCGAGCCAGCCCAGGACACCACCTGCAAACATAACACCAGCAATCCTTGGCCCGATGATATAGCCAACACCGAGCATTGCCGGCAATGTATCCATACCGATTGCTGCGTTCTTAAATTTGTAAATTTCCCATTCAACAGATGAAGGGAAAGCTTTGACTGCATCCGTCAACAGCTTAAATACTGCACCGATGCCAAGACCGCCCATTACCAGTTTAGCACCTTTACCACCCTCTTCACCGGCATGAAGTACCTCGGCACATGCGGTACCTTCCGGATATGGGAGCGTTTCATGCTCATTGACAATCAATGCACGGCGGAGTGGAATCATTAGCACGACACCTAAAATGCCGCCTGCCAATGCAATAATGGCAATCGTCGTCAAACTTGGCTCCAATTGCCAGATAAACAGCGCAGGCAATGTGAAAATGACACCTGCAGCGAGCGACTCACCCGTCGACGTGATCGTCTGTACAATGTTATTTTCCAAAATGGATGTACGCTTCATAATAATCCGCAGCACGGCCATAGAAATAACCGCCGCCGGGATTGATGCAGATACCGTCATCCCGACAATCAAGCCTAAGTATGCGTTGGCTGCACCGAATACAATCGCAAGGATCGCACCAATAACCATGGCCACCCATGTGAATTGAGGCGGATTTTGGGAAGCCGGCACATACGGCTTGAATTCGCCTTTATTATTCTGTTTTGACATCGTAACACTCCTTATAATTCTAATTGTTAAAATGAAGTCTATTTCGTATCAATGTTAAGAAAATTGATAAAAGTAAGTAAAATTATCAAAAATAGAAATTCCTTACTATGGGGACATAGTAAGGAATGGGCACTTCATTTTACTATCAGCACAAGACAACAAAGGCGTTGTATTGTTCAAAAATCATACCATACTTTTTAATTTTAGAAAAGAAACAACTATTAATTTCCATTAATTGCGAATTGATAGCGCACATTGGGCAACATCATCGTCTGAAATAGCAGCCATGAACTGGTCCTCTATTGCTTGTCGTTTTTCGCCGGCCTCTTTCAAATAACGGATGCCCTCTTTCATACACGATTTGTATTGAGCATTCGTATTATAAATTTCCGTTTCAAATTTCTCATCTGTCCCGGCGGCAATAAATTCATCATATAAGTCGACGATGTTGTCACTTTCCTTCTGCGGAAAAAATTCATGCGGATCCGTACTGTCAAAAATACAAAAATCCAACTCACGAACAAGTACCATATCAACACTATTTGGATCGAAACTGCAGTAATACATCTCCACATCCAAACCGTTACCTGCGCATGCTGCTGCAATCCTTTTCATAAACGTGGACTTCCCTGTACCTGCCCGGCCCTTAATATAGTGGACATTTTTTATATTCTTAACAAGATGCGGCACCACATTCACCACACCATCGGCAGTGTTTGTTCCAAAAAGTCGCGTGTAAGTATGCGGCTGTCGGTTCTTCTTTGGAATATCTTTAAGTAAATCATTGATGAATTGTTCCGCGAACTTATCCGCATGACCAAAATCCATTTGATTAATGTATATGTCCTCCAGCTCATCGTGGATTTTCAAGCCTTCTGCAAAGCTGTCGTATGCTTTTTGGGTAAGTCTATTGACTGCCGATAATTCCTGTTTCTTTGCCGGAAAAGAGTTTGTCAGATCAAGAGTTTCAGTGCTCATGGTCGCCACATTCGCATCGATGAATGCTAGGGACTTTTCAGAAATAATGATACCGTCAAGATAGTCATTGCCAAGCGCGCTTTCAAGTATCTCCAGATTGCTGTTTTTGTACAGTTCAGCCAACTTTTTAACGATGGCCGTTTTCAACCGGGCCGATGGATGCTTTAGTGCAATAACCTGATTAATCTTATATAGATTAGTGTCAAGGTGATTGACCAGACCTTCAGCTGTGTTACCAGTGACATAGTAATGCAAGTTTGGCAAAGCGGTCACTCCCTTTCTTGAAGAAATAACAGTGCTGCCTATTTAGCTTATGCGTGTTTAAAATGATTGGTGTTACATTTATTAATACCTATCCTCCCGCCGGTCCCTAAAAATCGGAATCCGTTGACGTACTTCGTCCACTTTATCCAAATCAATTTCAGCCAGGACCATTTTCTCGTCTTCTCCGCCTTCAGTGACAATCTCACCCCATGGATCCACCACAAGTGACATTCCGCCGAATTCATTATTCGGATCCGCACCAACGCGGTTGCAGGCAACGACATAGCATTGATTTTCAATCGCGCGCGCCTGCAGCAACGTCTTCCAGTGGTCAACGCGGGGCTTTGGCCATTCTGCCACAACATACATCACTTTCGCGCCATGGACCGCTGATTTGCGCAGCCACTCCGGAAAGCGAATGTCATAACAAATGAAGCCGGCAGAAGGAACACCCTCCAATTCAAAATCGGCATCATCCTGTCCTTCAACGAGATGCAAATGCTCATCCATCAGCTGAAACAGATGCAGCTTGCTGTACTTATGGATAAGCTCGCCATTCTGATCAACCACCAGCATCGTATTTTTCTTGCCATCGTTACTATTTTCAGCAACAGATCCGCCAATAATGGTGATATTGTGCTGGTTTGCTAATTCACTTAAAAACTCAGTTGTCGCATGGGCATCTTTATCAGCAAGCACATCAAAACGTTCCAGATCGTAGCCAGTATCCCACAGCTCAGGCAGCACAACCATATCCGCGCCGGTTTTTGCTGCATCCATCACCCACTTGTTAACATGAGCAAAATTCACTTTCGGATCGCCATACGTCACATCCATTTGAATCAATGCTATTTTCTTTTTCATAGCTATACATACCTCCTAAAAGAATCCTTTGTACCTATAATCGTTACAAAACCGGAAATGGGGGCATCTAAAGATTTTTTTAATCATGCCCTCAAATCACTTTTCAGTTCGATTTTAGTATAAACAGAGGAATAAAACATCTATCACACTTGAAATCTGCCAGCATTATGAGCAAATCTCATTCCCTTGGAGGATTTCATTCTCGGCGTGAACGAATCTCTTTTCTACAGGGCTGTTACATTTCCCGCCCATGGCCCATGTCACCCACTCTCCCGCTCTCCCGCTCATATTTGCGCTGCAGCTTAAGGAATGAGGATCTTCATTAATTCAAAAAATTCCATGCAGTGCTGAGCCTGCATGGAATTTTTCTCAATTCAATGTTTTTCGTTCCTCTTCACTGAAGACCCTGGATCTCGTTAAGAACCGTTTTCCTTCTGGACCTTCGAGCGAAAACATGCCGCCGCGGCCATCAACGGCATCGATGATCAGCTGTGTATGTTTCCAGTATTCATACTGATCTTTTGATATATAGAAAGGTGTTTCACCGATTTCTCCGAGCAGCACGTCTGATTCGCCGACACGGAATTCGCCACGCGGATAGCACATTGGTGAGCTGCCATCACAACAGCCGCCTGATTGATGGAACATGAGTGGACCATGTGTCTCTTCCAAGGTATTGATCAGATTCAGCGCCTCATCAGTTGCCGTTACACGTTCGACCATCTGTCACACCCCTTCTGTATAATTTATGGTGGAGAAACTAGTTTCCGCTATTTTCAACAAATGGATCTAAAACAGCCCTGCCGGATCTTCACTGTAACTGATTAAGAGATTCTTCGTCTGCTGATAATGATCAAGCATCATGAGATGGTTTTCGCGGCCGATACCTGATTTTTTATAACCGCCAAATGCCGCATGTGCCGGATACTGGTGGTAGCAGTTCATCCAGACACGACCGGCTTCAATTCCACGGCCGAAACGATAGGCCGTGTTAATGTTCCGTGTCCAAACACCCGCTCCGAGTCCGTAAAGTGTGTCGTTAGCGATTTTCATGGCCTCATCATTTTCATTAAATGTTGTGACTGCAAGCACCGGGCCGAAAATTTCTTCCTGGAAAATCCGCATTTTATTGTCGCCCTTGAAAATGGTTGGCTCAATGTAATAGCCTTCCTCCATATCACCCTTGAGCTGGTTAACACCACCGCCAACAAGCACTTCGGCACCTTCCTGTCTACCAATATCCAGATATGATTTGATTTTTTCCATTTGCTCCAGTGAAGCCTGAGCACCCATCATGGTATCTGTATCAAGCGGGTGACCGATTTTAATTTCATTGACCCGCTTGATGGCCCGTTCCATAAATTCATCGTAAATGGATTCATGAACCAGTGCGCGTGATGGGCACGTGCAGACCTCACCCTGGTTCAGGGCAAACATCACAAGACCTTCAATGGCTTTATCCAAAAACCCGTCATCTTTATCCATGACATCAGGGAAGAAAATATTTGGTGACTTTCCACCGAGTTCAAGCGTGACCGGAATGATATTTTCTGATGCGTATTGCATAATAAGCCGCCCTGTCGTTGTTTCACCGGTAAAGGCAATTTTGGAAATCCGGCTGTTGGATGCTAGCGGCTTCCCGGCTTCAACGCCAAATCCATTTACAATATTGAGAACACCCGCTGGAAGAAGATCCTTAATCAGATCAAGCAATACATGAATCGATGCCGGGGTCTGCTCAGCTGGTTTCAGGACAACACAGTTACCGGCTGCAAGTGCTGGTGCCAGTTTCCATGTTGCCATTAAAATAGGAAAGTTCCATGGAATGATTTGTCCGACAACCCCGAGCGGCTCATGGAAATGGTAAGCTACTGTATCATTATCAATCTGACTGACACCGCCTTCCTGTGCGCGGATCGCCCCGGCAAAATAACGAAAATGATCGACTGCAAGCGGGATATCAGCTGCAAGACCTTCTCTGACTGCCTTTCCATTATCCCACGTTTCCGCAACAGCTAAGCTTTCAAGGTTTTCTTCCATCCGATCTGCAATTTTATTTAATATATCCGCACGCTCCGCCACAGATGTCTGTGCCCATGCATCTTTGGCGGCGTATCCTGCATCAACTGCCGCTTCCACATCTTCTTTCGTCGACCTGGCCAGTTCACAAAAAACTTTCCCTGTCACAGGGCTGACATTTTCGAAGTACTTTCCGTTTGCCGGCGGACGGTATTCCCCGCCAATATAATTGTCATACCGCTTCTGAAAATTAACTTTAGCCCCTTCTGTATTCGGATTTGTATACTTCACCCTGCTATTCCTCCCTTTATAATTGTAATCGCTTACATATGGATGAGGGTCTGGATGAATCCTCTATTTCAAATTATACAACTGGTTTTGGAATTAATCCACTATTTAGTCTTTTTCGATTATAAAAATCTGCCTCGTTTATATACACGCAAGGCAGATTCTTATAAATTAACAGCAGATACTGTTATCAATCAGCACATATTAAAAAATGCCCTACACAGACACCTTATTCAGACGACCATTCTGATGTTTTATTCCGGTTTTCATGTGATCTTCATTCTTCCAGTTCAGGCAGCACACGTACTTCTTTTGCCATTGAAGATTGACAAAGCGGACATTCCGGATCCTCATTAAAACTAAATGATTCCCTCATCCAGCCTGCACAGCTATCATTCGTGCATGACCATACATTTGTTTCTACTTCTGGAATAGGTTGTTTTGGTCCACGGGAAAATGACATAACAGCATCCCCTTTCATGGTATTATATCGATTATACGCCTTTTCCAACCAATAGTAAAATTTTGAAATTGACACGGTTGTTACAGTATATGTGCAAAAACTGCCAAATAGAAGGACGACTGTTCAATCCTGGAGCACAAATTTCTCGATGGCTTTACCGACCCCATGCTGGTTATTGGTGTCTGTCACATAGTCAGCAACATTCTTAATGGCTTCCTGGGCATTTCCCATTGCCACACCGACACCTGCTTCCTGAATCATTTTGATATCATTCAGGCTGTCCCCTGCTGCCAGCACATTTTCCATCGAAAAACCAAGCTCCTTACACACATTTTCAAGGGCGCTTGCTTTGCTGACCCCTTTTGGGTTAACCTCAATGTTCGTCGGAAGTGAGTTTGTCAGTTCAAGGTCATCATAGTGCGAAAGTTCCTTGACGACGGTATCCAATTTTTCGCTGTCATACGAATCACAGCCGAATTTAAGCCACTCGCTCTCCGAAAAATTATCCGGCCCTGTCCCATACCAGATCTTGTCAGTCGAAACCATCCATGTTCTCAATTCCAGATCGTTTGCCAGTTCCCACATCAGCTTGACACGCTCTGGATCAAGCAGGTGGCGCTCTTTCAATTCCTTTTCAACCGTCCAGATTTCACCGCCATTGCAGGTAATCAAAAAAGACGGCAATTTCAGCGACTCGGCATACGGATAGCATGAATTCAGCCAGCGGCCGGTGCTGAGTATGACATGGACATCCTTTGCCAATGCCTGTGCAATCTTTTGCCGATTATAATCAGAAACAGCTTCCTCACTATTCAGTAACGTTCCATCCATATCCAATGCAATCAATTTAATAGCCATTCAGACGCTCCTCTTTTCTGTTACTCTTATGTCAAACATTCTTGCGATTGCAGCACCCTCGTTCAACGCCGAAATGAACCCGGCAAATGCAGGTCTCCTGCTCGCGTTCGTTATGTATCATAAACTAACCCACTTTACGGCACCATACCAGATAATTGTAGTATATTTCGGGTTGCTAAGCAATCATTCTATGGTTACTGGCAGCGCCGCATTGGCCAAGATCAGGACGAATCCCATTAGTAATACGTAACAAAATAGTCCATTTCAAATAAAAAGGTTTCCATCCTCATTAACAGCTTAACATAACGTTCAGGAGGGGCGGGATAACAAAAGTTTGCTCGTTATTGTATATTTAATTTATAATAATGTATAATTTCGATTACTGTTATCGATTTCATTTTATCGATTACTAATTTTAAAAAGGAGGAACTGTATGATTACTGCTGCATGGGACTGGCTATGGGACAAACATGACCAGGCTAAAGATCTGCTGCACTTTTTCGTGCGGCCGAATGATTCAAAGTTTGGATCTGACAGCACGAACCCAAACAGTGCCAAAGAATCTGGCGGCGGGGACGGCGGAAACAATAAGCGCCGCTCGTATTCACCTGCTCAATATATCGGGCTGTTTTTAGGACCTATTCTTTTTATAGTGACATTATTGTTTTTCCAGCCTGAGGGACTCTCCAGTGCCGGTCAAGCTGTACTTGCCAGCACATTATGGATTGCCGTGTGGTGGATGACGGAAGCAATCCCGATCCCGGCCACATCACTGCTGCCGATTATTCTTTTCCCGCTGACAGGCGGACTGGATATCGGTGCCACCACATCATCCTATGGAGATGATACCATTTTTCTTTTTATGGGCGGTTTTATGATTGCTCTTGCTATGGAAAAGTGGAATCTTCACAGACGGATCGCACTGACCATCATTTCGATTATCGGAACCAACACCGAAAGAATCATTCTCGGTTTTATGGTTGCAACAGGGTTTCTGTCCATGTGGATTTCCAATACTGCTACCGCCATGATGATGGTGCCAATCGGGCTTGCAATCATTTATCAGGTTTCCGACCAGCTGAAAGACGATGATTCGATTGACACATCGGCAGAAAACTTTGGATTTGGCAAAGCACTTATGCTGGCAATTGCGTATTCCGCTTCTGTCGGGGGTATTTCAACTCTGATCGGTACACCGCCAAATACCGCTTTGGCAGGTGTTGTCAATAATATATATGGGATTGAAATCTCGTTTGCCGGATGGATGCTGTTCGGTGTACCCGTTGCCTGGCTGTTTATTTTCATCATCTGGTTTTATTTGGTGAAAATAGCATATCCGCAAAAAATGAACCAGCTGTCTGGCGGACGGCAAGTTATCCTAGCACAAAAGGCTGATCTTGGAAGGGCGTCTTTTGAAGAAAAAGCAGTACTTGTCGTATTCACGTTTGCAGCTCTGGCATGGATAACGCGCTCATTTATCCTGACTGAATACGTGAACGAAAACATCAATGATGCGATTATTGCCATGACTGCGGCAATCATCCTGTTCATCATTCCGGCCAAAAACAAAGAAGGCGATCATTTGCTGGATTGGGACTCAGCTGTCAAACTCCCATGGGGCATCCTGCTTCTGTTTGGCGGGGGCTTGGCAATCGCCAGTGGATTCACAGCATCAGGGCTGTCAGACTGGATTGGTAACCAGCTAACCGTGCTTGAAGGCGTTAACCTCTTCCTTGTACTGATTGCTGTAGCGGGTATGGTTATCTTCCTGACAGAGATCACTTCGAATACAGCAACAGCAAACATGATGTACCCAATCATGGCCTCACTGGCTGTCGCTTTGGGCGTTCATCCATATGCCGTCATGATTGCTGCAGGCGTGGCTGCATCGTGTGCATTTATGCTTCCGGTGGCAACACCACCGAATGCGGTCGTATTCGGATCCGGCTATTTGCGGATTCCGGATATGGCCAAAGCAGGTGTAGCCTTGAATATTTTCGGTATAATACTAGTGTCACTAGCCATCTACTTCTGGCTACCTGTCGTATGGGGGATTGATCTGACAGAAATTCCGGATATGATGAAAAATAACTGATAAAAAGGAAATCGCTGCAATGGCGATTTCCTTTTTTGACCTTTATGAGATAAACATTAAGAGGCTGCGTGCTGTTTATTCCTGTTCTGAATTAGACGGATAATCACCACATAGATGGCAGGAACGCACGCAAGCAGAATGACAAGCCCCATCCAGCCCCAATTGCTCCACAACGGACCGAGGGCAGAACTTCCAAGAGCAACTCCAATATAATAAGACACCAGATACAAACTGGACGCACTCCCTTTATGGTGGCTCACTTCTTCGGCAACGGATGATGCTGTAAGAGAATGCGCTGTAAAAAACCCAAGACAAGCCACACAAAGCCCGATAATGATCATCCACAGCTCAGGTCCGAGTGTTATCAAAAAGCCTAAGACCATGACAAACACACCGGTCAGCCGGATCATTTTCAAACTGAAACGCCCAGCAAGCCAGCCTGCAAGAGGTGAACCGATGACACCCAGGCCATATGCAAAGAACATATATGAAACGGCTTCAAGCGACAATGAAAACGGCGGCGCCTCAAGATAAAACGGCAGATACGTCCAAATGCCGGTGAATGAAAGCTGCAGCACAATGCCAAGACCAAATATGAGCAGCAAGGCCGGGTTTTTCAGATGAAAAATAAACGCCTTCAGATCATTTGAAAACGGCAACCTGCTTGGCGCAAAGAATCGTGATTTCGGAAGCATAAACATAACCGCCCCCAAAATCACCAGTCCAATAACGGCCAGTACGTAAAAAGCGATTTCCCATGAGAAATGGTCGGTAATATAACCGGTCATGACACGCCCCGCCATACCGCCAAGCGCATTACTCGATATGTAGAGCGCTGTCGCCACATGGACACTGCGTTTATCAATTTCCTCGCTCAAGTAAGCAATAGCCGCCGCTGGGAGCCCCGCCAGCGCGAATCCCTGTGCAAGCCGCAAGACAAGCAGAAGCAAAAACGAGTCTGAAAGCGGTATAAGCAAAAATGGAATCGATGCACCTGCAAGCGACAGCTTAATAAAAACAGTGCGTCCGCTCCTGTCCGACCAAAACCCGAGGACAATGAGCCCTGCAATTAGTCCGATAATCGTCATGGAAAGCGCAAGCCCTGAAGCCGATACCGAGACTCCGAAATCTTTTACGAAAACCGGGAAAAGCGGCTGTACGGCATACATCCCGGCAAAGACAAAAAAAGATGCCAGTGCCAGGCTGAGAGTGATCCGCCAAAAGTATAAATCTTTAATCGTATAGGCTTGCTGTTCCATCTGTGTCACATCCATTAAATTAAGTGAAACTTCAGCTCAGGACATACCGGTCACGCCCGGCGCCCATTCCAAAAATCATGACTATAAAAGCTACACCGATAAGTGTCATAAGCGGTATCGTCCATTCATGCGTAACATCATATAAATAACCAATAAACATCGGCCCCGCCGCTGCCAGCGTATAGCCAAGCGCTTGAGCCATCCCGGACAGGATAGCTGCATGCTGGGGATTGCGTGCACGCATGCCCAAAAATGCCAGTGCCAGCGCAAATGTCCCGCTTAATGTAAGGCCGATCAGGACAGTACTGATTACCATGACCGTATAAGAATCACCCAGCAGCAATCCGCCATAACCGCCGAAAGCCAGGAGTGCCATCACAAGCACAATGCTTCGCTGTGATTTTAGCCGACCAGCTGCAACCGGAACAATAAAACTGGCTGGCAGCCCGACAAACTGGGCGAACGACAACATCCATCCCGAGGTTGCCATTGACAGTCCATTACTATGCAAAATTTCGGGAAGCCATGAAATCGTTACATAAAACAAAAATGACTGCAGTCCCATGAAACATGCTACCTGCCAGGCAAGCGGCGATTTCCACATCCGGTTATCGCCCAATTTAACATATCTCATTTCTTCCTCATCAGGTAATGCTTCTTTCCTGGACAGGTAAGACCAAATGATGATTCCAAGTACTGCAGGAGTTGCCCAGACAAGCAGTGCCAGTTGCCAGCCCATATTAAGACCCTGCGCAAACGGAATGCTAAAACCAGAAGCTGATGCCGCAAAAATACCCATTGATGTTGAATAGACACTTGTCATCAGTCCGACTTTTTGCGGAAATTTTTCCTTAATCACACTCGGAAGCAGCACATTGCATATGGCAATTCCCAGTCCGACAAATAACGTGCCTATAAACAGCAGGATAAATACCGAAATAGAACGCACAGAAATTCCGATAAAAAGCAGAACAAGACCGATTAATAATGTTCGTTCATTAGAATACCGGTTCCCCAATTTCGGCGCGACCGGTGACATGAGCGCAAAAGCTATCAGCGGCAAACTTGTCAGGATCCCTGCACTCCAATTAGACAGACCGAGATCATCACGGATAATACCGATCAGCGGTCCGACAGACGTGATGGCAGGGCGAAGATTGAATGCTACAATAACTATTCCCGCTACAAGCAGGAATTGATATATCCTTTTCGAATTATCATTTACCATGCCTCAAGTATCCCTTCTATATCAGTAAACTTGGCTTATCGCCAGATACTTTGGCGATAAGCCATTGCCGCCTTCAAACAGACTGGAAAGTTTAATTATTTTCAATCTATCATGAGGTACAAAGTCTATAATCTAATATAGCACACGAGGTCAAATTAGAAAACTTAGCTTATCGTCAGGCTCTAATGGCAAAAACCTTAGTTACACTTATTTCAGTTAGAAAAAATTCAAAAAATTTAGTGGGAAAAACACCCACTTTGAATGAAATTGCATTTACGCTTTATACCAGAATCTTTTTTCTTTTCATCACCGTCATTTCTAGGTATAATGTAGGAAGAGATTTGCATATAGTAATAAGACCACAGCAGATACTGTGGTCGATTGAGCTGTTCCATCAGTGGTTCGGCTTCTCACGAATAGACCTCTCTTTTATTCCGTTGCAGGGTTCTGAGGGGTCTATTTTCTGTTAATCATTTCGACGATTAACGCCAGTAATCCAATCAACATGGTACCGAAGCCAATCAGCACCATAAACACTTCAAACATACCCAGAAGCCTCACCCCCTTTGACGGCAAAGACGAGTCACCGTTTCCCACCTGAAAGAACAGCTCTTGGTTGGTAGTATAGCACAAAATAAGCGAATAATGCGAACAAACGTTTGTTTTGTGTTTTCTTGTTCATATTTTTGCTGGGCCTTTAGAATCATTTTCAATTGATGGGATTTTATTGTTTCGGCCAATAGAGGGTATAAAAGGAAGCGATTGGTATGCTGATATGATTTAACGTATGCAGAGAGTCGAAGGGCTTGTAATTCATTTAGGGGATATAACGTTTAAAAACACTAATGCCCTGCCAGGATGAACAAATGAAAATACGGGCACTCATTTTCAGAATGCCCGCTAGTTATCATAGAATGGGTTATGCGCCGGTTACAATATGAAAACCGGAATCCACATGGAGCACTTCCCCGGTAACTCCCCGTGCTAAATCACTTAATAAAAACAGGGTTGCGTCACCAACCTGATCCTGATCGACCTGACGGCGGAGCGGTGCTTTTTCTTCCACGACCGACATTTTTTCATTGAATCCGGCGACACCCTTGGCGGATAACGTCCTAACCGGTCCAGCTGACACGGCATTGACGCGGATGCCATCTTTGCCGACATCTTCAGCAAGATATCGCACACTTGCCTCCAGAGCAGCTTTGGCGACGCCCATCACATTGTAATTTGGAACCACACGTTCAGCCCCCAGATACGTTTGCGTCACAATGCCACCGCCCTCAGTCATGTACTTGCGAGCCTCCCGGGTAACCGCAGCAAGTGAGTAAGAGCTGATATTCTGTGCCATCAGATAACCTTCGCGTGATGTATCAGCATAGTCACCCTGCAGTTCATCGGTGTTTGCAAACGCAACGGAATGGACAAGCCCGTGAATGTTGCCAACCTGTTCCCCAACTTCCCGAAACGCCTGGACAATGCTTTCGTCATCTTCCACATCACATGCGACAACCAGTTTTGGTTCAATCTCATTTTTACTTAGAAGTTTTTCCAGTTTTTGTTTCGAACGTTCCTGGCGATAAGTGAAAATAAGGTTCGCGCCGGCGTTGTGCAGTGATTTTGTAATCCCCCACGCAATGCTGCGGTTATTTGCAACCCCCATCACAACAATATTTTTATCTTTTAATAGTGCAGTCATATATGTACCTCCGATTTAAGGAATATGTTTATAATTATAATGTAGCACAATTAAGACCAGGTGTTAAATAGAAGTAGAAAAAGCCGGGATACGACAGACTATGAGGATAAAGAGGAAGAGTCAGCTCCCCCAGGAGAGAGTACGCCTGCCGAGCGCCTTGAAAACAGTCAAATTATCTCACTCATGATCGGTTTGATGGGGCTTGGATTTATCATCTACCACTTTGTACAGAATGGGTTTGATTTGAACCTGAATATAGACAAACATGATTCAGCCATTCTGGGCGCTGCCGCTGCTTGCGATTGCAGGATTAAATGTCCGCGATATTATGGCCTTTCGCCGTCTGATATTGTTTTACAGTTTCATACCGATTTCGATTGGGCTATTATTCTTTTAAGTGCAGAAACGTCCCAGCTTTAAAGGAGCTGGGACGTTTTCTATTAGATGTATATTCTTCAGCGTTTGACCGAAGATTTGGTCTCTGGAACACCCTGCTGCGTTTTCTCTTTCCCAAAAACCTGGGCAACAGCAATTCCGGCTATAATCATCGCAGAACCGAGCAAAATACTATTCGTCAATTCTTCATCTAAAATCAACCAGCCGAAGAACAGCCCGAATACCGGCACAAGTAATGTCGACAATGTTGCTGTAATCATATCAATCATACTTAAAATCAAAAACCAGACAGTAAAACATAATGCAGAGGCCAGAACACCAGTGAACAATGTGTAAAAAATGCTTTCACCCGTCAACTGGAGAGGTTCTCCCCACTCAGCGAACAACGTGGCGATAACGATACCAGCCGTCCCGAATAGCATCTGATAGGCGGAAACCTGAAGCTGCGTCATGCCTTCAAGTTTGACACGATAGTATACGTTCGATATAGCCCACGCGACCGCCGCAATGATAATCAGCACCTCACCAAAAATGACCGCGGCATTCTGCACGAAAAAAATGTCCCATCCCAAAATCGTAACAAGGCCGAGCATGCCGACCGTAAGACCAAGCATTTTTCCCGATGTAATTTTTTCGCCCAAGATTTTCACGGCAAACAGACTGCTCCACAGCGGCATTGAATAAAGCAATACAGATGACTTGCCAGCATCGACGAATTGCATACCATACATCACAAACGTAAACACAATGGTTGTCTGCAGAAGCCCGACGACGATTAAATGTTTCCACATATTGCGCGGCGGCTTGCCTGCTTTTACAAGCCAGACGGCAAGCAGAAGTGTAGCTGCGCCTGTTCCGAACCGAAACGCCGAGAACGTGAACGGCCCCATAAAATTAAGTGAGGCTTTCATAAACACCCATGCATAGCCCCAAATGACTGTGATAAGCAGCATCAGCCCCCAGACAGCCCATTTATTATTCAGCATCCTCATCACAAAACCTCTTATTATGACATAATACAATCAGTATATTAATTTCCAAGAATCGTGGCAACTCATGCGCGACGTCATACTTTTCGACCAGGTCATTCGACATTGACTGACAGACTTGCACAACATTTTTAATCATGAAGTTGGATAGACGTTTTGAATTTCTCGTTTTATCATAGATACAAGTTGAAAGATACCCCCTCTTTCATAACCAATGGGTGCCCCGCTTTGGGCGGGACACCATTTTTTTGGTGATTTCCTTTTAAAAGGTTGTTCAAAAAGCCTTTTGTCAACCCACATCAAAAAAAGGATGCCCTGCTTCAATCATACCTGGACACCCTTTCAAAAATCCAGTCTGTTTTCGAATAATGCGAAAACAGACAAATGCTTTATTGATTAACCCTTGATGGCACCTTCTGTCATGCCTTTTGCAATCCGCTGCTGGAAAATAGAATATAAAATGATAACCGGTACAATCGCGAAAACAAGGCTTGCAAATAATGTCCCCCATGCGTTTGTATATTGCGCTTCACTGCTGATAAAATCAATCGCCAGTGCCAGCGTATAATTTTCCTCACTCTGCAGAAAGATCAATGCCATAAAATATTCGTTCCAAAACTGAATTGCGTTCATGATTGTCACGGTTATGATTCCAGACATGGAAAGCGGTGTGATGATTTTCCATAACACGCCATATGGCGACATGCCATCCATTGCCGCTGATTCCTCCAGCGATTTCGGTATCGTACTGATAAAACTGGTGAGCACGAAAATTGAAAACGGCAGCTGACTAATGGCATAAACAATCGCAAGGCCGAAAATGTTATCCAATAAGTTAAACTGGGCCAGCAGGAAAAACAGCGGAATCCAGCCCAGCACCATCGGTATCATCATGGCTGAAATATATAAGGTAAATAAAAAATTGCTGCCTTTAAAGCGGATCCGCTCAAGTGCATAAGCAGTCGGGATAGCCAACACCAATGTCAGCAGCGCGCCCACTACTGTAACAATCAAACTGTTAAACACACTTGTATCAATATTATACTCGGTCCAGGCCGTCACGAAATTCTGGACGTTCCACGTTTCCGGAAGCCCCCACGGATTGGCATATATTTCAGCGTTTGATTTAAATGACCCGATGAACATCCAGATGATCGGATAAAGCACGGCAATTGACCATAGTATTAATGGGATCCGAATTCCGGTTCTTGATATGATTTCACCTATACTCCGTTTCATGCTGGTTCACCTCTTTCATCAGTATTCAACCTTATCTCTTCTTAGCAGCAGCTGCAGGATTAATACGGTAATTAGTGAAATTACCAGAATCATAACACCGATTGTCGCTCCATACCCGAAGTTATATTGCTGGAATGCCTGCTGATAAAGATACGATCCCATGACATGTGTTGCGTTATTCGGTCCGCCTCCGGTCATGACCTGAACAATGATGAAGGAGCCGTTTAACGTTGTAATAACGATATACAGGATGGAAATTTTAATCTGAGGCCATACAAGCGGTAACGTTACTTTCCAAAATTGCTGCCATTCATTCGCTCCGTCGATCCGAGCCGCTTCATAATAACTTTTGGAGATGTTGGCAATTCCACCCATTAACAGCAGCATAAACAGACCGATTCCAGCCCAAATAGACGGCAATACGAGACTGGCCAGCGCCCAATTTTCATTTCCCAGCCATGCCCTGGTCCATTCTCCAAGCCCGATAAATTCGAGTCCTGAGTTAACCAATCCCAGATCCGGATTGTAAATGAATGCCCACAGAATACCAATGACAACGACAGACATGATATTGGGAAAGAAAAAGATGATCCGGTAAAACGGCGCTTCTTTAATTTTCAGCTGTGTTAATGCTACAGCAATGAACATGGCCATAATCATAATACCGATTACTTTAGTTATAACAAGGAAATAATCATGCCAGATTGTCGCGGGAAAAATCTCATCATTAAACAATTGTATGTAGTTGTCAAACCCGACAAATTCCTTTGCCTGTGATGAGCCCGACATCTCGAAAAAGGAATAATACAATCCGCTGAATAATGGATAAAGTGTAAAAATACTGAACATAATGAATGTCGGCACCAGGCAAAATGCCAAAAACAGGTATTTTTGTTTTTTAGATTGTACCATCCGATCACTCTTTCTACTGAAAATAAGGGTATGGAATGCAGAGAACCAAGGCTCTATTTGCATTCCATATGATTTTCTGTTAACAGCCCCTATCAATGGGAGGCATGCATTCGCCCGATTTCAAACGGAATTTTACTGACTGTTACGGTATTCCTCAGCCGCCTGTTCTGCTTCCTGTACAAACTCTTCAGCGGTAATATTCCCAAGCATCAGTGAAACGAGTGAATCACTGATCGGCGTTTCCAAATCAGCACTCATTGGATGAGGCTTATGATAAATTTGGACCTGTTCCGGATCATTAATCATTTCGTTTGCATCAATCAGGTATTGCGGAACGTTTTCGTTTGATGATAAGTCTACTCCCTGCAGGTTCATGATGGCACCTGTATGTTCAGAGAACGACTTGGCATATTCTTTTGTGAAAACAAACTCAACAAACGCTTTGGCTGCCTCAGGATTTTCCGCCTGTTCAGCAATCGCCAGCGGGCGCATGTCCGGTACAATCGGCATTGGGTCACTGGCATCGTTCATTGGTGATGGAATGAAGCCATACTCCAAGTCCTCAGGTTTGTCGCCTTCCATTTCATTTGGAAGCCAGAACCCAACCGGTATATAAGCATTGTCGTGAAGCAGGAAATTCATTTGTGACTGTGTATGGTTAATCGCCGCAAATCCCTCGTCAATATAGCCTTCCTGCTGCATTTTCTCGACTTTTTTCATAACTTCAAGCACTGCGTCACTTGTCCATGCACCCTCAGCGCCTGTAATAACGTCATTTAACAGTTCATCACCGCCGGCTGCTCCAAATGCCGGATACAGCATGCCGCGCAGGAAGTAGTATGGATGCTGGCCTGTTGTGACAAATGGTGAAATACCTGCATCTTCCTTAATCTGTCCCATTGAATTCATGAAACTTTCAAAATCAGATGGTACTTCCCAATTGTTTTCTTCAAACCATGCTTTGTCATACCATGTGCCCCACGCATCAAATACGAGCGGTAGACTGTAGACACTGCCATCAAAATCGGAAGGCGGCACAATGAAACTATCCATCAATGGTTTCCCATCAACCTCGATATC
This sequence comes from Lentibacillus jeotgali, assembly GCF_000224785.1. Lineage (GTDB taxonomy): Bacteria > Bacillota > Bacilli > Bacillales > Amphibacillaceae > Lentibacillus > Lentibacillus jeotgali. The sequence goes on along the minus strand of NZ_AGAV01000019.1, from coordinate 192,363 downwards.
CTTTACCCAATCGGTGAGATCCATCAACTGGCCATCCTCAACCATCTGTGTTTCACTTGAGCCGGCACCATCGATATAAACAACATCAGGCGGATCTCCGGAAACCCAGCGCGACCTCATTTCTTCATTAATATTTGGGCCAGCATGTTCGACAATTTCCAGATCAGGATGCTTTTCTTGAAAGTCACCGATAACTTCCTTCCACCATGAGTCACCATAACCCCCGACAAAGTACTGGATCTCAAGTGTTCCGCTTAAACCTTCGCCTTCACTGGCCGCTTCGCCTGAGTTATCGCCGCTGTCATCTGACGATCCTTCTGATGAACTATCATCTGAGCAGGCAACTGCTATCATCAGCAATGCAGCCATCATCAAAAGCACGAAAGGATTCTTTAGTAATCGCTTCAAAATGACCTTCCCCCTTTGTTTAATTAAAATATATGAAACGCATCAATCGTTCATGTGACCATTAATGACGTTTCAGACATTGAAATTAAGTGCGTATGCAATTGCGTCTCGAACGTATCCGTTAGTCTTTTCAATTGCTTCTTCTGCTTCCTGGTATGTAACACCTCCTTTAATCATGACAATGGCAGACTTGACCTGATTATTTGTCAAAGCAAGCACTCTAGCAGCTTCGTTATAATCAACGCCGGTAATTTTCATAACGATGTGTCTGGCCCGCTGCACTAATTTATAATTACTGGCATGAACATCCACCATCAGATTTTCATAGACTTTCCCAAGCTTGATCATCGTCGTCGTACTGATCATGTTTAAAATCATTTTATGGGCGGTCGCTGCTTTCATTCGGGTAGATCCTGTCAGCACTTCCGGGCCCACAACCACTTCAATTTCAGTATCAGCAAATTGACTGATTAATGAATAGTTATTGCATGATAACGAAACAGTGTAAGCACCAATTTCCCGGGCATACTTTAACGCACCGATCGGATACGGTGTTCTGCCGCTTGCAGTTATGCCCACCACAACGTCTTTAGCCGTAAGATTCTTTGCTTTAATATCGCTGGCACCCTGAGATTCTTCGTCCTCAGAACCTTCAACAGCTTTAAAAAAAGCTCCGGTTCCGCCTGCCATAATGGTTTGAACTGTATCATACGATGTCATGAACGTTGGCGGGCATTCCGATGCATCTACGATACCAAGTCTTCCGCTCGTCCCCGCACCGACATAAAACAGACGACCGCCCTGTTTTAATGCGCTGTAAGTGTGTTCAATGGCGTCATTAACCTTGGGCAGTACCGTTTCAACGGCCGTCGCAACCTTTTTGTCTTCAGCGTTAATTACATTTAAAATTCCGATTGTTGACATTTAATCCAGTGCCATACTATTTTCATTTCGTTGTTCAGTCGCTAACCTCGTCAATTCCATATATCTACGAATCTCCCTGTCTAAAGTGTTAAAGCGTTTTCATATAAAGTAAAACTTCCTTCAGTGAAAATATTTTTCCTCCCACTGAACTGAATGTTAGTTGAACGAATCGGGCATTCGGACAGTTAGCATTAACCTTTCTGCCAGTTAAAACTGAATAATATTTAAAAAATTATCAAATTTTTGATTCGTTTTTAGTATAGGCATTTCGAATTATTTTGTCAATCTTACTTTTGAATTTATGTCATTTTATTTCAATATATGCAGACTTTTCGGTTACCTTTGCTTTAGAGCGGCTATCGCTTCCCTTGTTTCATCAAGATGCTGAATGATTTCTTCATATTCACTGGAAGCTATAATCATCAGAAGGATATCAATCACGTGAAGCTGAGCCATTCGCGATGATGTGGCACCGCTTCTGAATGTTGCCTCTTTTGCTGCAGATGTATACAGTTGAATATCCGACATATTGCTGACCGGTGACTTGCCGGATTTTGTAATACTGATCGTTTTCACTTGCTTGGTTTTCGCCAATTCAAGCAAGTCAATCACTTGCTTGGTTTTGCCGGAAAATGAAATCCCCACAACAACATCTTCAGACCCTTTATTGGCAATAGCTGTAGCCCCCATATGCACATCCGAAAAAGCCTGTACAAATTTATCGATGCGTGTAAACTTCTGCTCTGCGTCTTTAGCAGCAATGTAGGAGGCACCAAACCCGATGATAATAATTGAATTTGCTTTGGACAGTGTATCCGCGGCATTTTCCAGATCTGATGCCCGTATCATGTCCACAGTCTCTTTGATGGTTTGAATCGTATTGGATGTCATTTTTTCGATTAAATTTTCTGTTTTATCATTTGGTTCGATATCTCTGTACCCTTGTCCGGTCTGCTCCTGCAAATCACCGGCCACACGGATTTTTAATTCCTGGAAACCCTTCAGCCCAATTGATTTGCACAACCGGATAACTGCTGCACTTGATGTACCGCTTTCTCTTCCAAGGGATAAAGCTGTCAGCATGATGGATTCTTCCGGGTTTTCCAGAATATATTCCGCCAGTTTCTTCTCTGAAGGCGGGAGGGAGTGAACCATTTCCTTTAACATTGTTAATCCACCTTTAACTTGTGACAATCTGCTCACCTCTTAATATGTCGTAATAATATTTTGAATGATCGATTCATCCGGTTTTATATTTTTCATTAACAGAGCACCGATGACCGATCCGCCAGCTGGGGGCATTTCAGGGATAATGATGGTTAATTGCCGGTCATCCTGAAGCTCCTCTTGCAGCAGCTTCGGCAGGACTGCTTTATCCGCGAATACACCACCGCATAAGACAACTTGGACCGCTTCTTCCGGGCGATAAAGCTTTGCTTTCAATGTCCGGATACTGCAGCTCAGTTCCATTACGGTATCCTTAATGATCTCCTCGGCGGCTGCGTCATGTTGCCTGTAAGCGTCAAATACCAGCTTGGAAACCGGTGATATGTCACTTTTTGGAGATTTAGAGGCATAGATTTCCTGGATAAGGTTGTAGGGGTTGCCGATACGGAAGTGATTGCAGACCATCTCAAGCAGCACTGTATCTTTGTCGCGTCCGTCATAGGCCTTTAACGCTGCTATAATCCCTGACCGGCCAATATCATAGCCGCTTCCCTCATCACCAAATAAATAACCCCATCCTCCGGTACGATCACGTTTGCCATTAGCGTTAATACCAAATGTTATTGAACCCGTCCCTGAAATCTGCACGATTCCCGGTTCACCATACGTTCCGGAATAAAGCGCGTTGACTGTATCAGGCTCAACTTGGACACGTGTTTTTTCGGGAACAAGTCCAGCCAGCATTTCCGACAGCAGCTGAACAGCGTTATCATTGCCTGCGCCTGATATGCCAGCGAAAAAATAAGTGATTTGCTCAAAAGCGGCTTTATTTTGCTTTCTCAAGTCTTGCACCAGATCAGATAACGTCTGATATAGTTCCTTCTTCGTTATGACATTCGGATTAACGGGCCCCGCAGTTGCTTTTGCTTCAACGTTGCCATCTGTTCCTGTGATGACAGCAACTGTCTTGGTACCACCGCCGTCAATCCCGGCAACATATTCCATATTCTCCCCATCCTTCATGTTTTCTTTATTTTATAAAACTTAAAATCTTTTTACAAGTATATTTGAGATTAACTGAAACTTCATTTCAGTTGAACGTTTTTCACTCAAAACGTAGCTGTATTTTGGCCCCGCGTATGGGGGCAACTGCCCGCTGCGATTTCAATAAAAAATTAAAAACGAGGTTTATAATCTGTTCAGCAGGGAATTAATATACTGTAACACTTTTCAATCCCCCCTCTTTAATAATAATGAAGGCTTGCTGCAATTCGCGGCAAGCCTTCACTGTTACCAATGAGTCAATTATTCGTAATGGATGTTGTTGCTATTTACATTACATTTACATTACAAATAAACTGTAGTCATTTGATTTTTCTCAATTTTTGATATAATTAGGACATCCTTACCATTTGGAGGTGACCTAATGAACCCGATCAACTTGTATATAAAGCTGTCTCAAGAATTCAAACATAAGTTGGACAGAGAGCTTACAAGCAAAGAGACTGAGTTCATAAAGTGGATGGTACATCAAGCAATGGAAAAGGAAAGATGTAAAGGAGATAAATCACTTCCTTCTTAGCCCAACATACAATATAAAAGTCCCATTTTTAGAAAACTTGGCTTATCACCAAGCTTTTATGGCGAAACCCTTAGTTGTCCTTATGCAGTAAGAAAGTATTTATACTTTCTTAACTGCCAAAAAAGTGGATGCCTTTTGATTAGGCATCCATTAAAAAATATATCCCGGTAATTTATTTTTTCTTGGCTAACTCATCCCTGTCCAAAGCTCTAGGAGGTTCCTCCATCCAGCCGTTTTTGATCATTATCTTTGCCCCAGTTTCAGCAAATTTAAGAATTTCACCTGATAATCTGCCATATTGTGTTCCTAAATCTCGCCTAGGACTCATTGACATGCTCGTTCCATAAAATCCAACACTTAAGGCAATTAAAGCTGTTGTTAAAAACATCATAAACTTATCTGAAAAGGTAAACGCAGTTGAGTCTGTGACTTCTGTATTCCATGTCATGGGCACAGGTATATCATCCTCATGCAAAATTGAGCCAAAAACCTCACAATGCTTCTGGGCAATTTCCTTTCCCCTGACAAGAAACTGCCTTACCTCTTTAGACTTTGCCACCTGACTGAATCCGATCATGACTGCAGCGCCTAAGGCATTTCTTTGAAAATTTAAGTTAAGATTTGTTATTTCTGTTCCTGTCAATGGTCTCCTTTCTCCAAAGTAACCAGAAAGAAAACTTTTATTTTTTACAAAATCATAACTTTCTGGTATGGGGAGATTTGGCATCCTAATGAAAATCCCCTTTGATAACATCAATTCTCTTATTTCTCTCAGTGTTTCTGTGGCTTGTTGAAGGCATTCAGCAAAAAAGCTGTAAACATCCGCCCTAACAGCCAGTTGTACACCAAGTCCATATGCCTGTATAACAATTCCTCCCATTGTATGAAGGTAGTTCAAAATAAGGGTATCAGCATAAAGTCTAGGGGCAGTTATATCAACATCTTCCTCCATTTTAAACCCATATGGGATTGGGTAATTTTCCTTATTAAAAATTTCAGTTATTTTGTTAATATGTGACTGAGCCAACTCCAAAACATGTTGAATAATAGGTCTTATTTCCTTATCCTCGACTTTAGCCAAAAAATATTGAAATTGACATATATTTGCACTTTCATTCATGTATGCTGTCCAAAGCTGTGTGATTTCTGCTGAAGTCAGCTTGACATCCTTTTCAGGTTCCAATTTTCTCCCTCCAATAACCTGTCATGTTACTTTAGCCATCCCCAATATTTACCTATGTTATGTACTAGCAGTTAAGAGGCTGTACAAAAATTCCAGTAAAAATGACACCTCGAACCATCATTTATGTACCATAATGCTCCAGCCTCTTATGTTACCTTCTATATTTTGGATATTTCCATTGTGAGTTGTTAGACTAAAGCTAGATTCTTTATTATGAAAGGAGTTGATGTCACCATGTCTAAAGAGCATCGTCATGCCAACAGATTGATCAATGAAAAAAGTCCATACCTGTTGCAACATGCTTATAACCCTGTAGATTGGTTTCCCTGGGGCGATGAGGCTTTTGCAATGGCAAAAGCTGAAAATAAGCCTATATTCCTCTCTATAGGGTACTCCTAGCATGGTTAACAATCCACTTGCCATTGGTGTCACGTTCTCGCTCATGAGTCGTTTGAAGATAAGGAAGTCGCTTCTTACCTAAACGATCATTACGTGGCTATAAAAGTCGACCGCGAGGAAAGGCCGGATATTGACTCAGTTTACATGAAGGTTTGCCAGATGATGACCGGTCAGGGCGGCTGGCCGTTATCCATTTTTATGACACCGGATAAAGTGCCGTTTTATGCGGGAACTTATTTCCCGCGTGTCAGTAAATACGGGATGCCCGGGATCATGGATGTTCTTACCCAGCTTTACGAAAGATATAAACAGGAACCAGATCATATCGATGAGGTGACCAAAAGTGTAACCGATGCCTTGGAGAAGACTGTTACAGCCAAAAGTGAAAACCGCCTCACCCAAGAGATGACTGACAAGGTTTTCAAACAGCTCGGAAAACGATTTGACTTTACGTATGGCGGATTTGGTTCGGCACCAAAATTCCCCACTCCGCAAAATTTGCTGTATCTGCTGAGGTACTATCATTTCACAGGCAACACCGCTGCTTTGAAAATGACAGAAAGTACATTGCAGGCAATGGCAAAAGGCGGGATTTACGATCATGTCGGATTCGGGTTCGCACGCTATTCCACCGATGAGAAATGGCTCGTCCCGCACTTTGAAAAAATGCTTTATGATAATGCATTGCTGCTGATGGCATATACAGAATGCTACCAGATCACCAAAAATCCATTATACAAAACGATCAGCGAGCAGATTATCACATTTGTGGTGAGAGAAATGCACTGTTCTGAAGGCGGCTTTAATTCGGCGATTGATGCTGATTCAGAAGGCATTGAAGGCAAATATTATGTATGGGATTACGATGAAATATTCAACATCCTCGGCGAAGAACTTGGTGATATTTATGCAGCTGTTTACGGCATAACGCCTGATGGCAACTTTGAAGGTAAAAACATTCCAAACCTGTTGAACACCGACTCAGAAGCCATCGCCAAAGCGAATGACATGAGCGTTTCAGAACTTCATCACCGACTCGACGAAGCACGAGAGCAACTGCTGTCAGCACGCGAGAAACGTGTTTATCCACACGTGGACGACAAAATCCTGACATCGTGGAATAGCATGATGATTGCCGCACTGGCAAAAGCCGGTAAAGCCTTTGCTGAACCAAAGTACACCAAAGCTGCTGAAAACAGCATGAATTTCATCGAACAGAACCTTATTCAGAATGGCAGAGTGATGGCCCGCTATCGTGACGGTGAAGTTAAATATAACGGCTACCTGGATGATTATGCCTTTCTTTTGTGGGCTTATACTGAACTGTATGAGACGACGTTTTCACTGAAATATCTCAAACAGGCACGCACCCTGGCCAATGACATGATTGATTTATTCTGGGATAACGACCAGGGTGGATTTTTCTTCAATGGCCATGACAGCGAAGAGCTGCTGTCAAGGGAAAAGGCAGTCTATGATGGCGCACTTCCATCCGGTAATGGTGTCGCAGGTGTTATGCTTGTTAAAATGGGGTATCTGACCGGCGATACAGACTATCTGGATAAGCTCGAAGAAATGTATCACACCTTTTATGAAGATATCATCCAGGTCCCCGTTGCCGGCGTCCACTTCATCCAAAGTCTGATGCTCATGGAAAATCCGACAAAAGAAGTTGTGGTGCTTGGAGAGTCGAATCCGTTTACAGTCGACCTTCAGCAAACATTCTTGCCTGATGTGACACTCCTGGCCGGCAATAATGCTGATAAGCTCGGTGAAGTCGCGCCGTTCGTCTCCGAATATAGGCAGTTGGATAATGCACTCACGATTTACGTCTGTGAAAATTTTGCGTGTCATCAGCCGACGACAGATACAGAAAAAGCCTGGGAATTCATACAGGAGAACCGCTGAAGTTATGAACTTGAGCGGTTTTTTTGGCAGTTAAGAAAATATGCCGGGGTTTTCTAATGACTTTAAGCATCATTCCCTAACAAGCAGCCTAAATATGTTAAACTTATAGAATTAGATATTTTCAAAGGAGCATTCCCCATGCAGAAAGTTAAAATGAATGTGCAGACCATGTACCACGGTGAGTTGCTGCGTGCAGGCAAAGTATATGAAGTAGAACAATCAACCGCCGAGCGCTGGATTGCCAGCAAAATTGCGGAAGAAGCTGAAGAAGAATAGTTAACCAATGGTGTTTTGGTAAAAAAACAGTATAATGCGTTAAAGGAGGTGAAGTAAATGAATGAGAAACGTCTGGAACGGATGGAAGACATGCTTTCCCAGTTTTGACTCACCCGGAAACAAAACCCTCGTACCACATCTCCGAATGATATGAACAAGGGTTTTTTCATCTATCATGAACGGTCACCAAAAAAGCAATTCCAGTAAAGTTGCCTGCAACACGCTATCGTTTAAAATACAGTTGATAATGCAGGGCACAACCCGGATTAAAGGCTGCTTGACATGAGGGGCAGCGGTAACTGCTTCCAAGATATTCGTTTATTGTGAGTTCTGCTTTACAATGCCCGCAAAGGATGGCTTTCCGGTCAAAGTCTTCCCTTGGCCAGACCCTAATCTCACCGCACCCGTATTGTTCATGGCATTGATAACACGGGAAATACTCACCACAGCAATAGAATTTTATCGCGATTCTATCGTTTTCAGTATGATAGTGCTCACAGCGCGTTTCGTCGTCGATTGCTCCTTTTATATTCATAGAAATCCCATCTCCTCTCTACCCTACTCTATCATAGTATAGGAATTATCCCATTTCAGAAGGTGCCACCTCACTGTCAGTAAAAAGGATGAAGCAGCCAAATGACTGCTTCATCCTCTTTTCGCTTCATATTTAAAATTTTAGTCATTCGGCTTTTCTTTTAATTCCTCGCCGTTCTTTCCTTCATAGCGCAATCCCCAGCCAGTCAGTGCTGCAACGAGCATAATAATGAACAAGAACCAACCCTGGAATACAAACGGAAACACTGCGGCCGGCTCAACGACTGGAAGCCATTCGTATGATTGTTCCTTCATCGTTTGAATGGTTGACCAGCCTAATAACACCGGTGCCCCCCATGGGAAAATATAACCTAATGCCGATGTTACAGCATCAAGCATATTCGCCATCCGATAGCGGTGAATTTTGTATTTTGAACCAATTTCCTTCACGAATGGTGCAGCCGCAATTTCTGCCGCCGTATTGATAGTAATAGAACTATTCAGTAGTGCGACAATTGCCCATATGGAAACTTCGGCTTTTCGGACGGAGTTTTTGATCCATTTGACCAGACCTTTCGTTATAGCTGCCATCGTTCCACCCAGTCTCATTAAGTGAGCAGCACCTACTATAAGCAGGATAAGGATTGCCATATTAAAATAGCCTGTCAGTCCGGAAACTAAAGCACCTTCAACAACCGCATCAGAATCCGGATTAAAACTTAATATATCCCCGAATGTTCCTAAGTTCAGCAAGAGAATCAACGGTATAGCTGATATAAGGCCCCATGTCAATGACGTCAGCAGATGGTGACCGGATAAAGCAAGGATAAGTACAATCGCAAAAGGCACCAGCATAATCAGTCCGCTCGCATTGACAGATTCAATTACAGAACTTACCGAAGTTTGACCGGCCGCGGAACTTCCACCACCGCCAAAAATTGCAAATAAGACAACCGCCGGTACAGCAGCGACGATTGAATACTTAAAACGGCTGCGTACCACCCCGGGAACATCGGCATCTTGTGTTGTTGCTGATACGATTGTTGTATCTGATACCGGTGCAAGGTTATCGCCGAATACCGCTCCGGCCAATATAGCCGCAAACATGAATGTTGGATCTGCCCCTACAGCAACCCCTGCTGGGTACATTAGAGTACAAAACGCAACCGTCGTGCCGTACCCGGTACCGACAGCAGTTGAAAAGGTTGCTGCCAGCAGAAAGGTCAATGCGACGAACATACCACCTTCAACACCTGTTACGGAACCTATCCAGACCAGCCCTTCAACGAGTCCGCCAACCTGCAGAACCTGCGCGAACATACCAGCGTAAAACCATGCCACCATTGCAATAACGCCGACAGGCTGAGCCAGTCCGTCGAATAACCCCTGTGCGTAGTCCTCCCATTTGCTTTTACACAACAACAATCCCAGCGTCAAACCAATAATAGCTCCCAGTACAAGTGCAACCTCGGACGATAGCTGCATCACACTGATTGTAATTGCCCAGACTACAAAAAACAATAGAGGAACCGCAGCTCCGAATGGCCCCAGCCGGAAATCTAGTTTATGAATCGTCTTATCTCCTGTAGCGCGATCCAATTCTTCATTGTTAGACAATGTCGTTCCCCCCTTATATCTTAGTAATTCAAGAATATTTAAACCCTCATACAGTTTATCATAGCTTTTGAAAATTATGAATAAAAAATGAATCGTGTTTAAAAACCATTTTTCCTATAGATAAACACCGATGCCTGGACCAAATGGAATACCCAGCAAGGCAAATGCCAGGAACAACAATATCCAGACGGTCAAAAAGACAAGACTGTATGGAAGCATAAGCGCCATCAGGGTTCCCAATCCCGCCTTTTTATCATATTCCCGCATAAAGGCGAGGACAATAACGAAGTACGGATTCATTGGCGTCACGATATTTGTCGATGAATCGGCGATACGATAGGCAGCTTGAATAAAAGCTGGATGGTAGTCCAAAAAATAAAACATTTTAAGAAACACGGGGGCTTCAAGCCCCCATTGGGCAGCCCCGCTGAAAACCAACAGATTCAGTAAAGCTGTCAGCAATATAAAAAGCACCACAACCGTCAGACCTGTCATATCAACAGACTCTAAAAATGATGCACCGATCACTGCTAGCCATGAGCCGATATTCGTCCATTCAAAATAGGCAATAAACTGGGACACAGCAAAGATGAGCACGATGAAACTTGACATGTCTTTCATCGACTCACCCATATATTTGGCAATGGACCTGGTATTTTCGATTTTTTTCAAGGTTACCCCGTATGCAACACCAATCGTAATAAAAAACAGCATAATAATCGGTACAATACCGGAGATAAATGGTGACGGAATCATGCCGCCTTCTTGATTGCGTAATGGTGAGTCAGGCCAGACCAGAACGAATACCAGGATAGCAATGTAGCAAAAAGCAGCAATAGCAGCATTGCGCAGGCCCTTTTTTTCCTGAGGTGTTGTTTCTTCAAACTCTCTTGTCACACCACCATCATATTGGCCAAGTCTCGGCTCAACAATTTTTTCCGTGACCAGTCCGCCCATCGTCGTAAGCACCAGTGTCGAAACAATCATAAAGTACCAGTTATCAACCGGTGTAACCGTTGCCGCACCTTCAATAGTCTGCATAACTTCTGTCGATATTCCTGATAAAACAGCATCTGTATTGGCAACAATAATATTAGCCGTAAAACCGGCACCGACGCCGGCAAACCCGGCGGCCAATCCTGCCAACGGATGTCTCCCAACATTATAAAAAACCATAGCTGCAAGCGGTGGAACAATAACAAATGCAGCATCTGCAGCAAGGTTGCCAAGAATTCCGGTAAAAACGACCGCATAGGTAATAAGTGCCCTTGGTGCACGAAGTATTGTATTTTTGATAAACGTTTCCAGAAGCCCGACTTTATTCGCAAGCCCGACACCAAGCATCATGGTAAGCACAATGCCAAGTGGTTTGAAACCCACAAAATTGTCGATAACTGATGTTACCATGAACTCCAGCCCTGCAGCAGACAAGAGACTTTTAATCGATAACTGTTCATCACTGCCAGGTTGTGTAAACGTTACATTAAATAATGAAATAAAGCCGGATATGAATATAACCAATAGCGCAAGCAACACAAATAACATGAACGGATCAGGCAGTTTGTTTCCCACTCGTTCAATGCCATTCAGAAATCGATGAAAGCCGGCGTTTTTGTCCTGTTTTTGTTTGTTCGCCATCACTGCTGCTCCTCCTTGTTGACTTCACGAATAGTTTGCCATATTATTAGCAACTTATTATTTTAATAAAATAACATACACTATAATCCCTATGAAACTAGTCTGTGTTATTCAGTATTTTGTGAAAGTATCATCTTTTTGCTTAAAATAAGTGTCACTTGAATATAACAGGAATTGACACACAATAAAAGGATCCCTGCCACCGCAAGAATCCTGAGCATAAGACTATTCTTTTAGTTTGGACAGTGCCTCTGCAAGTGCATTATTCTTAAACCCGTCATCCTGATTTTTTAGGTATTTGTTGACGTCCTTTTTGGATACTTTCGCACTTTTCTGTTCTTCCTTCCGTTTATTGAAATCGGACAGCTTTTCAGAAAAACCGCACTGGCACGTGAATGTTTTGCCGTCACCCTCGCCGCGCAACACCATCCGCTTGTGGCAATTCGGGCACCTGGCATTTGTTCGCTTGAAAATATTCTTTTTGTAGCCGCATGAACGATCCTGACAAACAAGCATCTTACCTTTTTTGTTATCGATTTCCATCATGAGTTTCCCGCAATTCGGGCATTTGCTTCCGGTCAGGTTATCATGTTTGAATTTATCATCACTCATTTTAATCTGACGGACAATTTCTTTTGTATAGCCTTTGATGTCGCCGATAAATTGATTTTTATTTAATTTGCCTTCTGCAATTTGACCCAGCTTCGTTTCCCAATCTGCCGTAAGTGCCGGCGATTTAAGTTCTTCCGGAACAAGTTCAAGCAGCTGCCGGCCTTTCGATGTTGTAAAAATATGCTTGCCGCGCAACTCCATCAGTTGACTGTTGAACAATTTTTCGATGATATCAGCCCGGGTCGCGACGGTACCGATGCCTCCGGTTTTGCTGATCGTTTTGGCCAGATGCTTTTCATCCTGTTTCATATATCGCACCGGATTTTCCATTGCCTGCAGGAGCGCCCCTTCTGTAAAACGTTCGGGGGGCTTGGTTTCACCATTCGTCAGACTGATTTTGATACCGGAAAGTTCAGCACCTTTTTGCACATCGGGCAATTGCTGATCGCCGTCTGTACCGTTATCGCTATATATTTCTTTCCACCCTTGCTTTTTAACATTTTTCCCTTTAGCAATGAAATGCTCACCGCCAATCTCAGTTTCGATTGTCAGCTGTTCATATTCATATGGTTCTGACAACACAGCCAGGAAGCGCTTGACGACAAGGTCATAAATCTTCCGTTCTTTGTCATTCAGATCTGCCGGTATGACACGTTCTTCTGTCGGAATAATCGCATGGTGATCGGATACTTTTGCATTATCAACAACTGATTTAGGAAGTTTCCATTCTTTTTTCATCAATTTACCCGCTACTGGTGCATACTGATCCACATTGACAGCTTTCACACGGTCCTTCAGTGTCGGCACGATATCCGACGACAGCACGCGTGAGTCAGTCCTCGGATATGTAAGAACTTTATGCTGCTCATACAGCTTTTGCATCAGCGACAGTGTTTGCTTTCCGGAAAATCCGAAAATCCGGTTCGCATCACGCTGCAATTCAGTCAGATCATATAGTTGCGGTGCATGCTTCTTTTTATATGATTTACTAATATTTGTGATTTTCGCCGGTTTGTTTTTAAGCTGAGTGAGCAGTTTTTCCGCTTTTTCTTTGGAAAAAATCCGGCTGTTATTTTTATTGTCCTGCCACGTCAGTGTCATGCCGGTACTTGTCTTCGCTTCAAGACCGTAAAATGTCTGTGGCTGGAATTCGTTAATCTCGTTTTCCCTTGCCCGCACCATTGCAAGTGTCGGTGTCTGCACCCGTCCGGTAGACAGCTGGGCATTGAATTTAGTCGTAAGCGCGCGTGTGGCGTTCAACCCGACGTACCAGTCGGCTTCAGAACGAGCCACGGCCGAAGCATAGAGATTTTCGTATTGTTTGCCCGGTTTTAGATTTTTAAAGCCTTCACGGATTGCCTTGTCAGTGACCGAGGAGATCCATAGCCGCTTTACAGACTTGTTGACGCGGGCTTTTTCAATAATCCAGCGGGCAACGAGTTCCCCTTCTCTCCCCGCATCAGTTGCAATAACAACATCACCCGCATCTTTGCGGTTCAGCTGGGTTTTCACCACATTGAATTGCTTGCCGGATTTTTTGATGACAACTAATTTCAGTCGGTTCGGCAGCATCGGCAGATCATCCAGACGCCACGTTTTCCATTTATCTTCATACATTTCGGGATCTGCGAGCGTTACCAAATGTCCCAGCGCCCATGTCACAATATATTTCGACCCTTCCAGAAAGCCATTGCCCTTTTTAGTGCAGTTCAGGACTCGGGCAATATCCCGGCCGACAGAAGGTTTTTCAGCTAATACAACAGTTTTGCTCATTTCATAAATCCTTTCTTGAATAGAGTGAAACTTCATTCAGTGGGCGTTTTTTTCCACGGAATGTTAATTGAACAGAATCGGGCATTTACTGGCAGTTAGACCCCGCTTATCCCCATTATTCTTCCTTATCATCTTGAAGGGGTCCTTCCTGCCAGTTACAAGCGGGATATTCTTTGTGATGCTACTGTAACACAATTTACAGTTTTACGCCGTTATCACACCTCCCGCCCGATTCCATACAATATCTTAGGTATTGGAATATACGGGACAGATATGGAAAGGAAAATGATATCGGTGCTTTATTATACCGGGCTTATTCTTTTAATTATCGGCGTCAGTATCGATGGATTTGGAGCTGGCATCTCTTATGGTCTTCGGCGTGTTCATGTCCCACTCGCAGCTCTGGGGATCATAATGCTTTGTTCAGGTTTGATCGTCTATATATCGATGATAATCGGTGATATGATTAAGTCACTAATCACTCCTGCTCTCACCGATAACATCGGCGGCATTATACTGCTGGCCATTGGGTTGTACTGTTTATATAACGTGGTTCGTTCCAAACAGGAGGCCCCTTCTGCAATAGTTTCCGATGAGGAGACATGGGATAATTTTAAAACCGTCATGAAAGAACCGTATCAGGCAGATTTGGACCAATCAGGGAGTATATCACTGTCTGAGGCTGTGTTTTTAGGATTTGCTCTGGCAATCGATGCATTCGGTGCGGGGCTGGGTGCCGCCATGCTCGGGTATTCACCCATCATAACAGCGGCTTCCATTGCTTTCATGAGCGGGTTATTTGTCATATGCGGTGTGCAAACGGGAATCTTTCTGTCACAAAAAAAATGGATGCAGCAATTGACACTGCTACCTCCACTTTTGCTCATGATCCTTGGAATTTTGAACATGATGTAGTCGTTTTATCTTGAATGACACAAAATTTGTGATGCCTTGAATTATAAAACTGAAATAATCCAGCCTATAACGACAATTGCGCCGATCACCATTAAAATCGTTCGAATCATCTGTTTCACCCTTTCAGGAATCGCTGTTTAACCACCACATTCCCTGAATGACAGACTAAAAAACATAACGTTTTTCAGATTACGACATTCAACAGCACTGTAACGGTTACAACACTAACCAAGGTTGTCACGAGCGTAATGCTGGAAACAATATCAGCTTTAGAGTCAAAAAACATATAATAAAACGTCAATCAGTATGACGTTTTTCCCCGATGATTGTTAGTTGAACCGAATCGGGAATTTATGGGCAGTTAGCTGCCGTTCTTTGGCGGCCTACTGTCCATAAATGCGAGGTAAAAGTGAAAACTTATGTGTTACTTTGAAATATAAAGGGGTACTCTTAAAGTAAGGGTACCCCTTTTCCAATACATATTAGGAAAGAAGGCATGATCATGAAAATTGGAACAACTCAAACCATGAAAGTGATGCGGCAAACAGAAGCAGGTTACATATTGCAAAACGATGTATTCCTGCCTGCTCAGACGATCGAAGCAGACCTGGAAACAGGCCAGAAAGTTGATGTGTTTCTCTATCACGATCAAAAAGGTAGTATTTTCGCAACAGGAAATCACCCCTCAGTTCAAGTAAATGAGTACGACTGGGTTGAAGTCATTGAGGTGATTCCCGAACTGGGAGCCTTTGTTGATATTGGTATCGAAAAGGACATCCTTGTTTCAAGCGATGACCTTCCGCGATTTGAAAGTGTTTGGCCAGCAAAAGGCGACATGCTGTTTGTCACACTTACAACAGACAAAAAAGGGCGGCTGCTAGCAGAACCGGCTTCTGAAAAATTTTTCGCGGAACATTGGGAACTAGCACCCGAAGAACTTATTAATAAACCCATCAGCGGACGCGTTTACAATGCCAACAAGGAAGGTTCTGCCATCATTTCTGAACACGGCTATCGCGGATTTATCCATCATACTGAGCGCAAACAGGAACCGCGTCTCGGGGAATGGGTGGAAGGACGGGTGATCCAAGTAAAAGCGGACGGGACATTGAATGTTTCCCTCAGACTGCTCAAGCAGCAAAGTATGCAGGAAGACGCAGACGACATTCTAAAACAGCTGGAACAAAACAGCGGCGTCATCCACTTTAGCGATAAAAGCGATTCTGAAGACATCCGCGGAACGTTTGGCATCAGCAAGGCCGCATTTAAGCGCGCGCTAGGTAAATTAATGAAAGAAGGGAAGATTGAGCAGCGCAATGGGAAAACCTATTTAATTCAGCCTTAGTTTTGGCAAAACAGCATTGCGGTCAAAGCTCAGGCCCGGGGATTACGTTTCCCCGGGCATAAAATACTGTCCTTCTGTTGATATTTTCGTTCTCCCGGTGATAATTCTTCGGTTCTGCCGGAAGATAAAAAATATCCGCCTTTCAGTCAGGCAGATATCTGTTCTTAATACGTTTAGATTATGAATGGCGATAGGTTTCGACAAGGGATGTTGCTATTCCAGCGAGTGCTGCAGCAAACAGGCTGGCTCCGCCCCATCCGCCAAAGCCTAATCCCATCATTTCGATTTTTGCAAATGATGAAATCGCCACCATGATAAGACCGGCAACAGACACTATAGCCATGGGAATAAAAATACCCACACCCCCATTAGATGATGCCAGGGAAACAATGATATTGGCGATCATGATGACCACCAGAATCGAAATACTGATAGTCAGGGCCACAAAAAACATAAACTCACCTCATCAAACTTTATTTTACTACATTACATTTTATCTATACGTTTAAACAAAGTCAATTTAATCCTTACATAAACAGGATTTTTCAAGAAAATGTCGAATACTTATTTCTGAGGAGGAGTGAACAGATGCAGACTTTTGAAGATTACAAATACACACGGCCTGATATGAAGCGGGAAAAAGAAACATTCCATAACCTTTTGAAAAAATTCAGGGCCGCTTCAACCATCGATCAACAAAATGAGGCGGTTGCCGAGATTAACGATTTTCGCAATCGGCTGGCAACACTTGAAAACTTGGTTTATATTCGAGCCTCAATTGATATGAACGATGACTACTACCAGGCAGAACGTGATTTTTTCGATGATATTGAACCGGAAATACAGGAAATGACCACGACATTTTACAAAGAACTGCTGGGGTCCCCCTTTCGACGTGATTTGGAAGATACATGGGGCACACAGCTGTTTAAAATTGCTGAATCCGAAATAAAAATTTTTTCACCGGAAGTCATGCCATTACTGCAAAAAGAAAACAAGTTGTCGACTGAATATTCCAAGCTGGTCGCCTCAGCCCAGATGGAATTCAACGGTGATACATACACACTTGCTCAGCTAAGTCCTTTTACGGAACATACGGACCGTTCCATTCGTAAAAAAGCTGTCGAAGCCAGTGCCGGCTTTTTTGCCGAAAACGCTGAGAAGTTTGATGACATTTATGACCAGCTTGTGAAAACACGTCATGAGATTGCTGTCGCCTTAGGCTATCAAAACTTTGTGGAGCTCGGCTATCTTCGTATGCAGCGTATTGACTATGATGCAGATATGGTGGCTAACTTCCGCAAGCAGGTGCGGGAATCAATTGTACCGCTCGTTACAAAACTTTATGAGAAGCAGGCAGCGCGAATCGGTGTGGACAAACTTAAATTTCACGATGAAAATCTCGAGTTCCCTGATGGCAACGCCACTCCAAAAGGGTCGTCTGAATGGATTATTGACAACGGCAAAAAAATGTATGCCGAACTGTCGCCTGAAACAAAGACGTTTTTCCAGTTTTTGCTTAACCGTAATCTGATGGATCTGGAAGCGAAACAGGGCAAGGAAGCAGGCGGGTACTGCACTTTTATCGAGGACTACGAATCACCATTCATCTTTTCCAATTTCAATGGAACGTCAGGTGACATTGATGTACTGACGCATGAAGCAGGGCATGCCTTTCAGTTTTACTCCAGCCGCAAAATCGGCATTCCGGAATACATCATACCAACAAGTGAAGCAGCTGAGATTCACTCAATGAGCATGGAATTTTTCACATGGCCATGGATGTCACTATTTTTCGAAGAAGAAACCGATAAATATCTATACGCGCATTTGGCAGAAGGCCTGGAATTCCTGCCATACGGTGTCGCTGTGGATGAATTTCAGCATCTTGTATACGAAAATCCAGACTGGACGCCTGACGAGCGCAAAGATGCATGGAAACAGCTCGAAGGAATTTATCTTCCGCACCGCGATTATGACGGAATTCCATACCTTGAAGATGGCGGATTCTGGCAGAGACAGGGCCATATTTATGAGGTGCCATTTTATTATATCGATTACACTTTAGCGCAAATATGTGCCTTCCAGTTCTGGAAACGATCACGCGAAGAACCGGAAGCTGCCTGGGAAGACTACCTTCATTTGTGCAAACTGGGCGGATCCAAATCATTCCTTGGACTGGTTGAATCAGCCAACCTCACTTCCCCGTTTGCAGATGGCTGTGTTGATTCAGTCGTTAAACCCATAAAAGAGTGGCTTGAACAAAACAGTTAAAAAACTACAAGGACTGCTATCAATTCCAGCAGTCCTTTCTTTTAGTATACATACGTTTTTCATCGCCCTCTTACGCTACACGGTTACCTGTTCATTGGGTATTTGTCTTCCCCACACTTTATTCATGATAAAGGCTAGAATGAATAAGACAACAGCTCCGACAATGATAGCCAGTACGGGGGAACCTGAGAGTCCAACTGTGAGAAATGACATGATACCACTGATTCCCGCCGTAATCGCATATGGAATTTGTGTATTCACGTGGTCAATGTGGTCGCTTCCGGATCCTGCCGAGGACAGGATCGTCGTATCGGAAATTGGTGAACAGTGGTCCCCAAAGATTCCGCCGCTAAATACGGCAGCAATTGCCAAATACATCGAAATATCCATTGATGCAGCGAGCGGCATAGCAATCGGAATCATGATTGAAAATGTTCCATATGAAGTACCTGTCGTAAACGCAACAATTGCTCCGATCAAGAAAAGCAGTACCGGAATAATGGCAGTTGATGTTGTCTGTTCAACAAAATGAACGATATATTCTGCCGTTCCAACTTCTGTTGTGACACTGCCGATAGACCAGGCTAATATCAAAATGATGTAAACGATCATCATACTACGGAACCCGCTGACAATGATGGACATGGATTCTTTAAATGAGTAAAGTTTTTGCTGCATTCCCATTACAAGTGCTACAACTCCGGCCACAAATGCAGCGATTAAAATCGATGTTGCGCCATCAGCTTCCCCAAATGCCGTCACAAAACTTTTTTCTGGGTATCCCCCGGTCCACAGGAACAGCGGTGGAATCATACCGACCAGTACAATAATCGGAACAACCATGCTGCGGATTTTAGGCTTATAACCCTCTGGCATGTCAACTTCAGCCATTTGATCATCAGACGGCGGCTCAGCATCATCCCGAATGACTTTACCGGAAGTGCGCGCACGATGTTCCGCTTGTGCCATCGGTCCGAAATCCCATTTCAGGAAAACAATGATTCCAACAAGGATAATAGCTAAAATAGCATAAAAATTAAATGGAATTGAAAAAATATAGGTCATGTATTCCGATTCAGAAATTCCCATTTCGGTATACTGTGCCCCGATCAGCCCCATTACAAAAACCACCCACGTCGACACCGGGCCTAAAAGACACATCGGTGCAGATGTGGAATCCACGATATAGGCTAATTTTTCGCGTGATACACGCATTTTGTCAGTCACCGACCGCATCACACTTCCAACTGTCAGCGCGTTAAAATAGTCTTCAAAGAAAATAATCAGCCCGAACACCATCGTCGAGCCTTGCGCACCTCTTGGTGTTTTAACTTTTGAGGAAATGGCATTGGCAATAGCTTCTGCACCACCAGTCTTTTGCAAAAAAGCAATCAATACACCAAAAAGTCCGCAATAAATCAGCACAGTCGCATTCCATGGATCACCCGCACTGGGAATAATAAAGTCACTAAAGGTTGCATACACTCCCATGAACGGGTTCCAGTCATACATCATTGTCGCTCCCAGCCAGACCCCGACAAATAAGGCAGGAATAACATTACGGGTAATGAGAGCCAGTACAATTGCTATGACGGGAGGCAGCAGCGACAGGATACCAAACTCCATATTTTACTCTCCCTTCCTAAATAATGGACATACTTGTTAAGAATATATGTCATATCTTCTCATATTATTTGCATGAATAGAAGATGAAATTAATACCACCTTAAAAATTTTTCTTCATAAACAAAAAAGCCGCTTCAGACAACTGAAACGGCTTTTTTCCAGTGCAAGCCCACTTAATAAATTATTTGTTATTTTGGGACATGCCTGATTCGGCTATTTTGATCATGCGCTTGACCATTTCGCCTCCCACAGAGCCATTTTCACGTGCAGTTGTATCCGCTCCGGGCTGGACACCAAATTCATTTGCAATTTCTTCTTTCATGTTTTCCATTGCATCCTCTGCTCCAGACACCAACAAATCATTTTTGTTATTTGCCACAACTGATCACTCCTCGTGGGAATTCGAACAGATCTTGAATTAATCTGTTCATCATTAGTTTTTGGTATTAACGGCGCTTTAACCCTGTTAAAATATGCATATGTAAGTGGCCGCCTCATGTTTGAACGGTCCCGTTGAAATTGTGAAGTGTAGCAAATCAGGCTATTACCCGCGCCCACTCCGCCATCCAAATAGATTTACAGCAAAACATTTCTTCGCAAAATTTCAACCTCTATGCTAAAATGCTTTTATAACTATATTGACTAGGGAGATCAACATGGCATACAAGATTTTATTTCTCGATATTGACGGAACGATTTTAAAACCGGACCACACTTTCTCTGACATCACAAAGCAGGCGATAGCTTCTGTCAAAAAACAGGGCGTTGAAGTTTTTCTTGCGACAGGCCGGCCGCTTCATGAAATCAGCGAACTGGCAGAGGAACTGGACGTCCATTCATTTATCGCATACAACGGTGCTTTTGCCATTCACCAGGGAAAAACGATCGTAAATGAACCAATCCCATTGAAAAACATAGAGCAATTTATTGATATCGCAGAGAAAAATGACCACGAACTGATCATGTACACGCGTGACAAGAATTATTTCACAAGTCTTGATCGACCATTTATCAGCCAATTTATCGACATATTTGATCTAAAAAAGAATGCAGTGTTCACGCCTGACATCATGGACAAGATACTGGGTGCGACAGTCCTTAATGTGTCAACGGAAAAAGTCCGCCTGTATGAGATTGAATCCAATCTGCGCCTTTCTCCTGTTCATGTCAATGGAGCGGAGCACAGTTATGATATTCTGCGAAAAAACGTGAACAAAGGTTATTCAGTAGAACAAATTCTCAGCCTGCTGGACATCTCCCGTGATCAGGCCATTGCCTTTGGTGATGGTATGAATGACAAGGAAATGCTAGGCGCTGTCGGTGAGGGATTTGCCATGGGTAATTCCCATGAAGATCTGTTTCGTTATGCCAAGCACAGAACAGCGACTGTTGCCGATGAGGGCATCGCCTATGGTCTTAAACAACTTGGTCTATTTCAGCATGCATAAGGGACGGGGCAACGACCTTGTCCTTATTTTTATATATAAGTATCCTGTTTTCCGATAAAGTCTTAATCACGCTACTTTCGTACTAGAAAATGACTTGCTAAGTAAATCACTTGCTTTGTTTGCTCATAAAGCAGCTTATCAGCCTTTTCCATACACTCCTTAAGTGACATCGGCTTGTTAACAATTGAGAAACAGCCTGCAAAATGTTCTCTTAACATATCCAAATCACCATCAAGACTGCCTGAAACCAAAACGGCGGGAACCTGATTTCTCTGTGCAAGGGAAGCAATATAGCCCGGTGCTTTTCCATAAAGTGTCTGTTCATCACTCTGCCCTTCCCCTGTCAGAACAAGACCAGCTTCTTGAATTGCTTCCTCAATATTTATAACTTCTGCTAAGAGTTTTGCTCCAGAAACAAGGTGACCTCCAATGGCTAATAAAGCAAAACCAAGACCGCCAGCAGCACCTGCACCAGCAATGTTTTTAAACCCTTTGTTCAATGTTGATTCTACTGTATCCCCAAGCTGGTTTAAGGCGTTATCATATTGCTTCAGTTCACTATCCGACAGCCCTTTTTGCGGTCCGTAAACGTATGTTGCCCCCCTTTCCCCGCAAAGCGGATTATCAACATCGCAGGCAACTTTAATGGTTGCTTTTTCAAGTCGTGGATCAATTTCTGCAAAACTGATATCAGTAATATGCTGCAGATCTCTGCCAAACTGACCGGTTTCCTTTCCATTCTGCTCCCATGCTTTCATTCCAAGCGCTTTAAGCATTCCTAGCCCACCATCGTTCGTTGCACTGCCCCCAAGCCCAATTACAAAGGATGTACACCCCTTATCAAGTGCATCAAGCATAACTTCGCCAATTCCAAACGTGGTGGTAACATCAGGATGCCGTCTATCTTCGGGAACTTGAACTACCCCCGCAATATTGGCACATTCGATGATGGCTGTATTTGACTCAACGATGGCATATGTTGTTTCAATATTTTCACCTAATGATCCTGTACATCTAATATGAACTCGCTTCCCATCGGCGGCAGCAAGCAATGACTCAAGCGTTCCCTCACCGCCATCAGCCATTGGTTTCAAAGTAACGCTGGCGTTATTATCAACTGCTGTGACAGCTCTTTTCATGATTTCCGAGGCCTGAATCGATGTCAGACTGCCTTTGAAAGAATCCGGTGCAACAACAATATTCATAAAGGTTCTCCTTTTGATTATATTCTGGTTATCTCTAATATAATCCAGCCTGCCACTTGTTTCAATAAAATTCAGAATCAATTGTTTCTCAAAAATTTCAGCTCAAAAACCATACTAAAAGAGGACCCGGTCCAAGGCCCTCAATCATTTCTTCTCACTGTCAAAAATAATTCCATTTTCATGCCGGACTTTTTCTGTAACGGCCAACACATCATAACTGAGCTGTTTCAGCCGTTCATAGGCATCCAAATCGCGGGACTCAATAATCCGGGCAAATTCCCTGGCTTCATGGACCATATTGTTCGGGTGGGCGTCTGCCTGCAGCACTCTTTCTTCCGCGGATTCATTGTATACTATCCTTGGCCTGCACATATCCCCCGCGTTCTCAAACACTAACATCGCCTTTTCACCATGAATCTCGCATGTATTGGACGACTGGGTAATTTTTGAACAAAGAATCGTGGCCGTGAATTCAGGATATTCGAGTACATTCATGGCTTCCCATTTAAAAAGTCAGACAGCGATTTCGCCTGGTCAGGATAACCGGCAATCACTTCATCAGCCATGTCAGGAAACAGTCCGGTTTCCACAACACCGGTCAGCTGCTTCATTTGCTGATGCAACGCCTTTGGGTTGTTGATGGATCCGAAATCACAATCCACAATGTAATTCCCATTATCAGATACAAAAATACTGTCATCACCTTTCTGGCGGAGAACCGGATCACAGCTCAGTTCGGCAATTTTTTCAGCGGTCACTTCCCAGCCGAACGGTAAAATCTCAACCGGCAGTCTAAAAGCCCCAAGCCGGGAAACCAGTTTCGATTCATCCACAATAACAACAAACTTCCGGGCAGCTGCTGCAATGACTTTCTCACGTACGAGTGCACCACCACCGCCTTTGATCAGATTCCATTGATCGTCCACTTCGTCAGCACCATCAATCGCGACATCAAGTTCCCGGGCCTGGGAAAAGTCCGTGAGTGGCACACCAAACGCCTCAGCCCAGTTTTGAGTCTGACGTGAAGACGGAATACCTTTTATATCCAGACCAGCTTGTACATGTTCGCCGAGTTTCCGGATCATCCAATAAACTGTCGAACCCGAACCCAGCCCGATTGTCATTCTATTTTCAATGTATTTCAATGACGCTTCTCCTGCAAGTTTCTTGGCATTATTCTGATTCGTCATGCCACCACCACTCCTTTGTCGATTTTTCATTTGGTGTCACTATTAATTCCATTCCACCACGTTCATCTGTCTGCGTCACGTGATATGCTCCTTCTACCCTGTCATTCATCTGATCATGATACCAGTCGCGTCTGACGATCTATTTATGTACACGTTTACGAATATCAACAGCACGATGCCGATTGCTGCAAGTATCCAAAGAACCGTCAGCAGTAATTTTCTTTTACGACGCTTAAGCTTTACAGGCTGTTTTGTAATCGTTTCTGCCTCCACTGGTAATAGCCCCCTTGGTTTGTGTTACTTTCCTAATATTTCGCCATACAGGTAAAAATCCCTGCAAAACAGTAAAAAGGACTCTTTACAGAAAAAGGAATTTGATATTACTATTAATTTAGCGAGTCCTATTTGTTTGTAATCAAGTCGCAATCAAATTGTAAGATTATTTTCTTTAAAAAACGGTAATAAACGATAATATCACGAGCGTAATCTATGGATAGTAATCCATACCTTTGACTATACCTTTTAGGAGTGGTTTGCATGAAAGGGATTGTACTTGCAGGAGGAAGCGGTACACGGCTCGCTCCCAGCACAAATGGCGTAAATAAACATTTGCTCAATGTCTATGATAAACCGATGATTTACTATCCGTTATCTGTTTTGATGCTTGGCGGCATTAAAGATATACTGGTCATCAGCACACCGGACGATATGCCGCGTTTCAGGGAAATGCTTGGTGATGGCTCCGCATTCGGCATCAGGCTACATTATATGGAACAGGCGAATCCGGATGGCATTCCCGAAGCCTTTATCCTGGCTGAGGACTTTATCGGCAATGATGATGTCACCTTGATTCTTGGTGACAATATATTTTATGGGCAAGGATTCACGACACTTTTCCGAAACGCTCTCAAGAACCACAAAAACGCTACTATTTTCGGCAGCCGCGTAAAAGATCCCGAACGCTTTGGTGTTGTCGAATTTGATGAAAAACAAAAAGTTCTGTCCCTTGAGGAAAAACCGGAAGACCCAAAATCGGATTTTGCAGCGGCGGGCCTGTACATTTATGACAACCGTGCGGCACAGATCGCAAAACGGCTGCCATATTCCGACCGCGGCGAAACAGAAATCACCGATTTGAACAAGGAATATTTAAAAGGCAATCAGCTTGATGTCCAATTGCTGGGTAGAGGGTTTGCCTGGATGGATGCGGGCACCCATGAATCCCTGTTTGAAGCATCCGAATTCGTCAAGATAACGCAGCAGCGGCAAGGGTTCAAAATCGCCTGCCTGGAGGAAATTGCTTATTATATGGGCTATCTCAGCAAACAGGCACTTTATGAAAAAGGCGAACGAATGAAAAAGACTGACTACGGACAATACCTGATGGAAATTGCCAACCGGAGACATTCAGAGCAATATTGGGAAACAATTGATAAAAATCCGATACTGGAGCTGGTTCAAAATGAGTAAGACCCTTCTTGTTACGGGCGGAGCGGGCTTTATTGCCTCCAATTTCATTCATCATATCATGCAGCGGTACCCTGACTACCGGATAATCAACATGGATAAACTGACGTATGCCGGGTCCGATACCAATGTACAAGATGCTGCTGTTTCTGATAACTATCAGTTTATCAAGGGTGACATCGCTGATGAACAGCTGGTAAACAGCGTTTTCACCGAATATGACGTTGACGGTGTCATTCATTTCGCCGCTGAATCACATGTTGACCGCTCAATCAATGATGCCAAAGCTTTTATTGAATCAAATGTGCTTGGAACCAATGTCCTTCTGCAGGCTGCGCGTGACGACTGGGACAAGAAAGACGAGTTGGCAGCAAGGCGTTTTCACCAGATTTCCACCGATGAAGTGTATGGGGCACTTGATTTGGAAACAGACGAAAAATTTCATGAGCAAACACCCTATGACCCGCGTAACCCATACAGTGCATCGAAAGCCGGTGCTGACATGCTCGTAAAAAGCTTTGCTCGAACGTACGGCATGAATGTTGTCACTTCCAGCAGTTCCAATAATTATGGACCGCGTCAACATTCGGAGAAACTGATTCCAACCATCATTTCAAATGCACTTAGTGGCAAGCCGATACCATTGTATGGAGATGGAAAGAATGTGCGTGACTGGCTCTACGTTGAGGATCACTGCCGGGCAATCGACCTCATTTTCCATGAAGGCAAAACTTTAGAAAAATACAATGTCGGCGGCAGTAATGAACGGACTAACATTGAGCTTGCCATGATGATTTGTGATATTCTCGATCATTTAAAACCCAAGCGGCATAGTTACAAAGAACTGATCACATATATCGGTGATCGCAAAGGTCATGATAGGCGATATGCAGTTGATGACAATAAAATCAGAGAATCGTTAAGCTGGAAACCTCTGATGACATTTCATGAGGGACTTAATAAAACAGTAGAATGGTATGTTGACCAATGGGAAAAAGTCACCCTTTAATTTCTGTTGTTATTCCGGTATATGGCTGCAGGGCTTGTCTGCATGACCTATGCAATCGTATCATAACCACTATCGAATCGATTCCAGCCGATTTGGAAATTATCCTTATCAACGACGCGAGTCCTGATCATGCATGGGAAGCAATTCAAGAACTCAACAAGCAGGACAGCCGGATCAAAGGGATTGATTTTGCCCGCAACTTTGGACAACACCACGCTATTACGGCCGGACTCGATTATGCCTCCGGCGACTGGATTGTCGTCATGGATTGTGACCTGCAGGATCGTCCTGAAGAAATCGCATCTTTATATGATAAGGCGCAAGTTGGGTATGAGGTTGTATTTGCAAACCGGGTTGAGCGTCAGGATAGTTGGTTTAAACGCACGACATCGCAATTGTTTTACCGTGTTTACGACTATTTTACCGGGAAAACCTCCGATCACACGATAGCCAATTTCAGCATCAGCCAGAGAAAGGTTGTCCTTGCGTTCAGGCAAATGCGTGAACAGAACCGTTTCTTTCCGATGTTCATCCAGTGGATGGGCTACAAAACAACCGGCATTCCGGTCGAGCATAATGCTAGGAAAGAAGGCAAAACGTCTTACAATCCCAAAAAACTGATCACGCTGGCGACAGACGCCATCATATCCCAATCCAATAAACCGCTGAGGCTGTCTATACAGTTTGGTTTCTTATTAGCCTTTGGATCATTACTGTATGGTCTTTATTTGTTTGTGCGTTACTTCTTTCTGGCTCAACCCGTCCAAGGATGGACCAGTGTGATGGTCTCGCTTTATTTTATCGGCGGCCTGATATTTTTCAACTTCGGTATTCTCGGTATGTATATAGGGAAAGTCTTTAATGAAGCAAAGGGCAGACCCCTGTACCTAATCCGTGAAACGACCGAAGATAATGATGAACAGAGGTGATTACATGACCTATTTGCGCGAAACACCGTGGGATAAGCGGAACTTTAATATCAATACATATGAACTGATGAGCACAAACGAGGAAGCACTCCGGGAAACGGATGAAAATAAAGGTCATTACACATTGAAAGTGGGACCCCTTGAAAATCCTGAGCCATTTCTCCGGCATGGTTTTTATTATGTTGATACATTAATTGAGCCGGTTTGCAAAAAAGAGAATCTGACGCTATTTGAGAAGGAAGAGCTCAGTCTATCCCGAACCTATGACCGTGATGCGATTCTGGCTATTGCTGAAGAAGCATTCGTTCATGGACGCTTCCACCGTGACTTCAACATTCCGGATTCGCTGGCTGATAAACGATACATGAACTGGGTGAACGATTTACTGGATGCCGGGAAGATTATTGCATTGAAATACGGCGATGATACAGCCGGATTTTACGGGTTTGACAATGATAAAGTCCTGCTGCTCGGGATACGTGAGGAGTACCGCAGCAGAGGACTTGCCAAGGCATATACCAGTCTGGCGTGCCAGGATCAGTTCCAAGCCGGATATGACGAACTGAAGACGTCCATATCAGCTGCCAATGTCGCGTCTTTGAATTTGTTTTACGCGCTTGGCTTCCGTCTGCGGAATACGATTGACGTCTACCATAAACTTAATGGCGAGGTATTGTAATGGGATACCTATATATATTCGGAACAGTCATCTTCACCGTTTATGGACAGCTCGTTTTAAAGTGGCAGGTTGATCAGGCAGGTGCTCTACCGCAGGCATTATTGGATAAATTTCTTTTCCTGCTTCAGCTTTTACTGAACCCGTGGATTATTTCCGGGTTCACTTCTGCGTTTTTGGCCGCTTTATTCTGGATGGCAGCGATGACCAAATTTAATATCAGTTTTGCTTATCCGTTTATGAGTCTTTCGTTTGTGCTCGTATTCATCCTATCTGCTTTCCTGTTTGGCGATCCGGTAACCGTACAAAAAGTTGTAGGACTTGGCCTGATTGTCGCCGGTATCGTCGTAACAAGTCAATCACTGTGAGGTGTTTTCAAATGATACCCTTTAATAAGCCATGTTATATTGGAAAAGAAGAAACTGCAATGCATGAAGCCATTACGAATCAAAAACTTTCCGGCAATGGACCATTCAATAAAAAATGTACCTCCTGGCTGGAGGACTATCTTAGCTGTGAGCGGGCAATCCTAACCCCCTCTTGCACGGCAGCGCTGGAGATGGCAGCACTTCTGACCGATACAGGACCGGGTGATGAAATCATTATGCCCTCCTATACCTTTGTCTCAACAGCAAATGCGTTTGCATTGAGAGGGGCGGCTATCCGATTTGTTGATGTAAAACACGAAACAATGAACATATCGCCTGATGCCATTGAAGCGGCCATCACTGAACATACGAAAGCGATTGTCGTTGTCCATTATGCTGGCGTCAGCTGCGATATGAATACGATTATGGATATCGCCAGCCGTCATGGTCTATGGGTGATTGAAGATGCCGCACAAGCCCTGACCAGTACATATCATGACAGAAAGCTCGGCACCATCGGTCATTTCGGCACGTTCAGCTTTCACGATACAAAAAATGTCATATGCGGTGAAGGCGGCGCGTTGATCGTGAATCACCCCGACGCCGTTGAACGGGCTGAGATCCTGCAGGAGAAAGGGACAAACCGGCAGCAATTTGTAAAAGGAATGGTTGATAAATATACATGGCGTGATATCGGTTCTTCCTATCTGTTAAGCGAACTGAACGCAGCGTATCTTTCCGTCCAGCTGGAGCACGCTGATCAGATTATGGCCGACAGACTTCGGACATGGCAGAAATATTATGATGGACTCCGGGACATTAAGACGATTTCGCTCCCCTTTATCCCGGGTAATTGCACACATAATGGTCATTTATTTTACATTAAAACAGACCGGCGTTCCGAATTAATGGATTATCTGAGAGAACAGGGGATCATGGCTGTATCGCATTATGTCCCGCTCCATTCATCCGAAGCTGGGCAACTATTTGGCCAATTCGCCGGAAATGATGTTTATACGACGGCTGAAAGTAATAAACTCCTCCGTCTCCCTTTATATTATGGAATAAAAGAAAAGGATGTGGATCATGTCATCAGCCATATCAAACATTTTTTCAAACTATAAACATATCCTAATGGCCTGTCTGGTGATAGCTGTTTATTTGTCACCCTATTACATTTTGGGCGAGGACACCCATATTCGTGTCCACGACAATATGGATTCAAATATAGTCTGGTATAAACTGCTGGCAGAAAGCGGACAATTTTTTTCGATGTCCGAGCTGCCAAATGTCATCAATGGGCTGCCCCGCAGTACCCTTGCCACACCATTTGACATAATGGTGTGGTTCTATACACTGTTTGAACCGATGACCGCCTACACAATCGGTCAGACGATTATGCGATTTGCCGGATTTTTCGGGATGTATCTGCTGCTGCGGCGGTTTATCAGCTCAAAATGGATTGTTGCTGGGGTCTCTGTGGCTTTTGCTATGCTCCCCTTTTGGCCGTCAGGGCTCTTATCGATTGCTGGGCTGCCACTTGCACTCTATCTATTCTTGTCCATCCGGGATAGAAGCTGGCGGGCACCATGGTATCACTGGCTGACGCTGATGCTAATTCCATTTTTCTCAAACTTTATATTAACATTTGTCTTTTTCCTCGGGCTGATGGGTGTTATCTGGCTGGTGGATTGGATTCGTTTCAAACACAGCAACTGGGCGTTATTCACGGCTGTTGCTGCAATGACAACTATTTATCTAATTAAAAACTACATGATTATTTATTCCATGTTTATAAATAGTGGCTTTACGTCCCATCGCGATGCTCTCGATTTGGGACACAACAGTCTGATGGGAACCATCCGCCTGTTTTTCGAAAACTTTCTAACTGGGCATACACATGACATGGCGATTCATACATATATCATCCTGCCTGTTATCGGGATAGCATTTGTTGTAGCCATTTTCAATCGCTTGAGACCGACGCTGCTCGCTAGTCTGCTTCTGTTCAATGCGGCACTTTCCCTCTGGTATGCATTCTGGTACTGGGAAGGCTGGCGCATTGTCAAAGATAACGTGATGCTCGCCAATACATTCAACTTCAGCCGGATTCATTTTTTGGATCCGATGGTCTGGTATATCTGCTTTGCCTTAGCGCTATGGCTTTTATGGAAACATCTGCGATTTGGGAAAACCATTGTCGTCCTTCTGATCATCGCTCAATGTGTGAGTGTGTTCTGGCTGAATGAAGAATTGAAATACGAGCGTCTCGGAATGCCGACATACGAAGAATTTTATTCCGAAGAACTGTTTGAATCGATCGAGGAGTACATTGGAAAGGATCAGTCGGAATACAGGGTGGTGAGCATTGCCATGCATCCAACTATCGCACAATTTAACGGTTTTTACACACTGGATACGTATAATAACAGTTATCCGCTGGAATACAAGCAGCGGTTCAGAGAAATTATAGCCCCGGAACTCGACAAAA
Source organism: Lentibacillus jeotgali (assembly GCF_000224785.1). GTDB lineage: Bacteria > Bacillota > Bacilli > Bacillales > Amphibacillaceae > Lentibacillus > Lentibacillus jeotgali. Next base: position 161,399 of record NZ_AGAV01000019.1, on the reverse strand, counting down.
ATCCAACGCTGGAAAGTTATGTTGATACGTGGGGCGGCCGTTTATATATGTATGTTGCTGAACTTGGCAAGAATTATATCTTTAAGAAAAACAGTAATGAGGTTCTCGATAACCTGAATATCAATACGGATGCCCTCCGTGAGTTGGGCGGCGATTATGTGCTGTCAGCGCTGCCGATTGAAAATCATGAGGAAAACCAGCTAGCATTTGAGCGGAGCTTTGAAAATGACGAGTCGATTTATAAAATTTATTTGTACCGGGTTGAGGGTGAACCGTGGTATTTAAGATGATGCTGAATCTTGTCTGAAGGCGGCATACACTGATATGAATGAAATTGTGAGCTTCCTCCTACTTGCAAATATACTAAACAATCTTAATTGGGGCTTGGCCACTTGCGAGGAACGTATGCTGTATCGAAATGACTTGCAACGGGACGTGCATAAAGCACGAGGAGGCTCACCAGCCCCCTAAGGTGCGCGAAGTATATTTCCGGAGCGTGTTGTATCACTAACCATATTTTCTGCTTACATCAGATTATAAAAACTCTTTGGCTCAGCCCCTTCATTTTTTGTAATTCCAGAGCACTTTCCATTCACCTTCAACGTCAGTTACGAATACATTTTGCGTTATAGTGAAATTCCCGTACCTTCCTTTGAACACTTGTATGACGGGCACCTGATAAACGGTATCTATCGTGTCCGCATCATTTTCAAACGCCCAGTCCTCGATTTCCGTCGTTTCCCCAACCGAAAAACTAAAAGTATCCACACCAAAATGATCCATAAACACATGCGCACGATCCTGCAAGTAATCGATTTTGTCAAACTTCTCTTTCATTAATGGATGAAACATCTCCCACGAATCTGAAAAATTCCCGTCCTGTTCATACGCATAAAATGCTGAAGCCGCTTCAGCTGCTTGTTGTTCATTTGATTGATGTAAAAACAAAAACACTGCAGCACCACCGATTAACACGACAAGGATAACAGCTATTTTCCGCATCGAAGCCCTCCCGCAGATCTCTAATACCATTTTATTACGCAGACAGAAAAATCAGTACTGGCTTCACCGGGGAACTTTATGTCATTACAAAAGCTTATTTGCGCTTATGCCACAATTGCAAACCTAAACTTATCACTTTATATAAGTATTTAGTATGATTTAATTAGTATTCAAAAAACGGAGATTTGCACTAGCCGTTAAGACGGGATTTCGAACACATTTTGGAGGTGATTCACGTGTCAAGCGAAAAAACGATGGTCGAACAGCTAGCCGAATGGGCGCACAGTGTCGATTGGAATAGCCTCTCCGATGAGGCAAAGGAAGGATTGAAGGGGCGTGTACTGGATTCAGTCGGTACAGCAATCGGTGCACTTAATGGTGAACCGGTCAGAAATATTCGCCGGATGACAGAGCATCTCGGCGATGAATCACATGTCACGCTAATCGGCGGTGGCAAAACGACACCTGATTATGCTACATTTTACAACGGAGCGGCTGTCCGCTACCCTGACTTCAATGATTCATATCTAGCAAAAGAAGAAACCGGACACCCATCCAATAACATTGCACCTGTGTTAGCTGCTGCTGAGTATGCCGGTACGAGCGGAAAGGACTTCCTGCTGGCACTGGCCGTTGCTTATCAAGTGCAATGCCGTTTGTCAGATGTGGCACCTGCCCGGAAGCACGGTTTTGATCATACCGTGCAGGGGGCATACGGTGCTGCAGCCGGAGCGGCACGAGCAATGAAGCTTCATAGCAGCCAAATTGCCAATGCGATTTCAATCGCTGGCACAGGCTACAATTCACTCAGAGTAACGCGAACCGGTGAATTGTCAAATTGGAAAGGTCTCGCATATCCGAATACGGCAATGGGAGCAGTTCATGCAAGCATGCTTGCCAAGTACGGCATTACTGGTCCGAGGGAAGTTTTTGAAGGTAATAAAGGCCTTATGGATTCGATTGCAGACGATTTTACAATCAACTGGGAAAAAGAAGATCTTGAACGTGTTACCGATACAATCATCAAACGCTTCAATGCCGAAATTCACTCACAATCTTCCATTGAAGGTCTGCTTGAGATTCGGAGCCTCGAAAATATAAAACCGGAAAACATTAAAGAAATACGGCTCACAACTTTTGATGTTGCCTATAACATTATTGGTGGTGGCGAAGAAGGCAGCAAGAAATTGATCCGATACAAAGAAGAGGCCGATCATTCACTCCCGTATATGCTGGCAGCAGCCTATCTTGATGGTCAGGTTATGCCCGAACAATATGAACCGGAACGCATCATGCGTGATGACATCCAGGATCTGCTGCAAAAAGTTGACGTTCAACCGAATGATGAATACAGCAGCCGCTTCCCGGATGAAATGGCATGCCGGATCGAACTTGAAACACAAGACGGACGGATTTTTAATGTTGAAAAACGCGATTACCAGGGCTTCAAAACACAGCCTGCCAGCTGGGATGTCCTGATGGAAAAATATAATAAACTGACACGGGACATCGACAGTACACTCGCTGCAAAAATTGCGGATACTATTAAGAATCTGGAAAATGTGCACATCAGCGAATTAACGGAAACTATGGACCTGAAGTCAACGTGTTTGTTGATCACAGCCAGATCGTCCAGCTGGAGGTGCTCCGCCGCGGCATCTGGGGCACCAAGGACTTGTGGGGACGTGTCATTACGTTTAATGAAGATGAATAAGTATACTGGAGCTGTTGACAACCGGGCACAATTTAGTGCCCGGTTGTTTTTTGGTTTACGGAAGCCGCTTGCAATATATAAAGCTATCGCGCGAATTAATGTGAATAAGCCCCTCATTCAACCCTCTCCATTTCTCAAACGGTTAAGGTTTCGTTATAATAGACAGCAGATTATTTTGAATACGTCATTGTCCGCGAAGGAGGGCTGTACATGAATCAAACAATTCGCGATGTATGTATGATTATCATTGGATCGTTTATATTTGCAATCGGAGTTAATTATTTCGCCATCCCGAACCGATTATCGGAAGGCGGTGTCATCGGGATAACCATTGTCACCTATTATCTGTTCGATTGGTCCCCCGGCATTGTTAACTTTGTGCTGAACTCCTCACTGGTCGCATTCGGCTATAAGTTTTTTGAAAAACGTGTCACTATCTATACGATTCTCGGCATTATTTTCACATCCCTGTTCTTGCATATCACCGTCGATTGGGGATCTGAGATCAATGATGACATGCTGTTGGCAGCCTTGTTCGCAGGCCTTGGGGTGGGTCTCGGCCTTGGTCTGATTTTCCGGTCAGGAGGGACATCAGGTGGATCAGCCATCCTTGCCCGGCTCGCCAGCCAGGCATTTGGATGGACCATCGGCAAGGGCATGCTGATCATCGATATTGCTGTCATTGCCGGTTCAGCGTTTATTATCGGTCAGGAACGCGCTATGTACACACTTGTTTCCGTTTATGTCGGGGCAAAAATTATTGATGTTGTGGTCGAAGGTGCCAATGAACGAACAGCAGTCATGATTATTTCCAGCTCCCCTGACGAGGTTCTTGACGCTGTTACGAATAAAATGGCCCGCGGTATAACGGTATTGGAAGGACAAGGCGGTTATACCAGAGCACAGAGGGAAGTTCTCTACCTGGTCATCAGCCGGTATGAAATAGTACCGTTTCGAAAAATCATCACCGACATTGACCCAGATGCATATGTCACCGTTCATCCCGTCCAGGAAATTTTCCGGAAAGGCTATAAGGGGAGGTAACTGACGAGGTTTAATGTGCCATTCATAAGATGAATTTCTATTCGGGCGGGGATTTTCTTTTCGGGGTGAAGTTTTCTTTCTCGAGCTGAAGTTTTCACTCTTGGCCGGGACCTCCTTCTCAAAATATCCAAACCATTAGCAGAAAAAAGTCCTTTCACTTTTCTGTTTGGAGTGAAAGGACTTTTTCATTAACCGCCATATTCGATTGGTGAACCCGGACCAAGCGGAATGCCGAGAAGCATCCATACGACCAGCATGAGGGTCCATGAAATCAGGAAGAAAATTGAATATGGCAGCATGACGGAAATCATCGTACCAATACCCATTTTCTTATCATATTTTTGTGCAAACGCAATGATGACCGCAAAGTATGTCATCAACGGCGTGATGATATTTGTCGATGAGTCCGCCACACGGTAAGCCATCTGAGTCAACTCCGGCGAATAGCCGAGCTGCATCATAATCGGTACGAAGATCGGTGCCATCATAGCCCATTTGGCAGAAGCACTTCCGATGAACAGGTTAATAAACCCAGTTAACAGGACAAACATCAGGATTAATGGTATGCCCGTTAAGTTGATGCTGTTGAGAAATTCTGCACCATATACACCGAGCACTGTACCCATATTGGATTCATTGAAGTAAGCAACGAATTGACCTGCTGTGAAGGCAAGAACGATAAACATCCCCATTGATGCCATCGTGTCGGACATTTGTGCTGCAACATCCTTATCGTTACGAATATTTTTCGTAACCATTCCGTACACAAGACCTGGAATGAAGAACAAAATCGCAATAATCGGTACCAGTGAATCCATAAACGGTGACTGAATGATCTGGTCCATATAATTGCCTTCCGTACCACGCAATGGCGCATTCTCTGGCAGCACGAGTAGCGCAGTCAATATAAGACCGACAGCCAAAGAAACTGCGGCCCAAATAATTCCTTTCTTTTCAGTCGAATTAAGCCCTTCAAGGGTGTCATCATTTACTGAGTCCTCAGCGTTTTCCCCTTTATATTCACCCAAACGTGGAATAACAATGCGTTCGGTTACCCACGTACCGATAAGCGTCAGCAAGAAAACGGAAGCTGCAATGAAGAACCAGTTCATGGCAATATTCATCGTTTCGGCGTAGGCTGGATCGATGGTTGACGCGGCAGCAATCGTCAATTCACCAAGCATCACATCTGTACCGGATAATACCAAGTTCGCGCTGAACCCGGCTGATACGCCGGCAAATGCGGCTGCCAGACCAGCTAACGGATGCCGTCCCATTGCTGCGAAAATCAATGCACCAAGTGGCGGCAGGACAACATAACCTGCGTCAGATGCCACACTTGACATGACACCTGCAAAAACAAGCCCAAGGGTGATAAAGCGGGTGGGCACTGATAAAACAAAACCGCGTAACAATGCACTGATCAAACCGGTCCGCTCAGCAACCCCAATCCCGAGCATCGTCACAAGCACAACACCCAACGGCGCGAAACCTATGAAGTTATCGGTCATGCTGCCAAAAATATATTCAAGTCCTTCAGCACTCAGTAAATTTTTAATTTCTACCATTTCGCCTTCTCCGCCCGGGTGCTCGACGCTGATTCCCAGCGGTTGCAAAGCGGCGGACAGCAAAAGCACCAGCCCGGCTAATATGGCAAATAGTGTTATAGGATGTGGCAATTTGTTCCCCAGCCACTCGACCCCGTCTAAAAAGCGCTGGAAGATCCCATTTTTCGGTTTATCCATTTCGTATTCTCCCCTGTTCGTTTTTTCAAATAATTTGGAATAACTGCAAGCGTTTTCTGCCCAAATTACATTATAAAGTGACAAGTTGTTAAATTAAACACATAAACGATAAATAAGATAAGTAAAATAGTTGGGAAGTTTATTTCAAGGTGGAATTATCTGAGAAGTAGCCAGTAGATTGAAATTTTCATAATTTAATAGCCATATACCGAAAAAAGAGCATGAATGCTCTCCCTTTTCTATAGCGATATTTTAAATATAGGCTCTTTCCGTAATTATTGTTGCTTCTTGGTAGTTGATATAAAATGCGATATAGTGAAAATTTGTGCGTTTAAACACCGCTTCGGAAATACACTACGCGCACCTTAGGGCGTCTGGTGAGCCTCCTCGTGCTTTATGCTCGTCGCGTTGCAAGTCATTTTGGTGCAGCATACGTCCTCGCAACTCGAAGCAGATTTGGTGGAGGCGGCACAAGATCGTGGGGTGCTCTGAAATTCGCGCGGGGATTGCATAAAATCGCGCATGGCTCTCCGAATTTCGCGCGAGGATTGTACAAAATCGCGCGACACCCTCTGAATTTCGCGCGGGGATTGCATAAAATCGCGAAATGGCTCTCCGAATTTCGCGCGAGAATTCCTTGTACTTAAATCGAGCTTCTATGCTTTACCAAGAAATCGTGAACAAAATACACTGCGCTAAAATAGCGTTTATTGGAGCGAAGGGCAGTTGACTCCTGCGGGAAAAGCAACTACCCGAAGCAGAAATCAACCCTGTCACTACGTCGCAGTTTATGGTTTTTGTCAAAAACAACGACCTTTTAGAAAACAGTTTTATTATAAAAGGCCTTTATGGTTCATCAAAACTGTCAGGATTTTTGCCGGTACGGTCATCCTGATTTAAATTACTAATTTGCTTCATTTCATCCTTCGTCAATTCAAAATCAAAAATGTCCGCGTTTTCCTTTATACGGTGTTCATGCGTAGTCTTCGGAATTGTAATAACATCATTTTGCACATCCCACCGTAAAATAACCTGTGCGCTGGTTTTCCCATATTTCTCAGACAGTTCCGCAATTACCGGTTCATCCATCAGTCTCCCCTTTTTCAGTGGGGACCACGCCTCAAGCTGTATGTTCTCCTGCTCGCAAAATGCTCTCAGTTCTTCCTGTGTCAGATGCGGATGATATTCCACCTGATCGATGACAGGTTTCACGCTGCTATCAGCCATCAGGTCCTTCAGGTGGTGAATATGGAAATTGCTGACACCAATCGCACGGACCTTTCCTTCCTCGTATAACTTTTCCATTGCTTTCCATGTATCTTTATACTTTCCTTTGACAGGCCAGTGGATGAGATATAAGTCAAGGTAATCCGTGCCGAGTTTTTCAAGACTATCTTCAAATGCCTGTAATGTATTTTCATAGCCCTGTTCATCATTCCAGACTTTTGAGGTAACAAAAATCTCTTCCCTTGGGATGCCGGATTCTTTTATACCCTGTCCAACACCCCTTTCATTGTCATAAAAAGAGGCTGTATCAATGCTTCGATAGCCGTTATTTAAAGCTGCCTTAACAGATTCGACGGTAACAGAACCGTCTTCAACTTTGTAGACACCCAAGCCGAAACCGGGTATTTTCACGCCGTTGTTTAACATAACCGTATCCTGAAGATTTCGAATCATGACTATTCCCTCCATATCTGCATACATGATTTAATTCATTCTCTTATTGTACAAAATATAAAACGACGGTACAAAGATCCGAAATATACAGCGTCAATTCTAGTATTCATTCTTAGACTATTATATATCGCCCGGACCAGTACTTTTTTACAGGAATAATGTAGATGCAATCAGCGGGGGTTTTCTTTTTACCCCACTGATTGTTAGTTAGTTGAACCGAATCGAGCATTTACTGACACCTATCCATTAGGCAATTCTGCTGTCAGCATCCGCGTATTTCTTCGCATGCCGGTTGCCCAAATAACGCAACAGAAAGAATTGAACAACAATACCGGTTATCAATAGTATCATGCTGCTTCCAATAAAAGAATAGCTCAAATATAAGACGCCTGCAATACCAGCCGGGACGAGTGCATATGGCGCTTGTGTATTCACATGAGCGATGTGATCTGATTCTGCAAATATGGATGCCATGACCGTTGTATCCGAAATTGGCGAAACATGGTCACCAAAAATCGATCCGGCAAAAATAGCCCCGATGGCTATTGGTATAAGTTCTTCACCGCCAAACGTAAATGCAAGCGGAATTGCAATTGGTGTTAAAATCGACATCGTCCCCCACGAGGTACCGGTCGCAAAGGAAATAAACATGGCAATAACGAAAATCAGGAATGGTAACAGTGCTGCCGTCATCCAGCTTTCTGTCGCAGCCACAACAAATTCGGCCGTGCCAAGTTCGGATGTTACCGTTCCAATGGACCAGGCCAGAATAATGATAATCAGAGCCGGAAGCATCGTCCGTATACCACCAAGCAATGTATCCTCAACATCTTTTAGACTCATGCGCTGTATCAGTGCCTGAATCAGTCCCACCAGTGTCATGGCGAAAGCTCCCCATGTCAAGGCAACAGAAACGTCGGTATCTTCCAGCGCAGCCATAATGGATTTTCCTTCAGGTCCGCCGCCTGAATACCAGAGCCCCCACATACTCACGCCAATCAGTGCAACCAGCGGCAGGATAAAGTTCCAGACACTGCCATCTTTGTTGTGCGGTTCACCCAGATCCTGATCAACTGACGACAAAGGTGTCGAGCCATCCGGTATCAGCTTGCCTGTCTTCTGAGCACGTTCTTCAGCTTTTGCCATCGGTCCGAAATCCTTGCCGGCAATAATCATCGGAACAGCCAACAGACAGAGAATCGCATAAAAATTCCATGGGATTGATTGTAAAAAGGCACCGTATGGCTGCAGCCCGACGATACTGAGACTGGCAAACGCACCGGCGATCAAGGATACCTGAAACCCGATCCAGTCTGATACCGGCCCAATGGTTGCTATCGGAGCGGCGGTTGAATCCAATACATATGACAATTTTTCCCTCGAGATCTTATGTTTAGCAGCGATGTCTTTTGAGGCATTTCCAACGATAACAGAGTTTACATAGTCATTAAAAAATATGATAAGTCCTAAAAAATACGACAAAAACTGGACTCTTTTTGCTGTCGTCAATTTTTTCCGCAAAACGTTAATAAGACCTTGAGATCCCCCTGTCTTAAACATAAATGCAGCTCCACAGCCAAGCATTGCGGTCATCACAAGGAAGCGGGCATTCCACGGATCAACCATCACATCTTTCATCCATGTAAACGTCATGCCCACCGCCGCAAACGGATCCCCTCCTGCAGCGATTAACCCGCCCACCCAGATACTGATAAACAATGATAGCAGTACGCGCTTGGTAACGATTGCCAGCACAACAGCGACTATCGGCGGTATAACGGATAAAAAGTCCATTGTTTACCCTCCTTTTTAATTTAATGAATTTTCAGAATATATTATGATTATATACTTATTTATAAACTCTTTCAACTCTTTCTTTCAGCCCTGCCAGCACTTCATCAACGATGCTGTCCATCCAGCCGGCTATTTCACGCGCAGAAATAGCATCACCTGCCTGCCTCCCCATCAGAATAACTTCATCACCATCAGCTGCATCCGCAATATGTGTCACATCAATTAGCGTTTGATCCAGTGACACTTCACCGATTATTTCAGCACGTCTGCCGTGTACAAGCATTTGTCCGTTATTGGAGAGCGCCCGGTGATAGCCATCACCATGCCCAATCGGTATGACAGCTATTTTCTCATAGCCTTTTGTTACATAGCTGCCGCCGTATCCGATAGGTGTCCCCGGGGGGAGTTCACGTACATGCAGGATACGTGATTTCAGGGACATAACCGGTTTTAACGAAATCATGTGATCCTGTCGACCCTCGGGAGGATAGCCAAATAACGCAATCCCCGGTCTGACCATATCAAGATGCATATCCTCCCGTTCAATGGCAATCGTTGATCCGCCGGCATGCCGAACGGGAAAATGATAGCCATGCCTCTTAAGCTTTGCTATCGTTCCCATAAATAAAGCAAATTGATCTTCAGTTGTCTTCCACTCGCCCTCATCTGCACTGGAGAAATGCGTGTAAATCCCTTCCCATTCCAGTCCAGGCAATTCATAACACAGGCGGCAAAATTCCAAAGCCCGATTCGGATCAATACCAAACCGGTGAAGGCCGGTGTCAATTTTAAGGTGGGCTGATACCATCTTATTCTGTGCCACAGCTTCCCTGCTCAGGGCATTTGCCAGCTCAAGCGAAGATATTGAAGCAGTCAGATCGTATGCAACAGCATCTGCTGCCTGCCAGCTCATGATGGAGCTCAAAATGTGAATGGGGACATCAATTCCATTCGCCCGAAGCTGCGCACCTTCTTCAACCATTGTCACACCAAGGCGGTCCGCTCCTGCTTGGACGGCTGCTTGCCCAATAGGGACGACACCGTGTCCATAGGCATTTGTTTTGATAACAGCCATGAGTCTGCTGTTTCCTGCAAAATGCTTCAAAGTCCTTACATTTTCCCGAAATGCACCCAGATCCACTTCAGCTACAGTCGGACCATAGGCCGTTAATGTTGACGGATGTGACAAAAAACAGCCCCCCCCTTTTAGAGTCGGATCATTCAACAGAGAACCTGATTTCTACCCTCATGCTTTGTTTCTGGCACCCACCTCATATAGTGATCGGAATTGCTGTAAGATTTGTTTTGTTATCTTGCCGGGTTTTCCGTTGCCAATCGTCTGATCATCGATTTTTAAAATCGGGATAATATCCATTTTAGTGGCAGATACAAATACTTCATCCGCGTTCAGCAAATCATCGACTGTATACGTCTGTTCATTCACATTGATATTCAGCTCATCGCATAATTGAATAATTTTTCTCCTTGTAATGCCATTTAATATATAGTTGTCAGCCGGGTGTGTATAAAGCTCACCACCTGTAACCATAAAAACATTCGATGCGCTTGCTTCTGTAACGGTGCCGCCACGGTGCAAAATAGCTTCAACGGCGTTATTTTCAACCGCTTTTTGTTTAGCCATGACGTTTGGAAGCAGATTAAGTGTCTTAATGTCACAACGAAGCCAGCGAATATCTTCGGCAAGGACTGCAGTGGCACCCTGGTCTTCAACATCCGGCTCACGTTCTTCCTCACGTGTATAGGCCACCGTTACAGCTGGTGTCTGGGAAGCCGGAAATCCGTGTTCACGGGAGGCAATGCCGCGTGAAACCTGCATATAAATAATGCCTTCTTCAAGTCCGTTCGCCTCCACCAGCTTTTCGAGATTGCTTTTTAATTCACTGGTCGAAGCGGGTAATGTCAGCCGAAGTTCACGGGCACTTCTTTCCAGCCGCTCCATGTGTTCATCCATCATCAGCGGCTCGCCATCGTAGACACCGATAACTTCATAAATGCCATCACCGAACTGATAACCGCGATCCTCAATATCAATAACGTTATCCCGTTCCATGATCTGGTCATTGTATAGCATCTGACTCATATAAAATACCTCCTCTATTAAGTATCACGTCAACAGCGTGACGGTCCTGCACGAAAAAAACTACTCCGGGATTGCATCGGAATATTTCTTCATAACATTCAGCATCGTTGCTGTATCAACACTGCATCCGCTGATGACAACAACCGCCCGGGACCCCAGGTTGATGCGATTATTTAAAATCGCTCCGATACCGGAAGCTGCCGCACCTTCAACCATCATGCGATGTTTATCAAGCATGAAGGCCATCCCCTGGGCAATTTGATCATCACCAAGCAGTTGAATGTCGTCAACATACTGCTGCACCATATCAAATGTATAACGGTTGTTTAATCCGATTCCGCCCAGCAGACTGTCAGCCAGCGTATCCTGCTCCTCCACTGCAACCGGCTTTCCCTGTTGAATGCTTTTATACATGGCAGGTCCCCTGTCTGTTGAAATACCAAGAACCTTGATAGCCGGATCAGCAGATTTCAATGCGACACCCAATCCTGAGTGCATACCGCCTCCGGACAATCCCGCGACGACTGTGTCAATATCAGGCATATCTTCCAGCAGTTCAAGCCCGATCGTCCCCTGACCGGCGATAATATGAGGGTCATCAAACGGATGAACGACAGTGAGACCGTGCTCTTCTTCCAGCTGATAACTGCGCTGTTCAGCATCATCCTGTGAATCACCATAAATCTCGATCTGTGCACCGGAACTTTTTAACGCGTCAACTTTTGCTTTTGGCACCCGACTTGAAATGCAAATGATGGCTTTCATACCGAGCTGTTTAGCAATGTAGGCAACACTCATCCCATAATTGCCTGTCGAAAACGTTGTCACACCGCGCTTTCGCTCTTCATGTGATAAACTGAGAATCTTGTTTGCCGCTCCTCTGATTTTAAACGAATTGCTGACATTCAGATTTTCCAGTTTTAAATGAATTGGCGTTCCCGCATATTCTGATAGTTTCTCAGAATAAATAAGTGGGGATTTTGACACAATCGGCGAGATGCGCTGCTTTGCTGCCCAGACATCATGCTGGGTGACGCGTTTTCTTGTCATGCTATACCCCCTTTGCAACGATCAGGATGATTATTGCGCGAATCGCGGCTTTTGCCGTCTGTTTCACCCTGCATCACTTTTCTCACTTAAAAACCGCCGAGATGCTTCTGTTAAAATGGAGACGCCTATTGGCAATACATTTTCGTCAATATCAAAATTTGGTGTGTGCAGATCGCGGGTTTTGTCATCACCAACAGCACACCCGACAAAAAACATAGCTCCCGGTACCGTCCGGGTCATATGGGCAAAATCCTCACCACCCAGTCCAAACGGCTGATCAAGAATTTTAAAATGAGGATACAGATCTTTTAATGTCTCTCTGAACGTTTGGTTCACATTCTTATCATTATACAGGGCGGGATCTTCAGGCTTTATCGTCAATTGGTAATCGCCATCCAGAGATCTGACCACGGAAAAAGCCTTTTCCAGTTCTTTGTGAAGCATCTCACGCACATCTGGATGATAACTGCGAATCGTTCCTTTAATATGAACTTCAGAGGGGATTACATTACTGGCGGAACCACTTTGAATGCTGCCAACACTTATAACTGCCGAATCAAGCGGTGAGATTCGGCGGGCAACAATCCCGTGAAGTGCCTGCAGCACCGGACCAAGCATCCAGACCGGATCTTTCCCCAGATGCGGATAAGCGCCATGACCGCCGCTTCCAGTAACCACCGCCTCAAAGACATCAACATTTGCCATACTGTAGCCATCATGAACCTTAAAATGGCCAAGTTGATCTTCAGGGCTCATGTGAAGCGCCAGCACGTAATCGACATCATCCAGAGCACCTGCCTTAATCATATAAGGCGCCCCGGTCGATCCATAAGCATCCGCCATTTCCTCGGCGGGCTGAAACAGAAATTTAACCGTGCCTTCAAGCTCTCCGGTCTGAAACAACCCCCCTATTAAACTGGCAGCACCCAAGCCAATTGCCGAATGGGCATCATGACCGCATGCATGCATAACACCGTCATGAACCGATTTGTAATGGCATTCATTCTCTTCCTGAATCGGCAAGGCATCCATATCCGCCCGAATCGCAACGGTTGAGCCGTCCCCTGAGGAAAGCGTTCCCATAACAGCTGTGGAATAGCCCTTTTCTGTTTCCACCTGCATACCGGGAATTTTCTTAAGCGTCTCAGCGATAATGCGTGACGTTTCCACTTCCTCAAAACTTAATTCCGGGAACCTGTGAAAATGCTGCCGCCACGCTGTTAACTGTTCAAACATAGACTGTGCCCTTGTTTGTATATCATTATATGTTATAGCCATTTAATCCCCCCTGCCACATCATCAACTACAACAAGATGAGATGGAATCGGCTATATGCCGATTCCAAATGTTTTACAAGATAGTTGACTCTCAATCAGATCAGCTGACAGATGCGATTGCCGTCATTTCCACATCCGTTTCAAGAAGCTGGCTGCCAATTGTTATACGTGCTGGCTTTACGTCAACATCCTCGAAATAAGATTCATAGGCTTTGTTGAATTCCCGGACTGTTTCTTCATTCAAATTGGATAAATGACAGGTCACATAGACCAAATCTGACAAACCGGCATCCTTTTCTGCTAGTATATTGTTTATATTATCCAGACTGGCAGCGGTTTGTGCTGCAATTGAGGTACCGACTAAGTCACCATCTGGCTTCACACCGTCCTGTCCGGAAACAAAGATAAGCGATTCTGTCTTTACGCCCTGAGAATAAGGACCGCTCGGTTTTGGAGCGTTCAACGTTTCAATAACCTCTTTCACTTGGCAACACTCCTTTTCTGCCGGCATTAACCCATGCCAATCGCAACATACTGTGATTCAACAAACTCCTCAATACCTTCGTGACCGCCTTCTCTGCCAATACCACTTTCTTTCATGCCGCCGAATGGTACTTGTGCGGCAGAAGGGCCGCCCTCATTCCAGCCGACAATTCCGAAATCGAGTTTTTCAATCAATTGATAGCCGCGGGCAACATTGCTGGTAAACACGTACGCTGCCAAGCCATATGGGGTATCGTTTGATAGTTTGACCGCCTCTTCATCAGATGAGATTTTCTCAACTGGTGTAACAGGGCCGAATGTTTCTTCCTCCATGATCACCATTGATTGATCGACGTCTTTAAGGACTGTTGGCTGGTAAAATAGACCGCCATTATCCGTAACAGCTTTCCCGCCGGTCGTAATAGATGCTCCCTTGGAGGTAGCGTCATCAACGTGACGTTTGACCTTATCCAAACCATCCTGATTGATCAATGGGCCAATATCATTGGATTCATCAGTGCCATCGCCGGCTTTCAGTTCCTCCACTGCCTTTGTCAATTTCTCAACATATTCATCATAAACGCCTTCCTGCACGTAAATCCGGTTGGCACAAATACAAGTCTGACCGGCATTTCTGAACTTTGATGCTACCGTTCCTTTTACGGCCAGATCAACATCTGCATCATCAAGAACAACCAGCGGCGCATGACCGCCAAGTTCCAGTGACAGCTTTTTCACCTGATCGGCGCTTTGACGAATCAGTGTCTTGCCGACTTCGGTAGATCCCGTGAAAGTTACTTTGCGGACCTTGCTGTTTTCCATAACGACTTTGGCAATTTTAGAGGAAGACCCTGTCACAAGGTTGACGACCCCTTTTGGAAAACCGGCCTGTTCACACAACTCCATCAGTTTAACCGCAGTCAGCGGACTTTCACTGGATGGTTTCATGATAAAGGTACAGCCAGATGCAAGTGCCGGACCCATCTTACGCGTCAGCATGGCAGCTGGAAAATTCCATGGTGTAATTGCTGCTGCAACACCGACAGGCTTTTTCCAGACTTGCAGGCGTTTTCCCGCTGCATGTGTCGGAATGACTGCACCATCGATGCGCTTTCCTTCTTCTGCAAACCACTCGATAAAGGAAGCTGCGTATTTAACTTCTCCTCTTGATTCATTAATCGGTTTGCCCATTTCAATAGTCATCATCTGAGCAAGCTCTTCCTGATTTTCCAGCATTAGCTGATTCAGCTTTTTAAGATAAACCGCACGGTCGTGAGCCGTCAGATTAGACCATGACTCGAACGCGTCATATGCTGCATTCACAGCCTGTTCCGCTTCCTTCTCACCGCCATTTGGGACTGTACCGACCGTTTCACCGTTTGCTGGATTGACAACGTTCAGCGTATCAAGGTCGCTGCCAACCCATTGACCATTAATACTCATTAGGTAGTTATCTGTTTTAACTGCCATCTTCACGTCACTCCCATCCTGAAAAATTGACAGGCTGGTACGTTTTTTAAAGATTACCAGACTATATTTTCACTGTACCAGCCTTCTATTAACTTCTAGCCTAAAGTGGGGTTTTTTAAACTCTTACACTGACTGTTGCTGCCTCTATAGCTTCTTCCAATATATCGAGTCCTTCTTCAAGCTGTTCGTCCGTGGTTACCAGCGGCATCAAAAGACGAACAACATTGTCAAAGACACCAGCGTTTAAAGCAATGAGTCCGCGTTCACGTGCTTCTTTCAATACCTGGCCGGTCAACGCTTTATCCGGTTCTTTCGTGTCACGGTCCTTAACAAACTCAAGCGCACACATGGCGCCAAGACCGCGGTAGTCGCCAATGGCATCAAAACAGTCATACATTTTGCCGAACTTCTCCATAACCTTTTCACCGATTTTAACTGCACGATCATTCAAGTTTTCTTTTTCCATGACTTCAAGTACGGCCAATCCCGCACGGCAGCCCAGCGGCGTACCGCAATAGGTTCCGCCTAACTCACCCTTTTGCGCGAAATCCATCACTTCCTGCCTGCCAATGATGCCGCTGATCGGCAAGCCGGCTGCCATTGACTTGGAAACCGTAACTAAATCCGGTTCCACACCAAAATGGTCCATCGCAAAATACTTGCCTGTACGGCCGAAACCAGTCTGGATTTCATCGGCGATAAACAGAATGCCGTGCTGCTTGCACAGTTCATAGACCCCTTGAACAAATTTTTTATTTGGAATGATGAAGCCACTTTCACCCTGTACAGGCTCCATAAAGAATGCAGCGACTTGGCTCGGGTCGACTTCCGTAATGAAAAAGTCCTTCACCCGTTTGAGAAGTTCATCCGTGTACGCTTCTTCACTCATTCCATCGGGACGGCGGTAATTATACGGAAATGGCGCATGGTACACTTCCGGTGCAAATGGGCCATATTCGTATTTATACGGCTTAACTTTACCGGTCATGGACATCGCCAGCAAGGTCCGTCCGTGAAATCCGCCGGTGACTGAAACAACGGCCTGTCTTCCTGTATATTTACGG
Organism: Lentibacillus jeotgali; assembly: GCF_000224785.1. GTDB lineage: Bacteria > Bacillota > Bacilli > Bacillales > Amphibacillaceae > Lentibacillus > Lentibacillus jeotgali. The sequence continues at coordinate 144,975 of NZ_AGAV01000019.1, read as the reverse complement.
GCAATCTTGACGGCATTTTCATTCGCTTCTGCCCCGCTGTTTAAAAACATTACTTTTTTATCAAAACTGCCCGGCGACAGATCTGCCAATTTTTCTGCCAGTTCAACATACGAATCATACATCATAACGTTAAATCCGGTATGAATATATTTAGGAGCCTGATCCTGTAAAGCGTTCACAACAGTGTCATGGCTGTGCCCGACGTTATTGACACCTATGGCTCCCGCAAAATCAATAAAATGGTTGCCGTCAATATCCTTGAGCAGCGCACCCTTTGCTGACTCCACAAATGTCGGCGTGCCATAGCTGACACCATGTGGTACCGCATTATGTCTGCGCTCAAGCAACTCCTTCGCCTTTGGACCTGGCAGTTCGGTTTTGACGTTAGCAAATTGTCTATTCATATGCTAGACCTCCTCATATTTTATATCATTATTTTGCCCAAGCAGTTTCGTCTCGACATATTCGATATGCTCTCTTACTCTCCCATTCAATGTATGCACGTCATTCGAGACTAATGCTTCAAGCAATTGCCGGTGTTCATGATAAAATGCATGAGTGCTTGAATAGTACCTGTCAAGATGCATGAGAAATGTTCTGATTTGCACTTGAAGCGAATCATAAATCTTTATGATTCTTGTATTCCCGCAAAGACCCACAACGTAACTATGAAATTGCATATCAAGATCAAATAAATCATTCCAGTCTTCTTCGTCGGCCTTTGCTTTCATCTGTCCCACAATTCCCTCCAATTTCTTTGTGTCCTCAGATTTAAGACGGGGCATTGCCTGCATAAACGCATGTGATTCCAGCAATGTGCGCAATTCAATCATCTCGCCCGCATCCTTGTCGGTGAAATCAGCAACATAAGTCCCTTTTCTCGCCTGACTGACAACGAGCTCCTCGCTTTCCAGAATCTTCAGCGCTTCCCTGATTGTACTGCGACTGACATCATAGTGTTCTGCAAGTTCTGTCTCCAGCAGCCGCTCGCCAAACTGAATTTTTTCGTTCCAAATGTTCTGCTTTAGATGGTCCGCAATCAGCTCGCTTAATGGTTTTTGCATAATAGCGCTATTATTAGGCTGCAAAACCAATTGCTCCTTTCTGGCATAATCAAATTGTCTTATGTCGATTGTCGACAAAGAACATCTTACATTCATCTTAAGTTAGACGCATGTCATTGTCAACTGAATTTTTCATTAATTTAAAATTCATTGACTTAAAAGGCATTTACGTCTATTTTTAAAGAAAGGCTCTTTTTGTTAAATTGGTTACTCATGAGTTCGGAGTTGATATAAACTACGACACAACCCAGAAGTTAGCGAGAACCTCTAACCACGCAGCTGGAATATACTCGCTTTCCGTGGGCTCATCACGAGCCTCCTTGCTCGCAAAGAACGCTCGCTGTGGGGTCTCTTAGGCTCGCTGTCCCACAGGAGTCTCGCATATTCCAGCTGCTTTTAAGCGTTAAGCAATCCAGTTTTATCTGTCATAAAATATTTTGTTTTACCAAGATATAGTGAACAAAACTTAGCGGAGGAAATACACGGAGACTCCTGTGGGAGCAGAGGCATAGGTGAGACCCCGCAGTGCGTCAGCACGCGGAGGCTCACCAGCCCCCACGGAAAGCGTAGTGTATTTCCGAAGCGTTATTATCGCACACAAGTTTTTTGTGTCGCAGTTTATGGATTTTTTATCAATTAGAAACATGTTTAAAAAACAGCTTCAGAGAAAGAGCCCCTATAGACAGCGCGAAATGGAGGTATTGAATGTGAGGAAGAAAGTCATTGCCTACAACCGTGTGGAACAGCCTGTTTTGGATGATCTGAAAGAAAAACATGATGTCCGTTTTTTTAAAAACATTGATACGAAGAACGACCCTGAATTTCTGGAACATTTGAATGAGGCTGAAGGAATTATCGGACTTGGAACACCTGTAGATGCTGAACTGTTGAACAATGCACCAAATCTGAAAGTTGTCAGCAATGTCTCGGTAGGCTACAATAATCTGAATTTGGATGAAATGACCAGGCGCAATATTATGGGAACCAATACACCCGGCATCCTGACAGATACAGTTGCAGATGCAGTGTTTGGCATTCTGGTCGCAACAGCCAGACGTATCCCGGAATTGGACCATTTTGTCAAAAAAGGCGAATGGCAAGCCGAAGCAATTGGAGAAGAACACTATGGCAACAATGTCCATCATAAAACACTTGGCATTATTGGAATGGGGCGGATCGGCCAAGCCATTGCGCAACGCGGCCATTTTGGTTTTGACATGGATATTTTATACCACAGCCGAAGCCGCAAACCCGATGCTGAGAAAACTTTCAATGCCGGATACCGCGACCTTGATGAATTACTGGAGGAATCCGATTTTGTCTGCATGATTACCCCACTGACGAAAGAAACCGAGGGCATGATTGGAAAGCGTGAATTTCAGAAGATGAAAAAATCCGCCATTTTCATCAACGGCTCCCGTGGACAGACAATCGTGGAACAAGATTTGATTGAAGCACTAGAGAATGGTGAGATTACGGCTGCCGGTCTTGACGTATTTGAGCAGGAACCAGTCAACCCCGATAATCCGCTTTTAAAAATGAAAAATGTGGTGAGCACACCACATATCGGTTCGTCCACGCACGAGACGGAACTGAGTATGTCAAAACTTGCCGGAGAAAATCTTGAAGCCGGTCTAAACGGAGAAAGACCGCCGAACCTGGTTAACCCGAACGCCTTTGATAAGAACGCATAATCATTAAAACGGCCGTACCACGCTACACTGGTACGGCTTTTCTCTAACTTTTTTATATTGAGAGCGAGAACTTCAACCCGGCTGTTGAAATCGGCACTTGATGTTAAGCCAGTCGGATGTTTGGCTTTACCATCAGTTCGCGTGGAAACTCGGCGAGAATTTCAACACCTGTTTCGGTTACCCGGAACGATTCGCTGATTTCCACTCCCATATTTTCCATCCAAATACCCGGTATCAGGTGAAATGTCATGTTCGGTTCCAGAACTGTACGATCTTGAGGCCTCAGGCTTGCTGTATGCTCGCCCCAATCCGGCGGGTAATTGAGACCGACTGAATAGCCCATCCTGGACTCTTTCTTGATTCCGCTTTTTTCAATTACACGGCGCCAGACACTTTCCAGTTCTTCACAGGTAATCCCCGGTTTGACCGCATCAAGTGTTGTATTGATTCCTTCAAGGACAACATCCGAAACATATTGCATCTGCTCTGACGGTTTGCCAATGACAGCCGTCCTTGCCAGCGGTGAGTGATAACGACGGAAACAGCCGGCCAATTCAATAATGACCGGATCGCCTTGCTGAAACCTGTCATCAGTCCAGGTCAAATGTGATGCAGACGTCTTTTCACCTGTGGGAAGCAATGGAACAATTGACGGGTAATCACCGCCAAAATCCTCTGTACCGCTTATTTGTGCGTGCGATATTTCAGCAACGACATCACATTCACGGACCCCTTCTTCTATTGATTCAAAAGCGACTTCCATCGCTTTTTCGGAAATCCTGGCAGCTTGTTTTAGATATGATATCTCCCGGTCGGATTTAATAATGCGTACCCAATTAACCATATTGGTTCCATCTTTAAAGGTCGCGTTCGGCAGGCCTTTCGTTAATTGCATATAACTTTTTGCCGTAAAATAATAAGCATCCATTTCCACAGCAATTGTTTTATGATCACAGTTTTTTTCTCTCAGCAAATCAGCTATAAAGTCCATTGGATGCCTGACTGATGACTGAACATAATGGTCCCCATAAGGAATAATGTGATCTTCTTCAAGCCAGGTGGTGTGCAAAGCAGCGTTCGCATCCTGTTCACGGCCAATCCAAACCGGCTGATCATTATCAATGATAACAATAAGCATTTGATGTACATAGAATGACCATGCATCATACCCGGTCAAATAGTTCATGTTAGCCGGATCTGTTATCATCAGTAAATCGACCCCGGCGTCAGCCATCCGCTGCTTTGTTTTGTTAAGCCGTTCGTGAAACTCTGAAATCGGAAATGTTAACACAGTTTTTCCCTCCCCATCGTGTTGCTAAAAACCACAGAAAACGCTTACCTATTATAGCTGAAGATTATTTGTGATCCACTTGTTTGCTTTTGGAATGGATTTGATAATGCTGATTGAAAAAGAGCTGTGTTTGATAGTGGGGATACTAGTACAATTGGACTTCTTTGTCGATTGTCGACAATTGCTTTCTTATTTACATTATATTCACGGAATTTCACAGTGTCAATTATAATTTTAAACAATTTGAAATATTTATTTTTTATCAGTTTAAAATAGCTTTAAAAACCGCGTTCTTAAATGATTGCACCTGCCATTAATCTGCTTCCCAGTAATAAAAAATCGGAAACATTAACTCCGTGTTCAGAAGTCCTGTTTCCGATTCATGACAATGATGTGTATGTGTTCTGGTTAACTGACTTGATCAATTTCAGCTTTCATATGTTTATCTGCATATTCCCTTCCGTATTTCGACAATGATACTTTATACAGAATTAATCCTAGAATGACCCAAAGGCCGACAATCGCCCATTCATACGGCCAAATAAGGGCTGACGGCATGCCGGGCATATACAATACCATAACACCGGCCGACATGATGACAGCAACCCATCCGATGAAGGTACCTCCGGGAAGCCTAAACGGACGCTCCATTTCTGGATTCTTTCTGCGGAGAATAATGAACGAAAGCGCCACCATGAACCATGCCACGACCAGTCCAAGTCCGCCCGCATCCACCAGCCATACAAGTGCTGGCCGTCCCAATAAAGGTGCGGCAGTGGATAAAACGGCAATCAGCAAAATTGCCCGGTGCGGTGTATTAAACGTTGGATGTAGCACACCTAATGATTTCGGCAGCATGCCCGCTCTGGCCAAAGCAAAAATCGCCCGGCTGCCGCCAACATAAAAGCCAAGCCAGCTTGTCAAAATACCCCCGATACCGCCAAGTACCAGAAAATTGCCCATCATTCGACTGTCGCCAAAAGCGTTTGCCATCGCATCAGCTGTCACCAGATTTGAATCACTGAGCTCACTGGGTCCCATCACCCGTGACACGCCAAAAATAACAGCCACATACCAGGCAATGGCTAACACAACTGAAGCAATCAGCAACTGTCCGATCTTTTTCTGCGGCAAATTAATTTCTTCCGCCGCCTGGGGAATTACATCAAATCCAACGAACATAAAAGGTGTCATAATGACGACTGTCAGAAGCCCTGCAATCCATTTGCTTTGCCGCTGCATCAGCCAGCTCTTTACGGCCATGTCCAATATTGACATTCCATAACGATGACATTGCATCAATGTATGCGTTCCCATTTCTGTCAGTCAAAAAAATTCCGTCGCCCTGTTCCATAATGACCTTTGGCCCGTTTTCCTGCTGCTGCTGGATTGAGGAAGTCGGGTGAAGAAAATGCTTTTTGTCGAGTTCGATTAAATTTTTCATGTTCATCCTCCTCGTATTTTTTCGAAATAAAAAACCAGTTATATGAAACAGGTATATGCACCATACACCTGTTAATAGAACTGGTTTCAACCTAAGGCACTGCTTTGCTTCATCAGCAAAGTCAATCAAGTTTGGCAGTTAATCTGTTGTTTATTATTCACTAATATATCAAAAGATTTGGAACTATTCAATAGTTAAAAAACTGCTGTAAAGTTCTTCAAAATTGATCTGCATCACAAAAAAGTGATCCGCTGATATTATACTGAAAATGATGTGGTAATATGGGATTTCCGACAAACGACCAAGTAGCACGGAAACATTCAAAAATATGACATCTATTAATTGAAAATAATTTTCATTAGACGGTATAATGTAGAAAGGTTAGTATGTTGAAGGAGATGATTTCATATGGCTAATGTTCTGGTCTTGTACGCAAGTCTGACAGGAAGCACAGAAATAATGGCAGAAACCATGACCGAACACTTGAAAGAAAACGGACATGAGGTGGCACATAAATCGTTTGACCTCGATCCGATTGATGTTTCGCGACTAGCGGAATTTGACAGCATTTTGTTTGGATCGTATTCATGGGATGACGACATTCCGTTTGAAGTAGAGGATTTCTATTTCGATATGGACGAAATTGATCTTAACGGCAAAACGGTAGGTGTATTCGGATCATGTGATACCTATTATGATATATATGGACCGGCAATTGACACACTTGCCGCCAAAGCAAAAGAACGGGGCGCAACTGTATACGAAGAAAAGTTTAAATTTGAGCTTGAGCCTGACGATAAAGACATTGAACACGGCAAATCATTTGCAGATGCCGTGCTGAACCTTGAAACAAAATAGACCGATCATATAAAGCGCGAATTCCGTTTAAACCAATACAGGAATTCGCGCTTTATCTGTCAAAAGATCTCCCATTATCCTGTTGACCGTCGTCTTCGCTCGAAAATGTTGACAACAATCACACTCGAAATAGCAATTAACCCGCCGATAACAGACAGCACACTCGGCAATTCCCGAAGCCAGACCCATGCTACCAGAATAGCAAACACAGGTTCAATATATATCATGCTTGTCACAGCACCCGCTCTGCCGCTGGAAAGCGCAATCGCCCATGTCACATAAGCAATGGCTGCGGGAAAAATACCAACATAAACCGCTGACAAGTGTGCTTCAAGCGTCGCTCCCTGCAAACCTTCTATCAGACCAGGGGAGAAAATCAGAAGCGGCACTGTCCCGGCCCACGTGAAATACGCTGTCAGTTCGATCGGCCGGTACTTGGGCAACAGCGTTTTTTGAAACACAAAAAAGATTGATGTAGCAAACGCCGCAATCACAATCAGGAATGCGCCCGCTGTAATATTAAAACCTGTTCCCGACGTGCCGAGTGTTATCAGAAATATCCCGACAAAACCAATGCCAAGCCCGATCCATCCGAACACACTCGGGTATTCATTTAATGCAAAAATAGCTATAATGGCTGTGAATATAGGAGCTGAAGCAACAATCATTGCTGCTGTTCCGGCGGCAACGGTCTGCTCGCCGAATGTGATACCGGTATGGTAGATAGTTATACCGATCCATCCAAGCACAAGAATTTTAATGATATCTTCTTTCTTAGGCAAACCGAATTTTGTCCCCGGCCACAAGGCGTATAAAAGAAAGGCCCCTGAGGCGATCAGAAACCTGGTCAGCACCAGATGCCCTGAACTGTAGCCGCCGTGAAGACTCGCACGAATAGCAGCGAAAGTTGAACCCCATATAATGATTGTTATAAACGCCATCACAAAAGCTTTTTTATTCATGTCCCTCCCCCTTATCGCCCCACCTATTATACATGAAACCGTAAAAAAAGATAAGGTGATTAGTGGGCACAGAGGATATTTCTAAGGCTGTGAGATTTATTGATGAGCTTCGGGAATTTAATTGTGAACTTTGGGGATTTCTCTGTGAACTTCGGGAGTACTTAGACGCAACTTATTTCGCTAACAAATATATTGCTAAATTTTATACTTCCTATTTTTCAGAAAAAACTATCACGGTGTGAACACCATGATAGCTCCAATTCTGTATATCATCCTATTAATAGCCATAAAACTCTTCGGCACGGATATTATCCTCATTCGCACCTGCTTCTACTAGCATGTCATACATATCATTGACCATACCACCCGGCCCGGAAAGGTAATAAATCGGTTCACTCACATCAGAAACATAACGTTTCAGCATGTCCTCATCGATGTAGCCGCTTTCTCCATTCCATTCATCCGAATCAGCCTGCGTCATGACAGGGACAAATTTGAAGTTCGGGTTTTGCTCCTCAAATTTTTTGAGATCCGATTGGAACGGGGCATCTTCAGGTTTGGTGTTGGAAAAAAGCAGTGTCATATCGTGTGAAGTCTGCTGTTCTGTCGCCTCAGCGATCATACTTCTTATCGGTGTAATACCAATTCCCCCAATAATGAAAACAGCTGGAGTTGATTCGGTTTTATGCAGCGTGAAATGGCCAATCGGACCGTCAAATTTTACTTCAGATCCCTCCGGCAATTTTTCCAGTTCCCGTTTAAATGCCGAGTCCCGCATACGTGTCGCTGTCACTAGTTCATTTTCAGACGGGGCATATACAAAGGAAAATTCTCTACTGTTTCCTTTTTCATCTGTTTCACTAGGATCAATTAATGTGAAATCTCCAAACTGACCAGCTTTAAATTCAAATCCATCTGGCATCTCCCAGTGAAACGCCATCGTGTCATCCGCTATTTTTTCCTTTTTAACCAATTTAATTTTTTCTTCCGCCATACTTTCATCCCCTTTTGATTAAAATGATTCTGAGCATACTCTATTTAATTTCTTCCCCAATTATACTTCTTTAAACATGTTATACAGAGACTTTAAAACAGTCGAGTTAAAGCAACCTAATTCCATCTTAATATGATACGATATCAACAAAATAAAAATAAAGGAGCGACCTATTATGACCAATTTTCCAATATTCGACGGCCACAACGATACCCTGCTCAGACTGCACATGTCGGATAACCCGCCATCTTTTTTCGAGGAAAGCTCAGCCGGGCATATTGATTTGCCCCGTGCCAAAAAAGGCGGTTTTGCCGGTGGATTTTTTGCGGTTTATACACCGAACGAGGACTATGAAGCTGAGCCTAAAGAGCACATGACTGATGATGGCTATGATGTGCCGCTTCCACCAAAGATCAGCCATGAACGCGCTTTATCATTCACAAACGCGCTTGCAGCGAAATTGTTCAAGCTTGAATTCGAAGCAAAAGGTCAACTGAAGGTTGTACGGTCGACTGATGAATTAAAGTATTGCCTGGAACATGACATCATGGCGACGATTTTCCATATTGAAGGGGCCGAGGCAATCGACAGCAACTTTGATGCGCTTCATGTCCTCCATCAGGCCGGACTAAGGTCTCTCGGGATTGTCTGGAGTCGGCCAAATGTATACGGAGAAGGCGTGCCGTTCCGCTATCCATCATCCCCTGACACAGGAGACGGGCTTACCGATAACGGCAGAGCTCTTGTACGCGAATGCAACAAGCTCGGGATTATGATTGATAACACCCATCTTAATGAAAAAGGCTTCTGGGATGTTGCGGCGCTCACCGATGCCCCGCTCGTGGCAACCCACTCCAACGCACATGCTCTCAGCCCGATTGCCCGGAACCTGACCGACAAACAGCTCTCGGCCATCGCCGAGTCAAACGGTTTAGCAGGTATCAACTTTGCGGTCAACATGCTTCGGGAGGATGGCGGACTTGGAACAGATATTTCACTGGATGAAATTGTCCGTCACGTAGCATACATCGCCGAAAAATTCGGTGTCGAGCATGTTGCATTGGGATCTGATTTTGACGGCACGACTGTCCCCGATTCTTTAGGGGATGTTACAGGACTTCCAAAACTCATCGAGCGTCTGAAAGTACATGGGTTTCATGATAGTGAACTGCAGAAAATCACCTATGGTAACTGGATGCGTGTACTGCGGGATACATGGAAATAATCATAAAAACAAGAAGAAGCCTATATCTTTTAAACAGGATATGGGCTTTTTTAGTCAGGACAGAGTGTCAGACACCTTGTCTCAGCGCCCATTTTTTAATTTTATTTGGTTTTCTGTTGGAAAATGAATAAAACCATGGTAAAATGCTTAAAACGCATATTTCCGATAAAGTTAATGTGAATTAAATTAACAGGAGTGAAACCATGTACCTGGACATCAATAACATCTCTAAATCATTCCAAAAAAAAGATGAACAGCCGCTCCAAGCATTGAAAAATATTAATCTGGAAATCAATGAAGGCGAATTCATCTCATTGCTGGGACCTTCAGGATGCGGTAAATCAACCCTTTTATCCATGATTGCCGGACTATCAAACCCGTCATCAGGCTCGGTCTCTCTTGAAAACAAAGAAGTTACAGAACCGGGGCCGGACAAAAGTATGGTATTTCAGAAACCGGCGTTATTCCCATGGATGTCGGTAAAAGAAAATGTCACTTTCCCACTGCGCAAACAATTGAGTAAAAAGAAGCAGGAACAAGCGGCAGCGGATTATTTAAAAATGGTTCACCTTAGTCAGTTTGCCGAAAATTACCCGCATGAACTTTCCGGCGGGATGCAGCAGCGCGTCGCTATCGCCAGGGCCCTTGCGATGGATTCTGGGCTGCTTTTGATGGATGAACCATTCGGTGCACTGGATGAACAGACACGCCAGGTACTCCAGGATGAAGTGGAAAAGATTTGGCTGGATACTAAAAAGACAATCGTATTTGTCACGCACAGCATCCGGGAAGCTATTAAACTATCGGACCGCGTTATCATCATGAGTGCACGGCCAGGCACTATTATTTCTGATTTTAAGGTTAATGTAGAACGGCCGCGTAAGCAACAGGATATGGCTGCACTGGAAGAGGACGTCATGGCGATTTTGAAGACAGAGATTGAAAATGTGATGGAAGAGGAGTTGCAGTATGCCGGTAGTCGTTAAACGTATTATTTTTTTCGTTGCCCTTATTTTAATCTGGCATGGGATTTTTCTGCTCGGCTTCTGGCCGGATTCTATGATTCCAAGTCCGTTTACAGTTGCCGAAACAATCTATGCTGGTTTGGCAGACATGACATTGGTTTATGACATTATCGCCAGTTTCCGCCACCTGCTTATTGGGCTTTCGATTTCGCTCGTAATTGGAACACTTCTAGGTGTATTGCTGGCCAAAGTGAAAACCGCTGACGAAACGCTTGGCACTATGATTTTAGCATTGCAAAGCGTTCCAAGTATTGTCTGGGTACCGCTTGCTATCATCTGGTTTGGCTTCACTGAAGCATCGATCATTTTTGTCGTCATAATCGGTGGAACATTCGTCATGACGATGAATATGCGCATAGGAATCAAAAATGTCGCACCGATATACCTGAAAGCAGCACGCACCATGGGATCAACAGGAATGGATCTATTTTTGAAGGTTGTTGTGCCAGCGTCCATTCCGCATGCAGTAACAGGCGTTCGTCTGGCATGGGCATTCAGCTGGCGTGCACTGATGGCCGGCGAAATGCTGAGCACAGGTCCTGGGCTTGGCTACACACTCAGTTATGCATCGGATTTTAACAACATGAGTCTCGTTATTGGCATCATTATCATCATCGGTGTCATTGGTTCGATTGTCGATCAGCTTGTATTCCAGCGGATCGAAAATAAAGTACTCAAACGCTGGGGGATGGAAGAAGCAGCGTAACAGTAATAAATAATTCATTTTCAATAGAAAGGGGATTTTCAAGTTGAGAAAGTTTTTGGGATTATTGATGATCAGCACACTTCTGATTCTTGCGGCTTGCGGAGGCAGTGGTGAGGCTTCAGGCGATAAAGAAAATGAAACAGTAACCATCGGCTATTTTCCTAACCTGAACCATGCCCCGGCCATGGTGGCGAAACAAAAAGAAATGTATAAGGATCACTTAGGGGAAAATGTCAACATCGAATACCAGACGTTCCCTGATGGCGCCACATTTATGAAAGCTCTGGCAGCAGGTGAAATCCAAGGCGGGCTTGTCGGACCGGGGCCAGCCATGAACAGCTTTATTTCCGGTGTGGACGCTCAAATCATTGGTGCATCATCGACCGGTGGCACAGTCATTGTATCCCGTGACGGAAGCGGCATTAAATCATGGGAAGACATCAAGGGAAAAACGTTCATTTCACCGCGTGTCGGGTGCACACACAATGTTCAGTTCGAAACATATATGAAAGAGAAGGGAATCACTTCTGAACGGATTGGCGGGTCGATGAAGCACGTAACCGGTGAACCTGCACGGTACCAGTCTTTATTTGAAAAAGGGGATGTGGATGTAGCCACAGCACCAGAACCATGGGCCTCTGTTATGGAAGCAAAAGTGGACGCCAACGTTGTCATCCCAACCAGTGAAATTTCATTTGGTAAGACACTGCCGGCAGCTGTCATGGTCACATCAGATGACATGATCGAAAACAACAGTGACCAGGTGCAAAAATTAGTTGACGCCCATAAAGAAGCCGTTAAGTATATAAACGAAAACCCTGACGAAGCCATCGATATTACCATCGAAGGCATCGCTGACATCACCGATCAGCAGCTGGAAAAAAGCGTTATGGAAAATGCATGGGAACGAACAAACTTTACGTATGAAGTCGATGCGGACGTCATCCAGGAATTCGGAAACTCATCTCATGACCTCCAATTCCTGAAAGAGAAACCTGATTTTGAAGGATTTGTGAATAAAACATTTATTCAATAGAGTAGAGAAGAAAATGGGCTATTCCGATAATAGAGGCTGGGACAAAAGTATTTAAGGCACTTCTTTTATTGCTTGCACCTATACCTCATCAACGAGTCTGTTTATGTCATTGTATTAAATTACTCCATCATATAAAAAAAGAGCGTCGGTTAACAACCGACGCTTTTTTTTATTTAAAATCTATACTTTACCAAGCTTCCGTCACAGTCTTAGGAGCCAAGAAGTTCAGCAGATAATCCGGTCCACCCGCTTTGGCATCTGTTCCGGACATCTTGAACCCGCCGAATGGCTGGTAGCCAACAATTGAGCCTGTACATCCGCGATTGAAGTACAAGTTGCCGACTTCAAAATCATGTCGGGCACGGTTCAAATGTGCACGGTTTTTCGAAATAACCGCTCCAGTTAGTGCATAGTCAGTGTTATTGGCAATATCCAACAATTCATCAAAGTCTTTAGCTTTAGAAAATCCTACAACAGGTCCAAAGATCTCTTCCTGCATGATGCGCCCTTCTGGATCCATGTCTTTAAAGATGGTGGCATGAACATGATAGCCTTTGGAATCATCAGTTGTCCCGCCATAAACGAGTTCGCCTTCTTTTTTACCGATTTCAATATAGTCTTTGATTTTGTCAAACTGCTTCTGGTTAGCCACAGCGCCCATCGGCACATCTTCTTCACCAGGATTGCCGACAGTATAAGCTTTTGCTTTTTCAATGGCTTTCTCCAGCACTTCATCATAAACATCCTGATGAACAATAGCCCGTGAGCATGCGGAACATTTTTGTCCCTGGAAGCCAAATGCTGAGTCAACGATCGATTTTGCAGCAAGATCAAGATCTGCCTCATTGTCTACAATAATCGTATCTTTACCACCCATTTCAGCCACAACACGCTTCAAGTGCGTTTGTCCTTCCTGAACAACAGATGCTCGGTTGTAAATGCGTGTACCTGTTCCACGTGAGCCGGTAAAATTAATGAAATGTGTGTCTTTATGGTCGACAAGGTAGTCGCCAATTTCTGCCGGATCGCCTGGAACAAAGTTGAGGACGCCTTTAGGTAGACCGGCTTCCTCCAAAATTTCTACTACTTTATAAGCGATAACAGGTGTATTTTCAGATGGCTTCATCAATACCGGATTGCCGGCTACAATAGGTCCGACTGTTGTTCCGGCTACGATTGCAAATGCAAAGTTCCATGGCGGAATCGTTACACCTGGTCCAAGCGGTTGATAGAAGTACGTATTGTTCTCGCCGGGACGGTCATTGATTTCCCGGCCCTCTCCAAGACGGATCATCTGACGGCCGTAGTATTCCATGAAGTCGATGCCTTCAGCTGTGTCAGCATCGGATTGTCCCCATGGTTTGTTTGCTTCATAGGACATCAAAGCGGAAATTTCATGCTTGCGGCGGCGTGCAATCGCAGCTGCTTTGAACATCACTTCGGCACGCTCTTCCGGAGTCCATTTTTTCCATACTTTAAAAGCTTCCTTTGCCGCTTCCATAGCCTGTTCTACGTGGTCTTTGGTCGCCATTGATGCATTTCCAATTACTTGCTCTTTATTGGCTGGATTAACCGAGACAAGTTTATCATCGGTATAGATTTTTTCCCCGCCGATAACCAATGGATAATCCTGCCCCAGTTCACTCTCAACTTTTCTGAGAGCGGATTCATAATCTGCACGATTTTGTTTATCGGTAAAATCAGTAAATGGTTCGTGTTTATATGGTAATACCAAAGTTATAACCTCCCCAATAAAAATAGAAACAAACTTATTTTCAGTTTACTATAAACTCATATGAAAACGCAATCCGGTGAAATTCAGTGCATTCGAAAAATCGAAGGTACCCCATATGCCTGATCTATGAATGCTTTTCACTATGAATGGTGTCTTCAAGAAAGATTTCAGAATGAGTATGATCATGTACATCACAATAGTAGACAACTGCTTTCAGTTTATGTGAAACATTACATGTCCGGGTTTTTTCGATAAAGTTCTTCCAGTATGTATAATCGTGTGATCTGACTTTGACTGTTTCATAATGGGTGCTGTATTCCTGCCAATTATGCTGCTCGGTTTCATTTTCAGTTGGTTTACCGGCCACTCCCGTTACACCGGTTGTCAGGAAAACTGCAAGCATGAGAGTAATTCCAGAGAAAAAGATTTTCATTCACATCACCACTTCGACTTTGTTTAAATTATCGTTTCCTTATTAGAGTCTGTTCAAAAAGGAGGATAAAAAGGACCGAGAAGTTCGAGGCGGCGCTATTTCGAACAGCGGAATGTATGCATTACATGAGCAGCGGAGAAACAAGCCAACGACGAAATTCGATGCGTCATTTTACCGGACTCTTTGAACAACCCCTTATTAGTGTTCTAAACTTGCCATATTGTATACATAATACTAGCACTCATAATTTACAGATTCCGTTGAATATTTAACTGAAGAATTCTTGTTTAAGGAAATCAGGCGATTTGGAGAAGTCAATCTTCTGATGCAAATTCGGAACCAGAAACAACATACACGCTTCAATCAATTTTTCTAAAGCGCATCATAGTCTGGTGTTGTTTCATTATAATCAGTCGTTATAGAACAAAGGTTTTTGATATGCAAGTATTTATTTAAAATTCCAAAAAACCGGTCACCTCACCTAAGTGAAGCGACCGGTTTCTCGATACAGCAACTATTCCGTGACCATCTGCAATTCAACAGGAATAAATTCATCGACAGATTCGCCGCTGACAACCGATCCAGCTGCGTCGATCGCATTTTCTCCGATTAATTTCGGCTGCTGGGCGATTGTTGCATCCATTGTTCCTTCTTCAACAGCTGCAACCGCATCGTCTGTCGCATCAAAGCCAACAACAGTCACATCCTCCAGCATACCATTTGATTGAAGCGCCTCTACTGCCCCCAGTGCCATTTCATCGTTATGAGCGAATACGGCGTCAATCTGGTCCGTACTTTGGATGATGTTTTCCATAACATTCAGGCCCTCTGAGCGGTTAAAGTTTGCCGATTGCTGGGCAACGACTTCCAGACTATCGATTCCATCAACAATATTATGGAATCCTTTCCCTCTTTCTCTCGTTGCAGAAGCGCCTGGGACACCTTGCAATTCAACCAGTTTTCCACTTTCACCCAGTTGCTCTGCAATATACTCTCCGGCCATCTCACCACCTGACACGTTATCAGAGGCAATATGGCTGACAACTTCTCCGCCTTCAGCACTACGGTCAACGGTAATGACCGGCACATCCTGAGAATTGGCCGATTCAATTGCAGTGACGACTGCTTCCGAATCGACTGGATTAACCAGTAGAACATCAATATTTTGCTGCAATAAATCTTCAATATCACTTAATTGTGTTGACGCATCATCCTGTGCATCCGTTACCACAATGTCATATCCGGCTTCTTCGGCCGCAGTTTCTGCACCATCACGCAATGTCACAAAAAACGGATTGTTCAAAGTGGAAATGGACAGTCCAATTTTCACTGAATCATCTGAAGATCCTTCAGAACTCTCCCCGCCTTCATCTGATGAACCGGGACTTTCTGTTGAACAAGCACTGACAACTAAGAGCAATACTGACAAAACCCCTAACCTTTTCAACCATTGAGTCATTTAAAACGCCTCCTTAAATTTATTTATTGGACTTTCTATCCAGTAATACCGCAAGCAGAATGACGCCGCCTTTTACAATTTGCTGATAGAAGGACGACACATTCATGAGATTCAGACCATTGTCGATAACGCCGATAATCAGAGCGCCGATCAATGTACCAGTAATCCGTCCGCGGCCTCCCATGAGACTCGTACCGCCAATAACGACTGCTGCAATGGCATCCAGTTCAAACATTTCCCCGGCAGTAGGCTGTGCTGAGTTTAAGCGGCTTGTTAGTATCAGACCAGCCAGAACAGAGAGCATTCCGGTTAGGGAATAAACCCATATTTTGACACGGTCTGCCTTGATGCCTGACAGCACCGACACTTCCTCATTACCCCCAACGGCATACACCTGGCGGCCGAACACCGTCTTTTTGAGAACAAAAAACAGAATCAGAAATACAGCCAGCATCAAAATTACCGGGAAAGGAATCCCAAAAACATATCCCCCGCCAATCATTTCAAATGCAAAACTGTCAGATAGCCCTGTTACAGGCATGCCATCAGTATAAACAAGCGTTGCACCGCGATATACGGTCATCGTTGCCAGCGTCGCAATAAACGGTGCCACTTTTCCTTTTGTAATGATCAATCCGTTTATGGCACCAAGACCCAACCCAATCAAAAGTCCCAGAAGTACTGCCAGCATTGGATCCATGCCGCTTGTCAAAAGCCCTGCTGTTAGTGCGCTTCCTAAAGCAAGCAAAGAGCCAACTGACAAATCAATACCTGCCGTCAAAATAACAAACGTCATCCCGAACGCAATCAGTGCATTAACAGAAATCTGACGAAGCAGGTTTAAAATGTTATCGAGTGTAAAAAAGGCATCACTCATAAACCCAAGAAAAATAACCATTATAATGAGTCCGATTAATGGGCCCAATTTGGAAAAATCTTTAAATAGATTCGCCTTCCAATTCAATTTACTCACCTCCTGCAGCTGCTGTCATAATGTTTTCCTGATCGGCTTGATCGCGATCAAATATATTCGCGATCCTGCCTTCATAAATGACCATTATGCGGTCGCTTACGCCCAGTACTTCCGGCAAATCTGAGGAAACCATGATAATGGCAACACCGTTTTTGGTTAATTCATTCATGATGTTATAAATCTCTTTCTTGGCGCCAACGTCAACTCCTCTTGTCGGCTCATCCAGAATAAGCAGCTTCGGTTCAATTCCAAGCCATTTGGCAATAACCACTTTTTGCTGATTGCCACCGCTTAACGCCTTCGCTTCCTGAGTGGCACCGGTTGCCTTAACTTTCAAACGATCCATCAATTCAGCAATCAATCGATGTTCCTTATTAGCCGAAATAATGCCGTTACTGGAAACCGATTTCATATTCGTTAACGAAATATTGTCCCCGATGGAAAAGTCAGTGAGCAATCCTTTCGATTTCCTGTCTTCGGTTATAAAACCGATACCCGCTTTAATCGCATCTGACGGATGTTTAATGGGTAATTCTTTTCCGTTCAAATGGATGCTGCCGTTTTGTTTATGGGTATAGCCGAAAATCGTCTCCATAATTTCCGAGCGCCCGGCACCCATTAATCCTGCGACACCGAGAATCTCGCCTTCTTTTACTGAAAAACTGATATCATCAAACAGCCCTTTTCTGGCCAGGCTCTTCACCTCAAATATGACATCACCGCCTGTGTAATCGCGTTCCGGAAATCTTTCGCCCAGTTCGCGCCCAACCATCATTTTAACAATGCCATCGAAATCAACATCGGTAACGTTTTTGGTTCCGATATACTCACCGTCACGCAATACAGTAATACGATCGCAAATCCTAAAAATCTCTTCCATCCGGTGCGAAATGTATATAACTGCAACACCATTTTTCCGTAATGACTGAATAACCTCAAAAAGACTGTCAATTTCACGATCTGTCAAGGCAGCAGTCGGCTCGTCCATCACAATTAACTCGGCATTTGTTGATACCGCTCTGGCAATTTCAATCATCTGCTGCTTCCCGACTGACAAATCCCCGGCAATATCATCCGGGTCGATCGTTGATACACCTAATCTTTCCAGGTTTGCTTTGCACTGTTTTCGCATTTCTTTTGTATTGAGGATGCCGGTTTTGCCATAAGCGATATTTTTGCCCAGAAACATATTTTCGGTAACGGTCAGATGCGGAATGATATTCAATTCCTGATGGATAACCATGATTCCTTGCTGTTCAGCCTCTTTTGGATGAGAGAAATGGACCTCTTTTCCGTTAATCCTGACAGCACCTTCATCCCGTTTATGAATGCCGGTCAGAATTTTGATCAGTGTTGATTTCCCGGCACCGTTTTCCCCGACCAAGGCGTGGACCTCGCCTTTATCCACCGAAAAATTGACGCTTTTTAACACTTGGTTACCGGAAAAAGATTTACTGATTCCCTGCATTTCTGCAAAAGGTGTATTTGGCACAGTTTCACCTCCCTATGTTTGCTAAAAAATGACGCCTGATTTTAAAATAACATTGGCAAATGGCGTTGCTTCTCCGGTGCGGATAACAGCCTTTGCATTTGTGATTTCTTGTTTCAGGTTCTCATGTGACAGATATTTTTTTGGAATACCGGCATAATCCGTCTTTAGCTGATTATACAACGCCAGATTCGATGTTTTGATTTCCTCCGCAAGTGTCATTTCCTCAATCACCATATCGTCTGCAATTGCTTCGAGTACAGACAGAAAATCCGGTGTCCCCACCTTGATTGACAAATCAATCGTCACCGTTTCATCCGGAATGGGCAGCCCGCAATCTGCAATAATAAGCGTATCAGTATGCCCCAACCTTGCGAGAACAGAGGTGATGTCACGGTTTAGCATTCCTGTGTTCTTCATTCGGACATTTTCCTCTCCTCTAGGAATATTTGAACGTCCTGTTTAGACGGCATCCCAACTTGTGCCCCCATCTTTGAGACCGACAATGCTGCAGCTGCGTTTGCGACACTGACTGCTTCTGAAAGCTTCGCGCCACCGGCAAGCTCACCAGCTAACGCCCCATTAAACGTGTCCCCGGCACCTGTAGTATCAGTTACCTGTACATGGTGTCCGCCGATATCCCGTCCGATTCCATTCTCAACAAACGACACACCTTTATCACCGCGGGTTACGATCAGCTTTTCCTTAATAGATTTATACAGCGAACCTTCTTTCATTGATGCAAGCTCAATTTCATTTGGTGTCATATAAGCAGCGCTTTTCAGAACTTTCTCCGGCAGCGCCTGGAATGGTGCGGGGTTCAATATGACTGGAACACCATTTGCTTCCGCGACATCCATAGTAAACTCAATCGTTTCCATCGGGATTTCAAGCTGCATAAGCACCATGTCACTATTCTTAATTAACTCGCGCTGATTCCGCACGAGTTCAGGTGTCACATGATGATTGGCCCCAGGCGCGACGATAATACGGTTATCATTTTCAGATAAGATAATCGTTGCTGTCCCGGTGGCTACATCAGGAACTATTTCCATGCCTGTTGTCCGAACACCTTCACTGGTAAGGTTCTGGCGAAGTGTTTTGCCAAAAGCATCTTCACCGACGGCACCGATGAAGTTCACATCAGCTCCCATCCGGGCTGCTGCTACTGCCTGATTCGCTCCCTTACCGCCAGGATTGGTGAAAAACGTATCACCAAGAACTGTTTCACCTTGCATTGGCATTTTATCGGTTGTTACGGTCAGATCCATATTAATGCTGCCAACAACGCATACATTCGACTTAGGGCCCATGTATTTTCTCCTTTCTTTAGGTCGATTGCCGCTCGATTAGTTTAACCTTAAACGCTTCTCTCATCACCTTTTGAGATGGTGTCCTGATTTGTTTTATTAGAATTTCTGCAGCTTCCGCACCCATGTCATAAATAGGCTGAGCCATCGTCGTTAATGCCGGAGTGACCCTTTCGCCCATGGAAATCCCATCAAAACCAATTACTGCAAGATCCTCTGGCACTTTTATGTCCAGTGATGCTGCGGCATTCAGCACAGCAGTACCCATTAGATCATTCCCGGCAAAAATTCCATCAATCCTCGGATTGTTCGTTAACAAATGTACAGCAGCTTCCCGCGCTGTTTCAAAATGATACGCACCCGATACCACATAACTGCTGTCAAACCAATCTTCATGTTTTACTTCATCCAAATACCCCCGCATACGGTATATGGCATTGTCGACATGTTCTGGTCCTGCAATGTGGGCAATCCGTCTGCAGCCGAGCGACCTCAAATAGTTTACTGCCTGCCTGCTGCCAATCCGATTATTGACAGTTACCGAAGAAATATCAGTGCTGATGATGCGGTCGAGCGCTACAATCGGTGCCTGAATATTTTTCAGATGGTCTTCTGTAAGTGAGCCTGAAACAATAATAAAGCCGTCAGCAGATTTTTGCTGCAGTGCATTCAGGTAATTAGTTGTTTTATGGATATCGCTATCCGTATTGCAAAGGACAAAGGTATAATCATGCCGGTTCGTAACATCCTCAATAGCTCGCGCAAGTTCAGGGAAAAAGGGGTTCGTAATATCAGGCACAAACAGTGCAATCATTTTTGAGCGGCCTTTAAACAGACTGCGTGCCACATCATTGGGAAAATAATTCAATTGTTCAATCGCTTCTTTGACACGTTTTATTGTCCCTTCATTCACATAGCCATTGCTGTTAATGACCCTGGAAACCGTCGCCGTCGAAACCTTGGCGAGCTGAGCTACATCACGGATAGTCGCCATACAATAAGCCCTTTCTATCATGTATTTTTCGCTCTACTCATGTAACGGGTTACATATTAATAAAATAATAGCGGATTCATGTAACCCGTTACATATTATAATAAAGCGATTACATAGATATGTCAATAGAATAGATAATAGAATCTACCATTAATAATTGGAAAAAGGTTTGATGACAACCTCAAACCTTTTTTCCAACCTATACTATACGATTAAGTTTTACAGCGCCTTAACCATGCCGCCATCTACCAGAAGTGATTGCCCGGTAACGTACGAATTCGCCAGTGAGCAGAGAAATACTGCGATTCTGGCAAGTTCTTCAGGTTCTCCATAGCGGCCAATTGGGATTTTACGCTCAGCTTCTTCTTTAACTTCCTCAATCGGAATACCAAGTTTATCAGACTGGACTGAATCAAGATGGTCGACACGGTCGGTGCCAATCCTTCCGGGCCCAATTGTGTTAATCAATATGTTATCGCCTGCAAGTTCCTGCGACAAACTTTTCGCAAGTCCAGTAATGCCGGCCCTGAACGTATTCGATAAAATCAGTCCATCGATCGGCTGCTTGATGGATGAAGAAGCAAAATTCAAAATGTGTCCTCTGCCCTGCTCTCGCATATAAGGCAGAACTTCCCGAATCGCACGGACAAAGCTTAAGAGATTAAGTTCAAATGCATGCTGCCAGGCATCATCATCGACTTCATCGAACGTACCTGCCGGGGGGCCGCCTGCATTATTGATTAATACGTCTATTAGTCCGTGTTCACTGACTGCCTGATCGACAAGTTGTTTAATAGAATCAACATTTTTAATATCACAAACACTGTACGCAACACTTGGATTACCTGTCCCGTCACGTATTTCTGCAGCCGTCTTTTCCAGTGCGTCTTCATCGCGGCTGGCTAAAAATACACGTGCCCCTTCTGCAGCAAATTGATGGGCAGTTGCTTTTCCAAGCCCTTTGCTGGACGCCAAAACAATGACAGATTTATCTTTCAGACCAAGATCCATTAAAATACCTCCTTACAAAAATCGGAATCTATTAAAATCACATTATTGTTCTGCGATTGAGGCCGGTTCCTGTTCAATTTTTTTAGTAAAGCGGTTTGCGATTACCAAGGCAAATGCAATTAACCCTGCAATATCCGTCCATATTCCCGGATATATCAAAAACAGTGCCCCGACAATAGCAATGATTCTTAAATACCATCGGAGCGGAACTTTAAAGTGTCCCTCGGCTGCAACTGACAATAGAAAGACACCCATCAGCGAGGTCGTTGCAATTAAGAGAACATTCCCTGCTGTTGCATCAATCATCAACATTTCATGGGAGAATACAAACATGAACGGTACAATAAATCCGGCAATCGCCAGTTTCATGGCCTGAAATCCTGTTCGCATCGGATCGCCGCCGCTGATACCGGATCCGGCGAATGCCGCGAGTGCCACAGGTGGTGTAATGTTGGCGAAAATACCAAAATAAAACACAAACATATGCGCAACAAATACCGCTGTTTCACCAGACCCTGCCATTTCCCTGAAATAAGGAAGTTGAAGCAATATTGGCGCGGCCATTGTACTCGTAATAATATATGTCGGGATACTTGGCAGCCCCATACCCAAAATAATCGATGCAACCATTGTCAAGACCAGGGTAATCAGCAATTGGACAAGCGGGCTGTCAATCACTTCACCAAGGCTTACGATCGTGCTGGCAATTTCCAGTGCCACACCAGTCAATGAAGCAATCCCCACAATAATGCCAACAGCACCGCAGGCAATAGCCACGGGAATTGTCGTCCGTACACCATCCTCCAGCGAGCCGACAAATGACCTGACACTAATTTCCTCAGCCTTAACACCTGCTTTTTTACGAACCAGATTAACAATGAAAGGAATGGCAACAACTAAACCGAGCTCAAGCCAATTGTCCCGCACACCTGGGATACTGGTACCGGATAAAATCGCACGGACTTGGGGTTCAAAAATTAAAAACATTGATACAGCTGCACTGACCAAAAGCATCCTGCCTGTTCCTGTTATAATAACAGTCGCAATGATGGCCCAAAATGCCGCATAAAAAGGTGTTTTACCTGAAAATAGCAAGTATAGCAAAATGACCATCGGAATCAATAAATGACCGCGTTTCTTCAGCACTTCGGTAACGGAAGGAAGTTCATTCCGGTTCAACCCTTTTAATCCAAGTTTTGATGCACGTATATGAACCTGAAGCAAAATACCAATGTAAAACAACAAAGCCGGGATGATGCCGGCAAGTATAATGGTCGTGTATGGTATCCCCAGATTTTCAGCCATAATAAATGCCGCTGCCCCCATAATCGGCGGCAAAATCTGTCCGCCGACACTTGAAGCCGATTCGACTGCACCCGAGAAATTTTTATGGTAGCCGATTTTCTTCATTAACGGAATCGTAAAGGCACCGGTTGTCACAACGTTGGCAATCGCCGAACCGTTAATCGAACCTAAAAACCCGCTTGACAGAACAGCAACTTTGGCAGGCCCGCCTTTTGTATGTCCGGCAACAGCCATTGCCAGATCATTAAACATCTGTCCCATACCGGACTTGCTCAAAAATGCACCAAACAAAATGAATAGAATGATATAACTGGCTGAGACGCCGATAGCGGTACCCAATATACCTTCTGTGATATATATCAGATGCGAAATAATGCCCTCTGATACATTAAGAACGACGGGTGCTGTCAATTCCGGGTATACAGACAGTTTAACGTAAAAACCGTAAATAAGGAATCCCAGCGCCAGCAGGGTCAATCCCCATCCGGTGACACGCCGGGTTATTTCCAGCAGCAGAATGAGCACAGCAAACCCAACATACAAATCCACTTGATTGATCTGACCGCCCGATTCAATAATCCGATTGGCGGTAAACAGCATATAAAGACCGGCCCCTGCTGCCAAGCCAGCGATGATATAATCGTAAAATGGTATTTTGTTTTTATTCCCTTTTTTCATAAGCGGATATAATAAAAACCCTAAAAGTATCAGCGCATATAAATGAATGCTCCTTTGCTTTATATCCACCAACGACCCTGCATATGACGTATATAAATGGAACAAACCAAGCGCTCCCCCGGCAACGGTTATGAAAATACCGATGCTTTTCGGATAATTGGTTCTGATGTTGCTTTCACGGTCATAATCTTCAACGTTTGTTTTTTTATCCTTATCCATTACCTCACCTCACAATGCGCTTCAGATATGTGAATAATATAGAATGTAAAGGTATCTTGTTTACAGTTATCGTATAAGCTTCATCACTTGGCTGTAAATCATACGTATTGCTGCCAAACGCCAGTTGATAATCGTTCAATTGATGGGAACGGACGACAAGCGCTTCGCCGATTTTCCGTTTAATATCCATATGAACCCAGCCATCTTTTAAAACGGCAGGGCGTTCCGATTGAGATGGAACACCCGCACCGAACGTTTTGAATTTAGTTGACTCTAAATACAATACATCATCCTTGATATTAAAATACTCTATCCATTCTTCCTTTTCCACTGAATGTATCCACTGAATGGAAAAGGAGCGTTCGTTCAGGTATAGAGCATAGACTTTCTCGCCGCCGTTCAAAACAGTCAGTGCTTTTACCGGTATAGACATAACTCCGATTAAAATCAGGGTAAGAAGCGCTAAAGAAAAGACTGCCTTATATTTTCGGAACATCGATTATTCCAGCATGCCATTCTCTTCATAAAACTTTTTGGCGCCAGGATGCAGTGGTGCGACTAAGTCTTTGGCTATATCTTCGCGAGGCAATTCATTCAATCCACTGATCGAAACCTCGTCACTTCCAAGATACTCGTAATAACGCTTGGTCAGATCATAAACGAGATCTTCACTTAAATCCGGTGAAACGGCAATCATATTTTGAATGCCGACCGTAGTTACTTCCTGATCAAGGTTATACATGGCTTCATCCCCGGCAGGAATTGTATACTCTTTATAGAAAGGGTAGCTGTCCATTAATGTTGAAGCAACATCATCTTTAATTTCAACGAATACAATGTCATTTTGCTGCTTCAAATCGGTGATATTGCTGTTTGGAACACCTGACGTGAAGAAAGCAGCATCGAGCGTTCCATTCTTCATTTCCTGAACACTGTCAGCGTATCCGGTATGTGTAACCTTGGACAAGTCATCATATGTCAGGTCAATAGCCTCCAGAACTTTTTGTGCACTCTGCTCAACACCGGAGCCTACTTTGCCGACACCAACACGCTTTCCTTCCAGGTCCTGAATCGTTTCAATTCCACTGTCAGCCATCGCTACAACCTGTACGACATTTTGATACATGCCAGCCATTGCTTGGATATCTGCCTGATTTCCCTCAAACTGACCTGTTCCTTCCAATGCATCATAAGCAACATCACTCATAATGATTGTCATTTGATTTAGTCCATCCTGCATATTTTGGATGTTAGCAACCGAAGCTCCGGTGGACTCAACTGTCACATTACCGACCTGATCACTCTCTTCAAAGATTGGTTTCAGGGCACCACCGATCGGATAATATGTCCCGGACGTTCCTCCGGTCCCAAAAACAAGTGATTCACCATCTCCGCCGCCTGACCCTTCTGTTCCCTCAGCAGACTCGCTGTCACCTCCGCAGGCTGCAAGAAAAATAACCATAAGGAAAAGACTGATAAAAAAAAGTTTTCTCTTCATAATCTAACCCCCTAATTTAAATATTTCTTTAATGATAACGCTTTCAAATATATTTTTAAATATTACGAACATAATGGACATTTTGTTCTTTTTGGTCTTTGATTTGATCATTTAAGCCGGTAGCGATTCACGGGGCGTCCCACTTCACCATATTGCAAATGGATTTCCGCCTGTTCAACTTTTACCATATAATCAAGATAGCGCCTGGCGGTAACACGGGCAATTCCGATATGCGCGGCCGTTTCATCTGCCGATACAGGTAATGTCTGTCCGGCTATATATCCCTTTACTTGTGTCAATGTTTGCTGATTAAGTCCTTTTGGGGGATACATATCATGTTGTTTTTCAGTGGTTTGCGATATTAGAGCATCAAGTTCCTTTTGTTCAGTTCTGGCTGACCGGGAAAATTGGCGCAAAAATGCTTTGTATTTATTTAAAGCCTGAGCAAGTCGATCAAATTTGAATGGTTTGATGATATAGTCGATCGCACCATACTGCAGAGTCTTTTTGATTGTGTCTGTATCATCAGCAGCTGAAATGACGAGAATATCAATATCCATTTCTGCACTGCGAAGTTTATTTAATGTCTGGATTCCATCAAGTTCAGGCATGAAAATATCAAGCACAACAAGATCGGGATTTTGCTTTTCTGCAATCTTCAATCCTGCTATCCCATCTGCGGCTGCCGCTATCACCTGAAAGTCTTCAACCTTCTCAATCATTTGCTGGTTAACTTCCTGGACCATCGGATCATCTTCAATTAATAATACACTGATATTATCTGACTGCTTCATTGGTCGTTAGCCCTCCCATCTGCATTGGCAGCTCGATAACCATTTCTGTTCCTTTATTCACTGACGAGTGAACGTCTATCGTTCCGCCCGCCTTTGTTACCGTCTGTTTAATTAAATAGAGTCCCAGGCCGGAACCGTCCCCTTCTTTTGTTGAATAGCCTTTTTCAAATATGTGTTGCAGATCATTTTCAGTTATGCCTGCTCCATTATCTGCCACTTTGATCAGGAATCTGTCAGCGTCCTGTTTAATGGTGATATCGACATGTTTCTCACCATCTGTAAGCCCTTTTAAAGCATGAAACGCATTTTCGATCAAATTGCCCAGCATCTTGACAAGATCATGATCATTGACCATTGCGGGAAACGTTTCAAGCTTGCTTGATTCATTCAGCGTGACATCAATGCCAAGCTCCTTGCCTCTTCGGATTTTACTGATGATCAAACCGGAAATACTGTAATTTTCAATCCGCTCCAAAATATATTTTGATAGTTTTTCCTGTTTATCGGTCATTTGAAAGACATATTCCAAAGCTCGTTCGTTTTGATCTAATTGGATGAGACCGGCAATGGTATGCAGCTTATTCATATATTCATGATTCTGTACGCGCAGTGCGTCAATGAACGCTTTCACACCAGTCAATTCCTCAGCCATTTTAGTCACATCGGTCTTATCCTGAAATATGATCATTGTACCGACAAATTGTCCTTCCACTCTTATTGGAACACGATTGAGCATAATCAAGCGGGCACCGATACGGACCGTTTCATTGAATTTCTTTGATTTCTTTTTGAGATGACTACTGATCTCATGATCGGAAAACATTGCTTCAAGCGGCTTCCCGTCTACTTCTTCGTTAATGCCCAATATCTCCTTTGCCTTATCATTAAAGACCACAAGCCTTTGATTCCGGTCAACTGCAATCACGCCTTCATGCATTGCCTGGAAAACAGCGGTGCGTTCTTCAAGCACACGTGCCATTTCATACGGCTCCATAAAAAAGGTTTGCTGTTTGACATGATTCGCCAAAAGATAAGAGCCTGCAGTACCAAACGCCAGTGTCAATAAAGCAATGGCCATGATCTCAATACGAATCGATGACAAAATTGACAAAAATGATGGCAGCATGTTTCCCACAATTACCACACCGATTTGTTCATGATTGTCATTCATGATTGGGACAAAGGAACGTACAACAGCCCCCTGTTCCCCCTTAGCCCTCGTGACGTAGCTGTGCTCGGCAAACGCTGCACCTTCGTCTTTTCCGGAAGAAACCGTCCCGAGCTGTTCATCAAGCGGATGGGAATAGCGAATCCGGTTCATATTCAAAACAACAATATAATCAACACGATTGACCGTCTGCATCCGCTCCACAACCGGATTAACCGTTTCCCATCCATCAGGCTGTATCAAACCTTTCTTAACTTCAGACAAATTCGCCACGATTCTGCCTGTCATCAGTCCCCGCTCACCCAACTGTTCTTCCTCACTCTCGTATTTATTGCCAATAACAGTAATCCCGCCTATCAGCAAGGAAAAGAGTACAATACCAAACGATAGAATCATAATTTTAAGACGTATCGGCAGCTTCTTTAATCCCATTCCAAACCGTCCCCTATTACAGAATCAACAAGAGTCAAAATAATATGATAGAATAAAGTGAAACTTCATTCAGTGGGGTGTTCTTTCCCCCATTATACACAAGCGGGTGAGTGATTTGCGTAACTTTTTAATAATTCTATCGTTTATTGTAGCAGGAATTACCTCTGCTGTAATGATTGGATTTGATATAGGAGAAATTGCTTCCGACACCTATTATGATGACGAACAGGAAGGATTGGAGGAGCAAATCATAATCCGCTTCAGTCACGTTACAGCTGAGAATACACCAAAAGGAAGAACGGCTTCAAAGTTTGCAGAACTCCTTGAAGATAAGACAAACGGTAAAGTCAAAGTTCATATATTTCCTAATGCCATATTATATAATGACACCAATGAATGGGAAGCAGTCCAAAACGGCAGTGTCGAAATGATAGCGCCGGCAACCGCAAAAATCAGTAGGCATTACCCCATATGGCAAATTCTTGACCTGCCCTTTGCTTTTCCAAATTACCAGGCTGTAGAAGAGGCCTACGAAGGTAAGATCGGAGAAACGTTACTTGACAGACTTGAGCATACAAACGTGAAAGGACTGGATTTGTGGTATAACGGATTCAAACAAATCACAACTCAGGAATCTGCTATCCGCACAGCGGACGACTTCAGCCGGCTTCACTTCCGTACAATGCCCGGACCAGTAATTCAGGAACAGTTTAATCAATTGAATGCAAGCACCAGCACTTTATCCTTCAATAAAACCTATCATAATCTTGAAGTGAATTTTGTGGATGGGCAGGAGAATACTCTATCAAATATCAATACAAAAAAGTTTTACGAACATCAACAGTATCTCACCATCAGCAATCATGGTTACCTTGGCTACGGTGTGCTGATGAACCGGGATTTCTGGAATGGACTGCCTTCCAAGATTCAGGAATCGATTCACGAAGCTATCCATGAAGCAACAGAATGGGGACGGAGGCACGCCATCGAAATTAACGACCAGCATGCCCGTGAAATCAGGTTAAATCAATCACTTGAAATCTATACATTGTCTGCGGAAGAACGTGCACAATGGCGGCAAGCGCTCCGCCCGGTTTACATTAAAGCAGAAGAGGCAGTCGGCAGTGACTTAATGCAAGAAATTAAAACAATCAGAGAAAACTACGCCTATTAAACATTCCGCTATGACTCCCCCGATTACCTATGAAAGCTGTGGCTGCCGGTGAGGTACGTTGCAGAGACGTGAATTGAACGCTTCCCGTTGGTGAAAAAGAATCATCAAGACTGAAGTGTGAGCTTAGCAACTTCTGCTATGGGGGCGAACACTTCTGCACGAGAGTAGAAACTTCTGCACGAGAGTGTTAACTTCTGCTCGAAAATAGAATCTTCCGCCCGAGAGCAAAAACTTCTGCCCGAAAATAGAATCTTCTGCCCAAAACGGCAACCTCTGTCCCGAAGACAAAAACGCTGCTCTGGAAATCAGTTTTACCCCCGTCTACAAATAATACCAATACTTGCCATCACTGATCTCTCTTTTGCACTCTCCCTTGTACCGCAAATATTCTAGATGTGCCAGTGTTTCACCGACCGCAAATCGCATCTCATGAACCGTAAGCTCTTTTTGAAATAGCCTTTCGCATACTTCATAGACAGCGTTTCCGCGACCAATTGACGCCAACGTCTGATCAAGCCGCTCATAATGATGAGCTTTTATTTCCGCAATGCGGTCATTTGCCCCGTGAAACGGGTCACCATGTGACGGAACGACCAAATTCGCATCAAGTTCTTTTATTTTATCTAATGATTCCAGATACCGTGCCAACGGATTGGGATCGCCGTGAAACCAGTACGATATATTCGGCGTTATCTTCGGCAAAATATGATCTGTTGAAAGCAGCATGCCTGTCTCGTTGTTATAGAATGTGACCAGACCGTCCGAATGCCCCGGTGTCGCAATCACTTTATAGTCATACTTGCCAATCGGAATCATGTCACCCTCCTGCAAGAAATGATCCACTCTTGGATAGGGTGACACAATCGGTACAAATTCCCGGGTATTATTCAGCATTTTATCGGCCTGCGCTTCCGGAATGCCTGTCAGTAAATAGTTATTTGAAAGCTCATCCAAAAATGGTTCATCCCATGCGTTTAAGGCAGCGTTAAAATCAGTTTCAGACATGAAAACACGTGCATTGTATTTCGCCTGGAGCCCACCGGCATAGCCGAAATGATCCGGATGGTAATGCGTTATTATAATATCGGTAATGTTTTTTCCTCGCAATTCCGCTTCCCATCGTTTAACGGTCTGTTCGTTATGCAGACCGGCATCTATTACCGTCCAGCCATTTTCGCCTTCTGCCAGAAAGCAGTTAACATGGTCAAGCCGGAACGGGAGATCAAGTGTCACACGTTTTAAACCGTATTCTTCCAGCATCGTTTCATCACCTTCACTTTTAAAAATTAACCTATTCTATTCCTGACGAACGCCACACATTTTTCTGCTATCAGTTCTTTATCATTGTCCAGTGTTGCAACATGATAGCTGTTCTCAAGCACAACAAATTCCCTGTCCGAAGATGAGATAGATTCATAAATTTCCCGTGAATTTTCAGGTGGTACAACATGATCTTCAGCGGAAGATAAAATCATGGCAGGTGCTGTTATCTCCGGGAGTTTATCTTTCACCATTTCAGATAAGCTGATCAGCTCCTTCATTGACTTCACCGGCGTCAGCTTATAAGCCAGTTCCTCAACACCTTCCTGTTTAATATCCGATCCAATCCCTTCTACAAACTGAGTGTCCGTATCTTTAAGGGTCTCATAGTTTTTAATCAAATCAGGCATGTGTGTGGCTGCATTTATCGGCATAATTCCCTTGATCTCCGGATGGTTTTCCGCCAGATAGAGTGACAATGTGCCGCCCATAGACAGTCCGGCCACAAATACTTCCTCACATGTGGCCTGCAATTTTTCCAGTCCTGTCTCAACTGTTTCGATCCAATCGTGGTATGTACTTTGCTCCATATCCTCAGGGTCAGTTCCATGTCCACTCAAACGCGGTCCGAATACAGTAAACCCTTCTTCTGCCAATTGTTTGCCAAGATAATGCATACTCTGAGTTGTGCCGGTAAACCCATGAATCACAAGGATTCCCGTGGTATTTCCCGGATAATAAAACGTTTCTGCTTCTTTCATGACGGGATAATCATTCATCATCGAACCCTCCATAGTAGTTGTTATAAGCTATTTTATCATACTTTTGTACAACCTGTTTGAAAATTCCAATTCAAAACATTTTTTGATCAATTACTTTTTCCAGGAATTACTATTCCATAAGGTGACCATCCCGAGCAGCCGACATAATATGACTCGGGTAATACATTTTTTTACAAAAAATAAAATTCGTTGATTCAAACCTCTTGAAAATCAGCACAAAAGTGCTATAATAATTTTTGGAATCAACGGGGCATTAGCTCAGTTGGGAGAGCGCATCGCTGGCAGCGATGAGGTCATCGGTTCGAGCCCGATATGCTCCATCTAATTATTCTCTCATGTAAAACAGATCAGCAGGAGCTGATCTGTTTTGTTTTTTATAAGCAGTTTTAAAAGCTATAGATACTCTAAGGATTATAGTTGACCGATGGGAACTTACTTGATTTGGAAAGCTACTCATCTGAGGTGTGATTATACGTTTTAGGATTTACATGCAGCATCTCTTCATTTCCATAGATTTTTCGTCATCGATTAAGCCACTTTGAAAGGACCGTTTAAGTGTTTGGCGTGGACTGTTAACAACAAAGCCTCTGTTTTCAAATAATCTTTGAGCACTTTCCAGGAAAGTTCAAATGTTATCTCAAAAAATTGTATGATGCCTGCACGTTCAAGTTCATTATCAATGCTGCCGTTCGTATATTTCTACAGAAGTTTATACGATTGCTCAAAATTTTCAAATCGCTGCTTCCAGCGAATATCTTTTGAAGAAGTCATTGTTTCTCCTCCCTTATCACACTTTCTTTCATTATAAGTTAACGTTGACAAGAGAACAAATAATTTTAAATAGTTTTGACAAGGATCGTTTCTGGTGGCAGTTAAAGCAGAGAAACATAAAGTTGCATGTGGTAATCTAGGACGTTTCAATAAATCAAAAACCTGCACAACTGTGGTGTGCAGGTTTTTGATTTAATTCGGTGTTACGCTGATTGATGCAGCTTTTTTGCAAGCTGCTGGATCATCGGCAATGTGCTGATATCCATATTACCGCCGCTGACAATCGTTCCGCAATGCTGTGAGTCGATGTCACGCGAAAACAACGCAGCCAGAGCAGCAGCACCGGCACCTTCCAGCAACGTTTTATTGCGTTCGAGCATATAAACGATCGCAGAGGCAATCTCTTCGTCGGTGACAGTGACAATATCATCAACATACTCGTTGATGACTGGCAGCGTCCGTTCACCAGGCTGTTTAACGGCTATTCCATCTGCAATCGTTGATACACGATCAAGACGCTTTGTGCGATTATGATAGAAGCTTTGATACATGGCAGATGCACCAGCTGACTGAACACCGATCACCTTAATATGCGGATTCACATGCTTTACAGCAGCGGCGATACCACTGATCAGGCCGCCGCCGCCGACAGGTACCAGAATCGTATCTATCCGGTCTTCCTGCTGCATCATTTCCATCGCGATCGTACCCTGACCGGCCATAATATCATAGTCATCAAATGGATGAATATATTCCCCACCTGTCTGCATTTGCCGTTTCATTGAGGCATCATAGGCTTCCTGAAAAGATTCCCCCGTCAGGACAACCTCTGCCCCATAAGCACGTGTTGCATTTACCTTGGCCATCGGTGTTTTTTCCGGCATAAAAATGGTTGCCCGGGCATTCAGTTTCGCCGCAGCATTTGCGACTCCCTGAGCGTGGTTGCCGGCGGATGCGGCAATTACACCTTTTTGCAATTGTTCATCTGTGAGCTGCATTAGTTTAAAACTGGCGCCCCTGAACTTAAATGACCCGGTTTTCTGCTGATTTTCCATTTTAAAATAAACATGTTTTCCAACTAGCGCATCTGTCGTCGCTGATCTCATTATAGGTGTCCGGTGAGCGACCGTCGCCAAGCGATTTCTTGCTTCGGCAACGAGGTCACCAGTTAAGCAATTCCCAATTCCTTCACGCTCCTTCGTTATCATATCTATTGTTTATCATGGTTCATTATGCGTTAAGCTTGCTCAGCGCTTTCAAACGCCGTGATTTTACCTTCGTGCTGTAGCGTGAGAGCAATGTCATCCAGCCCGTGAAGCAAGTTCTCTTTGTGATACGACGGGATATCAAATTGAACTTCCTGCTCATTGCTGCGAATAATTTGCTGTTCCAAGTCCACTTTTAGCACTAATTCGTTCGCTTCTGCCTGTTTCATCCACTGATGGACCTGTTCTTCATTCATTTGAATCGGGATGATGCCATTTTTCAATGCATTGTTATAAAAAATATCCGCAAAGCTTGGTGCAATAATAACGCGGAATCCATAGTCAAGAAGCGACCATGGGGCATGTTCCCTTGATGAACCACAGCCAAAATTCTCACCTGCCAGAAGAATCGAACCTTCCTCGTAGGCTGGCTGATTCAGCACGAAATCGTCACGCTTATTACCATCGTCATCAAATCGCCAATTGTAGAAAAGAAATTGGCCGAATCCGGTCCGTTCAATCCGTTTTAAAAATTGCTTTGGGATAATCTGATCCGTATCAACATTTGCCCGGTCCAACGGAACAGCTAACCCTTCATGCTCCCGAATCGCTTCCATGCTCGACACCTCCTAAGAGTATACACTTGCGGCAAACTGGCGGACATCAACAAAGTGCCCCTCAATCGCTGCGGCTGCCGCCATTTCCGGGCTGACCAGATGCGTGCGGGCGCCGTTGCCCTGCCTGCCCTCAAAATTCCGGTTGGACGTTGATGCACAGCGACCGCCCGGAGGCACCACATCGTCATTCATTGCCAGACACATGCTGCACCCGGCTTCACGCCATTCAAACCCGGCTTCTTTAAAAATGGCATCAAGGCCTTCTTTTTCCGCCTGAAGTTTTGTGCCGAATGATCCGGGCACCACAATTGCCCTGACATCGTCATTGACCTGATGTCCTTCGACAACCTTAGCCGCTTTGCGCAAATCGGTAATACGCGAGTTTGTGCAGGAACCGATGAACACATGATCAATGTCAATCGACTGAATTGGCTGATTTTCTTCAAGTCCCATATATTCCAAAGCACGGGCCACATCATCGTGGTTATCCGATTCATTAACATCCGGTGTACTTCCACTGACAGGTACACACATTCCGGGGTTTGTGCCCCATGATACTTGCGGTTCGATCTCATCCGCCTTGATGGTAACTGTCTCATCGTACTCGGCACCTTCATCCGTTGCTAGTGCCAGCCATTCGCGAGCTTTTTCATCAAATGCCTCCCCCTGTGGTACGTGCGGCTTATCCCGCAGAAATTCCACCGTTGTTTCATCAGGACTGATCAGCCCGGCACGTGCACCGGCTTCGATTGACATGTTACAGACGGTCATTCGCCCTTCCATCGACAAATTCCGGATCGCTTCTCCCGTATATTCCATCACATAGCCGGTACCGAAGCGGACGCCAAATTTGGAGATAATTGCCAGAATCAGATCCTTGGCAGTCACGCCTGTTCCAAGATCGCCTTCCACATGGACATTCAATGTTTTCGGCGGCTTTTGCCATAGTGTCTGTGTGGCCAGAACGTGTTCAACTTCACTCGTTCCAATTCCAAAAGCAAGCGCGCCGAACGCCCCGTGAGTCGACGTATGACTGTCACCGCACACAATCGTTTTGCCCGGCTGTGTCAGTCCAAGCTGTGGACCGATCACGTGAACAATACCCTGGTCGGGATGAAACATATCGGCGAGTGTAATGCCGAAGTCTTTGCAGTTTTTCCTCAGCGTCTCCATTTGCTTTTGGGAAATTTGATCCTCAATGACATCCCGGTTTTTCGTCGGAACGTTGTGATCCATTGTAGCAAACGTTAAATCCGGACGCCTGACTTTCCGATTATTCAAGCGAAGTCCTTCAAACGCCTGAGGTGATGTGACTTCATGCACCAGATGCAAATCAATATACATTAAATTCGGTTTCTCCGGCTCTTTGTGCACCAGGTGGTTTTTCCAAATCTTTTCAACAATCGTTTCCGGTTTCCCCATTCTGTCACCTCCATATTACGCATGTTCAAAAAGGAGGGTAACAAGGACCGTGAAGGGCGGCATTGTTACCAGACTTTTTGAACACCCTTATAAGACATACATACTGCAGATACTGTCGGAAACACTCTTAACCGTCAGATTATCCAATACAGCCTCTGTCATTTGCTCCGTACTGACAATCTGACCATTTGCGATATTCAGGTCAGCTGTATAATAACCCTGTTCCAGACATTCGCGAACCGCCCGTTCAACGGCAGCTGCTTCTTCTTCCATCTGGAATGAGTGACGGAGCATCAATGCCACCGAAAGAATGGTGCCTAACGGATTGGCAATTCCTTTTCCGGCAATATCGGGCGCTGAGCCGTGAACAGGTTCATACAAGCCAACACCGTCAGAGCGGACACTCGCAGATGGCAGCATCCCCAGTGATCCAGTCAGAACCGATGCCTCGTCACTTAAAATGTCACCAAACATATTTTCCGTGACCATGACATCAAATTGACTTGGTTGTGTGATCAGCTTCATGGCAGCCGCATCAACCAGCTCATGTTCAACCACAACATCGGGATATTCTTTGCTTTTTTCGTTGACGATTTCGCGCCACATC
Organism: Lentibacillus jeotgali; assembly: GCF_000224785.1. Classification (GTDB taxonomy): domain Bacteria; phylum Bacillota; class Bacilli; order Bacillales; family Amphibacillaceae; genus Lentibacillus; species Lentibacillus jeotgali. The sequence continues at coordinate 109,340 of NZ_AGAV01000019.1, read as the reverse complement.
CGGCTCGATTCCAGGACGTTTGCTTTGTCAACGGATGTCAGATGATTATTTCGCAAGCGGGCACTCTGGAACGCTTTATCAATAATCCGCTCCATTTCCTCCTTACGGTAATAAAGGGTATCAACAACTGCGTTTCCGTTATCCCGCCGTTCGCTTGGCTGCCCGAAGTATAGTCCTCCTGTCAGTTCCCTGATAATTAAAATATCACTGCCATCAATGATATGCTCTTTCAGCGGGGAAGCATGCAGCAGTGATGGAAATCCTTTGACCGGGCGTAGATTCGCAAACAGCCCAAGTTCTTTGCGAATTCCCAGCAAGCCTTTTTCCGGCCGTTTTTCAGCAGGCATTGCATCCCACTTTTTACCGCCCACGGCACCGAGCAGAATGCCGTCCGCTTCCTGGCACGCCTCCACAGTAGCTTCCGGCAGTGGTGTATCGTATTGGTCGATGGCCGCGCCGCCAATATCTTGCTCCTGAAGTGAGAAGCTATGGCCAAATTCGCTGACAACTGCGCCTAGAATTTGTTTGGCCGAATTCATGATTTCTTTACCAATCCCATCCCCCGGAAGCAAAACAATGTGTTTAGTCATTCACTTCCCCTCCTTTATTTTATGATTCTTTATTTGCTACCGTAGTTGACATACACTTCGCTTTCCACGAGGGTCTTTAAGGTAGCAATCTTACAAAACAAATCGACTCTATTTATTAACCACAGGCTCTTCTTTCGGCGTATTCTGATGAATGATGTAACGATTGACGGCGTTCAGGAATGCGTTGACTGAAGCCTGCAGGACATCCTGAGCTGTGCCCCTTCCGTTCATTGTTTCGCCATTGACGATCAGCTGGACGTGCGATTCAGCCAGTGCGTCCTTGCCGCGGCCCACGGAGTTGAGCTGGTAATCGGTCAGCTGCAGTTCTTCCTTAATTAAAGCATCCAATGTTTTGTATAGCGCTTCGACACTTCCCTGACCCGTCTGTGCGGTCTGGACGGTTTTACCATCCGGTGCTGTCAAGGAAACAGTTGCTGTCGGAATATTGGACGTTCCATACTGCACCTGGAACATTTCCAGCTGATACTTATTAACCGCTGAGGTATCGGTCTGAATTTCCATCAAAATTGTATACAGGTCATCATCCGTTACTTCCCGTTTACGATCGGTCAGCTGCTTGAACATGGTGAAGGCTTCTTTTAGTTTATCCTCTGAAAGCTGAACGCCAAGCTCATTAACCCTGTCTTTGAATGCATGACGCCCGGAATGTTTTCCAAGGAACAGTGTATCAGCTTTAACACCAACCATTTCCGGTGTCATGATTTCATACGTTTCTTTGTTCTTTAGGACGCCATCCTGATGAATACCCGCTTCGTGCTGAAAGGCATTGCGGCCGACAATGGCCTTGTTTGCCTGCACGTACATGCCGGATAGTTTGGCAATCAAGTCGCTTGTGCGTTTCGTTTCATCCAGTTTAAGTCTGGTCGTGTACGGATAATAATCAGAACGGACGCGCAATGCGACAGCCACTTCCTCAAGTGATGCGTTACCGGCCCGCTCCCCGATGCCGTTAATCGTTCCTTCTACCTGTGTGACGCCATTTTCAACCGCAGCAATCGAGTTAGCAACAGCCAATCCCAAATCATTATGGCAGTGGCATGAGAGCTCCACTTTATCAATATTCGGAACATTTTCCCTGATATAGCGGAACATGGCACCATATTCCGCCGGTGTCGTATATCCGACCGTATCCGGAAGATTGATAACAGTTGCTCCGGCGTCAATCACTTTCTCAATGATCTGAGCCAAAAAGGTCAAATCCGATCTGGATGCATCTTCTGCCGACCATTCCACTTGCGGAAACTTCTCGCTTGCATAGCTGACCATGCTGACGGCGTTTTCGATCACCTGCTCGGGTGACTGTTTCAGTTTATAGGTCATGTGAATCGGTGAAGTTGCCACAAACAGGTGCAGGCGAGGTTCCTCAGCATACTTTAGAGCTTCCCACGCTGTATCGATATCTGATTTGACCGTTCTTGCCAGCCCTGTTACCGATGTGTTTTTAATCGTTTTGGCAATTTCCTTCACTGCCTCAAAATCGCCCTTGGAGGAAGCAGGGAACCCTGCTTCCATCCTGTCAATTCCCATTTTCTCCAATTGTTTGGCGATCTCCAGTTTTTCCGGCTTATTCAGATTGACACCTGGTGATTGCTCACCATCCCGCAACGTTGTGTCGAAAATTTTAATTTGTGGCATTTGCCGTCACATCCTTTTGTTTATCTTTTTGTTTTGCTTGCAGTGGCTGCTTGACAAAAGGCATTAACTCACGGAGCTCCCTTCCGACATGTTCAATCTGATGATTATTTTCCCTGGCATTAATCGCATTGAATTGCGGGCGGTTTGCCTGGTTTTCGAGGATCCATCCTTTGGCGAATTCACCTGATTGAATCTCTGACAGAATCTGTTTCATACGTTCTCTTGTCTCATCGTTGATTACACGGTCACCGGATACGAAATCACCCCACTGAGCTGTATCCGAAATTGAATAGCGTACATTTTCGATGCCGCCTTCATACATCAAATCAACGATTAGTTTCATTTCATGGAGACATTCAAAATAAGCGACTTCCGGCTGATATCCGGCATTTGTCAATGTTTCAAACCCTGATTTGACAAGGCTGGTCAACCCGCCGCATAGTACTGCCTGCTCACCGAACAAATCAGTTTCCGTTTCTTCCTGAAAGCTCGTTTCCAGAACGCCAGCTCTTGCTGAACCGATGCCCTGCGAATAAGCAAGTGCCACTTCTTTAGCATTGCCGGTGACATCCTGAAATACGGCATACAGGGACGGAACACCGCCGCCGTCTTCAAATGTGCGGCGAACCAGATGTCCGGGTCCTTTTGGCGCAACCATGAAGACATCGACATCGCTCGGCGGGACAACCTGGGAAAAGTGAACGTTGAAGCCGTGGGCGAATGCAATCGCATTGCCAGCCCCGAGATTCGGTTTGATGCTTTCTTCATAAACCGATGGCTGATGCTCATCCGGAAGCAGTATCATCACAACCTCTGACTGTTTAACGGCTTCCGCAACCGGTAAAACCTCGAATCCGTCATCTTCTGCTTTTTGCTGGGATTTGCCTGGTCTCAGACCGACAACAACGTCATAGCCGCTTTCCCGCAGATTTAGTGCATGCGCATGACCTTGTGAGCCATAACCGACTACCGCAATTTTTTTCGCCTGCAATACTTCTTTCTGGATATCCTTTTCATAGAGTACTTTTGACATGTTCATCGTCCTCCCTAATTGTTTGATTTAAACTAAGTGTGAATTGATTTCTGTTACTTCCTGTGGCTGGTAGCCTCTCAGGAATGCTGTCATCCCTGTTCGCGCCATCTCCTTGATGCCGTATGGCCTTAACAGAGCGATAAGCGCTTCGATTTTATCCGGTTTGCCGGTAACCTGAATCGTCAGACTATCTCGGCTGACATCGATGACAGATGCCCGGAATGGGTTAATGACACCCTGGATTTCGGCTCGCTGCTGGCCGCTTCCGCCAACTTTAATCAGCGCAAGTTCGCGTGCCACGATCGCCTTATCCGTTATGTCCTTCACTTTCAGAACATCGATTTGTTTGTTCAGCTGTTTCGTCAGCTGCTCTAGCTTCTGATCATCGCTGATTTCGACAACAAATGTCATTTTTGAAATGCCCGCCCGCTCTGATTTGCCGACTGTAATGCTTTCGATATTGAATTGCCGCTTATGCAGCATCCCGGTGATCCGGTTTAGGACCCCGCTCTGGTTCTGAACATCGGCTGTTATAATTCGTCTCATCGTGTCACCCCTATCATTTCATGCATCCCTTTTCCAGGGGCGATCATCGGATAAACACATTCTTCCTGAACGACATGGCAATCAATGACGACTGGACCGTCATAGTTAAATGCATCGGTTAAGACGTCCGGCAATTCTGATTCATTCTCAGCCCTCATGCCAAGGATGCCGTAGCATTCAGCCAGCTTGACGAAATCCGGGTTCTCCGGAAAAATCGATTCGGAGTAACGCTTATCGTAAAACTTTTCCTGCCATTGCCGCACCATACCGAGTGACTGATTATTCACGATCACAACCTTTACCGGTAGCTGTCTTTCTTTGATGACTGACAGTTCCTGGGCTGTCATCTGGAAGCCACCGTCTCCGACGACAGCTACAACCAGTTCATCCGGTGCGCCGAGCTGGGCGCCAACTGCAGCCGGGAAGCCGAATCCCATTGTTCCGAGTCCGCCAGAGGTAACCCACTTGTTTGGATTAGCAAACGGGTAATATTGTGCCGCCCACATTTGGTGCTGCCCGACATCTGTTGTGACAATTGCCTCGCCATCCGACACCTTGTAAATTTGCTCGGTCAGCCATTGCGGAGAAATGTATGTTTCCGAGCGGTCGTACCAATAAGGGTAATCCATCTGATTTTGTCGGAGTGTGTCGAGCCAATCACCGTGGTCATTGGCTGTTATCTCCGTTTTGACCAGCGCCTCCAGCGCCTCTTTGGCATCAGCAACAACCGGTATTTCCGTTTCGACATTTTTGCCTATTTCCGCCGGATCAATATCAACGTGCGCTACTTTTGCGTTCGGGGCAAAATGCTTCAGATTACCGGTCAACCGGTCGTCAAACCGTGCTCCGATATTGATAAGCAAATCACATTCATAAACCCCCTGGTTGGCTGCATAGCAACCGTGCATGCCGCCCATTCCCAGTGATAGTTCATGCGTTCCTGAAAAACCCCCCAAACCAAGCAATGTATTGACAACCGGAAGTTTGTGTTTTTCCGCGAATGCTGTTAGTTCTTTTGATGCTTCTGCTGAGACCACACCTGCACCTGCCAGAATCAGCGGCTTCTTGGCTCGGCTTATCGCCTCGGCCAGTTTTACGATTTGCAGCGGATTCGGCTTTTTATTCGGCTGGTAGCCAGGCAAGTAGCAGTCATCATTGAGCTCAACACTGATACCTGAAACCGTTGATGAAATATCTTTGGGAATATCCACAACAACCGGTCCCGGCCGTCCTGTCGACGCAATATGGAAAGCTTCTTTGACAATCCTCGGAAGTTCCTTCAAATCCCGGACCTGATAATTGTATTTCGTGACCGGTGTCGTAATTCCCATCACATCCGATTCCTGAAATGCATCGGTTCCAATGACATTGCTGGCAACCTGACCGGTAAATACAACCATCGGGAGTGAATCCATCATCGCATCAGTAATGCCGGTAATCAGGTTGGTTGCCCCGGGGCCCGATGTCGCCAGAACAACACCAGGTTTTCCGGTAACCCGTGCATAGCCCTCCGCCGCGTGAGCTGCACCCTGCTCGTGACGCGTCAGTACATGCTTGAACGGCGCATCACTGCGGTATAAGGCATCATAAATCGGCAATACCGCTCCGCCCGGATAACCGAAGACGGTGTCCACATTGACAGCTGTCAAAGTCTGAATCAGTAAATCAGCACCGGTCACCTTTTTTTCCACTTGTTTTAATTCCTGCTCAGCTTTAACACTCACTGCTGCTCGCCTCCTTTAGTATTTTTGTTTCAAAAAACTTAAGGCTTTTTTCCCTGTTGTTAAGGGACTGCCAAAGTTTTTGTCCAGCGATTAAAAAAAGACCCTTTTCTTCCCACACAAAACTGCATTGTCACAGAATTATTGGGGAGAAAAGAGTCATCTTTCCACGGTACCACCCATTTTCATAGCATCTTCGCAAATACTATCTTGCCAGCTGATTACGGATCAGCTGATTTGATAACAGGTGCATGAGCCTGCACCTGGCCAAGTCTAATGGGTCTCCCTTTCAACAAGGCACTCAGAGAAGATGTCAGAACAATATGCACTTCCGGGCTTTCAGCATCCCCGGATCTCTGTAAATGCATGCGGCATGTTCCTTTTTTCCCGTCATCGCGTTTTAGCTTTTTAGATTCATAATTTCTTGAAAGACTTTACGTTAAATCTGAAAAATAAAATTAATATTGCCGATAATCATAAACTGATTTTTCGAATTGGTCAACAGCTTTTGCAAAACTTTTTTGACGGTTTTGATAAGTCCGAAATATTGTATACGCTTACAATGAAGGCGTGTCAGAGAGGTTGCTGAAATATTTCAATTTTGTTACAAGCAAAAATAGGCCCTTTAAAAAACTTCGGGACCCATCTTATTGCGGGTCCCGAAGTTTTCCTTATAAGCAAGTCGACCTGATTACTGAAGCTTCTCGGTGTAAAAATAACCCCGGACGGACTGGCCCGGGGATTGACTCTAATCAGTGGCATCCAGAAAGTCTGTGACGGCACCTTTTGATGAACAGGATACATTATGCGCATATTTGCCCAGGACACCTTTTTTATAAAGCGGTGGCGCGCTCCAATTCTGCTTGCGCCGTTCGAGTTCCTCCTCGGACACGTCGGCGGTTATTTCTTTTTCGTCAGAATCAATCGTGACATTGTCGCCTTCTTTCAAAAAGGCAATCGGACCGCCATCCTGAGCCTCTGGCGCGATATGTCCGACGACAAGCCCGTGGGTCCCGCCTGAAAAACGGCCGTCTGTCAAGAGAGCAACTTTTTCACCCAGGCCTTTCCCAACAAGCAGGCTCGAAACTGAAAGCATTTCAGGCATGCCGGGTCCGCCTTTTGGTCCAACATAGCGAATAACGAGCACGTCTCCTTCCTGGATTTTATTTTGTCTGACGGCATCTGTTGCTTCCTGCTCGGTATTAAAGACACGCGCAGGCCCGGTATGACGGCTAACTTTGACGCCGGAAACTTTTGCAACTGCTCCACGCGGCGCCAGATTGCCTTTAAGGACAATCAGCGGTCCGTCAGTACGTTTAGGGTTATCAAGCGGTGCAATCACTTTTTGATCCTCTGCCAGTGATGGTGCTTCCGCCAGATTCTCTGCCACCGTTTTGCCTGTAACAGTCAGACAGTCGCCGTGCAGGTAGCCGGCTTCATAAAGCAGCTTCATGACAGCCTGAACCCCGCCGGAGCGGTGCAGATCCTGCATAACATATTGTCCGCTTGGCTTCAGGTCTGCCAGATGCGGCACTTTTTCCTGGATCCGATTAAAATCGTCAATCGTGATATCCACCCCGACAGCATGCGCCATTCCCAGAAGGTGCAGGATAGCGTTTGTTGAGCCACCAAGTGCCATGACAACTGTCATTGCATTTTCAAACGCTTTTTTCGTCATGATATCTTTTGGATAAATGCCTTGTTCCAAAAGCTTGTACACCGCTTCACCGGCTTCAGCGCAATCGGCTGCTTTTTCTTCAGATTCAGCAGGATTCGACGCACTGCCCGGCAGGCTCATTCCCATCGCTTCGACTGCAGATGCCATTGTATTGGCGGTGTACATGCCACCGCACGCACCGGCACCGGGACACGCCTTGCACTCGATGTTCTTAAGCTCCTGGTCATCAATATCGCCATTGTTATGTTTGCCGACACCTTCGAATACGGAGACGAGATCAATGTCCTTGCCATTGTGTGACCCAGGCGCAATCGTACCGCCATAAACGAAGACAGCCGGCACATCGGAATTGGCAATCGCAATCATACAGCCCGGAATATTTTTGTCACAGGCTCCGATCGCGACAAATGCATCCAGATTTTCCGCCCCGACAACCGTTTCAATCGAATCGGCAATCAAATCACGGCTCGGTAACGAGTAGCGCATTCCCTGCGTCCCCATCGAAATACCGTCCGAGACGGTAATCGTATTGAAAATAAGCGGTGTCGCACCCGCTTCTCTTGCCCCTTTCTTGGCACTGACAGCCAGGTCGTCGATATGAATATTACACGGCGTTACCTCACTCCATGTGCTGGCAATGCCGACCATCGGCTTCTCAAAATGTTCATCGGTTAAACCGACCGCACGCAACATCGCTCGGTTCGGCGCCCGCATCGTATCATCACTGAATACTTGGCTTTTGATGCGTAAATCTTTTTCCATACAGCAGACCACCTTTCTCTTTCGGATAATTATATGCCTAATTTTCTAATCGTTCAATCTTTTTATTTAATTTCGTGATATTTATAAAAGGAATATGAGCTGTGCTCAAGCGATTCGACCGACTCCCGGTTGCTTTCAGCTACAGCTCGATCAATTAGATCAGCGCTCGCTCGAATGCCTTGCCTCTAGCCTGCTTTGTGATTCTCATCATCAGCAGGGAACTCTCCACTCCGTTTGCCCCACCAGGTTGCCAGCACTGGACCGGATATATTATGCCAGACACTGAACAGGGCACTCGGAACAGCCGCGATCGGTGAAAAGTGAGCAAGTGCCAACGCGGAACCAAGCCCCGAATTCTGCATGCCAACTTCAATCGAGACAGCTTTTTGATCGGCAAAATTAAATTTAAACAGTTTGCCAAACAAATAGCCAATCGTAAGCCCAAGCACATTATGCAAAATAACCACAGAAAAAATCAGCAGTCCGGTCGTGAGAATATCCTCCCGGTTGACCGCCACAACAGCAGCCGCCACAGCTACAATTCCGATAACCGACACGAGCGGCAGTGCTTTGACACTTTTATCAACTTGTCTGCTGAACAACAAACGGACAACGATACCTAATACGATGGGAATCAGTACAATTTGCACAATCGACATAAACATATCAGCCGCGGATACCGGCAGCCATTGACTGGCAAACAGCAGCGTCAGTGCAGGCGTCAGAATCGGTGCAAGTACGGTTGATACTGCTGTCACCGACACGGACAGGGCTGTATTTCCTTTTGCCAAAAATGTCATGACATTGGAAGCTGTTCCACCCGGACAGCACCCGACCAGAATCACACCGGCTGCAATCTCCGCTGGAAGCTGGAAAACCACAGCCAGTCCAAACGCAACAAGCGGCATGACCGTATATTGTAAAGCAACAGTGATGAGAACACTGACCGGCGCCTTGAGGACGCCTTTAAAATCATCGAGTGTCAGCGTCAGCCCCATACCAAACATAATAATTCCCAGAAGGAGCGATACATAAGGTGCAATCCATGCGAAACCTCCCGGAAAAATTAAACTTAAGGCGGCAAATAAGATTACCCAGACGGCGAACGTATTGCCCGCAAAATCGCTGATCTTTTCTAATGTTTTCATGACTTTTCCCTCCCAGATGTGTTGAGTTACATTTTCAGATAACCATAGATTTTAGCATAATCGTCCAGGCATGGAAAGTCCAATTTTTAAAAGATTGTTACAATATCCAAAAAATAAATTTTTGGGCTTGCTTTTGCGCGAAATTTATCCTATGATTGTATACAACTTTTTACACAAGGGGATGGCGACATGGAGGAAGAACAACAAGGAATCCGAACCGAAATCTGTTCTTCAGGCAAAGAAAAACCCAAATCAGATCAATTGGAATTTGGAACAATATTTACAGACCATATGTTTATGATGGACTATACGGCTGACAAAGGCTGGCATGATCCGCGCATTGTGCCTTATGAGCCATTGAATATCGAGCCATCGGCAATGGTTTTCCATTACGGCCAATCAGTGTTTGAAGGAATGAAGGCATACCTTACCTCAGACGGGGACGCTCAACTATTCCGGCCGCAGCGGAATTTCAGCCGGATGAACCATTCCAACAGCAGGCTTTGCATCCCGCCGATCGATGAGGCGTTTGCACTGAAGGCGCTCAAACAGCTTGTTGGACTGGAAAAAGACTGGATACCTGAAGCAGAAGGAACATCCCTCTATATCCGGCCGTTCATCATCTCAACCGAGGCATTTCTCGGTGTGGCACCATCAAGTCATTATAAATTTATTATTATCCTATCGCCGGTCGGTGCTTACTACAAAGAAGGCATCAATCCGGTCAAAATAGCAGTCGAACACGATTATGTCCGGACCGTCAAAGGCGGAACCGGCGAAGCAAAAACCGGTGGAAACTACGCAGCGAGCCTTAAAGCCCAGGAAATGGCGGCGGAAGGTATTGCCCAGGTGCTGTGGCTCGACGGCGTTGAGCGCAAGTACATTGAGGAAGTTGGCAGTATGAACGTCTTTTTCAAAATCGATGGCACTGTTGTCACGCCTGCTTTGAATGGCAGTATTCTGGAAGGTGTTACCCGAAATTCCGTTATCCAATTGCTAAAATACTGGAACGTTCCGGTTGAAGAGCGAAAACTCTCAATGGAGGAAGTGATCCAGGCACACAAAGACGGCAAACTGGAAGAAGCATTCGGTGCCGGAACAGCTGCTGTCATCTCGCCGATCGGTGAACTGGTGCGAGGTGAAAAACACATTGAAATCAATGAGGGCAACACCGGAGCGATTGCCAAACGTCTGTATGACACATTGACCGGTATCCAATACGGCAAAATTGAGGATCCATTCGACTGGGTTGAAAAAGTTAAAGATTTAAAGCAAACTACACTGAAAGCTTCAGGTTAATAACAGTAAAAATCCCGGTACACCCAATGTGCCGGGATTTTTACTGCATTATAATAATCTATCGAGCAAATTTAACAAGCAACTAGACAACCGGTGTGTGTCACACTTTACCGGATTTTTTGAACAACCACTATTAGCGATTATCAACCTTTTCGGGATACAAATCATGGTTCATAAGGCGATGATCGGCCATTTGTCCAAATCTGGTATCCGGCTTTCCATAGTTGCAATACGGATCAATAGATATACCACCACGGGGTGTGAATTTGCCCCACACCTCAATGTATCGCGGATCCAGCAAATCAATTAAGTCATTCATGATAATATTGATGCAGTCTTCATGAAAATCTCCATGATTCCGAAAACTGAACAAATACAGCTTTAAGGATTTGCTTTCTACTATTTTTTGGTCTGGTATGTAGCTGATATAGACTGTCGCAAAATCAGGTTGCCCGGTTTGCGGACAAAGTGTCGTAAATTCAGGACAGTTGAATTTGATAAAATAATCCCTGTCAGGATGTAAGTTTTCAATTACCTCGAGCACTTCAGGTGTATAGTCAAACTGGTAACCTGTCCCTTGATTTCCCAATTGTGTTAAGCCCTGTAAATCATTACGTCGCTGTGTCATCGCAAAAAACCTCCTGCCCAACATTTGGCAAATAAAAAAACCACGGCCTAAGGCACATGGTTTAACAATTCGTAATCATCTGTCCTTAGTTTTTTATAGAGGGTTAAAGCTAAGAACCTCTACCGTCTTCAAGAACGGATATAGTTTTATCCAATTCACGCAAAGTTATTGTATAACGGAAATAGACTTTTGTCAAATTACTAGACTCTACTAATACGGCGGTTGCGCGAATTTTGGGGGTTGCCGCGCGATTTTGATGGCTTACCGCGCGGAATCCCCTGGTTATTGCGCGATCAGCATAACTGCTTGCGAGAAACTGAAAATCAAATTTCGCTCGTACTCGTGACATCAACACTTTTTAACGCCTGTGATGCCAGACGGTCCGCTTCCTGATTATGCTTTCTGGGAATCAGCTCATATTCCGGGTCAATCCCTAGCCTGTCAAGATCGTTTTCAATCCTGTCGGCCCATCGATTCAATTCCGCTTCATAACACGGCCACTCACCTTTCAGCTGATTAATGACAACCTGCGAATCACCGGCAAACGTTACTGTCAGATGGTGGACACCCATGAATTCCAGCGCCTGTACAGCCAGATGCAATGCCGCATACTCAGCTTCATTGTTGGTTTCAAGTTCCTCGACGCGAGCATTTTTACGCTGGCGCCAAGATTTTTCGTTCTGTTCATAATAGATAACACAGCCCAGACCAGAGTTTCTAGTGGTCAGGTCAAAACCGCCGTCAAAATAGACTGTCACCTCATGTGGCTCGGTATTAAGAGCCTCCATCTGTTTTTTTAACTCCTTCATCGTCCATTTACTCTCATATTGATCAATGAATATGATTTCTTTTGCCCGGCCTGTTTTTTCCAGATCTTCAGCCAAGAGAAGTGCTTTAGCCGCCCGCATTTCATCGGAACTGAACGAAGCTTCCGTGCCTTTGGGTGTGATATATGATAACTCAATCCTGACATTCATGGTAAAATCACCTTTGTGAAATGTATTGGTTCGTCTTACACAGTGTTCCCGTTTTATCTTGTCATTATTTTCGGGAAAAGTCAGCTAAAGCCCAGACCCGGCTTGTTGGACAGCTTAGCCGTTGCGCCATGCCATGTGATGCCGCCTTCCTCAGGCTGTTCTTTCAGCCATAATGCTGCGTCAAGATCATAGTATGTAATGTTGCTGTGGGCATAAGCGAGATGTACGGCTGCAGTTAACGAAACGGCCGATTCCATCATGCTGCCAATCATACACTCAATACCTGCACTTTTCGCTGTATCGGCAATTTGCTTCGCCCGGCGAATTCCACCGCTCTTCATTAGCTTAATATTCAGTAAATCAACCGCTTCCATTTTGATCAGACGAAACGCATCGAATGGGGAAAAGAGACTTTCGTCCGCCATAATTGGTGTGTCAACCCGGTCACGGACATACTTCAGTCCTTCAAAGTCATTTGCCGGGACTGGCTGTTCAATCAGTTCAATGTTCACATTTTCTTCTAAATAACGAATGATTTTAACCGCTTGTTTCCGAGTCCATCCCTGATTGGCATCTAAACGCAGTGCTGCGTCATCACCTACAGCCGCACGTATTTTTTCTAACCGGCTAATATCCAATTGTTCGTCACTGCCCACTTTGATCTTCAGTGTATTATACCCCTGTCTGATCCTTTCTTTCGCATCCTGCTGCATAACTTCCGGCGCATCAATACTGATCGTCATATCTGTTTCAGGAAACGCCGATCTGCCGCCGAGATACTGATGCAACGGGAGGCCATAAAGCTTACAATAAGTATCGTGAAGTGCAATATCAACGGCAGCCTTGGCACTTGTATTGCCGACACAGCTCGTCTCCACGTTTGTTAAAATATCTTCTAATTCCTCGATATTACGATTGAGCACAGCCTGATTGATGGGCCCTTCAATCGCCGCCTGAATGCTGGCAAGTGATTCCCCCGTAATCTGCCATGTGGATGCAGCCGAGCCTGTACCGAACGCACCATTTTCCAGACGAATCTCAATATCGATCACTTCAATTTCCGTAACCTTCCGCAATGCTGTTTTAAATGCTTTCTTCAATGGCATGGTTGTCCATTTTGTGCGGACTTCAGTAATTTTCAAAAGCGGCCCCCTATTCAAAACTCCATTATTCACTTCCCCAAATAAATGACACTCTACATATAAAAATCTATGCTGTTTCCTAAGAAAATTGTTGTTTTTTTACATAAAATCCATAAACTGCGACGTAAAGGTTGAGTGGAATAACGTCGCTTCGGAAATACACTTCGCTTTCCGTGGGCGGCTGGTGAGCCTCCGCGTGCTGACGCACTGCGGGGTCTCACCTATGCCTCTGCTCCCACAGGAGTCTCCGTGTATTTCCTCCGCTAAGTTTTGTTCACTATATCTTGGTAAAACAAAATATTTTATGACAGATAAAACTGGATTGCTTAACGCTTAAAAGCAGCTGGAATATGCGAGACTCCTGTGGGACAGCGAGCCTAAGAGACCCCACAGCGAGCGTTCTATGCGAGCGAGGAGGCTTGTGGTGAGCCCACGGAAAGCGAGTATATTCCAGCTGCGTCGTTAGAGATTCTCGCTAACTTCTGGTTTGTGTCGCAATTTATATCAACTGTAAGATAAATAATAGTAATCTTTACTGAAAGAGACAAAATCCATAAATCCAGATTACTTGAGTGCACAGATCCTAAACAAGTTCTTCAAGAATTTTGCTGGCTGTAAACATCTAGTATCCGCCAACATCAAACGTCTCTTTTATGCCCGTATCTTATTCAGCCAAACAACACCCATCCTCCATTCGCAGCTATCTTTCTCATGTCTTCATCCGGGTTCACGACAATCGGATATTTGACAAACTGAAACAATGGGACATCACTTTTACTGTCGGCATATGCCCATGTTTCCTCCGTCTCGTCTCCAGTCAGATTGCCCAGCCCCTTCTGGCATTCATGCTCGTGAATTTATGAATCAAGTCATAATGGGCATCCTTTGTACCCATCGCAACACGTTTCTGAAAAAACGCATTAAGTTCGGTTTGCGTCATGCCCTTAAACGACTTCGCAAAAGCTTTAAAAAATCGCATGCGAAACGCATTTTTGCCTTTAATCAGACCTCCAGCTGCCGCTTTAACAATACCTGTTCCAACCACGCTCCACTGTTTCCAGCCAAATGATTTATTTGCTGCTTGAAACATCACTTTAAATGAATTGCCCTGATACAGGGTGCCGTCAAAGCCTACTGTCACAACGCCCAGGGGTACCACCTCTTCATTTTATTGTAAGCTAGTCCGGTAAAAAAGTAAATATTCGGAAAAGAAGCAGCATGATCCGCGCGGTTAGAAATATGGCCGAATCCAGAAAAACTGTTGACAGCAATTAAATTCCGCTGTAAATTGGATATAATTATTCAATTTCATAGTGATTCTTTTTCTTATCCAGAGAGGTGGAGGGACTGGCCCTGTGAAGCCTCGGCAACAGACTTCAAAAGTACTGTGCCAATTCCAGTAAGCGTCAAGCTTTTTAGATAAGAAGCATCAGGTACTTGTTTACCCTCTTCTTATCCGGAAGAGGTTTTTTTGATTTATGGCGCTTTACTACATATCGGAGGAGGGATATCATGTCCTATCAGAAACACCATAGTGAAACAGTTTTTACCCAGATCGGCAACCGGAAAGAAGAAGCATTAAAAGCGGTCAGCACCCCGATTTACTTATCCACTTCCTACAGACACAACGAGATTGGGCATGGCAATGGCTACGATTATACGCGGACGGGCAACCCAACACGGGATGTTTTTGAAGAAGCAATGGCCAACCTTGAAAATGGCGACAAAGCATTTGCCACAAGCTCCGGAATGAGTGCGATTCAGCTTGTATTTTCGCTGTTTAGAAGCGGGGATCATGTCATAACTTGTCGTGATGTTTACGGCGGATCCTATCGCTATTTTGATTTGCTCGAACAAAAGCAGGGCTTTGCATTTACATACTGGATTGGCAGCGATGCGCACGAATTGCAAAAGCAAATCAAGTCAAACACGAAAGCGATCTATATCGAAACTCCGACGAACCCGCTCATGACAAACATTGATATGACAGCTGTTTCGAGTGTGGCCAAAGCGAATAATCTGCTTTTTATCGTGGACAACACGGTATATACGCCTTACCTTCAAAAACCGATTGATGAGGGGGCTGACATCGTGATCCACAGCGCCACCAAGTATCTTGCCGGGCACAATGACGTCCTGGCCGGTGTCGTTGTGTCCAAAGGAATGGAATTAAGTGAAGAGCTCGCTTATATCCACAATTCAACAGGATCAACTCTGTCACCATTCGACTGCTGGCTTGTCATGCGTGGCATGAAAACCCTGCCCCTCCGCATGCGCCAGCACGAACAGAATGCAAAACAACTTATGGAATATCTTGAATCTGAGCCGCTCGTCAGAAACGTACTTTATCCAGGCAAGGGTGGTATGCTAAGCTTTTTCCTAAAAGATGAAAATCGTGTGGTGCCATTTCTACGGGCATTAAATGTGCTCACATTTGCTGAAAGCCTTGGTGGTGTTGAAAGCCTGATCACCTATCCGGCAACACAGACACATGCTGAAATTCCCGTAGACGTGCGCAATTCATACGGCCTGACCAACGAACTTTTGCGGCTGTCAGTAGGGATAGAACATGCGGATGATCTGATTCAGGATCTTAAGCAGGGATTTGCCGCAGTGGAAAGGAAGAATGGATAGAGAATAAAGCGGGGTCTTACTGTCTGTTGAAGTCGGGATAAAGCAGTGATGTCCCTTTATTAACGAAAAACGCTTGTTCAAGTACCTGATTTTGTCTGTCTCTGTCACAATTAAAATGCTTAAATTGGTATATCCTAAAAGATGAATCACGCTTGTATAGAACAACTTGGAGGCACATTATGACAAACATCAATTCTCTCAACAAACAGTATATTGCCGGTACTTGGCGCGACGGTAGAAGCAACAATACGTTAACTGATAAAAATCCATACAATGGCGAGCGTATCACGCAATTCAAAATGGCCACCACAGAGGATGTCGATGAAGCTTACAAATCTGCTCAAGATGCAATGGATGAATGGAACCAGATCAACCCTTACAAGCAGCGTGACACGCTCGAAAATGCCGTCACGTACATTGAGGAGCATGAAGAGGACATCACTGATATCATTATTGACGAACTTGGCGGAACACGCCTAAAAGCCGCGTTTGAAATCGGGCTTGTTAAAGACATGATCAAGGAAGCCGCGACATTCCCGCTAAATAAGGAAGGTAAAATTCTGCCTTCCGTGGAAAATGGAAAGGAAAACCGTCTATATCGGATGCCAGCGGGTGTTGTCGGAGTCATCAGCCCGTTTAATTTTCCATTTTTCCTATCCATCAAATCGGTTGCTCCTGCAATCGGTGCTGGCAACGGTGTTGTGCTAAAGGCGCATGAGGAAACGCCTATTATGGGTGGAACACTGATTGCTAAAATTTTTGAAGAAGCAGGCGTCCCAAAAGGTTTGTTTAACGTCGTTGTCACAGATATCAACGAAATCGGGGACACTTTTGTGGAACACCCGATACCAAGAATCATATCGTTTACCGGCTCAACCAAAGTCGGCAGCCATATCGGCCAGTTAGCAGTGAAACATTTCAAAAAGCCGATACTGGAATTAGGCGGCAACAGCGCGTTCATTATCCTTGATGATGCCGACGTTGATTACGCAGTTGAGGCAGCAGCATTCAGCCGGTTTACACATCAGGGGCAAATCTGCATGTCCGCTAACCGCATCATTGTGCATCAATCCATTTACGACGAATTCATCACGAAATATAAGGAGAAAATTGCATCACTCAAAACCGGTGACCCGCGGGATCCGGACACCGTCATTGGCCCTGTTGTGAATGAAGGCGCGGCAGAAAACCTTAAAGCCATTATTGATAAAGGGATCGAACAAGGTGCTACGCCAATTTTGAAAGGCGACATCTCCGGCAATATGGTGGAACCAACCATATTGACTGATGTAACCTCGGACATGGCTGTGGCCCAAGAAGAGCTGTTCGGCCCGGTTGTCAGTGTGATGACATTTGAAACAGACGAAGAGGCAATCAAAATCGCCAATGACACCGAATTCGGATTGAGCGGTGCTGTTCATACATCCGACGGTGAACGCGGTGTTCAATTAGCCAAGAAAGTGCACACCGGCATGGTTCATGTGAACGACATTACGATCAACGACGAACCGATTGTCGCTTTCGGTGGTGAAAAGAAATCCGGTATGGGCCGATTGAATGGCGACTGGAGCCTGGAAGAATTTACAACGCTGAAATGGATCTCTGTCCACTATCAGCAGCGTGAAATCCCATACTAGGGAGATGAAAGACAGTGTCGTACAATCACGACACTGCATAGAATTACTCATTATCCTTTTTCCTATCACGTTTTGCTTTGACGCACCAGAGGGCTATCGCTGAAGTAGCCGCCACTGCACCACCGGCAGCAATCGGACCTTTCTTCAGCTTATTGTCCTCGGTGTAAAACGTATCTTTCAAAACCAAAGTCATGTTTTGTGGACGTTCAGCGAGACGGCGCATGAAATAGCCGAACCAGTCATCGCCAAACGGAATATAGGTGCAGAAGTTGTAGCCTTCATTTGCCAGCTTATTCTGCATATCATTCCGGAAACCGTAAAGCATCTGGAATTCAAATTTATCATGATCAATGTTGTGCTCATCAGCAAACGCTTTCAGTTCATTAATAATATGATGATCATGCGTACCGATGGAAGTGAACGTATCACCCGCGAGCCGCTGTTTGGCAAGCTCCAGAAAGTTGCGGTCGATATCCTGTTTTTCAGGATAGGCAACCTCCTCACTTTCTTTATAGGCCCCTTTGACAATCCGCAGCCGCACATTCTTCAGGTTTTCCATATCTTCCTCTGCGCGGTAAAGATATGATTGAATGACAGTCCCGACATTATCATAGTCTTTGCGAAGAGCCTGCAGCACTTCCAGCGTCTGGTCATAGTGCGAATAGTCCTCCATGTCGATGTTCACAAAAATATTATATTGCCTGGCGATATCGAGAATTTCTCGCATATTCTCAGTACAGTACGCCTGGTCAATGTCCAATCCGAGCTGGGTTAATTTAACTGACAAATGGCAATCCACATTTTCCTCATGGATCGTATTAAGCAGCCTGATGATTTTATCTTTCGCCTCGCCTGCTTCCGTTTTATCGGAAACAAACTCCCCCAGGTTATCAAGCGTACAGCTGATGCCCTGATGATTCAATTCTTTAACCGCTTCCATAACACTTTCAACGGTAGTACCGGCAACAAACTTATCAGCACCCAGGGAAAATCCCCATTTTTTTGCCTGTGTATTCAAAAATCGATTATTTGATAGTCCGATGAAAAAATCGCGCATTACATTTGCCATGATGAAAACTCCCCCGACTTCATTTACAATGGATAGTGTTTAAACAATTGCTAATACTAGAAGATAATTCTATTATACTATAAACAGAGTGAAAAAATAAAATGGAAGTTATAGATATTCAAATGACTGTATTAAGGGCTTCTGGTAAAATTAAGCCTAATGACTCGTAAAAGGAGATTTGACAACATGGCAAACAATTTAAGATTACGCGCACTTGAAAAAGATGATTTAACATTTCTGCACAAACTATTCAACAACCCGGATGTCATGAATTACTGGTTCAGTGAGTCTTATATGTCCATGGAACAACTGAAAGAAAGCTTTGACAAAGATAAGGACAACCCGAAAAACCGTGAATTCATTTTAACAGATGGTGAGAAGCAGCTAGGGTTTGTCGGACTGTTTGACATAGAGCAGCGCCACCGGAATGCGGAATTTGCGATCATGATCGATCCCGCCCATCAGGGAAACGGTTATGCAGGGATGGCGACTAAACTGGCGATGGATTATGCGTTTTCCGTCCTTAACCTTCATAAACTTTACTTAATTGTATCAAAAGTAAACGAAAAGGCCGGTCATGTTTATGAAAAAGCAGGCTTTCAGGTGGAAGGTAAGATGATTGAACACTTTTTTATCAACGGGGCGTATCATGATGGCATTACGATGAGTATTTTTCAGCGGGATTATTGGAAGATGACATAAAATAAGTTACAAAACTGCCGGTGTATAAACCGGCAGCTTTTCGAATGTCAGTGATTCGGACGGTGCCGCTTATTGCGTTTATTATCCAAATTGAGAAATTCCCGATCTTTCGCGAACTCCACATCAGGATCAGGTTTTTGCTTATTAAATCTGTTCTTATTGTTCTGTGTATTCTTATCTTTATTGCGGTTCTTGTTTTGTTCGGACATATGACTTTCCTCCTATCATGTCGTATCACATACTTATTTTCCCCGCCGGTCATCATGTTATGACAAAACGTCTAAGATTTAACAGAATTATTCGTAGGACTTATTGACATTTTTATAATATTCGTATACCTTTTATACTATATTTACATAAAGGGGGAGGATTGACATGGGAGAGTGGCTTGCGAACATAAGTGGTCAAATAAGCGGCTTCGTCTGGGGGTTACCGCTGATTATCCTGTTAGTGGGAACCGGTTTATATTTAACGGTACGATTAGCGTTTTTTTCATTTCGAATGCTTCCATATGCATTGAGTATTACGTTTAAAAAACATGACAAAGAATCCACAGGGGATATCTCCCATTTTCAGGCACTCATGACGGCGCTTGCTGCAACGGTTGGAACTGGTAACGTTGTTGGGGTAGCAACAGCGGTGGTAGCCGGCGGTCCTGGTGCCGTTTTTTGGATGTGGATCACAGCCCTTGTCGGAATGGCAACGAAGTATTCCGAGGGCGTACTCGGGGTAAAATATCGGCAGACGAACGACAAAGGTGAAATGTCTGGTGGGCCGATGTATTATATTGAAAAAGGCCTGGGACAAAAATGGCTGGGTATGATTTTCGCCTTTTTCGCCGTCTTTGCAGCCATCTTCGGAATCGGCAACATGATTCAGGCAAATGCTGCTTCAGATGTTGCCCAGGATGTGTTTAACATTCCGCTTTGGGCAACCGGTCTAATATTTGCCATTCTCGTCGGGCTTGTCATCATCGGCGGCGTTAAAAGTATCGGTCGGACAGTTAGTATTCTCGTTCCTGTCATGGTCGTGTTTTACCTGATAGCCGGCTTTATTATTATTTTTACGAATATCGATATCGTACCACAAGCTTTCGGGTTAATTTTCAGTGATGCCTTTACCGGCCAGGCCGCTGCTGGAGGTGCTATTGGAACAGTTATCCGAATGGGGGTTGCCCGCGGTTTGTTTTCTAACGAAGCAGGTCTGGGTACCGGCGGAATTGCCGCTTCAGCTGCCCGTACAGACGTCCCGGCGCGCCAGGCACTCATTTCCATGACTCAAGTCTTTATCGATACCATTATTGTTTGTACGATTACAGGACTTACACTGACAATGGCTGACTTGTATACGAGCGGTGAAGAAGGTGCTGCGCTCACAGCATCGTCATTTGAAGCACTGCTGCCTGGATATGGTGAGATTATCGTTGCAGTGACGCTTTTAACATTTATCTTCTCGACTATTGTAGGTTGGGGCTATTTCGGTGAGAAATGTTTCACTTACTTGGTAGGAGATAACTTAACCTTACTTTACCGGGTTATCTTTGTACTGGCAATTATCCCGGGAGCTACGCTGTCGCTGGAAACCGTATGGAATCTGGGCGACATTTTCAACGGCTTAATGGCCATACCTAACTTGATCGGCCTCTTATTCTTATCGGGAGTCGTTGTTAAGGAAACGAAACGGTTTAATGCAATACGGTCCGCCGAAAAGAAAAATGCCGCATAGTAAGACGTGTACGGAGCGCCTTGTTCCCTTATGGGGCGGGGCGCTTTCCAATGCCATTTCAGCCTCATTTTCCAATTAAAACTGCTGTTGTCCCTCGATATGCATCTAATTGAGCGTCATCCTGAAATGACTTTTATCATACATTTTAAACAAGCTCCACGATTATACTTCAGAGAGGAGAAAAATGATAATGAATCATGACCTTGAAAATAGCGGTCGAAATCCAACCATTTTAGAGGTGCTCATTTTACTTGTTTTATTCCTGGCAATCGCCTTTTCATTCACCGGTATTTTTAATTTGTCCATTCAATTGGCATTATTTATCGCATTATTTTTGGTCATTTTGCTGGGGCTGAGGCTGGGATATAAGTACGATGATTTACAGGAAGCGCTGAAAAACGGCATCTTCAATGGATTGGAAGCCGTATTAATTTTAATCGCTGTCGGGGCACTCATCGGCACCTGGATCGCAGGCGGTATTGTACCGAGCATTATTTATTTTGGTCTGGAATTTATTCATCCAAGCATATTCTTATTAGCCACTGTCATCCTTTGTGCCATAACATCACTGGCAACAGGAACATCCTGGGGAACCGCCGGAACAGCGGGGATCGCCATGGTTGGTGTCGGAGAAGGATTGGGCATGCCGCTCCCGATGGTTGTGGGGGCTGTTCTTTCAGGTGCCTACTTTGGCGATAAGCTGTCACCGTTGTCCGACAGCACCGTCCTGACTGCTTCGATTACGAAGGTTAACATTGTTGAACACATCAAATCACTGCTCTATGTCAGTGTGCCGGCACTCATTATCAGCGGCACCGCTTTTACAATTGTAGGTTTTACGTATACAGCCGATAACGTGGACTTAAGCAGAGTGAATTCGATTATGACAGCGATCGGCAACGAATTTAATGTCAGCTGGATCATGCTGCTCCCTGCTGCTATCGTCATCGTTTTATTAGCCATGAAAAAACCCGCTTTTCCGACGATTGCATTCGGTGCTTTACTCGGCGCCGTTTGGGCGTCGATATTCCAGAACATGGATTTCGTTTCGGCTTTAGGCACCGCCTATGACGGATTCAGTCTGCAATCCGGCAATGAATTTATGGATGAACTGTTGAACCGCGGCGGCATTACGAGCATGGTCGGGTCGGTGATGGTCATCATCCTCGGACTTGGGTTTGGCGGTTTATTGAATTACATCGGCGCACTGCAGGTTCTTGTTGATTCGTTTACAAAATTCATTAAGAATACTGGCCGTCTATCGGTTTCAACGCTTTTGACCGGATTTTTATCCAATGTGTTTGGCTGTGCCATGTATGTTTCGTTAATCTTAACGCCAAAAATTATGGAGAAGAACTATGACCGTCTGAACGTTGACCGGCGTATTCTTTCTCGGAATACGGAAGTGGGCGGCACATTAACATCAGGGATGGTCCCATGGTCTGATAACGGCATATTCATGGCCGCAATGTTCGGGGTTCCAGTCCTGCAATATGTGCCGTTTCTGTGGCTGAATTTTGCCGCAATCGTCCTTGTGATCATTTACGGCTATACGAATAAATTCATTTGGTATACTGCGCAGGATTCGGAAGGCACACAGACAACATAGCGAAAAGCACCCCATTTAATAAAGCGGGGTGCTTTTTTGTTCGGCGAATTGGATGGTAATTTTAGGTATAACACTTTCCAGTATTGGGTGTCGCGCGATATGATGCAGCTGTCGCGCGAAATTAGATCTGTGTTGCGCGAAATAGTGGCTTGTCGCACGATATTTCATGTTTGTTGCGCGATGTCAAGACCGCGCCGCTCGAAATTCCTCGTTTGCTGCGCGAGTCCTTCCCATGCGTGAAGCTTTCTTCCCCGCATCACAAAGGTTACAATAAATTAGGAAAGGAGTTCAGCCATGACACAATATAACCAGCTGCCTGAGCCAATCAGACATTTAATAGATGATAATCGAAATACCTATCAAAACAATGAATTCAGCGACCTCATCCGTGAAGGCGGATACGTGCCGCCTGAAGAGAATCTTTTGACAGATGCCATCACGGCCTTAAGCATGGGAAAAAATGTGCTGCTGAAAGGCCCGACCGGTTCAGGTAAAACACGATTTGCCGAGACGTTGTCCAATTTGTTTAATCAGCCAATGTTCAATGTCAATTGCTCGGTCGACTTAGACGCGGAAAGCCTGATGGGGTTTAAAACGCTCGACTATGAAGACAACAGACAAATCATTGACTTTGTGCCCGGTCCTGTTACGAATGCGATGAAGAACGGAACATTTCTATATATCGATGAAATTAACATGGCTAAGCCAGAGACGTTGCCGCTCATTAATGGCGTTCTGGACTACCGGCGCACCATCACTAACCCGTTCACCGAGGAAATTATTACTGCCAAAGATGGTTTTGGTGTCGTTGCCGCGATCAATGAAGGCTATGTCGGGACGGTCCCGCTCAATGAAGCCCTGAAAAACCGATTCGTCGTTATTGATATTCCTTATTTGCAAGGTAAGCAACTGAAAGAACTGATTCAGAACACCAGCCGTCTGGAGGATGGACGGACAATTGACTTGTTCGTACAGCTTTCCGAAGATCTGATTCAGGCGGTAGCCCAGGGCAAGCTGGCAGAAGATGCCGCATCAGTCCGCGCATTGATTGATGCTTGTGACCTGAGTGCGATGATCCCGCCAAAAAGGGCTATTCGCCGCGCCATTGCAGATAAACTAGACGAAGATCGGGAAAAGGAATTCGTCATGACCATGACTGAAACGCTCTTCAGCTAAAATTGGGGTGGGTATTAGAGTGTTACACTACCTCGAATAGGAGAATTTGTATGTTTCGATTCCGTGAAACCAATATCGATACCCGACTATACCTGCAGTTACAGGATCTGGCATCGGTGCTCTCAGGGATTCCTGAGTTAAAATTTGACTATGCCTATGGGTCAGCGATCGATAATGAACAATATAAACTAACTGCAAGTGCCAATTGGGGGATTGGCAACGCCAAAGCCAAGGAGGCTGGACTCAAAACGGATATCCTGTTGCGGACGGTTGGAACGTTGCATCATTCTGATATTCAGACAATGCAGCAATTTATGGAAAATATGTCCGAATCAGGTCTCCCGAAATTTGCCGGTCAGCTATTCACACTGTTTGAAAATATTCGGCTTGAAGAAATCGTCAAAAAGCAGCGTCCCGGGACAGCGGGATTATTTACGATTCGCAGAGACTACTTAAACCGGTATTTTACCCAGCAGCTGGAGGCAAATGTGACGCGGAGTCTCTCCCTTGATGAATTATACTGTCTTGTTTATTTGCTGACACAGGCTAAGACACCCGATCCTTCATTCCCGGCGGCCAATGACAGACAAGTTAAACAGCTGGAGAGACTAAAACCGATGATTTTTCAGTTATTTGACGCCGGCAGTACAAGCGATATAGTCCGAATTACTGAACAGATCGTCTTTCGGCTGGAATCTGATTATACCGACATGGTGCATGAATATGTCATACTTCCAATCGCCAACCTTTCCAGCTATACAGAAAAAAATGCCTTTGATGAGCTAACCCGCACCGACTCGCTTGCCAATGAAAGCCTTGAGGAGGATGTCAGTGAGGAAGACAGTGAAACATTCGAACAGCAATTTTCCACCTGGCACGGCGAAAACGAAAATGCCGACCGCAAGCAAAATTTCATGCAGTTTGAATTGGAACAAGGTACACGCTCAAGCCTGATGGGTGAAGGCGCCCGCGAAACCGAGGAAGGCGACCAGGCTATGGCCGCCATGCAGGGTGCATCAGGAAAAAGCGAGCAAAATGATTATTCTGAGATGGAAGCCATGGAAAAACGCCAGGACAATCAGAACACCGAGTCTGCCGGCGGTGCCTATGGCCGGGAAAATCAGTACGCTGTTAAGGTGATTAAAAACGCTGAAGCACCGACTGATGCAGATGTAAAGCTATATCACCAATATGCCGACGAAATCGCACCTTATCAGCGCCGGCTTTCGAAAACAATTGAAAAAATGCTAGAGCATAAACGGCAATCACCCCGAAGCAACTTGACGACCGGCCGTTTGTCAAAAAAACTGGTATCAGCGGCAACCGAAGAATTTCCACGGCTTTTCTATAAAAAAGATGAAGAATCAAAGGAAATGGATGCTGCCTTTACCCTGCTCGTCGATTGCTCAGCCTCCATGCTGAATAAGATGGAAGAAACCAAAAAAGGAATTGTCCTGTTCCATGAGGTACTGAAAGATTTGAAAATCCCCCATTCCATCATCGGTTTCTGGGAAGAAGCAACAGCAGTAAAAGATCAGTTCCAGCCCAAT
The DNA here is from genome assembly GCF_000224785.1 of Lentibacillus jeotgali. Lineage (GTDB taxonomy): Bacteria > Bacillota > Bacilli > Bacillales > Amphibacillaceae > Lentibacillus > Lentibacillus jeotgali. Next base: position 84,058 of record NZ_AGAV01000019.1, on the reverse strand, counting down.
TATTTTCATGTGATTCATTCCTTTCGTGACTCGCTTTATCAGAACAACGGCGCGAAGATTATGCAGCTGGAAGCCCAGGAAGATAACCGCGATGGTTACAGCATCCGTGTCGCAGCCGAGGAATTGGAAGCCCGGAGTGAAAAGAACCGCTTCCTGCTTGTTTTCTCAGACGGCGAACCAGCCGCATCGAATTACAATGAAAATGGCATCGTGGACACGACCCTTGCTGTTTCCGAGACCCGCAAAAAAGGTATGGATGTTATCGGCATGTTTCTAGCAGAAGGCCACATCAGCGAACAAGAAGACGAACTGATGCGCAACATTTATGGTAGAGAGCGTATCATGATTCCGACAGTTTCCGAATTGCCGGAACACTTTGCTCCCCTGCTGAAGAGATTGCTGTTGAAAATGCTGTAAGTAGAGGGTTGTCTTGCACGAGTTGAGGCTGCTCTCGCTCAAGTTAGAGGCACGCTCGCACGAGTTGGGAACGTTCTCGCACAAGTTAGGGGTGCTTTTGCACGAGTTAGGAGCGCTCTCGCACGAGTTGAGACTGGTCTTGCACAAGTTTGAGGCACTCCCGCTCAAATTTGAGTAGCTACCGCACGGGTTAGACCCGCTCCCGCTCAAGTTTGAGGCTGTAACTATACGTCTCCCTTGCGCCGCCTCTTCCCAATCACTTGCTCCAGGGCCCCGGTTCCCATAAACACACCACACAAGATCAGGAAAAAACCGGCAGCATGATTCAAGGTAATTGTTTCATTTAAAAAGATTGCCGAGCCGGTGACTGCGAAAAGCGTATTCAGATTGATGAAAATCGCCGATTCGGCGGGCCCGACTTTTTTAATCGCATGATTATACGTCATGTGACCGAATGCTGTCGCCAATACAGCACTGAATAAGAAAACGGAAGCGAGCTGCCAGTCAATCAATCTGGTAATCTCCTGAACCCCCGATCCAAGCGCCTGGCTCGCCAGAAAGATAAACACAGCACCAATCACAAGCATATAACCCGTAGCGAGCCTTGCGTCAAACGTCGGTTTCAATTTGCTTATCAAAACAAAACTAAACCCTTGGACCAACACACCCAAAAATACGATAAAATCGCCCAGTGATATTCCTGTCAGCTCCCCTGTCCCGGTCATCGTCGTCAGAACGACACCGACAAATCCTAGTACAAATCCAAAAATGCGCAGCCACGACATACGCTGACGCAAAATAATAAAAGCCATCATCACCGTGATAAGCGGGTTCATTCCCAATATCAGTGACCCATTAATGCCGCTTGTTATCTCCAGACCAATCGCAACAAGCGAATGATGCAAAATAACATTAAAAATCGATATGTAAAAAATAATGAGCCACTCATGCTTGTACGGCAGCCTGAATATCCCCATCGCAGAACAAATCACTAAAACGGCAACTCCTGCTGTCATTACCCTAAAGGCGGTTAATAGCATCGGATCGATCGCATCAACCAGCACTTTGATTGCCGATACATTCAGCCCCCACATCAGCATGACCAGTAATAAAAGCGTATAAATCCTGACCATAAATTAATTCACCCAATTTCCAAGCAGACTTAAACTATTATAATATCAAATCTATTAAGAAATTTCTTTCCTCCCGCCTGCAATATTATGTTACGCTTCTCATCCACATTGTAATCATGATATAATAATGTCGTAAAGTTAAATTTGAGGAGGAACCAAATGGCTAAACGGCTATTTCTTTTTTTACTGACAAATATTCTTGTATTAACCACCATCGTTATCGTCTGGTCCGTTATTGTGACATTTACAGGTGTCAGCGGCTCATTTATCAATGGTGCTAGCGGATTAGCCGGTATCAATTATGGTTCATTAATGATATTCAGTTTACTGGTAGGCTTCATCGGCTCATTTCTTTCATTGGGCATGTCACGTATCATTGCCAAGAAAATGATGCGAGTCAAAATGCTGGATCCAAATGGGCAATTATCTTCACAGGAACGTGCTATTGTTGAAAAGGTACATCGACTGTCCCGCACAGCAGGTCTGATGCATATGCCGCAAGTTGGCATCTATCAATCCCGTGAAGTCAATGCGTTCGCGACAGGTCCAACCAAAAAGCGTTCGCTCGTCGCTGTATCAAGCGGATTACTGAATGAAATGGATGATGATGCCGTTGAAGGTGTTATTGCCCATGAAATTGCCCACGTAGCAAACGGTGACATGGTTACCATGACACTGCTGCAAGGGATCGTTAACACGTTTGTTGTCTTTTTATCAAGAATTGCGGCGATTCTTGTATCACGTCTTGTGCGTGAAGAACTGCAGACCGTTGTGCATTTTGCTTCGATCATTATATTCCAAATACTTTTTTCGATACTCGGCAGCATTGTTGTCGCTGCGTTTTCAAGGTATCGTGAGTACCGGGCAGACCATGGAGGCGCAGACCTGGCCGGACGCGATAAAATGGCCCATGCGCTCCGCTCGCTGAAAAGCCGGACAGCGATGGCGCAAACGAGTGATCTCACTGACGACGCAGCCATTCAAACCATGAAAATCAATGGTAAAAGTAAAATGGTTTCGCTTTTTTCATCGCACCCGCCGATTGACGAGCGGATTGCCAGACTGGAGCGACGTTAAATTTGGTAAACGCCATGCAGCCTAACTGGGCTCCATGGCGTTTTTCATTTAGTTGTACAAGATACAGTAAACCTAGTGGAGGTCTGCACAAGTTATTGCTGTTCCCGCTCAAGTTAAGGCCCTTTTCGCTCAAATTAGTGCTGTTCCCGCTCAAGTTAAGGCCCTTCTCGCTCAAGTTAGTGCTGTTTCCGCACGAGTTAAGGTCCTTCTCGCTCAAGTTAGTGCTGTTCCCACACAAGTTAAGCCCCTTCTCGCTCAAGTTAAGCCCCTTCTTGCTCAAGTTAGTGCTGTTCTCGCACGAGTTAAGCCCCTTCTCGCTCAAATTAGTGCTGTTCCCGCACAAGTTGAAAATCTCCGCACTATTCACCAAATAATCCAGGCGGTTCTATGACTTATTGTTTTCCGATTCCTGGTTTTTTCTTTTCACCTCTTCAGCATTAGTGTTGCTATAAATATTCGTACCGCGCCCGCCTGTCGTTCGGGCGATAAATTCTTTAGCCTCATTATACGACATTCCTGAACGGCGGCTCTGTTCCCTGATTGACTCTGCATCTGCTTGGTTGCTTTTGTCCATAAAAAAACCTCCATTGCGTTTTTATATTAGTTTGTGCAATAGAGATTTTTTAATGACAATCATTTGTATCTCCAAAAACCGTCGCAACCTTTTGTATGTGTTGCTGTCCGCTTTTTAACAAGGCCTCAGTAACTATTGGTGACAACTTAGCTGCTGGCAAAATTGATGTTTTAAAACGCAAATTATGAGCAACACTTGTCCTGTTTTGGGCTACATACTCCCTCGCCATCGTCCTGATGCATGATATCCCCTTCTTATAGCGACTTCTACTCAGCAGCTTCCTATTGATTTGACCCTGTTTTTCCTTGTAATAGCAATCATCATAGCCCGTCTAACCAAAATAAACTTTGACCGCCCCCTCTTTTTGGGCCGTTTCCAGACAGGTTTCAATAAACTTCTGAATCTCGTATCGCTGCCACAATAAAAAATCCTTGCTCCCTTTAGTGCCGAAATCCTTAGCTTTCCATTTGTCATAAGCTTCCAGGGCGTTTTTGACTTGAACCAAAGGCAGTGTTGCCACTTCGCCTGATCCGCTAACACCCGCATAATACTCATTCGCGTCAAACAAATCATAAAACAACGGGGCGATTATATCTCCCATCGTAAAACGAACATAGCCAATTTCCTGTCCTGCTTTATTGAATGAACTGATATCGTGTCCCAATAATTCGTCCTCCCTTGAAAAATATTTGAATGTTTCAAATGAAAAAAATACATAGGTAGGGTTACGTCAGATTGATAAAGTGGTTTATATTCACCCTCGTGAAGATACATGAACATCTTGGTTAGAAGAAAAAATGTGCGAGAGACAATCAGAGATGATTGCGTAAAAGGAAAATGGAATGCAGAATGTTATAGTTTCAAACCTCGGAAAGCGTAACTGGGAAGATTTAACTTGAAGTGAAAAGAGGCACTCTTAAAATGGGAAGCAAATTGAAGTATGCAAGATAATAATACAAAGTTTTGAGACCGTTGTCAAACCATTGAAAATTTAACGAAAACGCCAGCAAGCGGGCGAAAAAGAAAAGCCCCGCTGGTTGAACGGAAGCTTTTATAAAAATTCCAAATCTCTTTGTTCCCGGCAAGATTTACACCGTCTGGGATAAACAAATCCCATTCTTTGATAAAATCTTTGCTCACCAACTGTAAAGGTGAAATAATTACCGCATTCGATACATCTCAGATCGATATCACGCGGTTCTAAACCCTTTAATGCTTCATTGATTGAATCAGTCCGGTCAGCGACAACTTGCTGGTCGGGAGCATCTGATTCCAAGCTCCGGATGACTTCCCGAATCCTGGCTCTCACCTTTTCGTAATCAATCTTTTCCCATTCCTGCAAATATCCAGCCCCAGCTGCAAAACCTTCTTCTCGCGTGATTCCTTCAAAACTTTGGTGTACGTCCGCCTCCTGCTATCATATCATCCGCTGCGCGTAAAATAGCACGAATCTCATTTTCCGGTATCTGTTTCATTTAAAATGGCAGCTCCTCATCTGAAAAAATATGTTGGGCATCCTCTCGCTTCTTCTTTTGTTTTCCGGATTTTTTCTGTACCGTTTTATCAGGCTTAAGCAATTCTCCAAACTTTTCCTCATACAGGTCCCGGACCCAAATCTTCACAGGTGCTTTCCAATGCTCTTTCGGTGCTGGAATATTTTTGATGAGACTTTTCGGTTTCATGCCAAGCTCCTTAGCCATTTGTATATCAGCCTGATTCAGCCGGCAGCGTTTTTTAGCCTCTGCCCATGTTGCATGCTTCAGCTTTCTCCCCAATGGATTCAGTCCCTTTCTTATTGATTTACTATAAAAAGAATATCACTTATGACTACAAAGTGGCTCGCTTTTTCCAATCGAAATTTGTGCTATCGATCTCACGACACTCCCTGGACTTCGCGCGAGAATGGCACGAATTCGCGCGACACTCCTTGAATTTCGCGCGAGAATAGCAGGATTTCGCGCGACCCCCGGAATTCGCGCGAGGATTCCTCGTACTCAACCATTTTTGTACCTTCTGATCATTTTTCTCTCAAAGTTGAGGATAGTCTCGCCGCAGCTTATCTCGCCAATAAAACGATATCATTTATTTTTGGCCTGCAAAAAAGCCAGGCGCATTGTCCTGACTTTGGCTTGATAAAAGATACATCGCCCTCATATAAAGTTACAATACCGCAGCCTCTTTATCCTCGTTTGCTTCATTCAATATGCTCAACGGATTAAACAATTCATAATGACGTTTTGCGCTTGAGATACCCCATTCTTTAAGCCCCTTGTCGACAGCTTTCATGAATGGCGCAGGCCCGCAGCAGTAGAAATCCGCATCGTTGCCGCAAGACAGAATGGATTGAAGCCATGGCAGATCAACGAACCCTTCTTTATCAAAGTTTCGGCTTTCCCGGTCCTTATCATTCGGACTGTCATAACAGACAAACGATGAAATATTTGAATGCCCTTCTGCTATTTGTTCAATGTGCGCTTTCATCGCATGAGCGGAACTGTTTTGTGTCGCATGGATAAAGGTTACTGGACGTTCAGGCTCTTTTTCAGCAAGTGTTTCCAGCATACCGACAACTGGTGTCAGACCGATGCCGCCACTTAGTAATACAATTGGATCCTTTTCACTCGTAATTGTAAAGTCACCTGCAGGAGCGGAAAATTCAAGAGTATCACCTTCAGATACCTGATCATGCAAGTAAGTGGAGACAATACCATCGGGGACCTCCCCATGGCCTTTTTCTCGTTTGACACTAATTTTATAATAGCCTTTGCCAGATGGACCGGACAGACTGTACTGGCGCATATGTGTATGCGGCTCCCCATCAATATCCGCTTTAATAGTCAAATACTGCCCCGCCTTATAAGGTGAAATTGGCTGGCCATCTTTTGGCTTAAGACAGAACGATACAACATCATTTGTTTCCTGAATTGTTTCATCCACGACAAATTCACGGAATCCTGTCCAGCCACCGTCTTGTTGCTCTGTCTCATGATACTTTTTCTGTTCAATTTCAATAAATAGGTTGGCGATATAATCATAGGCGGTACCCCATGCTTCAATCACATCATCTGTTGCTGCATCCCCAAGAACGTCCTGAACTGCCTGAATCAGCACTTTACCGACAATCGGATATTGCTCAGGTTCGACACCGAGTGACACATGCTTTTCAGCGATACGCTCGACAAGCTGATTGATATTCTCCAATTTATCAATATTTTCCCCCGCAGCGTACACGGCATAGACGAGTGCCTCCTGCTGAAAACCTCTTTTTTGGTTCGTCTGGTTAAAAATATTGCAAAGTTCCGGCACCTTTGTAAACAGCAATTCATAGAAGCGCTTGCCGATTTCAGTACTATTTTCCTTTAAAACAGGTGCACTCGATTTAACAATTGCAAGCTTTTCTGTATCAAGACTCAATTAAATTCCCTCCAACAAAGTAATGATGATTTTTCCTATACATATTATGTTAAGCTTAATAACCTCCCCGGTAAGTGATGCAAATCACACTTAGCTGTGACAGTTCTGTGAAAAATGTCACATAAAGTAGCCCAGTATCATGCCTTCGAGCCCTTCCTCACCAAACCAATTGTCTATCCTGATTAAATCGTGCTAAACTTAGATAACTTATTTTGTTTTCGGGTGGGTGCATGATGAAAAAGTTGTTAGCTGTTTTTACATTATTAGGGTTCATTTTCGCTTGTTGTTGGAAAGTCCACCGTGATACGCATTATTTTAAAATGGAAAAAGTCACATTCCGCAGCCCCAAGCTTCGGGCAGACACCAATATCAGGATATTACAGATCAGTGACCTGCATAATCACGTTTTTGGAAGGGATAACGAACGGCTGATCACCGCTGTGAGGGACACTAATCCTGATTTGATTGTTTTAACGGGGGACCTGATCGACAAAACAACCATGACATTTGAACATGTCTTCCCGTTCATTGACCAATTAACCGCTATTCATCAACGCGTCTTTTTCGTGCCCGGGAATCATGAATGGGAAAATGGACGAACCGCACAGTTTCTCAACGGTCTGCGCGAACGGAAAATTACAATCCTGAATAATCGCAACATACCTATTGTGAAAAATAATGATACCATTAATCTGGCCGGCATTGACGATTACGGGACAGAACATGACAATCTCGAGGAAACCTTCAACAATCTGAACACTGACGATTATACCGTTCTGCTGTCGCACTCACCCGGCATCATTCAACATGAAGGCCCCATACCGGCCGATCTTATCTTAAGCGGGCATACGCACGGCGGCCAGATTCGGTTCCCGTTGATTGGCGCACTCATTGCACCCGGCCAAGGATATTTTCCAAAATACGACAAAGGCACGTTTCGACTGGGTCTGACGCAGCATCTCTATATCGACAGTGGGTTAGGGACAACCAGACTGCCGGTACGGTTTTTAAATAAAAGCCAGTTGAGTTTGATTACGATTACAGCTGAAGCACGTGAATGAAATGTAAAAACAGCCCCCTTTTCATGAGAAAGGAGGCTGTTATAATGTCTGCTACCACTGGCTTATCAGTTTGTCAGCTTTTGTATGAAGTTCTTCATGTGCTTTCCCTGAGATGAGCCCGTTTTCCTTCTGATAATTAACAAGTACTTTAAAACTTTCCATATGCTTTATTAATTTATTCTGCAAATCTTGTTCCTCGAAATGCCCAACAGCCGTCAAATGCATTTTAAGCGTATGTGCTGCATTGTCATTCATAATCTCCCCGTTGTCCTCAAGCGATGTCACCGTTTCCTGTATATCTTCCGAGGTTATCGGTTCGTTAGGCGTATCACCCTTTAAATCAACAATACGATCTTCTCTTTCAGGCTCCACAATACCATTTAAATAGTCTTCTTCTGTCATGTAGTCGACCAGCTGCTGCCAATCAATTTCACCAATATCCTTTACCCGCCCTTCGTTATAGGCCTGGGCAAACGTTTCAAAACCGTCACCGCCTTGACCGGTAAAGCCATTCGTCGTTACCTGATATTCCGCATCAAGCTGAATCTCCTCCAGTTCGCCATTCCGCTCAACGTACATATTGACGACCCGGCTTCCTGGCTCTTTTTCACTGTCGTAATAGAATTCCATACCGGATACGTGTAGGAATCCCCCGTTCTCAGCAGGCGCCTGACGGACACTGTGCTCCAGAATATCTTTGATCTCCTGTCCAGTCAATGTTGCGATAACCGGATCATTGCCGAATGGCAGGACATTGATGACTTCTCCGGTTGTAATCGGTCCCTTATCAATCGGTGCACGGATACCGCCGCCATTTTGGAAAGCAATGGCTGTTTCCGGGTATTTTTCTTGTGCCTTAGCAAGCATAGCATCTGTCACTAAATTCCCAAGCGCTGTTTCATTAGCTCTGACACTGTCATCACCCGGATCATCCTGTCGCGGATTTGGCAGTTCCTTCATCGCCTCTGCACCGATTTCTTCATTCATAACCTCATCCACTTGATCTTTATATGGCGCAAGCACATCTACGGCCTCGGGATCTTCAGCAAAGTCATCAACCTCAAGCAATTCGCCTTCGTATCCAGTGACCACTCCGTTCTTATCAAATGTCACCTCAAGTGTCCCAAGATTCTCGGCATATTGCCCGGCCTGGACAATGACGGTCGGATCTTTGGCATCGCCATCAGCACTTTCCTCAACAATTGCCGGCTCTTCCAATACAGAGTGAGAATGACCGCCGACAATCACATCGATGCCATCGACCTCTTCAGCAAGGCGCAAATCATTGCCCACTTCAGGTGCACTGTCAAATCCGAGGTGATTAAGCGCAATAACTTTGTCAATACCTTCGTTTTCAAATGCTTCAACAGTCTGTTCAGCCGTTTCTTTGTAGTCGGCGAACGTGACATCTTCAGGGTTTGCAATATTTGCCGTATCCTCGGTTGTCAAGCCGAAAATCCCCACTTGCTCACCGTTGATTTCTTTAACGATACTATCATAGATTTTTCCCTCTTCTGGGTCATCAACCAATGATTGATTAGTTTCAAGCTCTTGCATATAAGGGTCCTGCGAAAAATCAACGTTTGTACCCAGGAATGGAAAGTCTGCATTTTCAACGAACGCCGATAACGATTCATGACCGCCTTCTTCACCACCGAGGTCAAATTCATGGTTGCCGAAAACCATCGCGTCAACATCCATCATGTTCAAGAGAGCCAGATCCGCCTGTCCCTTGAACTCATTAAAATACAGCGTTCCGGAAAAGACATCCCCGCCATGCAGAAGCAATGAATCCGGATTCTCCTCCCTGAATTCCTTAACCGCGGTCACCATTTTTGGCAGTGGTTCGACTCGGGCATGTGTATCATTCATATGCATGATAGACATGTCAAAATTGTCGTTAGTCTCTCCAGCCTCCTGCAGATCAATCTGTGTCAGCACCGGGTCATGATCACTCGCCCGCCCGTGCATATCCGTGAAGTCGGCATTTACATGCAACACGTCAGTTTCCGTCACATTAGCGAGATTATCGGACACAAGAACATGATCAAGCACCTGTGAGTTACCCTGGTAAAGATAGGTATAGCGTTCTTCTTCAGGCACGCTCATCATTTGATTTGTCAATTCATCGCCTTTAAGGATATCCAGCGTTTCTGAAAACTCAAAGTCATTCATATCGCCTAAAACAACGACATGTTCATCCGGATTTTCTGTTTTGATATCCGTAACAAATTCGTTAACAATCCTTGCGAGCTTGTGACGCTGGGTTTCACTGCCTTTTACCGGCGGCTGATTCTGTCCGAATGCACCATCGTCACCACTCTTGGAATTAAAATGGGTCGCTGCCACGACAACACTTTCACCATTAAAGTTGAACTGGGCCGCCAATGGCTTCCGGGTATCCGCAAACGCTTCGTCCTCAGGGGCAATGCGCCCAGGATTCATCGTTAATTGGCCATCATCATAATCAGTCGCTTCTGTCGCTGTGCCGTGCTCGCCATTCGTTAACGATACACGTTCAGGATTGTAAAGGAAGCCGACGCGAATGTTACCGTGCGGTGCGCCGCCATCCTGATTATACTCAGGATTGATATTGGCATAGTTGTAATTCGGGCCGCCTTGACTCTCAATTTCATCAATAAGCCGTTCGTAGCTTGCCGAAGCGTCCGCATCCTGCGGACCTTCATCCTGTCCATTATTATCCATCACTTCCACGACTCCGACAATATCCGGACTGTTCATATCACTTACAAACGCACGAGCAACATTTTCAGCTTTTTGTGGTGATGTCTCACTTTCATTTGCTGAAAAATTTTCTACATTATAAGTTGCAACCGTCAGTTTGTCCTCATCTTTCTCAATCGTTGTCTGTTCCGGCTGTGTGTCGCCCTCTTCAAAGGCAGATTCCATCTCATTCAAATCAGCATAGACTTTATAGTTTCCATAGCCGTAATTGACCACGCCATCAACGGGCTCCGTGAACTTGTCCCCTGTTTTAACCGCAAAAGCCCTGGCCTCGTCATTTGGATGCAATTTATACTGAATCGTTTGGGCATTCGGGCCTTGTTCCGTTAAACGGAGACCGCCATTGACTGTTGTATTGGCAGGTGTAAACTCTTCTGTTGCCACGACAAGATCGCCATGTTCCTGTGGCGCCACTGCTCTTGATGGTGCGACTTCCACCCGCATGCCTTCAATACTTTCCCAGTAATCGAGCGCATAGTCAGCTGGTTCAAAACTACCAAAGCCATCATCACCAATAATGTTTTCAGGTATATCACTTGAGGTTAACGAAACAGGTGATGGCAAAGCGACCTCACTTTCTTTTACGTCGACAGCGCCTCCCTGATCATCTCGCGCGTTGATTTCTGTAACCGGCAGGTCTGTCTCAGCTCTGTCATCATACCCATCTATCTGATATTCATCGACCTCTCCAGTGACACTGACAAGATCCCCTGTCTCAACATTATCCGCATTGCCTGTATAAACCACGATGCCTTCAGATGTCTTATCATTTCCGTCGACATTCTCATCCGGTGTCTGCATATGAAAATAATGTGAGCCCCTTAATTCGTACTCGTAAGTCACAACACCTTCAACATCCTGAACAGCGCTGCCATTCATCGGCGACTCGTGACCTTCTCCCTGAATATCATGAATCATGACATCGGTCTGTTCACTGCCATCATTGTTTTTCGCAATGGCTTCCCCGACAGTTATAGTCCCTTCCGCTTCAGTAGCACTTACTGCTAATGGTCCGGCTGCAGGTGTCAGCATACTTGCGATCAGTACAAAAGTCATCATGATACTGACAATTTTTTTGCTGAACCTTTGTTGCATACTAATCTCCCCCTTCGTTTTAGATAGAGTTGATAGACTAACTGAATGACGGTAATAACACCATTCTTTTGGTAATATCCCCTAAAAAAACTCCCCTCCCTCTATCTCATTTTATGACTTTCTATTCATCTATTTTAAATATAGATAACTTTTTAAAATGTAACTAGATGTCAAAAGCACTAATTTATGTCGAAATAGACGACTAACAGGTCTAAAGCCTTACAATAATGATACAAAGTAACGTATCACTGTCCCAGGATTATTTTTCAGAAAAAAACAGGGAGCGTGGTTACACCACGCTCCCTGTTTTCATGTACTATAGGCTTTTTACAAAGTTTCTTGCCCATTCCGCATCATGTTTTTATTGTTTTCTTCCAGAAACCGAGCACGAGTGCTGAGATAACAGAACCTATTACCAGCGCCACCAGGAACAAAAGCGCATGGTCAGCCAGCGCAATGACGAAAATACCGCCGTGCGGTGCTGGAATTGAGCTTGCCCACAGCTGTGTCAATCCGCCGCCAATCAAAGCACCGATCACAGACGATCCGATGACGCGAACCGGATCGGCCGCCGCAAACGGAATTGCCCCTTCTGTAATAAAGGAAAGTCCCATGACGTAATTCGTCACGCCTGATTTCCGTTCCTCTTCCGTAAATTTATTTCTGAAGAACGTCGTTGCCAGTGCAATAGCAATCGGCGGAATCATCCCGCCAACCATGACTGCTGCCATCAGACTGCCATCACCGGTGTCGGTAAAAATGCCAATCGAAAACGTATAAGCCGCTTTATTAAACGGACCGCCCATATCGATCGCCATCATCCCGCCGAGCAGTGCCCCAAGAATGACCGCATTGCCCGTTCCGAGGTTTTCCAGAAAACTGATCATGCCGGTATTAATTGTTGAAAATACCGGTCCGATCAGAAAATACATCAGGAGTCCAATCAGGAACAAACCTGTCACCGGATAAAGCAGGACTGATTTTAACCCGTCCAATGATTTTGGCAAGCCACGGAACCATCTTTTTACGAGGAGCATGAGATAACCAGCCAGAAAACCGGCAACCAATCCGCCAAGAAAGCCCGCATTGCTTTCCACTGCCATAAAACCGCCGACAAGTCCTGGCATCAAGCCGGGACGATCGGCTATACTCATGGCAATATAACCGGCAAGAATCGGAATCAGAAAGCTGAAGGCATTACTTCCGATTGTATTGAAGAAGTTGAAAAGCTCATGATCATCCCCCAAAAATCCTTCCAGAAGAAATGAAACAGCCATCAAAATACCGCCGCCGACAACGAATGGCAGCATGTGTGATACACCATTCATCAAATCTTTATAAATTTTCCGCCAGACAGATGTTGAGGACTCTGCCTCATCATCCGCTTCAGCAGCTTCGTCAGCATGATAAATTGGAGCATCACGATGCATTGCCATTTTAACCAGTTCTTCCGCGTTGTTGATGCCCTCGCTGACTGGGCGTTCGAGCACCGGCTTCTCATTGAAACGGGCCATCGGGACATTTTTATCAGCGGCCACAATTACACCATTTGCCCGCTCAATTTCTGCTTGGGTCAACGCGTTCGAGGCACCATCCGAGCCGTTTGTTTCCACCCGGATATCAACACCCATTTCAGCTGCCTGTTTCTTCAGCGCATCTTCCGCCATATACGTGTGGGCGATCCCGGTTGGACAAGCTGTCACAGCAACAACGAACGCCCGCTCCTCTGCTGGTTTCTCCTCTTCTACTTTTCCCTCAGAGAGGTCTTCTGATGGTTCCTCTTCTTCATGATGGAAAAGTGCCTGAATCTCTTGCGGTGTCGAGGCCTGTTTTAACTTAGCCACAAAATCCTGATCAATCAGCATGCGCGATAACGCTGCCAACGTTTCCAGATGGGTATCGTTGGCGCCATCCGGAACAGCAATCATGAAAAATAAATACGTCGGCTGACCATCCAGGGCCTCATAATCTAGCCCGTTTTCACTTTTGGCAAACAGAACAGTCGCCTCATTGACTGCATCCGTTTTGGCATGTGGCATGGCAATTCCGTCACCAAGTCCGGTCGATGTCTGCTCTTCCCGTTTTAAAATCGCATCTTTAAATGATTCGGCATCATTGACGACTTTGTTCGCCTCAAGGGACGCTACCATTTCATCAATGGCAGCCGATTTGTCTGATGCCTTCATATCCATGATCATGATATCTTTGCGCAGCAAGTCATTAATGTTCATGTTTCTCCTCCCCCTATTTCGAGATGTGGGTGATATCGATTTTTTCCCGTAATGAAAAAACATCCCCAGCCATGGCTAAATCATCTGCAAAAGCTGTCGCACTGCCTGCTGCCAGACTCATGCGGAATGCTTCCATCACATCTGCTGTTTCGGTGTACTTTCCTGCGAACCCGGCAATCATCGAATCCCCGGCTCCGACAGAATTTCTGACATGTCCTTTCGGTGCCTGACCGTGATAAATGTCTTCTTCCGTGAAAAGCAGTGCCCCGTCGCCGGCCATGGAAACAATCGCATTCTTTGCGCCCAGATCCAGCAATTGTTTCCCGTAGTTAATAACGTCCTCTTGATTGCTGAGCGTCACGCCAAACAGTTCAGCCAGTTCGTCCTTATTCGGCTTGACCAATAGCGGTCTATAGGGCAGTGCCGATTTCAAGGCCGCACCAGTCGTGTCAATGACAAATCCAGCACCCGCTTCCACAATGCGTTCAAGCATTTGCCGCTGAAGATCATTGGTTAACGATGGCGGTGTGCTTCCCGATAAAACCACCGTATCTTGATTTGTGATATCTTCAAGCTGATACAGCAGTTCACTAGCTTCATGCGGCAGAATTTCCGGTCCCTGGCCATTAATTTCCGTTTCAATTCCTGACTTCAGTTTAATGTTGATACGGGTATCACCCTTAATTGGTGTAAAATTGGTTCGAATACCATAATTGTTCAATGTATCGGTAATAAAATCACCGGTAAAACCACCTAATAACCCAAGGGCTGTCGTGTCATATACCAGTTCATGCAAAACGCGGGAAACATTGATTCCCTTGCCGCCCGGAAACATCATCGCATTTTCCATTTTATTTAATTCGCCAAGGTTCAACTGATTGACCTGGACAACATAATCAATTGAAGGATTAAGCGTTATCGTATAAATCATTTTGCTGCCTCCATAATGGTTGTTTTATCTTGGTAGTGCTGGAGATTATCGGTTAATGTGTCGGTAACAATGGTGACATCCTCTAGTTCGCATACTTTGGAGAAGTTAACCTTATTCCATTTGGTCTGGTCTGCTAACAGGAAGCTGGAAGCCGCCTGCTGATGTGCCATTTGTTTTAAAGCTGCTTCCTCAGGATCCGGTGTTGTACAGCCAAAAGCCAGATCAATACCATTCATGCCTAAAAATACTTTATCGAAACGATAGTTTTTCAGTGCGGCCAAACTTTGAGATCCGATAATGGCTTTAGTTGAAGGCTTGATCTTTCCGCCCGGCAAGTAGGTTTCAATCCCCTGATCGGCAAGAAGTGAAGCATGCTGAATACCATTTGTCACAACGGTAATAGTTTTTGTTTGTAAATACGGCAGCATAGCGTAAGTTGTGGTGCCGGCATCAATGAAAATGACATCATTGGGTTCAACCAGTGCTGCCGCCAATTTTCCAATCGATTCTTTGGATTGAATGTTTTTGAATGATTTTTCGGAAGCTGTCAGTTCTTCGTCCAATTGGTAAGCCCGTTTTGCCCCGCCATGGATGCGTGTCAGCCGCCCCGCATCTTCAAGATGGTCTAAATCCCGTCTGACAGTGGATTCCGAACAGCCGATAACATCCATCAGATACTGCGATTTCACAATGCCATCCTGATTCAGGAGATCCAATATAACCTGATGCCGCTCTTCCGTTAACATCGCACAATCCTCCTTAACCATTATAATACCATCAAAACCATTCAAAAACAATCAAAAATAACTGCCAATCCTATTTAGACCGGCAGCTGAAAATGCTCCTGCTGTTTAAAAAAAGCCAGGCCAATTATAGCCTGGTTTTTCTGTCATTGTACAGTACCGTATTACGTTTTTGCTGCCGTCCAATTCCGATCGAAGGGTTGTTCGATTGCGTAGGGCTGAAACGAGCGTGCGGTGTTCTGAATTTCGCGCGAGGTTAGCACAAATTCGCGCAGGCGATGAGGAAAGTCTCGCTGCAGCTGTTGCTTCAGCTCGAACACGCTTATTTCGCCAACAAAATATACCGCTACATTTGATACTTTCCTATCATTAAAAAAATATGATTAATTCACGCCATTCTACCCGAATAACTGAATTTTTGTTATGATTAAAACAACTCTAACAGGCGAATCTCTGTCACCAGGAAGGTGTGTTATAACCATGCGGAAACTCTACATAAACGGAAATTTTTATACATTTGACAAAATGAGGCCGATTACGCAGGCTGTCGTTGTTGAAAACGGCCGGTTCATTGATATGGGATCAACGGATGATATGCTACTGCGCTGGGAAAATCACGGCAGTGAAACAATTAATTTATACGGAAAGGCTGTCACACCCGGACTGATTGACAGTCACATGCATCTGTCAATCACAGCTGAACATTTCCTTAATCTTGATTTGACCGATGTTACTTCCAAATACGAAATGCTTAACAAAATACAATCATACGCCAAAACTTTGCAGCAAGGGGAATGGTTGCTGGGAAGGGGCTGGGATGAAAACTTGTTTACCGATGGCGGCATCCCGACCATTGACGAATTGGACAACGTCTCACCGGCTAATCCATTATATATTCCGCGGGTTTGCAGCCATGCGTTTCTCGTCAACAGCAAAGCACTGGAAGCTAGCCACTATCATCCATCAATGTCTGTTCCGGAAGGCGGAACCATTGTACTTGATGAACAAACCAAAAAACCAAGTGGCCTCCTCTTGGAATCGGCGTCACAGCTCATTACGGAACATATACCGGAGAAATCATATGACCAGCTTAAAAGTGCCCTGCGCAAAACGATGCAATTCGCCATCTTAAAAGGGCTCACCAGTGTCCATACGAACGATCCGCAATTTTTAGGCGGGTTTAACCAGACATATCAACTTTATGATGAATTGCTGAACCAGGAGCAGCTTGGCCTGCGAACCAATCTGTTAATAGATTATGATTTTCTTGGCGGACTCAGAACGAATGGTATGTATGCAGGCTTCGGCAATGACACATTGCAAATTGGCGCCATTAAACTGTTTGCCGACGGGGCGCTTGGAAGACGGACTGCGTTATTGTCGGAGCCGTATAGCGATGCACCGGGAACGTATGGTGAGGCCATGTACAATCAGGAGACACTCTATAAAATGGTTCAGGATGCACGTAGGCTTTCTATGCCGGTGGCCGTACACACAATCGGGGATCAGGCACTTGAGAACGTCCTCGACATTCTGGACCAATTTCCTGCTGTTTCATATCGAGATCGAATCATTCACGTGCAAATACTTAGAGAAGACCTGATCAAACGGCTGGCAAACCCGAGCCGGATTGCCGACATCCAGCCGCGGTTCGTTCCGAGCGATTTTCCATGGGTAAAGGAGCGGCTGGGAGAAAAGCGCGCTGCACTTTCCTATGCCTGGAAAACATTGCAACAAGCAGGGGTTATTTGTGCTGGCGGTTCTGACGCGCCGGTTGAACCGGTTGATCCACTCATGGGCATTCATGCTGCCATCACGAGAAAGACACCCGGAGAAAATCATGAGGGGTGGAACCCGCATGAAAAATTATCAATGGGTGAAGCCTTCCGGTTATTTACGGAAATGGGCGCCTATCCGACGAATGAGGAAAATAAAAAAGGAACCATCTCACGCGGTAAACTGGCCGATATGACGGTTTATTCCCATGACCCTTTCAAGATGGAACACCCGGATGAGCTGCTGGGGACCAACGTTGAAATGACCATTATTGGCGGTGACGTGAGGTAGGGGGGCTACTGCCGTTGCATGCGGGATAAAAAAAGGAAACAAACACCATACCAGCGTGAAGAGCCCGTGTTTGTTTCCTGCCAAATCTCTATAAAAACAGTAATGTCAGCGCGGGAACAGAAATTATTACTATCAGACTTAACAACATTACGAAAAAGAATGGAACTACCGCCCTCGCCAAAGTGGGCATGCCCAGACCTGAAATGCCAGAGCCGACGAATAGGTTAACACCAAGTGGCGGTGTGATAAATCCGATAGCTAATGTTGCAATCATTAATACACCAAAATGAATTGGATCCAAACCTATTTCGGAAGCTATTGGCAGCAAAATTGGTGTAAAAATGATAACTGCTGCTGACGTGTCAATAAAGCATCCTATAATCAGCAATAAGAGCGTTATGAGCAGAATAATTACAAAAGGATTTTCCGATATCGATACAAAACCGTTTGCAATCGCTTGCGGTATTCTCTCAACTGATAGAAGTGTTCCAAATGTATTAGCTGTTCCGATAATAATTAAGATTACAACCGAATTTAACGCTGCATTTGAAATAATGTCCTTGAAATCCTTTATTTTCACTTCCTTATGAAGAAAGTAAGCAACAAGTCCAGAATATACAACAGCAATAACAGCTGCCTCTGTAGGTGTAAATATACCTCCGTATATTCCACCTAAAATTATAACTGGAACAAGCAGTGACCATTTCGCTTTATAAATCGCATGAAACATTTTCTTAACTGAAAAGGGTTCATTTGTACCTCTATAATTTTTCTTTTTGGAATATATATACACCCAGCCAATCAGAAACGCCCCAATTAGTATACCAGGCAGAATACCCCCAATAAACAGATCCCCAATTGACTGACTGCCGGAAACGCCATACAAAATCAGCGGTATGCTGGGTGGAATAATAATCCCTAATGAACCCGATGAGACAATGACTGCTGTTGCGAATTTTTTGTCGTAGCCATAATCTACCATAGCAGGTATCATTATTCCTCCGATAGCAGCTACTGTAGCCGGACCTGAACCGGATATGGCAGCAAAAAACATACACGTGATGACGGCTGCCATCGCAAAGCCACCAGTAAACCTGCCTACAAATACATTTGCAAGATCAAATAAACGTGTTGAAATACCACCTCTGCCCATGATTTCACCGGCCAAGATGAAAAAAGGAATTGCCATTAAGGCAAAGTTATCAGTCGACGTAACCAAACCTTGCGTTAAGAACATGAGCGATATATTTTCCGAATACAATGCAGTGATTACCCCTGCCAATCCAAGTGCAATTCCAATAGGGACTGTTAAGACCAAAAACAGAAAGAAACTGCCAAACAATACAAAAGATGTCATTGTCATATGATTCCCCCCTGTTCTTGATAGTCATCAGAATTGGCTTTCGTATTTCCGATAGCTTGAAACTGTTTAATCAAATTTTGCACAAGACGAATAACCGTTAAAAACATGCCAACTGCCGGAGCAGCATAAACCCATCCCATAGGCAGCTGCAGTGCTGCAGATTCTCTGGTAATCTTTGTCACGATTTCAACGCCGTACACTGTAATGACGACTGCAAATATAAGAAAACAGATATTAGCAATGATGCCAATGACGATTTTGCCTGTTTTCTCAAATAACATCGCAAAAGCATCAACACCAAGATGCTTTTGTTTCTTGACACCGTAACTGACGCCGATATAAATCATCCAGATAAATGCATATCGGGCTATCTCTTCTGACCAGGAAAGGGAATCACTAAGGATAAATCTCATAAAAACCTGCAAAAATATCACTGCAACTGTAAAACAGCTGAGTGCTATTAATATATATTCTTCCAAATGCTCATCGAGCCATCTCAATATTTTCATAGAAATCCTCCCAGCCTAACTGACATTCTATTCCGCAGCTTTAATGACACGATTAACAAAATCCTCACCATACTTTTGTTTGAACGCTTCATAAACAGGGGCCACTTTTTCTTTGAATGACTCTAATTCCGGCTCGACAATCTTCATTCCACCATTTTTTAATTCTTCAAGCATCTCTTCTTCTTTCGCCCTGAGTGTATCCCTGTGAAATTGTGCCGCCTCTTGAGCACTCCTCTTAATAATTTGCTGGTGATCCGCTGATAGTGACTGCCAAAATTCTTCACTGATTGCTACTGGCAAAGGCATGTATTGATGCGACGTCATGCTTAAATACTTTTGCACTTCCTGAAATTTATTTGCGTATATATTTGCGACAGGATTTTCCTGTGCGTCCACTGTACCCTGCTGCAATGCCATATATAATTCTCCGAATGCCATTGGAGTAGGGTTTGCACCTAAAGCATTAAACGTGCTGAGGGACAACGGAAATTCCGGCGTTCTTATATTCAGCCCCTGCAAATCTTCAGGTGTTTTAATTGGAACATTGGAAGTCACATGCCTAAACCCGTTCTCAAAATAAGCGAGGATCCTTAAGTTATCTTCTAAGAAAAAGTTGGACACTTCCTGACCAATTTCGCCATCCAATACATTCCATGCTTCATCGTAGGAATCAAACAAGTATGGTAAATGAAAAACACTTATCCTTTGGTCATATTGACTGAAGGCACTTGCAGCAACCATTTGAAGATCATTTAACGTCACACTCTCAATCATTTCAGCCTCAGAGCCCAACTGTTCGTTAGGATAAACCAATACTTCTATTTTTCCATCTGATTTTTCTTCTACAAGTTCCTTGAAACGCATGACGGCTGCATGCCTTTCATTTGTTTCAGGAGAACCATGCCCGATTCGCAGTGTTATGACATTTTTGGATTCGACAACATTTGCAGATGAAACAAATGCAAACATTAAACTGCCTGCCATAGCGACTATCAATAGAATTATAAAGTTACGCAGTTTTTTCAAAGTTACCCTCCCTCCTGATGATGACAAAGTAATTTTGGGTGTTAGCGTTTACAAATGTATCCAGTTTTCATTCTGAGTTACTTTTCCTAAGGGAGTCTTTTCTCTGGATGGTACAGAGAAAAGACTGGACACCAACAACCGTTTTAAGGAATGTGTCTATTAATCTATATGAGAACCACCATTAATATCCAGTTCTTCACCAGTTATATAACCCGCACCTTCTGATACCAAAAAGGCAATTGAGTAAGCGACATCTTCAACTTTACCAACTCTGCCAAGCGGAATGCCATTTTGAATTTCGGCCTTCTTTTCTTCTGTCAGCAAGCCACTGGTAATATCAGTGCCACCTATCATTCCGGGAGCCACAGTATTGCAAGTTATCTCATATTTGGCAACTTCTCTTGCTACCGCTTTCGAAAAGCCTGTTACCCCGGCTTTAGCCGCTGAATAATGTGAACCGCCGAATATGCCGCCGCCGCGTTTACCGGAAACTGAGCTCATGCTTACAATTCGGCCGTAATTGTTTTCCTTCATATAGGGCAAGACAGCCTGAGTAAGGAAAAATACACCTTTCATATTAACATTGAAAACAAGATCCCATTCGTCTTCTGGAATCTCTGTAACACCGGTTGGACGTGAGACGCCAGCATTATTTACAAGTATATCTATTCTTCCAAACCGTTCAGTCACTTCTTTAATACTTTGTTGAACATTGTCTCTGCTTGTGACATCCACTGTAATAGAGGATGCTGTTCCTCCGTTCCTTTCAATTTCACGGACACCTGATTCTAAACCGCTCTCATTTATATCTGCCAATACAACTTTAGCGCCTCTCTTACTTAGTTGTCTGGCAATCTCTCTTCCGATACCAGTTTCAGAACCAGCACCGGTTATGATTGCAACACGACCTTCAAAGTTCATTTTCATCCATCTCCTATTTCCTGTTGTCTAACTTCAATATTTAGCTTAAGAGGAAAGCGGCTGCTTTTAAAAACAGCACCTTCCGCTATTATTTTGAATTATTGATTCAGAAATTCCTGTGCAACTGACCCAATTCCTTCACCATTCAGCTTATAATGTTTATATAAATAATAAGGTTTTCCTATCAAAGAATATTCATCGTAGAAACCATGGCGTTTGAATTTACAGTTGATTCCTGATTCCATAAGCACTTCAGATACGGCGCTGCCCAGTCCTCCTTGAATATTGTGTTCTTCCACTGTCAATATGGCACCTGTTTCTCTGGCTGCATTGTAAACAGCTTCCGTATCCATTGGTTTTATCGTGTGCATATCAATAACCCGAACTGAAATGTTCTCTTCAGAAAGCTCTTCAGCAGCTTTTAACGCTTCATTAACTTCAATTCCGCAAGCAATGATGGTTAAATCTGTTCCATCTCTGAGAATGTTTGCTTTTCCAATTTTATTTTGCACATCACTTGCTTCTTTTTGATAAACCGGCTCTTCACGTCCGCGGCTGACCCTGAAGTAAATCGGACCTTGGTATGATTTAACCGACTCTTCTACCATCTCCGCCAAAGCTGCTCCATCAGCTGGGGATATGACAGTCATATTTGCCATAGCACGTGTGATGGAAATATCCTCTGTCGCATGGTGAGATGAGCCGTAAAAGCCCATTGCAATACCTGTATGTGTACCAACCAAGCGCACATTCTGATTGGTATAAGCGACAGCTGTACGGATATTTTCAGCTGCAAGCACCCCTAAAAAAGAGGCGTAGGTCGCAACAAAAGGTGTTTTTCCAGTACTGGCCAAACCTGCTGCTGCTGTAACCATGTTTTTTTCAGCAAGACCGAAGTTAAAAAAGCGGTCCGGAAATTCCTTGCCGAAATCCCAGAGTCTAGTCGGTTTTCCGAGATCGGCACAAAGCGCGACAACCTCAGGATGATCGTCACCCAATTTTGCCAGTTTTTCACCGACCGTCAATTGCTTGGATGATTCCATACTCTTATATAATTCCCAGGTATCTTTATGAAAAGTTGTTGCAGCCATACTTTAGAAGCCTCCTTTTATTTCTTTGATAGCTTTTTTCATATCATCTTCACCTAGATTCGCAACGTGCCATTCATAACCGTGTTCCATAAATGAAACCCCTTTACCGGCTACAGTATCACAAATGATGACGGTTGGAATCTCGGAATCCGGAGAAGGCAAATTGTCAAATGTCTCAATTAAAGCCTCAACATCATGACCGTCAACTTCCACTACATTCCAGCCAAAACTCTGCCATTTTTCTTTAATCGGATTAACATTCATTAATTCTTCTGTCACGCCGTCAACGGTCACTTTATTATTGTCGATAATCGCAATAAGGTTACCTAACTTGTGATTAGGTGCACTCATTGCCGCTTCCCAGACTTGTCCTTCCTGCAGTTCGCCATCCCCCATCAGGATATAGGATCTATAATTTTTGCCATCTACCCGGGCGCCAAGTGACATTCCGACACCTACAGATAACCCGTGCCCGATAGAACCTGAGCTGAAGTCGATACCTTTAATTTTGTTCATGTCAGGATGATCGCCGAATGGACTTCCCACATCTGTATAAGTCTCTAATTCCTCTTTTGGGAAGAATCCAACATCAGCCAAAATCGGATACATACCGACGGCCGAATGACCTTTTCCCATAACGAAGCGGTCTCGATCTGCCCACTGCGGGTTTTTCGGATCATAATTCATAACGTGATAATATAACGTGGCAAATATTTCAGAGCTTGAAAAAGACGATCCATAATGACCACTTTTTGCCTTAGCAATCAAGTTAATGGTTTCAAGTCTGGACATTTTTGCTTTTTCTTTGATTAAATCTATCTTTTCCTTGGAAACTGAGGTTTTCTTAACCATCTTATCCCTCCTGAAGTTTGGTTAATCGATTAACTTACTTAAAGCTTATGTTAGTATGAAAGCGATTTTTTGTCAACAAAAATTCTAAAACTTTTATTTAATTCGAGATTAATAGCCCTTTCTCGATCTTATTGATAAATGAGTTCAACTGAGCTAAAATGGGGTTATGCTACCATCCGGTAAAAGGTTTAACTTTTGGGAGGAACCTATGAAAGTTACAATGAAAGATATCGCAAAAGAAGCAAATGTATCGACAGCCACTGTCTCGCACGTCATTAACGGTACAAAGCAAATATCGGAAGAAAAACACAGAAAAATTAAAGCTATCATAAACAAATACAATTATGTGCCGAATTCCACAGCCAAAAATCTCAGGAAAAATAAGACCATAACTGCTGGTCTGGTCGTATCCAGTTTCCGGGATTCTTTCATATCCCAAATGGTCTATGGCGTTGAGGAGCGGGCAAGAGAGCATGGCTATCAGATTCTGCTTGTAAATACAAATGAAGATAGGAATTATGAGGAAGAAGTCATCAGTTCACTGCATGCCAGAATGGTTGATGGGGTCATTCTTTCACCAACTTCGAGTGATATTGGTTACCTGAACAAATATACAAAAAATGATTTTCCCACTGTACTTGTGAATCGCTATGATCCTGTTGCTGAGAATACGCCTAAAGTGACCGGTGACGACTATCAGACAGGGTTCGATGCAACACTCCATTTGCTGGATCACGGTCATCAAAAAATTGGTGTTATCTATGCCGTTCCAAATGTTTCAACAACGAACGAACGAATCAGAGGATATAAAGACGCCTTAAAAAAGTATCATTTACCGTTCAACGAGCATTATTTGGAACTCGGTTACGCCACGGTAGATGGAGGAGAAATTGCTGTCAACTCGCTGCTGGAACGCGAAGAAGATATTACAGCTGTTTTTATACTTAATGACCTTATGACAATAGGTGCCATTTCTAAACTGAAAGAATTGATGATAAAAATACCGGAAGACGTGGCGATCATAGGATTTGGAGACTTTGCATCAGCAGGCATTATCGCCCCGCCGGTAACAAATATTGCACTCCCGGCGGATACCATTGGAAAAACTGCTTTTGACGCACTACTGAATAAAATCAATAACTCTGAATACATGAAGCATATTGAACTCCCGCCATCCATGATTTTAAGAAAATCGTGCGGATGTTAGAAAGAAACAGCTTAATAGTTTAAAAGAAAGTACTAAACCTGTTCTTCAATTTCTCTACAAGTATGCAGAAGGCCCCCTCCCCCCTCCTCTGCATACCCAAATACGCTTTTCTTTACAATCGCCTCAAACAAAGCTATCATAAACTCAATTCATTTCGTAGAGTTTCAGGTGTCCTGTCGCTTATTAGAGTGATAGGCGTCAGTAACCTGCCATTCAGTCCTAAGGGGGGAGTGTACATGACACAGAATTTCGAACAATCTGACATGCTGAAACGATTACCCGAGCAATTTTTTGCCAAGCTTGTTGGCAGAACACAGGAATTCAAACAGCAGGGACATGATGTCATTAACCTTGGTCAGGGCAACCCCGATTTGCCGACACCGGATCACATCATTCAAGAGGTGCAGGAAGCTGCCAAAAATCCAGCTAATCATAAATATGCGCCTTTTCGGGGATTCCACTACTTTAAAGAAGCCGCAGCCAATTATTATAAGCGCGAATATGGCGTCTCCCTCGATCCGGAAACGGAAATTGCTGTTTTGTTCGGGGGCAAAGCCGGTTTGGTGGAGATAAGCCAATGCCTCTTGAACCCGAATGACACAGCACTTTTACCAGATCCGGGATACCCGGATTATATGTCAGGTATTGCTATGGCGGATGCCGACCCATATTTCATGCCATTGCAAAAGGACAATCACTTTCTGCCGGATTACAGCACGATTCCTGGAGAGACGCTGAACCAGGCGAAACTGATGTTTTTAAATTACCCGAACAACCCGACCGCTGTCACCGCCAATAAAGATTTCTACGATGAAACGGTTAAACTCGCCAAAGATCATCACATTTGTGTCGTGCAAGATTTTGCATACGGTGCGTTGGGTTTTGATGGTCAAAAACCGCAAAGCTTCCTCCAGTCTGAGGGGGCAAAAGATATCGGCATCGAAATCTATACATTATCCAAAACGTACAACATGGCCGGATGGCGCGTGGCTTTTGCTGCTGGAAATCCTTCTGTCATAGAAGCGCTTAATAAAATTCAGGATCATATGTATGTCAGTTTGTTTGGTGCTATACAGAGCGCTGCTGCCAAAGCACTGAACAGTGACCAAAGCGCGGTTCAGCGGCTGATCGATACATATACTGAGCGTCGTGATCGGTTCATCCGTGCAATCCGTGAAATCGGATGGGACGTGGACACACCGGAGGGATCATTTTTCGCATGGCTCCCCGTCCCGTCAAACTATACATCCGAGGAATTCTCCAACCTATTATTGGAAAACGCACATGTCGTTGTCGCACCGGGACGGGGTTTTGGCAAGTATGGAGACGGCTACGTGCGGGTCGGGTTACTCGAATCAGCAGAGCGTCTTGAAGAAGCGGCAGCCCGAATCGGACGACTGGGGATTTTTAGAAAGGGGGAATAGGAATTGACAAATGTTATTGATTTGCAGGATGTTTCCTGGAGACGAGAACAGGAAAATATTTTATCCGATATCAATTGGTGTGTTGAAAAAGGCGAGCACTGGGCCGTTTTAGGGTTAAACGGTTCCGGAAAAACATCATTGTTAAATATCGTGACCGGCTATTCCTGGCCAACAGCCGGTCACGTCCGTGTTTTAGACCAGCCTTTTGGAAAAATTGACATCCGCGAACTTCGCAAATCAATTGGCTGGGTTAGCTCATCGCTTCAAGAGCGAATCAAGGAGACTGAACGTGCTGAAGATATAGTCGTCAGCGGCAAATACGCATCGATTGGGCTGGCATATGAGGAACCAGCCGAAGCGGATTTTGAAAAAGCATTCCAGATAATGGATCAGATGCGGTGCAATCATTTGATCGGCCGGACTTACAAGACGTGCTCACAGGGCGAACGGCAAAAACTTCTCATCGCCAGAGGGCTGATGGCATCACCTGACCTGCTGCTATTGGACGAATCAACGAGCGGCCTTGACTTCATCGCACGCGAGGAACTCCTTTCTGCCATTCAGGAGCTGATCAAACAGGCCGATTCACCGACGATTATTTTTGTCACCCATCATATTGAAGAAGTGCTGCCTGAATTTTCTCGTACCCTGCTGCTTCGTGATGGGGCAGTTTTTGCAAAAGGGACAAGCAAGGACATTCTGACCGGCGACAGCCTTTCACAGTTTTTCGGAATGCCGGTTAACGTTGAATGGCGCCATCAGCGGCCATGGGTGTCGCTGGATGAATGATGTTTTGAAAAATAACAGCTGCTCCTAGCCTTGCTGGGACAGCTGTTTGCTTTTGTCGATGATGTTTTGGTTCTTCTGCTGATGTCTTTGTTCTTCTGTCGATGTTCTCGCTCTTCTGCTGATGTTTTCGTTCTTCTGCCGATGTTTTCGCCCTTCTGACAATGTTCACCTTCTTCTGCTTGTATTTTCTCAAAGTGTTTCCGATTTACACAAAAGTCGCATCATGTTTATAAAAGCTCAAAGCAGGCAAAACACAAATAAAACCTTTGTGCGGGGTGAAAATGTGAACAAGAAATCAGATGATTCGACTAGGACTAAAACTGCTCGTGAAGAGTTTGAAGAGCAGAAAAAGTTCATGGACGAGCCGCCTGACGAAGATTTAAAAGAGGAATTAAAAGATGAGAAGAAAAAATTCAAATCCAAGCAACCGCCAAAGAATAAGCGAAAGCATAAAAACGACCAAAACGATTCAAAATAGTTCAACGCAACAGTTGATAACCCTCCTGCCTCAGCCGTTCGCTCTGGGGTCTGAGGGTTTTAATATGTTCCCCCCTAAGTGTTAAACCCAATGCTTAATGAACGAACCAACTGTAAGAGCATAAACAGCATGTGCGACTGTCCAGTACGTCCAAGCCATCAGATCCATTACCACTGGCGGGCGATCGGTTAACCCCGTTAATGCATATAAAATCGCGCTGCCACCCGTGTAAATAGCAAAATAAACTAACATCGACCGTTCAAGCCGAAATAGTTTGAGTATATAAAATAGCGCGACAACACTGACGATGCAAAACACAAAATGAAATGCAACCCCACCGAAATTCGCCGGTCCCCAGTCCGGCATCATAGGAATATAATCCGTATTAAACAACAATACATAAGCCTGACTGCCTGTAACAACCTGGACAATTTTTAATAAAACGAGAAGAATAATGCCGGCCACAATTCCAATTATACTCAACTTCAATACCCGCTTCATTATAATCCACCTACTTCACGATAAGAACTGTGTTTTAATTTATTCCCGTGGCGCATGATGTTAAACGGCTTAAAATTGTATCGGGAAGGGTGATTTTCTCCATTAATTCTGACGAGAAAAATAAAAAAACGCACGCCGCTAAAATTGCGACATACGTCTTTTCATAGATATCATGACTTCTCCTTACTGATCATGCCATGGACTTTTTCAACTTCATCATCGGATACCATCAGATAATAAATACCCTCTATATTCGTTCCGCTGCCTTTCATCTGATAGCTCGCAATATTTTTCCGGGTATTACGGTAACCGTTAAACAATTTTTTCATATCGTCAAAATCCATATTGGTTTTCATATTGTTCCCGAGAACATCGATGTAATCATTAATTTTCGTGACCGAACCAATTGAGGCACCGCGCTCAATAATCCCCTGAATAACTTTCCTCTGGCGTTCGTTCCGCCCAAAGTCACCATTTGGATCCTGTTTACGCATACGGACATAAGCCATCGTCTTCTCTCCGTCCATCTCAACAGAACCCGGACTAAAATTATACTCTCCATCATTCCAGGCAATTTCGTTATCGACAGTGATCGTACCAAGCTTATCGACCAGTTCCTTAAGTCCTTCCATATTCATGCGGACATAGTGATCCAGCTCGATATCCAGGAAATTTTCGACTGTCGCAACGGACATATCACTGCCGCCGAATGCGTACGCATGATTGATTTTATCCTTGAACCCCTTGCCTACGATCGTCGTTCGTGTGTCACGCGGAATGCTGACAAGTTGCATCGAGTCATCTTTTGGATTCAATGACAGCACCATCATGGCATCCGACCGTCCACTGTCATGTTCACGCTCATCCACACCAAGCAACAGTATATTCAACGGCTTGGATGCTTCCATTTTTTTCTGTGTGGTCTTACGGTCAATCGAATCAACCGGTTCATGCATCTCCTCATTCACCGTGTCCTTGGCATTGCCATAGATGGAAACAGCGTAAACTCCAATGCCGGCAACCAGTACAGCCATAGCAGCTATTGTTATTTTCAGCCAGCGTCTTTTTGGTCTTTTTCGATCTATTCTCTTTTCATTCACTTTCTCGTCCCCCGATAGATTATCTGTTTAGCATCTTTTTAAACGAATCTTTAAATCTAGTCGTACATTGTCATATTATCTCACAATATCACTAATTTTTTAAGGGCAAATTGAAGACAGTGTCAAACTCTCTGTCCTAACTTCATGTTTTTTTATGAAACAAAACGGTTATCCTTTATATAGAGTAAAACTTCATTCAGTGGGATGATTTTCCCTTCAGATATTTACGAGCAGTAACCCGCCGTTGTTTGGCGGGTTACTGACCGTTAAGGCAGGATAATATAGTACCGAGATTAAGGAGGCTGTCATTTATGGATCCAAGAAATATGCAGAATGGAAGCACCCCGAGACAAAAACAGATCAAGCAGCCCGGGATTGAATCGGATATGACTCCGCGTCCCGCCCAGCCGACAGAATACCAGGGCACGGGAAAACTGCAAGGAAAAAGTGCCTTAATAACAGGCGGTGACAGTGGCATCGGACGTGCCGTTTCCATACTATACGCCAAAGAAGGCGCCAATGTGGCAATTTCCTATTTGGATGAACATAACGATGCCGAAGAAACAAAGGAGATGGTTGAAGCAGAAGGTGCGCAATGTCTCTTGCTGCCCGGTGATGTTAAAGATGATCAACATTGCATCGATATCGTGGAAAAGACTGTGGAAGCATTCGGCAAGCTGAATATATTGGTGAATAACGCCGCCATTCAATAAGTACGCGAAGATTTACTGGACATTTCTTCCGAGCAATTTGAGGAAGTTTTCCGAACCAACTTCTTTTCCCATTTTTATACAACAAAAGCAGCAGTCCGTCACATGCAAAAAGGTGATGCGATCATCAGCACATCATCCATTAATGCGTACCGCGGCAACCCGATTTTTATGGATTATTCCGCAACAAAAGGTGCCGTCACAGCGTTCACACGAAGCATTGCGCAAAGCCTGGCCAAAAAAGGCATCCGAGCAAACGCGGTAGCTCCCGGTCCGGTATGGACACCGCTGATTCCGTCTTCATTCAATGAGGATGGGGTTGAAACGTTTGGACAGGACAGTTTAATGGAAAGACCCGGCCAGCCCTCCGAACATGCCTGGGCCTACGTTATGCTTGCAGCAGATGAGTCTTCCTACATGACCGGACAGGCGATTCATATTAATGGCGGGTCGTGGACTTCGTCGTAGTGAATCATGAGACAAGGTGTCTGTTGCCTTCTCTCTTTTTTTGCTTCTTTCGCCCATTGCAATTTTCCCCTTTCAAACATTTACTATTATAAATGCACATTTGAAGGGGTTGAACATGTTGAACAAAAAGCTTAAAAAATTTGTGGATGCCTTGCCGATACCAAAAACATTAAAACCAGTTCACAAGGACAAAAATGAGGCGTATTATGAAGTGCAGATGAGGGAATTCCGCCACAAGATGCACCGTGATTTAAGACCGACACGGCTGTGGGGCTACAATGGTCAATTTCCCGGCCCTGTCATCGATGTCAATCACGGTGAACCGATTCAGTTAAAGTGGGAAAACAAGCTTCCAGACAAACATATTTTGCCGATTGACAAATCGTTTCATCATCTTGATAAACTCCCAGAAGTCCGCACCGTTACACATTTGCATGGCAGTGAGACAAAACCGGAAAGTGACGGATATCCTGAAGCATGGTATACGAGAGACTTCCGGAAAACAGGGCCTGAATTTAAAACCGGGGTCTATCATTATCCCAACAGCCAGCGCGGCGCCACACTATGGTATCACGACCATGCGATGGGCATTACCAGACTGAACGTTTATGCCGGCCTGGCAGGTATGTATATTATCCGGGATGAACAGGAAAGATTTATGAAGCTCCCTTCAGGCGACTATGAAATCCCGCTTATTATCATGGATAGATCATTTCATGATAATGGCGACCTGTTCTACCCGTCACAGCCGGATGACCCTCAGGAAAACTGGCCAAATCCGTCCATTAGACCATTCTTTAATGGTGAAACAAACGTCGTAAATGGGAAGATATGGCCGTATTTGGAGGTGGAGCCGCGAAAATACCGCTTCCGTATCTTGAATGCCGCCAACACACGTGCTTATCAACTTTACCTTGATTCAGGCCAGTCATTTTATCAAATCGGGTCAGATGGCGGTTTAATACAGAAAACTGCCAAACTAGATAATTTAGCCATTGAATCGGCCGAGCGGTTTGATGTGATCATCGATTTTTCCGATCATGAAGGGGAAACCATTCCATTGAAAAATAACCTTGGACCAGATGCCGACCCTGAAGACGAAACAGATGATGTCATGCAATTTAACGTCAGTCTGCCTTTATCATCTGAAGACAGAAGCAGAATCCCCCGGAATTTAACACGTATCCCTTCACTCAGGCAAAATAATATCCAGCGTATTCGAAACTTGAAACTTGTCGGTTCGACTGACAGCCTCGGCCGGCCATTATTACTGCTGAATAATAAAAAATGGGTGGACCCTGTTACAGAAACGCCTAAACTGGGCTCAACCGAAGTCTGGTCATTCATCAATGTCACAAACTTTACCCACCCCATTCATATTCATCTGATTCAATTCCAAGTTCTGGACCGGCAGCCATTCGACCTTGACCGTTATAACAAAGATGGGAATATTATGTTCACAGGCCCGCAAGAACCACCAAAAGCAAATGAAAAAGGCTGGAAAGACACCGTGGCAGCACCAGCAGGGCAATTCACACGCGTTATCGCTAAATTCGGGCCATTTCCAGGTGACTACGTGTGGCATTGCCATATACTCGAGCATGAGGATTATGACATGATGCGTCCAATGAGTGTGATTGACAGGGATAGGCGGGGATAGAAAGTCTGCCGTTAGGCTTTTTCCTTCCGATGAAACGAATCGCTTACACCAGTATTGAGTCTATTCAAAGGAATAAGCAAGCCGTCTTGACAGATGTATAAATATCGGATAAGTTTGAAAAAAGTAATCCACTATTATAATTCGTTAAAAGGATGGCAGAATATGCGTTTTAAAACGACAGATTTATGTGATGACTATTCAAAAGAATTAGCTATCTGCAATCAACCGTTTATTTCCTATGGAATGAAAAAAGCATTCGCCGGCCCGATTTCCACTGTTAAAGTGCGGGAGGATAATGTACTTGTAAGAGAATCACTTGAGACAATTCCAGAAGGTCATATCCTTATTGTGGATGGTGGAGCATCCAGGAATTGTGCATTACTAGGTGATCGCCTTGCCAGCATCATAAAAGACCGCAATCTTGCGGGGGTTATTATTTATGGATGCATCCGCGACTCCGCAGATATTGCCCAAATGGACGTCGGTCTCCTTGCGCTTGGAACAAACCCCCTAAAAAGCAACAAAAATGGAGAAGGTGAAAAGGATATCACCCTGACATTTGGAGAAGTAGAGTGGGAACCTGGGAATTTTGCATATGCTGATGAAGACGGAATTGTTATTTCAGAGAGAAAGCTGATTTAAGCGGTAGTTTGATTCACGAAATTTATAAATCCATCCGCCCTTAGAAAGGCAGATGGATTTCCTGCTTTACAACTGTTTTAACTTCACACCACGGCACAAATCGATTTACCGCCGTTCAGCACTCTGTCAACTTCCTGTGCGATCAGCATGGCTGTCCGGGACTGCGCTTCATCGGTCAAACCGGCAATGTGCGGGGATAACCGGATGGATTCTTCACGAGCAAGCGGTGAATCCTTCTCAACCGGTTCCTTTTCAAGCACGTCAAGGTACGCACCGGCAATCTGTTCCGACTGAACCGCCTCAATCAGATCCTGTTCATGGACAATACCGCCTCTGGCTGAATTGATCACGTAGGCATGCGATTTCATCAGTGGAAAATTGTCTTTGTTGATCATATGTTTAGTTGCTTTGGTCAACGGAACATGGACTGAGACAAAATCCGATTCGCTGAGCAGTTCATCAAGTGTCTCCGCCGGACGGACTCCCGTCTCCGCCAGGACATGATCAAAAGGCGCAACGAACGGGTCATAGCCAATGACATCCATGCCAAACGCTTTTGCCCTCCTGGCTACACGGTTTGCAATTTCGCCCATTCCGACAAGTCCAAGTGTCCGCTTATTCAACTCATAGCCCGTGAAAAACTTGCGATCCCAGTTTCCACGGCGCACATCAGCATCGGCATCAGAGAGTGGTCGGGATGCATCGAGCATTGCTGCCATCACATATTCCGCAACAGAAGTGGCATTCGCATTTTTAGCAGCTATCACCGGGATGTTTCGTTCTTTTGCCGCTTCCAGATCAATGTTATCCAAACCAACACCAAGCCGTCCGATAACTCTGGCGTTTTTCGCAGCATCAAGAAATTCAGGATCGACCCTCGTTTCATTCCGTACAATCAGAGCATCATAATCCGGCAACAGTCTCAGCAACTCTTCTCTTTTCCGGCTAAGCTCCCTATCGTAATCAACAGAATAACCAAGCCTTCTGAGTTCTTCAATGCCGTCTTGCCACATCAGTTCAGTCACGAGTATTTTCATAAGCATTCACTCCTTGAATAGTGGTCAACTTGTCTATGTATCTATTTCTGATTTTTCCATAATTCAAACATTATTGCAACGATTTGACCTGCCCCTTATTGAATATATGCGAGGGGTGGGAGGAGGATTCTTATGACAAAATTCAGCTTTTGCAATGTTAAGACTCACTTCTCCTGAACCCTTTGTATTTTAGTCCTAAAACGGATATGATAAGATAAAAATTATAATAATTATTACTTTTGTATAAAGTGAGGCTGGATAAATGCGAATTGCAGGTATCTCCGGCAGTATTCGTGAGGATTCGTACAACAATTTGCTGCTGGAAAACATCAAGGAACGTTACGCAAATGACTTTGATTTGGAAATTGTCAAAATCGGCAAGCTGCCACTGTTTAATCAGGTAGAAGAACTCGATCCGCCCGAGGTGGTCAAAACGTTTAAAAATCAAATTGCCGAATGTGACGGTGTCCTTATTTCCACACCTGAATATAACTGGTCTGTTCCAGGTGTCCTAAAGAACAGTCTGGACTGGCTATCACGCGGCGAACGCCCGATGATCGGCAAACCAGTCATGGTTGTTGGCGCATCAATCAGTCTGATGGGAACAATCCGCGCCCAAATGGACTTACGGCGCATATTGAGCGCTCCAGGCTTATCTGCAAGTGTCCTGCCACCTTCTCAAAGTGAAGTTCTCATCACACAGGCTCATGATAAATTTGATGAAGACGGCAAGCTGACGGACGAAGTAACTTTAGCCGTTGTAGAAAAAGCTGTGAAAAATTTCAGCGAGATGCTGAATAAAGGATGATTTAAGCGCACGGGTGTTGCTTCAACTCATGCAGGAGCTTTAGAACGCGGAGAAGACCGATCTAAATGCGTCCGGAGAAAGCAAATACGCCAATTTGTGCGGGAAAATCGTCAAATTAAATGGAGGATAGCTCCGGCTTGTGCAGAAAACGTGTGGAGTTGAGCGGGACGTCTTTAGAGATGTGCGAGACGGGAACTAACTTGTGCGGAATCGTCGTAAACTTATGCGAAAACCCCATCAACTTGTGCGGGAATGGCCTTAACTTGAGCAGGAAACTCAAGAACTTGTGCGACAGTCTTCCAAACTTGTGCGACGACTGTAACAACTTGTGCGGGGAAATTCCGGCGCGCAGCCTTAAATTCATCACAACAATAAAGGAACAGGAATGCTTCAACCTCCCTGTTCCTTTTCTTAATTATTCTCTTGGTATGCCTTCAAGCCATTTATCAACTTGATCAGGGTTATTCTCAATATAGTCCTGAACGACTTTTGCAGGATCCTGATCTTCCGCATGAACTTTCGGCATCATTTCGTTAATCATATCATAGTTTTCATTATATTGCTCGAGCACTTTGTAGGCTCTTGGAGCGTCTTCTTTCAAACCTTTGCGTGCTACCGTATAGATCTGGTCACCTTCTCCGCCATAGACTTCCTTTGGATCCTCAAGCATTTTCAAATCCATTGTTCCGAAAATCCAATGCGGCTTCCAAAGCGGTACAATAATCGGCTCTTTATTCTCAGCGGCTGACTGCAGTGTCGTAAGCATTGCCGCTTCTGAGCTTGATGTCAGTTCCCAATTGTCGAGACCATACGCCTCAAATGCCTCTTGGGTATTTTGCATAATCCCGGCTCCTGGATCAATTCCAGTAACAGTCCAGTCGACCGACTTACCAAGTTCCTCATTACCCTTCAAATCTTCAATTGAATTGATATCTTCCATGTAGCTCGGGACACCCAGAGCCAATGGTGCCTTATCAAGAACTTGCTTGACTTTAACAATATCTTCGCTGTATTTTTCCCAGTACGGAGCATGTGTTGCTGGCAGCCATGCGGATGTATGGAAATCAGCTGAGCCATCGGCAACACTGGACCACATCGCCCCTGCCTCTACCTGTTTCAACTCAACATTGTAGCCGACCATTTCAAGCAGTGCTCCAAGCATATGTGTACTAACCGTCTCCCTTGCCCATGCCACGTAAGGCTGGGTCAATTCTTTCTGCCCCACTTCTGGTCCTTCACTTGTTTCTTCTGAGCCTTCATCATTTGAAGAACCGGAGTTTTCTGCTTCCCCGCTACCTCCACCGCATGCAGCTAGAAACATGATGAGGACAAGGCCAAAGACCGCCAAACCAAATTTAAATTTACGATCTCCAAAAATAATAATACCCCCTTAAATGATTTTATACTTGTACATCTCCAGGGAATTCAGAATCGTGAGTAAATCACCCCTGGAAAAAGACAACTCTTGTTATCATATCAAAGATAGTACATTTGACCTAATTAGTATTTTAAAGATATTGCAAGTATAAAAAATCATTCACACGATAACAGAATCTAAATGGCTTTATTCAATAATTTCTCCTAGATATACAGCAATCCGCCTGATTATGAAATTTTATCATTATCTATGAAAATAGTCGTTTCTCATCGATGCTGTTGCTATTAATTTGAGCCAATACGTTTCGCTTCCTTCCTCGCCGGTAGTTTCATCACCAGCAAACCACTCCGATACAGAAAGCAAAACAGATCAGCGCAACCAGATGCAAGTGGCCAGTATCCATATGCTCGTTAAACGTAAGACCCAGTAGACTGGAAGATAGTATGGCTCCAATATAACGGCTTGTCTGGTACAGCCCGGATGCCGATCCGGTTTCTTCCGGACGCACATTCTCAAAAAGTGCCGTTTGTGTCGTGATATTATTAAACCCCTGGCTCATGCCAAGAATCGACATGATGATCATCAGCCAGACCAGCGGTGATGCCTCATAATACGTGAGGAGCAGGCCGGTACCGCTCAATAAGAAAGATGCCCATATGCCACAAGTTAAGGGAAAGTAATGCTTGCTTATGATGAAGGCGGTGCCGTAGAGGAAGTGATTAATAAAGGATTGGAAGCTCACACTGAAAACAGCATTACCAACCCGGATGAATTGCGCAGCCGTCTGGCAGCTGTCCGCGAAGACGGCTACGCTATCAGTACAGAAGAATTTCGGGAAGGCATTAAATCAGTTGCCGCAACAATCCGTGACCATACCGGAAAAGTTATCAGTGCGATCACAGTGGTCGGACCGCTTCAGCGGATGACAAACAACAAAACCCCCCACATCAAAAAAAAAGTCATGGCAGCTGGAAAAGAAGCATCCGAACGAATGGGGTATGATGAGCGATATTTTAAACAGCTGGGAAGATTGCACCGTTAACGAAATCACATTGATTTGATATCAGAGACTTGCTTAAGGATAGGTGTTTGCGCGCTCACTTAAATACAGGTTTCATGCGCGATTTGGGTCTGCTCTCGCACGAGTTTTAGGCTTCCGCCGCACGAGTTTAGGCTGTCGTCGCACAAGTCCAGAACTCCTAGTATCTTTCAAAGCTAACAGAGCAGCCCACCAGTATACTGCTCTGTTTTTGAATAACACCACAAAACCCCATCTGCCTTACCACAGGCAGATGAGGTTTTGTCTACTCCTCTGACTTCGTAATCAGTACAGTACCGTCTTCTATTTGGATAGTTGCTCCAGGCATTGCATAATCACGAAGCCAGTCATTCGCATGGATACTCAGCACATAGCCGTTGTCGGGGATTTCGGAATCGTTGCCGCCACGCTTTGTAACGGTACCATCAACAACCGTTACTTCGTAGCCCCACTGATTTGTTCCGGTGGATTCACCATGTTCAGGCGTATATTGAATCAATTCTCCACCCCCGCGGGACGTGTTAACACCATCCAGCTCGCGGTACTCGACAACATTGAGCTCACCCCACATACTATCGATCAGGAATGGTTTAATCACTTGCTCACCAATCTTTTGCGGCATTTTATTAACCTGGATCATTAAATCTCTCAGTTGAGCCTGATATTCATTTGCTTGATCTGCCTGTCCGTTTTTCTTTGCCATTAGATACTTAACAGCAACTTCACCTGCATTCCCATAGACATCAAGATTATTTAAATATGGGTTAGCCGCTTCAAGAAAACCTTCATGATCAATACTTTTGCGAGCATTTACAGCGACTTGCTGCAGATTTTCAAACGTAGCAATCAGTTCCTCTGAAGCCTGGTCGGCATCATTACCATTATATTGCTCCCAGAATGCATCAATTTGCGGTTGCAATGTCATTTCCAATGATGGCAATGTCAGCACGCTTTTAATCAAAAATGGCTTTATAACGCCTTGTCCCATTTTTTGCGGGATTTTTTCGAATTGGTTAAATAACGTCATAAGTTTTTCCCTGTATCTCTTATCCGATTGACCTTCTTTTTGTTCCGTAAGATAGTTAACTGCAGCCTCGCCGGCTTCACCGTAAAGTTCCAATTTATCCAAGTAAGGGTCTATTTCCTCAATGAATTTGTCATTATCCATCTGCTGCCGAAGTTTTCCCGGAACACTCTGCAGATTCCTGAATTCATCCCTAAGTGCGTCCGCTTCTTCTTCAGCATTATCAGATACATAAGCCCGCCAGAAATCCTCGATTAATGGTGTCAATGTCAGGGATTCTTTTTCATTAAGCGGTGAGGAATAGGAATTCTCGGCAAACTTTCTGAGTACGTCTGCTGCATCACCGCCAAACGACTGAATGCTGCGCTCCCATGATTGCTTAGGTTCATAGTCAGCAGGATTCCATGTATAGTCCGCAATTGTATACAGTGGTATTTTTGAAGCTTCTGCCTCATTCATTGGGTTTGATGTTAAACCAACAACGCCGTGTTCCACTATATCAGCATCCCGTTTAACGAGCGGGCCAAAGAACAGACTGTTGCGGTCAAAATCGTTTACCGGATAATTATCCCACAGCAACAAGTCATGCTGAAAAATATCCCAGACCTTTTCCGTTCCTTCTGAAGTGATTTGTTCGGAAACCACTTTCGGGCCAGTCCACATAACTATGGTGTCATCATTAAGCATGTCAGCAAATTGCTCACGGTAATCGGTTGTGCCATTACCGGAGTAATCTGTCGGAACCATGATCAATCGCTCCGCTCCTTCATGCGTCTGGATAAATTCCTCGGAAAACCGGTTCAGCAGATAGGCATGGGCTGCAGCAACCGGAGCCTCTTCGTCACCGAATTTCTCCTGATCCTTGTCACAGTGCAGATTTTTACTGATATCATCCAAGAAAATGGCATAAGACCGGACACCCAGATCCCACATTTGCTCCATTTTCTGCTTCAGCAATCCAAAATCCTCGTCGCCTGAGTAGCAGATTGATTGACCGGGTGACAAAGAGAAAGTGAAATTTACATGATTTTCGTTTGCCGTATCTACCAGTTCCTTTATACGTGTCAATTCTCCCTCAGGATAAGGCTCGCGCCAGTTTTCCCGGTGATATGGGTCATCTTTAGGTGCGTAAATATATGTGTTCATCTTATTCTCACCGTAAAATTCCAGCTGGCTCAATCTGTCCTCATGTGTCCATGGCGGACCGTAAAAACCTTCAATCGACCCGCGAATCGGCATCTCCGGCCAGTCACGGATTTCCACCTGAGGTATCCAATCCCTGCCGGTTCGTTCCTTGATTATTTGGCTGAATGTTTTAGCAGCATAATAGGTTCCGGTCTTATCTTTCCCGGCAAGAACGATTTGCTTATTTTTCTTATGTGCATACAGAACGTAGCCTTCGTCCGCCAGTTCTTCCGGTCCTTGTACACCATGCCGTTCCAGAGCATTTACAGAACCTTGATTTTCGGAAGGGCCGCCTATAAAAATAGTTACAGGCGTATTTACTTTTTCACCTGGATTTTTTTGGATGATCGATTTCACATCTGCGTTTTCCAGAGCGCTAATGACTTCATTGACTGCCTGTTCATCCGTCCCTTCCCCTACTACAACGCCAACTTTGGGTGTCAAAGGAAAGCCTTTACCCGTTCTATTCACTTCCTGTGGTTTAGGGTTAACCGTAAGTTCTTCTTCATCTGCTGCTGATACATTGCTGATGCCATTTAACGCTGACAGACACAGCAACAAAATGGGTATCAGCACCAAATACTTACTCCAATTATTCAAAATGACGCCTCCTCTGATTATTATTTGCTGATAACTCTATTTAATACGTTCGCTATCAACTATAAAAAACATAGTGATACAGCCAAAGGATTGATAGAAAGCCCTTTCAATTTATCACGATGCCTTACTGCGTCAGTCACGTATACTCTATTTGAATTTATTAATAAATGATAACATTCATATAATTGAAAATGAATATGAAAAAGGGACTATTTTCGATGAGCAGCAGGACAAATATCTTGTCCTGTATTAAGCAGACCATCTCCTTATACCTATTATCGAACTAAATATGCATTTGGGGGCTTAGGATTAAAAAATATTTATGTAAATTTCCTCTCTGATCCCCCCTTTTTCAGATTTTCTTCGATTATAAGGGTAAGGAAATCTATTTACTGGGAGACTGACTGATCTATTAATGGAAAACACACGCCTATTCCAGCAGCAATCTCATCAACATTTTATAAAATAATTAAGTGTTTTTACCAGCCAACTTGGGAATAAATAACTGGGACATAGCTAAAAAGGAGTGTTGCATCATGAGTGAAAGAATATTTATAAGCCCTGCCAAGTATGTTCAGGGGAAAAACGCCATACAAAATATCGGACAATACGTGAAAGATATCGGTGAACAGACCGTCGTCATATCGGATGAAACGGTTTGGGATATCGCCGGGAACGATGTTGTCGAACAGCTTAAACAGGAAAACATAAAAGCCGAAGAAGTTGTTTTTAACGGCGAAGCTTCCAAACAGGAAATTAATCGGATTACGGAGTTAGCAGATAAAGCGAGTGCGTCTGTCGTGATCGGTGTCGGGGGCGGTAAAACGCTCGATACCGCCAAAGCCGTATCGGATGAAGTGAACGGATATGCCGTGATCGTTCCGACAACCGCCTCAACAGATGCACCAACGAGCGCGCTTTCCGTAGTCTATTCTGATGACGGCGTCTTTGAAGGGTATCGCTTCTATAACAAGAATCCGGACTTGGTCGTTGTTGATACAAAAGTTATTGCAGGTGCCCCGCCTCGTTTCCTTGCATCAGGGATAGCCGATGCCCTTGCCACATGGGTCGAAGCCCGCAGTGTCATCAACGCAGACGGCAATACAATGGCAGGCGGAAGCACATCAATTGCCGCACAGGCGATTGCCGAAAGATGTGAGGAAACGCTATTCCAGTATGCACATCTTGCCTATGAATCGGTCCAGGCAAAATCGGTTACACCAGCACTGGAATCAATTGTAGAAGCCAACACCCTACTCAGCGGTTTAGGCTTTGAAAGCGGCGGCCTCGGAGCTGCGCACGCCATCCACAATGGCTTCACAGCACTAAAAGGTGATATTCACCACTTGACACACGGTGAGAAAGTCGCATTCGGCACACTTGTCCAGCTCACTCTGGAAAAACACAGTATTGACGAAATTGAGCGTTATATCGAATTGTACGTCAGCCTTGGACTGCCGATCACCCTGGAAGACATCAAGTTAAAGGATGCTTCACACGATGACATTATGAAAGTGGCTGAAGCAGCAACATCAGAAGGCGAAACCATCCACCAGGCCTTCGACGTCACAGCAGACGACGTGGCCGATGCTATCTATGCAGCCGATCAATATGCAAAGGCCTATAGAGACAAACATGCCGAATAAGGCTTGTTGTAATTGAGACGAGAGTTCAACACGTCGTCCAAAAAACTTGCCCCGAACACTACACTCGCTGACGTTCGGGGCCTTCTCATTCCTATGACGTTTTCAATCGCTTTTCCTCTTGCGCTTCCTGTTTATCCATCCGGTTGTTTTTCAAGAACATGTAGAACGATGCGCCGAATATGATGACATAGCCAATCACACTGAGCAGTGTCGGAATTTGCCCGAACAGTACAATGCTTAATAGCGCCGAATAAACGACCGTTGAATAAAAGAAAATCGAGATTTCATTGGCCGGCGCAAACTTATAGGCAAGCGTTATACCAAATTGCCCCACCGTCGCACACGCTCCTGCCAATAGCAGCAATACCCATTGCTGCCAGCTCATCGGTTCATAAAGGAAAACTGTGAACGGCAGAAGCACAATTGTTGTGAAAAACGAGAAATAAAAGACGACTGTGTAATACTTTTCCTTATTGCCCAGAACACGGAGAAGCGTGTAGGCACCAGCTGCGAAAATCGCTCCGATCACCCCGACGATATAAGGGAGAATTTCCACGGAAAATTGCGGCTGTATGATAAACAGTGCACCGATAAACGCTACAAAGATAGCGACAACCTGAAATTTACGCGCCTTCTCCTTCAGGAATATCGCACAAAAAATAATCAGGATGAACGGGCTAAGCTTATTCAGCATCTCAGCGTCGGATAAAACAAGACGATCGATGGCATAGAAATTAGCCACAATACCAACTGCCCCAAGTGCTGAGCGGGACAGCAGCAGCTTCTGGTTCTCTTTTTTCCCGAATATCCTTTCATTATGACGCAAAACAAAGCCTAATGTTATGATAGCTGCTACTATATTACGAAAAAAAGCTTTCTGCACGGTCGGTAAATCACCGGATAGCTTAACGAGAGCCCCCATAAGGGAAAAACCAAGTGCAGAAACCAATAATAATAGAATACCTTTATTGCGATCAGACATCTGCTGTTCCTCCAATTAGTGAAACGTAATTCATTAAGGCGTTCATGCCCATACTCCCGTAACCCGGGGCGATATCGGCACCAGATAACAATCCTAATACAAAATCACAAGATTTGAAAGGAACTTGCTTAGCCGATCGCTGCTTGAATTAATCAAATCCAGCCGTCAGCGCTTTTTTCCCTATACAATAAGTCTATAAATACTTCCAATGACTTTGTCCGAAACGGTGTTTGGGTTATGATTGAAAATTGCCTTGAAAACGGAAGACCATTCACCTTTATAATTTTTAGATCCCCGTTCTTCAGTTCCTTCTGAATGGCCCATTGGGATAACAGACTGATGCCCAGCCCGGCTTCTACGACTTCCTTAATGGATTGCGTGCTGCCAAAATTGATTTTCTTTGATGGCACAATGCCGATTTGCTTAAACATTTTTTCAGTTGCTTCACGGGTGCCCGAACCCGGTTCACGGACAACCCATGTTTCCTGCTCCAGCTCACTTATAGCCACATAACCTTCACGCTGGGCCATTTCAAGTGCCGGTGAAGCAACGACAACCATATAGTCCTCTGCAAAATCTTCAATTAGCAAGTGCTTATCTTTAAAATTACCTTCTACAATGCCGATATCAAGCTGATGGCTTGTAACTAAACTGGCAATTTTGGCTGTATTACCGATCGTCAAATC
This sequence comes from Lentibacillus jeotgali, assembly GCF_000224785.1. Classification (GTDB taxonomy): domain Bacteria; phylum Bacillota; class Bacilli; order Bacillales; family Amphibacillaceae; genus Lentibacillus; species Lentibacillus jeotgali. Next base: position 41,444 of record NZ_AGAV01000019.1, on the reverse strand, counting down.
CGGCTGAAGTTCAGGGTAAGCTTTTTGTAGAGTCGCCAGTATGCGCGGCAATACATATTCACCAAACGTGTAACTGGCCCCAATCGAAAGTGGCCCTTTTGCCTGATTCATTAAGTCATCGATCAGATTTTGCGTTTTATCGTAGAGCCCCAGAATTTCCTTGGCGTGATGATAGACAATTTCCCCGGCTTTATTTAAGCGAACGTATTTGTTTGTTCTTTCCAGCAACTTGGTACCGAATTTTTCCTCAAGCGTGCGAATGTACTGGCTGACGGAAGGCTGTGTCATATGAAGCTCTTCAGCTGCACGAGAAAAGTTTTTTCTTTCGACTGTAACAACGAACACTTTCAGATATTGATCCATTTTTCTATCACCCCGACTATCGTCATTTACTCTATGATCATATTATCACGATTTTTTATCATCATCATTATAATAATTTATTTCTCTTATCATAGAACCTCCTTTATTCTGGAGATAGGAGGTGCTGCTGTTATGACTTTAGAAAATGCAACCACTCAGACGGAGCTGCCGACTCAAGAGCCTGAGGAACCAAAACCCTCTAATCAAAAAAAATACTGGATTGGCGGTGTTGCTTTTACATTTTTTATCGCACTCTTGGGCTATCTGCTTGCTCTTGTCCCTGGCTTTGCATATGTCGGCCAGCTCGCCTGTGCTATTATAATTGCGATTGCTTACCGGCAAATTTTCGGCTATCCGGAAGCTATAAGGGCCGGCGTGACATTTTCAGCCAAAAAACTGCTCCGATTAGCCATTATTCTATATGGACTCAGATTAAATATTAATACTGTGCTCAGTGACGGGCTGGGATTGCTTCTGCGGGATGCAGCAGTGATATTATTTGCGATTCTTTTAATGGTTTGGCTTGCGAAAGTGTTTAAAGCGGACACATCAATTTCGTTGTTGTTGGGTGTGGGAACCGGCGTGTGCGGAGCAGCTGCCATCGCTGCCGTTGCACCAATCGTCAAGGCAAAGGATGAAGATACAGCAATCGGTGTTGGCATCATCGCTTTAATGGGGACGATTTTTTCGATTGTTTATATATTATTACGCCCAATCCTCCCCCTTTCGGCTATCGATTATGGTATATGGTCAGGAATAAGTCTGCATGAACTCGCGCATGTTGCACTCGCAGCTGACCCTGCAGGAGGAGACGCACTGGCGATGGCCCTGCTGGCAAAACTAGGGCGTGTATTTTTACTCATTCCATTATGCTTTATCTTCATCTACATTATGAAAGTTAAAAACAAAGGAACAGATCAGTCAAAAACCAAAGTCGCTTTCCCATGGTTCTTGCTCGGATTTATTGTGCTTAGTATCTTTGGTACGTATGTACTTGGAAATTATATCCCAGTATCTGAAGGAACAATGAACGGTGTCTATTCACTGACAACATGGCTGTTGACAGCTGCAATGGTTGGCCTTGGTCTCAGCGTAAGTTTCAATGATTTGCGCACGAAAGCAGTAAGGCCATTGATTGCAATGATCATAACATCTGTTCTTTTATCTGTTTTTGCATTTATTATTGTTTGAAGGAATACCTGTTCAATAGAAAGTAACAAAACACTGTAAAATTCATTTCCCTTATATAATCTTAAATCTTCTGCTATACAAAAACACGCCCATGACTATAATCAATCCTTTTTTCATGATATAATATAGCAGAAGATTGCTTTTCTCCAGATAAATAAATTACCCTAAACAGATAAAGGTAATTTTATCATGATAAAGGAGTGGAAATGATGAACCAGAAACACTTGGAACAAATGGGAAACGGAAAAGGTTTTATCGCTGCACTTGACCAGAGCGGCGGCAGTACACCTAAAGCACTGGCACTGTATGGTGTTACAGAAGATCAATATTCCAACGAAGACGAAATGTTTGATCTGGTGCACGATATGCGCACGCGTATCATCACGGCGCCTGCTTTCGACAATAGTCACATAATCGGTGCCATCCTGTTTGAACAAACAATGGATCGTGAAATCGAGGGCATGTACACAGGCGATTATTTGGCTGAAAAGAAAGGCGTTGTGCCATTCCTGAAAGTGGATAAAGGACTTGCTGAAGAATCGAACGGCGTACAACTGATGAAGCCGATTGATGACCTCGACGATAAGCTCAAACGTGCGAATGAACGCCACATTTTTGGAACTAAAATGCGTTCCGTTATCAAAGAAGCCAACCCTGAAGGCATCAAGGAAGTTGTCGATCAGCAATTCGAAATCGGCAAGAAGATCATTGATGCAGGGCTCGTGCCGATTATTGAGCCGGAAGTCGACATCAATAGTTCTGAAAAAGAAAAATGCGAGGAACTGTTAAAGGCAGAAATTCAAAGCCACCTCGATAAATTGGGACAAGACGAACATGTCATGCTGAAGCTGACCATCCCGACCGTTCCAAACATCTACAAAGAACTGATTGAGCATCCTCAAGTCGTCCGTGTTGTGGCACTTTCAGGCGGTTACGCAACAGAGGAAGCGAACGAGAAACTGAAAGAAAATAACGAACTGATCGCCAGCTTCTCCCGGGCATTGACTCAGGATTTGAACGTTAATCAGTCAGATGAAGAGTTCAATAACGAGCTGAAGAAAGCCGTTGAAGGTATTTATCAGGCTTCTATTACGTGAGTCAAATAGTTAAATTCGAGTAGCAGGGGTGACTACTCCCCCCAACCTCTCAAGCCACCGCGTTACGGTTTCGTATGCGGTGGTTTCATTTAAGTCCAACGAATTCGTCTAATTTCGACTAAATCGACTCTTCATTCTCTGGTTGCTAGATGAATCAGTTAAGAACAGAACTACTGTCATCTAAGTTCCCTATTCTTTGGGCAAAGATTACCTCCCTAGTTCCTTTAGCTTCCGTATTACCCTAGACTCTCCTGTCTTTGGATAACCACTACTATTACTTAATAACTCGGCACTTGAACCCTATAGAATGTGTGCATGCCTGGCACACTAAAAAGAGTACAGTGTTTGCAACACTGCACTCTTAAATGGATGTTATACCCATCTTGTTGTCATAACTTTTTTACGTGTATAAAATTCAACACTGTCCTTTCCGTTTGCATGCAAATCACCATAGAAGGAATCCTTCCATCCCGAGAAAGGGAAAAATGCCATTGGCGCTGGTACACCAATATTAATCCCCAGCATGCCCGCGTCGATGTTTTCCCGAAATTGTCTTACACTACCGCCATCACGTGTAAATAAGCAAGATCCATTCGCAAACGGTGATTGGTTGGTAACATCGATAGCTTCGTCAAGATCCTTGACACGAACAATCGACAGCACCGGTGCAAAGATTTCTTCCTGCCAAATTTTCATTTCTGTCGTTACGTTATCAAAAATGGTCGGCCCTACGAAATAGCCTTTCTCTTGTGCGTTTCCATCTTCACGGCCATCACGGATTAACTTAGCACCCTCGTTTTCACCAGTTTCAATATAACCCAGGGTACGTTCTTTATGCTGTTCACGTATGACCGGTCCCAAAAAGACGTCTTCATCAAGTCCATTTCCAATATTAATCTCATTTGCTTTTTTGATGAGCTGATCAATAAATTCATCCGCTACAGATTCTTCCACTGCCACTACTGATGCCGCCATGCAGCGTTCACCCGCCGAGCCGAAAGCCGCATTCAAAATTTGAGTAGAAGCATTATCCATATTGGCGTCGTTCAAAACAATTGTATGGTTTTTGGCACCGGACAGTGCCTGAACTCGTTTCAGATTGTCTGTCCCGCGTTTATAGACATGCTCAGCTACGGGCTGCGATCCAACAAATGAAATCGCGGCAACTTTATCGTGGTCCAGAAGGCCATTCACAACATCATGGGCGCCATGTACAATGTTAAAGACACCTTCAGGAAGGCCTGCCTCTTCCAAAAGTTCTGCCAAACGATTTGCTAGCAACGGAGTACGCTCAGATGGCTTCATAATAAACGTATTACCTGTCGCGATTGCCATTGGAAACATCCAACAAGGTACCATCATTGGAAAATTGAACGGGGTAATACCACCGACAACACCGATAGGATAACGATATACACCAGATTCAAGTCCCGATGCGATGGAAGATAGTTGATCGCCCATCATTAAATTCGGCGCACCGGCAGCGAATTCAACATTTTCAATCCCGCGCTGTACTTCCCCTTTGGCTTCCTTTAAGTTTTTACCGTTTTCAATCGTAATAAGTTCAGCCAATTCATCCCAGTGGTCAACCAACAGCTGTTGGTATTTGAATAAAATGCGTGCACGCTTCGGTACAGCGAGTTCTTTCCAGTCCTGAAATGCCTCATGTGCCACCTCTACAGCATGGTCCACATCTTCATTGGATGAAATCGGAACTTCAGCAATAACCTCGCCTGTCGCCGGATTAATGACCGATTCCGTCTTATCGCTTTTTGCTTCAATCCATTTGCCGCCTATATAGTTTTTTAATTGCTCTGATTTTGTTTGTGGTTGTGTCATTTTTGAAACCTCCTTAACTATATTAATGAGTTGTCAATTCCATATCATTTAATAATAAACTTGGATCCTTATATGGGATCTTATGTGCTTCTGCAACTGCCTTATAGGTTATAAATCCTTGCATTGTATTGATTCCCTTTTTGATTGACTCATTTTCTAAACTTGATTTAACATATCCTTTATTAGCAATTTCTAATGCATATGGCAGTGTTACGTTTGTTAAACCTGAAGATGCTGTTCTTGGTACCGCACCTGGCATATTGGCTACAGCATAATGAACGACTCCATGTTTTGTAAAAGTAGAATCGTCATGAGTCGTTACTTTATCACTAGTTTCAAATATCCCCCCTTGATCAATAGCCACGTCAACAATAACCGAATTCTCTTGCATTTTCTTAACGGTTTCTTCCCGTACAAGTTTTGGTGCTTTTGTACCAGGAATTAATACTGCACCAATAACAAGGTCAGATTGTGCCACAGATTCCGCTATATTAAGAGGATTTGACATAAGTGTGTTTACTTGATCCCCAAACAAATTTTCTAATTCTCGCAATCTATTAGGGTCGAGATCAAGAACAGTCACATTAGCACCTAAGCCAACTGCAATTCGAGCAGCATTTTCTCCTACAACACCTCCTCCAATAATCGTTACCCTACCTGGCATCACTCCTGGAATACCACTTAACAGAACCCCTTTGCCACCCTTGGGTTTCTCCAATAATTGGGCGCCAATTTGAGCTGCTATTCGACCAGCCACTTGACTCATTGGTGCAAGTAACGGTAGCGATCCATCTTTTTCTTGAATTGTTTCATATGCAATACTAATAACCTTTGAATCTGTTAATTTCTTAGCCAGATCTGGTTCTGCAGCTAAATGTAGATATGTGAGTAAAATAAGACCTTCATAAAAATAAGGATATTCCTGTGGAAGTGGTTCTTTAACTTTTATGACCATCCCCTGAGACCAGACTTCCTCAGGACCTTGTTCAAGGATGGCACCCATTTGTTTATATTCCTCATCTGAAAAGCCTGATCCAACCCCTGCCTGGCTTTCAATAACTACTTCATGTCCAGCTTTGACTAAAGCATCGACTCCTGAGGGTGAAACCGCCACCCGATTCTCATTATTTTTTATTTCTCGTGGTATTCCTATCTTCATTCCAAGCCCTCCATAATCCAGAAATATTCCAATAGAAATAAGGTTTATGAACCATTCTCCTTAAATACCTTTTTGATAATGGATACAATGAAATCTAAGTCTTCATCTGTACTGGAAAGAGGCGGACAAAGTGCCAGTATATTATTATATCCAGCTACGGTATCGCCGTTTTTTCCAATAATCAAACCATTTGCTTTACAATCTGCTATAATTTTTCCTACACGTTGTTCGGTTGCCGGTTCCTTCGTTGTTTTATCCTCTACCATTTCTATTCCCATGACAAACCCTTGATTACGGATATCCCCAACATATGGATGACTTTCCAGTTCCTTTAGTCCATCTCTTAGTTTTTCACCTAAAACAGCAGCCCTATTGGTTAAATTCTCCCGTTCCATTATTTCAATATTTTTTAAAGCAACAGCACATGCCGCTGGGTTACCGCCAAATGTATTTACATGGCGAAAGTGACTATTTTCTTCGGTATTATTGAAGGATTCGTATATATCCTTACGAACAGCCGTAACAGATAAGGGCAAATAAGCACTCGTTAACCCCTTTGCCATCGTAATTATATCTGGCTTTATATCGTAGTGCATGTGCCCAAACGTTCTTCCTGTTCTGCCAAATCCGCAAATCACTTCATCGATAATTAATAATACACCATGACGATTACAAATTTCCTGGACTTTCTCTACATATACTGGATGCGGTATCAATACACCCCCTCCAGTGATGACTGGTTCCATAATCACAGCAGCAATGGTCTCTTTCTGTTCCCATACAATTTTTTCCTCAATCTCATGAGCTCTTTGCAAATTATATTCTTCAATCGATTGGCCTTCAGGTCTCCGATAATTATCTGGAGGAGCAACATGTAAAAAACCGGAAGTGAGAGGTTCGTATTTATATTTACGAATTGATTGACCCGTAGCAGCTAATGCACCTAGGGAACCGCCATGATAAGCCCGATAACGTGATATAAATTTATATCGTAATGACTCGCCATTTTGCTGGTGATATTGTCTGGCTACCTTAAAAGCCACTTCATTAGCATCCGAACCACTATTGGAGTAAAAAATCATATACTCATCATTCAGCATTTCATTCAATTTTTCAGCGAGTTTTATGGCCGGTAAATGACTTTGTGACATTGATGTATAAGACATCTCTTTCAATTGGTCATATGCTGCTTGTGCAAGTTCTTCACGCCCATAACCAACATTCACACACCATAACCCAGACATACCATCAAGATACTTGTTCCCATTATGGTCTGTAATCCAGGAACCTTTTGCCTTTGTTGTAATCATTGGTTCTCTCTTAGAGTCATATTTGGACATATGATGCCAGATATTTCGCTGGTCCTTTTCCACCAGTGCCTGTGATGTTTCCTTTGAGGTTTTCATTTAAAAACTCCTTTCCGGAATAATTTATAGACGGCTGATAGTGACAGAACATTTTACAAACTGTCCAGGAGTCTATTCCATATACTGAATTCTCCCAATCACTCCCAAATTAAGATTTAATCAATTGACAGCGATTACAATTAATTTCATAATCATACTATAACTATTATTCCTAAAATTTTCATTTTACAATGTGTCAAATTAATCCCGTTTTGTTTTAACGGTCTGGAGGGCGGAATAATGAGCAGCTTTAACTTGACAATCAATGATGCGCTGAACAGTGATCTGTTTAAAAGTGCGCACGTTTTAGCAGGCGAAAAAGGATTAAGCAAAAACATAAAATGGACGCATATTATTGAAACAGACGATTTTGATGCCTTACTCAACGGAGGCGAACTGGTTCTCACAACAGGGACGCGACTCGACCTCGAGTCTTCATTTAATACTTATGAAAGGTTAATTAACAAAAATGTTGCTGGCATCTGTATTGAAATTGGGCCTCATTTTAGCATTCTCCCAACTAAAATTAAGCAGTTTGCAGATGAGCATAATTTTCCCATCATTGTGTTTGAAGAAGTTGTTAAATTTGTTGAGATCACACAACAATTACATACACATATTATTAACCAGCATCATAAAATGCTGTATGAAATTAGTGAGTTGACCCAAGCGTTCACAGAACTATCCCTCTCACCAAATGGGATACTAAAAATCCTGCAAAAATTACATGATCAATTTCAATCGTACGCATTGTTTATTACTGATGAAGCCAAAGCGTATTATTATCCTCCTGAAGGGAAGGCTTTTAATAAATTACTCGCTTCATATGTGCAAAATCATTGTACCGAAAAACTTTTTGAAAAAATAATTACCATTGACGATAAAAAGTTTGCGCTGACCCCTGTCAATGTTGTCGGCCAGATTTGGGGGTATTTATGTCTTCACGTAACTGAAGAATCTCCAAACGAGTTTTTATTTACTGTACTGGACAGAGCAGCCATATCAATAGCACAAATTTTATTAAGAAACAGGACCATTGAAGAACGAAAATTAAATGTAGAAGATGATTTGGTGCAAAATCTATTGCTTGGAAAACCATATAATCCTGATGAACTCAAAATGATAATGCCGTCATCGAAGAAACATTTACACTTCAGAGTATTTATTTGTCAGGCGGATACCGCATCTTCAGCCATTAATCATGATGAATGGGATGAAATAAAAGTGCATCGATCGATGACTATCCGATCATTATTTGAACGTTATGGTTTTTATCCAGCAGTTTCTGTAAAGAAAACTGAAATAGCCGTTATTAGTTTTTTTGATACCGACAAACATGACAAATTCGCTGCAAATCAATTCACTGAATTAATTTCGGAATGCCCGCAGATGCTGAACATTCAATCCCACAACACCGGAATCAGCGGCAGCCATCGGGATATCTCCAAGTTCATGCGTGCCTATAAGGAGGCCAATGAGGTGCTTCATCTGAGCAAATATCACGATTCAGACATTGCTCTTTACGAAAACATCGGAATATACCGGCTTCTTTTCCAACTGCAGGACAACCAATTATTCGAATCATATATTGACGATTATATTGGTCCATTGTTTAATCATGATAAGGAAATGAACGCAGAACTGCTGACGACACTTGAAACGTATTTGAAATTTAACGAATCAAAGAAAGAAACAGCAGAACGTTTATTCATTGTACGTCAGACGCTTTATCATCGCCTTGAAAAAATAGAAGAACTCCTGGGGAAAGATTACCTGGAACCAACCAACCGTTTGGCGATTGAAACAGCTATCAAGGCCTATCATTTATTAAAGGATTCCAAATCCAGGGACCTTACCCTTTTCTAAGGGAGTAGAATAACCAAACTCCACGTCTCAAAGTCAGCACGGAGTTTGGTTAAATTTATACGTTTTAAATCTATAAGGGATGATACTGACCAGTTACACCATCCACAATAAAATCCTGTCCATTCCCCTTTGTATTGTAAACAACCCAATAAGGCCTGTAGAACAATTGCCGTTTTTCGACCTGTACATGAGAAAAAGAAAACATCCTCATTTTTAATGATAACGATTGGAATATAAAACTTTCGGAAATAGGCAAACAATCTTCAAGCTCCTGATATTGGTGTAACCGCTGCTTTTCCGATATTTCGACTACTTCAAAATTCGGGTTATAATCCACTAGTGAGCCACTTCCACTTATAGCGTCCACCGCACAACCAACTTTCTCGTTCATCGGTAAAAAAAGTCTCTTAGCTTTTACATTATAGACGAAAAAGTAATAAGGATAATAGATAATTCTATCTGCCAGATACTTTACACCAGGCTGTAATTTCATGAGACTTGTTTCTATTTGTTTCTTTCCAAATTTAATTGATTGTGTTAAGACCTTTTCTCCCATGTCATTACCCCTCTAAATTCAGTCTAACTTCTGGCTGTCCAACTGTACGTCTATGTGCTTTATCAAGCGACGTTTTCTGTTGACTTTCCCTTGATTCCGATGGTCTTTCTACTAAGTCCTTCTGGGCTTCTTGTGTTTCAAGGAAACGGGAAATATTCTGCGCTTCAGGTGCTAAATCATCAAAAATCCCTTTTTCCAATTTTTTTGGGATTCTTTTATTCTGTTTCGCTAAGTCAAATGCATTTAAAATTGGGTCTGAAGGCGGTGTTCCAAATTTATTTCCAATCAGCATAGCAATCAAAGAAACCAGCACGCCGGCCAGGAACGGGTGTATCCCTGTCGCGTTTTGGAAGGTGAACATTTCCCACACAATGTTAGTTACTGAGCCACCAACCATGGCACACAACACACCGATTTTATTCGCATTTTTTGAATAAACTGAAGCAATGTAAGGAACCATAAAAGTGTTCCCCAATACACCAAATGCAAATATGACAAGTGCAAAGACGGTTGGCGGCTCGTATACAGCCACAACGATGCCAACAATGCCCCCAACTAAAATACACAATCTGGATACCAATAACTGTTGTTTATGGCTAGCATTTTTATTAATAAACCGGCTGTAAACATCACGTGAAAGTGTCGTCCCTGCTTGCATCAGCAAAGCATCACATGTAGACATAATGGCCGCCATAATAGCTGAAAGCAGAATCGCTGCTAATATACCCGGAAATACCATATAAACCATCTCCGGGATAACCATTTCCGGATCGGAAACAGTTGGCATAATTATAATAGCAGACAACCCTAATATATAAGGCGTGAATGTAAATAATTGATTGAATCCAGCTGACCAAAGAACGGCATTTTTTGTGGTGTCGCCGCCTTCCATCGACATATGTTTAACGGAAACGTGCGGGAGGCCCATATACCCGATAGCATAAATAAGCACCGCACCCAAGATGACACCCCATTGGCCATAATAGATTAAATCCTTGCCCCAAATGCTGAGATATGTAGGATCAATCTCGGCAAGCTGTGCATTCAATCCTGATAATCCGCCTACTTGAGGCAATACCATTACCCCGATAACACTTACACCAATCAACATGATAATCCCTTGCACAAAGCCACTGAAAGCAACGGCCAGAAATCCTCCGAGCACAGTATAAACAACTATAACGCCTATACCTATAACCAGAGCCAATTCATAAGAAAAACCTGACATCGCTTCCAATGCCTTTCCAGCAGCAATAAACTGTGCAAATGCATATGCAAACAGAAATATGATCGCTACAACTGCTCCATATACACGGACTGCTGTACTTTCAAACCTCTTTTCCAAATATTCCACTGGTGACAGAGCACCTAACAGCTGCGACATTCTTCTCATTCTTTTTCCCAATACCGACAAGTTCACAATCGATCCGCCAGCATCACCTATTGCATACCACAGTGCATGCCAGCCCTCTTGGAATGCTTGGGCCGGACCGCCCATAAACATGAAACCGCTCATAGAAGAACTTTGCATACTGATGGCTGTAACCGGCGCACCGATCTTTCGATTGCCCAGTAAATAGTGGTCCGCTGATGCTGACGCTTTTCTGGTAAAATATAATCCTATTCCCAGCATTGCTAGCAGATAAATGAAAAACACGATAATGTCTAAGTTCATTGACGATTTCTTCCTTTCCAGTGATTGGTTGTGTTATTCTTCTGTATCTCCAATTCTTTCATCCCGCCGCATTTTGAAATACATGACGAGAGCCAAGGTTACCCAAATAACTGGCCAAGGCAGCATTAATAGTGCGGTCTCCCAAGGTAAATTAAACATCGTTTCACCCCCTTGATCTAAAATTAAAAACAATCAAAGACTCTAAATTGTCAATTAGTTATATATTTCTTATTAAGCGCTTTCAGAGTGCTTTTCAACTATTTTGCTACTAGTTATTTTTATTGTGTTAAAGATTTGATGATACTAGACATAATGTTAATTTCTTATGGAGATTGTTAGACAGTGTGTAAGGAATGTGTACGGCAGACTGCTTACGTAAGACACATTTCATTTAAGAGCTGATCCAAAAGCAACTAAAAATATGTGAATAATAGTTTGTTAAAGCTCTTCTAGAAAAAAAGCATTGACTCCAAAAGAAGCCTTTCAGCTGTGCTTTGGGTCAGTGCTTAGTATATATCTCCAGCTATTTTTTCTTATAAACAAATTCTCCATCGACCATTGTCCATTCCACTTGTGCTTCAAACAGGTCATTTGTATCTCCATTAATTAAAGAACGATCAAAAAGTACCATATCAGCTAACTTTCCAGATTCAATACTTCCTTTTAATTGTTCTTCGAATGATGCATATGCACCGTTGATGGTATACATGCGGATAGCTTCAAGCAAAGATATTCTTTGATTTTTGCCTACCGGCTGTCCTGATTGTGATTTCCTTTTAATCGCTGTGTGTATTCCGCGCATTGGTGAGAAATCCGTTATTGGCGTATCTGATGCAATGGCCGCTGGAATATCTTTATCCAAATACTCTTTTAAAGGATACATATGTGCTGTACGTTCTCCATAATTTTCAATATAACCATCACCAAATTCATAATGAAATGCAGGGTTTGGGATAGGAACAACCTTTTGTTCTTTCATTCGTTCAATTAAATCAGGGGTCGCTATCCCCGCATGCTCTATGCGATGACGCACATCAGGTCTTGGATACAATTGATTTGCTTTTTCAATTGTATTAAGTAACATATCAATTGCTGCATCGCCTTGTGCATGAGCCGTAATTTGCCAACCTTTTTGATGGGCAGGTATAAGTAATTCATCAACTTCATCTTGCTCAAAATAGTGAACGCCAAAATTATTGGAATCACTTGTATAAGGTTCCCTTGTCCATATAGTCGGACCGCTGCTGCTGCCATCAAGAAATAATTTAACCGGGCCAATCTTGAATTTATTATCCCCTAACCCAGTAAATATACCTGATCCAACCATGTGCCTTACAATTTTCTCCGAGCCATTTAATGCACCAATCATTGCATAAACCCGTTGGTGAATAATGCCTCTATTACTATGATCCTGAAGCGCATGCAGATTTTCAAAACCATATCCTGTAGCCTCATGAATAGACGTAATACCCTTTTCTATAAACTTCTGAGAGGAAATTCTATGGGCTTGTTCCATTTCTTCCTCTGTAAAAGAGGCGACAGAGAACATGTTCATATGTGCATTTTCAATTAATAGACCAGTAAGTTCACCATTTTCCCCGCGTTCATACTCCCCTCCATCCGGATCCGGTGTGTCTTTGTCTACATTAGCCAGTTCATATGCAAAACTATTTACCACTGACATATGATTGCAAGTCCTACCAATAAATATGGGATGTTCGGAAGAGATATTATCAAGTTCTTCCTTGGTTGGAAAACGTTTATCCTGCATTTGTTGTTCATTAAATCCCGATGCTCTGACCCACTCACCCTTTGGCGTATTTTCTGCTCTTTCTCTTAATTTTTGTAACAAATCATCGATAGACGTTATATTATCATCTTTACATGATACAGAGAGCTGATTTGTTCCGAACATCGTGATATGAAGATGAGGATCAATAAAACCAGGCATTAAGGTACATCCATTCAAATCAAAAACTTCACTGTCCGCATCCTTCAGTTGTAAAATATCCTCTGTTCTGCCCGTCTTAATAATTTTATTATCTAATACAGCAACCGCTTCTTTAATTTCATTGTTATTATTCACAGATATAACTTCGCCATTGATGAACAGTAATTTCCTTCCCAACATTATCCCTCCATATCTTACCTATCAGGCATTTTATATTAATTTCATCCTTCCTCCATTGGAAGATATCTTTATATATCATACAAAAACGTTATTTTGAGTATTTCACAAGGCTTTCTCATCGTTCACTTCCTGTGTTTCTTCTTCATTATTTTTAAACATTTCAAGTGCTTTATCAAATCTTTCAACTACTTTCTCATTTCTTGGGGCAGTTGCTAAACTGACCGCTATAAACAGTATGGTATTAAGTGCAAGTCCCCACATTGCAGGATCAAGACCCAATGGGCTGTTCAGACCAGGAATGAAAGTTAAGATCACCATTATACCAACGCCACCAATTAATCCGGAGATTGCTCCACTGGCATTGGACCTTTTCCAGAAAAGAGCTCCTAATGTTGGTACAATGAGCTGTGCTGTCCCACCAAAAGCGACTAAACCTATCGCAACAAGAACTCCTGGAACAAATAGTGCCATGAAGTAAGCAACGATAGAGAAAATGAGGATGGCGTACCTCGAAACTTTTGTCAACCTTTTATCTGAAGCTTTAGGGTTTTTATATCTCTGATAAAAATCCTTTGTAATAACGGTTGAAACTGCATGAATTTGACTATTGGATGTAGACATTGCCGCCGCTGCTCCTCCAGCTAAAATCAATGCTCCCAAAGCCAATGGCATAAATTCCGTAACCATAATAGGTAAAACTTGGTCCGCATTTTCAATTCCAGGCATTTCCAGAACACCTGTCCAGCTTATTAAAACAGAGCCTAAATAAGTAACAGCTACGAGCGCTATTAAAAATGGCATTAAATTAAATAGTTGGCCATCCTTGACTGCGTACATACGCAACCAAAGTTGAGGTCCCATAAGAGCACCAAGTGCAGTAACAATACATAAAGAAATCCACGATGAAAATCCAGCTGCTCCATCTGGGCCAGGCAGGGTGAGGAACTCCGGATGCATACGCTGCATTTCACTAAACATAGAAATCGGGCCTCCAACTAAGTTAGATATATAGATGCCGCTTAAAAGTAAACCAAAGAACAAAATAGCACCATATATTATATCGGTCCAGGCTATCGCTCTAATACCTCCAACCCAAACATATACAATTATAACTGCGTAAAATAGAAATGCTGCCAACCAAAAAGGAATAACGCCTCCTGAAGTAACTTCTATCAGATAGGCACCCCCAGTTAATTGAATTTGTAAATAAGGGATTGTGAAAATAGTGACAACTGCTCCGACAATAATTCGAACTTTTTCACTATCGTAAAAGTCACCCATAAAATCAGAAGGCGTAACATAATCAAATTTCTTCCCCAGATACCATACTCTTTTTCCAACTATGTAATACAGATACCCAAAAAGAACGTTCCATGCAAAGGCTGTTAAATATACTGGACCTTCCGTATAAAAAGAGGCATTCGAACCTAAAAAAGCAAATGAACTCCACCATGTAGCTGCAACAGTAAAAAAAGCAGCAACAGAACCCATATTTCTGCCTTGGATAAAAAAGTCACTGCTCGAATTATTTGATCTGGCAGCTGCTATAAAGCCCACTACCAATGGAATAAATAAAAATAGAAAAATAATAAATACTCCGGCTGACATAAGTGTACCTCCCATTAAAAGATTAAACTATCGAATAGATTTTTTCTTTCCCCATTTTTTTATATAAGCGATCAGGAAAATAATTGTACAAAATAGCCACCAAAATAGTACCCAAAAAATTAAAAAAGGCAGTCCAAAAATCATTGGTTCAATATTGTTGGCTAGTAATACAATTGGTGTCTCTAACATAATCAAGCCAAAGATAACTGCTGCATGGAAAAAAACTGTACTTCTTTTATTTTTCATAGATTATCTCCTTTCGAAAAATTCATTATTAATATGTAATGGAACTAATAACTCGTCTGAAAATTTGTAAGCTAAAAATCCATTATTAAGCGCTTTCAAATTTGCTTTCTCTATTAGCTAATTATGAACATTTTGATCCACCTTATCATTAGACACATTGTTCAGAATATCATCTTATTATTAAACAACATGTTAATATCAATTGATTTGGCCGTAACTACAGTATTTCCTTCGTTGCTTGCCAACACTTCTTTTGCTGCTTTACAGGCAGCAAACAAGGAAATGGTAGATTTACGCTGGTACTATTATATTGAAATAGCGACAAAAGAAGCGACCGTGCAATTGCCTTGGAGATTGCTATTAAGGCATATTATATTTAGGAAGGTAGAATAAAGGAGTAGACACTTGGGTTCCGGTATGGTACCTGTACTAAAGGAGGACAGAATTCCCCTTAGTTTGGAGATAGTGCATAGTTATCTTTTACAAATGGTTGAAAGAAATTTAAGTGATCGATTTCTTTCAACCATTTGACATCTAGTCACAATGTAAAACTTTACTTTGTGGCTAGGCCCAAAACTGTTTGCAGCATAACATTAACCCCGTTTTCACAGTCTTCCCATGGTGTCAGTTCATCTTCCGCATGGCTTTTACCATTTACACTCGGTACAAATATCATGGCAGTTGGATTATAGGTTGAAATAAACTGTGCATCATGTCCAGCACCACTTACCATACGCTTATAGGAATATCCGATATTTTTAGCCGATTGTTCCAGTGAATTGACGATATGCTCATCAAACCATACTGTATTCCGGTCCCATTGTTTAGTTGTTTTCACGTTACATTTTTCCTTACCCGAAGATTCCGGGAGCCCTTGAATAATTTCCTCTACTTGCCTGATAGTGTTGGCATCTTGATGTCTTGCCTCCAAGGTAAACACAACTTTATTGGGTATGACGGTATGAATGTTTGGACTTACATTCATTCTGCCTATCGTATATACCAATTTATCATCCAATTTATTCATTTTCTCACGTATTTCAGTGATCAAGTTATTGGCAGCAAACAATGCATCTTGTCGTATTGGCATTGGCGTTGTACCTGCATGGTCGGAATCACCGTTTACCTCGATCTCATAGTTGACCATGCCAACGACGCCTTCAACGACACCAATCTGCAGTGATTCACTTTCTAATACAGGCCCCTGTTCAATGTGTAACTCTAAAAAAGCAGCTGCATCTTTTAAGCGATTCTCTTCTTTTCCTTCAAAACCACTGTTTTTAAGCGCTTCTCCAAATGTAACACCTTCCGAATCCGTTGACCGCAGCATGGCCGTTTTATCAAAATGTCCGGAAAGCACACCGGAAGACATCATTGCGGGTTCAAATCGTGCACCTTCTTCATTGGTAATATTAGCAACAACGATCGGTACTTGTGGCTTGATCCCATTTTCAACAATCGTTCGGACTACTTCCAGTCCCGTCAGTACACCGAGCACACCGTCAAAACGTCCTCCCTTTTTTACAGAATCCAAATGCGACCCGACAACTAATGGAGGCTGATCATTATTCGTTCCTGACAATGTTGCGTACATATTGGCCATATCATCCCACACGACCATCATCCCCAGCTTTTCACACTCGGATTGGAAATGCTTTCTGACTTTTAGGTCCATTTCAGATAATGCTAAACGGTTAACGCCATTGTTTTCGGTTCTGCCAAAATCGGCGAACTCTTCAACGGTATTTTTTAACCGCTCACCATTGATAAGTACCTTTTGTTTTTCCATTATTATTGCCTCCTATCCAATCTTTCTCTAATGGTTACTCTACCATTTGTTTTTGCTGCTTGATGTACAATGTTGTAAAATACTTGCGGCTATCCGGGTTGGTTAAGAGTATTGTTTTTTTATCAGACGTTGTTTTATTCTGAAATTCAACCACATCTCCATCAAGTGTCCCTCTTGAACCTGTCATGGTATATCCATTTTGCACCAATTCATCAATTTGAAGTTTTTCCGATAAAAAATCGTCATAGTTTGACAATGATATATTCCTCCTTCCGTTACCCTATCACTTCATCCTGATTATTTTCACTATCTTCATCAATCACCCAATCGCGTCCTACAGTAATTCCCAGATATCTCTCGTCATTTGGATCTTCTATTTCCGCCTGTGGAAATCTTTTGAAGTACCAATACTTAGCCAGCACATAGTAAATGGCTCCCGCTATAACAAAACCTACGATAAACGAATAATCCATGAGAAGAATGGCTACAATTCCGCCAATCACCCAGGCAATAAAACCAGCAATATTTACACCGCCGTGAAACTTAAACTGTCCCCCATGCTGGTACAGTTCCTGTACATTCACCCTTCGCTTCCGCAACACATAATAATCGACAACGAGAATCCCGCTTATTGCTGACAACACGGCCCCGAAAAATAACAGCGCCTGAGTCAATATTTCATAGACACTCCAAGGCTGAATAATCGTCCCAACAATGCCTACAACAAATACCGCAATTGCATTGGATGCTTTAGGTCCTAGCGTGTTTGAAAAAATAGCTGCAGCTGGTACAATATTTGCCGCAGTATTAGTAGACCACTGAGTCAGTACGATCATTAGGAGCAGTATAGCCAACATCCATCCGGAAGCTGTCTCCTGCAAGGCAATAACCGGGTTGGAGCTACCTGCTACCATAAAGGCTGCAGCACCAATCATAATCATAAATGTTTCCGTCAATGGCATAGCGATCAGGCTGCCAATCAAATTCGTTCTGTTACGTTTAAACCAATTTCTTTCATATTTGGGTGCTTTAAAAAAGCGTGATATTGTCGGGATATCGCAACCTAATGTTGCCCAAAAGCCCATATTGGCAAAAATCACAACCATAAACGCTGTAACTGCCGCGCCACCCGTAACCGGACTCGCTGCCCAAGCCCAGACATCGCCCCCTTGTTCAACGATATCTGTCGTCAAGGTATGATAGATGACTAAAGATAGAATAATAATGATTGGAGCGGCAAAGTCCGCAAATCGTTCTACCCATTTAATACCAGAAGCGGTATTGATTAGCTGTACAAGGGCAAACACGATATAACATAATAGCCAGTTATCAAACCCCGAGTTGATCGTATGGATGATTGAATTGATCGCAGTAGAACCAAAATACGTATTTATCCCAAACCAAAATGAAGCTGTTACTGCTCGTGCTACCGAGGGTATATGTGTACCAACTATGCCAAACGGAGCCCTCATATAGACTGGAAATGATAATCCATGCTCAACCCCGATATCTCCAACCAGGGAAATAAATATACCAACAGCAACACAACCTATCAAGGTTGCCAGTACTACCCAGGGTAAGGAAATACTCTGTACTCCAGAAGCTCCAATATCAAAGGTTGCTAAAAGTATGGCCATCCCAACCCACATTGCAAAAAATCCCATGATTCCTATCTTCCGCTGATTATAACCAATTGGAAGTAAATCTGGTGACTTTAGATACGAGTTGTTTTTATTGGGCTTTCCCATCGTTCGTCCCCTTTTAGTTTATTAAGGATTATGAAGCTGTTTGATTCTCAATCCATCAAACAGCTTCATCCTCGATTAATGACCTTAACTCAACAAAATCCTCCACCTTTTCTGTTTTCTTCCCTATTAAATTCCCCGGCCACTATTTATTATTCAGCATTTCTAAAGCGGACTCTCGATTGTTCCAGGACATTGGCGGTTCGGTCGGCTCCAAATCTACCATATCGATTGCCCCCTCAACCGGACAAACGATTGAGCAAAGGTTACATCCGACACATTCGTCTTCCCTGACCTCTAAATAATCATTTCCATTTTCATCTATCAGCATATCGATACACTGATGGGCTGTATCCTCACAAGCAATATGACACTTATTACAATTAATACAAATATCATTATTAATACGGGCAACCATTCGATGATTTAAATCCAGGTTGCTCCAGTCAGTATATTTTTCAACTGATTTGCCAACGAGTTCACTTACAGAAGCAATCCCTTTATCATCCAAGTAATTACTTAAACCCTCGGTCAAATCATCAATAATACTGAATCCATGATGCATGGCGGCTGTACATACCTGTACACCCCCGGACCCCATCAGCATAAATTCAACGGTATCCTGCCAAGTTGAAATACCACCTATTCCCGAAATCGGAATATTAATGTCCGGCTGCCGCGCACATTCTCCAATCATATTTAAGGCAATCGGTTTAACAGCCGGCCCGCAGTATCCGCCATGGGCGCCCTTTCCATTCACATTAGGTGTTGGGTTCCATGTATCGAGGTCCACGCCTATTAAACTATTGATAGTATTGATCATACTTACGGCATCAGCTCCACCGCGTTCTGCAGCTCTTGCCGTGGCGGTTATATCTGTAATGTTCGGTGTTAGTTTAGTAATGACTGGCACCTCAGCGACTTCCTTCGCATACAGTGTTGACTTTTCTACTAAGTCTGGATGCTGGCCTACCGCTGATCCCATTCCTCGTTCTGACATGCCATGCGGACAACCTAGATTTAATTCAAACCCATCTACCCCTACATCTTGAACCCGCTTGACAATTTCATGCCATTTATCCCGCTGTGGTTCCACCATTAATGAAGCAATAATGGGATGATCCGGAAAACGCTTCTTTGTTTCATAGATCTCTTTTAAGTTGTCCTCAATGGGACGATCGGAGACTAACTCAATGTTGTTAAAGCCTGCTACCCGCTGGCCATTAAAGTGATGCGCACCAAAACGCGAGGTAACATTCAACACCGGTTCACAAAGAGTTTTCCATACAGCTCCACCCCATCCAGCTTCAAATGCACGTTGCACTTGATAACCTGTATTTGTTGGTGGTGCAGATGCGAGCCAATAGGGGTTAGGGGACTCAATCCCTGCAAAGTTGATACTAATATCAGCCATATTCATCCTCCAATCATTCGTAGTCCCTTTTTACACATTACCTAATTCCGAAGCTTTAAATTGCTGATGTATGGCATAGGCTGTCTCTTTTCCCTGCTGTGCAGCAGATACCGCCATTGCTTCGCCAACACCTTTTTCAAAGACCACATCGCCTGCAGCATAGACTTTCGGTTGGGAAGTCAAGTATGTTTCATTGTCTACCTTTACAACACCATTATGATGTTCCAAGCCAAACTCATCGATTAATTGATGATGTCGCGTTTGACCAATCGCCTTGATGACAATATCCACATCCATTAAAAATTCGGATCCTTCTATTTCTACCGGTCGCATGCGTCCATCAGATCCTGCTTCTTTTAATTCCATGCGAACACATTCTATCTGTTTTACATGGTCATTACGGTCACCAATCAAACGCTTAGGTGCAATTAACCACCTGAACTCAACCCCGTCCTGTTTGGCAAATTCGTATTCAAAATCGTACGCTGACATTTCCGCTTCTGTCCGCCGATAGAGAATTTTAACATTATCGGCACCAAGCCTTACCGATGTCGTCGCACCATCGATCGCTGTATTTCCTGCCCCAATGACAGCAGCTCGCTTCCCAATAAATTCAGTCGAATAGTTTTCATTCTTTGTTTCTTCAACCAAATCAATCGCGTCGTAAACGCCTTCTAAATCTTCCCCATCAATACCTAACATCGGCACCTTTGACATTCCTGCAGTAAGTATGACGGAATCATAATCACTCACAAGGTCCGCTGCAAAAATATCTTTACCAACTTCGGCATTTGTACGAATCTCAACACCTAAGCTCTCAACCTGTTCCACCTCCCATAACGAAATGTCCTTTGGAAGCCGAAATGGAACAATACCATGGGTGTCTAATCCACCGGCTTCACCCTTAGATTCAAAAACCGTCACCTCATAACCCAGTCGTCCTAGCTCGCGAGCCGCCGATAAACCTGCTGGACCACTGCCAACAATCGCAATTCGCTTTCCGTTCTTCTTTCCAACTTTAAACATGACTTGTTCATTCTTAATTGACCAATCTGTTGCAAAGCGTTGTAAGTCACCAATCATAATCGGCTTAGTAGAATCATTAAGGACACATGCCCCTTCACATAATTCCTCTGTTGGACAAACACGCGCACAGCTTGCGCCGATGGGATTCTCTTCCATAATGGTTTTTGCCGAGCCTTTTAAATTTCCGGACGCAATCTTTTTAATAAAACTAGGGATATCAATCCCAGTTGGACAGGCCTTTATACAAGGTGCATCGTAACAATATAGGCAGCGGTTTGCCTCATCAAGTGCTTCTTGCGCATTATAACTTGGCTTCGACTCCGCAAAATTTTGGGCCAGATCTTCATCCGACAGTAAATTTTGTAGTAGATTTCCCAATAATAAGCCCCTCCTTTTCTTTATGATAGAAATTTAAATTATCATTTCCT
Organism: Lentibacillus jeotgali; assembly: GCF_000224785.1. Lineage (GTDB taxonomy): Bacteria > Bacillota > Bacilli > Bacillales > Amphibacillaceae > Lentibacillus > Lentibacillus jeotgali. The sequence goes on along the minus strand of NZ_AGAV01000019.1, from coordinate 19,905 downwards.
TCGTATCGAATAATTAATAGCGTATAGGAAAAAACATTATCCAGGTTATTAACTCCGCGATTTATCCAACTCTGTGGTTTCTTTCGTATCATCAAAGCACAGGGCAAACGGTTCTCCGTGGATAAACCTTCCATCACCTTTTTCACCAATGAATTCTCCATCATTAACCATGAGTTTGCCGCGAAGGAATACTTTATCCACTTTCCCTTCCTGTTTATACCCCTCAAACGTACTATAGTCGACACCGTGCAGACTGTTCTCATTCGATATAATCGACGATTCATTAGGGTCATATAAAACAATATCCGCATCCATACCAACACCAATATGTCCCTTGCAATGATCTAATCCCATATTCTTTGCAGGTGTCGTTGCAAATAGGTCAACAAACTGCTGTCTGGAGAGCTTTCCAGTGTTTACTCCATATGTCCAAAGAATGCCTAGGCGATTTTCTACACCAGGTGCACCATTTGGGATATTGGTAAAGTCATCAACGCCCATATGTTTTTGTGAGGCCCAGTCAAATCCGCAATGGTCGGTACTGATAGCGTTCAGCCAGCCATTATCAACTGCTTGCCACAAGGCCTCCTGGTCCGTTTTAGTACGGAGTGCAGGCGACATCACATATTTAGCCCCTTCAAAATTAGGCTCAGCTAAATTATCTTCATCAAGCATCAGATATTGGACACATGTTTCGCCATAAACCGGGAGCCCTTCATTTTTGGCGTTCCGAATGGCTTTCATCACATTTTCGGCTGTGACATGAACAATGTAAACTGGGGCTTCAGCCATAGCTGCAAGATTAATTACACGCTGAGTCGCCTCCAGTTCCACTCTTGCTGGTCTTGATACTGCATGGTAATATGGATCAGTCTTACCTTCGGAGATCAGTTTCTTTTGAAGAAGATCGATAACATCGGCATTCTCACAATGAACCATGACCGTGACGCCGGCTTCCTTTGCTGCCTTTAATGCTTTGTAAAGGGCCTCATCATCACTGTGAAACGGCATTCCCTTATAAGCCATGAACAATTTTACAGTCGAAATTCCCCTATTAGGCAAATCCGCAATTTCCTCAAATGTTGTATCCACTGGGTCACATACGACAGCATGGTACGAATAATCTGCCATGGCCTGATGCGCAACTTCGTTCTTATCCATATCAAAAATGGTATCTGCCATCCCCTTGCCCTGTTCTTGATTCACAAATTCAACAACCGTTGTGGTTCCCCCAGCAACAGCAGCATTTGAGGTTTCAAATCCTCTTACGCGCTCGCCTTTAAACTCAAAGGAATAATGGACATGCTGATCTACCCCGCCAGGAAGAACATATTTCCCTTTCGCATCTACTATTTGGTCAGCCATCGAATCTAAATTTTCACCGACAGCAATTATTTTCTCGCCATCTATAAGTACATCCCCAACAAATTCGTCAACAGCTGTTACAATCATCCCGTTTCTAATTAATGTACGCATACGTTTCCTCCTCTGAATTGTGAATTTGGCACACTAAAGTACGACAATTATTTAATTTTCATCGTTCTTGCTAGCTAAAAATTAATTTCCATATTTATACCCACCCCATTTCACTATTAGATTCGCCTCATTGAATACGCTTTCATTTCTCCGAAATCATCTTATCACTCCAAAATGGATTGTTATTCCTTTGTTAAACTTTTATAATTATTGGGAATATTATATATCATTAATAATACGTGGTATAAAACTAAATTACACTTATCATACTGTAAAAAATATTGTTATTATTTTAGACATGTTGTTAAATCTAAAGTTGCTTCAATTCATTAGAAAACTTGGCTTATCGCCAAGCTTTTATGGCGAAAGCCTTAGTTGCCCTTATGCAGTAAGAAAATATTTATACTTTTTCTTAACTGCTAAAAAATATCCCGGAAATCACAATTTATGACTTCCAGGACCGACTTATTCTAATCAAACTTAATCGCCACATTCTTCACTTGCGTATAATTGTATAAAGCTATCCAGCCTTTTTCACGTCCAAAGCCGCTTTTCTTGTAACCGCCGAATGGCATTTGTATCCCACCGCCGGCACCGTAATTATTAATGAAAACCTGGCCTGAATCGATTCGGCTCATTAATAAATGCGCTTTATTAATGTCCTTTGTCCAAATGCCTGTCACAAGACCATAGTCAGTGCTGTTGGCAATGTCAATCGCTTCCTGCTCATTCTTAAAAGTAAACACCGACAGGACCGGGCCAAAGATTTCTTCTTGTGCAGCCTTGCTGTTGAGTGAGAGATTATCGATGATGGTTGGCTCCAGATAGCACGCATTCTCGTATTGTTCATACTTCACGCGTTTGCCGCCAGTCAGTACAGTTCCTTCCTGCTCAGCCAACGAAATAAATTCCAGAATCCGGTCAAATTGTTTTTGGTTTAATATCGGGCCAAGGTTGTGATCATCTATAGCTGGACCGACCGATAATGTTTTAAATTTATTAACCAACTTATCCAAGAATGTTTGCTTAAACGATTCTTCAATCAATAATCTTGATCCGGCAGAACATGTTTGCCCGGCATTCTGAATAATCGCTTTTACAACACCTTCGACCGCCTTATCAACATCACAATCCGAGAAAACGATGTTAGGCGATTTGCCGCCTAATTCAAGTGTCACAGGCACGACATTCGACGTGGCAGCATTCGCAACAGCTGTCCCTGTTCCAACCGAGCCTGTAAATGTTAAATGATTAATCAGCGGATGAGACGATAAAGCAGCGCCTGCTTCATACCCGTAACCCGTCACATGATTAAAGACACCTTCAGGCAAATCTGTCTGATCAAAGTATTCCGCTATTTTTGCGGCTGTCAGGGGCGTATCTTCTGCACTTTTTACGACGACCGTATTGCCCATCGCTATCGCTGCAGCCACGCTACGCGATAATATTTGAATGGGATAATTCCATGGTACAATATGGGCTGTCACACCAATTGGTTCACGGATCACATAATCGATGAGACCGTCCTCAATCGGGATTGTGTCGCCCATTACTTTATCTGCTGCACCTCCATAAAATTCAAAATATCTTATGGCAGCATCGATATCAGCATAGCCCTGTGTTAAGGGTTTGCCGACGTCCATTGTTTCCAGCCTTGCCAGCTCATCCCGATTTTCTTTAAGCTGCGCCACTACCTCGCACAGGATTCTCCCTCGCTCAAACGGTTTGACGCGTCGCCATTCTTCACTGACGAATGAATCTTTAGCAGCTCTTACCGCTTTATCAACATCATCATTCTTGCCACGAGGAATCGTTGTCATGACCTCTCCCGTGGACGGATTATTGACATTTATGGTTTCTTTGTCGTGACTGTCTTCCCATTTGCCGTTGATATACATGTTTAATGCTTCCATCAAACCACCACCTCAAGTTACTTAACTGCTGTCAAATGTTTCTGCCGCCATCAACGTGAAATACACTTCCGGTTACCATGCTGGCCTCATCAGATAATAAAAATTTAACTGAATTTGCGATATCCTGAGGCTCCAAAAGTCTTCCCATCGGCACGCTGTCCTTGAATACCGTGTCTTTCATTTTCTCAATGTCTGCACCCTTCTGAGCAAATTGACCAAGCATGTTTGTATCACTTGGACCGGGGTGAAGAAGATTCACGTTAATCTGGTTGTCTGACAGCTCTAATGCCAACGCCTTAGTAAACGATTCAACTGCTCCTTTTGAAGCAACATATGACTGCAGGCCGGGCCTAGGCCTGGTCACTGAAACAGAGCCGATGTTGACGATCGCACCGCCACCTTGTTCTTTCATATAACTGGCAGCTTCTCGACAGGTTAAAAATGTCATCGTTAAATTAATGTCAATAAGTTTGTACCATTCTTTCAAGTCCACTTGCTCAATCGGTGTTGAACTTTGAGCGATGCCAGCTGCATTGACAAGCCCGTGAATTCCTCCAAATGTTTCTTTTGCATTGCTGAAAACTGATTTCACTTTTTCTTCCTCAAGCAGATTACCTTCTATTCCAAGGAACCGGTCAACGCCCTCGAGTTCCTCAAGCGATGCGATATTCAAGTCACAGCCCACGACATTTGCGTTTTCCTTGAGGAGTGTTTCAACGACTGCTTTTCCCATTCCACCGCCAGCCCCGGCAACGACAATGGTTTTATCTTTAAAAGTCATGTTATTCCCACCTTGTTATCACGTAAAATTTTCATTAATTCATCTCCAGTTTCTTCGGTGCTGGCTGATCCACCAATATCCTTTGTTACTTTGGATTTGTCGGATAATAGTTTTTCAATGGCCTTTAAAATATGATCATGTAAATCTTTCCTTCCAATATGTTCGAGCAGCAGTGCAAGCGACCACACTTGGGCAATTGGATTCGCTAATCCTTTTCCAGCTATATCAGGGGCTGAGCCATGAACAGGTTCAAACATCGACGGAAATTCGCCACTCGGATTGATGTTTGCAGAAGGGGAAATTCCGAGTCCCCCTGCCACTGAGGAACCTAGGTCTGACAAAATATCTCCGAATAAATTTGAAGCCAATACCACTTGGAATTCCTCGGGCTGTTGCACAAACTTTGCCGCTAACGCATCAACATAAACTTTTTCATATTCTATATCGCTATGAGATTCAGCTATTTCCCCGACTTCTTTATCCCAAAACTTCATCGTATGAGTAATCGCATTGGATTTTGTCGCGCTGGTCACCTTTCTGTAATCATGTCTACGGGCATAGTCAAAGGCGAACTCAGCAATATTTTTTATCCCCTGCTTCGTGAAGATTGAATTTTGAATCGCCATCTCCTTGTCCTGCCCCTGAAACATCAAACCGCCCGAATCAGAATACTCGCCCTCCGAGTTCTCACGCATAATGACAAAATCAATCTTCTCGCTTTGTGAACTGCTCAGCGGACTTTCTACGCCTTTTAACTGCTTAACTGGACGGAAATTAACATATTGCTGAAATGTTTTTCGAATAGGCATGATTAATTCCCATACCGGAATATCGTCCGGGACCCGATTATCACCAACTGCCCCGAGTAAAATAGCATCATAGTTTTTCAGTTTTTCAAGACCATTGTCCGGCAGCATGCGATTATTCTCGATATAGTAATCACTGCCCCAATCGAATACATCATACGCAACATTTAAATAGTAGTCAGATTCCAGCACGTTTAATACTTTAATAGCTTCTTTCATAACTTCTTTTCCGATTCCATCCCCTGGAATGATCGCAATTTTACTTACCACGGTTCTTACCATCCTCATTTAAAAAGTTTAAAGCGGCTTGACGATAGATTTCCGTCGTCTCGCCCAGTTCATTAATGTCGACATATTCGTTAATGTGATGCGGTACTTCTCTGTCACCCGCCCCTATTGTGACAATCGACACGCCATGAATATGCAGGAAGGTGCCGTCTGTCGCACCGGGAACCCCATTATATTCCGGTTCTTTATCCAACGTGGTCTTCACTGCATCATGAACAGCCTCCACAACCGGGTTTGCCTGATCCGTTTCTGTGGCAGGGCGGTTTTCAATAATCTTATACGTAACATTAAAATCTTCATCTTCTTTTTCCAACTTCTTGAAAATAGCTTCAATTTTTTGGATTAATCTATCATGGTCCTGAGAAGGGATCGTTCTGATATCTAATGTTGTCATGGCCTTTTCCGGAATGACATTAATCTGTGCATCACCTTTTACAGGTGCTTTTACAATCGTTGGCGTTATGCTTGGCCATTTTAAATAAGGATGTTCGCCATGTGTCTCTTGTTCTTCCTTCTCCAATGCTTCAAGCGCAGTGATTATTTTAGCCATACGCCAATTCGGATTGATGCCGCTCCAGGAAATGGCGCCATGAGCCATCTTTCCATTAACAGTGATTTGAATTCTCAGTGCCCCGCGCTGTGCGACACAAATCTGATTTTCTTCCGGTTCACAAATGATTGCACCGTCAACATCATCCGCCCAGCCCTGCTCGATGAAATGTTTGATGCCGATCATCATGCTTTCTTCATCGACCGGAATACACAAGATAATTTTACCGCTGAATGCTTCTTTATCTTCCAGAATTGAACGGACAGCTGTAATCATACAGGCCAAATTACCCTTCGTATCATTTGTGCCTCTACCGTACATCAGACCGTCCACTATCTCCGCTCCAAACGGATCATATTGCCAGCTTTCCCGATCGCCTTCTGTCACAACGTCAGTATGACCCTCAAACAAAAGCGTTTTCCCTGGTTTGCCGGAATCAATAACACCAATAACGTTCGGTCTTCCTGGTTCAACTTCTTCAACATATACATCAATGCCTAAGTCACGCAAATAATCGGCTACAAACTTGGCTACTTTTTCTTCATTGCCATCCGATTCTTCCGGGCGATAGACACTCGGTATTTGAACTAGCTGCTGCGTCAGTGAGACAGCCCTCTCGTAATCCCTTTTAAGTCTGTCTGTTTTAGTCAAATTCATGCATTACCACTCCTTATGCTTCTTTATTCAATTTAGATTCAGGGAATTCATATGCCGTTTCTCTCAAAATAAGGCTAAATACAACAAAGGCTAGCAGTGACAGGAAAACAGGCACTGTTACTGTGTGAACACCAAACAAATCACCATAGGCTTCATTATAGAAATGGATGCCGACATAAGAAACAATACCAGTTATCATCGATGCGATGGCGCCAGATTTATTTGCACGCTTCCAATATAGTCCCAGTACAATCGGCCATATGAACGCTGCTTCCAATCCGCCAAACGCAAATAGATTCAAGAATATGAGCAGTTCAGGCGGGTCGATGGATAACAGAAAGGCAATAACTCCGATAACAGCTGTGACGCCCATACTGACCTTTTTGACGTGTTTAAAAGACGCTTCAGGTTTAAAATAATTAATATAAACATCTTTAACGATGGATGAACTAACAAGCAGTAATAGCGAGTCAACCGTTGACATCATCGCGGCCAATGGTGCTGCCAGTACAATCCCTGCCAGCCATGAAGGTAGAACATCCAAAGCGATTAATGGTATGACCTGATCTGCAACCTCGATCCCCGGCAGTACGGGTCTGGCAAAGACACCAATCAAGTGCATATTGAGCATAATGAAACCAACTACCACTGTGCCTATCATAATGGCACGGTGCATTGATTTAGCATTTCTGTATGACATTGCCCGGACTGTAACCTGTGGCAAAGCGATGACGCCGACGCCAACAAGTATCCAGTAAGACGAAATGTAAGCGGCCGACAGCTGCCCGTCCTGGCCATATGGTGTGACAAAATTAGGATTTTCGGCAACCAATTCAGAGAAGATATTGGACAAACCGCCACCCGCCATAATAACGGCGATCAACAGCACGAATGTTCCCAAAAACATCACAATCCCCTGTACTGTATCAGTAATCGCAACAGCCCTGAAACCGCCAATGGTGACATAGATTAAAACGGACAGCGTAAAGATAAACAGGGCTGCTGTATATGACAAGCCAGTTAACGATTGAATTAAGTATGCACCGCCAACCCACTGTGCAGCCATTGCGGAGAACAAAAAGATAATGATACTTAGTGCCGACAATAAAACGACAGGCGTACTTTTATATCTTTCCTTCAAAAAATCAATAAGGGTAACTGCATTATAGCGTCGTGTCACAATTGCAAACTTCTTGCCGAGAACAAGCAGTACAAAATAGCCAGTAGCCACCTGGGTCATTGCCAAGAGTACCCAGCCGAAACCAATTGAGTACGCAGCTCCAGGACCACCCAGAAAACTTGATGCACTGCCGTATGTAGCAACCATTGTCATAGCAAGAACCATCCCGCCGAATTCACGGCTTCCTAAAAAATAGTCACCCAGGAAGGATTTTGATGAATTCATCTTCCGGTTGGACCAGATCCCTATCATAAAAATGATTAAGAGAAATATTAATAATGGTGTAACAACGCCCCAATTCATGCCGACTCCTCCTCTTCATCATCGACTTCATCGTCTAATGGAACCTCTTTCAATACAAATTTAACAACAATGAATACTAAGGCCACCATAACAAGGTATCCGACTATACAACTCCAGAAGAACCAAGCCGGGAAACCTAATACATATGTGTATTCTTCAGGAGGCTTAGAACCCAAACCATAAGCAAAACCGAACCACCATAGAATATTGATGGCAGCAAGAACACAGCCTACTACAGCTTCACGGTTTGCTACCTTCAACCGCCAATAATCATTAAAATGGTTGTCCTTCATGTTTCTCACCTTCCTTATATAGGTTATTTCATACGAACCGCGTTAACGCTTACATAAAATTTAGTGAATTAAACATACCTAGTTACCTATAAAATTTGCAAATTTCAATAATTCATAGTATATTGAATTTAGAATGTATTACATCATACGTATGATGTAATAGTATTATGTTTATTTACTTTAGCAAATTCTGAATGCTTTGTAAACAATAGATTACAGAAAATTAAATAAAAACTCGAGGGGTTGGTGTTATGGAATTATCAATTGGAAATATTAATTTAAGCCGCACTATTTCATCTGAAATTGTAAATATGATTAAAGATAACCTTCTCAATGGAAAATTAAAACCCGGTGATAAATTACCTACAGAAAAAGAATTAATGGAACAAATAGGAGTCAGTAGAACACCCGTTAGAGAAGCAATAAAGATATTAGAAGCTATTGGTGTTATACAAATAAAACGAGGTGAGGGGATGTTTATAACAAATAACTTATCGCATTTCACCTTAAATCCTTTGATCTTCAGTTTGATAATGCACAGAAATAACATGGAAGAATTGATTAAATTCAGGCAACATTTCGAGGTACTGCTCATGAATATGATTATCACCAAGGAAGACAGAGATATTAGTTACATAGAGAAAGTCTATCAATCACAAGTTGAAAGAATGAAACCGGAATTAAGTCCTGAAGAACTTGCCGAAATTGATTTGGAATTCCATTATGCAGTACTGGAAGCAACTAATAATCCTTTTGTTATTGAAATCGGAAAAACAATTTATGAAATAATAAAGCCAAAAATGATACACTTTAAAAACTCTAAAAACATTAAACGTACATTAACCACACATAAATTCTATCTGGACTTAATAAAGGGAAACCTTGAATTTAATTCAAGTGATATCGTTCAAGACATGATCAAAAATAATGAAGAAATGGTGAATGAATAGAAGAGAAGGAATAGTCCCTGTTCCCTCTCTACTTATCAAATTTCTCAGAATAAATAACTACAAGACGCAGGACAGCCTCAGATGGGAAATGTCTGACGAGTCATTGGAGGTTGTCCTTAAGGCGAATTTCGAATCCGTCTCTATTGATATCTAACCCTTCAAAAAGTCACGGAATACAAATATAAAAACAAAAAGTACATGGGGTACTACTAAAATTATTATGTGCAGTTGGTTACTTATTCAATTTGAGCATTTAAGGCTCCGCAATGTACGCCATATAATAAACTATTTTACCAACATCTATTATAACTGTTCCTGCTTAAATCAGAATAACTGGTCACCCCATGTAACGAGGTTGCCTTCTTTATTGCTCTTACAACAGCCTCTCCCATTACATTTGCAGCTAAGAGTCCGACTAAATCAAGGTCACATTCAACTTCTCCTGTTGCTAGTGCAAAAATTGTGTCCCCATCTACCATAGTATGAGACGGACGCATTGTTCTCGCAAAGCCATCATGAGCCATGGAGGCAAGTTTATTAGCCTCGGCTTTATTGAATTTTGCATTGGAAACAACTACTCCAATCGTCGTATTTTCCTGATTTTTAATTTGCTGATTTTCAAATTCTTTAATCATAAATTCCTCAGTGTTTACAAAGTGTCCGTCTTTCGTGAATGCACCAGCGATGATTTCGCCGGTCTGCGGGTTAATGACATCTCCAAAGCAATTCACAGCAACCATAGCACCGACCATTAATTCCCCCACTTGAATACAATAGGTACCTAAACCACCTTTCATAGCTCTTTCCATTCCTAAGACTTTTCCAACTGTTGCTCCCGTACCTGCACCAATAGTACCTTCTTTACAATAATCTTCAGCAGCATTTTTACACGCTTGTAGCCCCATTTTTTTATCCGGCCTTGCTTTGTAATCCCCTAAACCTAAATCGAACAGTATTGCCCCTGGTACGATTGGAACTTTAGTTACACCGACATCAAATCCTGAGTTATGGTCTTCCAAATATTCCATAATGCCTGCCGCAGCATCTAGCCCAAAAGCGCTTCCTCCGGACAGTAGGATTCCGTGTGCCTTATCAACTCTATTTACAGGAGAGAGAAGCGCTGTTTCACGAGTTCCTGGCGAACCCCCTTCTACATCGACGCCAGCTACTGCTCCCTCTTCACATAAAATAACAGTACTGCCCGTAGCTCCATTATAATCTTGTTCATGTCCCACTTTTATGCCTTCAATATCAGTAAGCTTCCTTTGTAACAAAAAATCCCTCCATTATTTAATTTATAGTCAATGAAAAAATGTGACTAACATTTAAAGGAGTATGCTCTATAAAAAAGTTTATGATTAGGATTTATTAGCTAGAAGGAGGCGGCGTATCACCGGACTGAACAGCAGACAGCGGGCGACTATAATGACATATAGCTCCCGAATGTGCATCCCTCCTTGGTCATTCACAGACACACGTAAAAAACCACTTTCCATACGTTAATGGAAAGTGGTTTTATCATCTCTGTCAACAAAGCATATATCGAAGTTCAACCTGCCACATCTCTACGCCGGCTTTAACCGTCTCAAGTTCAAAGGATACTAGAGTCAGCCACAAGGGAGGGATAACGTATTACCCCATTAAAAACATTTATAGCTGATTAAGTCTATCATCATAGCGTTTCTGTTCTAAGCTTTCGCATATCTATGCGGATCAAGATGTCCAATCGAATGCCTAGTCTCCCCTTCCACAATAAGATCTGCTGCAACTTTTCCGATTACAGGAGACATTTTAAAACCATGGCCAGAAAAACCGCTTATGAGAAATGTGTTATCCATTTCAGGTAATCGACCTACCATGGAATGGTCATCTTCCGTATAGGCATCCATATAAACGCTGGCTCGAACCGGATTCGGCACTAGCCCCGGGAGAAGCTGTTCTACTGCCTCGCCAACCTCTATAAGTTCCTCACTGCTCACATCACGGTTAAGATTATCAGGTTTTAAAACTGCTTCTGGATTTTTGGTATTTGACGCCTTTACCATTGTTCCATCAAGGGTAGGTGTCCCTGTCAGCCGGTAACCCTTTCGCATGCGAGCAAAGATTGGAAACTTATCAGGCTCAAATTCTTCGACATTCTTTGGAGCAAACCATGTAAGCACTAGACGTCTGGCAATTAATTGCTTCCTTAATTGCGGTAATAATTTCCCAGTCCAGGCACCCGTTGTTATTAAAACCTTGCCCACTTGATACGCTAAACCGTTTGCAATAATTTTAACTCCATTTTTGTCAGGATAAATACCTTCTACTGTTGTATAACGTTTAATTTTTGCTCCCAGAGATTCCGCTTTCTCGACAGCTGAAACTACTGCTAATTCAGGTCGCAGAAATCCTGCATTTTTATCTAAAACCATAATATCTTCAGGAAACAGCCGATGTTGCGGAAAACGTTCCGATGCTTCTTTTCCCTGAAGTATTTCATGGTCCAATTCAAATTCATCTATACTGTTTAATAAGCTTTTCATAACATCAGTATTTGGATCCCCTATTGTGAGACCACCATTCAGTGTTAAAAGTTTTCTATTTGTTTCATACTCGAGCTGTTCCCAAAGTTTTCTAGCTTCAAGCAACAACGGTACATATTCCTTTCCCTCCATGTAGGCTGTTCGAAATAAGCGTGATTCCCCTCCAGCAGCGGTTCTATCGTTACCGATTCCATATTGTTCAAAACCCAAAACAGATATACCTCTTTTTGCTAACTGCCACGTTGCCATGCTTCCCATCGTACCAACACCTATAACTGCCACATCAGCATTCATATATTCCACCTCACAATATCGTTTTATAAACATTTGATATATTCCGAAAATTATGCGCCTACTTCTCCCTCTCCGGAGCCACCTACACCGCTTTGATTATTAAACACAAAGTTAAATAACACAAAACCAATGAGCGACCCTAATATGCCAAAGGCTGCATACGGAATCGCCGTATCGATTATTTGAGCTATGGCAGCACTCGCAATACCTAGAACAATACTTCCGATTGCACCTTTGTTAGTAAGTTTCTTTGATTTTCTCAGAAGAAAACCAGCAAAAATCGGTACCAATAATCCGGATGCGGAATAGGCATATGTGGCAACTAACCAATCCAAGGCTCTCGGATAGACCAGAGCTAATAAAACAGCAAGTGTTACAACAACCACTGACATCATTCTTGAAAGTCTTAATAACTTTCCATCTGATACGTCTGGATTAATATACGATTGATAAATATCCTTGGTAATATTAACAACCACTGATTGAATCGCACTACTTACCGTTGACATGATAGTTGCAATGATAAATGCCGAATAGAGCCCTAAAAACCAGATTGGTATTTGAGTTAAAAACCAGCCTGAGGCTAATTCTTCATTTTCCAGCCCAGGATTCATGGAGAATATGGATATCCCCATAAATGAAGCCCAAATACCACTAATAACCCCTACGACAGCTGCGATGATAAAACCTCTTTTGGCAATACTGGCACTTTTGGCAGCATATATGCGTTGGTAGGACATTTGATTGGTCAATGCACCCGGGAAAATCGATAATACCCATAGCAGTATTGTAAGACCACCTACAGCTCCCAAACCTTCAGGGAAACCCGTCATGGATTCGGGCACTTTCCTTGTGATTTCGCCCCATCCTCCACTAAGATTTAAAGCATAAAATCCGCTAACTATAGACATAATCAGCATCATACAACCAAACAAAAAATCGGTCCAGGCAACTGAAGTTAAGCCTCCGGGCAGAACAAAGAATAAGCTTACGACAGCAAATACTATAAGCAGTACTGCAAATGGGATGCCGGAAATCTCAGAAAAAAGGTTCCCAAAAGCCACTAACTGGGTACATAACCAGCCAAAAGGCACGACAATCGCCATAATGGTTACCGTACTGATTAATATTTTGTGCTCACCATACAATTTCCTAAAGATATCTGGCATCGTTGAGAATTTTTGCTTTTTAAGCCATCCCGCTAACAAAACCAACATCACAATACCAGTCGAATAAAGTAAGTTATACGTGATGGCGGACCAGCCCGCACTATAACCAATTCCGATATGAGCCACCAGGACTCCGCCACCCATGCCAGTTGCAAACTGACTTCCTGCCACAACATATACCGGCAAAGAACGACCGCCAACTATCCAGTTTTCACTGTCATTTCGTCTTCTGCCCACCCAGAAGGCAAACGCAGAAGCGGCTGATAATACAATAATTGAACAAATAACAATTGTTAACGTAGGATCCATTCTACCCCTCCAATTTTTAAATTTTTTCACCTCAACCCCGCTTTTGCGTCAATTCTATGCTGATAGTTGGAATTGAGAAAACGAACCACCAACTCACAGGAAAATGACGTTTATACCATCAATCACATCCTTTATTACTGAAAATGTTATATAGCTACCCTATTGACTGAATGGTATTAAAGCGTTTTAAACTGTATCTTTCCAAATCAATAGAGGTTTCACCATCCACCAATAATTCAGTCATTAATGTCCCAACTAACGGGGATAACGTAATGCCACTATGCATAGCAGCGATATAGCCATTTTCAATACCCGGAATTTCCCCTAAGATTGGAAATCCGTCTTCTGGCATCACGCGGATCCCCGAGAAGCACCTCACAACGTTTGCCTTTTCCAAAGCGGGGACAAAATCAATCGCCATCCTGGCTGTATCCTGAATAATATCCAGCGTCGATCGGCGATCATACCCGACTTCTTCCTTAGAATATCCAACCAAAACCTCACCATTGTCTGCCTGACGCATACCGCCAATTGTATGTGTCAACAAAGGGCTCAAAGGTTCCGTTACAATAATTTGTCCGCGTACTTGTTTAATCGGTACGTCTACCCCTAAAAGCTTACCCATGCTTTTAGACCATGGCCCGCCAGCCAAAACCAGCTGATTTGAAAAATACTCGCCATCCTGGGTGGTTACTTTAAACATCCCATTCTCTTTAGAGATATCAATAACCTGATTATAAAAAGAGAATTCTGCCCCGTTTTTTCGGGCTGCTCTGACATATAATTCAATCAGGCGAAAAGGGTTAACATTGCCGTCTATGTTGCTATACGTTGCCCCAGCAATGTTGTGCGAAAGTGCCGGCTCTTTTTCAAGTACTTCATCCCGGCTTAAGACTTCGACTTTGATACCGACTTCTGCCTGCTTTTCAGCAAGTCTTAACGCATTCTCCCTGTCGGATTCGGAAAAGAACGGCGCAATGCCACCCGTTCGTTTATATTCAACATCACCTATTTTTCTTTCTAAAAAAGGATAAAGCTCCGCACTGTACATGTTTAATTCACCATACCAAGCTGGCGTTTTATTATGGACCCACACCCATGCCTGCGTCGATCCAGAAGTGCCTGATAATGGGAAGTCCTTATCAATTGTCAGTATTTCCTTGCTTTTACTTTCCGAAAGGTGATAGGCAATACTACTTCCCACTACTCCGCTTCCAATTACAATCACATCATAGCTCTTCTTCATGATCAGTTTCACCTTCCTCTGCTGATTCCCCAAAAACTGATGCGACGGATGATGCCTTATTGCTGGCCAAAGCACTCATTCGGGTAACGCCTAAAGGTACACGCATCCGGGGAGGCTTGATGTCCTTTAATGACTGGCCAGTCTTCTCACTGATAATTTTACGTACAAGATTCATACAAAACTTGGCCTGACAAGGACCCATACCACATCTGGTCAGTCGTTTAATATCATTAAACGTATGAGCTCCCATATTAATGGCTGATTCGATCTCATCTATATTAATTTCTTCGCAACGACAAACAATTGTTGACTTATCCATTGATTAACCTCCCATTTAAAGAATCTACTAAGGGTGGCAATTGAGCATCCTTTTCATTATGAAGCTCATTGATAACATCTAGACGGGCTTCCAATACGGAATTGTATTCTATACGGTAAAGCTCGTTCCATAAGTATTCTTTTTCCTCTTTAATTTGTACAGTACTTGCAGCATTTAATGATTCCACTGCACTTATTGCTGCAATCTCCCCAGTGAGTAATATACCACCCATATTTGTGATACCAGCTGCATTGCCCGCAACATAAATTGAAGGGTTTGTCGTCTCAAAATTACCGTAATATTCGGGTAGCCACCCTCCTAGCCGTTCCCGATAAATTAGATCACAGTTCATGACTTCAAAGGGCTCAAGAATGGGGGTTATACCTTTCGCAACACAAATCAAATCAACATCATAAAGGGCGTTATTGCCATTATGATTAACATAAGCCTCTTCCACTTTGCCCTTACCTATTGCACTTTCTATTACACCATTTAATACGATTGGGATCTCTGCATTGCTTATCCTTGCAATGAGTTTTTCATTTTGGCAAAGCAATTCACTTCTGTTTTCGACAATCCCTTTAATCGCAATACCGCAATCATGTAATTGAGCGGCAACCTCTAATGCAAATTCATTGGATCCTAAAATAAGCGCCTGTTTCCCGGGCAGTACACGCTCACGATTGATTAATATTTGTGCGGCGCCAGCTGTCATAACCCCTGGTAAAGTCCATCCCGGAAATATATCAGGCTCTTCCATAGCCCCTGTTGTGATTAAAACGTTTTTAGCATCAATTGGGAGGATATCCTTTTCATTCGTGACACCCACACTCCCATCACTATAAGCACCAATCAACGTATGCTTTTCCAATATGGTGACATCCAACGGTTTCAATCGGTCTATTAAAAAATCTGCAAGCTTGTAGCCTCTTAGCTTGGCAAAATGTTGTGGCAAATGATCATAAGATTGCGTTTGCTGCCTCAATTGCCCGCCAAGTGAAAACCACTTGTCGACAATGATTGTTTTCAACCCGTACGATGCAGCTTTATAGGCAGCATTCAATCCGGCAGGTCCACCGCCAACGATTAATAAATCAGTTCTCATTCTTTCCCCTCCTGACGTCTGGATCCGATAGATTCGAATAGACTTCCATTCCTTCTTCCACAAGCGTGGAACAGCTAAGAACATGATCAAGTCCATCGACCGTCAAAAAGCAGCTGTAACATCTTCCACTAGCACAGAACAGCCCTCTGGATTGATGCAATTTCCGGCTTACCCCGAACTTTTTAATTCCATTGGCCATCAAAGCCGCTGCAATCGACTGCCCAACTTTTGCTTTTAAAGGTTCATCGTTAAAAAAGAACTTTATTTCCTTCCTTTCATCCTTTTTTAAAACTGGATGATGGGTTATGTGCATCGAATCGCCCCTTCATAAAATATAATGTTATAACTTTTTTGAAATAACGATGGTATGTCCCGCTCATTTGCTACTAATCGATTTGCCAAGGAATCGATCCCTCTTCACAGTATACGGTGTCGCCTTCGCAAGCGACTTTCGCTCCGCCAGACTGCCCGTTGAGATGGACATCCCCTGGTTTAACATCATCACGTCTGACAAATAAGCATCATTTTCTCAATATTATAATGTTATAAGATTATAATATTAACTTTATTATTTAGCTAAGACTTCTTCATAATGTTAAAGCTGTACTTCGAGATAATACTTTGCCTGGTTTTCTTTTAATATAAATTTTGAATACTCAATGATATCTTGCTGTTTGGAATTGGTATAACGTTCGAGTACAAATAACTGCTCACCTTTTGGAACGTTCAACAATTCTTTTTCGTACTCGTAAGCCAATGCGGTTGAAAAATAGATTTTTGCTTTGTCCAGTTCGACTCCATACTTCTTAGTAAAAATATTATAAAGCAGGTTATCATCAATATCCTCAACCGATAATTCAGGAAAAGTAATGCTCGGTACAAACGAATATTCGATGACTGCAGGGCTGCCATCTTCAATTTTTAAACGGATGATTTTATAAACCTGATCTGAAGGTTTTATATCGAGATGCTTAGCAAGCTTGGACCCCGCGCTTACTTTTTTAAAGCTCAGTAATTTGTGAGGATGTTTAGCTGATTCTTCCCTTTCATTATGGAGTGATACCATTTTTGAAATATCCTGCTCTTCTTTTTTAATGACAAACGTCCCTTTGCCACTTTGCCGATGTAAATAGCCATCATGGACAAGCTCATGTATCGCTCTTTTTATGGTAATGGTACTAACATTGAATTGCTCAGCTAATTCTCTCTCCGCAGCTAATCGATAGCCTGCCTCCCATTTACCCGAATCAATTTTTTCCTGTAAATATGCCTTAATCTGATTATACAAGGGTGTCGTTAAGCTTTTGTCAATTTTCATCTTCTTCTCCTTTTGTTAATTCAATTGTTATTAATTAAAATTCAAATTATCTGTAATTTCTTGAAATTATAGGGTGTTTGCTGGCTGAAGTCAATATAATTCCAAAAAAATTATGGACTTTTTCGAATAATCAGCTAAACTTTTACATTTTTAGTGAAGTAGATTTACTCTGTTGGTTCATACCGTTCTACATGAGTTACCATCCCAAGATCCTTCGAACAGACTGGATTGGAAGTTTCGGTGTTGATTAGCAGGGGGCCCACGGCATGATCACTTGATCCGCATAGAAGGCCCTTTTAATTAACCTGCCAGCAACAGTTGTTGACTTCACATTCTTCATCTATAATTCGATATGCTTTTTAATAGATTTAAAGCTTTAATAAAGCACTAAATAAGCCCTATGAAGCGTACCTTGCTTTTCAACCAGGAATTTCATCACTATTCTCTATATCATCTCCCGGCTCTTTTCCAAGAATAAGATATTCAAGCCGTTCTCTCGGTATTTTTCTGAATTCTGGTCCTTTAACGAGATAAAATGTAATACCCAAGCCAATCCAAATTAATAAAGCTATTAAAGAAGCTGCTCCCATAAATGCAGGTGAGTTTGGAATCAGCAATAAGCATAAAAACACAAATCCAATCAGCGCACCGGCTATACTTAAGCTTTTCTTGAAAGGAGCTGTTACGGAAGGCATATGTTTGTTCTTATGAATGGCCAGTGACTTATCCGACCATTTAAACAACTTAAACGCAACAACACAGGTATAAATATAAGCGATTGTTACCCCAACTGATGACATATCAACAATCCATGTCAGTACTTGCCTTCCAAACCACGGTGAAATTAAACAAACCACACAAGTGAAGATAATGCCTGCATAAGGTGTATTATATTTCGGATGCAGCTTTGTAAAAACCTGTGGTATGATTTGGGCACGCGCCATTGCAAATAACAGCCGGCTGCTCGATACAAAAAAACCATTTAATCCGGTGAATACACCCATCGATAAAGCGAGTGCCAATATTAATATGCCGATGTTTCCGAACAAGCCGGACATAGCATCGCCTGTTCCCCATTGCGGCTGTGAACTGGTCAGCTGCTGCCATGGCATGTACAGCGCGGTTGCAGTAATCATAACCATGTACAGTATCCCCGCACATATCAGTGAAAAAATAATCAGCATAAACGCTTTTTTTGGTGAGAAATTAAATTCCTCTGCCGCCTGGGGAATGTTATCAAATCCAACGAATGCCCATGGTGCTATTGCAACAATAAGAATAATACTTGAAATAGCAGATACTTCCGGATTAAAAACCGGCTGCAGATTCTCAAAAGAGGTAACAGGACTTAGAATGGCGCCTGCTCCCATAAATAAAACTCCACAGATCATAAAAATCACGAATATAAATTGTAATCTTCCCGATAATGTCGCCCCGCGTATATTCATATAGGCAAACAAAATTAAAGCAGCACTGGCAATCAACACTTCCACAAAGTAAACATCCCATCCTGCCAGACTATACATAAATCCTTGTTCCGCCACCGAGGGAAAAACATATCTGACCATTAGCGCTAACGCTGATGCATTCAATGCTACAATACACATATAACCTAAAACCAAAAACCAACCGGCCACATAAGCATGGTTACGATTGAACCCTAGGAAGGCGTAAGCAAACTCACCACCAGAAACCGGGTATTTTTCAATCAGAAAACCATAGCTGACCGCAATGACCATCATCAGTGCAGCACCAATCCCGAACCCGATAATCGCTCCCAATGGTCCAGAACCACTCATCCAGACTGAAGGCTGAACGAACGCACCCCACCCAATAGCCGAACCAAGGGCGATTGCCCAAACCCAATGTGGCTTCAGCGTTTTTTCCAGCTGTTGTCGTTGTTTCATATTCAGTAAGCCTCCTATAAGTATAACTCGGAAATATTATGATTAACGTACTTCCTGGATGAATCCTAATAGAATAGTCAACATCTGTTGTTTTCCATTTAACCTTTCACCCCCAATGTCAACGCTTACATTATCAGTAATGTCAATATTGCTTTCTTACATGGTAACTGGAACCAAACAATTTAACAATTAATTATGAGAATTTTATATAATCAAAAATCAGAATAATGTTTATTAATAACTTTAATATCTATCTTAGCCAGACTGAGATTCTCAGATTAAAAAAACTCCCTGCCCGGACACCCGAGCAGAGAGCTTCCATACAATTCTATTGACCCCACTCACTATAATCAAGATGCTTATACTTATCCAAATGACGAGTCGGCATCTTCAAAGCATCTTTACGGAACGGCGGCGCCAGCTGTGTGCCATCAACATAAATGTTCAAAACGGCAGGCTTGCGCTGTTTTAGAACGTCTTCAATTGCCGGACCAATGTCTTCCGGTTTATCGATGG
>NZ_AGAV01000020.1 GCF_000224785.1 Lentibacillus jeotgali | reverse complement strand
ATGTTTTGGTTTTCGGGCTGATGTTTTGGTTTTCGGGCTGATGTTTTGGTTTTCGGGCTGATGTTTTGGTTTTCGGGCTGATGTTTTGGTTTTCGGGCTGATGTTGGCGGAACAAAGTTGTTCCGCCAACACATCAGCCACCTCAATGGAAAATGGAAAAGGACGCGGGGACAATATTGCCATGTCCCTCGCGTCCAGTTACTTAACCGGGGTAACAGCTTCATCGAGCAATTGGTCAAGTTCTTCGGTATAAAGCCGTTTTTGCTCATCGCTCCAATGCAGTATCTCTGCCATATAATTAATCACGTTATCTTTATAGGCTGTAACAAAGTCGATATCGAAAAACAGTGCTCCAGTCCGCCGTACAAAGAAATCGACCGGCTTATAAGCCATTTCATTATCAAGCGCGTATCTCAGTTCAGCAAAGACAATCGGTTCGATACCGGCTTTTTCTGCTTGTGCTTTTTCCCCTTGAAACAACTCGAAAATCTGATTAACGTTTGCACCGTATTTCTGAACAAGGAAAATAGCTGTTTCCTCGGCAATTCCTAAATCAGCTGCTTCAGCAATTTTCCGTTCCTTAAACTGCTGAAATCCTTTTGAACCACCGACTTCACCACCGGAAATCGGCAAGTGTTCCGTCTCGGACTCAGAATACAGAATGCCATATTCTTCTTTTAACTGCTTCACAACTTCATCGACTGCGTCTTCCGCCATTTTGCGGTAACCGGTCAATTTTCCGCCGGCCATCGAAATCAGACCCGAATCTGATACAAATATCTCATCTTTCCGGGAAATTTCATCGGGGTCATCTTCCCCTTCTTCGGCAATTAACGGTCGCAAGCCTGCATAGCTTGAGTCCACATCGTCTTTTGTCATATTAAGCGATGGGAAAATATAATTGATGGCATCCAATAAATAGTCCCGGTCATCTTCAGTCATATGCGGATGGGCAATATCGCCCTCATAACTTGTATCCGTTGTTCCGACATATGTTTTCTTATTCCGCGGAATGGCAAAGATCATCCGACCGTCCGGTGCATCAAAATAAATTGCCTGCTGCAGCGGGAATCGCCGTTTCGGAAATACAAGGTGAACCCCTTTTGTCAGATGAAGTGTTTTCCCTTGTTTGGAACCGTCCATCTCGCGAAGATCATCAACCCATGGACCGCCCGCATTGACTATCTTTTTCGCAAAGACGTGGTGCTTCCGGCCGGTTATCTGATCTTCCACAACAGCACCGGCAACTTTGCCGGCATCATAGAGAAGATCAACTACTTTGGCATAATTAATCGCGTTGACGCCTTTTTCAATCGCCTTTTTCATGACTTCAATCGTCAGCCGGGCATCATCAGTTTTGTATTCTACATAATAGCCTGAGCCCTTCAAATTGTCCTGTTTAACAAGCGGTTCTTTTTCCAATGTTTCCTCGGCGTTCAACATTTTTCTGCGTTCGGATTTTTTGACGCCGGCCAGCAAGTCATACACTCGCAGGCCGATATTTGTTGTGAAAGGACCAAAAGTACCGCCTTTATAGAATGGCAGCATCATCCACTCAGGTGTCGTCACATGCGGGCCGTTTTCATAAACAACTTCCCTCTCTCTGCCAACTTCAGCAACCACTTTTACTTCAAACTGCTTTAAGTAGCGCAGACCGCCATGAACTAGTTTGGTGGAACGGCTAGATGTCCCGGCTGCGAAATCCTGCATCTCCACAACAGCCGTGTCCATTCCTCGGGTAGCAGCATCAAGCGAGATCCCCGCACCGGTAATCCCACCACCGATGACGAGCACATCAAGCTGTTTTTGTTCAATTTGCTGAAAAATCGCATCTCTCTTATGACTTGAAAATACTGACATATCATATCACTCCTTATTCCCAATATCTTCAATAACCTCAAAAAACTTCTATTTTACTATTCCCGAAAAAAGAAACCGCAAAATAGACCAATGACAAAATATCATCAGTTCTTTGCGGTTTCTCCATTTCTCCGGCACATATATTAACTTAATTTCATATTACCACATTGGTACAAAAATTGCATAATGATTTACCCGAATTCTTTCGTGACCGCAGCAGCGACACTTTCCATATCTTTTTCCATGCCTGATTCAACAGCCGCTGTATACGCTCCTTCCAGCAATGGTGCCTCCACAATCGTGACATCATCTGTCTCCATCATCTCAATGGCCATTTCCGCATTCATCTTTGCACTGCCAATATCATAAAACACCAGTACACCATGACCTTTATTAGCACGTTTGATTGCCTGCCGGATCTTTTCAATACTTGTTCCAATATCATTTTCATCTGTTCCGCCAGCCGTTTCAATCGGAACATCCTTGATAACTTGACGGATCATATCGTTTATGCCGCAGGCGACTTTTGAACTGTGAGAGATGAGTACGATACCGACGTAGGACATATCACGTTCCTCCTTCAATAACTTCGGCCAGTGCCTCGAAAATATAGAATGAAGAAGCGGACCCCGGATCTATATGCCCGATTGACCGTTCTTTAAAATAAGCTGCCCTTCCCTTTGTTGCCATCATGTCTTTTGTCTGTTCCATGGCGCTTTTTGCCTCTTCTGCAACTTTTTCTCCTGCAAAATCCGTCTCATGGCTAAAAAAATCCGCCATCCGTGACCATACATCAAGGAGTGTTTTTTCACCTTCTGTTGCTTTCCCCCGCTGCTTGATCCCATTCACGGCTTCTTCCAACCCGCTCGTAAGTGTTTGATGATCAACAGCATCGCTCCCTTGTAATGCTTGAGACATTTTCAGAAATGCTGTTCCAAACAGCGGGCCTGACGCGCCGCCTACTTTGGACATGAGTGTCATGGCAGTGTCTTTCAATACATCCGCATAGCTTGTATAGTCCTGTCCTGCTATTTTTTCAGCGGTTTCATGAAAGCCGCGAGCCATATTGATGCCGTGGTCGCCGTCCCCAATCGTCTGATCCAGGTCTGTGAGATAATCTTTGTTCGCTTGTATTTTCTCATTTGATTTTTTAATCCATGCGACAGCATCCTGTACGGTTAGTTCCATGTCCAAACTCCTTTCTCATTTGTGAAAAGCCAGCGCATTTGATGGTTCATCGAGCAGTTGCTTTAATTCATCATCCAGTTTTAATAAGGTTACCGAACAACCTGCCATTTCCAATGAAGTCATATACTCACCGACAAACGTTTTATACACATTAATTCCGTTTTCTGACAGTACTGTTTGTACCTTTTTATTCACGATATACAATTCCATCTCCGGGGTAGATCCTAAACCATTGACCATAACAGCGACATCAGCATCGGAAAAGTCAAAGTCGCTCATGACTTTATCAGTCAACTCTTTTGCTATGTCGTCAGCAGACGTGATGTCTTTGCGCTCGATTCCTGATTCGCCATGGATACCGATACCAATCTCCATTTCGTTTTCGGCTAATTCAAAACTCGGTTTCCCGGCAGCAGGAACCGTACAAGGTGTCAGCGCCATGCCCATCGACCTGACGTTCGCGACTGCTTTTTCGGCAGCAGCTTTAACCTCCTCTAACGATCCACCCTGCTCTGCTTTTGCACCGGCAATTTTATGAACCAGAATTGTACCGGCAATTCCTCTTCGCGATGACACTTCATCCACGGCAACATCATCTTTTACAACCACTTTTTCCACTTTAATATCTTCTGCCTCAGCAAGTTCTGCTGCCATTTCAAAATTCAGCACATCACCCGTGTAATTTTTGACGATTAAGAAAACACCAGCACCCCCATCAACAGCCTTAATGGCTTCAAATATCTGATCAGGTGTCGGAGAGGTAAAAACTTCGCCGGGAACTGCAGCGTCCAGCATGCCTTTACCGACATAGCCTGCGTGTGCAGGTTCATGGCCGCTCCCTCCACCGCTGACAATACCGACTTTATTTGCAGCTGGTGCGTCCTTTCTTGCAATGACAGTCGTTTCGGGTAATTGCTGCAGCTTATCAGGATGTGCGGCAGCCATTCCGTCTGTCATTTCTTGAACAACTTCATTTGGATCATTGATTATCTTTTTCATATCGCACCCTCCTTATCTCTACTAAATAGGGGCTAATAAAAGAAATTTTTATTATTTAAACGTTCTTGCTGCTTCGACGGCTTTTTTCCACCCGGTATAAAGCTTATCACGGGTTTCTTCTTCCATATTGCTGGTAAATGTATGCTCTGTCTTCCACTGCTCAGCGATTTCATTTTTATCTTTCCAGTAGCCGACAGCAAGCCCGGCCAGATAGGCAGATCCCAGAGCCGTTGTTTCCTGAACGACAGGTCGTTCAACCGGTACGCCAACAATATCACTTTGAAATTGCATTAAAAAGTCATTTTTAACGGCACCGCCATCAACCCTCATGGCTTTCAAGTTAATCCCTGAGTCCTCAATCATTGCATCAAGAACATCTTTTGACTGGTACGCAAGGGATTCAAGTGTTGCTCTGACCATGTGCTCGCGTGTTGTACCTCGCGTGATGCCAAAAAAGGCGCCGCGAACATCGCTGTCCCAGTACGGTGTTCCAAGCCCGACAAATGCCGGCACCATGTAAACGCCACCGGTCGAATCTACGCGTGCCGCATATTCCTCACTCTGCGGCGAATTGTCGATAATCTTCAGACCGTCACGCAGCCACTGTATAGCTGAACCGGATACAAATATGCTGCCTTCCAAGGCATATTCAACTTTGCCATTGATTCCCCAGGCCAAAGTTGTAAGCAGTCCATGGTCAGATTTAACCCCTTCCTCGCCAGTATTCATCAACATGAAGTTGCCGGTTCCATATGTGTTTTTCGCCATGCCTTTTTCAAAACAAGCCTGGCCGAATAATGCCGCCTGCTGGTCACCAGCAATACCGGCAATTGGGACTTCATGACCGAAGAAATGATAATCCACCGTATTGGCATAAATCTCGGAAGACTCTTTGACTTCAGGCAGCATGTTTTTTGGTACACCTAGTATGTCCAGCAATTCGTCATCCCATTGCAGATCATAAATATTGAACATCAGCGTTCTCGAAGCATTCGAATAGTCCGTTATATGTGCCTTCCCGCCCGAAAGCTTATAGACAATCCACGTATCCATTGTGCCGAATAGCAGCTCGTCATTATCGGCCTTTTCCCGGGCGCCTTCAACATTATCAAGAATCCATTTCACCTTTGTACCGGAGAAATAGGCATCAATTAACAACCCTGTTTTTTCACGGATAACATCCTCATAACCCTTTTCATTCAAATCCTTGCAAATACCATCCGTCTGCCGGGACTGCCAGACAATTGCTTTATATATGGGTTTTCCAGTCTTTTTATCCCAAACAACCGTTGTTTCCCGCTGATTGGTGATACCAATCCCGGCAATTTGCGAAGGATCCACATCTGACTTGCGCAAGACCTCTGAAATACAGGCGAGTACAGATGTCCAGATTTCGTTTGCGTCATGTTCGACCCAGCCCGGATGCTGGAAAAATTGCTCAAACTCTTGTTGAGCTGTTTCGACTATCTCCCCATCGTGATTAAATAGAATCGCCCGTGAACTTGTTGTGCCCTGATCAAGTGATAAAATAAATGTTTCACTCATCATATTCTCCCCCTTAATATATTTATTGTTTTACACAATTCTATTCTCTACTTCATCAGCTACTGTATTCCCTTTCTTTAACTCCGAATTTGCAGCGCCAATGAAAATGATGGCAACTACGCCACTTAATACCCAAAATAGCACGGAAAACTCACCTAAAAACATGGCATTGTAAAATACTGCTCCATAAATCCCCCCTAAAATAGGGCCTGCAACTGGAATCCAGGCGTAACCCCAATCTGACCCGCCTTTTTGTGGAATCGGAAGCAATGCATGAGCTATCCTCGGACCAAGGTCACGGGCCGGGTTGATCGCATAGCCGGTTGTCCCGCCCAATGACATCCCAATCGCAACAATCAACAGACCGACAATCAATGGGTTCAAGCCTTCAGTAAACTCGTTTGCTCCAATAAACATAAGCCCAAATAAAAGGACAAATGTACCAATCATTTCACTAACCAGATTGGAAAAGGGACTGCGGATAGCGGGGGTTGTTGAAAATACATCCCTTTTGGCAATTTTATCTTCGGTTTCTTTCCAATGTGGCAAATAATTAAAGAACACAATAACTGCTCCAATAAAAGCACCAATCACTTGGGCACTTATATACATCGGCACTTTTGCCCATGGAAATTCACCTGCAGCAGCAAACCCTAGTGTCACTGCCGGGTTAATATGTGCATCTGTAAATTGTCCGACTGCATATACACCCATTGTAACACCAAGTCCCCAGCCAATGGTGATCAATACCCAGCCCGTTCCTTCTGCCTTTGATTTTTTTAGGACAACACCGCCAACAACTCCGCCACCTAAAATAATCAGAATCATCGTACCAATTAACTCCGCTAAAAACTCGGGCATTTTAACACTCCTTTAATCTATCCCATAATACAAGCTGTAACGACATAAAAAAGTCCACACCACAATAGATGTACTGTTGTTAAAGTACTATTGCAGCGTGGACCTCCGTATCTCCACCACGTTTTTAACTTGTTGAATTAATTATATCGAATAATGAAAACGTTGTCAACGGCTGTTTTAATTTTGAGTGAGTCAAGTTTTTGCGG
>NZ_AGAV01000021.1 GCF_000224785.1 Lentibacillus jeotgali | reverse complement strand
TGTGGGAGCAGAGGCATAGGTGAAACCCCGCAGTGCGTCAGCACGCGGAGGCTCACCAGCCGCCCACGGAAAGCGAAGTGTATTTCCGAAGCGACGTTATTCCACTCAACCTTTACGTCGCAGTTTATGGATTATTCGTCAAAATAGAAAATTCGTTAAGACATCAAGTTACAATGAGCGAACAACGAAGGCAGTACACGAAAGTTGCACTTATGAAAGTATTTATACTCCTTTAACTACCAAAAAGAAAAGATGGCTCTCCCTTTGGATCACCATCTTTCTATCTGGTCAACAATATATCAATTATTTTTTCAAATTATAAAATGCATTCAAACCGGCGTATTCGCCCATTCCTGCCAGCTCATCTTCAATACGCAGGAGCTGATTGTACTTGGCAACGCGGTCGGTGCGGGATGGAGCACCTGTTTTAATCTGACCCGCATTTGCTGCCACGGCAATATCGGCAATTGTCGCATCTTCTGTCTCACCTGAACGATGCGAAATGATAGCCGTATATCCCGCTTGCTTAGCCATTTCAATCGCTTCGAACGTTTCAGTCAGAGTTCCGATCTGATTGACTTTGACGAGAATCGAGTTACCGACACCTTCCTCAATACCGCGGGAAAGTTTGCTCGTATTTGTCACAAACAAATCGTCGCCAACGAGCTGAACGCGGTCACCAATCCGTTCTGTCAGAAGTCTATGACCTTCCCAGTCGTTTTCATCAAGTCCATCTTCAATCGAAATGATTGGGTATTTATTGATCAGGTCTTCATACCAGTCGACCATCTCTGATGCTGTACGAGTGACCCCTTCACCTTTAAGATGATATTCGCCATTATCATAAATTTCAGAAGAAGCAACATCCATCGCAAGCTTAACTTCTTCACCCGGTTTATAACCGGCTGTTTCAATGGCTTCGACAATCGTTCCGAGTGCTTCTTCGTTGGAATCAAGATTCGGTGCAAATCCGCCTTCATCACCGACGCCGGTGTTATAGCCTTTGGACTTCAACACCTTTTTCAGGGAATGAAAGATCTCCGCGCCTGTACGCAAGGCCTCTTTAAAAGTTGGTGCCGCAGCAGGCATGATCATGAATTCCTGAATATCCACATTATTGTCTGCATGTTCACCGCCATTGAGGATGTTCATCATTGGTGTTGGAAGCTTTTTGGCGTTAAACCCGCCAAGATAGTTATATAACGGCAGTTCCAGGTAGCTGGATGCGGCATGAGCGACTGCCATGGAAACACCAAGAATAGCATTAGCTCCCAGCTTGCCCTTGTTTTCAGTGCCATCGAGTTCCAACATAACCTGATCAATAATATTCTGTCGTGTGACGTCAACCCCTATTAATTCCGGTGCGATAATATCATTGACATTTTCAACTGCTTTTTCTACACCTTTTCCGAGGTAGCGATTTTTGTCCCCATCGCGTAACTCAACAGCTTCATATTCACCGGTTGAGGCTCCGCTCGGCACCAATGCTGCACCAAATGCGCCTGATTCTGTAAATACTTCAACTTCAATTGTCGGATTGCCGCGGGAATCAAGTACCTCGCGGGCATAAACGTCTGTAATGTATGGCATCCAACCACTCCTTTACTTTTCAATTAATGATTCACCAGTCATTTCGTCCGGTTTATCAACATCCAATAAGTCCAGTAATGTCGGCGAAAGATCCGCTAAAATACCGCCATCGCGAAGTTCTGCACCCTCTTTGGTAACAATGACCGGAACAGGATTCTTCGTGTGTGCCGTCATTGGATCACCTTCCAGTGTAATCACTTCGTCGGAATTCCCATGATCGGCTGTAATGATCGCATTTCCGCCGAGTTCCAAAATTTTATCAACGATTTTGCCCAAGCATTCATCAACCGCTTCAATCGCTTGAACGGTCGGCTCTAGTTTTCCGGAATGCCCAACCATGTCCGGGTTGGCAAAATTTAAGATAATCGCATTTTGCGTTTTGGCATCCAGTTCTTCCAATAATGAATCTGTTACTTCATACACGCTCATTTCAGGCTTGAGATCATATGTTGCCACTTTAGGTGAATCAATCAGCACCCGCTTTTCACCCGGAAATTCGTTCTCGCGTCCGCCGCTCATGAAAAATGTAACGTGCGGGTATTTTTCCGTTTCAGCAATTCGCAGCTGATTCATGTCATTCTGTGACAAAACCTCGCCGACTGTATTATCCAGATTGACCGGCTTATAGGCAACATAACCGTCAATTGCCTCACTGAATTCAGTAAGCATTACGAAGTCAAGATCTTTCGGCGGGTGTTCGCCACGGTCAAAGTCCTGAAAATCATCGTTGGCAAATGTCCGGGAAATTTGAATCGCCCGATCAGGACGGAAATTATAAAAGATGATGGAATCCCTATCTTTCACTTTTCCGACCGGCTCACCGTTTTTATCCGTCAAAACAGATGGGATCACAAATTCATCATAAATGCCGTTTTCATAGGAATCATCTATGACCTCATACGGGCTCTGATACGACGGCCCTTCGCCATAAACCATCGCATCATAGGCTTTCTTTACACGATCCCAGCGTTTATCACGGTCCATCGAATAATAACGACCGGAAATCGTGGCAAACTGGCCGACACCGTACTCTTTCATTTTGTCTTCAGTTTGTTCAATATATTCCTTAGCAGTTTGCGGGCCAACATCACGTCCATCCAGAAATGCGTGAACATATACTTTTTCCAGATCATTATCTTTTGCCAGCTTTAATAATGCAAACAGATGGTTGACGTGGCTGTGAACACCGCCATCAGACAGCAGACCGAAAATATGCAGTGCCTTATCGTTGTCCTTTGCATGCTGAATGGACTTTAAGAACGCCTCTTTCTCATAGAACTCGCCTTCCTTAATGGACAAATTCACCCTGGTAAGACTCTGGTAAACAATACGGCCGGCACCAATATTGAGGTGCCCCACTTCTGAATTGCCCATTTGTCCTTCAGGCAATCCAACCGCTTCACCGGATGCTGTTAATTGATTATGGGCAAATTGTTTCCAGTAACGGTCAAAATTTGGGGTTTTTGCTTGTTTGACAGCATTGCCCATTTCTTCACCCCGGATGCCAAAGCCATCAAGGATGATAAGTGCTGCTAATCTTTGATCACTCATTTTGTACCTGCCTCCACAAGCTGCAAGAAAGATTCTGGGTCGAGGCTAGCGCCGCCAACAAGTGCTCCATCGATATCAGGCTGATCGAGAAGCTCATCAATATTTGTCGCCTTAACACTGCCACCATATTGAATAACTACCTGTTCAGCAACATTTTCTGATGTCATATCTTTAATGACACTCCGAATGAGTGAACAAACCTGATCAGCATCCGAACTTGAAGCTGTCTTGCCTGTACCGATTGCCCAAATCGGTTCGTAGGCAATGATAACTGATCCGATTTGCTCATCGCTAAGGTGTCTCAGGCCCGTCCGCACCTGACTTTCAATGTGGCTCATCGTTTCGTTTGCTTCACGCTGTTCGAGCGTTTCTCCTACACAAACAATCGGGATTAAATCATGATTGAATGCGGCATGAACCTTTTTATTAACTGACTCATCGGTCTCGGCAAAGTGTTCGCGTCGTTCCGAATGGCCGATAACAACATGTGTCACACCAAGATCTTGCAGCATCGCCGGGCTCACTTCCCCCGTAAACGCACCGCTATCTTCAAAGTGCATATTTTGTGCGCCGACTTTTAAATTACTTCCTTTTGCTTTCTCCACAAGAGACGGCAAAAATGGGAACGGTGCACAAACAATTGCTTCGACGCTATCATCTTTTGGCAGCTTTCCAGTCACAGAAACAGCAAACTGATCAGCCTCGGATAAAACTTTATTCATTTTCCAATTGCCGGCTATCACTTTGTTGCGCATTGTATCACCTCTCCAATATTATTTATCATCAAGTGCTTTAAGTCCAGGAAGAACTTTCCCTTCCATAAACTCCAAGGAGGCCCCACCACCGGTTGACACATGATCCATGTCATCGGCGAAACCAAATTTTTCAACTGCTGCAGCGGAATCCCCTCCGCCGATCACTGTGTATCCTTCCGTGTCGGAAAGACTTTGTGCGACCGATCTCGTTCCACCTGCAAAAGCGTTATATTCGAATACACCCATAGGGCCGTTCCAGATAATCAATTTGGAATCATTAACAATCTGTCCATACTTTTCACGTGTTTTCGGCCCGATATCCAACGCTTCCCAATCGGCAGGGATTTCTGTAATATCAACAATTTTCGTGTTGGCATCTTCTGAAAAGTCATCTGCCACTACGGCATCCTCCGGCATGACAAAGTTAACACCTTTATCCTGCGCTTTCTGCATGAATTCTTTTGCCATGTCAATCTTATCTTGTTCAAGCAGCGACTTTCCGATCTCATAGCCCTGTGCTTTGACAAATGTATAAGCGAGCCCACCACCAATAATTAAATTATCGACTTTATCCAGCAAATGATCAATCACATTGATTTTATCTTTAACCTTTGCACCACCAATAATGGCTGTAAACGGCCGGTCGGGATTTTCCAGCGCTTTGCCGAGCACATCAATTTCCTTTTCCATTAAGAAGCCGGCTGCAGCGGGCAGCTTTTCCGCTGCACCTGTTGTCGATGCGTGCGCCCGGTGTGCTGCCCCGAACGCGTCATTAACATACAGATCCGCCATATCCGCAAAGGCTTGTACCAATTCTGGGTCATTCTTTTCTTCACCGGGTTCGAAACGGACATTCTCGATTAATACGACATCGCCATCGCTCACCTGTGAAAGGGCCTCATTTACTTCTTTCCCGTAAACAGTATCAGTTTTAACCACTTCTTTTCCAAGCAGTTCACTCAAGCGTTCCGCAACCGGATCAAGTCTTAGGTCCTCAACCACTTCGCCTTTAGGACGGCCTAGATGACTCGCCAGTATAACAGTCGCCCCGTTCTGCGTAAGGTGCTCAATGGTCGGGAGAGCTGCCCTGATCCGTGTATCATCCGACACGGTGCCATCTTTCATTGGTACGTTGAAATCAACACGGCAAAACACATTTTTATCTTTTACATCAAGATCATGCAGTGTTTTTTTGTTCATGTTAAACCTCCTGCCTTTCAACTATGTATACTGTGAAATCTTTCTTTAACTATTATACACTTAAAAAAGGAGAAGGAAATAGCCCCTCCCCCTTTATAAGTCATCTTAAAATCCTTGTTTACCAATATAGGCTGCCAGATCAACACACCGTGCAGAATAACCCATTTCGTTGTCATACCATGATACAACTTTTACCATATTGTCTTCCATGGTCATGGTTGACTGGGCATCGAACAGTGACGAATAAGTGGTGCCAACAATATCACTGGAAACGAGCGGTGCTTCACTATAGCCGACAATGCCTTTCAAACCTTCTTCTTCAGCAGCGGCTTTAAATGCTTCATTGACTTCTTCCCGTGTTACGTTTTTATCAAGTTCAGCGACCAGATCAATCAACGAGCCATCCGGCGTTGGGACACGAACTGCATTACCGTTCAGTTTTCCGTCTAACTCCGGTACGACTTTGCCGACAACTTTAGCTGCTCCGGTCGTTGTTGGGATGATATTCTGTGCTGCTGCCCGGGCACGGCGATAGTCTTTATGCGGCAAATCCAGGATCTGCTGGTCATTCGTATAGGAGTGAACCGTCGTCATCAGACCGCGCTTAACACCGAAATTGTCATGCAATACTTTCGCAAGCGGTGCAATGGAATTTGTTGTACATGATGCATTGGAAACGATATGGTGTTCCTTAGGGTCATAATCCGTTTCGTTAACACCCATCACCATTGTCAGGTCTTCCTGCTTAGCCGGTGCTGAAATAATCACTTTCTTCGCACCGCCATCAAGATGTTTCTTCGCATCGTCACGCTGTGTAAAACGGCCTGTTGACTCAATGACAATATCGACACCGAGCTCGTCCCAGCCGAGGTTTGCCGGGTCTTTTTCAGAAAGTACTTTAATTTCTTTTCCACCCACCACAATGTTGGAGCCATTAACTGTAACTTCTTCGTCCAATGTGCCGTGAACGGAGTCATACTGCAGCAAGTGTGCAAGCATATTCGCATCCGTTAAGTCATTGACAGCAACAACCTCAACGTCATCATTTTTCATTGCCTGACGGAA
Organism: Lentibacillus jeotgali; assembly: GCF_000224785.1. Taxonomy (GTDB): domain Bacteria; phylum Bacillota; class Bacilli; order Bacillales; family Amphibacillaceae; genus Lentibacillus; species Lentibacillus jeotgali. The sequence continues at coordinate 10,820 of NZ_AGAV01000021.1, read as the reverse complement.
AACATTGCGGCCAATACGTCCAAAACCGTTAATTCCCATTTTAGTTGCCATTTATAATTCCTCCTAATGATAATTATTGATAGACCATTTTAAAGGGAAGTTCTATCCCCTAAAATCGCCTCAGCTGCAGCTTCATCGGTGATCAACAGGTCGCTTTTACCCTGTTTGAAATACGATGCAATGGCTTGTGCCTTTGATTTGCCGCCTGCAACAGTAACCACTGTTTGGCTGTTTTCTGTTAAGTCATCCATATGGAGGCCAATTGTCCTTACTTGATGGACGATATTGCCATCCGCATCAAAATAATAACCAAATGCCTCGCTGACAGCTTTTTCTTCCCGGAGTTCACGGATGATCTCGCTTGATGTTTTACGCCTCTGTGCCATTGTGATGGCATCGCCTATTCCATGCAGAATGAAAGAAGAACCTTGAATCAGCTTTAGCACTTCAATCACAGCAGGCTCCTCTATCATCGTCTTGTACGATGTCTCACTTAAAGGATCCGGGACATATAACAGTCGATAGCGTCCTTCTGCCTGCCTTGCCATCTTGGCAGCAATTGTATTAGCCTGTCCTTCTTCTTTTTCGCCGATGCCGCCTCTGGCCGGGACAAACAGGCAGTCTCTATTGTCCTTAAAAGGGGTCATCATATCAGCAACTGCAGCCATGGTTGTTCCACCTGTAACAGTTACTGTCTGGTTGGACGGCAAGTGTTTTTTCAAATAGGACACACAAGTTTTTCCCATTTCTTGTTTTACCCAATCATGTTCATCACTATTACCAGAAACTATCATGATATTGTCCAGTTGTAATGTTTCCTTCAGCTGTTTTTCTAAAACGTCCATGCCCATGATGTCATGCATAGAGGAAGCTAGTTGATCAATGACTAATTTTCCCTCTTTTGTCAATTGCATTCCTATTGAGGACATATTAATCAAATTTTGACTGGAAAGAAGATCAACTTCACCGCGGACACGGCGTTCAGTGAGATGCGTGTTTTCAGCCAGCGCACGCCTGCCGATCGGCTGCAAAAGCTCAATATTCTGCAGGAGCATATAACGTTCCTGCATAACCTCCAGTAAATCGGGGTATAATTTTTTCTGCATCTCAATCAACTCGTGCATAAAAAAACTCCTTGGATGGACATAAATTGTCCCGTGAAGTTATATTGTGTCCCGCTGCAGGCAAAAAAATATGCACCTGAATTTCCGTTACAATAATATTTTACCATACCTGTTACATTATACAAATAAAAATGTTTCAAGAACTCTTTTTAGTCCTCCCTTGTTTTGCATAGAGTATGCTCCAGGGCCTGATAACTAATCTGTTCACAGTTTAGTATTGTCCCCCTGAATTGGACCACAGGAATCTGCAACTGATATTGCTCCAGCCACGCATCGTTTGTGTATATATCCCTTTCTTCTATTTCAAACGGATAATCATGCTGTAATAGTTTGAGCATCGCAAGTGCATTGTCACATAAAGGACAATTTTCTTTCGTGTAAAAGATGATACGCTCCATACTTTCCACCTCCTCATTTCCGTTTCGTTGACGAGGGAATCCCTAGCTGTTCCCGATATTTCATAACTGTCCGGCGTGCAGCTGTAATACCGAATTCCTTTTGCAGCCGGTCTTTGATGGCCTGATCAGACAGCGGCTTTTGTTTATCTTCATTTTTAATCAGTTCGGCCATTAATTGCTTAATAACAAAAGAAGCAGTCTGCCGGCCATCCTTTTGCTTCACCCCCGGCTGGAGAAAGAATTTCAGCGGGATGATGCCTTGTTTCGTCTGCACGTATTTATTCGTGATGGCCCTGCTGATTGTGGAGACATGCATATCCAAATCTGCGGCCACTTCCTTTAGTGTTAACGGCTCCAGCATAAAAGCACCATGTTCAAAATACATACGCTGACGTTCGACAATTTTTTCGATCACTTTTTCCAGTGTATTGCCGCGGAATTGAATGGCCTGCTTGAGCCAGTTGACTTGGTTGAATTTTTCTTTCAAAAAATCGGCTGCCTGTTTCTCGTCCACCTGAAGATGCCTATATGATTCATTGATTTCAATTGTCGGTGAATGCCATTTGTAGAACGAAATTTTCCAGTTGCCATCTTCCTCGTAAATATAGGCTTCCGGGATTACATACTCTGTCTTGTTCGTTGACAAAAGCTGACCCGGTTTCGGATGACATGACTGGATTTGTTTAATGATTGTCTCGGCTTCCTCATCAAATAAATGGAAATGATTGCTGATTTCAGTGATGTTTTCTTCGGCAACCCAGTCTAAATGATCGGTTAACAGCTCTTGCAGAAACGAATCGTCACCAGACATCTGCAGCAGAATGCATTCCTGAAGGCTTCGTGCCCCTACTCCCTTGGGTTCCAGCATCTGAATCAACCGAAGTGCTTCTTCCACTTGCTGCATCGTTTTATCACACTGGTTCGCCCAGGATTTCATATCAATATCCAGGTAGCCGTCTTCATTCAGCGAATCTATCCCAAAAAGGACGGTTGCCTGTAATTCATCAGGTACATTAATTGAATAGAGCTGGCCTTTGAGCTGTTCATACATGGTCAGTTCGGCTTGATTGATTTCTCCAATAGATGCTTCATTCGGGCTGGCCTGCTTAAAGCTGCTAATCCCATAGTCAACATTAACTTCCTCGATTAAAGGGTTCTCTTTGGAGAGTTCCTGAATGTACTCAACTATTTCCAATCCGGAAAACTGCAATAATTGAATCGCCTGAATAAGCGACTGATTCATCTTAAGCTGTAGTTTTTGTTCCTGGACAATTGCCGGTCGCATCTTGACTCTCCCCCTTTATCCTCTGTCTGGTTCTATTTTGCCACAAAACAGACAAAAACTCACGTTCAGAAAATACACACGACCAAAATGATGTGTGATATTTGTCACATCATTTGACACTGCTCAGGTATACAATGGAGTCAAAGTTGTAGATCAATCGAAAAGACAAAGCATGTCTGCCCAAAGGCATTTTTGTATTATTTCCCCATGATTAATCAAGCTAAAAAAAAAGCAAGTAAGAACAGATCTGCTCTTACTTGCTTTCTTATGCAAATAACGCGCCCGGGAGGACTTGAACCCCCGACTCCTGGTACCGGAAACCAGTGCTCTATCCAGCTGAGCTACGAGCGCATATAGTGCGTATTTATTTCGACACAATGAATATTATAATACGTTAATCAGGAATAAACAAGTGTTTTTACAGAAATAATGATTTGACAGTATTTTTCAATAATTTGAAAGGCAAGTTGAATTTTAGCCTTTAAACTATTTTCCTTGAAAGGGTTTTATCTTTTCCTGATAAAGGGTATGATGATGGATGACTCATTTATACTGGTCAATCTTGTATCCGCTGGAAATCATAACGTCAGAACATGAGACGTTTTTGTTTGACCTTTTCTGACCTATTAGTTATGATAAGAATATCCACTATATGGATTAAATTGATTTGAAACAAGGAGGAACAAATGCATGAATTTAATACCGACAGTCATTGAACAGACTAATCGTGGAGAACGCGCCTATGATATTTATTCACGTTTATTGAAAGACAGAATTATTATGCTTGGAAGTGGAATCGACGATAACGTCGCCAACTCAATTGTTGCCCAGCTGCTTTTCCTGGAAGCGGAAGATCCGGACAAGGATATTTCGCTGTATATCAACTCTCCGGGCGGTTCCATTACAGCCGGAATGGCTATTTATGACACAATGCAGTTTATTAAACCGAACGTGTCAACAATCTGCACCGGTATGGCAGCGTCAATGGGAGCGTTTCTTTTGGCAGCCGGCGAAAAAGGCAAACGCTATGCCCTTCCAAACAGTGAAGTCATGATTCACCAGCCACTGGGCGGAACACAAGGACAGGCAACCGATATTGAAATTCACGCACGTCGTATTATCCAGATGAAGGAAAAAATGAACAAAATTCTTTCTGAACGCACCGGTCAGCCACTCGAAGTCGTTGAACGTGACACTGACCGTGATAACTTCAAATCAGCCGAGGAATCCGTCGAATACGGTCTGATTGACAAGATTCTTGAAAGAAATACTGACAAGAAATAAATGAAACTACAATCAGCGCCGTGGTCTATCCCCGCTGATTGTAGAATCGAACATTTCGAACGAGACTGGAGCAAAGGATTTAAGCACAAAAATCCGAACGATGATTCAAAATTCTTCAGATAGAATTAGAATCAGTTCGGATTTTTCTTTTTATTGTAAAATAATTTTTCGCGGAGCAGGAAAAATACGAAGACTCTTGTGGAAGCAGAGACTCATCAGTCGCCCCTGGAAAGCGAAGTTTTTTACCGCAGCGGTGATTAGTACTTATCCCAACTTCACACTAACATTATTTTGGTTATTATGCGTCTATAATGTTAGTTGTTTAGTTATGTCCCAGCTTCTATTTCGAAACAAAATCGATTAAATCATTAAGGGCAATTTCTTCATCTTCACCTTCTGCAAACATTTTGACTGTCTCCCCCTGTGAAACTGCTAAACTCATCAGCCCCATGATACTTTTGGCATTCACCCGCTTCCCGTCTTTCTCAAGGAATAAATGTGCCGAATAGCGATTTGCTTCCTGGACAAACTGCGCTGCCGGCCGTGACTGCAATCCCGTTTCAAGCTTAACTTCTACCGATCTCTCAACCAAATATCTCATCCTCCCATCAGTCTTAGCTGGAATCGTTTTCAAAATATTTTTTAAAAAAGCAGCAAATTTTAAATATCTGCTGCTATTAGAATTAGATGCCGTTTTGCTGAATTACGTACCGATAAAAGGCAACAATTGAGGCAAAGACAGCTATAATGAATTGTCATTTTAATACGTATAGTATACCATACCAAAGAAAGAAAATGTTTATTATTCACTTTGGGGAATTAACCCGTCCTCACGCAGTTTTTCAGCAAACTCATCTATCTTTTTCAACCGATGATTGACGCCGGACTTGGATATTTTTCCGCCCGAAACCAGCTCACCCAATTCTTTCAACGAGATATCCTGATGCTGAATGCGTAATGCGGCCACTTCACGCAATTTTTCCGGAAGTGCCTCCAAACCAACCGTCTCTTCAATCAGTTTGATGTTTTCAATCTGGCGAAATGCAGCACCAATCGTTTTGTTAAGGTTGGCTGTTTCGCAATTGACAAGACGGTTGACTGAATTGCGCATATCCCGAACGATCCTGACGTCCTCAAATTTAAAGACAGCATTGTGCGCACCGATAATACTTAAAAAATCGGTTATCTTCTCCGCTTCCTTCAAATAGGTGATATATCCTGTTTTACGTTCCAGGTTTCTTGCCCGAAGATCAAATTCGTTCAGCAATTCACACAAGGAATCGTTGTGCTCCTGATATGAATTGAAAATTTCCAAGTGGTATGAAGATGTTTCCGGGTTGTTGATTGAACCGCCTGCCAGGAAAGCACCTCTTAAATAAGACCGTTTACAGCAGTCTTTGGCATAATACTGCTTGGGTATTGTTTTTATGAAGATGTTCTCATTCCGGATAATGCCCAAATCAGCGAGCAAATCCTTGACATCCTCTTTTATCCGGACAATGTATACATTATTTTTTTTTAGTTTCATTTTCTTTCTGACAAGCAGTTCGATTGAAAAATTATACTGCGATTTGATCAATGTGTATATGCGGCGGGCGATTGCAGCGTTTTCCGTCTGGACGTCCAGTGTATATTTATTTCCGGACATACTGACAACGCCATTCATCCGGACGAGCGCCGCCAATTCAGCATATTTACAGCAGGAATCCAATTCAATGCCTGTCAATTCTTTTTTTATTTCTGATGCAAATGACACTTCTGACACCTCCCTGTTCAGCCGTCAAATGCAGCCTATACCGCCTGATCGATCAGCGAATAGAGCAGTTTCGCTATTTTCTTAGTATCATGACGCAGCGTCGTCCGTGATGAGTCGATGATATCACCTTCAATAATCTGGAGCCCCATTCCAAGCAAACGCTCCGTATCATAGATTACCGGTGCAGCGTTTTCTTCCGCATAGACCTGACGGACATGTTTGCTGATCGGTTCGTTATGTACAACAACTGAATCAACACATCCCCCGCCGATGTGCCCGCGAATAGCCTGTACGTGATCTGCAGCGGTATATCCGGTTGTCTCCCCAGCCTGGGTCATCACATTGCAGACATAAACCACGTTAGCTTTCGTTTTGCTTAAAGCCACATCGATTTGCGGGATGATCATATTAGGCAAAATACTCGTATATAAACTACCCGGCGCAACAACAACCAAATCTGCGTTATTAATAGCATTCACCGCATCCGGAAGCGGCTGCACCGGCTGCGGGCTTAAATAGACTTTTTCGATTCTTTTGTTGGCAAGCGGAATGTTAGATTCGCCAGAAACAATCGTACCGTCCTCCATCTTTGCATGAAGGGACATGCTGTCATTCGATATTGGGTAAATTTCCCCTTTGACATTAAGCACTCGAGAAATTTCCTGGATACCTGTAAAAAAGTTTCCAGTAACTGATGTCATCGCAGCCAGCAGCAAGTTACCCATTGAGTGACCGGACAGACCGTTGCCGACTGTAAAACGGTGCTGGAATAATTCCAGCAGCATCGGCTCAGCATCCGACAGGGCAGCAATCACATTTCGTATATCTCCCGGAGCCGGAATCGCCATTTCATTTCTTAGGCGGCCTGTGCTACCGCCGTCATCCGCCACTGTCACCAGTGCGGTCAGGTCAATCGGCAGATCCTTCAGCCCGCGAAGGAGTACCGGCATACCTGTACCACCGCCAATGACTACGACACTTGGTTGTTTCCTGCTCTCCATATTAATGACCCTTTCTTTTATCGATATCGCGATGGTTGACATGTGTAATATAATGGGCTGAAAGCTGTTTTGCGAAATATTCGGCAAGGGCTACCGACCTGTGCTGGCCGCCGGTACAACCAATTCCTATAACCAGCTGCGATTTACCTTCTTTTTTATATTGGGGCAGCATGAACTGCAATAACTCAAGAACTTTTTCATTAAACTTTTGTGTGTCTGACCACTTGAAAACGTACGACGAGACTTCTGAATTAAGTCCGGTCAGCGGCTGCATATGCGATACATAATGGGGATTCGGCAAAAAGCGGACATCAAACAGCAGATCAGCATCAATTGGAATTCCATATTTATATCCGAATGACACCATATGAACCGAAAAAATATCCTGCTGATCTTCCGTATAGGCTCTCAGTATTTTTTCTCTCAATTCTCTCGGCTTTAAATCGGTCGTATCAATAATCCGCTGGGCTCTTCCCCGTAATTCATCAAGTATTTTCCGTTCCTGATGAATACCGTTCAACGGCAATCCTTCTGTAGCCAACGGATGTGTACGCCGTGTTTCTTTGTACCTGGTCACCAGTTCTTCATCTTTGGCATCGAGAAAGAGGATATGTTCATTAAGCCAGTCTTCCTCACCTAATACATCCAACGCCTCGAATAACGAATCAAAAAATTCCCTGCCGCGTAAATCCATCACCAGCGCCACATTTTTAATATTGTTCTGTGAGTCCTTCATAAGCTCTAAAAATTTTGGCAATAATGCAGGCGGCAAATTATCAACACAGTAATAGCCGAGATCTTCAAAACTTTGAACGGCAACCGTTTTTCCCGCCCCTGACATTCCGGTAATAATCACCAGCTTCGTTTCCTGTTTATTATTTAGCACGATACATTTCTCCTCTGCAGGGACTTGACGGATCCAGACGGTAATTAATCAGATTATAGTCTTCAGTATATGAGAACGAACCATACAGCGTTTTATTTGAAACCAGTAGGTGCTCAAAAATTTTTCTGTCACCCTCTGCCATTGGCAACGTTCTTATGGCATCAAACGTGACCCATTCCAGTTCGCCTTCCCGGCAGTAACCGGCTAGTTTTCCAGTAAACGAACGGCAGAAAAATGTGAACATCATCCACTCCTGTACGATTGTTCTACCGCTGTAAATCAAGAATGTAAATATACCGCCGAGCTCCGGATCGGTCAGTTCCAGCTCTGTTTCTTCCTGATATTCACGTACCGCAGATTCTTTTATGGTTTCTCCTTGTTCCATCTTGCCGCCGGGAATTGCGTACCAGCCTCGGCGCGGTTTTTTCAGCAATAAAACTTTATCTTCATTTAATAATATGCAATTGGTTACGCGCTGCATTCATGCTTCACTTCTTTCTCTAAAAGAGCAATCACTCTGTTCTTATTATACACTGAATGCGATATAACCAACAACCATATCGTTTGACGGTTGTTCGACATTTGTGGACAAACTTTGAACAAGTCAAAAAATAAAAAAAGCAGGTGAACGCATCACCTGCCAAAAACTAATTTATTATTAAAAGGGGGTCAATTAGTTAATTATATTATACCCCATTAATGTTTCGTACGTGTTACAGCAGCATTAAAAAGCAATGACTTTTTTGAAGCACACGTTAAATATCAGGATTTCGCCGCTTTCATCTCTTCATGAAGATCTTCAATATATTTCTGAGCTGTTTCGGCAGCAATACTTCCATCCCCGGTCGCTGTCACAATTTGTCTTAGTGTTTTCTCACGAATATCTCCTGCTGCAAAGATGCCCGGAATTGATGTTTCCATGTTTTCGTCTGTGGGAATATAGCCTTCATCGTTTGTAATCCCGAGTGATTTAAATGGCTCATTCAACGGCAGCATGCCAATATAAATAAATACACCATCAATCGGGTATTCGTATTCCTCGCCGGTTTTATTATTATACAACGAAACCGCGCTCACTTTGCCATCCGGGCCGTTTATGGTTTTCGCCTCGGTATTCCAGATAAAATCAACCTTATCATTATCAAAAGCGCGATCTTGCAGTATTTGCTGGGCACGCAGTTTATCACGACGATGAACAATTGTGACTTTATCGGCGAAACGCGTCAGATACATACCTTCTTCAACGGCAGAGTCCCCGCCGCCGACAACAATAAGATTTTTCTCTTTAAAGAATGCACCATCACATACGGCGCAATACGAAACGCCCCGTCCGCCCAATTCTTCTTCGCCTGGTACGCCAAGTTTCTTGTACTGGGCACCTGTGGTAATGATCAGTACACGTGTATTGTACTGTTTTTTTCCTGCAAAAACCGTTTTATACTCGCCATGGTCCTCTACGCCTTTTATGTCGCCGTAAGCGTATTCTGCACCAAATTTCTTTGCATGTTCAAACAGTTTATTGGATAAATCCGGGCCTGAAATGTATTCATAACCAGGATAGTTTTCAACATCTTCTGTATTGGCTACCTGACCGCCCGGAATGCCTCGTTCAATCATCAAAGTATCAAGATTTGCACGGGACGCGTAGACCGCCGCAGTCATGCCGGCAGGGCCTGCGCCAGCAATAATAACATCATACATACGTTCTTCGGCCATTTTATCAGCCCTTTCCTCACTATTATCTTCAAGTCATTCTCATCGTATTAAATGTCCCTGAAATAGTCTAACTTTATGCTCAAGCCTTTGCAGACAGGTGTTATGTCGCATTCCAGGGTCCTTCTTCATCTGCAAGAGCAGGATGTTTTTGACATCCTTCTTCCCACAATGAAAGAGCCTTGGAAGGCCTCCCGAGTTTATAGGCCGCAATACTGTACCATTTATAATAAGCTAAGTGACTTTTCACCAGCTGTTTGGATAACTTGCTAAACCGGTCATACGCCTGCTCATATACACCGGTAGCCGCTAATGTCACGGCTATCTTCAATTTTTGATGTTCATGAATTGGGTACACATTTAGTAATCCCTTGATGTGTCTTTCATATTCTTTTATCCGTCCTGTTTCATAATAAAACATTGCCAGGTTGGTATGACTGTGCAGTGAATCAGGCTGCTCTTCCAATAAATCCAGTTCCATATTAATTGCTTCTTCTATGGAGCCGGAGAAAAATAAAGCGTATGTATAATCGTGCTTAATTACTTTATGTTCCGGAAATAACACCATCATTTCTTCAAGCAGCGTGAGCGCCTTATCCCATTCTTTGCATTCTAAATGACGAAAAATCATTTCCTGATAGACGATAAGTTCGTCTTCTTCATCAAATTCCCACGCATCGGATTCTTCTTTATCACTATGCATTAAATCCAGTAAATGTTCCGCATCTTCGCGGAAATCGCCATTTTCCTCATTATCAAGATATATTTCGGCATATTTTTTGGCGTCATTCAACAAACCTAAGTGCGCATAATTGTTTGCCAGTAAATAATAACAATCGGTGTATTGATCGGCTGTAGACTGCAGCACTTCATGCAGCAACTGATTCGCAGCATGATAAGCACCAATCTCAGTATAAACAATCGACATCTGACATTGATACAGCGGATTTTCCGGTGCTGCCTCAATTGCCTTGCGAAGCCATTTTATGGCAATATCATATTTATGTTTTCCAAACGCTTCGGCACCTTTCGTAAAATAAAAATCACCATCCGGAATATAGGGGATAATATTCTCCTTTTTTCCTTGTGCGTTATTGTTTGATTGCAGCATACAGCCATCCCCCTCTTTGTCGAATCTCATCGAACAAAGTATATCACAATTACTGGGGGAATTATACATGTAATATTAAATTAGATTAGCTCAGCTTATAGCCAGGCTTTAATGGCAAAAGCCTTTACTCCTGAAAAGCAACGGCCTCGAGGGCGAAGTTTGTGGATTTCGGGCTGATGTTTGTGGATTTCGGGCTGATGTTTTGGTTTTCGGGCTGATGTTTTGGTTTTCGGGCTGATGTTTTGGTTTTCGGGCTGATGTT
>NZ_AGAV01000022.1 GCF_000224785.1 Lentibacillus jeotgali | reverse complement strand
CGACAGCTACCATTTGATCCGTTACAACCGTGGAACTCTGTTCCACTTCAAAGGAAGTGATTGTCCGTGTAATCGCGTTTTTCTTCAACCGGGAGACGAAGAAATAACCGTCGTCCGTCATGCGGTCAAAACGCTCATAATCTATGTAACCACGATCAAATACGTAAGTGGCTTCCTTGTCATCCATCAACACTTCTAATTGGTTACGATCGTGTTCGTTGGCCGTCGTGATGTTGGCGTATTCCGGATAGGAAGAACCATTTTCCATGAATACCAACCGCAAGTGCAGTTTGACGCCGCCTTTCGTTTTACGAAAGGTAGCCCATGGGTGATTCGTCAGGTTTAATGGCATTGTGCTCGAATCAATGATTTTCACGGGCATAACTGTTCGACCTGGTTGAGAATGACGTATTTGATCAACTAATTGATAAAAGATGGCTGCCAACAAATTGGGGTCAACAGTACGGTGTTTTCGTGACAATTGGGAAACACTAATTGAATCCAGTCCCAATTCCTGTTGAACGTCGTCATCAAAAAGTGTATCACTCATCGCATGTAAGCTTTCCACCTCTTCCAGGTGGGACAACAATAACAATTTGATATACGAATAAGTCGTAAACTTTTTCGTATAGCGATCTTGCCCAGTTTGCATAATTTGTTCTGTAAGTTTTTCAATATTAATGGGTGCAACCCATTTACCAAATGATGATAATCGTGTATGATTGTCCATATTCTGAGTTCCTTTATTTTGGATTTGGACAACAACCACCAATTCCATTATAAAGGATTTTTTATACCCAGAAACCTATATTTTGGATAATTAACAAGATTATCAATTTTCTTTTATTATTTATGCAACGCTAGTGATGCAATATATATTCTTAATGCGGGGGAAAGTTTACCACACTTAAATATCACATCTATTCAATGACATAATAACAAACTACTATTTTAAACAACCGTAATTTCACAGTGAGAAATGCGGTTGTTCGCTATTTAAAGAAATTCTTTTATTTTTATTTATCATTCATCTGGGAAAACAATCATATCAAAAGGCATTTGAATAACAATCATCTACTTTACCCGTAGTGACGGCTTCACTGATACTATACCTTTATTCAATTAAATGGCCCTACAATGGCAAATTGGGCGCTCCCCTTTATTCTGGAAGTGCGCCCGATCGTATTGTTGTATATGCTCTTCTTCCTATTTTATAAAAAATCATTGCGCTGCAAAAACAAAAGAAGGGCATGTTCGCGCTGGACATGCCTTCTTCGTCTATTAAATAAATATGCTTAAGCTCAACCCTAAAGATCATTTAACTTGGCAATGTCTTCATCTGTCCGGTTACCATGAATTTCAACGTTTGAAAGTTCTTCCTCAATTTGATTGTACTCTTCCTCCGTAAGCTCGACTTCAGCTGCGCCTAGATTTTCCTGAATTCGCTCTAGCTTTCGCGAACCAGGAATAGGCACAATAAAATCTCCTTTATGAAGCATCCAGGCCAGAGATACCTGCGCAGGTGTAGCTTCTTTTGCTTCTGCAAACTGCGTAAGAAGATCTAACAACGGCTGATTTGCTTCCACACTTTCTGGATCAAAACGGGTGATAACTCTTCTTACATCATCCCCCGTATATTTCGTATCTTTGCTGATGTTACCAGATAAAAATCCACTTGCCAAAGGAGAAAATGGAACAAATCCGATACCCAGTTCTTCGCAGGCAGGAATGACATCTTTTTCAAACATCCGCTCCATGATAGAATATTCACTTTGAATAGCAGTTAGTGGTGTGACAGCGTGTGCCCGTCTAATTTCTTCCTCTGTAGATTGGGATTGACCCCAGCCTCGTATTTTGCCTTCATCGATTAATTTACCCATAACATGCGCAACATCTTCGACAGGAATGTCTTTGTTTACTCGATGCTGATAATAGAGATCAACATAATCAGTGCCCAGTCTTTTTAATGAAGCATCTAAGTGTTTACGTATACTTTGTTCTAATTGTTCGATAGAATTAGCTTCTGTTTCACTATCAATAAACAATTTTGTTGCTAAGACAACGTTATCTCTTATAGGATTTAAAGCTTCCCCGACTAGTTCTTCATTGTGGCCGTTCCCATATACTTCGGCTGTATCAAAAAAGGTACAGCCCAAATCATAGGCTCCTCGAATCAATTGAATGGACTCTTGTTTGTCTGGACCGCTGCCATACCCGTGACTAAAACCCATACAACCAAAGCCAATTGATGAAACCTCTAAATCTCTCAAAAAACGTTTTTGCATCTCCCTCATCCTTTCTTATTTGAATACGTACACTGTACGGTCCATGTAGAATTATAATTTTTATAGAAAACGGGTTTTTGCATGATCAAAAATATTAAATGTCATATTTTATCGTGCCAAATCCTTTGACTAAATCAGGGTCACGGTGGTTAACGATTAAATTTTTACCTGTATCTAAAGTACTAATCTGTTTCATATCATTATTGTCAAGTTCGAAATCAAAAATATCGATGTTTTCAATAATCCTGTCTTTATGAACAGATTTCGGAATCACTACAGTATCTCTTTGAACAAGCCAACGCAAAATGACTTGTGCTACGCTTTTACCATATTTATGTGCCAACTCAAGTAACTTTTCATTTTCAAAAATGTTATTTTTTCCTTCAGCTAGAGGTCCCCATGACTCGATTTGTACGTTATACTCTTTCATAATCTTTTGGCTATCAGTTTGCTGAGTAAAGGGGTGGGTTTCTACTTGATTAACTGCTGGAACAACATCATTGTGTTGAATGAGGTCAATTAAACGATCAGAATAAAAATTGCTGACACCAATAGCTCGTATTTTCCCTTCTTTGTATAATTCCTCTAACGCTCTCCATGAGCCATAGTAATCTCCTAGTGGCTGATGCACAAGATATAAGTCTAAATAATCTACTTGAAGACGTCTTAAAGATTTTTCAAATGCTTCTTTTGCTTCTTTATATCCTTGCTCTTGGATGATTAGCTTAGTTGTGATAAATAATTCTTCTCTTGGAACACCGCTCCTTTTGATTGCTCTGCCGACTGCTTCTTCATTCAAATAGGCAGAAGCTGTATCAATTAAACGATATCCTGCTTCAATTGCATCATAGACTGCTTGTTCGCAAATATGTGCATCCTCTATCTGAAAAACTCCAAAGCCGATTATAGGCATCTCAACACCATTGTTTAAAATCACTTTTTGCATCACTGTTCCTCCTAAAAATTTAATTTTATACCAAGTTGCCTTTACAATTTCAGCAACCTGAACTATGATTAACTTATCACCTTCGTGTGGCACGAAGGCAAGAGGTTATAATAAATTTTTTATTGGAATGAATGAATTTCATAATTCTTAGCCCTTATCTCGCAAGGGCTCGCAGACATAAAAAAGGAAGTACCTCCCCAAATCTTGTATAATGGTAGTTGACTAAAACATCCATAAAGATTGGAGGAGTACTCCCTATGACCATTATACGACAAACGAGCTTATTTGGCATCCAAGAATTATATGAAATGGAACCTACCCAAAAATATGAGGCCATCATTTCCGCAATTGATTTGGATGCCATTTATCACGAAATCACTAAAAAATCGCGACTTGGTGCGCCTGAAGAGCTAAATTATGCAGCGATGGTTATTTCCATTTTCATTCGTTATGTTGAACGTATCCCAACCATGAAAGACTTGATAAAGCGCCTAAATGACGACATTGCCTTCAAATTGAATTGCGGATTCCTGGTTTCTGACAGTATTCCTTCTGAAGCTTCCTATTCCCGGCTTTTAGCGAAGCTGAGCGAATCAAATGCTTTGGAAAAAGCACAGGAAAAAGTTATCCTTCAAGCCATTGCGGAAGGTTTTATCGTTGATGACACAGTCGCCATCGATGCAACCCACTTCGAAGCACGCGATCAGGCACCGCCTAAACAAGAAAAGTCAAAGCCGGAACCAAAAAAGCGCGGCCGCAAATCCAAGGAAGAGCGTGATCAGTGGCTGAAGGAACAAGCTGAAAAAGAAGCTAACATGGCACTTTATGACAAGCGAATTGTAGCCCAATTGGACGCTTCCTTAACCGAACTTCTTGATGAAGTTCCCTGGGATCCCCAATGGGGCGTCAAGAAGAACAGTGAAGGCAAAAATGAATCCTGGTTTGGTTATAAAGGTCATCTGGCTGTCGGTGCATCGAGTCAATATATTTTACAATCCCTTTTTTCATCCGGAAATCTGAACGACGGAAAAGCTGCGATTCCATTACTGAAAGGAATTGATGGACATTTGCCTCTTCCAAACTTGCGTTATCAGACAATGGATGCCGGTTATGACTTTGAGCCAATATATAAGCAAGTATATCAGATGGGTCAGCAATCCATTATTGCCTATAACAAACGCAATGAATCGGAACCGATTGGATTTGATAAACATTTTGCCCCGACGTGTTTCCGTGAGCATTCATATCGTTATGATAGTTATGACGCCAGGTATGAAACCCTAAAATATACTAGCCCGAAGGAATGTAAAGACTGCCCTTTAGCCAATGAAGGCATATGCCAAAAAGTGTTCAAGATGAAAATCACCAAAGATCTCAGACGATACACAGCGCCAGCCCGGGGTTCCAAAGCTTGGAATGACATCTACAAACGTCGTTCGGCAGTTGAGCGTGTCAATGCGTATTTAAAGGAGTTTTTTCAACTCAACAATGTTCGTCATCGTACAGGAAAACGAGCCAAAGTTCATTTTGATATCGTTACCTTGATGTATAATGCTTCAAAACTAGCTGCAGATCGTATTAATGCGAAGCTAAACCAACAACAGGCTGCCTAGCAAGCTGTTTAAAGGAATTTTTAAAAAATCCATTTTAAAAATTCTGCAGGTCTTTGTGTTTTTAAAAAGAGCTATTATGAAATTGATTCGGAATTCTAAAAAAATCTTAATTTATTGAGGGAGGATTTCAAATGTATTCGGTATGGGAAGTAGCTAAATTCCTTGACCTTACTGAACATACTGTTCGCTACTATACAGATAAGGGGTTAGTTCCCAGTATAAAACGTGACAAGAACAATCATCGTCTTTTTGATGACGAATCCATCAATTGGCTTACAGGAGTCAAATACCTAAAGCAATGCGGCATGTCCGTGGAAGATATCAAAGCCTATGTCGATTTGTGTTTGCAAGGAGACGCTACCATTGAAGAACGCTATGACATCATTATGAAACAAAAAGCTAATGCTATGGATCAGTTAGAAGAAGCGAAACAAAAAGCCAAATATATGGAGGATAAAGCCAGTCATTACATGGACATTATTAATCATAAGATCTCGGATGACATGAATCCCGGGAAGTGGCATAACAATAAAATACGCTAGGCATTACGCAAGAGTTTCATCTTTTTTATCTTCTATTAGCCATCTAAAAGAGTCGATTTCTAACATAAACGAATCACTCTTTAAACATGAAAAAATATCTAACGTAATAAACCCTTCTTCCGCAATCTGCTATTCAGAAGGACACACTATTCGATTAGCGCGCCCGATCGTATTGTGGAAGTAACTTATATATTCTATCGAATCAAATATTTCCTATTGGACTCCTGCAAATCCCCATTGGAATACCCTTATGATTAATAGTTTTTTTCAGATTCACAATAGCGTTCCCTTGATAAACATCTTCCATAATATTTTCTATTTTTTCTCTTTCTCGTTTACTTACTTTTTGCTTCAGAAGCATTTTTTGAAACCATTGACTAATTTCTGTCGGGGAAACATTCCCGGCAATGGAAGAAAGGCGATCATATCCATGTAATACTTTTTCTTCTAAATCCACTTCTCCACC
Organism: Lentibacillus jeotgali; assembly: GCF_000224785.1. Lineage (GTDB taxonomy): Bacteria > Bacillota > Bacilli > Bacillales > Amphibacillaceae > Lentibacillus > Lentibacillus jeotgali. Next base: position 75,500 of record NZ_AGAV01000022.1, on the reverse strand, counting down.
AGCATAAAAATAGAAATCGTTTCTATGTGTACCTTTTTTTATGCGTTCAATTTTTTCTTTATTGCCAGGATCTTTTATTCCAACCACTAAGTTTATCTTACTTAATTGAATAATACTCTTTTCTGATAAATCAAATCCAGTTCTTTTTGGATTGTTATATAAAATTGTAGGTTTATTACTAAGATGGATAATCCTCTTTGTATAAATAAATGCTTCTTCTTGTGTCGGTATAACATACGGTGGATACCCAACCATGATACCGGATATTTTTGTGTGTCGAATCTTTTCAGCTATTTCCTCTGCCTCTTTCTGTCTAATTGAAGCCACACCAAATATTATTTCCATATTACTAATAAGTTCTTCTTCCAGTTCTAAACCGTTTATTATTTCAATTTTCTCCTGAAAGTTTAAACTGTGCTGTTCTCCAGTAGTCCCAGAGACAAGAACAGATTTTACTCCTTGTTTATACAGGTCTCTTATATGGTTTATTGTCCCTTGAATATTTAAAGATTCATCTTCAAAAAAAGCTGTTGGCGCGGCAATATGAACCTTTTCTGTTAGCATTATGTTATCCCCTTTTAAAAAAACCATTTAATAATACCAATTATTTCAAAACCAGATATTAAATTCAATGAATTTTCATAAAAATAAGCTAATATTTGTTTCAAATAAGCTTTAGCTAAACCCCTGAAAAGGAAACAGGCGCTAATCCCTTATTCAAGTTAAGCTCCCGATTGTTTTAAGACAGTTTTAAAAGATCAGCAATAACATCAGAACTACCAGGCATCAATAAGATTACTGAACCAACAATAAATAAAACTCCAATAACAAACAGCATAATAACTGCCTTAACTTCTCCAGAAACTCCTTTTTTGGTGACACCTACAATAATAAAAACAATACCTATCAAGAATAATAGTAAATACCAAAACCCCACAATATCACCTCAATTATGATTACTATTCACTTATATTTTATTAAACAATCTGGCCCTATGATGCAGCATTGGCGCAAATCCTTATTCCTGATTCACGCCAGATTGTCTATTACTTTCCGATGATTTTGAAGTAGGTATGGTAAAACATAAGCTCATCTTCTTTATAAAAGGGAAATAACCCTGTCTCTTTACCACCGGACAATTCATTCTTTAAATCTCCCACAATTCTGGAACTGGTGTCATCATCAGTTTTCGTCAATGCCAACCAATCCTCAACACTTTTTTCTACCTGCAAGGCTTCACTCGAAAGAATGCTTATACCGCTTGTTTTATACATATTTATTAATTCTTCCCTTGTTAATGCCTTAACGTGGGAAGGGTCTCTGAGAATTTCATATTGATTATAGGACTGATTTAATTCGGATTCCTTTGGAGAAATCATATCGATCACAGCGATAGTACTTCCTCTTTTCCCGCATCGAACCATCTCGCGAAAAACCTTATAGGGATCGGTAAAGTGGTGAAAAGCGAGCCGACAAACCACAATATCAAACGAATCATCTTCAAAGGGCAGATTTTCAGCTGAACCCTGAACAAATTGGATGTTGGATATTTGATGTTGCTTGTTTTCCTGATTCCCTTGACGAATCATATCAGGTGAGAGATCCAAAGATGTAACTTGAGATACGAAAGGAGCCATAGCCCGACTAACAATTCCGGTTCCTGCAGCAACATCCAGTACAGAATGACTTTTGTTTAAAGGTATACTCGATAAAATCCACTGAATGTATTGATCATTGCTCAGAGATAGATTTTTGTTAGAAAACCCTTGTGCTTGTTTTTTAAATTGATGTATGACTTGCTCATTATGATCGCTCATTTCTTATTCCACCTTTTTTGAAATTTATTATTCCACAACATAGCCCAACAAATTAAGAAAAAACACAAGTTTTATTCGTTTCTTGCACCCTTATGTACAGTACGGGCGCTAATCGTTATTCCAGATAGGCGCCCTATCGTATAAATTTCAAGACTTTAACGATAAATTATTGGCTACCAAGTATCACCACCAGATGGAGGAGGCCAAGATCCAATAATTTATAATTTTATAGGTGCACAATCTTGTTCGTTTCTTGCATCCGTTAACTTAACAAGCCTCAATTAATCAATTCTACAAAAGTTGTATTAATTCCAAGTGGGTAGCTTTCTCTAACCTTACCATCATATCCGACTCTAATCTTATCGCCAATTTGAAACGTTGTATTATTGGCAACTGAAAGATTCACACTCACTTCTTGTCCTGATTTAAGTATTTTGCCCTCTTCTATTGTTACAATAGCAACGTTTTGATCCATTATCTTTTCAATGGTTCCTGTAAAAGTTACTTTTGTCTCATTACCATCTGTTTTGTCGGCATTAGAGGAACTACACGCAGATAATAAGCCGACTAATACAATTGCGAACACAGTACATTTAATTTTTTTCCACATTGATTCCACCTCATAACATAAAGTTATGCAAAATGGCTCTTTTTCAGCATTGGCGCTAATTCTTATTCCAGATTTGCGCCCAATAAAAGCAAAACAGTCCTATTCTTCAATGTTAACCAATTCCACTTTGATCCACAGGGACAAAACTTGTTCCGATACCATTAAACCTGAGTTGAAGCGATCCGCCTTTACTCCGTATGTTTTTGAGCAATTCGCCGTTAGTCAATGTAATATTGTAAATATAGGTCTTCTTGTTCAAAATGTCTGCTCCTTCCTTTTCAAAATTTTCTTTGTGAGTTTTTCAAATATAAGCTGCAGCGATCTCTTCTTTTTTCGAAATGCTCTTCCTTATACATCACTACCGTTCAGTTACCCATTTTTCACAGTATGGAGACCCAATAATTACTGAATTCCAATTTAACGGTGAACTTATACACTATCGTTGGGATAGTACAAGAGATGAAAGCGAGGAACATATAGCAGAAAATATGGATACAGGGGAACGATTTAGCGTGCAGGAAGATTACTGTAAGAAGCTTGTAAACAATCCGAAAATGCCGTATATCACAAACTGTTATAAGTATAAAAGTCATGAATTTTAATTTATTCCATTCTTAAATGTAGATTAATTTGAGGTTGGGACATAACCCAGTAAATATAAAAGAAGCGTGGTACTTACCGTTTAGGTGAGATACCACGCTTTTTTTATATTATCGTTTATTTTTTAGTAAACAAAAAGGATCGCCTCTGATAAAATTAAAGTAACCACACCATAACCATCGGAGGGATCCTTATGTTTAAACATTATAACATGAATCAAGTGGTTTTGCCTTTAGATTTAGAAATAAAAATAGAGGAAAATGATATTGCCTATGCCGTCAATGAAGTCGTGGAAACTATCCCGAATGATGCCTTCACAGGTTTCCGGCGTGACACAGGCTGTCCAGCTTATCATCCGCGCATGATGATGAAGATTATTTTATGTGCTTACACGCAATCTGTTTTCTCCGGCAGAAAGATCGAAGGATTACTACATGACAGTGTCCGTATGATGTGGCTGGCTCAGGGATATGAACCAACGTATCGCACCATCAATCGATTTCGTGTGCATCCAGAGGTTAAAGAGATACTGCGTCAGTGCTTCGTCCAATTCCGCTGCCAGCTTGTACAGGAAAAACAGATTGATGAAGAAGCGATTTTTATCGACGGGACTAAGATTGAAGCGAATGCCAATAAATACACATTTGTTTGGCGGAAAGCAATAGAGAAATACAGCGCCAAATTGGTGGAGAAGTCCAATCAAATGTATGATGAATTGCTGGCAAACGAAATTATCCCGGAGATCGAACGGGAAAGCGAGGACGAATTATCCACTGATGAACTCAGGCAAATAGCCGAGAAACTGGATGAGAAAGTCGAAGCGTATGACAAAGAGATTGAAGCACGTGAAAAAGGAAGCGAACGGAAACAGCTTCGTTCCGAACGTAAAGCGCCGAAACAATACCGCAAACGGTTCAGGGACTTTGTCGTGCGCAAACAGAAATACCAACAGGACATGGAAATCTTTGGAGAACGCAACAGTTATTCAAAAACGGATCATGATGCCACGTTTATGCGCATGAAAGATGACCATATGAGGAATGGCCAACTGAAAGCAGGTTATAATGTGCAGCTTGCGACAGAAGGTCAATATGCGCTCGCTTATGATGTATTCCCAAACCCGACAGATACACGTACTTTCGTTCCTTTCCTGGATCACATTGAGGAAGGTTACTTTGAGCTGCCTAAGTATATCGTGGCTGACGCAGGCTATGGCAGTGAACAAAATTACGAAGACGTCCTCGAGAACAGGGAACGCACGCCCCTGATCACCTATAACCAATATCGAAAAGAAAAGAAAAAGAAATACAGAAATAACCCTTTCCATTCCGCTAATTGGGAATATAATGAGGAAAATGATACGTTTATCTGTCCGAATGGTCAAAAACTGACATTCCGTTATATATCCAATCGAACAGACCGATATGGTTATACACGAACATTTAAAGTTTATGAGTGCGAAGACTGTTCCGGTTGTCCGTTACGATCTCAATGTACCAAAGCAAAAGAAGGCAATAACCGGAAAATTTATTATAATGAGAAGTGGGAAAATCAAAAAGCTTATACGAGGCGGAAGCTTTCGGAAGAAGAAACTGGCGAAATTTACGGACAACGTAAAATCGATGTGGAACCAGTCTTCGGATTTCTGAAGGCTAATTTGCGTTTCACACGTATGTCTGTAAGGGGACAAGACAACGTGGAAAATGAATTAGGATTTGCATTCATGGCGGTAAACTTGAGAAAGTACACCGCCGAGAAGACAAATCCTACCTTAGATGATAACAATCATTCAAATCAAAAAGGTTCCAACCATCAAAAATTGATGATTGGAACCTTTTTTAAGTCATTTTTGACAGTTATGTCCCAGCCTCTTTTTGTTATACAAAAAAATAACCCAGTACGGCAAGAACTCAGTAATCATTCGTATATGCTTTTAATTTTATTATTTAACTAGTCGAGTAGAAGAGACTCTCTCTCATAAGCCCCTTAATGAACTTGGACAATAAGAGTGTGATTTACTATACTGCTTATGTACCAAGGAGGAAGCTTTATGAAACAAACAAGATACTCAAAAGAATTTAAAGTACAGGCTGTCAAAGAAGCCATGGAAACAGGAAAGCCATCCGTGGTTGCACGCCGTTATGAATTAAATGCCAATATGGTTGGGCGTTGGGTTCGTGAGTATAAAGACGGTAAATTGGGTGATGTCGATGTTTCATCAGCACCTGATCTTGATACGAAACAGCTTTCCAACGAAAATGACCAATTAAAGCAGCTTTTGGGTGAAAAAGACCTTGAGATTGCCGTTTTAAAGGATCTTATAAAAAAGAAAAACCCTCACTTACTGAAAAAATTGAAGTAGCTGATAAATGGATACGAAAGGGTTATACCATTACATTAGTATTGAAAATACTTGATATACCTCATTCCACCTATTATCATCGCAAATCTTACCGGGTGGAAGAGAAAAAAGTAAGTGAGGGACGTCCAGCACCAGGATACTCCACCGATCAGAACAGGAAAAAAGTTCCTGATGAACAAATAAAAGAGTTTTTACTAGAGCTTATAGCTGGTGAATATAGTAATTTCGGCTATCGTAAACTGACCAAAATGCTCCGGCGTATTTATAAGGTTGAAATCAATAAAAAGAAGGTGTATCGCCTATGTAAAGAGCTGGATATTCTACGCCCACAGAAAAGAAAACGGATCAAATATCCAAGGAAATTGGCATGAAATCGGGTTGTGACGGCATCCAATCAGCTCTGGGAGGCCGATATCAAATACGGTTATATTCGGGAGAAGACCGATTTTTCTTCATCTGTTCGCTTATCGATATCTACGACAGGTCCATTATGGCCTACCATGTTGGACTTGAATGCACAGCTGAAAATATCGTGCACATTCTGAACAGGGCACTGTTAAAAAGGCAACAATTTGAAACCAGGAAAAGCCTGTGATCCGAACGGATAACGGTCCACAGTTTATTTCGAATACATTTGAGAAATCCTGTGTCGCCTATGAAATGGAACACGAAAGGATTCCGCCAAAGACACCAAATATAAATGCCCATATCGAGTCATTTCACCGTATACTGGAAGATGACTGCCTCTCAGGAAGTGAGTTTGAAACATATGGGGAAGCATACAAGGCCATTATTGACTTTATGGATTTTTATAACAATCGACGCATTCATTCAAGTATTCTGGACCTGACGCCAAAGGAATTTTATGAGCTGCAAAAAAGTGGTGAGACTGGCATCAAAGACATTCGGGTTTAACCCCCTTCCATTTTTCTTCGTTTTGTCCCTGCCCTGAAATCAGCCAATTCTGGAATGGAATCAAGGGCTGAGCGTAAGCGAAGGGCAAAGCCTTTATCCTTGGTGGAATGGAAGCATTGGCTATCATCTTGAAAGGGACAAAAGAAGGAGCTAATCTATGAAAATAGAAGAATTTTAAGTCTGAGCTAGTTTAAGAGTGTATTTGTCCAAAATTCAGGGGTTAATCCGCGAAGTTCTCCTTAACTCCTTAATTTCGCTTAAAATCTCTTTTTGTATTTCCAAGTTTTCTTTTCGCATTGCCATCAATTCATTAGTTCGCTTATTTGATGACTTAGCGAACCTTAAGGCAAAAACAAGCAAAAATGTGGTGAATATTGCCATAACAATTACTGCAATGATTATTAAGTTCAGAACTTCTATTAGATCCATTAACAACCCTCTTTCAAATGTAATTTCTATTCGATCTATTTATTCGACTATCAGGCCTGACAATAGCAAATTAGGCGCTGTTCATTATTCCGGAAGTGCGCCCGTTCGTATTAATGGAATAAAGTTAACACATTCTTCAACAGAACTACATGTTTGTTTAAGTTCATTGCTTCATAATTCTTACAATTAGTTTAACATAAAATACCATAAAGTCTTGAAAGAATCTACAACAAGAAAACACTTTTAATTCAAAAGAATGGTATGCTGACATAGTAGTTCAATCAAACGTTATCATATATGCACAACTTAAAAGATGAATTTTCACATATTTGTTATAATTAATCGTTTTAGCAAGGAAGTTTTTGTACTATAATATAATTTGAAATAGTATGATAAGGGATGTGAAAAAACTATGCGAGCACAGACCAGCATTGAGGAACTTGTTAACCAAAACAAAAAGGATTGCTCAATGATAAAGTAGCATTGAAGGTAATCGAGCAAAAAATAGATGAAAAATATACAACGCAATTTTAAACTTCAGCGAGTGTAAGTCCTGCCGAGTTTTTTCATTCTCTATGATATGCAGAAAACTTGTATCATTTTACAGTTTTCATTTCAGCGTACTTCGGGTATAATAAAAATAGGACATATCACATAAAATAAAAGTGACCGTTAGTGCTGATACACTAAAGGTCATGCACAACAGCCCTTCAAGGGGGCGACTCACGTGGGTCAAAAAAAGGACCACCCTACGCTTGTCAGGCTTACAGGGTGGTTATTTTTTTGGTTTGACAGTATAGCTATGATTAATGTTCCGAAGGAAATCATCAAGATCAGTGTTTCGAATACCGTCGTCAGCATCACTCCCTTTCTCAAAAACATATAAAGGGGCGTGAGCCACCACCCATGAAAGCCTTATTGTACAAATCCTATTATAACAAAAATCAGGCTAGTCTAACAGAACATATTTTTCTTACCATAAATGAAATGTTTCGCTTTTTTATGAATTACCAAACTTTATTTCAAATCAACAAAATAACCACCCATTGCTATGACTGCCATGTATCATCACGTTGTTTTTCTAAAATCGAATTAACATTTATCTGGATTAGGCACAATTTAGGCATGAAATAATATTTCTGTAAAAAAACCCAGTCATATCCATTGATATGACTGGGTTTTTAAAGTATTAACCAATAGAACCTTCCATTTCCATCTTAATCAGGCGGTTCATTTCAACTGCGTATTCCATTGGAAGTTCTTTCGTGAATGGCTCGATGAAGCCCATGACAATCATTTCCGTTGCTTCCTCTTCACCAAGACCCCTGCTCATTAGGTAGAAGAGCTGCTCCTCTGAAACTTTGGAAACCTTGGCTTCGTGCTCCAATGAAATATTGTCATTGTTGATTTCGTTATATGGAATCGTATCGGATGTCGATTCATTATCCATGATTAACGTATCACATTCAATGTTCGAACGGGCACCAGTAGCTTTACGTCCAAAATCAACGATCCCGCGATAGGTGACTTTACCGCCCTGCTTGGAAATTGATTTGGAAACGATACTGGATGACGTATTTGGTGCTAAGTGATGCATTTTCGCACCTGCATCCTGATGCTGACCACGGCCTGCAATCGCAATGGATAACGTGTTACCGCGTGCACCCTCGCCTCTTAACAGGACAGATGGGTATTTCATTGTCAATTTCGAACCGATGTTGCCGTCAATCCATTCCATCGTCGCATTAGCGCCAGCTGTTGCACGCTTGGTAACCAAGTTATACACATTATTGGCCCAGTTTTGGATAGTTGTATAACGACAGTATGCATCTTTATGAACGAAAATCTCAACAACTGCACTGTGCAGTGAGTTGGTTGTATAGACCGGAGCTGTACAGCCTTCCACATAGTGTACGGAAGACCCTTCATCCGCGATAATCAGGGTACGCTCAAACTGTCCCATGTTTTCCGAGTTAATCCGGAAATATGCCTGAAGTGGTGTTTTTGCCTCGACACCTTTAGGGACATAGATGAATGACCCGCCGGACCATACAGCTGAGTTCAATGCGGCAAACTTGTTATCGGATGGCGGAATAACCTTGCCGAAATATTTCTTGAATAGCTCTTCGTTCTCCTTAAGAGCCGTGTCGGTATCCTTGAAAATAATACCCAACTCTTCAAGATCTTCTTTCAGATTGTGATAAACAACTTCTGATTCATACTGTGCAGATACACCCGCCAAGTATTTTTGTTCGGCTTCCGGGATACCTAGTTTATCAAAAGTCTGCTTGATCTCATCGGGAACTTCATCCCACGTTTTTTCAGTTCTTTCTGATGGTTTTACATAATAGACAATTTCGTCAAAGTTAAGCTCTGACAGATCGCCGCCCCACTGTGGCATTGGTTTTTTATAGAATTGCTCCAGTGCTTTAAGACGATAGTCGAGCATCCACTGTGGTTCTTCTTTCATTTTTGAAATTTCTTCAACTATTTCACGTGTCAACCCTTTTCCGGAACGAAAAACCGATACGTCTTTATCATGAAAGCCATATTTGTACCCATCGAGTTCTGGCATTTGTTTTGCCATGAATATACCTCCTTTAAAGTGTTCTTTCTATCATTTGTCCCAAATGTCTGCCTACTATTCCTGAACACCTTTTTCCATTGCCTTCCAAGCAAGGGTTGCACATTTGATTCGCGCCGGAAACTGGGAAACGCCCTGTAATGCTTCGACATCTCCCATATCCAGTTCCTCAGTATCCACATCCTCGCCAAGCATCATATCAGAGAAAGCTTTCGACATATTCAATGCGTCATCTAGTTTTTTTCCTTTGACTGCCTGGGTCATCATCGATGCGGATGACATGCTAATGGAGCAGCCTTCACCGGTGAACTTGGCATCCTGAACAACACCATCTTCAACCTGTAATTGCAGCTGGATCCGGTCACCGCATGTCGGATTATTCATATCTACAGTCAGCGCGTCTCCGTCAACAGAGCCCTTATTTCTCGGATTTTTATAATGATCCATAATGACCTGTCTGTACAGTGTATCAAGGTTGTTAAAAGACATCGCCAAAATACTCCTTCGTTTTCAAAAGTCCCTCGACTAATCGGTCAACATCTTCTTCTGTGTTATACAAGTAGAAGCTCGCCCGTGCTGTTGCGGTTACATCCAGCCATTTCATCAAAGGCTGTGCACAATGATGACCTGCCCGAACTGCGATTCCTTCCGCATCAAGCACGGTTGCAGTATCATGCGGATGAACATCCTCCAGGTTAAACGTAACAAGTGCTGCACGCTTTTCCGGACCGTAAATGTTGATACCGTCTATTGTGCGTAATTTTTCCATTGTATAGTCGGCTAATTTCTGTTCGTGTTCTGTGATGTTATCCATTCCAACGTCATTCAGGAAGTCAATAGCTGCTCCAAGTCCGACAGCACCTGCGATGATTGGAGTTCCACCTTCAAACTTCCATGGCAGTTCTTTCCATGTTGAATCATAAAGGTTTACAAAATCAATCATCTCACCACCGAATTCGAACGGTTCCATATCTTCCAGGAGGTCCTGTTTGCCATACAGTACTCCGATACCGGTTGGACCTACCATTTTATGACCGGAAAAGGCATAAAAATCACAATCCAAATCCTGCACATCAACGTTCATGTGCGGAGCTCCCTGCGCACCGTCGACAACGATAACCGCACCGTTTTGATGCGCGATTCCGGCTATTTCTTTAACAGGGTTAATCGTCCCGAGAACGTTCGATACATGCGTGATGGCAACAACTTTCGTATTCCCGGTTACCGTTTCACGGATATCGTCCAATGAAACCGTACCGTCATTCTGCAAGGATACGTATTTTAATGTTGCCCCTGTGGCTTTGGCCGCCTGCTGCCAGGGGATCAGATTACTGTGATGTTCCATCGGAGTAATCACAATCTCGTCCCCTTCTTTCAGGTTGGCGCGCGCATAACTATAGGCGACTGTGTTAATCGATGTTGTTGTGCCGCGTGTAAAAATAACCTCGGCTGTACTTTTCGCATTAATGAACTTCCGTACCTTTTCACGGGCACCTTCATATTTCTCAGTGGCCCTTGTTCCCAATGTATGCACACCGCGGTGCACATTGGAGTTATCTTCTCTGTAATAAGCATCGACAGCTTCAATTACAGGAAGCGGTTTTTGTGATGTTGCAGATGAGTCCAGATATACCAAGGGATGCCCGTTCACTTCCTGATGCAAAATTGGAAACTGCTCCCGTATGGCGTTTACATCCATTAGTATACCTTCCTTTCAATAACCTGCCTCAACTGCGTTTTGACGGATTCAATCGGAAGCTGATTGACAACCGGTGCAAGGAACCCGTGAATGACTAGACGTTCTGCTTCATGACGGCTGATTCCACGGCTCATCAGATAGTACATCTGAATCGGGTCCACACGACCGACTGATGCGGCATGGCCCGCTTCAACATCGTCCTCATCAATCAGAAGAATCGGGTTAGCGTCCCCGCGTGCGTTTTTACTCAGCATCAGGACACGTGATTCCTGCTCAGCGTTCGATTTTGAACCGCCGTGCTCAATTTTGCCGATGCCATTAAAGATTGATCGTGCCTGATCTTTCATAACACCATGCTGCAGGATATGACCCTCGGTAAATTTACCAAAGTGAACGATTTTTGACGTGAAGTTTTGGGATTGTTTACCACGGCCGACTGAAACCGTTTTGGCATTTGAACCAGAGTTTTCGCCAATCAAGTGGGTCACATTTTCAGAGACCGTATTGCCGTCGTTCATTTGCCCAAGTGCCCATTCAATTCTTGCGTCACGGTATGTGACACCTCGGCGGTTGATGTATCCCGTTGTGCCTTCTGCAAAGTTATCAACACCGCCAAAAGAGATTTGGGCATTGTTGCCGGCAATCACTTCGGTCACAATATTGGCCACTGTTTCCTCTTCATGATTTTGTGAGAAATAATTTTCTACATATGTCAATGAACTATTATCATCCGCTACAACCAGCACATGATTGAACATGGCAACTTCCGGATCTTCCTGCCAGAAAATGACCTGCAACGGTTCTTCCAGCTGAACATTTTTTGGCACATAGACGAAAACTCCGCCGTTCATCAGTGCTGCATGCAATGCGGTAAGTCGATGCTCATCAACGGATACAGCGTCTTTCATATAATAACGTTTAACCAAATCTTCATGATCTCTCAGTGCCGTGAAGATGTCGGTGAAGATGACACCTTTTTCTTCGAGCTTTTTGCTTAACGATGCATATGCAACAGTATGGTTGCGTTGGATTAAAAGGTTTTCCTGTGCGTTTTCCTTGTCAAGAAAATCCTGTATATCTTCAGGCAACTTATCCAGTGATGCAATTTTTTCGCCTTTAGCTGCATCATGTTTGAACTTGCTGAAATTCCACTTGCTTATGTTCGTCTTGTCAGGCTGTGGCATTTCCAACGCGTCAGCTTGCTCTAAAGCTTGAAGGCGTAAATCGCGCATCCAGTCCGGTTCGTTGTTATCCTGTGAAAACTGGGTGATATAGTCTTTATCGTAAGGCAGTTTTGTTTCTACAGTCATATTACCCCTCCTCGCTTTTAGACTTCTTGCTCGACGTTTTCGTCTTCAATACCAAGCTCTTGTTTAATCCAGTCATAACCTTCTTCTTCCAGGCGCTCGGCCAGTTCAGGTCCGCCGGATTTCACAACACGACCTTGCATCATGACGTGCACTTTGTCCGGTGTAATGTAGTTAAGCAGGCGCTGATAGTGTGTAATAATCAGGCAGCCAAATTGATCATCACGTAATTTATTGATCCCTTTTGAAACAACTTTTAACGCGTCAATGTCAAGTCCGGAGTCGATCTCATCCAGAATGGCAATCTCCGGTTTCAGCAGCATCAATTGCAGAATCTCATTACGCTTCTTCTCACCGCCAGAGAATCCTTCGTTCAAATAACGCTGGGCCATGTTTTTGTCGATTTCCAGATAATCCAGAACTTCATCCATTTCTTTGATGAACTTCATCAGTGAAATTTCATCACCTTCTTCACGGCGTGCATTAATGGAAGAGCGCAGGAAGTCGGATGTTGTCACGCCACTGATTTCGCTCGGATACTGCATACCAAGGAAGAGACCGGCTTTTGCACGTTCATCCACTTCCATATCCAGTACTTCTTCACCATCCAGCAGAACACTGCCTTCAGTGATTTCATAATGCGGGTGGCCCATGATTGCAGAGGCCAATGTTGATTTACCTGTTCCGTTTGGTCCCATTACCGCATGGAATTCGCCACCCTTTATCGTAAGGTTGACACCCTTTAATATCTCGTTACCTTCAATTTCAACATGAAGATTTTTAATCTCTAGTGTTGAGCCTGCCATATCGATACCTCCAGTTACTGTTATTATGCTATTGTTGGAAATGAATATGTTACTATCCATTCTCAATCTATTCTCATTATAATTTTAAATCATTTCAAAAGTAATATCAACTCTCAGGACACTATCTAGTTAGGGATTACTATTCCATCAGCACCAGCTTTCATATTCTCCATTATAATACACGTGCCTACATCATCTAAAGTATGAAGAACACGCAAAAATGCCCGATCTTTTACCGGGCATTTTGCTTATTATATTGAATTCTCCTCGCACCACGCATCATTTTTCTTCAGCAGTCCTGCTGCATTTTCAAGCTGCTCTTTCACGCTTTGCTTTGCCGTCCCGCCTGGGGCCTGCCGGGCATTCACGACAGCTTCTGGACTGAGGGCTTCGAAAATATCCTCTTCAATCACGTTAGAAAACGAACGAAATTCATCCAGCGAAAGATCTAGCAAGTACTTTTTCTGATTGAGGCAATGCAGCACAATATTTCCAACGGCCTCATGGGATTCCCTGAACGTCATTCCCTTATCGGTCAGATAGTCCGCCAGATCAGTGGCATTGGAATAGTCCTGTCTGACAGCTTCATACATCTCGGTTTTCTTAACATGCATCGTTTCTATCATTGGTGCAAACAGCGCAAGAGCTCCCCGCAATGTCTCTGCTGTATCAAACATGCCTTCTTTATCTTCCTGCATGTCTTTGTTATAAGCAAGCGGCAGCCCTTTTAATGTTGTAAGCATTCCGGTCAGGTTGCCGTAAACCCGGCCGGTTTTGCCGCGTACAAGCTCTGCCACATCTGGGTTTTTCTTTTGGGGCATCATGCTGCTCCCCGTACAGAAGGCGTCATCGAGTTCGATAAAGTTAAATTCGGCACTTGACCATTGCACCATTTCTTCACACAACCGCGACAAATGCATCGCGATAATGGAGGCATCTGATAAAAATTCGACCACGAAATCACGGTCGCTGACAGCATCCAGGCTGTTTTCGCATATACCGTCAAACTGAAGTTCTTCGGCAACATATTCTCGGTCGATGGGAAAGGTTGTTCCTGCGAGCGCACCCGCACCAAGCGGCATTTTATTGATCCGTTTCAAACTATCGGTGAGCCGCTCCACATCGCGTTGAAACATGAACAGATATGCCAGCATATGATGGGCAAACAGAACAGGCTGCGCTCGCTGTAAATGTGTATACCCGGGCAGGATTGTGTCCAGATTGGCTTCAGCCTGCTTATGCACTGACTTTTGAACATCTGTGAGCAATTGAATCAGCTCCAGAACAACTTCGCGCAAGTACAGGCGCATATCGAGTGCCACCTGATCATTCCGGCTTCTTCCCGTGTGCAGCTTACCACCAACCGGGCCGACTTCATCAATCAGCAGCTTCTCAACGTTCATGTGGATATCTTCATGTTCTTCACTTAATTCCGCTTCGCCCTTTTCAATTTTAGCGGCAACCGTTTGGAGCCCTTCAACTATCTTATCGGCATCACTATCCGGTACGATGCCGCATTTCTTGAGCATCCTGACATGCGCAAGACTTCCCGTGATATCATGTTTTGCCAGTTTTTTATCAAAATGAATGGACGATGCGTATTCATCCACTAGCTGATTGGTTGGTTTTGTAAATCGTCCACCCCATAGTTTCATTGGTTCTGTGTTTCCTTTTCAGCACTGTCGATTTTGATATCTGCCGGTGAATTGTCCACCTTATGCGATGCATTAATGGAAGAATGAACTTTTGTCGGGAGTCCCCACAGTTTAATGAATCCATTGGCTGCCTCATGATCGAATGCGTCATCAGCATTATAGGTTGCCAGATTAAAGTCGTAAAGGGACTGTTCTGACTTACGGCCAAGCGTATGGACGTGTCCTTTGTACAGCTTCATTTTGACAGTACCGGATACATACTTCTGGGTTTCTTTTACGAATGCTTTAAGTGCATCTGTTAATGGTGAATACCACAGACCGTCATATACTGATTGAGCGAATTTTTCCTCGACATTCGGTTTGAAGCGGGATGTTTCCCGGGTCAATGTCAGTGATTCCAGTTCCTTATGCGCTGTTAGCAACACAGATGCTGCCGGCGCTTCATAAATTTCTCTTGATTTAATGCCGACCAGACGGTTTTCCACATGATCGATCCGTCCGACACCGTGTTTGCCTGCTATTTCATTCAACGACATGATCAGTTCATGTAGCTCAAGCTTTTGGCCATTCAGAGAGACCGGTTTACCCTGTTCAAACGCCACCTCGATTACGTCAGGCTCATCCGGTGCTTCGATTGGGTCAGCCGTCAGATCGTACGCATCTTTGGGCGGCTCAGCCCAAGGATCTTCCAGAATACCGCATTCGTTGCTCCGTCCCCATAAATTTTCATCGATACTATACGGACTATCTACGCCAACAGGCACCGGAATATTGTGCTCTTGTGCGAATGCAATCTCTTCTTCTCTCGACATTGACCACTCACGCACCGGTGCGACAACGTCGAGGTTCGGGTCTAGTCCGGCAAAGGCGACATCAAACCGCACCTGATCGTTACCCTTTCCGGTACATCCATGAGCAACAGCTGTGGCGCCCTCCTTTTCAGCTATGTCAACAAGAAGTTTTGCAATCAGCGGTCTGGAAAGTGCTGAAATAAGTGGATATTTTCCTTCATATAACAAATTGGCCTGCAATGCCGGGAGCACATACTCATTAGCAAACAGTGATTTGGCGTCGATCACATACGACTTCACGGCGCCGACATCAAGTGCCTTCTGTTTGACAAAATCGAGATCTTTTCCTTCTCCAACATCTATTGCAGCTGCAATGACATCATAATTATATTTGTCCTGCAGCCATTTAACTGCAACAGAAGTATCAAGCCCTCCGGAATATGCCAAAACAACCTTTTCTTTCCCCATAGTATCCTCTCCTTGTGATTTTATTTGGACCTCTTTATATAGAATGTTTTATTTAACCCGCAGCCCGAAGACACTTCGCTTTCCGGGGGCGGCTGATGAGCCTCCTCGTGCCTTCAGCACTGTGGGGTCTCATCTAGGCCTGCAGTCCCCCAGGAGTCTACGTGTCTTCGGGCTGCTCAGTGCTTCGAAATGTTTCTCAAAAAGCGACAAGCATTTAGAAAATAGCCTCTAAAATGTATATCTTCTTATATTATATAAATCAGCTCATTAATGCCATCATCAGTGCTTTCTGAGCGTGCAACCTGTTTTCTGCCTGCTGAAAGACAACTGATTGCTTTCCGTCAATAACATCTGCTGTGACTTCCTCTCCACGGTGTGCTGGCAGACAGTGCATGAAGAAAGCATCATTCTTGGCAAGCGAACAAAGCCTGACGTTCACCTGAAAATCGGAAAATGCTTGTTTCCTGTTTCCTTGTTCGTCTTCCTGCCCCATACTCGCCCATACATCGGTGTAAATGACATCAGCCTGCTCTGCGGCAGCCTGCGGGTCTGAAGTGACTTCCACATGTCCCCCTGTCTGCTCGGCGATCGTTAATGCTTCCTGAACAATCGACGTGTTCGGCATATAATCGTCAGGGGCGGCAATGTTAATATCCATCCCTGTCATGGCTGCCCCGATCATCAGGGAATGTGCCATATTATTCCCATCTCCGATATAAGCAAGTTTCACACCGCTCAATCCGTTTTTTATTTCCCGGATTGTCTGCAAATCGGCAAGCACCTGGCACGGATGATACATATCTGTCAGCCCATTAATTACCGGAACCGTCGCATTTTGGGCGAATTCCTCAAGGACTTCGTGGGAAAACGTCCGGATCATCATGCCGTCAACGTAACCTGAGAGAACCTTGGCTGTATCTGCCATTGATTCCCCTCTTCCCAACTGCAGATTGTCTGAATTCAGAAAAATCCCTGAGCCACCGAGCTGGAAGATACCTGTTTCAAAAGAGACGCGCGTTCTGGTCGATGGTTTTTCAAACAGCATGCCAAGTGTTTTTGCTTTCAATGGTTCCTCATGCAACCCTGATTTATGTTTCTGTTTCAGTTCACCAGCAAGCTCAAGCAAGTAGCCTAATTCTTGTATGTTCAGATCAGTAAGTTTTAGAAATTTGCGGCCCTTTAGCTCATTACCGGTAAATACGGGCTCAGCTTTTGTTTTCATTTACATAGCACGCTCCTTCCGCCGATTCAGTTCACGGCTGTCATTCAAATAATCATTCACTGGCACAGGGGCCTCCTGCGGCTGTTCTGCTGCATAAAGATAAGCAAGCAATGTTTCAGCGGACGTGAGACATGTCGTATTAACCGCCAGGGCTGCCATCCTGAGCCGGGTATGCTCATCCTCCATAAATGATTTTTGTGTATCGCAAACGAGTGAAAATCCATTTTCCGAACAAATATTACTGGCTTCGGCAATATCCACGATACGGTCAATGTGGATTCTCTTTTTGCTGAGGAAAGCGGCAGTTTCCGGATCAGCAGCTACCTTGATCGGTAAATTTGAGAGCAAGGACAAGAGCTGCTCGGTTAAATTGTCAGTTGAACCAAGGGACAGATAAACGGGTTTGTCTGTCGCTTTGTCCAATAGGCTGTTTTCCGTCCAGCCGCATGCTTTTGCCAGTGCCTGACCAATCGTTCTCCCTAGTCCGATAGCTTCGCCGGTTGACTGCATTTCTGGTCCTAGGTAAGGATCGACCCCAGATAACTTTGCTGACGAAAAGACCGGCATTTTAACGGCATAATATGGTATATCCTCATGCAATCCAAGTTTCCATGCCTGTTCTGCGAGGGACTCACCTGTTTGTATGCGCACTGCCAGATCAATCAGCGGTATGCCGGTTACTTTGCTTGCGATCGGCGCCGTCCTTGACGCCCGCGGATTAACTTCCAGCACATACAATTCCTTGCCGTCTTCACTGAGCACGAATTGAATATTGACCATACCCTGCAAATTCAGTGCTGCCGAGATGGAGGTCGCATATGATTCGATCTGCTGCTTTTGCGACTGTGAAAGGTCGGGCCCCGGGAAAATTGCTATACTATCTCCTGAATGGGTCCCCGCCCGTTCTATATGCTGAAACACACCTGGTATCAGGATGTCCTCTCCGTCGCAGACTGCATCTACCTCAAATTCTTTTCCCGGAATAAAACGATCGATCAATAGCGGGAAGATAGCCGATTCGGACGCTTTTTCTTTCAATCCGTTAAGGTATGTCAGCAGTTCCGGCTCACTGTGCAAAATAACCATCCCGCTTCCGCCGATAACGTAGGATGGCCGCACCAGAACCGGATAGCCTATATCAGATGCGGACTCGACTGCTTCTGTTATCCCTGACACTGTTTTTCCAGGTATATGAGGAATTTCAAGCTTTTGCAGCAGCTGATAGAACTCATCCCGGTCCTCCGTTGCGTTGATTGCCGGTAAAGATGTGCCATAGACATGGACACCGTTCTTGTATAATTCCTCCACGAGGTTAATTGCTGTCTGCCCGCCAAACTGCACCACAACCCCATCGGCTTCTTCATTCTGAACGACGGCTAAAACATCTTCAGCGGTCAGCGGCTCAAAATAAAGATGATCGGCCGTATTGTAATCCGTACTGACCGTTTCCGGGTTATTATTTATGACGGTCGCATTGATGCCCTGGTCCTGAAGGGACATCGCTGCATGCACTGAACAATAATCAAATTCAATCCCCTGACCAACCCTGATCGGACCAGCGCCCAAAACGACAACCTTTTGACCTTTTAATGGCAAGGCTTCATTCGCATCGTCCCAAGTACTGTAAAAATAGCCTGTGTCCGCTGATGCTTCTGTTTCACCTGTATCAACCATTTTGTAGGAAGGTGCCAATTTCAGGGATAGTTCCTGCGCTGCTCCTATATCTTTATTGAGAAGCGAAGCCAAGATCTGATCGGAAAATCCCATTGTTTTGGCCTGGTTCCATTGTTCCCAAGTGACGGCATCCCAGTTTTTTTCCTTGATTAATTTCTCCATGTCAATGACAGCCGCTATTTCGTTCAAGAAGAAGTGATTGATGCCAGTCAATTCGTGAATGTCGTCGAGCGAATAGCCTCTTCGTATGGCTTCTGCTGTCACAAACAACCGTTCATCTGTGGCATGCATCAGCGCCTTTTCAATTGCTTCCGGTGTCCAATCGGAAAGAAACGGAAAATGACTGATGCCGGTATCAAGCGACCGAACGGCCTTATTCAATGCAGCCGGAAAGCTGCCGGCCAATGCCATTACCTCACCCGTTGCCTTCATTTGCGTCCCGAGTGTCCTGTCAGCGGTCCTGAATTTATCGAACGGCCAGCGCGGTATTTTCACGGCGATGTAATCAAGCGCCGGTTCAAATCCCGCGTATGTGTTGCCTGTCATCGGGTTTTGCAGTTCATCGAGGTGCCACCCCATGGCAATCTTGGCCGAAACTCTGGCAATTGGATAACCGGTTGCCTTTGAAGCGAGTGCACTTGAACGGCTGACCCTTGGGTTGACCTCGATAATCACATACTCATCACTGTCCGGGTTCAGAGCAAATTGAATATTGCAGCCGCCGATAACGTCCAGAGCCCGGATTACCTTAAACGAAACGTTCCGGAGCATTTGAAGCTGCTCTTCAGTCAATGTCTGTGAAGGTGCAACAACTATACTGTCACCTGTATGAATACCGGCCGGGTCAATATTTTCCATATCACAAACGATCACACAGTCATCATTTGCGTCCCTAATGACTTCAAATTCGATTTCCTTCCAGCCTTTAATACTTTGCTCTACAAGCACCTGACCAACAGGGCTCATATCGAGGCCGTGCTGGACGGCTGACTTAAGCTCGTGTTCGGTTTCAGCGATTCCTCCACCGGCTCCGCCTAACGTATAAGCCGGTCTGATGATAATCGGAAAACCAGCTGTCTGTGAAAAACGGATCGCGTCGTCTATTGAATGGACTGATAAGCTTTCGGGAACAGGTTCTTCGATTGCTTTCATGGTAGATTTAAAGATATCACGATCTTCGCCTTTTTGGATAGCTTCTAAAGAGGTACCGAGCAGTTCCACTTTATATTGCTCCAATACACCTGCTTCGTTTAATGACATAGCCAAATTCAGTCCTGTCTGCCCGCCGAGTGTCGGCAAAATTCCATCCGGCTGTTCTTTTTGAATGATGGCGGTGAGTGAATCCGTCGTCAGTGGCTCCAAATATACATGATCGGCTATTGTTTGATCTGTCATAATTGTTGCCGGGTTATTGTTGACAAGGACAACCTCAACCCCTTCTTCTTTCAGTGCCAAGCAAGCTTGTGTCCCGGAATAATCGAATTCAGCTGCCTGACCAATGATGATGGGCCCTGATCCAATCACCAGAACCTTCCGAATCTGCTGTAGTTTAGGCATAGTGTACCTCCTCTTCCGTAAAACGTGTCACATATAATGTATAAAATGTTATGTATTATTATGCAATAAAATTTATATTAATGCAATACCCTTTATTAATTTAATTAGTGGTTTTAAGAGTTTTTCGAAAGCTATTGTTATTAAGGGTGAATGGTATTCGATCAGGGTGGTTTGTCATTCAAAGCAGAAAGCAGCATTCAGTGCGAAAGTATTTTTCAAAAAATAATTGCAGACCATTTTGCTGGTCTGCACTGAATTCGTTAATTTTTTAATTCCTTAACCTTATTTTCTATTTTTCCGATGTTGTCAATTTCTACAGTTATAATGTCTCCGTTGTGTACAAACTGTGGCGGATTCATTCCCATCCCGACTCCGTTTGGCGTCCCGGTCATGATCAGATCACCAGGTTTTAATGTGATCAGGGACGAAATGAATTCAATCAGAAACGGAATGTCAAAGATGAGCTTTTCCGTCGTTGCTGATTGTCGCTCCTCGCCATTTACGTAAGAACGAACTGACAATTTTTCGACATCACCGACCTCATCGGCAGTGACAACCCACGGACCAACAGGTGTAGAGCGATCCAAAGTCTTTCCTTGAAGCCACTGTGGTGTCCGCTTTTGCAGATCGCGTGCCGACATATCATTGCCGATTGTGTAACCGGCAACATAATCAAGCGCTTCGTCACGTTTGACATGTGATGCTTCTTTTCCGATAACCGCCATCAGTTCAGCCTCGTAATCGAGCTTGCTGACGAATTCGGGTTTTTCAATCACATCCTCGGGACCAATCAGCGCATTTGCAAATTTGGCAAACAATACCGGGTTGTCCGGTACGTCACTATCCATTTCGGCTGCATGTGCTGCATAGTTTTTGCCGACACATATAATTTTTCCAGGGGATGGAACCGGAGTGGAAATAGATACGTCAGCCCGGTTAAAACTGATAGCTCCCGTATCATTCGCTTCTGGATATGTCTTTAGATCTTTAGCCTGTTCGATAACTCGATGTCCTGCTTTGAAAAATTGTGCAGGGTCAGCTGGAAAAAGCTCGTCCGCAGCATCTGCCGCATCAATATCACTATTGGAACGCTTTAATCCCCTCCAAGCTTCCTGAAGGTCAACAATCTTTTCGCCATGCATGAAGCCCATTCTCGATGGGCCGGGAATTCCTTTAATTTTGTAGCTTAATAATTTCAAAATATGTACCTCCTTGAAGACTTCGGTTATATACATATTCGACTTCAAACATCCCATTCCCTGTTTGGGTTGCTATTTTTCAAGAAATTTTTCAATACGGGAAAGTTTGCGCCTGTATGAAGGATCATGGGCAAGAGATTACAAACATGTTCCTAAAAGCGCAAACATGGGCGGCAACACCGCAGCATACCCGAAACTTACGGCTCCCGAAGCCAAATACAGGAAAATCCGGCACTCTGTATCAGAGTGCCGGATTATTTCTATCAATTATGAATGTGACTATCAATTTCAGCTACCATGTGTTTACATTTCTCATATTCATTCTGTCGTCTTTTTTCAACGGCTATGCGGTTATCAAGGTTCCTTTCATATTCGACATAGCCCATTTTGTTTGATTGCTGCATTGCTTTTTCCATTTCTGGCGTGTAATGCATTTTTATTCCACTATTAATAGTGAACCATCCTTTCGTTTGATTACGATATCAAGAATACCATATCTATAGTACCTCGACAATTCGCATTTAAACGCGTGTAAACGACAGAGTTGAGAAATATTATGGCTGTTGCGATTAAGCTGTGTTGTATTTAAATATAGAGCAAATTACTGCCAAATGCTGTGGATTCCCTAAAAATCGCCTTTACTCCGATTTGCCGTCAACCGGCACCACAGCACCGTTGAACTCTTCTTTGATAAAGCTTTGAATTTCTTCAGAGTGCAGCACATCCACTAAAGTGTTGAGAGTTTCGTTGTCCTTGTTTTCCTTTTTCACTGCTACCACATTCACATATGGAGATTCATTACCCTCCAGAATGAGAGCGTCCTCTGATGGGTTCAAATTAGCGCCGATTGCATAGTTTGTATTAATCGCAACCAAGGTATTTTCTTCTGTTTCATATAAATTAGGCAATGTTGCTGCATCATAATCATATGAGAACGTCAGATTTTTCGGGTTTTCCACAATATCGTCTGTCGTCGCATTGACCGTTTCAACATCCTCAGCCAGTTTGATCAGCCCCTCACGTTCAAGCAATCCGAGAACGCGTCCATGGTCTGCAACAGAGCGGCTCATCAGCACTTCGGTCCCTTCAGCAACCTCATCAATGCTGTTGAAATCCTTGGAGTAAATACCCATCGGTTCTATATGAATACCGCCAAGATGAGTGAAATCATAGCCAATGTCCTCAATCTGCCCTTTCAAATAAGGAATGTGCTGGAAGTAGTTTGCATCAATTTCTCCATTTGAAAGGTCTTCGTTTGGTAAAACATAATCCTGATACTCTTCAATTGTCAGAGTGATGCCTTTTTCCTCAAGAATCGGCTTTGCTTCCTCTAAAATCTGAGCGTGCGGTGTACTGGATGCACCGACTTTTATTTCAGTGTTGTCGCCACTTCCCGATCCCCCGCATGCTGCCAGTAAAACAACTAATAATAATGATACAAACGCCAAGCCTTTTTTCATGTCTGTCTCGCTCCTTCTTTTTATCCAGCATCTAATGGACAAATAGCCCGCCACAGAACGGCGGCTAACTGTTCATAAATGCCCGATTCGGTTCTACTAACATTTAGTGGAGGAAAACACTCCACTGAATGAAGTTTCTCTTTACCTTTTATCTATTTTGTTTGAAATATAATCACCTATGAATTGGAATAAAAATACGATTAATACGATTAGAACTGTACATACAAATACGACATCAAACTCTCGCCGCTGGAATCCGAAAAAGTACGCATAATTTCCCAATCCTCCGGCACCGATGACACCAGCCATAGCTGTATAGCCAATCAGGTTGATTGCTGTAACGGTAATACCCGAAACAAGTGCTGGCATCGATTCCGGGAGCAGAACCCGAAAAATAATTGTCCTGGTTTTCGCGCCCATGGCCTTTGCCGCCTCGATAACACCTTTATCCACTTCTTTCAGGGCAATTTCAACAAGCCGCCCGTAAAATGGTGCCGAGCCAATGATTAATGCCGGCAGTGCTGCATTCGGACCGCGGATCGTTCCAATCAGGAAGTCGGTAAACGGGAACAGCAATAAAATTAAAATGATAAATGGTATGGCCCTGAATATATTGACGATTGAGGCAACCATTATGTTAAGTATTTTATTCTGCCAGATGCCGCCTTTCATAGTCAGATAAAGCAGGAGGCCCAGCAATATACCAAAAATAAATGTGCCGATCAGTGCAAAAATCGTCATGTAAAATGTTTCATAAGTTGCGACCCATAAATCCTGCATCTCGATATTCGGAAACAGATTATTCCACATTCCGGACCACCTCCACTTCCACAGAGGTCTCATCCGTTATATAGGTTATAGCGCGTTCAATTTCATCCGTATGGCCATCGATTTGAACGAACAATGTGCCATATGCGCCCTGCTGCATTTGTGTAATTTTTCCCTGCAAAATATTGATGTCAATGTTAAATGATCTGGCAACATGGCTGATAAGCGCCTGATTTGCGGATTCACCAACAAAATGCAGTCTAACGATTTTTCCACTTTCATACATATTAACTAGTTCTTCGACACCGTTATGTTCACCTTCAGTTCCCATCACCTGTTCTACAAACTTTTTGGTGACCCGCTGTTTCGGATGCAGGAACACATCAAGCACATCGCCTTGTTCGACGATTCGTCCTTCTTCCATCACGGCCACCTGATTACAAATCTTACGAATAACATGCATTTCGTGCGTAATCAGGATAATGGTCAAACCCAGCTTTTCATTGATATCAACAAGCAAATCAAGAATCGCATTCGTCGTTTCCGGGTCAAGAGCAGAAGTTGCCTCATCACAGAGAAGTACTTTCGGTCTGTTTGCAAGTGCCCTTGCAATTCCGACACGCTGCTTCTGGCCGCCGCTTAATTGTGATGGATAGGCGTTTTCCCGGCCGGCTAAACCGACAAGTTTGATGAGTTCCCCAACACGCTCTTCCCGTTCACGTTTTGGCACCCCGGAGATCTCCAGCGGAAATGCGATATTATCTTTCACTGTTCGTGACCAGAGCAGATTAAAATGCTGAAAAATCATGCCAATTTCCTGACGGGTGAGACGCAGCTGATTGGAATTTAATGTTGTAATATCCTGATTATCGATGACTACTTTTCCGGCAGATGGTTCTTCCAGCCTGTTGACCAGACGAACAAATGTACTTTTGCCGGCGCCGCTGTAACCAATAACGCCAAATATCTCACCTTCTTTAATATCAAGGGTCAAATCATCGACAGCCGTTATCCGATTCTTTGTTGTTGTTGAAAAAATCTTTGTTAAACCCTCTATCGATATCAAGGTTTTCCTCCTTCATTGTTACTATGTCCGTATCTAACAATAGCATTACTTCGCTTTAAGGTAAGATGCCGGGAATCATTGATCTGTGAATGATGGCATTTTTTCATTTAGAAAATCAAATCTAAAAGAAAAACGCCTTTCTGTAAGAGAACAGAAAGACGTGTGTATATCATCTTCACGTTCCCCTATCTGCCAAAGCATCCGCTTCGCAGGAATTGGCACCTTTCAAATAACTTTGATTTGAGGTTGCCGCGGTTTCATAAGGCCAGCCCCTCCACCGCTCTGGATAAGAGAAAATTCATATTCATTTACCAATCGACTTTAAAAGGATACCATGCCCTTGTACCGGCTGTCAATAAAATTAACTTGTAGCAAACAGCTCCGGCTTGTAGTCCATCAAATAGCTGTATATGTTGGCAATCGACTTGAAAGCGTAAACTTTATCCCTGATTTCCCCGCCTTCCTTGATCAGCAGGCAAGGGACACTTTCGACTTTGTAATCCTGCATAAATTCAGGGTTGAGTGACGCATTCATTTCATAAAAAATATCCTGCTGATGAACCGATTCGATTTTATCAAGCATCGTTCTTGCAAGTGCACAAGTACCACATAATGGTGTATAAATATATAATAAATAACGTTCCTGCTGCAATATATCATCAGTTACCTGCTGCAAAAAAATCACCCTAAATCAGAAAAATCGGATTAACCTCAATTCGTTTCCCTGCCAGTTCAGCAGCCAGTATATTATCAGGTGTTGTCGCCACTTCGCGATATTCACTGCTGACATAGATATGTTCGGCATGCGGAAGCTCGCGTGACAGCTGATTGCGAAGCCTGATGCCCGGACTGTCTTCGTCAACCAAAATATAAACATCCCGGTTGTCGAGGTCATAGTCCTCGAGAAGCTCATCAAATTTTTCCACGCCAAGTGTTCCGTTTGTACAGATAATTTCTGCATCCTCAGCAATCACTTTTTTGATTTGCTTTTTATCGGTCAACCCTTCCACAATGATAACTTTTTCGGTGTACTCTGTCATCTATATTGCACTCCTTAAGAAAACACCATGATGGGGGGTACAGATATTATATGATTGGAAACCATTAACGATTAAAAAAGCCGACCTTCACATCTGAGAGTGAGTCAGCTTTTTCATCATCGATTGTTATTAATCATTGTTAATGGCTTCTTCGTATTGCTCAGCAGATAATAACTGATCGACGTCAGACTCATTGGACGGTTCCAAAACAACCATCCAGGCTTTGTCATAAGGTGATTCATTAACGAATTCCGGGCTGTCTTCAAGCTCCTCGTTAATTTCGACGATTTTCCCGCTGATCGGGGCATACAATTCTGAAACCGTCTTAACAGACTCGACACTGCCGAATGGCTCATCAACCTCAATTTCATCACCAACTTCAGGCAACTCGACAAAGACAATGTCACCAAGTTCATCCTGTGCAAAGTCCGTAATCCCTATCCGAACTTTTCCGTCCTCTTTTTTCACCCATTCATGTTCTTCAGTATAAAACAAATCTTGTGGTAAGCTCATAAATATCCCTCCATTAAATCATTGCAACGGTAACCATAACTATACTAGGAAGCTCTGTGTTTTTCTAGTATAACATTCTATTTTTACAGCCAGGTTTCGGTGAATGTATCTTCTTTAAATCCAACTGTCACTTTCTCGCCGTCTGTCACGATCGGCCGTTTGATCAGCATGCCGTCCGAGGCCAGCCACTCCGCCATTTCTTCGGTACTCGCATCCTTAATTTTTTCCTTCATATTTTGTTCACGATACTTTTTTCCACTTGTATTGAAGAACTTTTTCGGCGACATGCCACTTTTGGAAATAAAGTCCAACAGTTGTTCCTTCGTAGGTGGTTCTTCTACAATATGTATGCTTGTATAATCAATGTCATGTCCGTCGAGCCACTTTTTAGCTTTTTGACACGTACCGCATTTCGGGTACCAGTAAAACGTTAATGCCATGTGCTTCTCTCCTCTGCTATAAAATAGATACATTCATTATAGCAAAATTAACACTCTCAGGCGACCAGAATTATTTTTATGGCTATAATTGTGAATATTTCAGCCGGAAGTTGTGAACTTCGGGTTTTTCTTTTATAACAAAAACTGCTCCGCAGCCTATCTGGCCGGGAGCAGATTTCCGTTGCTTAAATCAGACAACATATTTTTCTTCTTCAATGATCTTTGCTGCAATTTCACGTTTTTTGGCAATCACGTTTGTTGGCGTGTGACGTGTCAGCTTACGCAGAGATGACAGCATCATTCTCAGGTTATCGCCTTCTTCAACAGCGATAAGTGATTCTTTTGCATCTGCTTCAATCCGGTTAAAGGCTTCCTGCACATATACCTGTGTGTATAGAAGCTTCTGCTTGTGTTTATCTTCACCATCTTTATTGATTGCTTTTTCGGTACGCAGGACGGCCGCTTCCATATTGTATATTTCATTGACCATATCTGCCAGATTAACCAGAATTTCCTGCTCGTTTTCCAGCTTCTGCTGATATTTTTGTGCAGCCAGGCCAGCACCGAGCAACACCATTTTCTTGGCGTTTTTCAACAGATATTTTTCCTGCTCCAAAGTAGCATCGCCGATTTCTTCAGGCATCATCATCATGAGTTCTTCCTGGAGTTTTTGTGCTTCCTGAAGAAGCGGCAATTCACCTTTCATGGCTTTTTTCATCAGCGTTCCGGGCACAATCAGACGGTTGATTTCATTGGTTCCTTCAAAAATCCGATTAATCCGGGAGTCACGGTACATTCTCGCCACTTCATACTCCTCCATGAAGCCGTAACCGCCATGGAGTTGGACAGCTTCATCCACAACATGATCGAGACATTCTGTGGCCGAGAATTTATTCAACGAACACTCAATTTGATATTCAGCGATCGCTTTTGCCACTTCTCTGCCGTCTTTCAACTGTTCGTCTGTCAATGAACCCATCCGCTGCTCAAATAATCCGACTGTACGGTAAACGGCGCTTTCGTTGGCATATGTTCTAACCGCCAGTGTTGCCAGCTTTTCCTGAGTCAATGAAAAACTTGAAATCGGCGTGTTGAATTGTTTTCGTTCATTAACGTATTTCGTTGCCACTTCGATTGCGTTCTTGGAGCCGCCGACACCGCCCATAGCAAGTTTATAGCGACCTACGTTCAGGATATTGAAGGCAATTTTGTGACCTTTTCCTTTTTCACCGAGCAAATTCTCAACCGGCACTTCAGCATCCTCCAAAATCAGTGTTCGGGTTGAGGAACTCTTGATACCCATCTTCTTTTCCTCAGGTCCTGTTAAAACACCAGGGAATTCGCGCTCAACGATGAATGCTGTGAATTTATCGCCTTCCACCTGCGCATAAACAACAAATACGTCCGCAAAAGCTGAGTTGGTAATCCATTGTTTTTCACCGTTCAGAATATAATGGGTGCCTGCTTCATTCAATGTTGCTGTAGTTTTCCCGCTCATGGCGTCAGAACCCGCACTTGGTTCTGTCAATGCGTAAGCCGCGATCTTCTCCCCGGTAGCTAATTTCGGTAAATATTTCTCCTTTTGCTCCTCGTTTCCAAAAAATACGATTGGCAGCGTTCCAATACCGACGTGTCCGCCATGTGTTATCGAAAAACCACCGGCACGTGCAAATTTTTCGGTGATGATGGCTGAGCTGATTTTATCCAGGTTTAGTCCGCCATATGCTTCCGGAATGTCCGCGCCAAGCAGTCCCAGCTCACCTGCCTTTCTAATCAGGTCAACGGAATGCTCAAATTCATGATTTTCCAGATTGTCAATTTTGGGTAAAACTTCACCATCAATAAAGTCATCGGTCGTTTTACCGATCATTTTATGTTCTTCGGTAAAATCTTCAGGTGTCACCACATCTTCAGCTCGCAGGTCTTCTGTTAAAAATCCGCCGCCTTTGAACAACTTCTCTGTTGTTTCACTCATATTAATCGTTCCTTTCCATATTGGAATTTTTCCATTGCATCAAATTTCTTTGATACGATATTCAAGGTCCTTTTTGTATATTTTGCTGCTTATTACGCAGTTGCAAAATCGCGCGACACCCTCCAGATTTCGCGCGAGGGTGGCATGAAATCGCGCGACATTCCCTGGATTTCGCGCGAGAGTAGCACGAAATCGCGCGACACCCTCCAGATTTCGCGCGAGAGGACTCCTCGTACTCAGATGTCGTGAACAAAATACACGCGCTGACATGGCGTTGATTGGAGCGGAGGGCAGGAGACTCCTGCGGGAAAGCGGGCGGCTGGTGAGCCTCCTCGAACTCCGTTCTGCGGGGTCTCACCTATGCCTCTGCTCCCGCAGGAAGCGGTCTTTGCTTCCGAGGAAACTGAAGCGTTGCCCTAAGGTGTGCGACTGCCCGCAGCGGAAATCAACCAAAACACTATGTCGCAGTTTATGGATTTTGTGTCAAGAACAACAAGCTTTTACAATCCTTTGAATTCGTGCGAGTTAGCATTTACGCCTTTTCAACAGACTAGAACTAAATTTCAACAAGATTCATAGCTTACAAGAGTTCAAACACGCCGGCTGCTCCCATGCCGCCTCCGATACACATGGTGACAACACCATATTGTACGTTGCGGCGCTTCATCTCATGAATGAGGCTCAGTGTCAATTTTGTCCCAGTCATGCCAAGCGGATGACCGAGTGCGATGGCCCCGCCGTTAACATTGACAATATCCGGGTCCAGATCAAGTGCCTGAATGACACGGACTGACTGTGAAGCAAACGCCTCATTCAATTCAATCAAGCCGATGTCAGATAAATCCAGCCCAGCAATTTTCAACGCTTTCGGTACAGCTTGGACGGGACCGACCCCCATGATCTCCGGTTCAACACCCGCCACAGCAAATGAATGAAATTTGGCAAGCGGCTCTAGACCTTCTGAATCAGCCTTTTCACGGTCCATCACGAGAACAGTGCCTGCTCCATCACTCATTTGCGAGGAGTTTCCTGCTGTTACGGAGCCCGTTGCGGAAAATGCCGGCTTCAGATTGCCGAGAATTTCTTTTGTTGTGCTCGCGCGTACCCCTTCATCCATTTCAAACTTCAATGTTTTCTCTTCAACGTTATTCTTTTTGCCAATCACGCGCTCAGTCACTTCGACCGGCACGATTTCATCTTTGAATTTACCTTCTTCAAGCGCTTTTGCTGCGCGCTGGTGACTCCGGACAGCAAATTCATCTTGTTCGTCTCTTGAAATGCCAAAACGTTTGGCCACTTCTTCAGCAGTGTGGCCCATTTGCATGTAATATCCCGGTGCATTCTGAACAAGCTTCGTATTCGGCTTAATCACATGCCCGCCCATTGGAATTAAGCTCATGGACTCTGTCCCGCCGGCGATGATTGTATCACTTGCACCGACCATAATACGTTCTGCTGCATATGCAATGCTTTGCAGTCCGGATGAGCAATAACGGTTAATCGTGATGCCGGGAACATCTTTTCTGAGACCGGCAAGACCGGCAATGTTGCGCGCCATATTCATGCCTTGCTCGGCTTCCGGCATCGCACAGCCGATAATCACGTCATCGATATTCCCGTCATAATCTCCCGCGCGTTTTAATGTTTCTTTAATCGTTAAGGCTGCCAGGTCATCGGGTCTTGTGCTGGCCAATGAACCTTTATTCGCTTTTCCTACAGGGGTTCTTGCACCCGCAACAATTACTGCTTCCTTCACGTTTTCTCCCCCTCTTCAAATTAGTTTCGCAATGGTTTTCCTTTTAAAAGCATGTGTTGCATACGCTGCTGTGTCAGCTGTTCACTGATCAGGCTGAGGAATGCTTCACGTTCCAGATCCAGCATTGTTTGTTCGTCAATCAGTGTTCCTTCTTTAATCCGTCCGCCTGATAGTACATATGCTAATTTTTCAGCAATCTTCACGTCATGATCTGATGCATATCCACTGAACTGCAGTGATTTTGCACCAAGCAGCATTGCGGCATATCCTGCGTCGCCGACAACCGGGATCTTCTCGCGTTTTGGCGGCTGGTAACCTGCTTTAGCGAGTGCCAATACTTTTTCTTTTGCATCATGCAGCAGGTGCTCCGGATTCACGCTGATGTCATCACTGCTATCCAAAAATCCGTTTTCCCGGGCTTCCTCAGCTGATGTTGATACTTTGGCCATGGCCACTTTTTCAAAAACGTCATTTGCAACTTTGGTCAGATCAAAGTCTACACCTTTAGGCAAAGTGCGGAGTTCTTTCAGATAAAGTTCTTTCGTTCCGCCGCCGCCCGGGATTAGCCCGACACCAAATTCGACCAGACCCATATATGTTTCAGCTGATGCCTGGATTGATGCGGCCGGCAGGGAAAGTTCAGCGCCGCCCCCAACCGTCATATTGAATGGGGCGGTTACAACTGGCTTTTCAGAGTATTTAATATTCATCGCCGTATTCTGGAATTGTCGGACAACCATATCTAGTTCAAAGAAGTCATCATCCTGTGCCGCCATCAGCATCATGCCAAGATGGGCGCCAACACTGAAGTTTTTGCCCTGGTTACCGATGACCAGCCCTTCATAATTTTGATTCACTTCTTCAATCGCCTCATTTACCATTTTGATAATATCCAGGCCGATAGCATTGCCCGGGCTATGGAATTCCAATCCGGCAACACCGTCTCCCAAATCTATTAAACTGGCACCAGAGTTCTTCTTAATAACCCCTTTTTCTTCTTTTAATCGTTTAAGATTAATTTCTTTCGGGTTAAAATACTGCTGTTTGTATTCACCGTTATCGTAATAATAGACATTGCCATTTTCAGTCTGATAGAAGGATTCCTTTCCGGATTCCAGCATGTTCAGTATCCATTCAGGGACTTCCGATCCCTCTTGTTGCATACGCTCGATTGATTTTCGCAAACCGATGGCATCCCACGTTTCAAATGGACCGACTTCCCAGCCGAATCCCCATTTCATCGCCTGATCAATGGAGACAATGTCATCGGCAATTTCACCTGTAAGTTCCGCAGAATAGATGAGCACCGGTTTTAAAACGGACCAGACCAAGTCACCGGCCTTGTCACCTTCAGCTGATACAAACGCTTTCAATTTACGGCTGGGGCCTTTCTCCTGTTTCGCCATCTCAGTTGCATTCGTTTTCAATTTTTTGCGGTCTTCATATTCAAGCGTTTCAGGATTTAATTCGTATATTGTGCTTCCATCTTTTCCTTTTTTCTTCAGGAAAAATCCCTGACCGCTTTTTGCACCAATCCAGCCTTTTTCCTGCATTCTTTGCATGAAATCCGGTACCTTGAACACGTCTTTTTCTTCACCTTTAACCTGATCACGCACATTATTGGCGACGTGAATAAATGTATCCAACCCGACAACGTCCAGCGTACGGAAAGTGGCACTCTTTGGACGACCGATCATCGGTCCGGTGACAGAATCCACTTCACCGATACTGTAACCGCCTTTCAGCATCTCCTGCACGGTTATAAGCAGCCCATATGTTCCAATCCTGTTGGCTATAAAATTCGGCGTATCTTTTGCTTCGACAACACCTTTCCCCAGAACGTCTTCACTGAATGTTTTCATAAAAGAAAGCACTTCCGGATCTGTTGCTTTCGTTGGAATAATTTCCAAAAGCTTCAGGTAGCGAGGTGGGTTAAAAAAGTGTGTGCCGAGGAAATGTTTGCGAAAATCCTCTGACCGTCCTTCAGCCATGGCCTCCACTGAAATACCGGATGTATTGGAACTGACAATAGTTCCTTCTTTTCGATAGTTGTCAACGTTTGCAAATACCTTTTGCTTGATTTCAAGATTTTCAACAACCACTTCGATGATCCAGTCAACATCCGCTAGTTTTTCAATGTCGTCCTCCATATTGCCGACTTCAATTAAATCAAGACTATTCCTAGATGTGATTGGTGATGGTTTTTGTTTTAATAAAGCTTTTTTACTGTCGGCAGCCATACGGTTCCGTACAGCACGATCCTCAAGTGCTAAGCCTTTCTTTTCTTCATTTTTGGTCAGTTCACGCGGTACAATATCCAGCATTATCGTTGGGATACCGACGTTAGCCAAGTGTGCAGCAATACCGGACCCCATTACCCCGGAACCCAAAACCGCAGCACGCTTGATCGTTCGCTTCATGTTTTTTCCCCCTATCATCTTTGAATGAATACTCATTCATTTTTGCCAAAAAATAAAAGATAGTCGCCTATCCATCTATTAACAGTATAAGTTATATTCTGATAGTTCGCAACAAAATAAGTAATATTTTTAAGAAAACTTGGCTTAACGTCAAGCTCACTTATGCAGTAAGACAGGATTTATCCTTTCTTAACCGCTTAATAAAAGAAAGGCTTTTATGAACCGGCAAACTAAGTTAAAATGATAAAGGTTTATAAATGAGGATTCAGGTTATCGGCAAGACAGCTGATTTCAACATTTTTTGGAAAACTTTGCTTCTCGACAGGCATCAATATCGTAAGCCTTAGTTACACTTATTGCAGTAAGAAAGGATTTGCATCATATGAACAAAAAACTTATGACAGAATATGTTCAAATTATTATCGGTGCTTCATTAGTCGGACTATCTTATAATCTGTTCCTTTTGCCCTCCAAACTTGCAGCGGGCGGAATTTCAGGTGTCAGCACCATCCTTTATGAATTATATGCATTAAGCCCTGCCCTCACCCAATTTTTGATTAACCTCCCCATTTTTATTATCGGTTGGATTGCCCTGGGAAAAGATTTCAGCTGGAAAACGCTGCTCGGTACCTTTTGGGTGCCATTCATGATCTATCTTACGGCTGATTTTCCTTATACGGTTTCAAATCCTGTGCTGGGTGCCATTTACGGTGGCCTCATTCTAGGGGTTGGTCTTGGAACAGTATACAAGGGACGCGGTTCGACTGGCGGAACAGCGGCTATCGCACAGGTTGTCAAAAAATTCACCGGTCTTTCAAGCGGGTATTCGCAGCTGATTGTCGATGGTCTGGTTGTTACTTTTTCCATCATTGTATTCAATCTGGAATTGACCTTATTTGCACTCATGTGCATCTACATCACAAGTAAAACCATTGATATCGTGCAACTGCGTACATCAGCAACTAAACTGATTATGATCATTACAGAAAACGAGGAGAACATTCACGATATGATCAGCGACCAGATTGATCGCGGATTGACAAAAGTACGAACCATTGGGGGCTATTCCAACCAGGATAAAACGATGATCCTATGTGTTGCCGAACAGCAGGAGGCAGTTAAACTGAAGCGAATTATGCAGGATAAGGAACCCACATCATTTGTTGTATTTATCGATGCCTCAGAAGTATTGGGACGGGGCTTCACCCTTGATAAGTATTACGGCCAGAAATTCTAATTATACCGTGCAGAAATCGGCGTCCTGCCGGTTTCTTTTTCCTGCAAATACCTTTGCTGTTCTGCCGATATCTTGTCTCTTCTGCGGATATTTCTGCTCTTCTACCGATAGTTTTTCCCTCCCGCAGATATCTTTGCTCTTCTGCCGAACCCCCTCCTTCTGTCGATAATAAAGTAAAACTTCATTCAGTGGGACGTTTAAGACGGTTTAATCTAACAGCTTCCGAGTCCAGTTGTAAAATGTTCCAGCATAAATCGTAATCATTCCTATTTACAAATCGTAATTATTACGATAATATGAATGCATTCATTTCGAAAGGACTTGTATGATGAAACGATATCAGGCCATTCTACTATTAATAATGACAGGAATTCTTGCAGCCGGCTGTACATCATCTGAATCGGATACAAACAGCAATGCTGCCTTGAAAATTTACACCTCTCTTTACCCGATTCAATACGCGGTAGAGCGAATCGGGGGTGAATCTGTTGAGACTGAATCTGTCTATCCACCCGGTGTTGACGCCCATACGTATGAACCATCCTCCAGGGAGATGACATCCATTGCAGAAGGTGATGCGTTCATGTTCCTCGGCGCCGGGATGGAAGGATTTGCGGAAACCGCTGCTCAGGCACTTGACTCACAGAATGTAGCCTTAATCGAATTAGGTGCTGACGAGGCATTATTTCATGAGGAAACGGACGGAAGTAATACACATGATCACGCGGGGCATCATCATGACCATAACCCGCACATTTGGCTTGATCCAACACGAATGATTGACATGGCAAAAATCATCAAAGGCAAGCTTGCTGACCTGCATCCGGAAAAATCAGAACAATACACTAACAATTTTAATGAACTGAAAAATGACTTGCTTGCATTGGATGAACAGTTCCAAAAAACGCTCAAGCCGAAAAAAAACAAAAAAATTCTCGTATCTCATGCAGCATATGGCTATTGGGAAAAACGCTATGGGATTGAACAAATTGCCATCAGCGGATTATCGTCAAGTGAAGAACCATCCCAAAAGGAATTAACGACAATCATTGATCAAGCACAGAATTATAATATGGACTATATTCTTTTTGAACAAAACAGTTCTGACCGTGTTTCCGAAATTATACAGGACCAAATAGGCGCCAAAAGCTTATCCATTCATAATCTCGCCGTTCTAACAGAAGCTGATGTTGCAAACGGCGAAGATTATTTGTCATTAATGAACCACAATCTTGAAGTACTTGACCAGGCAACCGAGTAGGAGGCATATAGAGCTATGGAAGAGCCAGTTGTATCAATGAAAAGCATCACTTATGCATATGAACGGAAAAATGTCCTGAATGATATTAATTTTGAAATCCCCAGGGGCGTTTTCATGGGCGTGCTCGGCCCAAACGGCGGTGGCAAAACAACTTTAATAAAACTTATTCTTGGCCTGCTAAAACCCGACAATGGAAACATTCGTCTGTTCGGTCAGCCCATCGAAAATTTCAAAGACTGGGGCAAAATCGGTTTTGTTTCCCAAAAAGCCAATTCATTCAATAAAGGCTTTCCAGCCACCGTCTATGAAGTTGTGTCAATGGGATTGACTGCCAAGATCGGCTATTTAAAACTATTTACATCAAAACATAAAAAGAAAGTGCTTCAGACAATCGACCAAGTCGGCATGAGCGATTACGCGTATGAGAATGTCGGCAGTCTATCAGGTGGACAACAGCAGCGCGTCTTTATCGCCCGGTCACTTGTCAGTGATCCGGAGCTCCTGATTCTTGACGAACCGACCGTTGGGGTAGACCAGGAAAACGTCCGTAAATTTTACGACCTGCTGCATCAATTGAACGACGAACACAATATCACATTGCTGCTTGTCACACATGATACCAGGACGATGACAGAACATGCGACAGACATCGTTTGCGTGAATAAGACGCTGCATTTTCACGGGAACCCTAGTGAATACAAAACACTGTCCAATCAGGACCTATCACAATTTTACGGTCATCCCGTTAACATTGTGGCACATGACCATTAACGTTGGAGGACTCATTTTATGCTCGCAGATTTTTTGGAATATGACTTTTTAAGGCATACATTTTTCACAGGACTTTTAATCGGAATCATCGCACCACTTCTTGGGACGTTCATTGTTGTTCGCCGTCTTTCCTTGATCGCTGATGCTCTGTCACATGTAACGCTTGCGGGAATTGCCTTTGGGCTGTTCATAGATAAGAAGTTTGCGTTGGGGATAACCCCACTGTACAGCGGAATGGGCTTTTCGGTGCTCGGGTCCATTTTCATCGAAAAATTGCGCGGTGTCTATAAAGCGTATCAGGAACTGGCCATTCCAATTATTCTATCCGGCGGTGTTGGCCTGAGTGTTATTTTCATTGCACTTGCAGATGGATTCAACACAGATCTTTTCAACTACTTGTTTGGCTCTGTGTCCGCCGTTAGTAAGACGGATTTTTATTCCATTTTAGGGATATCCGTTGTGATCATTCTGGTTATCCGTCTTTTTTACCGGGAGTTGGTCACCTTATCATTCGATGAGGAACATGCGGTTGCATCAGGCATTCATGCAAAACGGATTCATTTATTGTTTATCATACTGACAGCACTTGTCATTGCCGCATCGATCCGTGTTGTCGGTGTTCTGCTGGTGTCGGCACTAATGACCCTGCCGGTAGCAACAAGCATGCGGATAGCCCGCGGGTTTAAGCAAATGATTGTATTTTCAATTGTATTCGGTGAACTGGCTGTTATCATAGGATTAATATCAGGCTACTATTTCAGTATCCCTCCCGGCGGCACCATTGTCGTTGTTTCCATCATCATGCTGCTGTTGGCGATCGGGATTAAACGATATTCATTTAGGAGGGTAACCCATGAAACTGAATGAAGCTATTAAGGAAGTAAAGCGTCACGGCTATAAAACAACCGCCAAACGAAAAGATATGCTGAATTTCTTTGCTGAGGCTGACGGCTACCGGACGGCGAAGGACCTGATCAACCACCTGGAACCTGCCTATAAAGGAATTAGTTTTGATACGGTGTACCGCAACCTGCACATGTTTGATGACATCGGTGTCCTAGAGGCGACCGAATTAAATGGTGAAAAGCACTTCCGCATCAGTTGCACACACCATCATCACCATCATTTTATCTGTAAAGATTGCGGAAAAACCAAAGAAATTGAGGTCTGCCCAATGGACGAGGTACGGAAGGCTCTCGGCAATTACGCCATTGAAGACCATAAATTCGAGATTTACGGCTTATGCCCGGTTTGTCAAGAAGCGTGGTAAAGAGGCCTCCCCTGAAGGTAATGGTTTTAGTTTCGGATGAGAAAAATGAACAACTAGAATTAAAAAGACCGGGCACTCATCGGCCCGGTCCTTTCAAAATTTGTTATGATGAAATCCCCATT
This sequence comes from Lentibacillus jeotgali, assembly GCF_000224785.1. Classification (GTDB taxonomy): domain Bacteria; phylum Bacillota; class Bacilli; order Bacillales; family Amphibacillaceae; genus Lentibacillus; species Lentibacillus jeotgali. The sequence continues at coordinate 37,706 of NZ_AGAV01000022.1, read as the reverse complement.
ATGGCTTTTGGCTCAAGGTATTCCTCAATTCCAAAATCACCCCATTCGCGGCCGATACCGGATTGTTTGAATCCGCCAAACGGTGCGGAGAAATCGGTTGGGGCCGAATTAACCCTGATCTGACCAGCGCGGATACCTGATGCTGCTTTTTGTAATGTGTCAGGATCCTCGCCGACTACGTAACCCGCAAGTCCATAGATAGTATCGTTTGCGATTTCAATCGCTTCATCTAGCGTATCGTACGGGATTATTGTCGTTACCGGCCCGAAAATTTCCTCCTGGGCGATCGTCATATCATTGCTGACATCCGTGAATACGGTTGGCATTGCAAAATACCCTTGCTTCAATCCCTCAGGCTTACCTACACCACCGATGAGAACTTTAGCACCTTCATCCATGCCTGTTTGAATGTAGCCCTGAACACGATCCCATTGTTTTTCCGCTACAAGCGGACCAACCTTATTGTCTTGTTCGGGGTCACCAACAGTCAATTTTTCTACAGCGGCTTTGACTTCCTCTTCGAATTGCGGTTTTATCGTCTTCGGCACAAGGACGCGGGTAGCTGCCGTACAAACTTGGCCAGTATTATTCGAGATATTTGCAACAGCAATTTTCGCCGCTTTTTGAACATCGGCATCTTCCAATACAATCATCGGTGATTTGCCACCCAATTCAAGTGCAACCTTCTTAATATCTTTCGCCGCGTTCTCCATCACTTTACGTCCGGCAACACCGGAACCTGTATAGGAAACAAAATCAATGTCCGGGTGTGAACTGATAGCATTGCCAACTCCTTCACCCGTACCGTTAACGAGGTTAAATACCCCTTTGGGAAGACCTGCAGCTTCAAAAATATCCGCAAGAATCATCGCTGCGTAAGGGGTGATTTCTGCTGGTTTTAATATGACGGTGCTGCCTGCCGCGAACGCACTCGCAATCTTAGTTGACGTCTGATTAGTAGGAAAGTTCCAAGGTGTAATCAAGCCACTGACACCAATCGCTTCTTTTACGATCGTTGATTTGTCGCGTTTTTCAGTAAACGAAAAGTGCCGAAGCTCCTCGGCCGCTTGTTTAAAATGGGAATACCCCATCATATAGTGCACCTTTTCTGAGAGGTTAAGTGGCGCGCCCAACTCTTCTGTGATAACTTTTATCAAGTCATCCTTTCGTTTTTCATATTCATCTGCAATTTTTTCCAACAATTCTATCCGATACTCTTTCGATGTTTGTGAAAAAGACGGGAAAGCATCTCGTGCTGCCCTGACAGCTCTATCCAAATCCTCCTGCGTTCCCAGACTGATATGTCCCATGACTTCTTCTGTCGCAGGGTTGATAACTTCCATCGTCTCTGAACCGGTAGATTCAACCCATTCGCCATTAATATAGTGTTTGAGATAATCACGCATTTAGACATAGCTCCCTTTTAATTATTTCTATCCACTGTATACCCGTTACATTGCTTTAAAAAACAAAGCATCGGATATTGTTGGCAAACAAATTCTTAAAAACATTCCACATGGACATTGTTAGTGCGCTAACGCTCATGATATCCTTCGGGATGTTAGTATGAGATAGTATTTATTCTTCACCGCCTCTGCACCCTATTCAACTTTTGTGCCCGTTTCTTGAATAGTTTTTACTGTTAGCTGGTATTGTTTAATGACTTGGCATATTTGAAGGTGAAAACCTCCCAAGGGGGGACGAACCCACGTGAAATACCTGCTATTCACAAAAAGAAAGAGTGCAGCTCTTATGTCAGATCACACTCTTCAGCTTTAAGCATCTTTCTTAATTATTATCTTGCCTTACTTTAAAAAAATCTCCACCCTTTTGTTTTTCTTTATTGAGCTTTTGTAGCTTTGGTATATGTTTTGAACAATGAATATAGGCTTCTTCCACTTCGATAACAACCCATCGTTCAGCTTTTTTTCCTTCTTTCTCTTGAATAGTGGTTATAGTCTCATCTGGAATATCTAGTAAAGTTAATTGGTGGTTTTCCAAAATCGAAGCTTTACCATTAACATGTAATCCAATTTGATTTTCAATAAAATCTATAAACATTAACCCAATATGCGGATTTTCAACAATGTTTCCCAAGCTTGCCATCACACCATTCCCTTTGTATTCGGGATACATCAGTGTTCTTTCATTAATAACCCGTACAAAACCAAGTGCCCCTGCCCGGAAAGATGAATCACATTTTCCACGACCATCAGCGGTTGATATAAACATCATATCTTGCTGAGATATAAACCATTTCATAACACTGTTAAGGTGATCAAGCATTTGTTTATCATAAAAAGCAGCAGCTTTCTTCATTGTTCCATATTGTTCTTGTAGTAAATGCTCTCCGTGTTGCCCGGCCAATTTAGTTCAACCCTTTCATGCAGCATTTATCACCACTATTTTATCACAGTAATATCTCCTAAACATTTTCTAGGTCTTATTCAGAATTAAGTAGTCTTATTAGAGATAAGTGCCCGTTAGCTTAACAATAAACTTAATATAATTGGTAATATGATCAGTTTTATAGAAGCTGTATAAATATCTTAATAAAATACAATAGACTGGCTTCGCATGAGGGGTTGGCAGCACTGTCGCTCGTCGGTAGTCTTCGGTGGGAGACTTCCCAGGGAGGGAGGTGATTACTATCGTAGAAGAATAGTCATTTTGGATATAACAACCATAATTATTGCAATACATACAACGGAGCGTAACAGTTTTGTCATTCCCAGGTGTTGATTTGATTTGATTCGTTTATTTGATATAACACGTTATTGTTGCTTTTGCTATATTACCAAGTACTTGGAAAATTAGTAGTATAACTACGAATGAATATTTGAAAAATACTGGTTTGTTATAAGGGGCAACTGAAACAGTCGGGAACCGCAGAAACGGTTAATCCCGATTTTTTCTAAATTTCGATATCAAATTCATCCCGACACCATTCACAAAACAATAGATAGTCCTGATTTACCTGGTTTTTGTAAAACATCGACCATACTACGACTTCGGATAAGAAATGATTAAAATCATCACCTATCGCCTTTAAAATTTCTTCTTCACTCTCATAGGAAAGCGGAATTTCATCAGCGTCAGCATCCGCGCGCGCATGGATCTTTGCTGTTATTTTACCCATTACTTCTACAGTGTCGTTCATTCCTTTTGTTTCGGTCAATTCCTCTTGATCGACACTTTCGTCAAAAGGTGAGTTTTCCCTAACGTAAAAATGGTGGTCTCCAATGGTTAAATAACCCAAGAATGGATCCTCCAAATAGTGCATGGCCTTTTGTGTTGTAATCACGCGCCTGCCATGGTGAGCTTTGTCCTCGGTAAACAATTCGTCATATGAAAGGAAATGTGCAGGAACCGGCGTACGCGCTTCTTTTGCTTCCAGCACAATATCATCACGTTGCTTTCCGTCTTTTTTCCCTTCAATGAGAATATAATAACGTGAAAGACCGATTGAACCTGTGCCCGCTCCATGTTTTTTCACAACGTCTTTGATGTGGAAAAAGCCTTTTTGTTGTTCATTTTCCGCATCAATCGAAGCGATATATTCCGGCCATGCATTTTCCAAAGCTACGCGCTCTTCTTCGTTAAGTGATTCCAGCTGTTCCGAACGCACAAACTGCCGCTGCTCGCTGTCTAAGGTTGTGACCTCCTCAAGAACTTCTTCTCGTTCTTTTGTTTTTAACGATTGTAAAGCATGCTGAACCGGGCCAGCTGTATTGGCATCATTAAACATAAGTGTGCCCGGGTCCGCGTTATCTTCAGCAAAATCCTTAATTTGCTCATAATAAGTTTGTAAAAACGTGCGAATTAAACTTTTTTGTTCGTTTTCGTTGTAATTAAGTTCCTCGGCAAACAAGGCAATGCTTGCTGTCATCCGCAGCACATCGTGTAAATACGATCCCAAATAGCCTTCGTCAAAATCATCCGTATCGAAAACCATGTCACCTTTTTTGTTCATGAAGGCACTGAAATTTTCAAAATGCAGGTCTCCTTGCAGCCACGTCGGCTTGTCCGCCGGGGTGTGAAAGGAAATCGGCATGCGCAAGACATCATAGTAGAACAAATACGCGCTACCTCGGTAAAATTGAAACGGGCTGCTGGTCATCTTTTGGTACTTCTCTTTCTGATTTTCAATGCTTAAACCGAGAATCTCGCTGTCGTATTCGTTTAAAATCGTCTTAATTGCATGTTTTCGCAAATACCGCCGTGTGGATTCAATACGTTCGATCTTTGTTGGCTCCATTCTGTTCCTCCATTCATACAAAATGTTCACATCACCTATTTTACACCTTATAGCAAATTTCAGGTGATACGATGACTGTACCACGATGATGTGGGGTCTCATGAATTCCCACTTTTCTTTCTTGTTAAAGAATTATATTTTTATGCTTCTACTCTGCCCGATGCACCGTTTCTTGCACCTAGGATGGAGTATTGTTCTAATCTTTATTCCTGATTAGCACCCGATTATTGATTCTTTTAACCGCTTATCGTTTCTATTTTGTTAATATTTTCTGCAGCATAAACAATGGTGATTAGCATAAGAATTACAGGTAAAATATATAGAAATATTTACGGTATTAATAGATATGATAAAGCAATTTTAATCGAGATGTTCATCCCACCGCCCCCTTAAAAGAATTTAACCCGCAAGTCAAAAGCCTGCGGGGTGTTGCTTTCTTAAGTGAACTGCTGAATCGTTATCCTTAGCTTGTCTGCTACTGAATGGACACCTTGGTTGATTTCTGCATCTGTGAATGAAACACGTACAAAATCTTCATCCATTTCCAGTGCTTCTGAAAACAGTCCGCCCAGTCCTTTAGCACGTCGGTCAATCTGAAGGATAAGTTCAACTCTGCTTGCTTCCAATTCATCCAAATCACGGTGGAAATCGCTACCCGGCATGAACTCAAACTCTTGAACATAGCGATGACGTCTGGAGTACTCCATTTCCACTTTACGCATACGTATTCCAAGTTCATTTGTCAAAGCCTCCAATACGGTATTCATATTCCGGTGCGGCTCAACTTTGATAAAGTCTCTGTCTTTTGGGTCGATTGCGTTTGGCACGTCCATTCCAGTCTATAAATCATGCACACCTGCTAAAATGATTGCTAGTTTTGCTGATTTTTCTAATGTTAAACAAAGATAAACCCGATTTATCATTAAAAAAAGGATACTAAAATCACTTGTGATTGTATCCCTAAATTGTTATATTGTATTTTCTTTCCCCAAAAATGAACCCATTACTCAAAAGGAAGCCCCCTTTATCCCTCATGTAACGGCAGTAAACTTTCCAAACTACGGCGGTAAAGTGACCTTAAATGGAAATGTTCGATCCGGCTTAACTGACAAACAGTGGGGGAGACGCCCCACTGTTTGAAGTTCACTCGCTTGGCTGGCAATTAGCCAAAAATCTCTTCCAGCACCTTTGATTCTTCATGGTCCAGTAGGTTTTTCTGAATCAGTTCCGTAACCGGCTTGTTCATTTCGTTTTCCAGCTCGGAAGCATCATCCGGTTCACCGACGACATAAATTTTCTCCCATTCCTGCTCTTTGGCTTTCTTATCTAGTTTAGGGGCAATATTTTTATACCAGCGTTGTTTATTCGCTTCATAACGGGCGTTAAACTTATCCTGCTGCAGACTTTTGCCCCCGGATCCCATTGAGGCCTGTGCCTGGTGCGGACCGGAAAATTGACGCCATTTTTCGGTATCGATATCAAGCTCATAATATTCGCTATCCAGAATTTCATTTAAGTGTGCTTCAATCAATTTGATTATATTTTTCTGTACTAGGATGATACCTGATTTCGGATAAGTTTCAAGCAGCTCCTTCAATTGTTCGAGCTTTGGCTCCTCTTCCCAGAAAAATTCAGTTCTTACGGGCATCTGGAAGCGATCCGCAAACCAAACCTCTTCGTCTGCGGATGCAAATAAAATAATACCTTTGCGGAAATGCTGTTCATTGCCGTGAACAAACTTTTCGACCTTTTGCTTAACGAGCTGAAAGTTTTTCAGTTCTTCTTTGTTATTATCTTCCTCCAAATAGCTTTCGAAATTTCTTAAACCATTTTTTAGATGAATTTTCCACTCACCGGCCTGCTGTTCAGGGTCAGATGGGTCTGTGTTTAAATACATCGACAGAACTTTATTGTCCTGCTCTTTTTTAACGTTTTCCAGCTGTTTAATCTGTTGACGCAAACTCATTGGATATCGGCACTCCCTTAAAGATTATTTCGATTTCCTAATACGTGTTTATCCATATAGTGCGTCAGCTAAACATCTCAGGTAATCAGCTTCAGACCCACAGCCGCCGAAATAATCATGCCGATGAACAAAATACGGCGCCAGTCCGTTGACTCATTATAAAAAATCATCCCGGCGATCGCACTGCCTGCTGTACCAATTCCCGTCCATATCGCATAAGCGGTCCCCATCGGCAATTCTTCCATAGCCAGTGTCAAAAATAGAAAGCTAAACAGAAAGCCGCCAATCAGCCACGTAAACGAGAGGATGCTTTTTTGTTCATTTACTTTATTAATACCCATCACGCCAAGAATTTCGCCAACTCCGGCAATGACTAAATAAATCCAACTCATGACTCCCGCTCACCTGCCTCTTCCTCCGTAACGAGTTTCAGCCCGATGACGCCACCTAACAATAATAAAATGAGAAGAATTTTAACTAAACGAAAGGGTTCACCAAACACAACAATTTCCAGAATGACGGTTCCTGTTGCCCCCATCCCGGCAAACACGGCATACGCTGTCCCCACCGGAAGCTTTTGGGATGCAAGTATGAGTAAATGCATACTTAAATAAATGGCAATCGCTGTCAAAATCCAGGTCATGACACTGTCAGCATGTTTCAGCCCGACAACCCAGCCGATTTCAAACAATCCGGCCAAAAACAAAATATTCCAGCTCTTGTTCACTATTATCACCTCTGATTCTGACTTGTAATTAAAGCGAAAAGCCCGGGAAGATATCCAGCATTCAGATATCCTCCCGGGCTTTTATCCCGCCGTGTACACATTTCGTGCGTTTTCTCTCGGACCAGACCAGCAGCTGCTGCGGAACCCTAGAAAACTTTATATTACTCACACTATATACGAACATCTGAATTCAGTCAAGGGCGGCAAGTTTTCCTTTTACTAACATGCTACTTTTATACGTTTACCGCCGATTCCAGCAGTAAATCGACTAATTTCACCAAATATCGTGACAATTCCATGACATAACGTTACGACCTATCTTTAACATATTCATTTTAGGGTATTCTAAAGATATGAACTGTCCAATATACAAGGAGTTGTTAGTTTGGTATTTGTATGGTTTTTTCTTGCAGCCGCAGTAACAGTATATACTGCAATGAAATTATCTGAGTATGCAGACGTGATAAGTGAAAAAACAGCAATGGGCGGAATGATGGTCGGAACCATTCTGTTGGCAGGCGCCACTTCACTGCCCGAAGTTACGACAAGCTTCTCTGCAGTGTTAATTGATAATATTGATATAGCAGTCGGGAACATGCTTGGATCCAATGTTTTTAATGTATTCATTATTGCAGCGTTTGACTTGTACTATAGAAAACATAAGTTGTTTGATTTGGCAAGCAGCAACCATAAGTATACCGCATTTTTGGGGCTGCTATTGATGATCCTTGTATCTGTGGCACTTGTGCTTCGGATTGACTACACCCTTCTGGGAATCGGTGCGGATTCATTACTGATTTTGGCTGCCTATATTGTCGGATTGATCGTAATCAGTAAAACGCCATCACCCTCGGTCAGTGAAGAAAAAGCAAAAGAGACAACCGACGAAAAGAAGTCGGTCTCTGTTAAACATGCGATTATCGGTTTCATTATTGCGGCAATTTTTATTTTGGGGGCAGGGACGCTTCTCTCGGTAACAGGTGACCAGATAGCTGTTGTAACCGGATTGGGTTCCAGCTTCATCGGAAGTTTCCTGATTGCGGCGACCACCTCACTTCCGGAAGCCGTTTCTGTCTTTTCGGCACTCCGGTTAAAAAATGTCAATTTGGCTGTCGGGGCAATCCTCGGAAGCAATTCATTCAATATGATCATATTGGCGATTTCAGATGTTGTTTATCAGGGAGGATCAATTTTAGCAGACGCATCCGGCTCACACTTGGTATCAGCATTTGGGGGGTCTTTGCTTATCGTGATGGTCATTTGGGCCTTTCTGCGACAGCGCTCAACATCTCTCGCGGCATACAGCTTACCTTCCGTCATAACGGTTATCGGTTACTTTGTCGTGCAGTATCTGATCTTTAACAGATGATTGTTCGTCATAGTGATAATGAACGACATTTAATCGCAAAATATATATGACGTCTTACATTTGGTTGCCATCCTCGCCCATTTTGACAATGGTGACGGTGCCAGGGTGTTGCGATGTCTTTTGAGTCAGATTTTTGTTACGATTATAAACAACACTACTGCGCGTTATGAACGTATTGATTTTTTAAATAAAAGGAGTGCAAGTTTAATTGTTAGTTGCTATTGGAGTTCTAGTCTTGATGATTTTTTTGAATGCCTTTTTTGCTGGAGCTGAACTGGTGCTGGTCTCGTTGAATGAGAATAAGGTGAAGCGCCAGGCTGACGAGGGAGATCCAAAGTCACAAAAGCTTTATAATCTGATCTCCGAACCAAGCCGTTTTCTTTCCACCATTCAAATAGGGGTAACATTATCCGGGTTTTTAGCAAGTGCCTTTGCAGCTGACTTCTTTGCCAAACCCGTGTCAGAGGCACTGTATAACCTGGGTGTCCCGCTGTCACAGTCGGTACTTCAAACGATATCAGTTGTTATGATTACAATCATTCTCTCGTATTTCACCCTCGTATTCGGTGAGCTCGTCCCGAAGCAGATTGCACTGCAAAAAGCAGAGGCATTATCAAAATTCATTGCTTCACCTCTTACGCTGGTATTCAAAATTACACTGCCGGTCGTTAAACTTTTGTCTCTTTCGACAAATGCCGTTGTACGCTTGTTCGGTGTTGACCCTCATGCAGATAATGAAGAGGCAACTGAGGAAGAAATACGAATGATGGTAGATACCGGCGGAGACAAAGGCAATATTGAGTTGGACGAGAAGTTGATGATCAATAATGTCTTTGAATTTAATGATAAAAGGGTTTCCGACATTATCACACACCGTACGGATATATCCATGATTCCCGTTGATACCAACTTAAAGGAAACGGTTCAAAGGGTAAATCAGGAAAGATATACAAGATTTCCTGTATATGAAGGGGATATTGACAATATTATCGGTGTTTTCCATACCAAAGATCTAATTCAATTCCTTGAAGATAGGGATAAAGAGATGTTTGATCTAAGGCAGATGGTTCGAAAACCATATTTTGTCCTGGAGACACAAAATTTGAATAATTTATTCAAGGATATGCAAAAAGACAACATTCATATTGCCATTGTTCTTGATGAATATGGTGGAACAGAAGGTCTGGTAACCATTGAAGATACGATTGAGGAAATCGTAGGTGAAATACTGAGTGAAAACGAAGGTCCGGGAGCGTCCGTTGACGAATTCAGAAAGATTGACGATCATAAATATTCTATTTCAGGTACGGCTCATCTTCATGAGATTGAAGATTTACTGGAAGTAAAATTACCTACAGATGAATATGAAACGGTAAACGGATTCTTAATTGGCCACATCGGATATTTTCCGGATGAAGGGGAAGAGCCCGAATTCAGTTATAATGGCGTTCGTTTTAAAGTGAAGCAGACGACAGAAAAACGAATTGAAGAAGTTATCGTCACAAAGGAAAACCCGGAAAAAGATTCAGATGGAAGTGAATGACTCCTTTAATTAGTCATTTTTGAAAAGTTCCCGATAATTTCCCCCAAGCTTATGCAATGTGTGTATACCCGCAGATAATCAATCACAATGATTAACGCGAATCCACTTCTCTCTTATAGTGGATTCGCGTTACGTTATCTACTGTCCCAAACTGCCTTCACTGTTGATGCATATTCACAGTCCACTTAAAATGCTATCCATAACTTACCTCCTATAGATGATTTATTTGTCCAAATAATTTGATAATAGCAATAATCACAGCATTCTTTTCTTCCCAACAAATTTCCATGGATAAACTTCTTCGGTTGGACATATCTTTTATAGAGTGAAACTTCAATTAGTGGAACTTTTCCCCTAATTTTGGGACAAGTTTAATAGTGTGGTGATATGTTGCTAAAAAAAACAGCATCAGTTCTGGCCGGCAGTATCCTTATTGCAATTGGCATCAACTATTTTATTATTCCGAATCACCTGGTAGATGGCGGCGTGATAGGTCTGGGGCTTATTGCCAAATATACACTAGGCCTGAAACCGGGCTTGACTATTATCATACTGAGTCTGCCATTGTACATTTACGCCTGGTTTCATTTTCGTACGTATTTCTATAATGGTGTTCATGGTTTATTAGTTACGGCATTATTCATTGATTATTTTCGGCCTTTGATGACTTTGCATACACCGCCGATCTTAATCAGCTCCGTTACAGGAGGTTTATTGCTGGGAACTGGAATAGGTCTCATGCTGCTGACAAAAGTTAGTACCGGGGGCGTTGACCTGCTGGCATTGATGCTTTCAAAAATTGTTTCAATGAATGTCGGACTTATCATACTGGTAATTGATAGTATTGTGGTACTATTTGGTTGGTTTATTATTCAGGAGACAACCCTCATTTATTCTGGTTTAATGGTGGGGATGGTTGGACTGACAACTTTCTTCATCACCGGAACATTTTCTGAGCAGAACTAAAAATCAGCGGGGACTAAAGAAGCCCCCACTGATAAAGTGACACGTTATTACTCTTCTTTTTTCGGTACCGTTTCTTTTTTAACCATTCGGACAAACGCCACAACTATCAGCAGTAAAATAACGGTAAATGGCAGTGCAGATGTAAGCGACGCAGTCTGTAAGGCATTTAAACCGCCTGCAAACAAAAGCACCACAGCACTAGCTGTAATCAGTATACCCCAAACGATTTTCACGGTCAGTGCCGGGTTCAGACTGCCTTTGGATGTCATACTTCCCAATATATAAGTTGCTGAGTCTGCTGACGTTACCAGGAACGTGAAAATCAGGAAAATAGCCAGAAGTGATAACACGTTTGGAAGCGGTAACCCGCTGAATGATTGAAACAATGCGACAGTCATGTCAGCATTTACCGCTTCAGCAATTTTCGTTCCATTGAATAAATCACTGTAAATCGCCGTACCGCCAAATGCAGCAATCCACAAGCAAGCAATCGCCGGTGGTACAACCAGTACACCAAAAACGAACTCACGGATGGTTCTGCCTCTTGAAACCCGAGCAACGAAGGCGCCAACAAACGGTGACCATGCTGTGGACCATGCCCAATAGAATACCGTCCACTCGGTAACCCACGTCTCACCCGAATAAGGTGTCAAACGTAAGCTATAGTGCACAAAATTTGTTATATAGTCGCCTAACCCTAACACAAACGTATCCAGAATGAATACGGTCGGACCAGCCACAAAGACAAAAGCGAGTAATAACAAACATAAGCCAAGATTCAAATTGCTCAGCCATTTAATTCCTCTATTCAGACCCGTGCTTGATGAAAGCAGGTAAATTACCAGCATGACACCTGCAATAACCATTTGAATCCAAATGGAATTCGGCAGACCAAACACACTTTTTAAACCGCCATTCATTTGGGAAATTCCCAGCCCGAGTGACGTTGCAACACCCATGACTGTCGCAATGACAGCCAGGGTATCAATCGTTCCGCCTAATGCTCTGTTTCTCCCGACAACTGGTGCGATTGCTGTTGAAATCAGGCCTTTCTTATCTTTTTTAAACTGCAAAAATGCTATAATCAAACCAACAACAGCAAATACAGACCACTGGCTCACACCCCAATGAAAAAAGGCATAGCCCATTGCTACCCGAGCACCTTCTTCTGTCTGAGCTTCTATGTCGCTAAAAGGGGTTTCAAAAAAATGACTCATCGGCTCCGCCACGCCCCAGAATACCAGGCCTGCACCAAATCCTGCGGAAAAAAGCATCCCAATCCAAGTGAAGAATGGATACTCAGGACGGGAATCCTTTGGCCCAAGCCGCAGCTTTCCGTACTTTGTGATCGACAGAACCACCAGAAACAATACAAAAATGAATACTGCCATCAAGTAAAGCCAACCGAAATTAAAAGTGGTAAAATTAAACAGGGTGTTGGCTACATTATTAAATGCATCGGTATAAATTGCCCCTGCCAAAACTAACAATGTAACGATAATAGCAGATACGAAAAACACCGGGTTTTTGTATGTATGCTTCTCCATAACAATTCCTTTCTTTTCACAGGTGAAATGGAAGAGATGTTATTAATTTTAAAGTGACATATGTCTTGCATTCTCGTGATAAAACAATCACCTGTGCAATGTAAGAGTTTTCTTCCTATTCCCTTGTTTCCGTCTAAATGACGCCATTTCATAAATTTATTAAAGATGTGGTCATTATTATACATTTTTTCCCGGAATTTTTCTAATCATATCGGCTCTATTATCCGCAATTCAGTTCTTCTTTACCAATTTCAGGATTGATCAAGATGTTTATATCCCCCCTGAATGCTGGTTGAATAAAATCGTCTGCTACTTTCCTTGTCAAACTTTAAACTTGCGGCCTTACTTCCGTTAAAAAAAAGATCCGCCCGAAAAGGCAGACCTTTAAATTTTTTGTTATTGAACTCGGCGGACGTGTCCGGCAAATTTATCTTTCCAGTAACCGCTAGTCATGTCAGCAACTGCGACTCCGGTACTGCTTTGGGCACCCAGGAATTTGCCGTTTCCAAGATAAATCCCGACATGGCCATTTGTCTTATATGTGTTGAAGAATACTAGGTCTCCCGGCTGTGCACTGCTATAAGACACTTTTGATCCTACACTTTGCAGTGCTGCTGTGCTTGATGGAACGGAAACACCAGCCTGTCCAAATGCCCATGATACAAATCCGGAGCAATCAAAACCACCGGGACTTTTACCAGCTGTCACATATGGTGTTCCCATCTGTGTATAGCCTGCCTGGATTGCGGAACTATAACTACCACTTTCGGAACTTTCTGCTTTTTTGCTCAGCTGCTTCACATCGCCATCATCAGAAGAGGACGATGAAGATGATCCGGGTGACTCAGGCGATTCAAATGATCCAGATGATTCACTGGTTTTACCTGTATTAGAATCACTGCCGGAATTATCGGACTCTGAATCGGTGGAATCATTGTTTTGATTGCGGTGTTTAATCTCCTGCTCGATAGAAGCCAGACTGCTGTCTTTATTCTCCAGTTCAGATTTCATTTCTTTCAAATTCTTTTCTTTGTTTTTCAGTGCTTTCTTATCTTTTTCATTCTGGTTTTTTTGTGCAGTGATTGTCTGCTTCATGCCGTCCAATTCGACCTTCATGTCCTGAAGGCCTGACAGTTTTTCCTGCTTGGCAGCTTTTTTCTCCTGCAATTCGGCTTTATCCTTTTGCTGCTGCTTCATCAGCTTTTCGTCAGATTCGGCAATCTTGGACACTGCGGAAACACGGCTGATCATATCACCAAAACTTTTGGAACCGAAGACAACTTCCAGATAGTTGATATCCCCACCATTTTTTTGTAGTGAGACAATCCGGTCTTTCAAAATTTCTTTACGTTCTTCTATCTTTTCCTCAAGTTTGGTAACTTCTTTTTCAATTTCTGCTACTTCATCTTCAGTTTTTGCTATTTTTTGTTCCGTATCTTCCATTTTTTGTTTGTTTTTATCAAGAGCTCCATTGACGGATTTGATTTTTTCATTTAAATCTTCCAATTCTACCATAACGTCTGCAATGTTAGATTCTGCCTCTGACAGATTATTCTGAACGCTCGAACGCTCCTCCTTTACATCCTGCAATGTTTCGGCGTGCACAGAGTCACTCAAAAATGCACTCCCAAACAACACCGCACCGGCAGTGACTACTGTTCCAATTACTTTTTTCACCTTATATCCCCTGCTTCCACAACCGCAAACCTGTCTATCTATGTATCATTCAACAAAGTGTAAATTGCGGTAATATAATTTTCTATTATGTATTAATAGTTTTAGGTAATTCGTATTATATCAACAAAAAATAACATGCATGTTATGAAAAGATTACAATTGTATTTCAGACAAAGACAGACGCCATGATCGTCTATATGACAGCAATTTTAGGCACGGAATAATAAGAATATACAAAACACGCCATTACCGGAGTTTTTCGTATCTCTGTTTAGCACCAGGGGGCAGTAGATTCTGTCTATTAAAAAATCCCAGGATCCTTATTACAAATATGTTACTAAAAGGAGCTTGATAGGCTTTTAAAGTGAACAAACCCACCTTTTGTAAAAAGATGGGTTTTTCATTGATTTAATAACAGTGTTATCTGACAAATTGTTCCGCTTCTGTCGACCCCTTTAAAGCCCCAGTTGATGATGCCCCTCCTGAAATTACCTGGGCTACCTCATCAAAATAACCTGTTCCTACTTCGCGCTGATGGCGTGTGGCACTATAACCGAATGTTTCACTAGCAAATTCTGCTTGCTGCAATTCTGAATAGGCAGCCATTCCTGATTCCTTATATTTTCTGGCCAGATCAAACATGCTGTGATTCAGGGCATGGAAACCTGCCAATGTTACAAACTGAAATCTATAGCCCATTTCACCTAGTTCATGCTGGAAATTGGCAATTTCCTCATTTGACAGCTTGCGTTTCCAGTTAAATGATGGTGAACAATTATAAGCCAGCAACTTATTCGGGTATTTTTCATGAATCGCATCGGCAAATTGCTGCGCCTCCTGCAAGTTCGGTTCAGACGTTTCACACCAGATCATATCTGCATATGGCGCATATGCAAGGCCGCGGGCGATGGCCTGGTCAATGCCCGCTTTCGTACGGAAAAACCCTTCTGTCGTGCGCTCCCCTGCTATAAACGGCTTATCATATGGATCCAGGTCACTCGTGATCATATCGGCAGCATTGGCATCAGTTCGAGCGATGATGAGTGTTGATGTTCCCATAACATCAGCAGCAAGTCGTGCTGAAATCAAATTCCGTACCGCCGTTTGTGTTGGCAGTAACACTTTACCTCCAAGGTGACCGCATTTCTTTTCCGATGACAGCTGATCCTCAAAGTGAACTGCCGAGGCTCCGGATTCGATCATGGCCTTCATTAATTCAAACACGTTCAATTGGCCGCCAAATCCAGCTTCGGCATCAGCAACAATTGGGGCAAACCAGTCAACGGAATCATCTCCTTCTGCGTAATGGATTTGATCTGCGCGCTGCAACGCCTGATTGATCCGTTTAACAACATTCGGAACACTGTCGGCCGGATACAGGCTTTGGTCGGGATACATCTGACCAGCTAAATTTGCATCAGCCGCGACCTGCCAGCCACTCAAATAGATCGCTTGCAGGCCGGCCTTTACCTGCTGTACTGCCTGATTTCCCGTTAGTGCCCCCAGTGCATTCACATAGTCTTCATTATTAACGAGCTCCCATAATTTTTCTGCACCTTTTTTGGCAAGTGTATATTCAATATCAATTGATCCTCTCAGCCGATCAACATCCTCTGCTGTATACGGACGTTCAACTCCGACCCACCGTAAATTATTTTCCCATTCAATTTTGCTATTTTCGATTCGTGCGTTTTGATCCATCCGCCATGTCCCCCTTTGTATATTATAACCCCTGTCATTTGGTACTCCCGACCGCATACCTTGTTATAAAACAATATTATTTTATGATTTTGTTATATAACAGAACCTACAAAAATTCACTCTTCCCTTTTTGACAAACAGTAATCACATTCCAAGGTATAGCTGTGTTGATCGATGCGCTCGCCACATTCCGGGCATGTTGGAATTCTCATAGCTGTTTCCCCCTCCTCTCTCTTATATAACAGATTATTAATTATTTAATTGTTATAATACAGTCTATTGGTTAATGTCTGAAAATGCAACCCCTTTTTCCATATTTTTTTAATAGTTGCAATCAAGCTGGTTTATTGGAAAAATAGATATCTGAGAGAAGTTATCTGGAGATGAAATTAATGAAGTATTTTAAACTAGCAGGAAGCCGGGTCGTCAAAACAGGTGTCGCTATTTTTATCACGGCATGGATTTGTGTTCTATTGGATTGGCCGCCTGTTTTTGCAGTCATTACAGCAATTGTAACCATTGAACCCACGGTGTCTGATTCCATCAAAAAAGGACTCGTACGCTTTCCGGCTTCGGCTATTGGATCGGCATATGCAGTGCTTTTCATATCGTTATTAGGTGACTCACCGCTCACTTATGCATTGGCAGCCGTCTTCACAATTGCAACATGTTTCCGGTTAAAACTACATGCCGGGTTGCTTGTAGCTACCTTAACCTCTGTTGCAATGGTCGAAGTGATTCATACGAATGTGCTCATGTCATTTTTTATCCGGCTTGGTACCACAACAACCGGACTGCTGGTATCAACAGTGGTCAATATGTTTATGATGCCGCCTGAATATACAAACGAGATTGCTAAAAAACTGGAATCAATCGCCTATAGAACTGGTATTGCCGTCGAAAAAGTCCTTCAGGATATAGTGGATGCCCAGCATCAGGTAGTGGTTGTTGAACAAGAATTAGCTGAACAACTTGATAAAATGATTCATCAGACGGAACAGCTTATCCGATTTCAAAAGGAAGAATCTAAATATCACCCACTCGCAGGAAGTGAACGGACCCACTTTCAGCAGGAACAGGAACAGCTAGTGCGGCTGCGATTAATTCATTACCATTTAGGCAATCTTATCTATTCATCTTTTAATACGATTGAGTGGTCCGATGAAAAACGTACAGCCATCTTGAATGCTGTTACAGATGTAGCCCAGTCACTCAAGCACCCGAATGCCTACGAGCACGAAAAACACCAGAAGCAGTTCACACGATTGACTGACATATTCTGGGATGATAATCGGGCGATAGCCGAAAAGAAAGAAAAGCGGCCGGCAAACCTGCCGCCCGAGCTGACAATTTTATATGAACTTCTATCCATTTATAACCTGGTGGAAAAGTATTACAAAAAGCCACACTGATGTGGCTTTTTTCATGCAATACGATACGAAATTGTATTTAAATCAATTTATCTATTTCAGCATCTCGTTTGCAATCAATTCATACGATTTTTTTCGTGCTTCGTAACTATGTGTAATCGTGACTAGCATCCATTCATCCACATCGTATAAAGCCTGAAGGTGCTCAAGTTGCTGTTTGACCTCTTGCGGATTGCCGATCACCTGTTTATCCATCATCTTCTTCAGTCTTTCTTTTTCTTCATCCGAGTAGGTATAATTCTTTGCCTTCGTAACCGTTGGCACCTTGCCGTCACCTTCTCCTTTATCACGCAGGATTGACCACAAATGACCGCTCATGGCAAGCTCTCGGGCTTCCTCGGTTGTTTCCGAACAGATTGCTGATACCGCTGCGATTTTTTCTGGTTTCTTCTCAGGATGTTGTTCGGCAAATTTATCCGAATACGTCTTAACGATTGATGGGCCATCCTGGTCGCTCATGAAGTAGCCGAACGTATATGGCAGCCCTTTTTCAGCAGCAGTCAACGCACTCTTCTCACTCGTTCCAAGCATCCATGGCTGTGGCGAAATTTGGGGGACCGGGGTTGGTCTGATCTTGGCGTACTTTTCATCTGCAGCAAAATCATGGTGAAAAAATCGCAATAATTCATCAAGTTTTTCAGGCATTTGCCGGACATTTTCCAAAAAGTTGCCGGATAGTGCTATCGATGCTTCTGCAGAGCCGCCAGGAGCCCGTCCAATGCCCAAATCGATTCTTCCGGGGTACAAAGTTGCCAATAGGTTATAGGTTTCAGCCACCTTGTAAGGACGATAGTGCGGCAGCAGAACAGCGCCGGCACCAATCCTGATCTGCTCCGTCCTGGCGCCAATAATACCGAGCATCACATCTGGATTCGGACAGGCAAGACCGGAAAAATCATGATGCTCGGCAATCCAATACCGTGTATAGCCCAGCTCATCTCCTCTTCTTGCAAGATCAACTGACGCGTTTAATGCTTCCTTCGGCGTATTACCAGTGGAAATGGGTGACTGATCCAATATACTGAGTTTCATTCAAACAGGCCTTCTTTCAGAGATATTACAGGTTATTGCCAATTTCATCCACCATTCTTTCAGCAGCTCTACGATAATAATTGCTCATATTTGTAAATAATGCAATCAGCAGCAATTGCTCCAGATATTCTTCATCCTGGTCTTCCAGTTTTCGAATCTCTTTTGTCAGTTCGGTATAATGATCCTGGAGATCAGTTTTAAATTTTTCCGAACTGTTTTCAACCATCTGAAGATAGGATTCATAAAACCGCTGTAAATCAAATGCATCATCATCCGTCACTTTTTCATTCAACCTGTCCAATGATGTCTTGACGTCGCTGATTGATAAAGTACCTTTCATCTGATAGATCATGCTGATAAGGATCAGATGGTCTCTTGTATATTTTTTATTTTCAATGGGAAAAAATAATTTCCCTTTAGCATAATTATTAATCATGGTTTTGGTTAGGACTTTATCATCGTCATTACGTTTTGTATCAGCAAATTGACGCTCAAACAGCTGAATAACCTGGTCCATGTATAAATTTAAATCCGGAATGTCCTTTAACGACAGGTTACTATTTAAGTGCAGACTCTCGGCTAATTCTTCCATACTTATCATAACAAAACTCCAATTGTTTTGATTAAACCGCCAAATTACAGCGGCTAATTGTCCTAAAACGTTTGATTCCGTTCGACTATCGCTCTGTGGGGAAAAGTGCCTCACTGAATGAATTCTCACCTTATTATACTGCAGGAGTTCGTTGAAGTAAAATGTTGACTACTTAATAAAATGCACATATTATGGTTATATAGTTTTAAAAACTACTTATGATTGTGAAGGTGTTAAATATGGAATTTTCTATTCGTGAACCAATTAACAGTCTCACGCATTTATTCGGGGCTATTCTATCACTCGCAGGACTTGTTGCACTGGTCATCAAGGCTTCGGTTACGGCAGATTCCGCACTGGCGATTATAGCTGTGGCCATGTTTGGAATCAGCATGATCTTGTTATACAGTGCCTCGGCTACATATCACATGGTGATGGCGGGGGAGCGCGTCGTCGCATTTCTTAGGCGTGTTGATCACTCGATGATTTTTGTACTGATCGCGGGGACATATACACCGTTATGTCTAATCAGTCTGGAAGGCGTAACTGGCTGGGTACTGTTTGCGGTCGTCAACGGTCTGGCTTTAATAGGGGTTATTTTTAAATTAGTCTGGTTTCATGCGCCCAGATGGCTATCTACAGCGCTTTATGTTGCCATGGGCTGGATTATCATTTTCTTCAGTTCGGCTCTTTTCCCGATCATTGGCGGCGGTGGTATGCTAATGCTCCTGATCGGCGGGGGGTTTTATACAATTGGAGCTGTCATTTACTGGCTTAAACCTGATTTCCTATCGTTCAAGCATTTAGGATTCCATGAAATTTTTCATGTATTTATTTTGTTCGGAAGTCTGTTTCACTTCATCTGCATTTATGGTTACGTGCTTTGAAGGTCTTTCCGCCGAGCTCCGGCCTCGTTCAAGACTTCTTAACGCCGAATAGTTGAAACAAGCGTGCAGTTTTCAGTTTTAAAAACTGCACGTTTGTTTTATTAACTGTTTACCATATCTGAAAGCACGTAATGATATAGCAACTCTTCTGTATTTTCCAGTGAATCTTCATGTGTCCGCTCATAGGCATGGGATGAATCGATTCCCGGTCCGACCAGCCCATGCATAATATCATTGCCCGCGTGAATAGCTGCTGAGGCGTCGGAATTGTAATATGGATAAATGTCCAATTGATAGCCGATTTCATTTGATTTTGCCAGTTCAGTGAGGTTTTGACGCAAATCGTAATGGTATGGACCGCTCGCATCTTTTACACAGATGGACACTGTATATTCATCAGTAGACTGACCATCCCCCATTGCGCCCATATCCACAGCCAAATATTCAACCGTTTCCGGTGTAATGTTGGAATTACCGCCATATCCGATTTCTTCGTTATTGGAAATAAGAAAGTGGGTTGTATACGGAAGCTGTTTGTTTTCATCTTTCAACCTTTTGATCAGCTGCAGCAAAATGCCGACGCTTGCTTTATCATCCAAATGGCGCGATTTAATAAAGCCATTATCAGTCAATTGAACACGGGGATCGAATGATACAAAATCACCTACTTCAATACCCAATCCACGAACATCCTTGGCATTATTAACTTTGGAATCAATCCGGATTTCCATATTTTCCTGGTTCCGTTTCGCATCTCCGGCATCTTTATAAACGTGGACAGATGTCTGATGCATCAAAATTGTCCCGGTAAAAACTTGTCCCTCAGTTGTATGTATATTACAGTATTCGCCTTCTATTGCATTAAACTTGAAACCGCCAATCAAATCAAGACGCAGGCGCCCATTGCTTTTAACTTCCTTCACCATTGCACCGAGAGTGTCAACATGGGCAGTCAACATGCGATGTTCGCTGTCTCTTTCCCCGGGCAGTGTTGCTATCAGTCCACCTTTGTTGTTATGCTTGGTTTTGACCTGTAATTCTTTAAGATGCCATTCAACAAATTGGATGACATTCTTCGTATAGCCGGACGGGCTCGGAATCGAAACAATTTCTTTAATCAGTTCTTTTGTTTCCTTTTTATTTGGGTATACGGTCACTATGAATACTCCTCTCTTATTTTATATCATTACAGAACTTAGATTACTGGAGAAATTCCTTTAAACTGGCATCAATCAGCTGAACGTCTCCATCACTCAAACCAAAGGCATCCGCCGCGCATCGGTCAAGTAGTTCATTTAACTGCTTTTCTTCCTGAAGCAGCTCATCCACTTGTTCTCCAGCCTTACTTTTCAGACGCTGGATATCAAGCATATGGCCCGCCGCCTTTGATATCCGTTCAATTTCCGCTTCAGACACATTAGGAACCGGAAACATTTTAAGATCTTTCACCTTAAATTGCGGGAACGTTTTACGCTGGAACTTATCGAATTTATGAATGAACCAGAATGTAATGACTTTAGAATTGAGGACACCAAGCACAAAAAGCGGATCGATTTGGAAATCAATTATGTTATTGGAATTGCGGTCGTTCAATATTTCCTTTTCCGTGTAAACAGCATGGATGGCATACTTTGATTTTGATGGAATCTGCCGGACTAATATTCTTGGCTTGGTGAAGATTTCTTCATTCCTTCTGGCAGCCAGGTTTGATCCGTATTTGAGCCAGCTGCCTCTCCAATCAATCGAAAATCGGCAAACACCTCGGCCTTCAAGATACATCCAATAAGTATCATCAACCTGAGAATCACTGTGATAGATCCTATTTTCTTTCATCGCTTTCGTTTGTTCGGGGGCGCCCCTTCCAACCTCATATGCGACTAATCCGGATCTTACCGCTGCAACAGATCCCAGATTCAGTTTCTCGGTTTCAATCTTGTTCATCACTTCATGAAGCCGTCGATCCTTCATCAGTGAATAATTAATAATGCTTTGTTCATCAAGCAGCTCTTCAGGTTCCACTTCAGCGACGATTTTGAATTCATTCTTGATATATTCTCCCAATTTAACAGTTGTTGGATTCGTTTTCTGGAAGATAAGCAGGCACGTATCGACATCCGCCTGTTCAAACATGCGGTTATGGTTATTGATGATTTTCAGGTTACCAGTATGTTTCAACAGAAACCGGCGTATTTTTCTGCACGAATCAATTGTCAGCAGGTTATTCGGTACAATAAAACCGAACCATCCGCCCTCTTTTAACAACTGAAAAGAGCGTTCGATGAATAATATATATGTATTGATCTGATAGTCAGTCAGAGCGTAATGGCTATTAAAATACTTTTTCTCGTTCTTTGTGAACCCTTTATTTCGCGCAAACACGTACGGTGGATTGCCAATAATGATATCAAAACCGCCATTATCCATGATTTGCGGAAATTCCCTATGCCAGTCAAATGCTTGCTCAGAAATATCAGACTGATCAATTAGTGCATTGCCTGTTTTCAGATGATCACGATGTGATGGCCATTCATCGTTATTTTTAGCCGCCTTTACCCACAAAGACAGTTTCGCCAAATCCAGACTTTTATCATTCAAGTCGACTCCAAACAAATTATGACTTAGATCATATCGTTCAGGATATTCGCTGTATTTATATAATTCATCCCGGAGCATTTCATATGCCATTGTCAGAAAAGCACCGCTTCCGGCAGCCGGGTCAAGAATTTTAATAGATTTCAAACGCTGCAATAATTTGTCGTTAAATTCAGCATCCTTTTCAGTCCCGATAGCACTTTCATATAATGCGTTCTTCCAGTCATCAATCCAATTCAGTAATGTCTCTTGTATCAATAGCTTGGTTATACCAGAAGATGTATAAAATATACCATCATTTTTCCGTTTCCCCTGCTGAAGATTATCGTTTTTATCTGTCATTTTTTCCATATCATGAATCGACTGTTCAAAGATATGAGCAAAAACACTAACATCAAGATCTAACGCAAAATCATAATCGGTGATCGCTTCAAGAGTAGGAAAAATATGATTCAAGATAATTAACTGATCCAAATCAGTATCTTTTTGGAATAGCTTACTTATAGTCGTATCGACAAAACCTTCTTCAACCGATCGGAAGAGGCTTTTCAATTCATCCCAGCACCGTTTGCCACCCTTATTTATTAAATGGTTTTCACTCCGTAGAATATTCCTGAACAGGTCTTGCGTTAACAGATTATAATCCTCACTGAAACAGAGGAACAATATCCGATTGAGAATTTTCCGCGACTTGTCAAAAAGAACACGTTTACTTACTTGAGTGTTTTGCGCCAGTAAATGGGCAAGTAATGCATCGCGCACCTTCTCGTAGTTACGATAAAACGTTCGCGTACTTATTTTGCCACTTCGGCTATCAGCAGTAGGCACCGTATCACCTTCTTTTTGCAAATACAGACAATTTTATTGTACCACAGAAATTTATGAGGTTGCTGTCAATTCAAAAGAGAAAAATATGTTGTAATGAATGAACAATAGATTGGCTTCGCATGAGAAGGTTGGCTCCTTCCTTTAGGGGTACTTCCCAAAAAGGAGGTGTTGCCTGTGGCTGTGGAGACTGTATTGACGCTAATGATATCCTTTTGGATGTTAGTAGCGTTTACTATGTCAAATAGCAACCATAAAAAATAACCCCTCATTCGCAAATTAGCCAAGCACTGAGGGATTATTTTTCCTAGTGTGCCGAACCCCTCTTGTCAGGGTTGGTCTATTGGAACCGTCTCATACTGGAACATGAGACGGTTTTTAAATATGATATGTCTTTCTAATCTGATTATACTACGTTTTGCTTATTTGTACACCTGAACACTGAGTTGCACAAAAAACCACCAACATATGTATTGGTGGAGACGGTGGGAATCGAACCCACGTCCAGAGATATCGCCACTCAGACGTCTACACGCATAGTTGACATATTATCATTCGCATACCGTTCAGCCTGCCAACGGGCTTACCGGCAGCTAGTCTGATTGTGTTCTGCCGTCATCCTCAGACGGTGGACGACGGAATAGCCCGCTTCATTTGAGACCCTTCAATCTGCCACACGGGCGATAGCAGGAAGGATCGCTTTAGGCAGTGCTTAGGCAGCTGCTAAAGCAGGAGTTTCTTCTTTTTCGCCGTTTATATTTAGCGAGTAACGTTTTACGAGCCGTAACCTCGACGCGCAGTCTGAGCTCAATCTATCCCTGTCGAATCCGTAACGTCCCCATAGAAATGATGGAGAATTCACTCGGATAGAACGAGCACTATTCATTTAGTTGTTATTACGACAATTATTATTATAACAAAAACAGCCTGAAAGTCAAGCGCTGATAAGGCACACCTTGCATTTGCTACGTATCAGTTCTCTCCTATATTTTAGCAAAAATGGAACAGCTGCGTCAAGCAACTGCTCCACTTCACTTTAAACCTGACGATCCCAGTGACGATGTGCAGCAACAGCTTCAACGAATGAAGTCAAAAAGCTGTCTGTATTATCGTTCTGAACAACACCAGTTTCTCCTGTCACATTCGCACCCTCAAGTAACTTTCTGCCATCACCGGTTGCACCTATCGGTTTATAATGCTTGAACATCTCATGTACCATATAGCTGGCATTGCGCTTAAATGAGTTGTCCATATTCGGACCCCCAGCTACATACAGGGCATCAAACAGAACAGGATCACCAGTGTCAAAAGTGGCTTCCGCTTCGATTTCAGTGCTATTTGATCCTTTAACTTTGCCAAGCGTCGTACTGACAACCACCGGATGCGTATTTTGTTCCTTCAAACCGTCCACGACTTGCTGAACTGATTTTCCCTCAAAGCCTTCATCAAGTACAACGCCGACCTTTAAGGTATCTGGTTTATGCGTTGTATTCTCCTGGCTGAGCGCAGGAGATGATTTCTTAACATTAGAGCCGCCCTCTACCGGGACTGTCACACCAACATTTTCTGCTACTTTTTTGGCGAGTTTAAGATCAATATTGGTAATCATATCCACAACCTGTTGTCTGATATCTTTGTCATTAACCATACTCAGTTCAAAACTAAACGCTTCTTTTATATGAACTTTCTCCGGTTCGCTCATACTGTTCCAGAACAAGGCCGCCTGGGAGAAATGATCCTTGAAGCTTTCACTTCTGGCTTGAACTTTACGGCCTTCAACCTTTTCCTGGTAATGAACATAGCCGCCTTCTTCTTCTGGTGCCGGTCTTGGGTGATTTTTTGAAAGCGAGTTTTTATGGTAGCTGGTTTTCCCAACATTAATGGTCTGCCTACCATAGCCATCACGCTGATTATTATGAAACGGGCAAACCGGTCGATTTATCGGCAGTTCGTGAAAGTTTGGCCCGCCAAGGCGTATCAATTGCGTATCCGTATAGGAAAACAATCTGCCCTGCAGCAACGGATCATTGGTAAAGTCGATTCCTGGTACGACATGTCCCGGATGAAAAGCCACTTGCTCCGTTTCGGCAAATACGTTGTCAACGTTACGATTCAATGTCATTTTTCCGATGATTTCAACCGGTACATCTTCTTCAGGCCAAATTTTGGTAGGATCGAGCACATCAAAATCAAATTTAAATTCATCTTCTTCGGGAACAATCTGCACGCCGAGTTCCCACTCTGGATAATCACCGTTTTCGATCGATTCATGTATATCTCGACGGGTGAAATCCGGATCTTTACCGTTTATTTTCTGAGCTTCGTCCCACACTGTAGAATGAACACCAAGCGTAGGTTTCCAATGAAATTTCACGAAATGGGATTTCCCCTCTGCATTGACAAACCGGAATGTATGAACACCGAAACCTTCCATCATCCGCAGATTTCTTGGAATGGCCCGATCTGACATCAGCCACATCATCATATGCGCTGACTCCTGGTTGTTTGCAATGAAATCCCAGAATGTATCGTGTGCTGATGCTGCTTGCGGATAGCCAGTGTCAGGCTCCGGTTTGACTGCATGAATAAGGTCAGGAAATTTAATTCCGTCCTGGATGAAAAACACTGGCATATTATTACCGACCAGATCAAAGTTTCCTTCCTCTGTATAAAATTTCGTTGCAAATCCTCGCACATCCCTTGGGATATCCGGAGATCCCTTAGAGCCAGCCACAGTTGAGAACCGGACAAACACCGGAACTTTAGAGCCAGGTTCCTGCAGAAATCCAGCCTTTGTATAAGGCTCCATCGATTTATATAGTTCAAATTCACCATGAGCGCCGTATCCCCTGGCATGAACAACTCTCTCCGGGATACGTTCATGATCGAAATGGGTCATTTTTTCCCGGAAATGAAAGTCCTCCATTAGGGTGGGGCCGCGCTCCCCTGCTTTTAGGGAAAACTCATCTCCCGAAACTTTCAGCCCTTGATTTGTCGTCATGTGCTTATCGCGTTCATCACTCCGAAACTGTTCCAGCTGCTCGTCCTTACTGTTGCCGTTTACGTTGCGCTTATCGCTCATGACTTAAAAATCCTCCTTGTTTAATGCTCAATTCACCTTTTTAGCCAATTCCCGGCAAGTAATCATTACAAACATTAAACAAGGAGGCGGTTTTCAAAAGATCTATTCAGATTGTTGAAATCATCAAGTTTAATAAACTACCGCAGGCTTTCCTTAACAGCACGATCCGCGTCACGTTTCATTTGTTTCCGCTTCAAATCTTCCCGTTTATCATATTTCTTCTTCCCTTTGCCGACACCGATCAGCACTTTGGCCACACCGTTTTTAATGTATACCTTCAGAGGCACAAGTGAGTAGCCTTTCTGTTGAATCATACCGACCAATTTATCAATCTCTTTCCTGTGCAGCAGCAACTTGCGTGAACGCGTCGGGTCGTGGTTAAACTGGTTTCCCTGTTCATACGGTGCAATATGCATATTAACAAGCTGCATTTCACCATGGTGATCAATCCGTGCGTGTGAATCCTTTAAATTGATGCGGCCAACCCGAATCGACTTAATCTCCGTTCCCCGCAGTACAATTCCGGCCTCATATGTTTCTTCTATAAAAAAATCATGCCGTGCTTTTTTATTTTGTGCAAGTGTCTTTCCATTTCCTTTTGGCATACGTGCGTCCTCCTACTGCTTCCGTGAACTTATTTTAACAGAAAATAGCCGTTGTGCCAATTGTCAATGGACTTTCCCGGTGTTTATAATACTTGCATCAAACCACCGTCATCTTAAAGCTATATAAACAACAAAAGACTAAGCGCCATAACTGCCATTCCGCCGATCAGTCCGTAAATTGAGACGTGAGCTTCATCATACTTCTGGGCGGCCGGCAGCAGTTCATCTAGCGAAATGAACACCATAATCCCGGCGACTGCAGCAAAAATCACACCAAACATGACGTCACCCAAAAATGGCATCAATACGAGAAAGCCGACGACGGCTCCGACCGGCTCGGCAATTCCGGATAAAAATGACCAGCGGAATGCTTTGCGCCGATCATTTGTTGCGTAATAAATCGGTACGGATACAGCAATACCTTCAGGAATATTATGGATCGCTATGGCAAATGCAATCGCAATTCCCAGTGCCGGATCCTGCAACGCGGACATAAACGTCGCAATACCTTCAGGGAAGTTATGAATCCCGATGGCCAGCGCTGTAAACGTCCCCATTTTCAACAAATCAGGATCTGCCACTTTCGATCCGTTTTTTCGCATATCCTCAATTTTTTTCATTTCATGGGGGTTCGATTGTTTCGGGATAAAACGGTCGATGAGGGCAATCAGCATAATCCCCCCGAAAAAACCGCCGACAGTTAGCCAGGTGCCGTCTACCTCTCCCATAACGCCAACTAATGCTTCCTGTGCTTTTGAAAATATGTCGATCATCGAGACATAAATCATCACGCCAGCTGAAAAACCAAGCGCAAATGATAAAAACTTTGTATTAGTCGTTTTAGCGAGAAAAGCCAATACACTACCAATTCCAGTTGCCAAGCCCGCAATAAGCGTCAGCAAAAAGGCAAGCATAACCTCTTGTGACATGGTACATTCACCTTCTTTGTTGTCCTCATTAACAATTGTTGCGTTGAGGAAACTCTTATAGACTCAGTTATATTCTATTCCCCCAGAACCCAAAATGCAACTAACTTTTAATTAAAATAAAAAAGACTAACATGATGCTCCGTATCGCACCACATTAGCCTCTCCTCAATTTTGGTTTACTTTTTTGCTTTCTTAGCCTTTATCTTTTTTTTATTTTTCTTCTTCGGCTCCTTTGTTGTAACGAGTTCAAAGTCTACGGCACGTTCATCGGTATTTACTTTAACTACACGCACATCGACTTCTTCACCAATCTTATACATATTACCTGTGCGTTCACCGATCATCGCATGATTACGATCGTCGTAATGATAATAATCGTCCGTCAGATAGCTGACATGAACAAGCCCTTCAATTGTATTCTCCAATTCAACAAACAAGCCAAAATTGGTAATTGAGCTGATGACACCTGTATATTCCTCACCGATTTTATCCTGCATGAATTCGGCTTTTTTCAAGTCATCAGTCTCGCGCTCGGCATCAACCGCTGCCCGTTCCATTTCCGACGAATGACGGGCAATTTCCGGCATCCGTTCTTTCCAGTGCCTGATTGTCTTTCCATCCAATTTCTTATCGATCAAATAGGTTCTGATCAAACGATGCACCGTCAAGTCCGGATAACGGCGAATCGGCGATGTGAAATGCGTATAGAAATCGGTTGCCAGTCCAAAGTGCCCGACACTCTCTGGGTCGTACTTGGCCTGCTGCATCGAGCGGAGCATCAACTTGGAAACAATCATTTCTTCAGGTTTACCTTTCACTTCCTCGATTACTTTCTGCAATGCCGATGGATGGATTTCATTGGCTGTGCCTTTCACCACGTACCCAAGTCCGGCAATAAATTCAAAAAAGTGCTGAAGTTTGCTTTCATCCGGATCCTGGTGTATCCGGTGAATGAAGGGCACGTCCATCCAATGAAAATGCTCGGCAACCGTTTCGTTAGCTGCTAGCATGAATTCCTCAATCAGCCGCTCAGCAACCGACCGTTCACGTAACACCACATCTTCCGGCTTGCCTGTTTCATCAACGAGTACTTCAGCTTCTTTAAAATCAAAATCGATGGCACCGCGCCCCATACGTTTCGAGCGCAGTATCTCAGCCAGTTTTTCCATGTTTTCAAACATCGGAACAAGTGGTTTATAGCGTTCGCGAAGTTCCTCATCATGATCAGTCAGGATTTTGTTCACATCGTGATACGTCATGCGTTCGTTCGTCTTAATCACGCTCTGGAATATTTCGTGGTTGACCACTTCGCCTTTTGCGTTAATTTCCATCTCACACCCAAGTGTCAGCCTGTCCACTTGGGGATTCAAAGAACAAATACCATTGGATAAGCGATGGGGAATCATTGGAATAACCCGGTCAACCAGGTAGACACTTGTGGCACGTTCGAACGCTTCCTCATCAATCGAGGTATTTTCGTCCACATAATAACTGACATCTGCAATATAGACACCAAGCTGAAAATTGCCATTCTCCAATTGTTTGACGGAGACCGCATCATCCAAATCTTTGGCATCCGCACCATCAATCGTGACAATTTGCTCCTCGCGCAAGTCGCGGCGGTTTTCTATTTCAGATGGATCGATTTCATCAGGGGTATTGGTTGCCTGCTCAAGGACTTCCTCGGGGAAATCTACTTTGATGCCGTGTTTATGAATTATGGATATGATATCAATGCCGGGATCATTTTTATGACCGAGGATATGAACAATTTCACCCTCAGCACTCATTCGGCCTTCCGGATAATTCGTAATATGAGCGATAACCTTGTGACCGCTGACCGCACCGCCGGTCATACCCTTTGGAATGAAAATATCATTCGGGATCCGCTTATCATCGGCCACAACAAACCCAAACGACTTGTTGTCCTTAAACGTGCCGATGACTTGATGCGTTGCCCGTTCCAAAATGCGGATGACCGTTCCTTCTGGCCTGTTTCCATCGGCATTTTGCTTTTCAATCCTTACCATGACTTTGTCATTATTCATAGCCGATGCGAGGTCAGAGTGATGGATATAGATATCTGACCGGGTATCATCTTCCGGAATCAAAAACGCAAACCCTTTGGCATGCATTTGAATTCTGCCGCGGACAAGGTTCATCTTTTCCGGGAGGCCGAAACGGTTTTTGCGTGTACGAACAAGTTCTCCCGACTCCTCCAGTTCATTCAGTGCTTTCACCAGCTCTTTAAATTCGACAGCATCTTCAAGTCCTAATACTTCTTCAAGCTCATGTACTGCCAATGGTTTTTCACTATGTTCGTTAAAATATTCTTGCAAGCGTTCCTGCATTGTTTCGTTCATGTTTCTCACCTTCTTTCTACTGCTATTATTCACGTTTTTTCCTAATTATAATCATCTGCTCCAATCGAGCGATTCCAAAAATTGATAGATATCCTCAAACAGCCGCTCTTTTTCCTTGCCCATCGTAATAACATGACCGGATTCTTCATACCATTTGATATCTTTCTGATCGGCTTCAACATTTTCATAAATGTATGTGGCACTGTCTGTGTTGATCATTTCATCCTGACGTGCCTGAACCACGAACGTCGGCGTGTAAATCGTGTCAATAGTTTGATTCACTTCAGTTATTAACTCTGCCAGATCGGAAAACATATCACGGGAATTATCGACAAGTTTCTGTACTTCATTTTGAATCGTGTCCTCATCTTTTCCTTCCAGCTGCTTAAATTCCTTCGCTTTAAACTTATAACCCTTTGTGAGTTCCTCTTCATTGTCGAAGAACATCGGGGCACACATGGGAATGACGCCTTTAACCTCTTTCGTGTAGGCGAGCTTCAGACTCAACACACCGCCTAGCGACAGCCCGGCAATTGCTATTTCTTTGTAGCCAAGCTCTTTGAGATGATTGAACGCATTATTAACGTCTTCCCACCATTCATCCGCACTCGCTTTGACCAATTCCTCGGGTTCTTTTCCGTGGCCGCGATATATCGGTGCATGGCTTGTGTAGCCTTTTTTCTCCAGAAACCGCCCCAGCATGCGCACATCTGCTGAATGTCCTGTGAATCCATGTAATAACAATACCGCACGTGGACCTGCTTCAAACGTAAACGGTTCCGGTAATTTAATCTTCATTTTTGTGCTTCATCTCCTTCTAAAGTTCCTGTTCCATATAATATACCTTACCCGAATAATGAGTTTCTGAAAAATAAAAAACCCTTATCGCGCTGATAAGAGTCTTTCATTCATTATTATTGAAGTAAATAGCCACTAATAAAAGCTAAAACAAAAAACAGTACGCCGGTCACAATTGTTCCCCGGTGTAAAAACAAATCCGCCCCACGTGCTTTTTGTTTACCGAAAAGCTGTTCAGCTCCCCCCGAAATAGCCCCGGACAGACCCGCGCTTTTACCTGATTGCAATAAAATAAGAACAACCATAATGATGGCATCAATCAACAATGCTATATGAACGAAAGTTTCCATATTAACCAGCACCCCCAGTCAAAAACGCTCTATTCCTAATACGTACTTTAGCACAACATTATCTTTTATCGCAAGTTATCCTTTGCTTATTTTTGACGTTTTTTCTATCATATCAGTGAAACTTTATTCAGTGGTGCTTGTTCTTAATAGTAATGACATGTTTAGAAATGGATGATGACATAATGGAAAAAACATACTGGTTAACCCGCCCGGATAATGTCGAACTGCACCTAAAGAGATGGATTCCTGCCGAAAAAGAACCGGAAGCAATCATACAAATCGCTCATGGCATGATTGAACATATTGGCCGATATAATCATTTTGTAAGCTTCATGACTGAAAATAATATCGCCGTTTATGGAAATGACCACCGAGGCCATGGGAAAACCGGTGAAAAGCAAGGCTTATTCGGCTATTTCGCTGATGAGGGCGGGTTTGAGAAAGTATCAGATGACATGCGTGCGGTCACAAAGCGGATAAAGCAGGAATATCCCGACACTCCGATCTTTTTACTGGGGCATAGTATGGGGTCATTTTTAGCACGGCATTATATCCAGGAAAAGAGCAATCTGATAGATGGCATTATATTGTCAGGAACAGGCTATTATCCGAGAATCATCACGGAAATCGGAATGAGGATTGCTGCAGCTTTACCACCGAAAGAACAATCACGATTAATGAATACGCTTGTTTTTTCTACTTATAACAAACGCATTAAAAACAATACGACAAATTTTGATTGGCTGGCTGGTGATCAAAAGACGATCCAATCCTACATTGACGACCCTTATTGCGGATTTATTCCGACTGCAGGATTTTTCAAAGATCTCATGAACGGGTTGTCGACCATTCATCATCAGAACAATAACCGGCACATCCGATCAGACCTGCCAATGCTCATTATCAGTGGTACCGAGGATCCTGTCGGCGACTATACAAAAGGTGTCTGGAAAACAGCGGAACTATACAATAAAGCAGGGCTTGATCATGTCATGACCATGTTGGCGGACAATGAACGACATGAATTGCTGAATGGTCTGAACCGGCATGAAATTTACACACTCCTATTGGATTGGGTCGTTCGATTGACAAGGAAGAATTCTTGATTTGGCGAAGTATATACGTGTAAAATGAAGAATGGAGTAAAAATCACTCGAAGGGTTGGTCAACTATTATGATTCAAGGAATTGCCGCATCAAATGGCATAGCAATTGCTAAAGCGTATCAGCTTGTCACACCGGAATTAACCTACGAGAAAAAATCAATCGATAATCCAAATAAAGAAGTCGAACGTCTCGAGGATGCACTGGGAACAGCAAAGCAGGAACTCGAAAAGATTCGGGAGCATACCAGAAACGAAATGGGAGATGAGCATGCAGAAATTTTCTCTGCCCATTTACTCGTGCTGGATGATCCGGAACTCATTAATCCGATTAAAGATAAAATCACAAATGACAATATCATGGCAGAAACGGCGTTGGAAGAGACAACCAATATGTTCATCGATATGTTCAAAAATATGGACAATGAATATATGCGTGAACGCGCTGCCGATATACAGGACGTCTCAAAACGGGTACTTGCACACCTGCTCGGCGTCATCGTTCCAAGCCCAGCTCTGATCGATGAAGAAGTGATTGTCATCGCCAATGATTTAACCCCCTCTGACACGGCGCAGTTGAACCGGGAATTTGTTCAGGGCTTTGCAACAGATATCGGCGGACGGACATCACACTCAGCCATTATGGCCAGGTCCCTGGAAATCCCTGCTGTCGTCGGCACCAAAAAAATCACCAGCAACGTTAAACAAGGTGACATGATCATTGTCGATGGTATTGAAGGAAACGTTATCGTAAATCCTTCCGATAATGAAT
Source organism: Lentibacillus jeotgali (assembly GCF_000224785.1). Lineage (GTDB taxonomy): Bacteria > Bacillota > Bacilli > Bacillales > Amphibacillaceae > Lentibacillus > Lentibacillus jeotgali. The sequence continues at coordinate 4,593 of NZ_AGAV01000022.1, read as the reverse complement.
TGGCAACTTATAAAGCCAAACAAGAGGAATTTGAGAAACAGAAAGAAGAATGGGCTAAACTTAAAGACGAACCAACGATAACTGCCGATAAAGAGCAAGTTGAACTCGCAGCAAACATCGGCACGCCGGATGATGTCGCAGGTGTCCTTGCAAACGGCGGTGAAGGCATCGGATTATACCGTACTGAGTTTTTATACATGGGCAAAAACCAATTGCCAACCGAAGACGAACAATATGACGCCTATAAATCCGTCCTTGAGCAGATGGAAGATAAGCCGGTTGTTGTCCGAACACTTGATATCGGCGGGGATAAGGAATTAAGCTATTTGGACTTGCCGGAAGAACTGAATCCGTTTTTAGGTTTCCGCGCTATCCGCTTCTGTCTGGAAAATGAACATGTCTTCCGCACACAGCTGAGGGCCCTGTTGCGTGCGAGCGTTCATGGCAATCTTAAGATCATGTTCCCGATGGTCGCGACATTGGAAGAGTTCCGTCAGGCTAAAGGTATTCTTCTGGATGAAAAACAAAACCTGAACGATGAAGGTACCGCCGTCTCAGATGGCATTGAGGTTGGCATCATGGTGGAAATTCCATCAACAGCTGTTACGGCCAAACAGTTTGCAAAAGAGGTCGACTTTTTCAGCATCGGTACAAATGACTTGATTCAGTACACGATGGCAGCCGATCGGATGAACGAGCGCGTATCTTATTTATATCAGCCATACCACCCTGCCATTCTGAATCTTGTCAGCACGGTCATCGAAGCAGCACACGCTGAGAATAAGTGGGTTGGCATGTGCGGTGAAATGGCCGGTGACTCAATCGCTATCCCGGCACTGCTCGGACTGGGTCTTGACGAATTCAGTATGAGCGCAACATCCATTCTGCCTGCTCGAACCCAGTTACGCGGATTATCTAAAGAAACCATGACTTCTTACAAAGACAAGCTCTTATCGATGGGCACTACTGAAGAAGTTGTTGAGTTTATCAAGGAGAAAACCGAATAACTAGCTTAACCTCCGGCGTCTTATAAGGTTCCGGGGGGTTTTTATCTTTCAGGCTGACTGTTTCGTTTACGTGCCCATGTTTCGGCATTTGCGCTCATGTTCCGGCTCCTCTGATTGCTTTTCTAATATGGTCACTCCGATATAAACTCCAGCTTTTCCGCTATAGGCGTCCTCCCTTTATCGCGGGGAATTTTCTCGGGATAACCTATTTGCATGACAGCGGCAATTTTATACGTATCTCCATTGATCCCGATATCCTCGGCAAATCCTGTATCATGCATGTATGGCGTGATGGTCCAGAGCATTCCAATGCCATGCGCCCATGCGGCAAGCTGTGCGTTTTGGATGAATGCACAGACAGCAGCATATTCTTCCTCATATCGGACAGAATCTTCTTCTTTTTTAAAATAAATCAATGCGTGATGCGGGATTCTCAATAAAAATTGCTTCATGGATTCAATCATTTTTTGTGTCTTTTGGTCGTTACGCGTGTTTAACATTCCGATACGTTGATAGCTTGCGATGATGGCCTCAACAAAATCCTGCTTGCCATGCTTCTCGTACAGTTTTATGTGCCACGGTTCTTTCATATAATGTGTCGGTGCATAGGATCCATAAGTGAAAATGTCACGCAATGTGGCATGGTCTACTTCATCACGTTTAAAGTTATGAATGGATCGTCGTGCTTTAATGGCTGTTAATATATCGATCTGGATCACCTCGTACAAAACGCTCTTTCAATCTATTATGCCATTTACTGAAACGCCTGCCCAGTCATGACCGACATAAATTTGTTGTAAAATTGCCAGTAATCGAGCTCGAGTGCGATTCGATGATGCTTTTCACTCTCGGCTTCAATCTCCTGGAGATCCACATATGGTCTCATATCGGTAATGCTTTGACCTCGTGCCACTCCACCATCCTGAATAATTTCAACCGGTAAATACCTGAACAAAAACATATCTTTATCAACGGTTGCCATCAATGTCACAACATCATGAAGCGGACTCCCATGTATCCTCGGGTTTCGCTGTTTATAAAAACGATAATAATAGTCAAGGAGCGGTTTTATAATTTTTGCCTGACCTACTCTGTTGATATAATCGACCATCTCTGGCGTCGCAATTGCCTGCAAGGTCACATTCAGCGGAACAATCGTAACATGGGTGGCGTTTTTTAAAACAAGCTGGGCGGCAATCGGATCACCATAAAAATTCGCCTCTGATACTGGTGTTGCATTGCCCGGCACTAAAAATGCCCCGCCCATCATATAAATATGCCGCACATTTTGCATGGCAAATGGATACAGAATAAACATTGTAGCAAGTGATGTCAGCCTGCCAATATTAACAATAACCAAGTCCTGATCTCGATATCGTTCAATAATTTCAACGACTTCAAAGAAATTCTCAACGATCCCTGTCTCATTTATAAGCGGCGGTTCAATCGGGCCAAGTCCGTACTCACCATGAATTTCGGGAGAAAATGTTGGTTCCTCTCCAGTCATCGGTTTTTCAGCACCTAAAATGACAGCAATCGAAGGGTCGATATCAAACAATCTTCTTACATAATTAACATTTGCTATTGCCTTTTCCCTCGCTATATTTCCGTAATTAGCCACAACACCAACAATATCAATCCTGTCATCAAAATAGCCATAAATTAGGGCCACAGTATCGTCAATGCCAATATCGCCGAACACCAGCACCTTTTGCGACACATAAATCCTCTCCCAAATTTGGAATAGTTACCCAGTTTAGATTATTCGTTTATGTATTTGTCCTATACCAACTTAATGACACCTTTGTGATACTGCATTGCCAGCAGTATCACAAAGGTGTCATGTTAAAGGGAGTTATTATTTTCAATGGTCAAGCAGCCCCAGCAGAAAAGATTTCATATCGACAAGCCGCGGGTGTTTTGGCTTTATGGCGGTACCTGCAATTACCACAGGGACCAGCGATTCCTGTTTGTGCAATGAGCCATGTGCAGCACCACCAAGATGGAATGGTGTCGATTGTGCCTTAAATTCACAGCCGGGCTTTGCATTAACCACAATAAAACGGCCTGGCTGTGAATACAAAGCACCATAAATACGGGCTAGTCCATCGGGATAATCGCCGTAGGAAATTTTGTTGTCGCTTGCCAACGTTAAATCCAATAGGTTAGGCTTTCCATTCAGATGCCATGTTTGCTCGTACATGTCTGAATATTTGCCGCCTGGACTATAGTGCAATGAACCTGTTCTCGTGCCTGATTCGATATGAACACCGTGCTCGGTCTTCGAAGCAATGATATCAATCCGGGAATCTTTCTTCAGTTTTTCGGTAAGAGCAGAGAGCGGTAACGCCTCATCCAAAAGATAAATATATGCCATGCGCTGGTTAACACTGAGTACAATCTGATCTTTTTTTCGGATGGGACGCTGAATTCGCGCGACTCGATATTTCTTAAGTATTTTACGAAGATCAATCATAAAATCCCGATACCTTGAACCCATCGGCGCATGACCGTTATCCCCCATAACCATCCAAATATTCCGTCTAAGTGCTTCTTCCCAGCTTGGATACAAATTAAGGGTTTTTTGAATTTGGCGATCAATTTTGGCGATTCCCTTTATATCCATCGGTCCTTTAAAATGAATGCGGAAATCCAGATCCTGAAAGATGCAAAACGTAAATCCCGGGAGTCTATTCCGCCGGATGAGATGACGAAGCTCCCGGGCTGTGTATTTATAATTTCCGGCTGCGATTTGTGTTGCCACACTTCGTTTACGCAGTTTGGAAAAAACACCTAAGGAAAAAACCGATGTGGCTTCCGCTGTCCACTGGCCATCTTTAAATCGGGTCAATCCACGAAGCAATCCGGGAACTTGCAGCTTTTGTGGTGTATTGCCGCGATAGACAAAGGAATTAATGGAAGCAGATTGGATTCCCCTGTCTGCCAATTCTTCATAAATCGTTCTGACATGACTGCTCAAATGTTCATTATTCAGCCGATAAAGCATGTTATGGACTGTTTTTCTAAGCCCTGACTTATTCGTCTCCCTGAATCCTGTCCCGTAGTTAATAATCTCATTTTTAGAATCATCGAACCAGTTTAAACCGGGAATTTGGTGCTTATCAGCATAAGTGCCTGTCAGAAGACTGCTATCAATCGTGACTGACATCGTGGGAAAAGAGCTGACCATATTGGAGATATAACTGCCATTTTCCATCAAAAACTTTAAGGCAGGTGCACGTCCGGTTTGTACTGCTATTTCCAGCGGTTCAGGCATCAATGAATCGATATTTAATAATATGACCGGTTTTCGAGGTTTTACATGTTGATCCACGCTGTTTCATCCTCACTGTATGTATTAGACTCCCATAATTATTACTGTCCAATTCATTTTCACCTATTCCTGCAAAGATTGAGCTTAAACTAATTATGGTAAATTGATAAGCCCTTGTTAAAAATTTTGCTACTTTTAATTCTTGTAGTTGATATAAACTGCGACACAAACCAGAAGTTAGCGAGAATCTCTAACGACGCAGCTGGAATATACTCGCTTTCCGTGGGCTCACCACAAGCCTCCTCGCTCGCA
>NZ_AGAV01000023.1 GCF_000224785.1 Lentibacillus jeotgali | reverse complement strand
AAAGCGTAGTGTATTTCCGAAGCGTTATTATCGCACACAAGTTTTTTGTGTCGCAGTTTATGGATTTCATATCAAAAATTTAACCTTTTAGTTAACAGCCTTTATTTAAATCATAGTAAAACGGGAGTGCCGATAAAGACACTCCCGTTTTACTATGATTATGCTGCCAGATTTATTTGTTTTTGTTCAATCCAAGATTTCATTTTAATAAACAGTGGAACAAACAATGCTCCAATGACGACGCCTTTAATAAGATTGAATGGCAATATACCGGCAATCACTGCAACCCATTTTGCTGTAGCTCCAGCCATTTCGGGGGCTCCGATAAACCATGCGTAAGCCGGCAATATGACAAAGTAGTTGAGTAGACTCATACCAAGCGCCATAATGACTGTTCCACTTACCAGACCGGAAACAACGCTCTTCGTCCCTTTATATCTATGATATAGAAAAGCAACAGGTACAACAAACATAACGCCAGCAAGAAAATTCGAAGCTACACCGATTGGATCACCTGCACCTGAAACAACCAAATACAAGAGGTTTTTGATCCCTTCTACAACGACCCCGGCTATTGGTGAAAAGATCAGAGCTGCGATCAGTGCTGGCACTTCGCTGAAATCAATCTTTAAATATGGTGGCAGAAAAGGCAATGGAAAATTCAAGAAAAACAATACGAGTGAAATTGTCCCCAATAGTGCCAGAATAGTAAGTTTCAGCAGATTTGATGATTGAACATCCTTTTGCAATGTTATTCTCCTCCCTCATCCCGATCGATTCACATCTTTGATTAATGAAGGATAAGCCACCTCCTTTTGGCGGGTTGTTGCAAGCCAAGTTACCATATCTTATTCGGCGGAACAAATTCCGCTGCCAATATAAAAACCCTAAAACCTATTCGGGGCTTTAGGGTATCATTTAAAAGGAAATATCAAGGTACAAAACTACACCAATTTCTCGGCTTGTCATCTTCTCCCATCCAGACTGTAACTGTCGGTTCCGGACTCACACCGGATCCACCGCTGTACCTTGATAAAGCGGGTCACGGACTTGGAGCACTTAATATACTCCTTACCGTCGGTCGGGAATTGCACCCTGCCCCGAAGATGTTGAATCGATATGTTATTTTAAATGTATTATACAATAAAATTTTGCATTTGAAAAGAGAAATGTTTCAATTTCCTAAACCAATTTTGAAAAAAATAAACCCAACACTTCAGATGCTCCAATCCTAAAAACCACACACTCAAATAAGGCTTGAGACTACACAAGATATATTCGATTTTAATCGAGCGGGTTCAGACTCTCTTCCCCGGTGAGGTTGCTTAGCATTGATACAAGCAGTTCTATTTCCTCGTCAATATCTTTAAGGCTGGATGTCTCAACCGGTGAATGCATGTACCTTAATGGGAGCGATACAAGTGATACAGGCACGCCAGGCCCAGTCAGCCGCATACGATCTGCGTCTGTTCCGGTCATCCGCGGTGTCAGTTCATATTGCACTTTCATATTCAGTTGGCGAGCGGTTTTTTCCAGTAATTGATTGATTTTTATATTAATTGGGGCACCTTTTGCCAATACCGGGCCACCATCAAGCCTCACGTCACCATGCTTGTTTTTATTAACGGCAGGGTAATCTGTAGCGAACGTGACGTCAATGGCAATGGCCATCGATGGTTCCAACCCTGCTGCTGCAAAATAGGCACCGCCCATATTTGTTTCTTCGTTAACGGTGCTTGCTGCATAGACACCGACATTGATGCCTTTTTCTGAAAGTTGCTTTAGTACTTCGGCAATAATGAACGCTCCTGTCCGGTTGTCCAAACCGCGGCCGGATAAATAACGATCCATCAAGACTTCCGGCTCCGTTTTATAAACAGCCAGATCTCCAATTTGCACGTTTTTTTCCGCTTCCTCTTTTGATTTATAGCCGCAGTCAATGAACAAGTCCTCCAAATCGAAGTCATCCTTCAGGCCGCCATGATGTTGAGCATTAACACCGATGACACCTGTCACCTGTTCATTGAATCCAAGTATCGTGACCTTCATGCCGACTGCTGCTTTCGGATTAATGCCGCCCATTTTATCAAAATGCAAAAACCCGTTATCATCAACACGGTTTATGACGAGTGCGATCTCATCACAATGACCTGCGAGCAACACTTTGAATGGTGCATCAGGATTCAGTACACCAATCGCATTTCCTGCGTTATCCGTTCTGATTTCATCAGCGAAATCTTTAACATAATCAATCCATTTTTTCTGAATCACCATCTCCCTGCTGGAAGGTGATGGCGTGTTTAATAGATCCATCAAAAATTGCCTGTTCCCCTTTTCCATGAAATTACCTCCTTATAAATTTTATTCAGCGGGCGCATTTTCTGCTGAATACCAGCTGAACCGAATCGGGCATTTTATATAACTATGTCAATGATAGCAGATTTGACGACGGAATTCGATGTGTCATTCTATACCGGGCTTTTTGTACAACCTCTGATAGAGCACTTTTGTTTACGTTGTTACCGTTATTGGGTAAACTTTAACAAGAAATTAAATAAGGAGTGGTCAGTTTAATGGACTTAAATCAATGGTTTGAAAAAGGAATGGATCCTGATACCTACATTGAATCAATGGATGAAAACAAAGAGAACCTGTTACATATATATGACAACTTCACACCGCCTGAAAACGAAAATTTTGCGCAGAAGCTTGCTAAAAAAAACTTACGCGTCATCGTTCTAACAGAGGACTGGTGCGGTGATGCAATGCTGAATATCCCAATATTGCTCCATATGTCAGAACAAGCTGATATGCCGGTCAAATTTTTACTGCGTGATCAAAGCCTTGAACTAATGGATCAGTATTTGACAAACGGCAAATCCCGCTCCATCCCTATCTTCCTTTTTATCGATGAAGATGGCAATGAAGTAGCCAAATGGGGGCCAAGAGCCGAAAAAATACAGCAATATGTTGACGAATCAAGAAAACGATTACCGGCCAAGGATGACGAAGGCTACAAGGAAAAAGCAAAAGAAATGTACCTGTTCATGACAAAAACGTTCAGGGACAATAGGGATTTCTGGCAGGATGTTTATGCAAGTATACAATCAAGAATCGAAGCAAGCACCGACCTGTAAATTCCGGTGCGTATAAGTCATTACACCCTTTGCCAATACTAACAATGTGAAGTAATCCCCCACTGATTGTTAGATAAACGAATCGGACATTTACTGGCGGTTACCCACACAACTCCTTCGTATACCTTGACATTTAAAATGAGGGGCTTACTGCCACATGTGGGAAAAATTTGTTATGGGCAAAGGTGACCGACATGAATCTTGAGTCATTTAAACATATCTTCTACCGGATGCCGGTTGTCGTCAGGCTTCTGCTTGCCGTATGTGTCCTAATGCTATTATTTGGAACAATCATCCATTTGATTGAACCTCAGCAATTTCCATCAGTGTTCGACGGTGTATGGTGGGCTTTTGTTACAGGCGCCACAGTGGGCTATGGTGATTACGTCCCACTGACAATAGTAGGCAGAGTAGTCGGCATGTTACTCATACTTTCCGGCGGCGGAATGCTGACATTCTACATTACAACCTTAGCTGCCAAGACGATTAATCATGAAAGTGACTTGTCGGAAGGAAAAGTTTCATTTAACGGCAAAGACCACATTGTCATCATTGGATGGAACGAACGGACTAAACAACTGGTTGAAATGATTGCTGACAAAGATTCAAACCAGGAAATAGTACTGATAGATCGGACTTTAAATGAACTTCCATACAGGCATTATCCGGTTCATTTTATCCACGGTGATCCAAGCGAGGATGCCGTGTTGGTCCAAGCTAAGATTGAAGAAGCCGAGTCGGTTCTGATCAGTTCAGATGTAACAATAGAAGAACGTAAAGCTGATATCAATACGATTCTGGCTACTATCGCTGTGCGGGGTAACAATCAGGATATACAAATCAATGCAGAGATCCTGACCATCAGTCAGGTCGAAAATGCCATTCGTGCCGGTGCTGATACCGTTATCAGTTCGAATGATTTTATGAGTACTTTGTTTTACCATGAGCTTTTTCATAAGCAAAACACTCCCCCATTCGAAACCGTATTAAATCTATTGAAGGAACAACAATTTTCACATATTAAATTGCCGGAGGAACTGGATGGGAGTCCATTTAAAGAAGCCGTCACCTTCTTTTTGGAAAACCACGAACTATTGATTGGTGTTATCCGCGACGGTGATTGGATGATGAACCCGTCTAAAGAGACTAGCCTGTCCAGTGAAGATACGCTGATTATTTTATCCGACTGGGGATAGAAATCGCACCGTTTAATACCTTCCATCCCCCACCGGCACGTCTTCCTGAGCTGGCCTTTTATTTTTGCCCAGATTCGATATTTATGCTACAATGTTTTATTGTGTAAAAAGAATCGAAAAAATAATAGGAGTGTTCGGCATGATAGACAATTTTGAAACGGGTCAGATTTTAGAAGGCAAAGTCACCGGAATTCAGCCATATGGTGCATTTGTCGCCCTGGATGATGAAACACAGGGACTCGTCCATATTTCCGAGGTGACTCACGGATTCGTTAAAGACATTAATGACTACCTGGCAATCGGCGATGACGTTAAGGTGAAAATATTGAATTTAGATGCAGAAAACAATAAAGTGTCTTTATCAATTCGTGCAACTCAGGGGCCGCCTAAGAATCAAGAGAAAGGCCAAAAAAATACTGCCTCTAAGCAGCAGGAAGATACAAATCCGGGATTCAATACACTAAAAGACAAGCTGGATGAATGGATCAAACAATCAGATGATCGCGTAGAAAACTATAAAAAGTAGACTTTGGAAGAGAAGCTTTTTCATCAATAGAATGGGAAAGGCTTCTTTTTTATCATTAATAGACGAGAAGACCCCAACTTCAAACAATTCATAGGATGTTAAGTGGCGGGTCGTTCAAGAAATGCTCACTCTTGATTCAGGCACTTTATTTCGGGTAAAGTAAAGTAGAATGTTGAACTAAGGAGGATATCATGACGTATATCAATTTTTCCTATGACAAGGCACTGGATTTTTTTAGCCAAAAAGAACTTGATTATCTATCAGAATACGTAGAATCTGCACATCATAAACTTCACGATAAATCCGGCCAAGGCAATGATTCTTTAGGCTGGCTGGATTTGCCGGAAAACTATGACCGGGAAGAATTCAACCGGATTAAATCCTCCGCAGAAAAAATACGGAAGGACTCAGATGTACTGCTTGTGATTGGTATCGGCGGATCATACCTTGGCGCAAGAGCAGCAATTGAAATGCTGAACCACTCATTTCAAAACCTGCTAGCTGATGAACAGCGAAGAGCGCCGCAAGTATTGTTCGTCGGGAACCATTTGAGCTCGACTTATATTCATGAATTATTCGATGCTCTTGAAAATAAGGATGTCTCGATTAACGTCATTTCCAAAAGCGGGACGACAACTGAACCGGCAATTGCCTTCCGCATTTTCCGAAAGTTTCTTGAGGATAAATACGGTAAAGATGAAGCCAAAGAGCGAATCTATGCGACAACCGACAAAGAAAAAGGCGCATTAAAAACAGCTGCAGGGCAAGCAGGGTATGAAACATTTGTAATTCCCGATGATGTCGGCGGGCGTTATTCAGTCTTGACGGCCGTCGGTCTGCTGCCGATTGCCGTAAGCGGTATATCCATTGATGATATGATGCAAGGCGCAAAAGCGGCTATGGATGATCTGGCCGAGCCGTCGCTGGACAATAACCCGGCCTACCAATATGCGGCTATCCGGAATATTTTGTATAACAAAGGCAAGGCCATTGAAATGCTGATCAACTATGAACCGCACCTGCACTATTTCAGCGAATGGTGGAAACAACTATTTGGCGAGAGTGAGGGCAAAGACCAGAAAGGCGTCTTTCCAGCCTCAGCCAACTTCACAACTGACTTGCACTCATTGGGTCAGTACATCCAGGACGGGCGCCGGGGCCTGTTCGAAACGGTCCTGCACGTGAACAAGCCGAAAGAAGATATAACGCTGGAAGCTGACGACGAAAACGCTGATGGTCTTAACTATCTTGCGGGAAAAACGCTGAATGATATCAATGATAAAGCCTATCAGGGCACATTGCTGGCTCATACTGACGGCGGTGTTCCAAATGTTACAGTCGAAGTGCCCGAACTTGATGCCTATACATTTGGCTATCTTGTTTACTTTTTTGAAAAAGCCTGTGCGGTGAGCGGCTATCTGCTAGGTGTTAATCCCTTTAACCAGCCCGGTGTTGAAGCCTATAAGAAAAATATGTTTGCCCTTTTAGGCAAGCCCGGTTTTGAAGAAGAAAAGGAAAAATTGGAAAAACGGTTGTAATTGCACTTTCCAAGAAAAGTATTTCAACTTTTTTTCAGATTATGTTTATATTTTTAATTACGGGGTAATACTATAACCGTAAGACTTTCTCGTATTCCCCCTGTAAGCAAGGCGTACAAATGCCTTGCTTTTTTTTTGCTGTTTGGACCAGTCCATAAAATTATTTCCTAATGACGCTTACCTTCAGTTAAATGCTTAATCAGTTAACCTTTTTGGAATGATGCATTATAATAGCTGTTAAGTCTCAATTTTATATTTATTCAATAGGAGGTCAACAATGGGAAATTTCGAAAAGGTATATAACCGCAATAATACACGATCGGTTAAATGGGATATGCGCAGTACTATTTTTCAATCTGATGAAGTGCTGCCGATGTGGGTCGCGGATATGGACTTTAAGGCGCCACAGGCAGTCAATGACGCTTTGATTGAACGTGCAAAACACGGAATATACGGCTACACGATAATTGACGATGATGTGAAAAATCCGATTATGAACTGGATTTCGAAACGACACAATTGGAAGATCAACAAAGAATGGCTGTCATTCAGTCCTGGTGTCGTGGCCAGCTTACATATGGCTGTTCAGGCTTTCACAGAACCAGGGGATAACATTCTGGTTCAAACACCCGTCTACACCCCTTTTTACAGTGTGATTGAATCGCATGACCGGAAAGTCGTAAAAAATCCGCTTCAACAAAAAGATAACTATTACCATATCGACTTTAATGATTTTGAAGATAAATTGAAGCAAGGCGTGTCAGCATTTATCCTGTGCTCACCGCATAATCCAATAGGACGTGTCTGGACAAAAGAAGAACTTGAAGAGATGGGGCGGCTTTGCCTGAAATATGACGTACTGATATTATCGGATGAAATTCACGCCGATCTGATTTATCCGGGTGAAACGCATATTCCACTCGCTTCTTTGTCGGAGGATATTGCGGCCAAAACGGTTACGTTTATGTCTCCATCGAAAACATTTAACCTGGCCGGACTGCAGGCATCCTATATCATCACATCTGATAAAGAGACAAGAGAAACGTTGAATGCACAGCTGCTCAGACAAGGCCATAATATGCTTAATACTATGGGAAATACAGCACTGGAGGCCGCCTACAAGTATGGCGAAGAGTGGCTTGATGAACTTCGGGAGGTACTAAAGGAACACAAAGATTACGTCATCAGCATGCTGGAGGAAAAAACCGACATATTTTCCGTTACCCGATCGGAAGGCACGTATTTGCTGTGGATTGATTGCAGCAAATTGCAGTTGGACAGCAATGCTTTAAAAAAATTCATGAATGAAACAGCAAAAGTCGGTCTTAATGCCGGCGTCGATTACGGTGAAGAAGGAAAACTGTTTATGCGCATGAACATCGCTTGTCCGCGTGAAACTTTGGAAGAAGGCGTCAAACGGCTGATAGACGCGGTGAATAACCGTTAATAAAAACAGAGAAAGAGGCTGGGACAAAACCCAGTAAACATAAAAGAAGCGTGGCTTACCGTTTAGGTGAGATACCACGCTTTTTTTATATTATCGTTTATTTTTTAGTAAACAAAAAGGATCGCCTCTGATAAAATTAAAGTAACCACACCATAACCATCGGAGGGATCCTTATGTTTAAACATTATAACATGAATCAAGTGGTTTTGCCTTTAGATTTAGAAATAAAAATAGAGGAAAATGATATTGCCTATGCCGTCAATGAAGTCGTGGAAACTATCCCGGATGATGCCTTCACAGGTTTCCGGCGTGACACAGGCTGTCCAGCTTATCATCCGCGCATGATGATGAAGATTATTTTATGTGCTTACACGCAATCTGTTTTCTCCGGCAGAAAGATCGAAGGATTACTACATGACAGTGTCCGTATGATGTGGCTGGCTCAGGGATATGAACCAACGTATCGCACCATCAATCGATTTCGTGTGCATCCAGAGGTTAAAGAGTTACTGCGTCAGTGCTTCGTCCAATTCCGCTGCCAGCTTGTACAGGAAAAACAGATTGATGAAGAAGCGATTTTTATCGACGGGACTAAGATTGAAGCGAATGCCAATAAATACACATTTGTTTGGCGGAAAGCAATAGAGAAATACAGCGCCAAATTGGTGGAGAAGTCCAATCAAATGTATGATGAATTGCTGGCAAACGAAATTATCCCGGAGATCGAACGGGAAAGCGAGGACGAATTATCCACTGATGAACTCAGGCAAATAGCCGAGAAACTGGATGAGAAAGTCGAAGCGTATGACAAAGAGATTGAAGCACGTGAAAAAGGAAGCGAACGGAAACAGCTTCGTTCCGAACGTAAAGCGCCGAAACAATACCGCAAACGGTTCAGGGACTTTGTCGTGCGCAAACAGAAATACCAACAGGACATGGAAATCTTTGGAGAACGCAACAGTTATTCAAAAACGGATCATGATGCCACGTTTATGCGCATGAAAGATGACCATATGAGGAATGGCCAACTGAAAGCAGGTTATAATGTGCAGCTTGCGACAGAAGGTCAATATGCGCTCGCTTATGATGTATTCCCAAACCCGACAGATACACGTACTTTCGTTCCTTTCCTGGATCACATTGAGGAAGGTTACTTTGAGCTGCCTAAGTATATCGTGGCTGACGCAGGCTATGGCAGTGAACAAAATTACGAAGACGTCCTCGAGAACAGGGAACGCACGCCCCTGATCACCTATAACCAATATCGAAAAGAAAAGAAAAAGAAATACAGAAATAACCCTTTCCATTCCGCTAATTGGGAATATAATGAGGAAAATGATACGTTTATCTGTCCGAATGGTCAAAAACTGACATTCCGTTATATATCCAATCGAACAGACCGATATGGTTATACACGAACATTTAAAGTTTATGAGTGCGAAGACTGTTCCGGTTGTCCGTTACGATCTCAATGTACCAAAGCAAAAGAAGGCAATAACCGGAAAATTTATTATAATGAGAAGTGGGAAAATCAAAAAGCTTATACGAGGCGGAAGCTTTCGGAAGAAGAAACTGGCGAAATTTACGGACAACGTAAAATCGATGTGGAACCAGTCTTCGGATTTCTGAAGGCTAATTTGCGTTTCACACGTATGTCTGTTAGGGGACAAGACAACGTGGAAAATGAATTAGGATTTGCATTCATGGCGGTAAACTTGAGAAAGTACACCGCCGAGAAGACAAATCCTACCTTAGATGATGACAATAATTCAAATCAAAAAGGTTCCAACCATCAAAAAGTGATGATTGGAACCTTTTTTAAGTCATTTTTGGCTAGTTATGTCCCAGCCTCTTTTGTTGTTTTCTGTTTGTATTCCATTCTATCCACAGACATTTTTTTGATAATCATCTATTCTTTCTGTTTTTCATTAAAATTAGTCGGATCTGTCGGGGTCTCTGATGATTGTTTTTCATCCTTGGCGATAAAGCCGCATGCTATTCTGGCACCCGACTCACCCCCGGGCTGACTGACCCCGTCATCCTGTTTCTCATGAATAACGAGTGATGTGCCTTCACCAGCAAGAAGCGACTTTTTACCGTCCTGCAGTGTAGCTTCCGGCAACATCAATTCAGCGTTCACAAGCCCGCCCGAATCCGCTTCAATATTCGGCAAGTCGCCAAGATGTGAGCCTTCCGGATGCATCAGCCCATGTTCGTTGCCTAACGGATTAAAATGACTACCAGCAGTCGTGAAATCCGGCTGGTCACATTTCGGGTACTCATGAACATGAATCCCGTGGTAGCCAGGCTCGAGCCCTTCAAGTTTCACTTTAAAATCGACACCGCCATCTCCTTCAGTCAACTTTACAGTACCAATCATATCCCCCGATGAATTAAACATATCGACCGTCCGCGATGTTTCATTATTCCCCTGACAGGCTGACAAAAAAGCGGACAGCACAATTATCAATATTACCCTCTTCATGAATGCTACTCCTTTGCAGATGCTTTATATTCAGTATCTGCAAAGAAGCCCAAAAATAAACAAGCCGATTTCAATCCCGATCCTGATCAGTTTTCTCCTGATATTGTTCCTCTACTCTTTTCGCTTCTTTTTTTGAATATTTTATAAAGAAGTACGTCGCCAGTACCGCTCCTATCATAAATATAACGAGCATGATGACTGCCGGAATATATTCCGATTTATCTTCCGGAAAATATAAAAACTCCATCATAGATGATCACTTCCTTTGTCTTTATTGCAGCATCACAGAAAATCCATGTCAACAGAAACCTAATAATTGCCGGACCCATACCAAGTTTGGCACAATAGTATTAAAGGAGGTTACGATCAATGGCAGTTTCCGTTGGAGACATTGTTGAAGTAAAATATAATTCAGGTAAATACATAGGTGAAGTGCTCGAGGATCGTGGTGAACGCTATTTAGTCAAAGTTCATGCCGTTTTGAAGCACCCAACTCAAGGTGATCTGCATAATCCTGGTGAAACAGAGGGCGTCTTTTTCCAGGAGCGAAAAGCCCTCGCCCACTACGAAAAAATGAACGTTGTCAAATCAGCCGTAAAAAGCTATGACGGCGAGCCACCGGATTACCACACATCACTGCAAGAAGCCGTCACTAAAATAAAAGAGAAACTTTCCCAAAAAGACACCGCGTTTAACAGGCAATCCCTGAAACAAATAGAAGATCTGGAGCAGAACACTTACACAAAAAGCTATTATAGATAGTGAAACTTCATTCATTAGAACACTTTTCCCTTATATGCGGGATATTAAAAAGGAGCTAGCGGGTCTTCCTCCCTAGCTCCACAATACAGTAAGGCGCTTAAGTTATTACTCGCCCAGGTGTTCGTTCACAACCTCGGTAACGCCTTTAATCGCTTCTTCTTCATCCCCGCCATTTGCTGTAATTTTTACTTCTGCACCTTTGGGGATTCCTAATGACATAACGCCCATAATCGACTTAAGGTTAACATCTTTGCCATTATATGAAATTTCAATTTCCGATTCAAATTGTCCTGCTTTATTTACGAGTAGAGTTGCCGGACGTGCGTGCACCCCGGTATCAGCTGTAATGGTGAACGTTTTTTCCTGCATTCCTTTTCATCCTTCCAAAAATAAATTCCTAACGTATATATTCCGCTGTGAAGAAATACTATACATCAGTATTATTATAAACAATATAAGGGATTTTTGAAATAAAAATGCTGAAAATCCTGTGTCATTTTCGTGAAATTTGTCTTTACCTGGACAATGTGGTACCGTAACTTTGAATGAATTTGTATTCAGGAGGCGAAAAGCATGAGTGTACATATAGGGGCCAACAAAGGTGATATTGCTGATAAAATTTTGCTGCCCGGAGATCCGCTGAGAGCAAAGTTCATCGCGGAAACCTTTTTGGACGATGTGACGCAATATAACCAGGTACGCGGCATGTACGGCTTCACCGGTACTTATAAGGGTGAACGGATATCCGTGCAGGGCACAGGGATGGGTGTGCCATCCATTTCCATTTACACTAACGAATTAATCCAGGAATATGATGTCCAAAAATTAATTCGTGTCGGTACTTGCGGAGCCATTCAAAACGATGTCAAAGTGCGTGACGTTATTCTGGCTCAGGGCGCAACAACTGACTCACAGATGAACCGGATGATCTTCAACGGCATTGACTATGCACCACTGGCCGATTTTGAACTGCTGAAAAATGCGTATGATACCGGCAAAGAACAGGGTCTGAATTTACGTGTCGGAAACGTGTTCACGAGCGATACGTTCTATCGTGACAACGCTAGAGAAGTGAATGAGCTGCTGGCAGCATACAATGTGCTGGCTGTCGAAATGGAAACAACAGCACTATACACACTTGCAGCAAAATTCAACCGTCAGGCTCTCACTGTTCTGACAGTATCCGATCATATCCTGACCGGTGAAGAAACAACAGCCGAAGAACGCCAGACAACCTTCCACGACATGATGGAAGTTGCTCTTGACACAGCTATAAAATAAGACGAAAAATCCGAACTGATTCAAAGCTCCTCAGACAGATATTTGAATCAGTTCGGATTTTTTATAGGATGGGCTGTGTAACAGCGAAAAATACGAAGACTCCCGGGGGGGTGATCCACAGTAACGAGAAAAACTTCCGCCGAATAGGCTTCGAGTTGCGAGGAGTGCTGCTTATCCGAAATGACTTCCAACATGACGAGCACCAATTATCTTTCCGAATCGATCGTTAAAACAAATATCAACATTGTCCAGTCTCTTTTTTTAATTTTATTGTAAACCTAATTATATTGTTGGTTGACAATAATTGTGATTCTGTTTATGATCATTTATAAAAGGAGGGTTAAAATTGAAAAAACTACGCACTGTTGATTTAACTTTTGGTGCCGTCTTTGTCTGCCTGATGGCTATCGGGGCGAACATTACGGTATGGTTTCCGATGCTTGCTTTGCCTATCGGAGGCGCGACTGTCCCGCTGTCCTTGCAGACTTTTTTCGCCACCATTGCTGGTCTGATGCTTGGCAAGAGGCTCGGGGCCATTGCCATGATTACATATATTCTTGTTGGTATGGCAGGTGTTCCGGTTTTCGCGCAAATGAAGGCAGGCCCGATTCAGCTCATCTCCCCAACTGGCGGATTTATTATCTCTTTTATTTTCGTAGCTTTTTTTGCCGGTTTAGTTGCTGAGCAAAGCAGTAAACCGTCTGTTCCAATATATGGACTTGCTTCGATTGTGGGACTGATGTTCAATTATGGAATCGGGGTAACCTATATGTATATTGCTATGAATACCTGGCTTGAATTAAACATTTCTTATGGTGTTGCCTGGGGAAGCATGATTCCATTTTTAATAAAAGATACAGGACTCAGCTTTCTTGCCGCCCTGTTCATGTTCAGCCTGGCTAAGCGAATCCCCTCGAGATGGCTTTCAACCGTAAAAGCTTGAAGCAATAAAATCCCGTTCATCCTTTTTTGTTCAAACAAGCATTGGTTATGCTAAAATATATATAACTATTTTAAGTAAGAGAACAACAGAGAGGATGTACCTGCTTTCATGGATTTCTTTGCAAACTTCCCGCTATGGGCAGCGTTATCTGCAATTGTTTTCGCACAAGTAATTAAAATTCCGATCCGATTAATTGCAACTAGAGAGTTTAAACCCGGTCTTGCCTTTTCAACAGGCGGTATGCCAAGCAGCCATTCCGCCGCAGTGGCCGCACTGACAACCGCTGTCGGCATTGTAGAAGGAGCGGATTCAGTCATGTTCGCCATCTCCGCCGTTTTCAGTGTCATCATCATGTTTGATGCTTCCGGTGTTCGCAGACAGGCGGGGGAGCAGGCCATTGTGATCAATCAACTGGTCGAGGATTTCCAGTATTTTATGGAAGGTGCAAAAGACTGGAACCGAAAAGAATTGTATCAGAAACGCAAAGAATTGAAGGAACTTCTCGGTCACCAGCCAATTGAAGTGTTCTTCGGCGGGCTATCCGGCATAGCCATTGCTTTCTTTCTTTATCAGTATTACTAAAAGCGCGGCATGATAGAGAAACTGTTTTTCCACAAAAATTGTCATCTAAAAAGCCGCCTCACTCTGTTGTGAAGCGGCTTTTGCATTTTTAGCTTTCATTAATCTGTTTTCGAAAGACCTGCATTGCCTCATTTTCGTTCAGATTATTCAAAACTTCTTTGGACAACTCACCGTCGCCCTTCTTAACGATATAAACTTCAACCTCTTTCTTGCCCCATTCATTATACACATCTTCAACTGTCTCGTAATATAAATCAATCTGATTTCCGTTTATGGCACTGCCTATGTCAGCAACAACACCATACCCGTAACCCGGGATGTACAAGATTGTTCCAATTGGAAAAACATCCAAGTCCGCCGCAATCGTAGAGTACAAATCTCGTTGAACCTTTACACCTGAATACGTAATCCCATATTGAGGGTGATCCGGGGTTTTGCCGGTCGATTCCACTCCGGCGGTATAGCCAGTTGCCATAACAGTCCTGCTCGGATACTGCTCAGTATTCACATACTCTTCCAATGTTTTAGGCCCTTCAATTTGCTCACTCGAAATAAACCTTTCCGGCTGCTCTTCCACGTTCAGTCCCTTTTTCTTTAGCGTAACTTCTTTATGTTCAGCTTCACCGGTAGACGCGACGACTGATGCTGTCTTATCCTCGGCTATCCAGGCTTCTACATCTGACATGGTAACATTCGAGATTGATGAAAATGTTACGAATAATGCCCCCAAAAACAACAAAGACATCGCAAGCCTTCTTAGTAAAGTAACTCTATTCAATGATAACACCTTTCCGGCAGTATTTTGATTTTGCTGAACAGTCAGAAATGCTGTTTCGAGACTATTACCCTAATTAACTGCCTACTTGGACAGTGTTACCAAAAAATAAATTTATATACGATTAAATATAAAAAGTTATCAGAATAATGAAAAGCGTTGACCCTGAAATTTAAGGATCAACGCTTTTATCCTCTGTCATACTAGAACATCTGATATCCGCTCTTGCGGAGGAATTTGATCACAAATCCGGAAACAATCGTTCCGGCAAAGCCTGCGACCAAAATGCTGACATCCGCAATGGTTATCTCCGTCAACCCGGAAAATGCTGCAGCAAATGACTCTCCCGGGGCTGTGAAATACTCCGCCGTGGATATATTATCAACAATAATTAGAACAACAAACGGATAAATAAAGGCCATGAGCCATGTACGACGCAGAAGCATATTCAATATAAAGGCCAGTCCAAAGAAGATGACAAAAAACAATACTATGGAAACAACAAACTGTATCAACGCTGTATCTCCCTTCACCAATGCATACAGCCATCATTTTATAATAAATACAGGAAAAAGCAAAGACAGCAAACTCACATTTACCGATCTAGTAGAAAATATTGAATTTCCCTTTTCGCATCAACAGACCCAGTCCCCCCAATTTCAGCAGATAGCGGTTATCGATGATTTTTTTCAGGATAACAGCTTTCAACCCAAACAACTTCCGATTATTAAAAACATCACCAATAGCATCGCTGTTGCCGAGCGAAGCAACTGTTCCAAGCAGATCCGGCTGGAATTCATCAAGATCATCAGTACCCTTTACAAGTGCTTTGATATTGTGAGCAACCGTTTCGGCTTGCTGAACGGCTATTTGGGCTGTTGGCGGATAAGGTGTATTTGTCTTTCTATCCATAATCAATGCGCAATCACCGATCGCAAATACATCATCATAATCGGGTGCACGCATATCCGGACGCACTTCAATTTTGCCCTGATGGTGCTCGAATCCCGATTCTTCCAATATGGCATTGGCACGAACGCCGGCTGCCCACACCATTGTATATGTCGGGATAGTCGATTCTTTACCATCTTTTTCAAATATAATACGATCGTGCTTACATTCTTTCAGAGTAGCTCCGGTTATAAATTCAACACCGCGTGACTCAAGTGAACTCATCGCGTATTCTGACAGTTGGGGGTCAAATCCGGGTAAAACAGTTGATTCCACCTCAATATTGATTATTCGTACTATTGACTTATTAACATCGTATTCTTTACAAAGCTCCGGAATCCGGTTTGCCAATTCCCCGAGAAACTCAACGCCGGTAAACCCGCCGCCGCCAACAACGATATTAAGTCTTCCCTGGTTCTTTCCATCTTCATACTGATACATGGCAAAATTATATTCCAGATGATCCCTGATAAGCCGGGCACTATTGATATTTTCTATCATGAATGCATTATCTTTCAGACCCGGGATGCCGAACGTGGCTGTCTCGAACCCTAAGCCAATAACAAGGATATCATAATACAATTCCCCATTCTGCAGTTTTACTTTCCTTTTATCAGGTTTTATCGAAACCACAATGTCCGTTACAAAGTTGACTTTAGCTGTATTCACAACATCCTTGATGGGAATTCTTGTCCGGTCATGGTGCAATGTACCGGCTGCATTTTCGTGCAGCCAGGTAGTCTGATAATGGTAGTCGTATTTATTAACAAGCGTTATTGTTGATTTGTTCATGTTTAACATCTTCTGCAGCTTAACTGCAGTCATGATTCCCCCATAGCCGGCACCTAAAATGACAATGTCCGGTTTCTCCATTATATAATCACTTCCACCTTTACAATTCTTTTTATCTATATAGCAAAACTCAAATTAACATGAAGCAGGTTTGTAACACAATTGTAAACCATTTAATATATTATTCTTTTTCGGGCCCTGTTGCAAGACAAATTTTGGATGTTGAGTAAATTGTCACACCGTCCGGTTGTATCAATACACATGTACGCCATGTTTGTGGTACGATAGGCGTGGTATATTTATCGAATAAATTCATTGGGGGGACATCCATGTCAGATAAACTATTCGACGTAACCATTATTGGAGCCGGTCCCACAGGCTTATTCACCGCTTTTTATGGTGGAATGCGCCAGGCGAGCGTTAAAATAATGGAAAGTTTGCCACATACTGGCGGGCAATTGACTGCCCTGTATCCAGAGAAATATATATATGATGTTGCCGGATTCCCGAAGGTTCGTGCACAGGATTTAGTGGACAACCTGGAAGAACAGGCTAAAATGTTTGACCCGACAATCGTTCTCGGACAATCAGTTGAAAAGGTGGAACGGCTTGAAGATAATACATTTAAATTAACGTCCAATAACGGCGAAGAGCATTATACCAAAACAATCATTATTACAGCGGGCAATGGTGCTTTTCAGCCGCGTCGACTGAATGTTGAAGGCTGTGACCAGTATGAAGGCATTAATCTGCATTATCATGTAAAGGATATGAATGCCTATCAGGGACAGCATGTCATGCTCCTGGGCGGTGGTGATTCAGCAGTAGACTGGGCATTAATGCTTGAACCCATTGCCGAAAAAGTAACACTGGTACACCGCCGGGACAAATTCAGAGCACATGAACACAGTGTCGAGCAATTGATGAATTCCAGTGTCGATATCGTAACGCCTTACGTGCCTGCTTCTATTAGCGGGAACGGAAAGATTGAAAATGTTACGCTGAATGAGGCTAAAGGCGATACATCACTAGACGTTCATGTTGATTCTGTGCTTTGTAATTATGGCTTTGTTTCAACGCTTGGCTCTATTAAAGATTGGGGACTTAATATCGATAAAAACAGTATCGTCGTCAATTCGCGGATGGAAACCAATATCCCTGGTATTTATGCAGCCGGTGACATTACGACCTACTCCGGGAAAGTCAACTTGATCGCCACCGGGTTCGGGGAAGGACCGACAGCAATTAATAATGCCAAACAATATATTGATCCAAAAGCACGCATCCAGCCAAGACATTCAACAGCGATGTTTTAATTGAAAGTCTGGGAATACCCCAGGCTTTTTTGCATGGATTGAAGTTCACAGTTAACTTGCTCGAAGTCACAAAAATCACCCGATGAAAACTCAACCAAAAAAAGCCGCATTTGCTTCGTTTCACAGCAAATACGGCTATTCATCGACTGTTTAGCATTTTTCCGGTGTGCCACTACGGCGGTCTGTTCTGAATGACGAACCGCATCCGCATGATACAATGGCGTTAGGATTATCGATCGAAAATCCGCCGCCCATCATGTTTTGTTTAAAGTCAATAGTCGTTCCTTCGATAATCGGGACGTCCTGCTTATTCATGACAACCGGAATACCATTTATATCTTCAACCGTGTCCAGATCTTCATTAACGTCATGGTCAAATCCCAATGAATAGGAAAGGCCACTGCAACCGCCGCCTTGTATGCCAAAGCGCAGACAGGCACCTGCTTCTTCTTCCTTCATCATTTCTTTGACCTGATTTGCCGCCCCATCTGTAATCGAGATAACCATATATATCCTCCTCTTTAGTAAGATGAGTCAATTCAATTGTTACTATTAAGTATACAAACTATCAGCTGATGAATCAATGGTGACAACTTATGCCGTAATCAAGCCTTGTTTAGCCATTAGCTTTCAGGTCTGAACAACTGCTCCGTTTTTGTCCAGTTCCCGGTAAATTGATTTTAATCTGGGAATGCCCTCTGCAACGATCTCGCCATTAATGAGAACAAGCGGATAAAAATACTCGTCGTCTAAAATACGCCCTGCCCATTCCTGGTGCTTCTCATTGTCCGGCGGCTGTTCAATATCAATATACTCATATGAAATATTATCATCGGTATATTTTCTGCCTATTGCGGCCTGCAGCCATTCATACGTATCCTTGGCCCCCGGTGCGCCGACACAACTGGCACAGATCTGTTCAGCCCCGTAAACCGTTATAAGGATATAATTATCCATATCGGATCCCCCTCGTATTATTCACTAATTTCATTTTACAAAAAGCCTGATTAAAGATAAAATAAAAGTAATTAAGAATGTAAAACTAATGGATAGATTTTTTAACCCATCCATTTTATAATGGTAATAAGAAGAAACAGGTTCAAAAACTGGTCACGATATTGAATAACCCCAGAAAGGAGAAGATGGATAATGCAAGAGCAGGTACAGGAAGTATTAACCAAACTCCGTCCGTTTTTATTACGTGACGGCGGTGACGTAGAACTTATTGATGTGGATGATGATGGCACTGTACTTATTCGTCTTATGGGTGCTTGCGGCAACTGCCCAAGTTCCACTATTACCTTGAAAGCCGGAATTGAACGGGCACTGAGATCCGAAGTTCCCGGCGTGACAGAAATCGAACAAGTATTTTAAATGACATATAATAGAAAAAAGGCAGACGATACCAAGTCTGCCTTTTTTCATTTAACCGGTGTGATTGCCTGCTCCCCATTTAATACAGCCTTCAGATTATCAAGACAAAGCTCCAGCATTTTTGTTCGGGTCGCGGCGCTTGCCGATCCGATGTGCGGAAGACAGACAACATTATCGAGCCCTGCAAGCGGGTGCTTCGGAGAAATCGGCTCGTTGACAAACACATCAAGCCCTGCTGCCCGGATTTCATTGTTTATCAGAGCATCATACAATGCTTCTTCATCCACCGTCCCGCCACGGGAAGCATTCACAAAGATTGCGGATGATTTCATCGCCTTGAAAGCGCCTTGATTAAACATTTCCGATGTCTGTTCGGTTAATGGTATCAGTGAAACTACAAAGTCTGCCTCTTGCAGCAATTCCGGGAAATCTTTATAAACGGCGCCTAATTCCTGTTCTGCATTTTCCTTCCTTGAGCGGTTATGGTACAGAATCGACATACCGAACCCTTTGGCACGTCTAGCTACCGCTTCGCCTATTCTCCCCATTCCGACTACACCAATAGTTTTACCATGAATATCAGACCCTGCCAGTAAGTAAGGTGTCCAATATTTCCATTTGCCTTCCCGAATATAATCAGCCGCTTCGATCAGGCGGCGTGCTGTCGCCATCATCAACGCAAACGTCAAATCCGCAGTTGTTTCCGTCAATACGTCAGGTGTATTCGTCACAACAACACCATGTTCACGAGCAGCTTCCACATCGATGTTATCAAAGCCAACCGCCATATTCGCAACAATTTTTAAATTTTTAGCAGCAGTTAGAACCTCATGGTCAATTGTTTCTGTTAATAAACATAACAATCCATCAGCTGAGGCGGCTTCCTTCAGCAGCACATCCCGGGGTACCGGTACATCTTCTTTTTCCCACATACGGAATTCAAACGAATCACGGTATGGCTGTAACACCTCATCAGGAATTCTCCTGGTTACATAAATAACAGGCTTCATTGTATCAACACTCCAGTTCATATGCTTTTTCCATTAAAGCCAGTGTAACACAGGAATCTGCAATTCATCACAATTAATGCCGGCATTTTCAAAAAACAATGCAAGCCTTTGTTCGTATAGAGGCTGCTGCTGAATGATAGCTGACAGCTCCGAGTGAACAGAGTCATAATCGTCAGTCGAAAACCCGCGTTCAATGGCATCAAATATATGAATTGGATACAGCAAGCGTGCATATAATAACCGCCAGCCAAAGATGGATAATGGCCGTACACGCTGGTAATCATCCAAAAACACACGGATATTATTCATTGGATCATCGTTTTCACGTAACTTCAGTCGGATATACTCTGCCAGGTCACGTGTCGGATGATCAAATGCAAGATCATTCATCCAAAGCACAGGCTTGTTAAGCTGACTGTGGTACCGACTGAATACGATTGTCCCCTGATCAGTGTCATGGAATCGCTGCTCGGTTTCACTTTCCTGCATGTACTGGATAGCATTTTCGCTTAAACCTATGATATATGGCAAGCAGTCCATCAACATACTGTAATAAGCATTCGAATGATTATTTGCTTCTGATTCGATAGCTTCCTCAAATGCTGTCAGCTTTTCTATCCATAATGTCTTCCATTGGCCATAACTTGAGATGGTCTGAGGCTCATACTGATATAATGATCCGGTTCTATGAAAAGCCGCCAGCTGCTCGCCATGTGCAGGGTGGTTTCCGGAAGAAGCATTATTTACCCGCAATACCATGTGGTAGCTGTCATTATATCGCGTATACCATTCGCCCTCACTGTTTGGAATGGGTATGGACATATGTCTGTAATTATTCTCCTGTAAATAGTACGCTAATGCTGCCTGTTCCATATGTATTACTTTCTTCTGTTTGGCAGAAATGGTAAAATAAACATAATTAGCATCTTTAAATCCTTCTCTTCCATCCCAGACCGTCTTTTCCTGCGGTTGGATACCATAATATGCTGCCAGAAAATCCCTCAACATGGTCACCCCTTTTTGTCTTATTACTTTAATATATATGTTTGCAAATGCTCTGTTTTAACTAAATAAATGAAAAGGTGATAACAATGGATAACAATACGAATAAAACCAAATTAGAAATTAAAGCACGGGAATGGCTCATAGAACGCGGTGTCACTATAGAAGATATTGCAGATCTCGTATATTATCTGCAGGCAGATTATCATAATGATCTAAGTATGGATGACTGTCAGTTCAACGTTGAGCAGGTGCTGGGAAAGCGGGAAGTTCAGAATGCCATTTTAACCGGCATTCAGGTGGATAAGCTGGCAGAGGATAAGAAACTTGATGAGCCTCTTCAGCGGACAGTTGAAATCGATGAAAGTTTGTACGGAATCGATGAAATTGTCGCTTTTTCGATCGTCAATGTATATGGATCGATTGGATTTACGAACTATGGCTATATCGACAAACAAAAACCGGGCATATTGAAACACCTGAATGATAAATCGACTGGCGAGTGCCACACTTTTCTCGATGATATTGTCGGTGCGATTGCCGCCGCAGCGTCCAGCCGGCTCGCGCATGCCGCAGCAGACGATGAATTACTCGATGACTGACAAGGCTGTTCTCTCCCGCACATCCTTTCCAGCTGTATATCAATAAAGTCACCGAACCGAAAGCTATAAAGAGCAACGCCGATAAGTCTGCGTTGCTCCTTTTATAACTTCTTCTGCTGATGTTCTTGCCTGTTCTGCTCATGTTCCTGCTCTTCTAATATTTAAATAAAATTAATCCATTCTTTTAAACTGTGTGCATGATACGTGGGCTTTTTTTCAAAACCTGGTAAGTCAGTTTGCGGCGTTACACCGGTAAACACCATCAGCGTATCAATACCAGCATTAATGCCAGCCATAATGTCTGTGTGATAATTATCGCCCACCATCAATGTCTCAGCTTTCGATGTTCCAAACTGTTCAAGGGCCTGCTCCATAATGATGGATTCTGGTTTTCCAATAAATGTAGGGTTCACACCAGTGCTGACTGTGACCACTGATGTAAGCGCACCATTGCCGGGCTCTAGCCCGCGTCCTGTCGGAAGAGCCACATCAGCATTTGTCGAAATGAATGCAGCCCCATTGCGTACAGCCCGACAAGCTTTGGACAGTTTTTCATAGTTGACCTCTCTGTCAATGCCAAACACGATGACATCACAATTCTCCTCGGTAATCGTATGCCCTTCCCTTTCCAGGGCATCACGCAAACCCTCTTCACCAATAACAAAACAGCGAGCATTATTTTTCATCTGCATAATGTATTTGGCCGTTGCCATACTCGAAGTGAAAACATGTTTAGGCGTAGAACGGATGCCCATTTTCTGTAATTTATCGGAAACCTGTTTTTGTGTTTTGGAGGAATTGTTTGTCAGAAACAGGTATGGAATATCTTTGGCGGTCAACATATCAACAAATTCGGCTCCAAACTCAATTGGCTTATCGCCCCAATACATTGTTCCGTCCAAGTCAATTAAATAAGCACTGTAACGATTCATATCTTCATGTCACCCGCTATTCATTGGTAAAGGCATTAGCAACGCCAAGTTCGTTATCCAAATAATTTCTGATATGTGAACTGAAAAGATTCAATGTATCTATATGGTTCAGGAACGTATTAGCCAGCACTTGATGATCAATCTGCAGGTATTCCTTAACTACCATTTTCCGCAACTGAATAATCGCTTTGTAATCCGCTTCTTCGTTTTCAGGAATAACATTTTCATCAATCAATATATCAATAATGTCATCAAAACTGCCCGGATCGCGCATAATAAAACCATCAATCATCATATTCCCGACATCAAGCGTTGATTCAATTACCATATGTACGGTGCGTTCAAGGTACAGCTTGTCTGCAAATGTATCAAATGAGTGTTTGCTGACTTCCTGCAACAGTTTATCCATATATTGTAGTGTTTCTTCAATCTTTTTTCGATCAACAAAATACATCACTAACCCTCCATATCTTTCTAAATACATGATACCACATTTGCAGGTTAAGGCGACATGGAAGCTGTTCTTTTCCCAGGGAATTGAAAATATCCTAAATCAGGAGGTCTTATAAATGGAGAATAAATTTGATTACTTGAAAGACGAAGTTGTGACAAAGGAGATCAGATATATAAGTTTCATGAGCAAGCTGAAACGCTATGATTTTGCATTTATGAAAAATGAAGATCACCCTGACAAGTATACCGTAATCCATTTACAGGAAAATCGCTTTGCTGTCTTGGGAGAAGAAGAACTCTCTGAAAGAGGACATATCGAACATGTTTTTCATGAATCTGAAATAGAAGCTGATGAAATACGGGAATTTTTACGGGAAGTGTTATAAAAAAGTCCCGGAGAGATGGACAATAAACATCTTTCGGGGGGGATTGCTTGAATTAATTGACTTACTCATTCGATTTTTCTCTCTGTTCTTCAATCATATCAATCGCTTTTTGCCTTTCTTCCTCAATTTCACTTCTGAGGTTCTCCCTTTTTACATCATTAAATTTCGATAGTTTTTCTTGGCGCTCATCAATCAATGTCTGCAATTCATCGGCTGATTCTTCACTGATTTTCCCTGATTCCTGAATTCGTTCAATAGCATCCATGTAAAAACTTTCCTGGACCTTCATCTGCCATCTCTTCAGCGTTATCAGCAGCTTCAGGGATGTCAGGGTCTTCTTCTTTCTCCTGTCCATCACTAGATGCGGTATCATTGGAACAGCCATTCAAAACAAGTGTTATAACAGCCATCAATAAAATAATCCATCTAACATGTTTCATGTATAACCTCCTTGTGATTTCTACTAATCTATTTTTGTTGTATGTATATCATAGCTGTCTTGGAGTTAAAATGGTAGTACTTTACAACCGAACACTTGTCCCGCATAGTACCAGAACGTTCACAATTTCGACGCATCCAAGCAGTCTGCCTTTTTCCCCTTTATAGACACATCACTGCCTCACATTAGTTAAGTGAATGATACCAACATCCCAATAAAACCAACGAAGAATAAGATCGAAGCGATAATATCCAATTTGTAAAAGCCCTTATTCCTCCTTGTATATCTGCACCGCCTCACAAGAAAGTTCATCTTGACTTTTATTGAACAGACGATACACCAGCCGACGCAAACTTCCCTTCCCCCATAAATAAAAGAGGTAACTTGGCAGCAAAAACAGTGGAAGCGAAAGTAGAAATAAAGCAACAGTTTCGGTATACTCGTCTTTCACGTTCCATGAGAACACAAAAGATTGAATCAAAAAACAAATGCCGATTCGCCATAAATACGCAACCAGACTTGAAAAGTAACTTCTATTGTCAGGATAAAAAGCGACATAAACAGAAAAAGTCACACCGTATAACATAAGGGCTGCTAATACTAGAAAGTTCTCGATTTCCAGGGCGAGCAGAATAAAGGCAAGCACCTGCATAACGAAAACATTCAGTGGAAAAATGACAAAACGCATAGAAAATGACCTTTTACTTGAGGGTTTTGTATCTACTCCACTTCTTCTTTTCATGGCTTGATGACGGATGGCTATAAAAATATAATAAAGAATGCCAAATGGCGCAATAACAAGACTGAAAAGATATAGTAATATGTGAATGAAAAATATGAATCTGTAAAAAAACATGGAAACAGACGACTCATCTTTGTCCATTTTATACCTAAGTCGGAATCCCAACAGAACATCCCATATCACTTTTGCGAAAGGATACAAGATAAACGAGACGACAAGCATAGGTGTACTTCCATCATCATCTGACCAATAAAACATGAGAAACGCAACACCCGTCAGAAGCAGACTGATGCCATACGATTGTAACAGATATTTACCGTTCACTTGGCTGCGAGCCATTTGTCTCTCTTTATCGACTTTCATTTGCCAGCGGATTCCATGTTGTCTGTTAAGAATTTGTTCCGCTGTAGCAACTTCATTCACGGAATTATAAAGTTCATGAAAAGGCTCGCGGGATTCAAAAGTACGTCTGTCCAATTCACGCGCCAATCTGTTCCGGTCCCTACGCTTAACCTGCCCCCATCCAATCCCGAACGATCTATAGTTCATCACATCATTCATTTTATTAAACCATGCGGCGGCTTTGGACATCTGGTCACGATATTTTTCTTCATCATGCAACATGATTTCTATGATTTTATTAAAGCCAATACTTCTTATATCATACCCTTCGATATCTTCCCATCTTAGGGGAACGGCGTTCTTGGATGAGGCGCCGATCGTTAATGTTTCTTCCGTTAAAATGAGGTAAGGTTTCGATCCAAATATCCTTTTAAGTATTATAAAGATCAAAAAGCCAAAAAACACTGCTAGGGCTGCTCCTAACCCACTCATTAAAAAGTCCCCTTGGTTGAAGGCAAAGCCACCAACCACAACACCAAATGCCATAAAGACCGAGCACATTATTAGTAAAAAAATGTTTTTAATCCTTGGTGGATAAAAGTATAATGAATGTTCCCTTTCCATAATACCCTCCAGACGACCCTTATCACTGAGTATCTCCAGTATAACGCAAACAATTAAAACGCCACTACAATTTGTTGGAAAAGCGTTATGATATGTTATCCGTTAAGGGGCAGGCTACTTTATAGTCAATAATGGATTGCTGCCCCATCTGGTAGACTTGCTTGTAAATCGGTTCAGCATAACCGGCATCCATTGTTTGATAACACAAGTTTGAAAGAGGTAACTCATAAGCCCCTAAATGAACTTGGGCAATAAGAGTGTTATTTTACTATACTGCTTATGTACCAAGGAGGAAGCTTTATGAAACGATATTAAAAGACCAAAAAGAGGGTTCTACCTTCATGATCGTATTTGTTGTGCGATAAACACGCCCCAGCTGTGCCATGAATAGAATTCAGTCAATCACATCCGTAATGAAAGGTGTGCTCACCAGTATGCTTTCCACAAATAACCGATAATAGCAATTGCCTCTTCATTTATCTGTCGTAAACCGGTTCTGGTCATCGCATCCCTCATCAATGTTCTTTCATCAAAAATTTACGAACTTAAATAAAAGGGCCATTCGTTATTGATAAGCCTTCCAAAATAAATTCCATGCACAATAAATTCCTAAAAACCATCTATAACCCAATGATCAAGCTTTGATACACTTCTGACTGTATTGTCAGTTCTTTTAATAAAGCTAAGTCCTGTTTTACACATCGATATCTATATCGTAATCTTTTTTAAACTTTAGTCTGGTCATTTCTCCGATGTCTTCATCCATCCATCGTTTATTATCCGGCTTTCTTTCATTGGCCGATGATTGATATAATCGGTTCTTCAGCTGTTCTAATTTTACTGTTAATTGAGTCATTGATATATGAGTGTAAATTGTTTCGGCAGTTTGATCGTCCGCACGCTGCCCTCTGTATGATCAAAGTACATCAAAGCGTGAGAAGACTTGCGAACGGAACCCATGCTGCCCGACGATTTTTATCCATTGTAGACACACGTTTTCACCTATTATTAATTATTCGATAGCATAGCATCAGAAGTTTTACTTTCTGTTTTGTACTGAATGAAAGCTGTGTCCATTCATCTGTCATAATTGCATTATCCTCACGTTCAACTAATAACCGTATTGAGTTTGAAACGACTTCCACATCTTCTATCATCTTCGCTGCGAAAATATCGTTGTTCTCATTATAAAGCGAGAAATAAATATTTCCTTTGTAGGATGTGCCCCCGTTATTCTTTATGTAAAAATAATTATCGTATGCACTCTGACTCCGGTAAATCTGCTGCAACAGTGGATCATATGCGGGATTCAACCATGCCGATCATGATGTCTCCATCTGTCATTACTTTATTCGTGTCCCCGTTTGTAAATATTTCTTCCGTCAAATCCACTCTTTGTACATAATAATATTTTATGACCCAACGGGATCAGCCAATTAAAAAAGATAAGAATGCATATAAATATAATGGCCAACCACTTGAGGGATAACCCGCTTTCTTTTTTTAGCCAGCGACTGATCAAATTAAAAAGGAAGATGACTATCATACTCAGTAGGGAAATAACCAAAAAGAACTTGATATAGTCCTTGTTCGAAAATAAATTCAAATCATGGGATATGTAATAATAATAATGACCAGCAGTTGTTATAATAAAACAATTAATGCTGTGATCGAATAGTAATACTTTATACTAAGCTTAGCTCCGAGTATTGAAAATAAAATGAATAGCACGATTGGTATTAATATCAGGATGAAAATAATTAAATAAGTCAATACACACAGTCACCTCCATTAATCGTCTTATAGACTAATAAACCCCCACAAAATTAACGACTAGTTTCAGTTTATTCAAGCAGTTAAGTCCTGGACTTTTATTGCCAGAAAGGTCTGTACTCCGACAATAATAAAAAGAATTCCGCTCCTGCTGCAATCATTGTCGGGAATCCTATGATTATAAGAATGAATCCCTAAGCTGCTGTTACTTCCCTTTCACTCTTTTACTGATTATTAGACCAACATTCCTAAGACAAACAAGACAAAAATAATACACAGTCAAAATGTTAACGGCCCGGGGTACCCTGTTATTCCTGCAGCTTCGCAAGTGTGTAGGATCCGTTAATTGTGATTTCAACTGGTGTAAACATACTAATAACCAATAAAGGCTGCCATAAACATACATAAGAAACTACCTATTTTCGTTAATAGTTTCGCCGTCTTTGCATTCTTATTGCTCATATAGTTCCCTTTCCTTAGGGTTGGATTATTCATAGAGTCATTTCTTTAAAAAGCAGAAATTTCTATTTTTCTTCCTTTGCTTATCAGTCCTTTTATTTTCTAATCTAATGCCTATTTAGAATCCAACACTCATTTCTATATATTTCCGTCCCAAATGGCTATTCTTAAACTCAACAAATATCGGGGTCCTTTGTTTTAATCTATTTCGCTGAAGATAATCAATGAGCTCCCAATATTTTATCTGTGATTGTTCATCAAAATCTTCTATAACTCGTGTCATGATCATTGGCTTAATTAATAAATAGCTATGGAAATTAACTTGTTCCTTATCTTGTATAGTAAAATGATCTTCCCAAATTGGCAAAAAAATTTCAGCATTCATTACTTCATCTGTTGGATCACTTAAAATAGAAAAAAACATTCTTCCATCTGAATGATAACCATGATTTTCTAAAATTGATTGAAAATCTTTAATCGCAATATCAATTTCTTCTGGAACAAAACTGTAATATTTTGATGCGACATATCGGCAAGCTATGTAATGATTGTCTACAATCATGTTACCCCCCCCAATCTTGTAAAGGCACATATAAATCAATGATATATTCATCAAATACATCCAATAACACACAATAAAATGTGTCAGCTATTAACATATTATTTTCATTAGCATATTTTTTGACTTCTTTATATGCAGTATGAAAATCATTAGTTTCATTCGCCTGTCGTAAAACTAATGCTTCTTCAATATGAAACCGTTCTTGAAATTGAAAGTCTGTTTCATCTGAAAGGATAACAGGTTCGCTAATTGGTAAATAATACGTGAAGTTACCAAATTTATTTTCACCTTTTTCTGGTGCTACTGAAAAAAAAGTTGGGCCATTTTTATATATGCCTTCAGCAAGCGTAAAGTCTTCCATCATAAAAAACCCCATTTGCCAATCCTCTCTTAATTGTTTTGTTTTATAAATAAGTAGATTTTCAAAAATGAGTGACCGTACTTCTATTTGCATATTTAAGCATCCTTTCTATCTATTCCAAATGGTTGTAAATTTCCATCTTTACTAAAATTAAAGCTTTCAAAGCGATATTTACAATAAAGAATCACGAGTTGTTCAGGCAGGACAAAAAGCATGGCGTAAAATAATCCAACACCTAACAAAACCATTACAAATATTTCAAGATCAAAAATAAAATCGAATGTTCGAATTAAATATTGAATGATATACACTAAACCCAAGCTCCCTACAGTAACGATAGGTATATAAGAGTTTTTCTCAAATTTTCTCCTGCTCTCATCTTTTCTGGATCCTTCTCGATAGTGCCCCTTTTTTAGTAAAAGAAAAAATCGAACTGCAGTTATTATAAAAACTAATAACCCGAATATTAGCGTAATAGACGAAAACAATAATAAAGATTGCACAGAGATATTTTGATTTTTTCCTAAAAAGAATAGTGCACCTATATATAATAAAAGACCAAATAAATTTTGCGATACTAATATTATTATTAAATATTGTGCTTTTTGTTGTTTCATATAAATTGAAGGGACTGCATATACAATAGATAGTATCATGAGTAACAGTGTTATCCCTAGATGAATAACAAATATGCTTTCTTTGTTAGGAAAGTATGAGCGATCTGCTGCTACAACATATATTAAAAAAAACATAAGACTCTGCAAAATAACTGCCAAAATTAACATTCCACTCATAGAACTTGGGCTTTGTCTTCCAGATTCGAAAGTCCTCCTTAAAACCGCAAAATCCTTTTCACTAAATTTATTTAATAACATCACTTAGACTCTCCTTAACTAAACCAACTCGTTAAATTATGAAATGCATCTTTTGCCCTATCCATTACTGACTTATTACTTTTACCGACCCCAGTATTCAAAGCCATATTAGCAAATATTCCCGCTGCAGCTCCTATAGCTGTTCCAACACCCGGAATTGGAATAAAAGCAGTTCCAGCAGCTGTGAATCCAGCCTGTACTGCTCCACCAATTGCAGTGTCAATCGTTGTATCTACTGCAGCACGTGTATGTGCTTCTTCACCTGTCAGCCCATCTACTTTGGCGTCATTATAATTTGCATAATAATTTAACCCTACACCGGCTACTCCTAACCCTTTGCCGACGCCTTTAGCGACACCATTGATATTTTTCGAATTTAAATCCTCTGAGACATTTTTGGGGTTTAAATCTGCTGTTACACTGTTTTTCGTAGCACTTACAGTTGCTTTACCCACTGATTTAAATTTCATTTTATTAGAAGCTTTATCATTATAAGCTTGCATGGGAGGGTTACTTTTTATAACCCTTTGACCTGTCTTAGACCACACCTGTCGACCTGTTTTCTTATCGTAATAATTCAGGGGAGCTCTTGCTGCACCTGATTTTGTACTTTGTTTTAAAGCATATTGAGCATGTTTATCTGGTTCAACACCTAACTCTTTTAATGCGGCTTCACTTGCATTAATTCTGTATGTGGTTTTTCCATTTTTAACATATTTTGATACACTCAATCCCTTGTTCTTAGCTGCTCTAGCTATTTCTATACTGGCAACTGTCCCAACAACTCCAGCTGCAGACACAGCAGCTGCATCTTTTAATTTTTCTGTTGCAACACTGACGTTGTGATCCGTAAACCTATCTTCACCATTCGTTGATTTCACTTTATTTAGGGTTTGTTCAATACGTTGCATAAGAGCTTTTGTTTGTGAATCTTGATAATTTCCTTCACTTGTAAAAGAAGATACATTTTCCTCTGTCTTTGTAATTTTTTCAGTTACATCTCTTTTATCACCCGTTACAGAATAAAATACAGGTGAACTTACACTTGAAATATCTAATATAGTGTCTATGGCTCTCTGAACATTATCATTAACACTACTTATTTTTTGATAATTAATATCTATTTGTGTTGCCCCATCACTTAAGTAATCGCTTTGAATAATCGCCGATCCACCTGCGTCTACATTAGACTTGAATGATTCTAAATGACTATTTAAATGATCAGTGAGATCCGTGAATAGTTCTTTAAACACATCAATAGCACTTATTTTATGAAAGTCTTCAAAGTACGTTTTAGCATTATTAGCTGCTTCCCCTGAGAAAGTATCCATTGACTTGACTTGATCAATACTTGTTATAACTTGATCTAAATTTGTTTTAATGTCATTGGATACTGTTTTTAGTTCATTTGCAAACTCAATAACTTCAGATATATCTACCTTATGGCCCATTAGATCCCTCCTCAATTAACGTATGGGTTGCGGGTTATTTGGCATACTTTCAATCTGATCTCCTAACCTGTCATCTATTTCTTGTAACCTTTCTCCTATAATTTCTAATGTATTTATATCTGCTTCCATAAGGGATATATATCTTTTTAACAGTTCCATTGCTCTAATTGTATTTTCTAAGTCATTCGTTAATGGACTGATATTTGTTTTATTATAAGTCCAATCTTTTTTAATGCTACCATCCAAAGCTGAAACCGACGACCTGAGTTTAGAAATATTAGAACTAAAAACACCCATATTTATACCAATCTCTTTTGTCATTTAATCATTTCCTTTCTTCTGCTTTAATTTGGTTATCAAGAGAATTAAGTGTGTGTTCCAAATTGTCTAAACCAGCCACGTAGTTAGCTCTCATTTCCCCATACCTTCTTATATCTTCATCAATGGTTTCCTTAGCATCATTTACTTTCCTAGCATATTCATTTACACTTTCCTTGTATGCACTGTAGTTATCCTCAAATTTTTGCTCACTCTCACCTTTCCATCTATTTCCGTCAACAGTCATAGTATCAACTGTACTTTTTGTGGTTTCTAATTGCGAAATGTTATTAGAAAGTGTACTTGAGGCTTTTTGTAATCGACTAATCTTATCCTCTAAAATGGATATTTGAGTTCGCGAATTATCCATCCCCTGTAAAACAGTTGTCTTTCGCGAACGTAAAGTGCTAAGTGACGTCATCTAATCCCCCCTCACCTCGGTACTTTTAGTTTGATATGTTCATGATCCATTGCGTAATAGCACTCGTACGCATCCGGATATTTTTCTTTTCGGATAAACGGCTGATTGAAGATATCCTGATCGCCAAGTCGCATGCTCATCAATCCCACAGTTGAGAGCTTACGAACGAATTTCGCTGTCTGTTCGAAACTGGTTCCAATATAACCGTAATCACCACAGATGATAAAATGAACGCCTACATTGGGACCCTGTTCAAATATGACAGATAAATCCTCTTCCAGCAGAAAACTTCTTTCAGCAAAATCTTTTAAATCCCTAATGAGAATCAGCCATTTTGTTCCATTATCATCACCGTTTAAACGTTTATTAATTTCTGCCATGATATCGCGCTTTATCGCCGTCAGACCTTCTGATTCTGATATATATGCATTCATCACATCACCCGTGTCAGACAGCGCCTTATCAGCTGTATCAATAATCATGGTTTGGTAAGGCTCTTGAAGTACTGTCATATTTTTCGCCAGTGCATTCGTCAGTTTATCAAGCCCATCTTTCCTGTCACTGACAACGGTCAAGAAACCGGATTTCACCGGATCAAAGGCAAGTGGTGTCACTTCCTCGAATTCAAGACCCAACGGAAGCTGCTTT
This sequence comes from Lentibacillus jeotgali, assembly GCF_000224785.1. Classification (GTDB taxonomy): domain Bacteria; phylum Bacillota; class Bacilli; order Bacillales; family Amphibacillaceae; genus Lentibacillus; species Lentibacillus jeotgali. Next base: position 39,996 of record NZ_AGAV01000023.1, on the reverse strand, counting down.
TTCTCAGCCAAATCCCTTGTTTTTCTATTTTCCCTGAATGCTTCAAAATCAATGACTCCTTCAGGCATCATTGGGATTCTGTCAGGCAAGCCGCCATCCCAGTAGTCTTCCATCTCTTTAGCAAGTTCCTGGATTTCATCAATAATGTCAAGTGCCTCTTCACCTTCAGCAGGCAAACTTGTTTGGAATAGTGCCGGGTCATCCAATTTAACAATCCCTCGGCCTGGTATTTCCTCGATTTCCAGATCGGTCTTACCAATAATCGAACGGACTTCCATCTCATCAATCAAGTACAGTGACAATTGCCGTTTGATGTTCGATAGAAGTGGCATTCGCATGGCATTTTGCCGGCCTGCGCTGATAGCTAAGTGAATACCGACACTTGCCCCTTCACGAGCAATTTGCGTGATTATCCTATCAAACTCATCGCCAAAATCTGCTTCCTTGACAGAATCATAGTTATCAATTGTGATTAAGAGATTTGGAACCGTTTTCCCGCTTGCTTTTTCATACATTGCCATATCGGCAACCCCATACTGACTTAATTTACCTTTTCGCTCAGTAATGGCATTGGATAACAGTCTTATCAATTTCCAGACTTTTTCGGTTTCATCCAGCAATAATGTATCTGCTACATGCGGGATGTTTTTCAACGGTAATAAGCCGTTTGTGCCAAAGTCCAGCAAATAAATATGCAAATGTTCCGGGTTGTGCTGATAAATAAGGTCAATCGCCAGGCTTTGCAGGAAGGTGGATTTCCCGTATCCCGGACTTGAGAACACCGCAATATGACCGTCTTTCGTCAGATTGAGTGTGAACGGTTCCTGCGCTTGAAGTTCCGGCTGATCCAACATGCCAATCGTTGCTTTCAATGGCTTCTTAGGTTCTGCCCACGATTCCTTAAACCCAACCGGATGCAGATCTTTCGCAAAAATCCGCTCAGGCAGCGGCGGGAGCCATGGCCGCGGCAACGGTTCAATCTGCTGCATTTCTGTATAATCATGTATGTAGTCGATTACTGCATCCAATTCTGTCGGCACACTTTCCACTTCTTCTTTCTTATCTAATCCGCTTAAATCTTCCGTTAAAATATCATATTGTCCTAATTCATTAATGGCATAAATGGTTGTATCGATATATTCATGGTCTTCTTTATCAGGAACGTAATCGGCTCCACTCCATGCACTTTGGAACAATTCATAGATCTCATTATTGCCAACCTGCAAATAAGCACGGCCTGGCAGCGTAATTTCCGCTGCATCCGGAGTTTTCAGAACCTCGTTTGAATCACTTGCATTTTGTACCTTTAGAGCCAGCTTGAACTTCGAGTTTGACCAAATTTGATCATCAACAACACCGCTTGGCTTCTGAGTTGCCAGAATCAGGTGTATCCCGAGTGAACGGCCGATTCTTGCAGTTGAAACAAGTTCATCCATAAAGTCAGGCTGTTCTGATTTCAACTCAGCAAATTCATCCGAAATCAAAAAGAGATGTGGCATTGGTTCACTTGCCTTGCCCTGTTTATACAACTTCTGATATTGGTTAATATGGTTTACATCATGCTCACCAAAAAGACGCTGCCGTTTTTTCAGTTCCGCTTTAATCGAAGTCAGAGCACGCAAGGATTGTGCCCGGTCCAGGTTTGTAATTGTTCCAAGCAAATGCGGCAGGTTCTTGAATAAATTCGCCATGCCGCCGCCTTTATAGTCAATCAATAAAAAGCCCACTTCATACGGGTGAAAATTAACGGCAAGCGAAATAATATAAGATTGAATGATTTCTGATTTACCGGACCCTGTTGTACCAGCAACTAAGCCGTGCGGACCGTGTGCTTTCTCATGCAAATTAAGCCGGACAATATCGTCTTTTCCCCGTAAACCGAGTGGTACGGTCATACTTTTATATGTTTCATTCAGATTCCACCGCTGTTGAATACCGAGTTCTTCCACTTTTTCAACGTTATACATTTCCAGGAAGGAAACACTTTCCGGTATTGAGTTTTTCAGACTCTGCAGATGATTAAGCGGAGCGAGTCCCCTTGAAACATCTTCCTTATCGAAATCAGCTGGGAAATGATCCGGAGCAAATCCTTTATTAACCAATTCCCCTTCTTCCAAAACAATATTCCCGTTTTTCTGATCACGGATATCGATGACCGTTGTCACATGTTCCGGCAAGGATTCCATGACATCCTGAACGAATATCAATGATACACCAAGATCACTTGGGTCCTCATTGAAGAACTCCATAATGGTATGATCGAGAATCAGCTTTTCATCCGTTATGAAGATCACGTAATGCGGCGAAAAGTATGTCTTTTCATTACTGTTCTCTTTTTCATCGAGTACATGCTGGCGTTCTTTCAATACTTGATACATCGAATGAAGTATTTGGTCCCGTGACCGTTCATGGTAGACAAATCCGCGCACATTCAAGTCCTGCAGGCTTGCATGTGGCAGCCAGCGCATCCATTCCCATTCCGGCTTTTCGTCTTCCGGGAATATGGTGACAAATTGCACGTCATGATAGCTGTGAAACAACGCTATTTGCATAGCAAGTAACTGCAATTGTTCCAGCACAAGTTCCCGCTGTCCGATATAGCCAACGGGACCATTCACAAGTGATGTCACGACAGGAACTTTTGTTAACCCTTGATATTGTAAAAATAACTCCCGTGCCTTATCTTCCAAATCATCCTGTTCCTGAGTGAACTCTTCTTCATTGAAATCAATCTCAAAACTTCTTTTTACATCACCCAGTCCGGTTCGGAAATGTAAAAAATCATGATGGAAGATCGTTTGTTCGTATATGCGTGCATTCACCTGCAGCACCATTTGCCGGATTTGTTCAACATTTGGGTAGTGATACTCCAAGGCGTGACGCTGTTCCTCTGTCGCATGATATAATTCCTTCATTTTGCGCTTTAAATAGTCACGATAGGTTTTATCACGGTGCTTCATATCAGCTTTAAATTGCCTGACACTTTTGATGTAAGACGTAATGGAAAAAATGATTGTTGTCACAGTCATTGCGAGCATCACGATAATATAAATCCCTCTTGGCTGTATGACCGAAATGATCACAAGAGCTGCAATCATAACGAGGGGCGGTACAATCGTCCTGGCCAGCTGCTCACTTGGTTTTGATGGTTTGTTGGTTGGTTTGGCAATTATTCGCTTTTCCACCGGCTCCCGGTAGATAATCCGGGGTGAACGGTGATAATCCGGATATTCCGGACTGAACGAACCATCAGTTTCTGCAAGCGGCATTAATTTGGATGTGACCTTTTTTCCTGAGGGTCTTATCTGGATGTCCTCTTCACGTATCAACAGCTCTGCGCCATCAAAGAACAGCTTATCTCCAGTTTCTACGTGAACATCGCCATGTGTACGCGAATAATTATGATAGACTTCGCCTGCATGAACCTCTAGCTGAAAACCTTGATGTGCTTTCTCCCGGAATAGAAGAATGTCGGCATTTGTATCCGCAATGCCAACATCATTATAATTATCTGTGCCAAATGTTATCGTGTTCTCCCCAGCAGTATCGTATATATATACTTCTGTTGGCTCAGTCAGAAAAAAGTTGATTGGCTCCCCATCTGACAGTGTTAATTGCTTATTGGTACTCAGTAATTGATCATCAATATAACAAGCATCTCCATCCCACTTAATGGATATGGACTGGCCAATCCCTGAAAAAGTCAACGTATCGATCCAGTTGTTTCCCACTGTCATTTCCTTCGGGGCCCCATCGGTAAAATGGCATTTATGCAGTTGATCGTTGTAACTTACCATAAGTGTTTTCTGTGCCATCAGTTTCTTCCTCTCATCACCTAGTCAAGTGGCTATCTTGTTTGCAGTGAATAATCTCCGGGATTTCATCATTCATTGTTATTGTTTTCCCCCGAATTAGCATCACTAGAAGTATTTTGTTCAGCATTTTGTGCATTGTCGTCCGCTTGCTCAGTGTCACTGCCAGATCCGCTTTCTCCCTTATCCGCTTCCAAGTTGTATTCTTCACGGTATTCCTTTAGTTCGTTCTCCAGATTTTTGAGCTTTTCGTCCCGTTCTGATCCGCTTAAATCCGGGTTATTGCTTGCGTGCTCAATCTGTTTGATCAGTCCGTGCATGACAAGCTGTGGATCGCCAAGGTATTTAGCTTTATTCATTGCTGTCTCAAATTCACCGCGTCCATTATAGATCCAATACAGCAGATAGTCTTCATTACTTTTCAGACTAACATTATTCATAATGTTACTTTTTTCGCTATCAGATAATTGCTCAGTATTGATATAAGAATGTGCAAGAATATATTTTGAAGCCTGGGGCAGGTTTTCCGCATTTTCACCTTCCAGCGCTGAAATGACACCTCCATAATCAGATGCCAGATATTCTTCATGGGCATCCAGTTGATGCTGCTGATATGGAAGACTTACTAACCCAAAATAAACGAGTGGCGCCCCCAATAAAACCGCCACAATACTCATTATCACGGTTAGTCTTTTAAATAGACGGAAACGTTTAACAGAGACCATCTGCATCGTTTTCTCAGCTTTATCCTGTTCATCCTGATAACTTTCTTCCAAAAAAGCAATTAACTGCCCAAGATCTGGTGCTTCAGTTACACTGCGCTCAAATTCAGTTTCCTTTGCATTATCCAATCCACCATTATACAACTGTTCGAAACTAAACTTTTCAGAGAAAAGAGCAATACTGAAACATTTTAGCTGCTTCGTAAAGTCCTGTTCACTCATATCGAATGGAGGCACTAAATTGCGGACTCCCCGATAAATAATAAAAGGAAGCAGGTTATCATCAAATACCACATTGTCAGGATGAAGGAAAAATGTCAGCCGGGTGGACAGATACTTTTTTACCTGAGCCAGGTTACACAGAAGGCGTAATTTTTCATGACGATGAAGCTGGTTCAGGTCCTTCCACGTTTTCTTATTTTGGTCAACCAAAAATGAAAAAGTGAACGCATCCCCTTCATCTTGAACTTCCACTGGCACAAAAGTATCTTCCGAAGCTCCGGTCAATATGCGAATTTGCCGGGGATCGTTCACATGTGTCTGTGATTTGGCCAATTGTAATTGCCAGTCTTCATCTGTAATTTTGAATTGAAGTGACAGCCTATTGAACTCAATCTTTTTTTCCTTCATTTCGCTTGCTCCTTCTTCTATGAAGTGACACTTAAGATATGTTGAAGGCGGTCGTACTCCCCAACATATATTTACTTGCCTTTTAAATTACTACAAAACAGTTAAAATGTCGCCGTCAGTCACTGGATAGTCGATCAGCATATCATCATCAGCTAACACAAGACCTTTGGTAATCACCTTAACGGCACAGCGTGAGCTATCCAACCGTCCAATTTTCAAGGTGTCAATGAGATCAATCAGCAACTGCTTAACCGATAACTGTACGGGTATACGCAAATCATACGTTCCACCTATACCACAGTCACTAAAATCCACTGTGACATCAATGTGGCTGTCCTGCATCTTTTTCCACTCTCCTAACCACCCAGTCTCTGAATCATGGCATAGACGCCTCCGCCAACGATACACGCTAATCCCGTCAGCCCCGCCATAAGTGCATTATTGAACCATGAGCTTCCGTCTTCATTATCCATCTGTTCATCCGTTGACGTTTGCGGAGCAACATAATCAGATTTGAACAGTGATTGTCTCGTATCGGCAATCATTGTGTCTCCCTCTGTATTCATTGTAAAAAGCGACGCTTCCAAGTCCTTAAGTGACTCCTTATTTTCCTGTTTCACAGATTCGATTGTCGAATGTGTTGCTTCTTTAAACAAATCAGGGAATCTTTTTTCCAATTCGGTTTCCTCAACGCTCTGTTCGTTGTCAGATTCGTTTTGCTTTATCCTGTCGATTTTCCACTCCATCTGTCCTTTTTCGTCAGGACTGTCTTCTGCTGATGCTGAAAATGGCATCAGCAGAAGAAGACAGCAGCTGCCCAGTATGATTTTATTCATTTGTTTAAGCAGCATTATCATCATCCTCCGTCTTTTTTGCTCCTGCAAGGTTTACAACCAATAGATTAGCCAGGGCTGCGACCAGAGCAATACCAATCATGCTAAACATGATGAATTGATAATCAGATCCGTCTTGCATCATCCGCGTCAATAATATGTCAACATACTGCAACGGTGAATAATTGCGTAATGCTTCTATACCTGAAAGGCTGGATGTCAGAGCCTCTGTCAGGAATAGATACATGCTCATCACAGCAAGCAGGATAAACATCCCGATCATTTTCAGTTGTCTTAGCAGGTAAGTGGAAACAAGTACCATCGTCAGCATAATCAAAATCATTATACCGGTCCATAAGATTAGCCTAACTTCACCTATGTCAAGGAAGTACGCAGACACAAGGCCAATCACTAATCCTTCCAGCGCACCAAGACCTGTAGTTATACCCGTTATCAGTGAATTTCGACCCATTAACGAGCTTTCACCTTCAAATTGGTTTTTTGACACGCGATGCTGATTTGCTGTTGAAATGACGTACGCTGTAAACAATCCAACTATGAAACAGATCAAGACAAGAAAATATGGCGTGAATCTATTTCCTTCAATAATTATTCCAGCGTTTTTAGTATCTACCGGGTTTGAAAGGAAATCATATAATTCCTCATTTTGTCTCTCACCAATCTGGCTGTTTGCCATCACTTCAGTAAAATTATCTGCAAATTCCTGACTTTCCAGTAATTGATCCGTCATATTGGAAGATAAATTCTCTGCCTTCTGTACGACAGTTGTACCACTTTCCTGTATCGACTCCGCCTGTTTATCAATACGTTCAAATGTTTGATAGACTGATTCGGCCCTGTTCGTATTATTTGAGGCTTGATCAGCCAGTGTCTGACTTTGCGAAAGCAGTGGCTGGAACTCATCCCCTAAAGTCATGACAGCCTGATTTACTTCGCCATTTTTCTCCTGAATTTCCGTTTGACTTTCGATCAGATTCTGGCTTTTCTCCCGCCAGTCCTGAATAGCTTTCAATGTTGACTCAAGATTTTCATTTAAAACTCCGGCTTTTTCTTTAGTCTCTGCAATGGTAGTCAATAGTTCATCGACATTCTCACCGGTTTTCTCTATGAAACTACGATGATTCTTTATTTGGTTTTTCCAACTGGTCAAAGGCTGGGTAATTTCATTGGTTACATCTTTTGTTAATTCAGATGCTACATGGTTTGCCAATAATGTCCCAACATCTTTATTAAATAATGCATAAAGGGAATCATCGCTTGCCAAATCTTTCAAATTTCCGTTATCAACACTTGGACATTCATCATCACATGTCAATGGAATACCGAAATATGCCTCATATAACGTTAGCAATTTTTGATAGGGTTTAATTGTATTTTCGACAGCATGAATCAAATCTTGCGTTGACTCGTCAACAACGGGATCCGTGACTTTATGACGAATGTAGTGGTTATTTTCAATCTTAACCTTTTCAACTTTAGGCTCTTCCCCTTCATCATCACCTGATCCACCACCATTTTCCTCTTCGTCAGTTTTGTCGCCTTCAACATTGCTTTTACCTTGATCACTTTCATTGCCTTTTTCGGGATCCTCATTAACTCCCCTGGATCCACTATTGTCGGAGTTATCTTCACTACCGGAACTTCCATTATCACTCGGTTCGCCTGAAGAGTCATCTGAGTCGTCATTTCCATTTTCACTGCCACTTGTTTCATTGGACCTTTTTTTACCCTTATTATTTTCATTACCATTTTCCGGAATGTTAGTTTCAGAGTCGCTTCCATCTTCAGCTTGTGGATTACTATCATTGGAGTTTTGCTGACTGTTCTCTTTCTTTCCCGTTTTTTCGACAATGGTGCTAGCTACTAATGGCGCATCTGGTGATTTGATAAGAGCTTGCTTCTCTGGCTCCTCATCTACATCTTTATCTGTCAGCTTTATCTTCCATTTCCATTCCTTCGGTTCATAAATGTTGATATTTTGATCAAGATCCTTCAGACTTAACTTTAATTTAACAGTAAATTCTCCTGATTTATAACCTGGTAAGTCTACCTTGTCTCCTTCCTTATATTCTGAATAATTGACAGTCTCACCAGGCATTTGGATAGAAAGGTTATCGATCGTAAACCCTTCCGGAATATCCTCTATTTCAAAAGTTCCATCCGAATTTTTGGCTGGTGGCAATTCAGTCGTATCTGTCATTTCTACCCCATTTTCATGCAAGTCTTGCTTAAGGGTATAAATATGATCCGGTAAAATGAAATCATTATCAATACGGTGAGCTACTTGGCCGAATTCATTATTGTATTTGTCTGTTACCGCTATAACATTTTGAATTTCTTGAATTGTCTCAGGAGAAAGATCCGTGTTCCCAATCTTTGTTTGATTTAATGAAGGTAACCTAGAAATCTGCTCTTCTATTTTGTCCTGCATTCTCTGATCTTGTGTATTTAGGAGTGCCGTGAGTTTATCATCTCCGTCGAATGCGTCTCCAATCTTGTTTGATAACTCCTCTTTTACTTCATCTTTTATTTCCTCGATATTAAAACTTTTCTCTGCTTCCTCAACAGTTTCGAGCACCGTATCAAGACGCTGCTGCACTTCCAGTGTGTTGATTGCTATGTTATTCATTTCATTATCATTTATTTCAAATTGGGTGTTAATATATTGATTCGCATCCTGCAGCTGCTTCAGCTGTTCATTCACATCATCGCTGTTCAATGCATCATTGTATGCATTGAGCTGCTCCAAAAAATCCATTTCTAATACATTATGGGATTCTGTCAGTTCAGCTGTATCCGCAATGTTAGATTGATAGTCTTCAGCGTTACCCATCCGGTCTGTCAGGCGCTCTTCATATGAATTAAGTGTATCTTCAAAGCTGCTGAATCTTTCCCTCGATGCTTCTGTATTATCTTGCACAGCACCAAATTGGTTTGTGTAACCTGAAAGCGGATCCTGTATTGCATTATTATATGTATAAGTGAGTTCGGCATCCTCTTCGACAATTTCTGCAACATTATCCTGAGCATCTTGCAAATTACCAAGCACACTTGCAAAATATACATCTATAATCCGGCGGTTAAACTCATTCATAATTGAGCTTGCTGTTTCCTCTGCTTGCGCCTGAATGGCTTCACTGTCAGAGGCATTAATTTTGTAATCCAATACAACTTGTTCAGGGGATTCCGACTTAATAGATAAGGCTTTTTTGGAAAAGTCATTCGGGATAACAATCATCATGTCATATGTATTACGTTCCAGACCACTTTCAGCCACGCCGCGGCTCACCACATACCACTCATGATCATTGTTTTGGCCAATACTTTCAACAAATGCGTCTCCAAAGTCTAATTTATTCTGATTGAAACTTGTTCCTTCATCTTCATTTACCAGTGCGATTGACATCGTATTATCTTCACGATCATCTTTACCTTCCGAGACATGGTTTAATGAAGTATATGATAAACCCAAAGATAGGGCTAACATTAATATCAGGAAAACCGCCAATCGTATGTACGACTTATTCATTCCTCACAACTCCTGCCTGTTCTGTAAAATATTACGGGGAAGATGAATAGATAACTAGTGCAGTATGAACATGAGCTACACAACAATAATCGTCGTGTAGCTCACCAACAGTTAATCAAACAAAAGCTTCATACCATTCATACCAAAAGAACCTTTATCTGAGACCGAAATTCTGCGACAGTGCTTCATCCTGCTCTTGTACTGCTTGAGCTGTTTTCTGAAGTTGCGTTTGAATCTCCATTAATAGCTGTGAAAAATCCTGAACTTTTGGTTCAAGCTGTCTAAATTGCTCATCAAAACCTTCAAACGCGCGACCTTCCCATTCTCCTCTTAACTGATCCTGCAGGTTTCTTAACTTATTCAATACTTCATCAATCTGATCTGAACCTTGCCCATAAACCTGTGCCTTTGATTTTAACTCATCCGGGGTCATCCGAATTTGTCCTGCCATGCTCTCATCTCCCTTGTAAATAATTAAAAAGTTTTAGATGAATCTTAACTTTTCTCTAATGTTAATTTAGTGAATTTGGCTGAGACCGTCAACTACTTCTGATAAAATTTTCAAAAATAGTTCGAAATGACTGATTTTGAATAACAATCAATACTTCATCATACTTTATAAATGATAGTAGAAACTGTTTCGCTTCTATTTGTAAACGAATATTCATAGATACCTTTCACCGATTTATGTAACTGAAGATTCATCTATGATAATCATCGCAAAAAAAATAAATATGTCAATCCTATGACAAAATTCGATGCTTAATAATAGTCACAATGAACTAGAAACAATATTCGCAAAAGCGGTTTATAACTTAATTCAATCGATATAAATGAATATAAAAACCTATATAATTAATGGTTTTCGCAGAATGTTAATTTTTGTAGGTATAATGACTTATTTTTGTTAATAAATACAATTAGTCTGAATTCAGTCTATTTTTTGCAGAAATTGATATAATTAATTCACTAAGGTGGGAAATAACGATAAATGTAATTTTATTTCCGTAGGCATTTCTTCTTCATATTCTTTACATTTCTTATGAATTTCTTCTAAATTTTTCAGTCCAACGTCCAATAACGCTTCCTGTCTAGGTTCTGATGTATCAAATAGTTCCTTATCAGAATCATTAACTGTATTATTCAGATTATTCTTAAGGACAAATTGACCATTTATTTTATAAAATACGTCAAACGCGTACATTTCTGGTTCATACGAACAATATATATAAATATCTTCAGCTCTGTTTTCAACATACTCTAAACCAATATCCACCATGTCTGTATGTAATTCAGATAGATAATCTTCAAATACTTTACTCATTTTTTCACCTCTAATTTTTAAGCAATCTTTTCTTAATAGTACCGTCCATGGTGTATTGATTATCTAGATCTGAGGAACCTTCAAATTATCTGCAGCCAACTGTCCTTCATAATCCACGGGTTCTTTTCCTGGAGTATTAGACTTATGAGGTAACTTATTATCGTTTTCAGTTAATCTAAATCATCTGCATTAAACTCTTTAAGTCTTCCCATATTGTCTGTCTCATATAAGTTTTCACTAAAAAATCTTGAAAAGCAAGTAGCTATTCAAGATTTAATTATTTTTCGATATTAGCATTATAGAACTATATCCTGATAACCAACCTCTTCCACAACTTCATCTTCAATTTTTACTCCTAGGCCATTTTCAATATCCCAACTGACATCACATAGTAATCCTAAACGTCTTTTTCCATTCTTCCTGACCCTTCTTACAATTAATTCTGTAGGCTTCACCAATTTCTTTAAAGCTTGAATAGAATCGATATTTGGGGCAATTTTATCGGCTTCTGATTTATCACCCAACATCTCTCTATATTCATGAAAGTCTTCATTATAATATTCAAATATCTGCTTTTCTACTTCACCCATTATACTTTCAATATTAATTTCAAAGTTGTGAAAAGCCTCTCTCTGTATATTTGAAAAGTCAGCATCTTCACGCCCATCAACAGTTAATATTATTTCTATATCCATACTGAACATTTGAATAGTTGTTTTTCCTCTCCAATAGTTTTTTTGATATTCTAATTCCCCAAATAACTCATCATTAATTTTTTTCATTTAATTTACTCCTTTAACTTAACTTTTATGTTATATTCGCCAACTCCACCCAAATGTTTAAAGACACTATTAATTTTACTTGGAACCAATTGAATGGTTTCCAAATCATTAAGTTCATGCCAGGTATATTTATTATCCTCTCTCCAATCAGCTATATCTTCTGCTGTCCACTTTTTTTCTAGTGTACTCCATTTATCGGCTAGGACTTCATCAGCAGTTGAGAAATTTGATTTCCTGTCATTTGTCATGTTATCTAATTTAACTTCCCCTTTGGAAAATGGTGAAAAATCCGGCATACCATTTTCATATTCGACTCCATCAACACCAGCTTCATCAAGGAAGCGTTTTATTTCGCCATTCTTATCCGAGATAAAAAGAGATTCTGCACGTTTACTACTCCACTGCCCTTTGTTAACAGGTGTATATTTTACCCTCTGCTCATAAGAACTATATTTAGGTTCAATGTCAAACCCTCTAGTAAAATCTGTCTTCTCAGCTTTAATAATATTCTTAGATACTTCCCCAGCATCCTCAACCTTACTCGAACCATCACCCTTCATTGCAAACATCTGCGGATGAAGCTCATTAAGCGGCTTCGATCCCATTCCAACGGAGGAGATACTGCCAGATCCTGAATAATTCGCTTTATCAATGGGGCAGTGAAATGAATTTGCGAATCGGCCTTCATCGCGCCGATCGGATAAATAGCACCCACATATGGAAAATAGCTGTTATAACCTTTTGGGCCAACAAATCGTCCCGTGATGACAGCCTTTGAGGGAGATTCCGATTGAGTGTCAGGTTTAAAATAGGCTGGATCCAGTTCAATAATCGTTCTCAGCGGCAACACGTCTCTCATGATTTCAATTGTATAGGTCAACAATCTTACATAAGATTCTTCATCCAACGAAAATTGCTTATTGGAAAACATAATCGAATGGGAGGCGCCTTCACGTACATAGGAAATTGTTTTTTGTTTATGGCGCAAGTCTAAATATGAAACATTTTGCTTATATGCCTGGTAGAGTTTTTGAAATAACTTATGATCCTCAAAGAACATTTGGAGAAATTCATGAATGGTATTTGCGTGGGTTGCAGGTGTGGATGACTTCGCTATTTGATCTGCTTTCTTTAAAGCAAGCTACTGTACTTGTCTTTTGAATTGGCCAGTCATGAATCATCATTCCTTTTCCAACGATAAATGAATTATCTAATGTATAATATAATTCAGATTTTACACAATTACAATAGAATTTCGTTAAATTTGCAGCATGAATCGTTGGATAACAGATTACCACCTTAGTCTGAATTCAATCTATTTTAACATAAATTGGTACAAATAATTCATCTGAGCCGGGAAAAATAACGGTTAAGAAAGGATGATAGCATTGGCTAAAAGAAGCAAAAAACAATACAGTGATTTTTCAAATGTCCGGAATCAGCAAAACCTGATTCCTGAAGAATTTCCGGAAGGTCCGTTTGGTTCGGAAATAAATGATGAAGAGCTGGAGGGCAGTAAGTCGACACCATGGAGGGAAGGGCAGAAACGCGAGAGTGCGTTTGTTTTTCCAGATAAGGAACAGCATGAGGGTTTGCCGAGGCAAACGCCTGGGGCCCATCCGATCCATGATGAACCAGGTGAGGAAGGTCCGGAAGAAAAAGAGCAGTAGTCCTTATATGAACTGCTGCTCTTATTTATCCACTTTTTTTATGATGAAATAGGCACAGCCGAAGTTACAATACTCGTAAAGATAATCATCCAGTGTACTTATTTTTGTATCGAAACCGGCCCTTGGATTCTGATCATCATAGAAGCCTTTAAGACGCAGCTGATCATAACCCCAATCGCCGACTACAAAATCATATTTCGACAAAATGTCGGAAAAGCGTTCTTTCAAACGTTCTTCATGAAAACCATCTTTTTCATTTTCGATAATCTCATATGTCTTTCCCTGTAGCTCAATCACAAACTCACCCCATTAGCTTACCCTCAGTTTATCATAATCCGGCATCATTCAACCAATGTTTTGACAAAATTTTGCTGTATGAAATTCGTAGGTTACAACAAACTAAGATGGAAAGAACCTTTGGACAATAGGAGGCAAGTCATGAACAGACCATTAATTTTTCCATTTTTCTTGCTGACGGCTATCATACTTGCGGGATGCGGCGGTACGGATAATGCGGCTGATGATGAGCGGCGGCAGGCTGAAGAGCGTGACCAGATTGTCGAGGAGCTCGATCCCGAACAAGAAACAACGCCATCTAACCCATCCGGGGACAATAAGCTTGGCTTTGTCCGTTATACAAAAGAGCAGGTTGAAAATGAAAATGAAGAACAACATAACATCAATATCGACCGGACCAGCCTAGCCAATATGATTACACGAATCATTTTGCGCAATGAAGGCTTTACTGAAGCGGCAACACTTGTTACCGATGACAAAACGCTTATTGCATACGATAAAGAAGATGACTTAAATGCCGGTAAAGCTGCAGATATCGCCAAGAAAACTGCAGTTTCGATCCTGCCGGGTTATTTTGACGTTTACGTCTCAGATAATGCGACGCTGATAAACGATATTCAAAGCCTGCACAATTCCAGTATCAGTGATAATAAATATGACAATACGATTGATCAGATTATTGAACAAATGAAACAGTCTCCACAGGGAAACGAAGAATAGCCAGGCATAGGACTAACGGATGTGCTTTCGTTAGTCCTGTCCGTTAACAAAGGAGGTGTGCTCAATGCTGAACAAAGCGATCTTCTTGTTGTCATTATTTTTCTTTGCGGTCGTTCTGAATCCTGTTCATGCTGAAGAAGAGGAACAAGATCTACATGAAAAGCGAATGGTTCTATACAAAAAAACAGAGGCTGTTACGCAAATCCCTTGGTACTATATTGCCGCGATTGATCAGTATGAGCGGAATAGTTCTGAAGAGGATAAGGACGATCAGCTCGTATCCATCTCAATCCCTGACGAGCTCTGGTACGGTATCGGGAACAGTTCAATGATTAAAAATGAGAATATCATTCAGTTTTTTCAAGGAAAAGGCAAAGATGGTAGCGGCGACAATAAGGCTGACCCGGAGAACCCGGAAGATGTTCTGTACACGATGGCGTCGATTCTGCTGGAATACGGACCTTCCCATGATGAAGTGAAAATTGCGCTCTGGAATTATTATCAGCGTGATTTGACAGTTCAGACGATCATGAATACGGCTAAAGTTTTCAAAAAACATAATCGGATTAAGCTGACAGACCGTGAATTTCCTGTCGATACAAGTTATAATTACAGTTATAACAATAACTGGGGCGATCGCCGTGGATTTGGAGGCGTCAGAATACATGAAGGGTCAGACATTTTTGCGGACTACGGCACACCGGTCAAATCCACAACATACGGTGTTGTTGAAATGAAAGGCTGGAACTTGTACGGCGGATGGCGGCTTGGCATTCGCGATATCAATAATGTTTACCATTATTACGCCCATATGAGCGGCTATAATGATGACATTGAAGTCGGCCAGGTTGTCGAACCAGGTGATCTGCTCGGCAAAGTCGGTTCAACCGGCTACGGACCGCCAGGCACTTCCGGAAAATTCCCGCCGCACCTGCACTATGGCCTTTATCAGGACGACGGGTACAGTGAATGGTCATTCGATCCGTATCCTTATCTGCGGAAATGGGAACGTATGTCGGAGTAAAAACTGGCACGAAACAGTACAGCTTAAAATAAGCAAAAGAGCCTCTGCCATATTGGCAAAGGCTCTTTTTGTATCTCAGTTATTTTTACGGTCTGCACCTTTTTTCACGGCATTTGTAATACTAGCTGCTAACCCTCCCCATATTATCAGCATGGAGATGACCATAAATGTAATAGCTCCTCCAGTCATTTATTTCGCCTCCCAGTTATTTTGTGATTCATGCGCATTATCATTTTTGGACCCTTTCCATTTAGTGAGCGCCAGGATAATGCCGACTAATAGTGCACCGCCAGCAACAAACCAGCCGCTGTACATGATGAAGAAATCTGGGTAGTTTCCATAGTTGCCAGTGTCCGTATCAAACCGCTGAAGAAGATTGTCTCTGAACAAAATGATCATATTGTATCCCAGCACAATCGGTGTGATGACCATCAGACTGACATTCCACCAGGATCTGATCTTTATGTCGGAGATTTCGTTCGCATGATCCTTCAATTCATTTAGTTTGCGCAGGAACCAGGCGATGACGACAACCTCGACCAGACCAAGTGCTGCAACACCAAACTGATTGATGAAGTAATCCGCAGTATCCAGAAAGTTCAGGCCGCCTCGTGTTGCAAATACCAATGACACGAGGAATGCAAATCCGCCGCCAAATAGAACAGATTTGCCGCGGGATATATTCAGTTTGTCAGATAAACCGGCTACATACGTTTCAATAATCGATATGAGCGATGACAATCCGGCCAGGACGAGCGAAGCAAAGAACAGAAATCCAAACAGTTCATTAAGAGCCGGGAATTGGTTGATAATCTGCGGGAATACCACAAATGCAAGACCGACCCCGCCGGTAACCACTTCATCTACTGCAACACCCTGGTTGACAGCCATGAATCCAAGTACCGAGAAAACACCGATACCGCAAAGAAGTTCAAAACTGGAATTACCGAATCCTACGATAAATGCGTTATTCGTAATATCTGATTTCTTAGGCAAATAACTTGAGTACGTAATCATAATCGCAAATGCGATGGACATACTGAAGAATATTTGTCCATATGCAGCAACCCAGACATCCGGATTGGCAAGCGCCCCAAAATCAGGGGTGAAGAAAGTGTTTAACCCTTCAAATGCCCCAGGCAGTGTAACCGCCCTTATAACAATAATCAGAAATACAACAACCAGTGTCGGGATAAATATCCGGTTCGCCATTTCGATACCCTTTTTAACGCCCCGGTAAAGAACACCTAATACAACCAGCCAAACAATTATTAATGGTATAAGTACACCAGGAACAAATCCCCCGAATTCACCAGGTGCTGCTGTCTCTAAGTAATTGCCAAATAAAAATCCTTCCGTGTCATCTCCCCAATTCAGATTGAATGAGAAAATCGAATATGAAATTGCCCAGGCAATAATGACCGAATAATAGGTGGAGATAACGAACGCAACAAGCACCCCCCACCAGCCGACCCATTCCGTGTTTTTATTCATTCGTCTGAATGAAAGCGGTGACGACCCCCGGTACTTATGGCCCATGGTAAATTCCATAATCAAAATTGGAATACCTGCTGTCAGCAGCGCGATCAAATAAGGAACCATAAAAGCTCCTCCACCGTTTTCAAACGCTGTTGCCGGGAAACGCCAAATATTTCCCAGTCCGATTGCAGAACCGGCTGCAGCCAGAATAAAACCTGCTCTTGTCCCCCATTGAGAACGATTTTCCATTGAAATACCCTCCCCTTTAGTAGATCACCTGTGATTCTAAGGAATCAGAATTAACGGTAATCTTTACATTTTTTGTTCTTTTCAGATATTTATGTTTGTATTATAACGGTACTTTTTTACTATGTCAAAGTTAACCTATAACGGAGTTGTAAATATTTTACTATTAACCCAAAAATATTACTCTTGCTCTTGACCTTGCCCTTGTTCCTGATTTTGATCTTGACTTTGATCTTGACTTTGATCTTGTCCTTGATCTTGCTCTTCATTTGTAATTGAGTCCCTAGGCACAGCAATTGATGGTCCCTCTCCATTACCTTCGCCGTAAAATTCGGGTATATCACCCATAAGTGCCCCACCGTCTATATAGATTTCGGTTGCGACAGTGGTGGTTTCTGTTGAGAATGGGATGACGATTTGAACATCCGCTTCCACCTTTATATATAACGACACCCATGAACCGTTTATCCCGAGTGGTTCTTCCTCCCGGACAACATTCGTGCGGACATTTCCAACTATTTCAAAATTAACAGGAATTCTTGGCCCAAGATTGGCCAGGATGGTGTTGCCGGTTGCCTGACCAAGTGGAATCTCCACGACCGTCGGATCTTTTTCGGGCAAATTTTCCGTTGTATCCTCAAATTCTTCCGGTTCGAACAATGAATTTTCATAATCAGGCGGTTCACCCGAGTTCATATATCGGAAATACTCCTCAACTCGATCAGTTGCCACGCGATTGATTTCACTGACGACTGATGAGTTCCAGTTGTACGTTGCTACATTGCCCTCGTCGTTATATGTAATATTCAGCAAATCATCATAATTGTAATTTTCGGCAAATCGGACCGCCGTATTAATACCGCGCGTCGCAAATTCAGTAGTTTTTACTTCAGCAATTTCCATAAGAGTCGGTCTGATCCCCTTATCAATAATCAAGATGCTGAGAAATACCATTAATACAAAAACAACCACTGTGATTACAGCAATATTTTGTTTGAGAGGCGGTGATTTGGAAATTTTTCTGCCGCGGAATGCCATGCGCTTCCTAAACATAAGAAACCCCCTTAAAACACCTTATGCTTGTTTTAAGAGGGTTAGAATACCATTATGCTATTTTTAATAAAGCATCTTTTCCTGTCATACCCGGTTCCCAGCCGTAACCTTTGGATGCATCGGTCACTTTTTGAAGTGGTGCATGTAAAAGCTCATCGATTGTTTTAACACCTGTTGCGCGTCCGGCAATTACTTTTCTGTCTTTCAGGACGTCGTTTAAAAGATCAACATCCAGCGCGCCGCACATAATGTAACCTACTTCGTTAGAGATGACCAGCAGGTTGGTTTTAGGCAGTTCCACGGTCACTGCCGTAAAATGCATCCCTTCCACTTCCAATGGATTCACTGTCATCATAATATTCAATGCCTCCCTCGCCATATACATGATATGCTATGCAAGAACGAGGTATTATGTGTCATAGGCCTAATGACAGTTCCATTTATGCCGTAATGTATCTGTCAGCAGATCCCTGAGAAATTCCGGGAGAAAATAGTGCTTTTCTTCCGCTCTGGCAATCTCGGGAAGCAGGCGCCCGAATGTAAAGGTGTCAGCCGTCGCTACTTTATACAAATACTCAGGATCCAGCGGCTTGCCATTGTGAAGAATTTCTTCCGCATATTCACTGCCATCTTCCCGCAATACTGTCTCAACCTCAATACCGGCGTAAATCATTTTACCGAGAATTTCTCCTCGAAAACCGAAACCTTTTAACTTCAACTCCGTAAAATCCCGTGACAGCGATCCCCGGATGACCTCCGTCAATTCGTTACCTGTTAGTTCCACCATACAAGGATTGATCGGGTGCGGACAAATGCGGTGAATATCCTTATGTGTCACCTCTCCCGCTGGAATCTGGTCAAGTAATAAACCTGCATTCAGCATAGAAACATCGGCATTAGTCCATTCCTTGAGCGTCCCGGTCAGCTTCTGCATGATGTCGGTGTGCTGAAACCATTTCACATCGATTGGCTCTTCCAGATTAATAACTGATTGTTCAAGCAAGGTATTTGCTTTATTTGTCAAATCATTCAGGGACTGTTCTGTTGCCAGATCACGCGGGAGTTCAGTCATGTCATGAACAGTTGCGGTCTTATCGATAAGGCCTTTTCGTTCATGATCCCATGTCAGCACGACTTCCCCGGCAAACCCGCAATGCTTTCCTGCGGCTGTGATGATTGTATTGTTGACGGTCTCACCGGATCGCAGCAAATGGTGTGTATGTCCGCCAATAATCACATCGATATCGTCAAAACGGCGGGCAATTTCCTGATCTTCGCTAATACCCAAATGTGACATTAAGACAATGATATCCGAAGATTCCTTCAGCTCGTTTATGTGTTTTTCCAGCGTTTGAAATGGTGTGGTAATATGCCAGTCAAGCAGTTCATAAAACGCATTAAACGGGGCGGTCAGACCTATAACGCCAATTTTTATCCCGCTGTCCGAATGGATATGTACTGTAGAATGCAACCAGTCCGGTTCAGTGCTTGTCAGGCTATGCAGATTGGCACAAATCACCTTAAATTCGGCATCATCATATAAGTGGTGCAGATCCTCATGCGCCATCGTAATACCTTCATTATTACCGATTGTGGCCAGATCATAACCGGCATCATTCATCAGTTCCACATTGGCCTTGCCCATGAATGCCTCGGCAATCGGATGCACCCGGTCAACATGATCACCTATATCAATCAGCCAGCATGCGTGATTTTCAGCCAGACGTTCTTCCTTCGCACCTTTTAAATAACCGGCAACCTGGGGCCAATTGTCAAAATTACTGTGTAAATCATTTGTATAATAAAAGTAAATTTTTTCCTGCATCTTATATACTCCTTATAACAAACCTTCAATAACCAGCCTGATTCCGATGATGATCAACAGCAGACGTAATATCCATTCGAGTATATCGTTTTTGAGCAGCTGATTAGCTTTGGCACCCAATGCTCCACCGATCCAAGCACCAATAATGAAAAAGATAACGTACTCCCAAACGACATGACCCAGCGCAATATGTGTACCTGCACTAATAATACTGATGAAGAAAATGACAAACATCGAAGTTGCTGCAGCCGTATGAACCGTAAAGCCCAAAAGAAGAACCATGGACGGCACAATAATTGAACCCCCGCCAATACCAAACAGACCGGATATTAGACCAACGATCAACGAGATCGGAAATACGGATAAGAAGGGGATGTTTTGCTGAGAAGATCTATCTTCCGGCGGTTTCTTGCGCTTCATCAGAAAGAGAAATGACACAGCAATCATCAGCAATCCGAAATACAGTGAAAAGTGATCCGTGTTGATAAACTGATTCAGCCAAGATCCTATTATACCACCCGGGATACTGCCGGTTAAAAACAACAGTCCAATTCTGATATTTATTCGACCGTTAACATAATAAGCAGCAGCCGATGAGAATGCTGTGAATACCATTGTAATCAGTGAGATTCCAACAATCACATGCGGGGTTGCCCATGCAAATGCCTCCGAATAATAATGCAAAAACAACAAACTCGGAATTAATATAACACCGCCGCCCAGACCCACGAGACTTCCTATAAATCCTGCCAAAAATGCTATCAGAATACAAATTATATAAATCAAAAACATCACTTCCAACATTACTCTCTGCCACTATATTAGCACGAATCAGGCTGTATTTATATTTTTTAACCCTCTCCTTACTATTATAATCGAAATAATATTGGAAAACGGGGCATGAAAATAAAAAAAGTATTTACTTTTAATGCCCCTTTTTCAGGTCTGGATTCGATTATAGGAGTGAAAGATACATAAAAAGAATCTTCTATATTTCCGTTTTAATAATGAATATGCAAAGTCAAGGTATACTATATATATTCACCATTTTAAAGTAACTAATCAGGCAAATCCGTTTCAGCCATCCATCCTAAGGCATATATCCGAACGTTTAAAAAAATAAATCGAAGGGTACTTTTACAGCAGCAAAATCTCAGCGGAGGTTCATCATGAATGATTTAACAATCTCTATAGTTATTCCCGCTTATAACGAAGCAGAAAACATCAAACCCATCCACAGAGCATTGCAAAAGGAATTTGCTAAGCTTTCCTGTTCTTATGAAGCTGTGTTTATCGATGATGGCAGCAAAGATCAAACATTAAAAACGCTTCAATCACTTGCCGCTCAGTGTCCTGAAGTGAAATATATTTCATTTACCCGCAACTTTGGCAAAGAGTCAGCCATATTTGCGGGTCTTGAACATGCAATAGGAGATGCGGTCATTATTATGGATGCAGATATGCAGCATCCCCCCGCTATCATTCCGCAGCTATTGAAAGGTTACCATGAAGGCTACCAGCAAGTCATCGCGAGGCGGAACAGGAATGGCGAAGCAAAATCCCATTCATTTCTTTCTTCTCTTTACTACAAGACAATCAATAACGTTATTAATGTGGAATTGAAAGACGGAGAAGGTGATTTCCGTTTACTTGGCAGAAAAGCAATCGAGGCAGTACTGGAACTGAGTGAAGGAAACCGATTTTCTAAAGGACTGTTTTCATGGATCGGTTTTGATCAGAAGACAGTTTATTATGAAAATATACAAAGGGAGAACGGCACTTCCAAGTGGTCCCTCAGACAACTGCTAAATTACGGGATAGAGGGTATTGTTTCCTTTAATCAGAAGCCTCTGCGTATTTGTCTCTATGCGGGTTTAATCAGTCTGTTTCTCGCATTAGCCTATATCCTGTTTATGTTGTTTCAAATCATTCGTTATGGTGTTGATGTTCCAGGTTATTTCACGCTTATTTCTTCTGTCCTCTTTCTTGGCGGTGCGCAGCTTTTAAGCCTGGGCGTGATTGGTGAATATGTGGGGAGAATTTATATGGAAACAAAGAAAAGGCCGCATTATCTCGTACAAGAATCCAATACGGACTGTGATCGGGAATGAAGTTGCTAAATAACGAATTCATACGGTTTATTATCGTGGGTGGGTTAAATACCGCAAATTACTATATTGTATATGTCATTCTATATAATCTGCTGGATTGGTATTATCTTATCTCCCATATCATTGCCTTCTTTATCAGCATGGTTCTTTCTTTTTTCCTGAACGTTTATTTCACTTATAGGGTGAGGCCAACACTGTCTAAGTTCCTTCAGTTCCCGTTGACCCAGCTAGTAAATGTCACGGTTTCATCACTCTTGACCTATCTTTTTGTGGATCATCTGGGATGGAATGGAAATATTGCTCCAATAGCTGCTGTATTTTTCACTGTACCCATCACATTTCTAATAACGAGTAAAATATTGAAAAAATAGGACGGGAAATTCAATGAAAAAAACGAAGCAATTTTGGCTTTTGGCCGGATTCAGTATATTGACTGCGGTTATCGCACATGCCTTCTTTCTTTACCAGTGGAAGCAGGGAGTATATATGGCAGGTCCCAATGATGGGCTATCGCAAATGGTTCCATTTCGTCAGATGGTTTACGAACAGTTGACAAGTGGAGATTGGTTTTACGCCTTTGAGTTTGGACTGGGCGGCGGAACAACCAGCCAGCTTGCCTATTATTATGGTATAAACATATTTTTCTTTTTGACTGCCGGGATTGTTTATGTTCTTGAAATATTATCAATCATTGATGAACCGGATGTATTGTTTTGGGCACAGGCGACAGTTTTTATTAGTGTCGTAAGGCTTAGCATCATTTTTGGCATCACGACATATGTATTCCGTTATTTGAACATGGGCAGAATATCAGCATTCATTGGGGCTGTCTTATATGGTGCATCAGCAATGTATTTCCGGCATGTCACTTATTGGGAGTTCTTTGCAGACGCCTTTCTATGGCTGCCGTTATTAATTCTTGGTGTGGAAAGAATAATCAGGGAACAAAAGCCAGGCTGGCTCATTGCGGCAACAGCGATATCCTTTTTTGACAATTTTTATTTTGCTTATATTAATGGTTTCTTTACGGGTATTTATATTCTCGCAAGATGGTTATTCCCACTTGTAAAAAATGAAGCAGCAAAACTAACCCAGATAAAATACTATAGTATCTCTGCATTGCTTGGTTTCAGCATCGGTTCCGTTGGTTTTATTCCTGCAGTATGGGGCTTTTTCAATAATTTACGTCCGGGTTATGATCAGGAATTCCCACTGGTTGACGCGACAAGCAATATTCTGTATGACAGCTACTTATTGATTCTGCCCGCAATATTTGTGTTTATGGTTGGGTGTCTCCCATTATACAAAAAACCGTTGTTTCGTTTTTTCACTGCATTAAGCGCATTTTTAATTGTACTGCATTACATTCCGTGGGCGGCAAGTTTTTTTAACGGTTTTTCCGCTCCCCAACACCGATACGAATACCTGGCTTGCTTTACGATTGGGGGAGCAGTAGCCGCCGGACTGCCATTGCTGAGAAAAATCAATCGTAAGCATATGATCCAATCGGGGATTTGGATGATATTCGTCTATGTTGTGTTCTATGCTACAGATTCTACATATGAAGTGACGGATTTAGCATCTGCTTCCTTCATTATTCTTGCAGCCCTTATCCTGTTGTTTGCCTTATTGATTACGAAATATGGAAAAAAAGCTTGGTATGGAGTGCTTACCACAGTGGTTCTTTCGCAAATAGTACTCATGAATCAATTCCAATACGAAAAGCTTTATACTAATGGAGACGTTCATACAACGTCGAAGGACTATATTTTAAGTGATAATTATTATTCCAAGGAACAACAGGAGCTGATTGACGATGTCATGCGTTCAGATCCCTCGCCGCTGTCCCGGTTAAGCTGGAAAACAGATAGCAGGAATAATACGCCTATCATACAGGGATTTCCAGGAACCAGTCTCTATTCCAGCATTCTAAACGGACATCTGTTAGGTTTGTATTATTTTGATCTTGAAATCGATATGAAACGGGAAAGTGTAAGCCGTTATTCAGGATTAGGAGACCGGGCAAACTTATACAGTTTGTTTAGAGGAAAGTATGTCATGTACGAAAAGGGGGATGAAACAAATATCCCATATGGCTTCAATCCTTATAAAGAAAGTGAGAATTATGTAGTTTATAAAAATACAAATACCCTGCCATTTGTACGGTTATCGGATCATATATACAGCGAAGCATCACTCAAGCAGCAATCCCCGCTTGAACGAGAGCAAGCAATGCTGAAGGGGCTTGTCGTTAAAGATGCTGCTTCAACGACAGAGGAAATTCCTAATGAGGAAAACCTGATAGATAAAGCAGAAGTCAAGCCTATTGGTGGGACTTACTCAAGGAACCAGCTGGAAATCACGGAGGAAACGGGCGGCCTGGATATTACGATACCTGAGAAAGCACAGCAAGCGGATACAAAAGATTATTATGTATCGTTTTATTTAAGGAATAACGTAAAAGAAGCACCGGCATTTCCATTGCATGTGAATAGTTTTCAAACGACGAGAAAATCCCGTGAATCCATTTATAAAACAACTGTTAATCAGATAACTATCCGTGTTCCGGCACCTAAGGATAATGAGATTTCCATTCGGATGCCTGCGGGGAGTTATACACTCAAAGATTTAGAAGTATATACCGAAGATTATCAGACACTTGAAAATGCAAAACAACGGTCGAGTAAACATCCAGAAGTAACAGTGGATGGAAATAAAATAACCGTTAAGAATCTGCAGGCAAGTCAGGATGGCTATATGGCAATACCTGTCCCCTATGAAAAAGGCTGGCATGTCAAGGTCGATGGCGAGAGCAGGGATATCAATCAGGTCAACTACGCTTTCTTAGGGACGTCTATTACAGCAGGAGACCAGACTGTCGAATTTGTCTATTATCCTCCATATTTCCGAACAACTTTGATTATAATGGCAGGTTCTCTTCTTATCACGGTCATTTGGTTACGAAGAAACAGAAAAAATAAGAAATCCTAATTCTGGAACCGACGTTATCCGGCACGAATCATTTTAATCTTAGAAAACTTGGCTTTCGCCAAACTTTAATGGCGAAAGCCTAAGTTGCACTTATGCAGTTAAGAAAGTATTTATACTTGTTACAGCTGATATAGTGAATGAACTTTAAGACATCGAATTTTTATTCCTTACGGCCAACCATTATTATCTCTTGTGGAGGTTTCTACAATTAATTTCCTGCTTATTTTGTCTTTATCATGCTATTTTATATTCAACAAATGAATTTTTCCTTACAAAAAGTTGAATTTCATAATTGTTGTTAAAACGGCCGCAAAAAGATTTGAAATATAAAGAAGTTTTATCTAAAAAATATCCTTTGGACAGACATCTTATCCAAGGGGAAAACTTATTTTCTACCTGTGTTGTTCCACAAAAGCGTCCGATCGTATTGAGGAAGAGTAATTTTATACCCCCGAGATGTACCTGGTACTTCACTTAACCATCAAAACTTTAATGTAGTTAATAACTTCCGTCCTTTTATTCGCCCAAGGTAACCCTATGACGAACTTATAGCAGGTATCATTATCAAGTTTTATATTAACAGCATTTGGAGAAACACCCATAACCTTAGCTTTATCGATTTGCTTAACATCTTTTATGGGAATCACCAAATCGCTCTTTTGAATGTTGAGAGAATGGGGTTTAAAATATAAATTCTTATCTGTGATTTTTAACTTCCCTCCAACATATTCTAAACCCCTTTTAAGATTAGAACCTATATCCAACTTTATCTGTTCACCTTCTGTTAATTCCATGCTAATCCTCCGTAACCTAAAAATAACATATCTAATGTTTTATTCTATAACAAGCCCACCTGAAAATGGGATTTTAGTGCTTCCTTTTTTTCCGGATTTGCGCCCTATTCAGGCACAGTGATGTTAGCCTAATAATTGGACACAGAGAACAGAGATTTTTATACTGAAACTATTAATTCTTAGGAGTGTCCAAGATGAGCGGGAAACGATACGATAAAGAGTTTAAAATGTATGCTGTAAAGATGGTGACGGAAGATGGCAGAAAGGTGGCAGAAGTAGCACGAGAACTGGATATAGTCCATCAAACATTGCATAAATGGGTGGCTAAATATGAAGAAGAACAAGAAGATGCCTTTGTAGGGAGCGGGAACCTTCCTGCCAAAGATAAAGTAGAGTATGAAAAGGATAAGCGTATTCGTGACTTGGAAGAGGAGAATGCCATACTAAAAAAGGCTATGGGCATCTTCGCAAAAAGCCGGAAGTAATTTATGACTTCATCGAAAAACACCGACACGAATTCCGTGTGGCGAAGATGTGCGAGGTATTAGGTGTTTGGAAAAGTGGCTATTACGATTGGAGGGTTCGATCCAAGAGTAACCAGGAAAAGCGAAAAGAAAAGCTCACAGCACAGGTGAAGCGAGTATATATAGAGTCCTATAGAAGATACGGCAGCCCAAAAATCACAGAAATATTAAAACAGGAAGGCTGGGACGTATCACAAAAGACTGTGACCCGTATTATGAAGGAGAATGGCTTACGTTCGAAAACAGTGAAGAAATATAAAGCAACGACAAATTCAAAGCATTCTTATCCTGTTTATCCTAATTTATTGAATCAGAATTTCCACGTAGACCACCCAGGAGAAGTTTGGGTTAGTGATATCACTTATGTATGGACCAATGAAGGGTGGTTGTATTTAGCCACTGTCATGGATTTATTTTCAAGAAGAATCATCGGTTGGGAAATGAGCAGGCGAATGACAAAGGCTTTAACGATGACAGCTTTACAAAGAGCGATTCGTCAACAGGAACCACAGGAGGGACTGATTCATCATTCTGACCGTGGCAGTCAATATGCAGCCCATGACTACCAGGCCATTCTACGAAACTATAAGATCACGACAAGTATGAGCAGAAAAGGCAACTGTTATGACAATGCTTCTATCGAATCTTTTCATAGTGTCATGAAGAAAGAGCTTATATTTCATCAAAGATATCAGACACGTGCACAAGCAAAGCAAAGTATATTTGCCTACATCATGACTTTCTATAATTATAAACGTGTTCATTCGTCTATAGGATATTTGTCACCGATAGCTTATGAGAAAAAGTATGCGCAACGAATGGCTGGAACGAACGGAGTGGAATTTCTGTTACCTTAAAAGTAATGATGGGGAGAATTTGTTTCTCTGCAGCGAAGGCTACAGGAGTAGCCTGATAAATACTTAACAGGAATTCCAAATTTTAAGTGTCCAATTTCTTGACATAGGTCCACAGTGTTTATTCAACAACCGCGCCCGTTCGTATAATTGAATAACTCCGATTCACTATATTAACTTTTATCTATCTATTGTCTCTTATTTTCCAGAGGCATTACTTGAATATTTCATATAACTTGTAACGTGAAAAAGTCAGTTTTGCGGGGAAAGCTCAATTTTCTCTTCTTCCCCGCTCTCCAGGTGATACTGGAACAGTTCAAAGGTTTCTGACTGGTTCGCTTCGCTCGTCTCTTTTACATAGTACAGGAGTGTGTTATCTTCGCTGAGCTGCGCATGCTGTACGGAATCATTGATGTGAAGGCGGTCTCCTACTTCTCCGGATGCACGGTCATACGTTACCATGTCGTACTCATACAAGCCATCTTCCCCGTAATTCATGATTGTCTGGTATAATAATTTATTTTTATCCTCCATCCACACTACTTCACTGATCGGGACTTCACTGTTTTTATTGGATACGACCTTCATCTCCTTCGGCTTTTCGATGTTCATTTCATAAATGCGCTGCACGGATTTAAACATCGAATCCGGCGTGGCGTTTTTATAATCATCGGGCAGCACCATAAGCAACCTTTTTCCATTCTCTGCTATGCTTAACGAACTTGGGGAATACGCCTCAAACGACCGTATTTCCTTTAAGTCGCCGTCCGGATTCAAAGTATATAAGCCTGATGTTAAAGGCATGAACCCTTCTTCCGGCTCCCCTTTAGTACTAAGGTGGATCCCATTGATGATCAAGCGTTTTCGAGCCGGATCCTTCACGAGATCGGTGATAACACCACGCGCCTGCAGAACCGTTTCTATCTTACCACCCTCCGCGGAAATAGTATGAACATCGCTGTGTTCAAGCTGAAATTCTTGTTCACCGGGAGGAGCTTCCGAGTAACCGGTCGTTTCCACAATGGACAAATCTCCGTTTTCGTTGAACACCGGACTCCACAGCTTCTGTGATTTTCCGGCCGTGTAGACTTCATGACGTTCTGCCTCGCGACCTTTCACATACAATGTCTGCTTGCCGTCTGATTCCATCACATAAGCGATACGCCCATCCGGTGCGACGTTGTATTCGCCGGTAAAAGACGGCTTTGTGTTTTCACTGGATTCCACGATGCCTCCCACCGCGGCAAGACCGGCTGTCACGACAGCAATAAAACTGAATACAATAAGCATTCTTTTTTTATTCATTTGATTGCCTCCCTTATTCAAATAATCCCATGAGAGACGGAACGATGAGCGGCCAAAACATGTACGTTAGAATAAGAACGGTCAGAGCCAGGCTTCCAACCATCAGTTTCGGATAACGGGGGAGCAGCTGAATCTGAACCGTATAAAGCACCGCCCATAATGCCATAGGAATAAACACATGTAACAAAATGCCAGCGGAAGCGCCAAACCCCATAGCAATAAGAGAAATATACAATGCTGCCAGCCCACCCACGAGAGCGAGCGTAATATTGACGATGTGGATAATGCGCCGGGACATTTTATGTTCTTTCTGCTGTTCATACGTCAGTACGGTCCGGTACACAAGATACAGATTGAGCAGTAACATCAAAAGAAGCGCCGGGACTAAGAAATCGTAATAAGTCGCCCATGACCATTGGGTAATAAGAAACAGAAGGTTCAGTACCAAACCAAGTGCCAGCCAAAGCTTCCGGTTTACAGCAAAAGTGCGGTTTAATGCGAAAAACAATACAGCCGAGTGCCCAACCGTTCCAACGAGAAGATACCAAAGGGCTGTCTGCTCCTGAACAAGCACCGTTATATATTTCCCGAATGTAAACAAAAAACCGAGCAACGCAAGTAAGAGCAAAAGCTCCCGGCGGTACGGAAACATCGCCTGCTGCAAACCGTCACCGATATGAGCTCCCTCCTCCGCTTCCTCTTCCGTTTTTCCTGCTTCCATTTCTTCATCTCGGCGCATCAGAACGTGTGTCAGCATCTCCTCATACAAGTCGTCCCGCTCGGAGCGGCTGCAGTCAGTCTGTGCGGCGATCCGTTTCACATAAACCTCCAACTTACGTGTCATACGCTCTTCTAGCCTTAAGAAGTAGACTATGAAGCGATGCCCAATCTTTTTGCTTACGCTCGAGCTCGGTTCCACCTTCTTTGGTCATCGTGTAATATTTTTTCCGTCTTTCGCCTTCCGGGGCGCTCCAGTACGAAGTCACCCAGCCCTTACGTTCCATCCGTTTCAGCGCCGGGTACAGCGTTCCTTCACTCATGCTGTACGCTTCATCACTCAAACGTTTCAGTTTCTTCGTCATTTCGTATCCATACAAATCCCGTTCCGCAATCAACGACAGAAGAATCAGATCAATGTTACCCTTCATCATTTCTTTATCCATAATCTATTCTTCCTTTCACTGGAATACAGGGGCAGTATAAAATATTATACATCGTAATACAAGGGTTTATGTAAATTTCCATTCTTATCATTTCTTCCCCGATGCTAAGATAAAAGTATAACAATCTGAAGAAGGAGACCTGCCAAATAACCCCCTAAAGGGGGTACTATCCCAACTATCCCAGGAGGTTACTTTCATCAAACCTTTTTACAATTTATCGAACTTTATTTCATTATCAAGACCTAATTTGTAGAAAGTCTTATAAAATAGAGGTTGATACATATTAGACACGTCTAATATGTATCAACCTCTTACTTCTTTTTCAACAATAGCGCCCTTCGTATTATGGAATAGTAAAATACCACCAACCACTTCTTATTTATAGTTTAATTGCTTATTTTTTGCTATTATCTTCCTTCTCATACTCTTTTACATAAGTTTCTGCTTGGTCTAAAAGATCATCAGAACGATTATATCGTGCGTGCCTATCAGGATGCCCTAAAATATAGGTGTATTTTTGCAGACGAATCTGTCTAATAATAAGTGCTATAAGGATAACGCCTAACGATATAAACACTCCAGTTCTGTAATTTAAGAGTAAAAATATAAAAAAAAGAGATAATGAGGGAATTGCAAATATTGATTGAGCTTTTTTCATACCCTTTAACACCTTCCATAAATAGCCAGTTGAAAAAATGTTTTATCAGCTAAAGTTTCTTCTTCGATTAAAGCGTCCTATTACGGAGTATAAAACTACCCATCTTTTGTTATTTGTTAACAAGGAAAAATATTCAACCGATTTATCGCTTTTGAATATTGACTGCTGTTCCATACGCCAAAAGTTCTGCAGCTCCACTGGCAACTTGTGATGTCACAAATCGAACATTAACTACTGCACCGGCTCCTAACTTTTCCGCTTCTTGAACCATTTGCTGTGTAGCCTTTTGTCTGGATTCCGTTAGCATTTCTGTATATTCTTTCATTTCTCCACCCACGACATTTCTAAAACTAGAAACAAGATCTTTCCCAATATTTTTTGCTTGAACAATGTTACCTCGAACCATTCCTTGCACTTCCGTAATTTTGTATCCTGGAACAGTTTCAGTATTTACTAAGATCATCCTGATCTTCCTCCTTTTTCTCTTTAATTCTGTCTCTCAGCACACCAATAAAAATTAAAAGAAGACCTAAAATTCCAATCACAATAGAACTTATAAAAAGAATAAGACTAACTTTTACATTAATTACTCAACTTTCGCACCAAGAAAATCGCAATGAATTCAACACCTATCAGGACCCGTCGGGTCTGACATATAGTGCTTGACATTAGGCTATAACATGAAAAAACACCTCAGCTTTTGGTATAGTTGATTTAACCACAATCACTACCAAAATAGAAGAGGTGTCTCCTACTATGATAGCGAAAAACGACCTGAATAAGCAACTGCCAAATGAAATAAAATCGACATTTATAGAATTAAATGTGTTAAAACACTTGCGCAACGCAGGCATTACGAAGTCCTTTGGCTTTTCGTGTGCTTACATTTTTCAGCTAATCTTTAGTTTAATCTTTGAAAACAAAAACTGGTTTCGGACGCTTGAAAGCAAAAAAGTCAATGATGTTCCGGCAAAGGATACCGTTTATCGGTTTCTGAATCAATCGACGTTCAACTGGCGCCGTTTTCTGCTTTCACTGGTCGCTTATACGATTAGTAAGGTATCAAAGCTGACACGCCATGACCGTCCAAAGGTTCTCATCTTAGATGATTCATCTTATGATCGGAACCGAAGTAAACACGTAGAGCTTCTGGCTCGCTGTTTTGATCATGCATCACAGAAAATGCGTTTCTACAAAGGTTTTCGGATGTTGACACTTGGATGGTCTGATGGTGCTACATTCCTACCCGTCGATTTTTCGCTGTTGAGTTCGAAAAAAAGCAAGATTAACGGAATATCTGAAGACATTGATAAACGCAGTTCTGGTTACAAGCGTCGTCAAGAAGCGTTACAAACGGCGCCGGAACAGATTCCGGGTATGATTAAACGTGCGATGAACGCCGGTATTGATGCCTCCTATGTACTGATGGATTCATGGTTTACACAACAGCCCCTTATTAAAGACCTGACAGAACAAGGCCTTGACGTGATTGGCATGGTCAAAAAGTTAAAGCAGCGATATCTTGTAAATGGTAAACGTGTAAGCCTGGATCAACTGTATCGACTGGCTTCACCGACCGATGGAAAAAGGGGCATTTTGCGCTCCATCCATACAACACAGGCCAATGGTGTCCCTGTCAAAGTTGTTTTCGTCCGTAACCGAAACAAGAAAAGTAACTGGCTTGCGATTCTGAGTACTGACTTCACACTAAGTGATCAGGAAATCATTCGTATTTATGGCATGCGCTGGGATATTGAAGTTTTCTTCAAAACGACAAAGTCTCTTTTGAAACTCCAAAAGGAGTTCCAGAGTCGTTCATATGATGCGCTTATCAGTCACACGACCATTGTGTTTACAAGGTATATTGTCCTGGCATGGCAAAATCGCTGCAGTACAGATGACCGAACATTAGGCGGTATGTTTTATGAATTATGTGATGAAGTAAATGACCTTGATTGGGCTGTTGCGCTACAGCAACTAATCGAGATTCTTGAAGATACCTTGAAAACGACTAATAAGAAAGTACAACAACTCATCAAAAGGCAACTACAACAATGGATAGCGGGTCTGCCGAACTATATCAGGGTTTACCTGCCTAATTTAGCCTGCGAAAGTTGAGTTAATTATAAAAAAGGATATTACATTTGATAAAATAAATATTGTGATAGCCATTGGTATCAAAAGAACTCCAAACCGAATCATAAGATTCTCCTCATTTCAGACAAGCTTTTTATTAAAATTCCCAGCCCAAAAAAGCCCAGCCAATAAAAGCAATAATAGCAATAATTAATACAACGTACTTTAATACCGGTCCTTTGAAGCGCACTATATCTGCCTCCATTTAAATAATACTTTCATAGCCGTACGATCAATAGCATAAAAAGTTTCAGAATACTAATTGATTCATTCCACAATCTGCCCCTCATACGGAAAAAAGGACGCCCCTCTTATTACGGAAAAGCGCCCGATGATTGAATAAATTTTTTTGTTTTTTCATCATAAATGCTCACCCGCTTTATTCTGCGTCAAATAAAGCAACAGTGACAGCTATAGCAGAAGCAATAAAAATGATGTTAGCCTAAAAATCCATAATTACACAATCCTTTCATTTAATACTGTTATAATATCTGTTATACAGAATAACACGGATATCTTTTCCTGTAATAGTCCGTTTAAAGGTTGTTCCATTCCAAGACTTATTCCGGAATGGCGCCCTTTTCTTTAATAAGCAATCCCCCACTAATTCATATCGTTGAAGGCTTTCGCGGTTCGTTGTCAAAGCTTAAATGCCTCCTCATATAACGAATGAGCATGCACCCTTCGTGATAATCAGTACGCCTTTTCCCGAATGGTTTCCACTTCCTCATTAATCGACTGAACATTGAGGTTTGGTGTCTTTTCATCCGAAAGCTGGTACTTTTCTTTCAAGTGTGTGATGCGTTCAACGCTTTTATTAATCCTTTCTTCGCTTATTTCCCCGTTTTCAACAGCAGTTTTTAATTTATCAAATACAGTGGGAATCAAATCCGAATTATGGGCAACAAGCAATAAATCTCCGCCTGCTTTCACTGACCGGACGGCTGCCTCAGCGACATTATATTGATTTGTAATGGCGCCCATCGTCAAGTCATCGGTGATTACGACACCATCAAAATCAAGATCCTCCCGCAAAATGCCCGTTATTACCTTTTTTGACATGGAGGCAGGATAATTTTCATCGATTTTTGGTAGCAGAATATGTGCAACCATGCTGACATCAGCACCCTTCGAAATGGCTTCCCTGAATGGCGCAAGTTCCAATTTAGACAGTTCCCCGTAGCTTTTATCAACCTTAGGAAGTTTTAAATGGGAATCCTTGCTGGTATCCCCATGCCCGGGAAAATGCTTCATGACTGAAATAACCCCTTCACTTTGGATTCCTTTCATCGTCTGGATACCCAACTTTGATACGATTTTCGGATTGTTGCCAAACGAACGATCGCCGATAACAGGATTATCCGGATTACTGTTAACATCGAGGACAGGCGCAAAATCCAAATTGAAACCGAGTGTTTTCATCTGCTTACCGAGGATGGAACCAGCTTGAAAGGCCACATCTGGATCATTCATCTTCCCAATCGAACGACTTGACGGCAAACTTTTCACCCCATCAGGCATTCGCGTCACACTGCCGCCTTCTTCATCGACCCCCAGTAATAATGGGTAAGGATTGTCAGCATTCGCAGTTTTCATCTCATTTAAAAAGTTGACGGTTTGCGTCTTGCTTGTAATGTTATCGCCATATAAAATGACACCTCCAACATGATACTTTTGAATGATACTTCTTGTCTCAGCCGTCATTTTTGTTCCATTAACACCGCTAAAAATCATTTGCCCGATTTTTTCATTAAGGCTCATATTGTTGCCTGTATCACCTGAATGAATGCCTTTATCGCCTCTGCTTATTTCCTTCGATAATGAAATATGATCCACGTCAGGGTTATCAGCATCACCGGAAGGCTTCGGGAACGCCCATTTCAAGACATAATCATTAGAAAGTTCATAAACAAGAATGATTTGATTGTGATCATCATCCTGGTAGTAATGCGTATCATCAAATTTTTTATATGATTTAATTGTTTCAAAATCGAACGACGTGAATTGATCCTGCGATGAACGCATATCGGACACAATACCGTCTGTAATACCGACATCAATGTCATGTGATGGATAGTTCAAAAAACGCCCGACATCCGTATCCGTGGTCTTATCCGGTTTCCCCCAAGTTTTTTGCACCCCATCGGTGGTTGTTTTACCGACAACGATATTACTTTGCGGGATTTTTCCTTGTTTGGCTAAGTTAAATATATTGTCCAATGCTGCTTCAGGCTCTTGGGCCTCTTCATTCTCATGACTCGATGATGGATTCTTTGGTTGTTGGTCTGCTTGTTTATCATTTGTATTATCGCCCAATGAACGGATGAAAAAGAAAGCCGCCCCAAGAGCGATGATAGCAATGAGGATTATAATGGTGATGCGCTTGATCATAGTAATTCCTCCGCGAATAATCATTCCATTATTCGGTTTGCAGTGTAATAGGGAGCCTCTGACACCCCGACTCCCTAATTTAAACCCTCAATATATTGGCGTTATTCTTAATTAGAGAAAAGCGACCGATTGCTGAATAGTCTTTTCCGATATTTAGCCGATATTGAAGAACAAAAGGTAACCATCACTTTTGCTACTACGTTTCCGCATGTTCCAACATGTTCTTTTACTTCAATCTTATCACAAAACCTAATTACACTTATAACATTTAACTGAATATTTTCATAACCACTGCATTATACACGATAAAACAGTTTCGCTACAATGGAACTAGAGAATGTTTCAAAAAGTGAGTGATTCCATTGTCCAACATTTTGCTAATTGAAGATGATACAAGCTTGTTTCAAGAAATAGAGGAACGCCTTTCCAGTTGGGATTATGAAGTATACGGTGTAAGTAGCTTTAATGAAATCATGCAAGATTTTACAAGCCTAAAACCAGATTTGGTTATTATTGATATACAATTGCCGAAATACGATGGTTTCCATTGGTGCCGGATGATTCGGACGCACTCCAATGTTCCCATTATCTTTTTATCTTCCCGCGATCATCCTACCGATATGGTCATGTCGATGCAGCTTGGCGCGGATGATTATGTTCAGAAGCCGTTCCACTTTGATGTATTGATTGCAAAAATACAAGCGATCCTCCGACGCGTTTATGATTACAACACGGAGCAAATAGAACTGCGCACGTGGAATAGCGCGACGCTTGATTATGCCAAAAATACAGTAACCAATCAGAAAGGTACGATTGAGTTAACGAAAAATGAAATGTACATCCTGAAAGTTTTAATCGAGCGTAAAAACGAAATTGTCAGCCGCGAAGAAATCATCCAGAGGCTTTGGGATGACGAACGTTTCATTAGTGACAATACCTTGACCGTCAATGTGAACCGGCTGCGAAAGCGGTTGGATGAACTCGCATTAGGCCGTTTTATCGAGACAAAAGTCGGGCAAGGCTATCAGGCAAAAGAGGTGGCCCAACCAAATGATTAAAAAGTACTTAATCGAGCGATGCAGCTGGCTAATCCTATTTATCGGATTACAACTGCTTACGATTTTTATTGCCGTGATCGACCCGAGCATCACGACCCGTCCCATCTTATATATTGTCTTTTTATCGACTGTTACCCTGGTCGTATTTGCCATCGTCCGCTATCGAAAGGAAACAGCATTTTATAAACAACTACGGGATAGTGATTACGACTTAACCGATATAAATAAGGGAACGAGCCCGTTCGAAAAAATTGTTGAAGAACGACTTGATGGGCAAACGAAACAGTACAAAAATGAGCTTTCACAACACAATATAAAATTGGAACAAGAAAAAGATGAGCTTTTATTGTGGATCCATGAAGTGAAAACACCATTAACCGCAATGCAGCTCATGGTTGAACGCGTAGAAGATAAAAAGGTTAAAGAGCAATTAAAGTACGAATGGCTGCGAATGTACCTACTTCTTGATCAGCAGCTGCATCAAAAGCGCATTCCTTTTATGGAAAACGACTTATATATCGAACAAACCAACCTGGAACCACTGATTTTTCAGGAAATAAAAGCATTACAATCCTGGTGTATGCGCAAGGGGATCGGTTTTGACGTTTCTTTAGAAATAGAGGAGGTTTTAACGGATGCCAAATGGCTCGTCTTCATTATTCGGCAGCTGTTAACCAACGCCATCAAATATACGGAAAGTGCCGATATTTCGATCACCAGCTACCGTGAACAACAGCACACAACGCTTGCCATCAAGGACCACGGCAGAGGTATTGATGCCAAAGACTTGCCGCGCATTTTTGACCGCGGTTTCACCTCTACTACTGCCCATCAGGACACCGCTTCATCTGGTATGGGACTCTATTTGGTAAAAAATGCGCTAAAACCATTACACATCAAGATCAGTGTTCAATCCAATGTCGGAGAAGGGTCGACATTTACATTAACATTTCCCAACAAAAATGAATTTGTTGCGATTACTGGCATGTGACAAGATTGTCACATGCCAGTATCATTTGTTCGGTGAATCGCAGGAAAAATGGATGGCATACGTTTATGATGGAAATAGTTTAAGGAGTGAGGACATGATGTTACAAGCAATGAAAATTCATAAAAGCTTTGGAAACAAATTTAATAAACAAGAAGTCTTAAAAGGGATTGATATTAACGTCGATAAAGGCGAATTCGTCAGTATTATGGGGGCATCTGGTTCTGGAAAGACAACACTGCTTAATGTGCTTTCTTCCATTGACCGGGTAAACCGAGGAACGATCATCATTCAAGGACAGGAATTAACATCGATGAAAGATAAACAGCTCGCAACATTCCGTAAACATCATTTAGGATTTATTTTTCAGGAGTATAATTTGCTTGACACGCTGACCGTCAAAGAAAATATTTTACTGCCACTGTCCGTTAATAACGTATCGAAAAAAGAGGCGAACCGAACATTTAAGGAAGTAACGGACGAGCTCGGCATCTATGACATCCGGAATAAGTATCCGAATGAGCTTTCCGGCGGACAAAAGCAGCGGACATCGGCAGCGCGTGCGTTCATCCACGAACCAAGCATTATTTTTGCAGATGAACCGACTGGGGCCCTTGACTCGAAATCAGCATCCGATTTATTAGATAAACTGAACAACTTAAATCACACACGGGACGCAACGATTGTTATGGTCACCCACGACCCGGTCGCTGCCAGCTATTCAGGACGGGTTGTTTTTATCAAAGACGGCCAAATGTATACCCAGCTCAATAAAGGTGATCAAACACGGCAGACCTTTTTAAAAGACATCATGACAACACAAGGTGTCCTGGGCGGTGTTTATAATGAGCATTAACCGTCTGATTTGGCAAAGTCTGAAGAAGAATATCCGGAGCTACTACCTGTACGTATTCGCCTTGATCTTTAGTGTGGCGCTATATTTTGCATTTGTCACGCTGCAGTTTGATCCGGCATTGGACACCATGTCGGGTACCGCTAAAGGATCAGCGGGAATTTACGCCGGATCAGTATTACTTATCGCCATTGTTACCGTATTTCTGTTATATGCCAACAATCTGTTTATTAAACGTAGAAGTAAAGAGATCGGTTTATTTCAGTTGATTGGCATGACAAAAGGCAAGATTTTTCGCATTTTGAGTATCGAAAATAGTGTCCTTTATGCCGGATCGATAGTCATTGGCATTTTTCTCGGTTTTGCCGCTTCAAAGCTGATTAAATTGATTTTCTTCCAAATAACGGGGATTGATCAGGTTGCGGCATTAAATTTTTCAGCTAAAGCCACGGGACAGACGCTGCTTGTCTTTCTTATCATTTACCTGTTCATTATGGTCATGAACTATTTGTTTATAAACCGGCAGAGCGTTCTGTCCCTGTTTCAGATAAGGTCCAAATCAGAGAATGTGAAAAAAATGTCGATTATGCAGATACTGATCGGAATTATTGGTATTGGACTTATTATGACCGGATATTATTTATCCACGAAACTATTCAGTGGAGATATTGATAACCAGCTCTTTTTTGCGATGTTGAGTATTTTAGGTTCGGTTATCATTGGCACCTACTTGTTTTTCAAGGGATCGGTCAGCTTTATCCTGCAGCTAATTCGCAAATCGAAAGCCGGCTACTTATCGATTAACAATGTGCTATCCTTGTCGTCGATCATGTTCCGCATGAAGTCGAATGCTGTACTGTTGACGGTCATAACAACCGTTTCTGCTTTGGCAATCGGCTTATTATCGCTCACGTATATTTCCTATTATTCAACGGAAAAATCGGCCCAGCAGATAGCGCCTAATGACTTTTCCCTTACAGATGCAGATGATGCCGATAGTTTTATGGAAGAGTTGAATGCGGAACAAATCGGATATGAAGAAACGCGGATTGATTTTATAACTGTCCGTGCCGATATAACAGACGCTCTGGAATCGGCTCCGAGCAATTTTAATGGTGAACTGGAGAATACCAGGATAGTGGTCGTCAGTGACCAAGCAACAGCGGACATCAATGTTTCACCGGATGAAGCGGCCCTTACCGGGGTCGGTGGTTCCATTTCGCAATTCCTTTCCTTTCAAGAGGAGGGCAACATAACCCTGTCCAGTCAAACCAGTACCATTGATGCACATTATATAGAATCAAAGGAAAGATCACTTTTGCCAAGGATTCAGTCACTCAATTTTCCAGTTGTCGTTGTGGATGATCGCGATTATCAGCAGCTGGAAAAAAGTCTGGACCCGGACATCCAAGGAGCTTTCGGTTACGAATACATCGGGATTGATATTGCCGATGATGATCAGCTGAATCAGGCAAATGCTATCTTTCAGGATTGGGACAACGAGGAGAAAAATCCGGCTTACAGTTACTTGGAAAGCGTCAACCAGCAAAAACAACAACTCGGTCTGACTATGTTTATTGTCGGATTTCTCGGGTTAGCTTTCTTGATTACATCCGGGTGCATTCTATACTTTAAACAGATGGATGAGAGTGAAGAGGAAAAGCCCACATACACAATTTTACGGAAACTTGGCTTTACCCAGGACGATTTAGTTCGTGGTATTTGGTATAAACAACTTTTCAACTTCGGTATTCCATTAATACTCGGACTGTTGCACAGTTATTTCTCCGTCAAATCAGGCTGGTTCATATTTGGTACGGAAATGTTAACGCCAACGGTAATCGTCATGGCCATTTATACCATTCTGTACTCGATCTTCGGTGTTTTATCGGTTCGTTACTATAAGCGAGTGATTCGAGAAGCATTGTAAACGGGCAGTCCTCTGCCGTCTAAAAGCATATAGCGGCGGAGAGTCTGATTCTATCATGGTAAGATAGCTGCTTTTTTGTATTGAAAGGATGTTGAATAATGAAAAAGCTCAAGGGCATTGGCATTGGAATTGTAGTAATATTAATTTTAATTGTGGGGTATACATTTCTACCACAAACAGTAACAGAAGTGTTAGACCGGGGAAATCCTTTTATTTCCCAAGAAGATGTATATGTTCGAATCGATGAACATCAACCAAAAAAGGTTCAGCATC
>NZ_AGAV01000024.1 GCF_000224785.1 Lentibacillus jeotgali | reverse complement strand
CCGCGGAAAGCGGAGTATATTTCCGGAGCGGATTATTTGCACTAACCATTTATTCTAGTTGTTCGGATTTTTGTTTGAAAAAGATACTTTTGTCCCGACCTCTTATTCAATAATCATACCGTTCCCGCTCAACCTCTTCTATTCGATCGCCGGATTCATCAAATTTGATTGCCCGATAATAAGCATCATGGTAAAACGTGTACCATGCTTGGCTTCGATAGCCGTAATCCATCCACTCTTCCTTTTGGTGGACAGATGTTACCGGATAATCATCATAGGCTAGCACCCACAATTTGTTCTGATGGGCATGGGTTGGCATAATATCTGCCATATGTATCCACGTATTATCACTGTCTTCAAACACCAGTATGGAATGGCCCTCGCTATGCCCGCCGGTGTGAATCATCTTCAGGCCGTCAGTAAT
This sequence comes from Lentibacillus jeotgali, assembly GCF_000224785.1. GTDB lineage: Bacteria > Bacillota > Bacilli > Bacillales > Amphibacillaceae > Lentibacillus > Lentibacillus jeotgali. Next base: position 40,215 of record NZ_AGAV01000024.1, on the reverse strand, counting down.
AACGATCTCGTCGTCAAATGCTTTGACTTGCTTCTGAACCGGCTTCCAGTTCATTTCCCAATATGTATTCGCTGAACGGATATTAGGATGGCGCATTTCATCCCACTCTACCTGAGATACATAAATCACCGCATTCTTAAAAACGGATTCGTAATTATCGCCTGAAGGTTTGGTCAGCCCACACGCATGGTCAAAATGTAAATGCGTCATCAGTATCGCATCGATATCATCCGCAGAAAGACCTGCCTCAGTAAGTGATTTGTCAATTGACGACTCCTCTTTAACTCCGAAATTCCGCAGCTGTTTATCAGTCAATTTTCCATTTCCCATTCCAGATTCGATTAAATAATTTTTCCCGTCAATCTGCAATAAAATCGGATCTGTCCGCAATTCAATCTGGTTTTTCTCATTATATGGATACTTCTTTCCCCATAACGGTTTCGGGACGACCCCAAACATGGCCCCGCCATCCAGAAAATTCACACCACCGTTCAGCCATGTTAGTTTAGCCCGTCCGATTTGAAGTGTTTCCATTGTACATCCTCCCCTTCGCTTATGTATTCAGTTTAGCTCATCCTGTGAGTCATGTAAACGATTGCAGTGTAAGTTAAAACGTGCAAATACGGTTCTTTCGGTATGACTCTCATCCATCGAAAAAAGAACCCTGCACAACAGGATTCTAGGAAAATTGTGCCCGGCAGCGGTAAATCGGCTGACCCTTGGCTGAAAACTTTTCTTCATATTCAGTCATGACATTCTCTGGGTCCTCTTCACTATGAAGATCCAGGTTCACTTCCGTCAGATCCATACCAAATTGGGAAAAACTGACGAGTGAGTATTCAAATAGTCCCTGGTTATCGGTTTTGAGTACGATTTCGCCTTCAGACTGCAATATATGCTCGTATTGCCTGAGAAATGTATGGAAAGTGAGGCGCCTTTTGGCGTGCCGTTTTTTTGGCCATGGATCGGAAAAATTCAGGTAGATGGCCGATATTTCATTTTCAGCAAACAGCTCGGTTAAATCAGCTGCATCGACATGTAAAAGCAGGACATTATCCTGTCCGGCATTTTTCACTTTGCTTCCTGCTATCACAATAATGCTTTTGGCAAGTTCGATGCCAATAAAATTGACATCCGGGTGCTGTTCAGCCATGCCCGCAATGAACTGACCTTTTCCAGAACCGATCTCAACATGAATCGGGTTAGCATTTCCAAACATTTCTTTCCATTTTCCCTTGTTTGATTTCGCATCCGGGACAATCAGGTGCGTATTATCGTTCAGAAAATCATCTGCCCACGGTTTATGACGTTGTCGCAAGATTACTTCTCCTTTCAAATATTCCATTTTAAAAAGAGGATAAAGCATAGAATTTATGATGTTGGTCAAAACTATTAATTGAGGTGATTTTAGTGACACTGACAACAAACAATCAATTACAATTATTGCATGACATTTTAACAGAGCAGACGGAAGATCGCTGCGGAGAAATTTCCGAATATCAGCAAATTAAGCGCCTCGTTCAAGCGATGATGGCCAACAACAGCATCTCAAATGAACAACTGCTTCAGCTGCTCCCTGAAATATACAATTACGGACGGCAGGGTGAGATTGCCCACAACGATGAAGAGCACATTCTGTCAAACCAGTCAAATATCGAAACATGGGTAAACGCTATTCAGCAGACTAGCGCAGAATAGCTTTTTCAACATAATGGTTTAAATCTCGCAAATCAGCTAATCGCTCTTGGACTTTATCATATTCATGGCGCTCATAATGCCATGACAGATAATAAAGGGCATCCATAATCAAATACCAGTACATCCGCTCAAATAAGTGATTATCTTTTGCTGCACCGTACTGGTTAAGCCACCTGCCCCAATCTTCTTCAGGTACATACCATTTCAAAATAAAGCCAAAATCCATTGCAGGATCAGCTATCATGGCATTATCCCAATCAACCAGGTAGAGCTGGCTCTTTGTAGTCAAGATAATATTATTATGATTCAAATCACAATGGCACACAACTTGCTGCTGATCACGGGTAGCCGGCAGCAAATGCCTCAGATAATTCATTGTATCCTGTACCTCACTGTACTCATCCAGCAAACCGCTTGCTTCTAGCTGAGCTGTTACGTCTGCAAAACGATCATCAGATGTGACAGGTTTCTTACCTAATCGCATCAGCATATGAAGAAGTTCAGACGATCCGTGTATTTTACGAAGCAAATCGGCTACCCGGTGATGCTGCATTTCCGTTGCCTTAAGTTCCCGGCCGTCGAGCCACTCCTGGGCAGTAATCACATCACCATTTTCCATCCGCTTTGTAAATACGAGTTTAGGGACGATCCCCTCTGCTGATAGGACTGCCAAAAACGGCGAAGAATTCCGTTTCAAAAACAGGCGCCTGTCATCTTTGCTGGCAATATACGCATCACCTGTTAATCCGCCTGCAGGGGTGATATCCCATTCTTTACCTACTGCTTGTTTAAGCCAATTCACTGTAAATACCTCAAATCGTGTTAAATTCTTCCAATAACTTACATTAAAAACAGACATGAGAATAGATTATCGGATATTCGCGATGTTTTCAACCGAAACTTATATTCCCATAACCTTAATATGCTACGTCACCACATAAAACGAATATGCATCTATCTGACCACCCGACTGGTAAATTAGCCTTCGTTTTAAATCGCCTCTCCTGATAAATTGTATACGGCTGCAGCGTGGTATTTAGGTTGTTTTTCGGGATGAATCCGGTAAATAACAACCTGATTCACACTGAATTGATCCTGTCCAGTGTAGTGCTCTTTCAGATCAGAAAGCTGTATAACACCCCCGGCCCATTTTTTGGCAAGTGTTATATGCGGCATATACGTTCTCTTTTCTTGCTGAAATCCCACCTTCAATGCAATCTTTTCAATATTTTCCTGCAAACGGATCAACTCATGTTTCCGTTCCACTCCTGCCCATAAAACACGCGGCTTTTTTGGGTTGCCGAACGTGCCCAGCGTTCCGGTTTGCAAGGAAAAAGCAGGAAACCTTTCAATTTCGGACATAGCCTGTATCAACTTCTCCAGCCGGCTATCGTCAACTGGCCCAAGAAATTTCATGGTAATGTGCAAATCTTCCGATTGTGGCCATTGTCTATAAGGCAACTTGTTTTTTAATGCCTGCTGCCATCCGGCGTACCGTTCCTTAAGCGATTCCGGCAGTGTAACAGCAATAAAATAATGTGGAGAAGTCATATATATCCCTCATTTTTATACTCATTATACCGTATACTTTATCAAGAGTTGTATTATTGATCGAAATTTTCACTTTTATTCAACCCTAAATAGTTGTAAAATTGAATTAAGGCAGAGTTAGTTGCACCAGAGAAAATGATATTCCTTAGGGAGTGGTTTTTTGAATCATGCAACCTCACGTATGCTGACACGAGTTAAAGCTGTCTACCTTTACATAAGAGAAAAAGGGACAGTCACAACCCAGGAAATTGCCGATGAATTTGGAACAACCGACCGTACTGTACAACGAGATTTGAACATCTTGACACATAATGGCCTGGTGAAAAGCCCTGTCCGGGGCAAATGGAAAATCACAGCCAAACCTGTCAACATTTCCTGAGAAAATCAGGAGATGCTAGCTGACACATCTATGTCAGCTCTTTTTTTGGGTTAATGTTTTTAGTCTCTGAACTTCCTCTTCGTTCAATTCGCGGAAGTCCCCGGCGCCAAGATTACCATCCAGCGGAAGATTACCCATTTGAATCCGCTTTAAATAAATGACTTTTTTCCCGACTGCTTCAAACATCCGTTTGACCTGATGAAACTTGCCTTCCGTAACCGTTACTTGAACGTGTGACACAGGAGCAGCATGCAAAACATTTAACACTGCTGGTTTGGCGATATACCCGTCATCCAACTGAACCCCGAAGCGGAATTTCTCGATGTCCTGTTCTGTTACATCGCCCCTGACTTCAGCAAAGTATGTCTTCTCAACAGCCTTATTTGGCGAGGTCAGCTGATGTCCCAGCCTTCCGTCGTTCGTTATCAACAGGAGACCTTCAGTATCTTTATCAAGCCTGCCAACAGGAAATGGATCAAACAGCCGATAGGCAGACGGCAGTAAATCAACCACCGTCTTATCCCGATTATCAGCCGTAGCTGAAACATAGCCAGATGGCTTATTGAGCATTACATAGATATACTCCCGATAATATACCATCTCGTTATTTACTTCTACGATATCTTTTTCCGGGTTAACCTGGAAGCCGCTGTCCTTAACGATATGATCATTGATAATCACTTTCTTTTTCTTAATTAGCCCTTTAACATCTTTTCTGCTCCCGAACCCTTTATTTGCCAGCAATTTATCGAGACGCATTGAAATCCTCCATTACCTGTGAAATAGCCGGTCCAGAACCCTAACCCGGTCGCCTAATACACGTTCAAGCAGTGTTGATTCATAACTAAACCACAAATAGACACCGCCGCCAAGGACAACGCCGGCAATCAGCATAATTACTGCTGCACTGCGCGATGTTTCATAATCCAGAAATGTTGCAAATACAGCTTTAGCTATTAAAATGACAATGACCATAAACGCGGAAAAAATACATATCAATAGGAAGCGTTTAAACGTTTGTTTGAACGAAAATTCAATGGATGATTTAATCCGCCATAGGTTTAATGCAACAGCTATCCCCGCTGCAAGCGCTGTGCCAAAAATTGCCCCTTTTGGACCGAATGTATGGATTAATTGAATATTAAATAATACTTTGATCAGCACACCGGCAGATAAACTTATGACAGCAAACTGTTGTTGTTCAATTCCCTGCAGAATGGAAGCAGATACTGTGAACAACGCAAAAAGCAATCCAACCGGAGCATACCAACCGAGCAGCGTTCCGGTGGTTTCGAGCTTATCCATGCCCCCGTAAAGCGCTCCATATGCTTCATCTGAAAGTGTTGACAATCCAATGACAGCCGGCACTACAAGCACCAGGACAATCTGCAGTGCCTGATTAATCTGCTGGTAGAGCAACGGGCGATTTTGCTGTGTGAATGTTTTCGTTAAAGCCGGTATTATTGCCAGTGACATCCCCGTCGCGATCGTAACCGGGATAATCACTAATTTGTGTCCGTAATAATTGATAGCAGAATAGGCTGTATCATACAATTCCTTTTGTCCTATCGCCGTCATCGCCCGTTCAACCGTAAACTGGTCCACCAGTTGATAAAGCGGGATGGCAACACCAACCAGTATAAACGGCCCCGCATAACGGAACAGTTCAGAAAACAATTCCTTTGTCGGTATATCATGCGTATATGATTGCTGCTGTACCTGTTTCTGTATGTTTTTCTTCCGTTTGCGCCAGTAAACAAATAGCACGATAGCAGATGCCATTGCCCCTAAAAAAGCGGCAAACGTAGCAAAGCCAACTGCTGTGGCAATCGATCCGCCGACAACTTTTACCACGATAAACGCACTGACGAGAATAAAGCCGATTCGTACGATTTGTTCAACGACCTGCGAAACGGCAGTAGGACCCATCGACTGATACCCTTGGAAGAAGCCTCTGACAATGCTCATCGCAGGTATGATTAACAGTGCAAAACTCACCATACGGATAACCATGGCAACATCAGCTACAGCAATATCGCCTTCAGCTTCATTGGTGATCATATAACCAGCCAGCAGCTCGGCACTGAAAAACAACGCTAAAAAAGCAAGGAACCCTGTAACAGCCATAAGCATGATTCCCGCTTTAAACATTCGCATCCCTGTTTCATAATCATTTAATGCATTGTACTTGGAAACAAATTTTGAAACAGCCAAAGGTACGCCAATTGTAGAAATGCTGATTAAAATACTGTACGGTGTATAAGCAAGTGAGAACAGCGTCCCCCCTGTTTCACCGACAAGCTCATTAAACGGGATGACATAAACCATCCCAAGAAATTTTGATAAAAATGTTGCACCAGTAAGCAGCATGGTGCCCCTGACAATATTCGACATTATTTCACCTGCATTTAAAATTAAACTTAGTGTACATTTTATCACAGATCACTTCAAAGCACCTCACATTTTAATATAAGAAGTGCACATGTTTTATTTTTGGATTGTGGCAAAACGTGGTATGCTACTAACGAAAGGATGAAGTAAATTGTCGTATGATGTCGTTATAATTGGTGGTGGACCATCAGGCCTTATGGCAGCCATTGCCGCTGCCGAAAATGGCGCAAAAACTATGCTGCTTGAAAAAGGCAGAAAGCTGGGAACGAAACTTGCTATCTCTGGCGGCGGGCGGTGTAATGTGACAAATCGTCTGCCTGAAGAAGAAGTGATTAAACACATTCCCGGGAATGGCAAGTTCTTATACAGTCCCTTCTCTGTTTTTAATAACTACGATATAATCGATTTTTTTGAAGGAATGGGTGTTGGTTTAAAGGAAGAAGACCACGGGCGCATGTTTCCGGTAACCAATTCCGCCAAAACAGTTGTAAACGCATTAATTGGCAAGTTAGCTGAACTGGGTGTGGAGGTTCGGATGAAGACTCCGGTAAAAGCAGTTCACTATGATGATACAGAACATACCATTATTCTGGACGACGGCTCAAAGTTAAATGCGGCTTCCCTTGTCATTGCTGTCGGGGGAAAAGCTGTACCTCACACCGGTTCGACCGGCGACGGCTATGCATGGGCCAAGAAAGCTGGCCATACCATCACGGAATTATACCCGACTGAAGTTGCGCTAACTTCCGATGAAAATTTTATCCAGAATAAAAGCTTGCAGGGATTATCGTTAAGAAATGTTTCCTTGTCAGTTTTGAACAAAAAGAACAAGCCTTTGATCACACATCAAATGGACATGATTTTTACGCATTTTGGCATCTCAGGGCCTGCTGTCCTTCGCTGTTCACAGTTCGCTGTAAAAGAACTGATGAAAGGGCGCGAGGAAGTACCCATGCTGCTTGATGTACTGCCTGATCAGCACGAAGACCAGATGGTACATTCGATTCTAAAATCAATGGAAGAAAGTCCTAAGAAATCCATCAAAAATATTTTAAAAGGTATTGCCCCCGAAAGGCTTCTGGATTACCTGCTTGAGAGGCACAAAATGGATGCGGAACAAAAAGCAGCTACTGTTGCAAAAGAAACCATCCGCACAATTGTTCATAACCTGAAACACTTTCAATTCACCGTCAACGGAACGCTGCCCCTTAAAAAGGCATTCGTTACCGGCGGAGGGATTTCGATTAAGGAAATCGTACCGAAAACGATGCAGTCCAAACTCATGCACGGGCTCTATTTTTGCGGTGAAATACTGAACATTCACGGATATACCGGCGGATATAACATAACTTCTGCTTTAGTTACCGGTAGACTCGCAGGCATGAATGCCGCGATTGAAGCTGTTCATAACTCTGGTAATTGATACCTGACATGTTTTTGTCCTTACTGCAGCAAGCTAAAAAATGTCCGGAGATTTATGCAGAAAGGGCTGAGGGATCATGCAAAACAACAATATGTGGCTGCCATTGATTGCTTCTGTCGGTGTCGGTGCAGCAACCTACTACAGCATGACAAGAAACAACCGTAACTTTGGACAAACCATGCAGCAAATGGTTCCGTTCGTTTCACAAATGGGCGGAGGAAACCAACAAGCTCAGGGACCAAATCAAATGGGCTAGATATTATAAAAAGCGCACTTATGAAGTGCGCTTTTTATATCACGTTTTAAATGATGTCTTTTTAATTGCCACCGTGCTTCCTTCATTGTACTGTTATCTGTCTTTAACCTTAATTTATGAATTTCGGGAAATACATTATGGATTTCGGGGGTTTTTATATGATCTTCGGGAAGTATGGCATTAATTTCGTGATTTATACAAAATGGAAAGGCTGATTCAAATTGTGAATCAGCCTTTCCTGTCATGCCTGGCGGCGTCCTACTCTTGCAGGGGTTAAACCCCAACTACCATCGGCGCTGGAGAGCTTAACTTCTGTGTTCGGCATGGGAACAGGTGTGTCCTCTCCGCTATTGCTGCCAGACCTATGCATGGTTTGCGTCTTTTTTTACGGACAAGAATTATTATAGGCATTTTTAGTGAAAAATGCAAGGATTTTTTTAATGAAAAAAATATAAAATTGGCTTTGTATCATTCTTTCACAGGACAAGCCACATCCAGCTTCAGCGCCCAGCGACTAGCGCGACTTCCCTCACCTCCGTACGATAAGGCAACATCGATTCGCTTTCGCTCCCAAAGAGTTTTCTTTATCTCCTGCGGGTCAGTCCAGTCCGTACGTCGCTAACCGGGCGCTTACGCTTTTGCTTTATACCCTGAAAACTAAATAAGAGCGCCATTCAATGCCAAGTAAGTTAGTTAAGTCCTCGATCGATTAGTATCCGTCAGCTCCACGTGTCACCACGCTTCCACCTCAGACCTATCTACCTCATCGTCTCTGAGGGATCTTACTCACTTGACGTGATGGGAAGTTTCATCTTGAGGGGGGCTTCATGCTTAGATGCTTTCAGCACTTATCCTGACCACACGTAGCTACCCAGCTGTGCTCCTGGCGGAACAACTGGTACACCAGCGGTGTGTCCATCCCGGTCCTCTCGTACTAAGGACAGCTCCTCTCAGACTTCCAATGCCCACGACGGATAGGGACCGAACTGTCTCACGACGTTCTGAACCCAGCTCGCGTACCGCTTTAATGGGCGAACAGCCCAACCCTTGGGACCGACTACAGCCCCAGGATGCGATGAGCCGACATCGAGGTGCCAAACCTCCCCGTCGATGTGAACTCTTGGGGGAGATAAGCCTGTTATCCCCGGGGTAGCTTTTATCCGTTGAGCGATGGCCCTTCCATGCGGAACCACCGGATCACTAAGCCCGACTTTCGTCCCTGCTCGACTTGTGAGTCTCGCAGTCAAGCTCCCTTCTGCCTTTGCACTCTGCGAATGATTTCCAACCATTCTGAGGGAACCTTTGGGCGCCTCCGTTACCTTTTGGGAGGCGACCGCCCCAGTCAAACTGCCCACCTGACACTGTCTCCGGACCGGCTAACGGTCCTGGGTTAGAATGTCCGTACAGCCAGGGTGGTATCCCACGGATGCCTCCACGTAAGCTGGCGCTCACGTTTCCACGGCTCCCACCTATCCTGTACAAGCTGTACCAACATTCAATATCAGGCTACAGTAAAGCTCCACGGGGTCTTTCCGTCCTGTCGCGGGTAATGCGCATCTTCACGCATAGTATAATTTCACCGGGTCTCTCGTTGAGACAGTGCCCAAGTCGTTGCACCTTTCGTGCGGGTCGGAACTTACCCGACAAGGAATTTCGCTACCTTAGGACCGTTATAGTTACGGCCGCCGTTTACTGGGGCTTCGGTTCGCCGCTTCGCGCCCGAAGGCGCTAACGCTTCCCCTTAACCTTCCAGCACCGGGCAGGTGTCAGCCCCTATACTTCGCCTTTCGGCTTCGCAGAGACCTGTGTTTTTGCTAAACAGTCGCTTGGGCCTATTCACTGCGGCTCAGACTCGGTCTGAGCACCCCTTCTCCCGAGGTTACGGGGTCATTTTGCCGAGTTCCTTAACGAGAGTTCTCCCGATCACCTTAGGATTCTCTCCTTGCCTGCCTGTGTCGGTTTGCGGTACGGGCACCTGTGAACTCACTAGAGGCTTTTCTTGGCAGTGTGGAATCAGGAACTTCGGTACTCATTTTCCCTCCCCGTCACAGCTCAGAAATCATCGGACGGATTTGCCTGTCCGACTTCCTCACTGCTTGGGCGCACCTATCCGACAGTGCGCTTTCCTTATCCTGCTGCGTCCCCCCATCGTTCAAACGCTCACGAGGTGGTACAGGAATATCTGCCTGTTGGCCATCGCCTACGCCTTTCGGCCTCGGCTTAGGTCCCGACTAACCCTGAGCGGACGAGCCTTCCTCAGGAAACCTTAGGCTTTCGGTGAAAGAGATTCTCACTCTTTTCTCGCTACTTATACCGGCATTCTCACTTCCAAACGCTCCACCAGTCCTCACGGTCTGACTTCGCTGCATTTGGAACGCTCTCCTACCATTGTTCGTCAGAACAATCCGCAGCTTCGGTGATACGTTTAGCCCCGGTACATTTTCGGCGCAGAGTCACTCGACCAGTGAGCTATTACGCACTCTTTAAATGATGGCTGCTTCTAAGCCAACATACTGGTTGTCTGGGCAACTCCACATCCTTTTCCACTTAACGTATACTTAGGGACCTTAGCTGGCGGTCTGGGCTGTTTCCCTTTCGACTATGAACCTTATCACCCATAGTCTGACTCCCAAGGCTTGCATCTCTGGCATTCGGAGTTTGACTGAATTCGGTAACCCGGTGAGGGCCCCTAGTCCAATCAGTGCTCTACCTCCAGCACGCATACCTTGAGGCTAGCCCTAAAGCTATTTCGGAGAGAACCAGCTATCTCCGTGTTCGATTGGCATTTCACCCCTACCCACACCTCATCCCCGCATTTTTCAGCATACGTGGGTTCGGGCCTCCAGTCAGTGTTACCTGACCTTCACCCTGGACATGGGTAGATCACACGGTTTCGGGTCTGCGACCATATACTCTTAACGCCCTCTTCAGACTCGCTTTCGCTGCGGCTCCGTGTCTGCCACTTAACCTTGCATATGATCGCAACTCGCCGGTCCATTCTACAAAAGGTACGCCGTCACCCATTAACGGGCTCCGACTACTTGTAGGCACACGGTTTCAGGTTCTCTTTCACTCCCCTTCCGGGGTGCTTTTCACCTTTCCCTCACGGTACTGGTTCACTATCGGTCACCAGGGAGTATTTAGCCTTGGGAGATGGTCCTCCCGGATTCCGACGGAATTCCTCGTGTTCCGCCGTACTCAGGATCCACTCCGGAGGAAACCTCTTTTCGACTACAGGGCTCTTACCTTCTGTGGCTGATCATTCCAGATCGATTCGTCTAAGACGTTTCTTGATAACTCCAATGGAGTGTCCTCCAACCCCGGAAAGCTCAGCTTTCCGGTTTGGGCTGCTTCCGTTTCGCTCGCCGCTACTCGGGAAATCGCATTTGCTTTCTTTTCCACCGGGTACTGAGATGTTTCAGTTCCCCGGGTCTGCCGCTTGTGCCCTATTGATTCAGACACAGGCGCTGCCCCATTACGGACAGCGGGTTGCCCCATTCGGAAATCCCCGGATCTCAGTCTACTTACGACTCCCCGGGGCATATCGGTGTTAGTCCCGTCCTTCTTCGGCTCCTGGTGCCAAGGCATTCACCGTGCGCCCTTCTTCACTTAACTAATTCATGCGTCCATCTGATGAACGCATCTCGCTTATCGCATTGAATGTCTTTGCTCTTATTTAGTTTTCAAGGTACAACTGAGAGATTTGCTCCCTCAAAACTGAACCAAACAACCCAGTATGTTCCGTATAATCCAGCTCCGGCGCCTATCAAATTGATAAACAGGCACCTACGCTTTCTCATAATCCTTAGAAAGGAGGTGATCCAGCCGCACCTTCCGATACGGCTACCTTGTTACGACTTCACCCCAATCATTGGCCCCACCTTCGGCGGCTGGCTCCCTAAGGTTACCTCACCGACTTCGGGTGTTGCCAACTCTCGTGGTGTGACGGGCGGTGTGTACAAGGCCCGGGAACGTATTCACCGCGGCATTCTGATCCGCGATTACTAGCGATTCCGGCTTCATACAGGCGAGTTGCAGCCTGCAATCCGAACTGGGAATGGTTTTATGGGATTTGCTTCACCTCACGGCTTCGCTGCCCTTTGTTCCATCCATTGTAGCACGTGTGTAGCCCAGGTCATAAGGGGCATGATGATTTGACGTCATCCCCGCCTTCCTCCGGTTTGTCACCGGCAGTCACCTTAGAGTGCCCAACTGAATGCTGGCAACTAAGATCAAGGGTTGCGCTCGTTACGGGACTTAACCCAACATCTCACGACACGAGCTGACGACAACCATGCACCACCTGTCACTCTGTCCCCGAAGGGAACACGGTATCTCTACCGCCATCAGAGGATGTCAAGACCTGGTAAGGTTCTTCGCGTTGCTTCGAATTAAACCACATGCTCCACCGCTTGTGCGGGCCCCCGTCAATTCTTTTGAGTTTCAGCCTTGCGGCCGTAATCCCCAGGCGGAGTGCTTAATGCGTTAACTTCAGCACAAAGGGGTGGAAACCCCCTAACACCTAGCACTCAACGTTTACGGCATGGACTACCAGGGTATCTAATCCTGTTCGCTACCCATGCTTTCGCACCTCAGCGTCAGTTACAGACCAGAGAGTCGCCTTCGCCACTGGTGTTCCTCCACATCTCTACGCATTTCACCGCTACACGTGGAATTCCACTCTCCTCTTCTGCACTCAAGTCCTCCAGTTTCCAATGACCGCCCGCGGTTGAGCCGCGGGATTTCACATCAGACTTAAAAGACCGCCTGCGTGCGCTTTACGCCCAATAATTCCGGACAACGCTTGCCCCCTACGTATTACCGCGGCTGCTGGCACGTAGTTAGCCGGGGCTTTCTGGTCAGGTACCGTCAAGGCGCTGCCCTCTTCGAGCAGCACGTGTTCTTCCCTGACAACAGAGCTTTACGATCCGAAAACCTTCATCACTCACGCGGCGTTGCACCGTCAGACTTTCGTCCATTGCGGATGATTCCCTACTGCTGCCTCCCGTAGGAGTCTGGGCCGTGTCTCAGTCCCAGTGTGGCCGATCACCCTCTCAGGTCGGCTACGCATCGTCGCCTTGGTAAGCTTTGACCTTACCAACTAACTAATGCGCCGCGGGCCCATCTGTAAGTGACAGCTAAAAGCCGCCTTTCAACACGGCGCCATGCGATGCTGTGTATTATCCGGTATTAGCCCCGGTTTCCCGGAGTTATCCCAGTCTTACAGGCAGGTTGCCCACGTGTTACTCACCCGTCCGCCGCTCGTTCCACAGGCGCTCGCCCCGAAGGGCGATTACCTGCTTCCCGCGCTCGACTTGCATGTATTAGGCACGCCGCCAGCGTTCGTCCTGAGCCAAGATCAAACTCTCCAATAAAGTTTGTTAGGAGATTGACACCGATCAATCTCTTTCATGGCTTTGCTTCAAAAATTGATACAGGGTTTCATTGGTCTTCTGCCAAAACCAAGTTCCGGCTTCCGACCTCTTACCTCTGACATCTTTGTCATACTGGTTGTTTTGTTCAGTTTTCAAGGAGCAAAATAACGCCATCTCTGTCGACGGCAAAAAATATTATATCATCATCAATCGCATCTGTCAACAACTTTTTTTCCGCCTTAATGATGATTGTTATTATGGGCTGTTTTTCAACAGCAAGAACTATAATACTACTTCAGATGATAAAAGTCAACGGTATATCAAAACAAAATTTAAAATTTAATGATGTTAAATCATTCCGGAACCTAATTGTTAAACAATTACTTCTCCATCCCATTTTTTCATACCGCCTTCCATGCTTGAGACATTGAAGCCATATTCATTAAGAAATGATGCTGCCGTCATACTCCTCCTGCCTGACCGACATACAAAAACATAATGCTTATCTTTATCCAGTACATTCGTTGAGTGTGGTATTTTATCAAGGGGAATATGCTTAGCGCCCTCTATCATCCCTTGGGCTACTTCCTCATCCTCGCGAACATCCACTACAACCATATTTTCATCTTCATTCATAAGTTTTTTTACTCTATCAGGTGTTACTTCATTAATATGATCCATATATCTTCCTCCTCTGCAAGTATTTTAACTATATTATCATAACGCCTGAAATGAATAGTGTGCAACTGTCCGACACAAAATAAAGCAAGCGATGATTTGAGGTGAAGTATTATGCGTAATATTATTCTGGTTGGTTTAATCACACTGTTGCTACCTGCCGCTATCGCAGCAGAGGAAAACGATGAACCAACTTCACATCAGCTAAATGACTATAACCATGAAGTGACAGGAGATACGACAGAAGAACTGGTGGAATTGAAGGGGAAACGGTTGGCATCCGACTCGAATTACTATGCCGAAATATGGGTGTCCGTTTCAAACAGTGACGAACAAGAATGGAAAATCCCATATGAAGGCGGGTACGATCCTGAGGTTCAATTTTTCGACCTGAATCATGATGGCGTAAATGACATGTTTTTCCAAAGCGCAGCAGGAGGAAGCGGCGGTTTTTACCATTCTCATTTACATACGCTGAAAAATGACCAGTTAAAGGAGATACCACTGCCGGAACAGGAGTTTATTAATGCTGATTTCAAAGATAATTTTAAAGTTGAAATTCAAATCGACCATGAGCAAAAACCGAGTATTGTCGATGTTAAGGATCGGTCTTCGGAATATGTTGAGTTAGGCATCTATGATGAGAGTGGTAAGCTTATTGAGAAAACCTCGCCGATGATTGCACCGATCGCATTTTATGAACCTGTTAAAATCAGTGAAGATAAAGGCTATGGACTGAAAAGCCGCCAGAAAATCAGTGGGGCGTACCGAGCAGACCAATTAGGGACTGTTGAAACATTGTGGTATTACGAAAAAGATGAATGGATTATCTTAAAAACAGAATGGGTCCCGTCACATTAGAGTGAAACGTATTCAGCGGGATGTTTTTCCCCACTATGCTAATTGAACAGAACCAGGCATCTACGGATAAACAAAAGGACCTCTGCCGTTAGATATGCAGAGATCCTTCCTCATTTAACAGTTAAGAAAGTAATGCAAGTTAGGCTTTCGACATTAAAGTTGGCGATAAGAAAGTTTTCAAATAAGCTCGCTTCGTAAACTTTGTTGCTTTTAACGCAGTTGATATAAACTACGACACAACCCAGAAGTTAGCGAGAATCTCTAACCACGCAGCTGGAATATACTCGCTTTCCGTGGGCTCACCAAGAGCCTCCTCGCTCGCAAAGAACGCTCGCTGTGGGGTCTCTTAGGCTCGCTGTCCCACAGGAGTCTCGCATATTCCAGCTGCTCGTTTTGATTAACAAGGAATACAGGTTTTTCCATCATAAACTATTTTGTTTTATCAAGATGTCTTGAACAGAATTTAGCGAAGGAAATACACGGAGACTCCTGCGGGAGCAGAGGCATAGGTGAGACCCCGCAGAACGGAGTTCGAGGAGGCTCACCAGCCGCCCGCGGAAAGCGTAGTGTATTTCCGAAGCGACGTTATTCCACTCAACCTTTACGTCGCAGTTTATAGTCTTTGTGTCAAAGTCAACAATTATTAGAAGCAACCTTCTAATAAGAACCTGAAACTTAGTTAGCTACAATATTCACCAGTTTTCCGGGAACCACGATTACTTTACGGACTGTTTTACCTTCAAGCAGTTCCTGAATGCGTTCATTTTCCATAGCCTGCTTTTCAAGTTCTTCTTTTGAAATGTCCTTGGCAACATTAAGCTTAGCACGAACCTTGCCCATGATTTGCACGACAATTTCCACTTCGTCTTCAACGAGTTTGGATTCGTCATATTCCGGCCACGTCGCATAAGTGATGGTACCCGTATGACCAAGCAGCTCCCACATTTCCTCTGATAAATGCGGCGCTACAGGGGAAAGCATTTTAACAAATCCTTCAATGTACGCCTTAGGTATTTCTTCTGCTTTATAGCATTCGTTAATGAACACCATTAATTGTGAAATGCCCGTATTAAAGTGCAGATTTTCAAAATCCTCGGTCACTTTTTTAACCGTTTCATGATAAACCTTTTCAAGCGGCGTTGCTTTTTGTGTGTCCACAATTTTCTCGGAAACTTTCCTTTGTTCATTCACAACCAGACGCCATACACGATCCAAAAAGCGACGTGCACCATCAAGCCCATTGGTCGACCAGGCGACAGCCGCATCAAGCGGTCCCATAAACATTTCATACAAACGCAGAGTGTCCGCCCCGTGTGTTCTCATGATATCGTCAGGATTGACAACATTCCCTTTTGATTTACTCATTTTTTCATTGCCTTCTCCAAGAATCATGCCCTGGTTAAATAGTTTCATGAATGGTTCTTTTGTTGGCACGATACCGATATCATACAAAAATTTATGCCAGAACCGCGCATACAATAAATGCAGAACGGCATGCTCGGCACCGCCAATATAGATGTCAACCGGAAGCCATTGTTTAAGCGCTTCTGGATCCGCCAGCTTATCAGGGTTATTTGGATCAACAAATCGCAAAAAGTACCAGCAGCTGCCGGCCCATTGCGGCATTGTATTCGTTTCCCGCCGGCCCTTCATACCAGTTTCCGGATCAGTTACATTAACCCAGTCACTGTTGGCAAGCGGTGATTCACCTGTCCCGGATGGTTTGATCTCATCCAACTCCGGCAGTTCAAGCGGTAGATTCTCTTCCGGAACAGCACTCATCGAACCGTCTTCCCAATGGATAATAGGTATGGGCTCACCCCAATAACGCTGTCTGGAGAAAAGCCAATCACGAAGGCGATACGTTACTTTGCCTGATCCCTTTCCGCTCTCCTCCAGCCATTCAATCATTTTGGCTATGGCTTCCTCTTTTTTCAGCCCGTTCAGAAAATCGGAATTAACATGTTCGCCGTCATCTACGTAGGCTTCTTTGGAAAGGTCCCCGCCTGAAACAACTTCTTTAATCGGTAATTTAAACTTTTGCGCGAATTCGTAGTCACGTTCATCATGTCCGGGAACTGCCATGATGGCCCCGCTCCCGTAGCTCATAAGGACATAGTCAGCGATCCAGATCGGCATTTTTTCATTGTTTGCCGGATTAATCGCATAAGCACCGGTGAATGCGCCTGTTTTTTCCTTTGCCAGATCTGTGCGTTCCAGATCCGATTTTGTTTCGATTTCCTTCCAGTAAGCATTAACTTTTTCCTGCTGTTCAGGTGTTACAATTTTTTCGATAAGTGGGTGCTCAGGCGCAAATACAGCATACGTTGCACCGAACAATGTATCCGGACGGGTTGTGAAGGCTGTGAATTCTTCATCATGCCCATCAATATCAAACGTTATTTCAGCACCTTCAGAGCGTCCGATCCAATTGCGCTGCATGTCTTTAATGCTTTCCGGCCAGTCAAGTTCCTCCAGATCTTCCAGAAGACGATCGGCGTACTCCGTAATCTTCAGTATCCATTGTTTCATCGGTTTCCGGACAACCGGATGACCGCCTCGCTCACTCTTGCCGTCAATCACTTCTTCATTTGCCAGAACAGTACCGAGGGCCGGACACCAGTTAACCGGAACTTCATCCATATAGGCAAGGCCTTTTTCATAAAGTTTCGTGAAAATCCACTGTGTCCACTTATAATAGTTCGGATCAGTTGTATTGATTTCACGATCCCAGTCGTAGGAGAAACCAAGTTCCTTAATTTGCCTTTTAAACGTGGCGATATTGTGTTCTGTAAATACAGCCGGACTGTTACCAGTATCGATTGCATATTGTTCCGCGGGCAACCCAAATGCATCCCATCCCATCGGATGCAGCACTTCATAGCCTTGCATCCGTTTCATTCGGGAAAAAATATCTGTTGCCGTATAACCTTCGGGGTGGCCGACATGCAGACCAGCTCCTGACGGGTACGGGAACATATCCAGCGCATATACTTTTTCTTTTTCCGAGAAGGTATCGGTTTTAAATGTTTTATGTTCAGCCCAATAGTTCTGCCATTTTTTCTCGATTTCCTGATGGTTAAAACTCATGCAAATTTCCTCCTATGTATTTGTAAGATCAAAGGTGTAAGCGCCTTTAAAGGTATAAACATATGACTGATGTATACAGTAACCAATTATAGCCTTTTTTTCGTGCTAAAAAAACTCCTCATCCCAAAAACAAGGGACGAGAAGTTTATCTCCCGCGGTACCACCCAAATTAACGCACTGCTTGCGCTCGCTTGTTTCCTTAACGCGGACTTAACGGCAAAGACTACTGACGTTCATCTCTGCAACTTTAAGGTGAGTTCACAAACTATCAGGGACAGTTTTCACCAGCCACTGCCTCGCTTTACCTGTGTAGTTTATTACTGATCCTTTTCATAGTCGTTCATTCTATATAGTTTGCAGTTTAACCAATGTAGTGGGGTTTGTCAAGATATGACAGCGCCCACCCTTTCCAATGTTTTGTCTTTCATGCTAAACTATTATGAAAGCTACTGCTTAATAAGGAGCACTGACACTCATGATAAAAGGAATCATACATTACTCACATCATTTGATGAAAGAAGCCGTGAGCCAAGGTGATACAGTTATTGACGCAACTTGCGGCAACGGGCATGACACACTTTTTCTCAGTCGGATCGTCGGTGAGGAGGGGCACGTATTCGGATTTGATATTCAAGAGGAGGCAATCGCCAATACCAAGTATCGCCTTGACCAGAACAACAGGAGAAACGCAACCGTTATAAAGGACAGCCACAGTAATTTTGTTCATCATATACCGGTGGATAAACTAACCAGATTGGGCGGAGCTATTTTTAACCTTGGCTATCTCCCGGGCAGCGATAAATCCGTCATTACCCGAAGCGAGACAACAATATTAGCTATTGAAGGCATCCTCTCACACCTCAAACAAAACGGCATTGTCGTCCTTGTGGTGTACCATGGCCATGAAGGCGGTGACCTGGAGCGCGAACAGCTGATGCGTTATGTACGGCTGCTGGATCAAAAACTTTACCACGTCCTCTACTATGGCTTTATCAATCAGAAGAATGATCCGCCGTTTATACTGGCCATTCAGAAAAAGAATTAGTATAAAAAGGACTATCTTAGCTCCCCAAAACCCGGATTCAAGCCCGGGTTTTTGTCATTTTATGATAAAGTTTTGTATTCCAATGAAAAAAACGTGCCTTGTACCCGCTTATCCGCAATAATACATTCGTAATGTCCGGTCCGTGTTCAAGTTCTTTCACTTTTGGGTCCCCGAGATATAGCCCGACAAGGCCATGATGAACCATTTCATGAAAGTGGCGGTCAGGCAGTTGCTGAACATGGAAGTCGGCCTGTTGAATAAAATAAATAAGACGTTTTTCCATAAGTCCCTTGCTGTTATAAAAATGACAGAAATTCAAATCACCCTCACGCCTGTCCTCTTTTTGATCAATATAATAATCCAGCAGTATATGTAATCCCTGCACAAACGGAAAATAGCTTTCTGTAATGTTATCTGCCAGCGCAGACGTCATTTTCCCGCCCAATGCGTATGAGACAAGGCAAAATATACCAAGTGTCGATCCTGCAGCCGCTGAATATTCATACCAATACAGCTGCGAGTCATCGGTTTTGGCCTCAAACCAGCTAACAAGCCTGGGGACCCGCTCTTCCAGCCTCACATGTTTATGTACCTGCAAGTCGCCATATAATTTTTCGAGTTCGTGCAAGTAATTCCGGATGATATCATAGCTATCCAACTGCCGCATCGCTTTTTGGCATGTCCGGACCAGATCAGCTAAATACTCTCCATCTGTCTGCTCTGTGCGCAATGCATAATAATGCTGAATCGGGTTTTCCCGGGTGAGAGCGTCGGACATAGCTTCATGGAGCAGCCGAAAGTCATCGGGATCAAGCGACGTGCTCCGGTCACACAGGTTGTCCAAATAGTCACTGATCGTCTGGTAAGCGACAATAAAACGGATTGCCTCCTTCCATCTGAAGCCTGCCAACAGGGCATACACCGCACCGCCCAAACAATGGAACCGTTTTAAGTTGATGCTTTCCAGTGCTTGGTGACGCAATTCTTCATCAGGTATTTCAGCGGCGCGCTTCTGCCAAAAGTCCAGCTCTGCATTAACTGCCGGAAAGATTTTACGGTAAACTGCCGCCATCAATGTTAATGGTGTTCTGGGTATGCTGTATGCCAACACCCATTCCTCCGATCATTCGATTCAAGTCAGAATAATTTGCTATACTGTATATATCACCATATTTTAAAGGGGGATTCAAATGATTCAGCCATATAGAAACAAACAGCCCGACATTCACCAGTCAGCATTTATCGCAGACGACGCAGACATTATTGGCGATGTGACCATCGGTGAACAATCCAGCATCTGGTTCAAAACCATCATCCGCGGAGATGTGGCACCGACAAGGATTGGTAAAGGTGTTAACATCCAGGATTTGTCCCTCGTTCATCAGAGCCCTGACTTGCCGGTAACGGTAGAAGACTATGTCACCGTCGGCCATCAGGTGACGCTGCACGCCTGTACCATCCGCCAACATGCTCTGATTGGCATGGGCTCTATCATTCTGGATGGTGCCGAAATCGGTGAGCATGCGTTTATCGGAGCTGGAAGTCTTGTACCGCCAGGCAAGAAAATCCCGCCGCGAACGCTTGCTTTAGGCAGGCCCGCCAAAGTGGTCAGGGAATTGAGCGACGAAGATTACCAGGAGATGGAACGTGTCTATAAAACATATGTGGAAAAAGGCCAATACTATAAAAAGAATCAATAACCGGGCCAATCCAGTTGTTCAATGATAGCCTTTAGTACAAAAAACAGGCGATAAAGGCACGGGCCAATATCGCCTGCTTTACTTCTATATAACTGGCTCAACCGCCAAATCAGGCTCGCTCAATTCGTTCATATCAAATTTCTTCTCCACAAATATCTGGTGCCACAGCATAAACATTAGAATCGTCCATATTTTACGGCTGTAGTCCCCTTTATCCTGACAGTGAGCTTCCAGTAAGTCGAGTACATACGACTTATACAGCAGATGATCAGTTTCACTTTCATGTATCAGCTGTTTTGCCCAGTCGTTCAGTTCGTTCTTCAGCCAATGACGAATCGGTACAGGGAATCCGAGTTTTTTTCGATCCAAAACATGGTCAGGGATTATCCCGCGAGAAGCTTCACGTAAAATACTTTTCGTTGTGCCATTGGCAATTGTCATATCAACCGGTATGCCGCTAGCCACCCGGAACACTTCCTTGTCCAGAAACGGCACACGCAGTTCAAGCGAGTTAGCCATCGTCATTCTATCCGCTTTTAACAAAATATCGCCGCGCAGCCATGTGTGAATATCAACATACTGCATCTGGCTGACAAGCGGATAATCGCCGACATAATCGAACAGCCCCTGCGTTATTTGCTGGTACCGCAACTCCTGTCTCCAATCTTTCAGCAGTCCTTCTTTTTCCGAGTCTTCAAATATTTTGGCATTCCCGATATAACGTTCACGCAATGGGGTTGTACCCCGTTCAAGAAAGCTTTTCCCGCGAACACCTTCAGGGATGACCTCGGCTACCCTTGCCAAAAGATCTTTCGCCGGCTCCGGAATCGACTGAAACATTCTTAGTGACTCTGGTTCACGATAGATGTTGTACCCCCCGAACAGCTCGTCCGAACCTTCGCCGGAAAGTGTGACGGTTACATGTTTGCGCGCCTCACGGGATACGAAATACAATGGAATGCACGCTGGATCTGCCAGAGGGTCGTCCAAATGCCACATGATTTTCGGCAGCTTCTCTACGAATTCCTGAGGCGAAATAACATATGATATATTCTCGACCCCCAGTCTAGCAGCAGATTCTTTGGCAACATCGACTTCCGAATAGCCCTCGCGTTCAAACCCGACCGAAAATGTCTTGATATTTGGATTGAACTCTTTAGCCATTGCGACGATAAGCGTCGAATCAATACCTCCGGATAAAAATGAACCGACCGGTACATCACTGCGCATGTGTACTTTAACTGAATCATACATGGCATCCTGAATGCGATTGATCCAATTTTGTTTTTCCATCAGTACCGGAGTGAACGTCGCATGCCAATAACGATGAAAGGAGATGGGCTGATCAGGTTTTTGTACAAAATAATGACCGGCTTCCACTTTTTTGATCCCTTTTGTCATCGTCAATGGCTCCGGAACATATTGAAAACTCAAGTAATGCTGCAGCGCCTCCAGGTCAACTACTTCATTCTCATCCATTAATGTCATACTCTTTTTCTCTGACGCAAACATTGTTCCGTCTTCTGTTTCCCGGTAAAATAATGGCTTAATGCCAAACGGATCACGGGCACCATACAATGTTTCCGCTTGTTTGTCCCACACTAGGATAGAGAACATGCCGCGCAAATATTGAAATGCTTCTTCTTTATGTTTTGCGAATAATGCAGCAATCACTTCCGTATCCGATTCTGTGGTAAAACTGAAGCCCTGCTCTATTAGATCGTTTCGCAGCTCAATATAATTATAGATTTCGCCATTAAAGATAAGCCAAATCTTATCATCATTATAACTTAACGGCTGTGAACCGCTGGTAATATCAATGATACTTAGCCGTCTGAATCCGAACGAAATATAATTGTCATGGTAATACCCTTCATCATCAGGCCCTCTATGAAACATCTCATTGTTTTGCTTTTTGAAATTGGTTTGCTGCTGATTATTTGGTGCCACGGGATTATTCCGCAGCATACCGATAAAACCACACATAATTCTTCCCCCTCTTTCTCTTTCGTACCTATTTGGAACGACTAAAAAATTATACCATAATTAAAGTAGGAAATAGATCGTTTGAACTGTTTTTTTAATAATTTATCACTTCTAGGTCTGTTATCAGAGATCGGCTTATCGCCAAGCATTAATGGCGAAAGCCTTAGTTGCACTTATGCAGTAAGAAAGAATGCATACTTTCTTAACCGCCAAAAAAGGCGCGGTTTTATCCGCACCTTTTCCCCCGATTACATATCATTTATTCTTTGCCAGTGCCTGCAGTTCTTCCAGCTTATCTGTCTTTTCCCACGGGAACAGCGTGTCCGTTCTGCCAAAATGACCGTATGCAGCGGTGTTCTTATAAATTGGCTTTTTCAGATCAAGCATCCGGATAATACCGGCCGGCCGAAGATCAAACACTTTACGGATCGCCTGCACAAGTTCTTCCTCACCGACCGCACCTGTACCGAATGTATCAACGGAAATCGATACCGGTTCTGCAACACCAATTGCGTAGGCAAGCTGGACTTCACACGTTTTGGCAAGTTCAGCAGCCACAATATTTTTGGCAACATAGCGTGCCGCATAGGCAGCCGAGCGATCGACTTTTGTATAATCCTTACCACTGAACGCACCGCCGCCGTGCCGGGCATAACCTCCATATGTGTCAACAATAATCTTTCTCCCGGTCAAGCCGGCATCTCCCTGTGGACCGCCAATGACAAATCTGCCTGTCGGATTAATGATGTATTTCGTGGTTTCATCCAGGAGCTTCGATGGAACAATCGGGCGGATAACATGCTCAATCAAATCTTTCTCAATCTGTTCTGCCGATATATCCTGGTGATGCTGGGATGAGATAACGATCGTATCAACCCGTACCGGGATATCATGTTCATCATATTCAACGGTGACTTGTGTTTTTCCATCAGGACGCAAGTAATCCAGGACATCCTCTTTCCGTATATGTGTAAGCTGCCTCGCCAATTTATGTGCCAATGAAATCGGCAGTGGCATCAGTTCCTCTGTTTCGTTGCAGGCAAAACCGAACATCAACCCCTGGTCGCCTGCACCAATTGAAGCAATTTCTTCGTCGCTCATTTTTCCTTGACGTGCTTCCAGTGCGTTATCAACTCCGCCAGCAATGTCAGGTGACTGTTCATCAATTGCCGTAAGCACGGCACATGTTTCAGCGTCAAACCCGTACTTTGCCCGGGTATAACCGATGTCTTTAATGGTCTGTCTGACAATCGCTGGAATATCCACATATGTCGTTGTTGTGATTTCCCCTGATACAAGTACCATCCCTGTTGTCACGGTTGTTTCGCACGCCACCCTTGCGTTTGGATCTTTTGCTAATATTTCGTCCAGTATCGCATCTGAAATCTGATCACAAATTTTATCAGGATGACCTTCCGTCACCGATTCAGATGTGAACAAACGATTGTTTACAGCCATGTGGCCATATCCTCCCTTAAGTCTTTGGTACGGAACTCTTTTCAGTGTATTATTACAATATCATTTGAATCCTAAAAACAAAAAAAACCTTCCCTGCATCATGAGGAAAGGAACTTGAGGCCTTTCGCTCTTATTGTTCAAGGATTGATCCTTGCACCAGATTAGCACCTTGTCACATTGCGTGATGGTTGCCGGGCTTCAACGGGTCTGTCCCTCCACCAACTCTGAATAAGAGAATATCCGCTCGCACATAATGGTATCGAAAAGCATATGCGATGTCAACTTTTTGCGACGGCGTACAACATTCACACGGAACTTTCATATAATTAATTACAAAAATAGTATGGACTAATTTGCGAAATGTGTTACACTAATATCAAATTAAGTCATCAAGTCGAGTTTTGATTGAATTTACTAAAAGGCAGGTATCAAAAATGAAAACAGAAGAAGATGCACTTGTAACGAAAGAATTGCTGACTCATTCTAATATACAGACGAACCTTGCAGTCCCGCAATTGGTCGAGAAAATCCTTGAACGGGACGAAGCGATCTTAAGTGCAACGGGTGCAGTCTGCGCCTCAACAGGTATGTATACCGGCCGTTCTCCAAAGGACAAATTCATTGTACGGGACGATGTTTCTGAAGACTTTATTGACTGGGGCGACGTCAACCGCCCTATCGATGAAGAATCATTTGATAATCTTTTGAAAAAGGTTACCGCTTATATACACAACAAGCAAGAGCTGTTTCATTTTAGAGGATTTGCCGGTGCTGATCCGAAACATCGCCTGCCGATTGAAGTGATCAATGAATATGCATGGCACAATTTATTTGCGCGTCAGCTGTTTGTCACACCGACAGATGAAGAGCTGAATGCCCATCAATCCGAGTTTACCGTTATATCTGCTCCAACATACAAAGCGAATCCGGCAGTGGATGGTACAAATTCCGAAACATTTATCCTTATTTCGTTTAAGAAACGGATCGTCCTGATCGGCGGAACCGAATATGCCGGTGAAATCAAAAAATCGATTTTTTCCGTCATGAACTATATTTTGCCGCAAAACGATATTTTGTCAATGCACTGCTCGGCAAATGTCGGTCCGGAAGGTGATGTTGCGTTATTCTTCGGGCTTTCCGGCACAGGCAAAACAACCCTTTCCGCTGATCCTTACCGGCGTCTGATAGGGGACGATGAGCATGGATGGAGTTCAAACGGGATCTTCAATATTGAGGGCGGATGCTATGCCAAATGTATCAATCTGTCACAGAAAAAAGAACCGCAGATTTACAATGCAATCCGTTTCGGCTCTGTACTGGAAAACGTCATCCTTGATGAATCATCCCGTGAACCGGACTATGATGACACGTCATTGACAGAAAACACGCGTGCAGCTTATCCGCTCGAAAATATCGATAATATCGTGTCGCCAAGTATCGCAGGCCATCCGAATACGATTATTTTCCTGACAGCTGATGCATCCGGTACACTGCCGCCAATCAGCAGACTGACCAAAGAGCAGGCAATGTATCACTTCCTGAGCGGCTATACGAGCAAACTTGCTGGTACGGAACGCGGCGTTACACAGCCGCAAGCAACTTTTTCAGCCTGTTTCGGCTCGCCATTTCTGCCGCTGGCACCGGCAAAATACGCTGAAATGCTCGGTGATAAAATCGACCAGTACAATTCCAGCGTGTTCCTGGTGAATACCGGATGGACCGGTGGTTCGTATGGTGCCGGAGAGCGCATTAAGCTTTCTTATACCCGTGCCATGGTCCATGCTGCACTGGAAGGTGAGCTGAATAACATCGAAACCGTTACGGATGATATTTTTGGACTTGAAGCACCAATGCATGTTCCGGGAGTGCCGGATGACGTGCTAGTACCGAGGAATACTTGGGCTGATAAAAACGCGTATGATGCTGAAGCAAAGGGTTTGGCGATGAAATTCCATGACAACTTCAGTAAATTCACTAAGGTAACTGAAGAAATCCGCAATGCAGGCCCGGTTTATAAGGGCTGAAGAAAAACAGTTTCCTCATCCCAAAAGGATTTAACATATGAAGGAAATATAGGCAGTTTCTTGCTGGCAGCCGGTCTCATTATGTGAGGCCGGATTTTTTATGTCGTTCCCGTTTTATTTCACCGGCTTCCCTTCTCACCTGCTTAATTGTAGGCATTCACACATTTTACCTAGACGCATAAACTATGATGACATAACACCATTATTATGTGAAAGGGACGAATATCGATGAAAAAGCGTTCAATGATTGCGTTATTTTCTTGTCTGTTGCTTATCGTTGCATCAGCTTGCGGCTCTGGCGGCGAGGCATCGAACATAAAAATAGCTGAGGTGACACGTT
This sequence comes from Lentibacillus jeotgali, assembly GCF_000224785.1. Classification (GTDB taxonomy): domain Bacteria; phylum Bacillota; class Bacilli; order Bacillales; family Amphibacillaceae; genus Lentibacillus; species Lentibacillus jeotgali. The sequence continues at coordinate 13,960 of NZ_AGAV01000024.1, read as the reverse complement.
CAATCTTTTATGCGCCGCAGTACGTTGCTATAGAAAAAGGTTTTTTTGAAGAAGAAGGAATCAACATTGAACTCCAGACAACATGGGGCGGCGACAAAACCATGACGGCACTGCTGTCGGATGGGGCTGATGTTGCACTTGTAGGGTCAGAAACATCCATTTATGTTCATGCACAGGGATCAAAAGACAAAATTATTAACTTTGCCCAGTTAACCCAGACAGACGGAACTTTTCTTGTCGCCAAGGAACCGAAGCCCGATTTTGAATGGGAAGATCTTAAAAACAGTACATTTCTCGGACAGCGTGTCGGTGGCATGCCACAGATGGTTGGGGAATATGTTCTGAAACAGCATGGCATTGACCCACATGCCGATTTAAATTTGATTCAAAATGTTGATTACGCCAATATACCAGGTGCCTTTGCTTCAGGCGACGCCGAATATGTTCAGCTGTTTGAACCAACGGCAAGTACATTCGAAAAAGAAGGAAAAGGCCATATAATTGCCTCGTTCGGTAAGGAATCGGGCCACGTTCCATATACAACATTTATGACCAAAGAAAGCTTTATGAACGATAATCCTGAAACAGCAAAACGTTTTACAAAAGCGGTTCATAAAGCACAAAAATGGGTTCAGGAAAACAGTGCAAAAGACATTGCTGAGGTAATACAGCCTTATTTCAAAGACACGGAACTGGATATGCTCGCAACCTCCATTGAGCGCTATAAAAACCAGGGATCATTCGCAACAGATCCAATACTCGACAAGGAGGAATGGAATAACCTGAGAAACATTATGGATGAAGCCGGCGAATTACCGGCGGATGTTCCATATGACGATCTTGTCAACACTAAAATTGCTGAGGAAGTCATTGGCAACTAAGGAGGCGTCACGTATGTCATTTCTTACCTTGGAGCATGTATCACACCATTATTTCTCCAAAAAGAATTATACAAAGGCACTCGACAACATTTCCTTCTCAATAAAAGAAGGTGAGTTCGTTGCGCTCCTGGGTCCGAGCGGGTGCGGCAAATCGACGATACTTTCCATCATCGCAGGCATTGTGAATCATACCGCAGGCAACATTTATGTCAATAAACAGCCATTACATGAAGCTGAACTGGATATCGGGTATATGTTGCAGCAAGATTACCTATTCCCGTGGAAATCGATTATCGATAATGTCCTGATCGGACCCAAAATCAGTCATGATCAGAGCAAAGAAACAAAGGAAAATGCAGCGGATTTGCTGACTCAAGTGGGATTGTCCGGTATCAGCGAAGACTATCCGGATTCACTTTCCGGCGGGATGCGTCAGCGAGTTGCACTTGTGCGGACCTTAATCACTAATCCCAAAATATTACTTCTGGATGAACCTTTCTCAGCTTTGGACTATCAAACCAAACTAAAGCTGGAAGATCTCGTCTGGGATCTGCTCCGTTTATACAGTAAAACATCGATTCTTGTGACACACGATATCGGTGAAGCGATCGCGATGAGTGACCGTATTCTGTTGATGGACGCAAACCCGGGCTCAATTGCTAAAACATTTGAAGTACCCGTAGAACTGCGTCATGAGAAACCCTTTTTAGTGCGCCGGCACCCAAAATACCAAATTTTATTCGATAGAGTCTGGGAAGAATTAAACAAAAATGAACCGAACGCGGCGCAATCCAAGGTGGTGGAATCGCCAAATGGAACATGAATCAGATCAGCAGCTGTTTGAAAACTATCAGTACAATTTAAAACGCGAGAAAAAGTTTGTTCTAAGCTGGCAGATTGTTATTTTAGTTGCGTTTTTCGGTTTCTGGGAATTGGCCAGCAGCATGTATTGGATCGATCCTTTAATATTCAGCTCGCCTTCTGAAATCGTCTATGTGCTGTTAGAAAAATTTTCAGATGGATCAATGTTTACCCATCTCCAGGTGACACTGCTAGAAACGGTCTTAGGATTTCTGATCGGTACTATTCTGGGGATTGTCATGGCAACTGTCTTATGGTCGTCAGAGCGGTTCTCTAACATTATGGACCCTTATCTGGTCGTCATGAACGCCATGCCTAAAGTTGCATTGGGACCGATTATCATTGTTGCCATGGGACCAGGTTATTTAGCGATTATTACAATGGGTGCAATCATTTCTGTCGTTATTACGACACTTGTGGTCTATTCCGCATTCAGGGAGGTCGACCCAAACTATGTGAAGGTATTGAAAAGCTTCAAAGCAACGCGCGGTCAGATTTTTAAGGAAGCTGTCTTCCCTGCTACCATTCCAGCTATGATTTCAACGCTAAAAGTCAACGTGGGGCTGTCCTGGGTAGGCGTCGTCGTTGGGGAATTTCTCGTGTCCAAAGAAGGGCTTGGCTATTTAATCGTTTATGGCTTCCAGGTGTTTGACTTCTCACTTGTTATGTCCAGTTTAATTCTCATCGCCATTTTTGCAGCAGTGATGTACAAAATCGTCGAGCGGATTGAAACATTCCTGATTAAACACAGCAGGTAATCTTAAGCATATAAGGCCATATGGCTACAGCCTTCACAATATAACGCTGTGAACAATGTTGGTGTATCGTTTAACGATCGCTCCGGAAAAATACTCCGCTTTCCGGGGGCGGCTGATGAGCCTCCTCGTGCCTTCGCACTGCGGGGTCTCATCTAGGCCTCTGCTCCCCAGGAGTCTCCGCATTTTTCCTTCGCTGGTTTATGCCAAAACCCATTTTTCTTCGTCTTAAATACCTTTGTCCCACCCTCATTCCTTTCCTATAAATTTCATACAATGCTCCAGCACATCATCCTTCATAATGAAACTATATTTCATATTCCGCTTAACGTTGACAGGAAGGCGCGCGAGCTGAATCGGCCCTTCAGTTTCATAATATGTTTCCTGTGCAGTCAGTTTGTCTATCTCCGCAAAGTACACATTTTTTATAATTGTACCGCCTTTACCGGCGACACTATATTGCGCGACATACCGAATGGATTCAACTGTTCCCCCGGTTTCTTCCATCACTTCCCGAACCCCCGCCTCTTTTGCGGTTTCATTTCTTTCTACCTTGCCACCTGGGAACTCGAGTCCGCGTTCCTTATGCTTCGTCAACAGCCACTTATTTTGATAGCGGCATATGACCCATACATGTTTCGGGTCCCGGGAAAATGGATGATCGTCAAATGATAGTGTTACTTCATTGTGATAAAAATCTGTAAATCGATACATATTTTCAACTGCTTTCATATTTTCGGTCGCTTTATTTATGATTGATATCTGATATTCTCCATTGATTATTTTTCCATGTGAATTCAATGTTTACTGTGTAGATTCCATACAAGTCTGACTTATTCTCCTGGGTAACAACTGCCGTATTGTTATCCTGTCTAATCATATCATAAGCATTATTTTCTTGAAACCATGGAGGTGTCTCAGTCGGTTTAATATATAAGCCATCTGAGTGTTCTATAAAATAATAATTGACATACTCTGAAGCCACTTCTCTTGATGTAATTTCTTCAAATTCATTCAATAGTGCATTTTTTGTATTATAATGAATCACTTTATTGTTATTATTTGTCTCCTGTGACAGTTTCTCCATAAACGCACCTGTCAGACTAATAATTTGATCGTGGGATAGTTCCTGTTTAACAACTGCCTTGTCAGATCCTCCTTTTGATTGTGATGCTTTCGACAGTTCATGACTTTGAGATGACTTATTGGCTGACACGGTCTGCTGTGTTGTTGGGGACATGACAACGGCCAGGGTAAGAATCATGGCAATCCCGGTAACTAAGCTTATACACCTGATGCCGTTATTGTTTAACATATGTTTAACTCCTCTCAATTTAATCGATAAACGGTTATGGTATATTATTCCTCTCTTGCTCCCCCGGCTAAACTTAAAAAAACAGGAATAAGATTAGTTTCTTATCCCTGTTTTAATTCATAGACGATCATCCGTTAATATCCCTATGTCCTCAATATGCTGTTTGGTTTCGTCGTCTCCGAGATCATAAATCAATTGAAAAGCTTCTGTTACACCGGCATCATAATCATCATTTGCCCTATCATTATGATATGGCATGATTGGTACATGAGCACGGAAAAAAGCACGCATATCCGAGTCATGCATTCCATCCAGTTTGCCCCTCAGTGTCCGAATCTCGTCGTCATTCGCATAAATAATAAATTCATCATTATTGTCAAACTTAGTCTGTGAAATTTCTTGACTTCCTATATTGACATAATATTTATTTTTCAATATCAAGCACCTCCCGCTTTTAATTTGCCTCAAACGGGGGGATAATATAAGTTAATCCCGCCGATCAGCTCAGACCAGCGGGAATCATTCAATTGGCAGCAGTCTGCTGAAGACCGGCCTTATCCGCAAATATGCAGCGTCCCCTTCCATGCGGGATACACATAGGTGTTCCGAACATGGGATCAAATGTTACATCACACTTCATTTGAAATACTTCATGTACCAGCTTGCACGTTACAATTTCCTCCGGCCGTCCCTGGGCAAAGATATCTTTATCCTTGATTGCAACAATGTGATGTGCATACCGGCAGGCCAGATTTAAATCATGCAATACCATGACAACCGTACGTCCGTCTTTTTCATTCAAATCAAATAACAGGTCAAGGACATCAATCTGGTGTGTCATATCCAGATAAGTCGTCGGTTCATCTAGCAAGATAGTGTCCGTTTCCTGGGCAAGCGTCATAGCAATCCATGCACGCTGGCGCTGCCCTCCTGATAACGAATCAACCGGGCGATCCTTATATTCCAGCATATTCGTGGCATCGAGCGCATTGTGAACAGCGTTTTCATCTTCTTTTGACCATTGCTTCAAAAAGCCGCGATAGGGGTGTCTTCCCTGCTTAACCAGTTCCATAACACTCAGGCCATCAGGTGTTGCCGGACCTTGCGGTAAAATGGAAAGCTCTTTTGCCACATCTTTTGTGCCCATTTTAGCAATATTTTCCCCGTCAAGCACAACACCTCCGCCTTTTGGCTTCAGCAAGCGAGCCAATGAACGAAGCAACGTGGATTTTCCACAACCATTACTGCCGATTAAAACGGTGATTTCACCTTTGGGAATAGTAATATTTAAATCATCGATTATTATGTCGTCACCATATCCGAGTGTCAAGTCCTTCGCTGATAACGTCTGCATCGGAACCTCTCCCTATGTCGTACATAATCTTACCTTAATATATCACATGCAGGTTATAAACGCATATGCTAAATTTATATGTTCTAATTACAGTTTATTTGGTTTTAGTCTGTAAGTCAATGACTTTGAAAATCATTATCAGTAAGATAACTCTGTAATTTGTGTCGTACTAACTTATTTGAGGCGTTCCGCGGCAAACAATCCAAAAAATAAATTTCCTTTGGCACTTTATAGCCAGCAAGATATCTTTCGGCGAAGGCCAAGATCTCATCCGGGGGAACAGCCGGATCCTCTGCTGCAATGAAAGCTACCGGGATTTGCCCCCATTTCTCATCCGACCTCCCAATAACACCGACTTCACGAATGCCTTCCATCGCTGATAACGTCTTTTCAATTTCCGTTGGGTAAATATTCTCACCACCGGAAATAATCAAATCCTTGCGCCGGTCCACGACATACAGGAAACCTTCCCAGTCGGTATAGCCGAGATCTCCAGTGGCTAGCCATCCGTCTTCAATTGATTTTTTGGTGGCCTGCTCATTATTGAAGTATCCTTTAGTGACCATGGGCCCTTTAACATAAATTTCGCCTACTTGGCCGTCCGGAGCATTTATTTTTAGTTGAGCAGGAAATAGCGGTTTCCCTGATGAGCCGATTTTTTCCAGTGCTTTCCCAGGGCTAAGTGTTACAATTTGTGACGATGTTTCCGTCATGCCATATGACTGGAAAACGGGCACTTGACGGGCTTTTGCTTTCTCGAGCAAAGATTCCGGTGCAGGTCCGCCGCCCAGAAGCAGACATCTAAGAGTATCAGGATAACGGTTATCTCCCAGCTGATTGATAAGATCTCTGACCATCATCGTGACAACAGAAGCGATGGTGACACCTTTTTTCATAAGTGCCTCATGGAATTGTTGTTTATCGTACTTTTCCAGCATGTAAACCGGGATTCCGTAAATGACACTCCGCAGCAAAATCGATAAGCCACTGACATGGAACATCGGGACTGCAGCAAGCCATTTATCCTGCTTGCTGAGACCAAGGTTCAGCACTGAGCCTGTAGCACTCCACCAGTGGTTGCCGTATGTATGGACAACACCTTTTGGAAAACCGGTTGTACCTGATGTGTAAATAATCGTGAACATCGCGTCGAGATTTATCTCCGAGCATAGCTCACCCTCTTGTTCCTGTAGTTCCCTGACGTCAGAAAAGAACACTGTGTTTGAATCAAGCTTCCTGTCGTCATTCTGTGCCAGCACGAGTCCAACCCCGGCATCGTTAAGCTGATAATTCAATTCCTGTTTCGTCAGGCGGATGTTAAGCATAACCGCCACAGCTTCAAGATAGGTTAACGCATGTATGGCAATTACCATATCGATGTGATTCGCTGATAGAATCCCAACCTTTGAACCTTTCCGGACCTCCAGTCTTCGTAACTTTCGGGCGAATGACTGGCTTTTTTCTTTCAGTTCCCGAAATGTATATTTTGTTCCATCCGTCAGTTCGACAGCTGTTTGTTCTGGTGCAAGATCAGCCTGCTTTGTCAGCCAGTGTGGAATGATTTCGGCCATAACTACTACCTGCTTTCGTGATTAAAATGTTTAAGTGAAACTTCAATCAGTGGGACATTTTTCCCCACTTATTGTTAGTTAAACAGTATCGGGCATTTTGGATTACTACTATCCTTTTTGATCTACATTTCAATGCCCTCTGACTGCGATTCGCATACGAAAAACCTTTGCCTGTTTGCAGCAAAGGTTTTTTCAAATGATGTATTACGGAAAGCGCGGGAACTGTTTGAAGTCCGGTTTCCGTTTTTCTTTAAATGCGTCGCGGCCTTCTTTTGCTTCATCGGTTGTATAGTAAAGCAGTGTTGCGTCGCCGCCCATTTGCTGCAGTCCGGCAAGCCCATCTGTGTCCGCGTTGAACGATGCTTTCAGGAAACGGAGAGCAGTTGGTGATTTTTCCAGCATTTCTTCACACCACTGCAATGTTTCTTCTTCCAGTTTTTCAAGCGGTACAACCGTATTGACCAGCCCCATTTCATATGCTTCTTGGGCGCTGTATTGGCGGCAGAGATACCAGATTTCCCGGGCACGTTTATGGCCGACCATGCGTGCCAACATGCCAGCGCCGTATCCTGCATCAAAACTTCCCACTTTCGGACCGGTCTGACCGAAGATGGCGTTATCAGCAGCAATCGTCAGGTCGCAAACGACATGCAGTACATGCCCTCCGCCGATTGCATAGCCGGAAACCATTGCTACAACAGGCTTCGGAATTGTGCGCATCAGACGCTGCAGATCAAGAACATTTAAGCGTGGCACTTGATCGTCGCCAACGTACCCGCCATGTCCTCTGACAGATTGGTCTCCGCCTGAACAAAACGCTTTGTCCCCTGCACCAGCCAGAATAATGACACCAATTGAGGAATCGTCACGTGCATCCGCGAATGCATCAATCATTTCATTGACGGTAAGCGGGGTGAATGCATTGCGCTTTTCCGGACGATTCATCGTCACCTTTGCAATACCATTGGATTTCTCATAAATTATTTCTTCGTACTTTTTCGCTTCTTCCCATTGTACAGTCATACTTTTTCCTCCTTTAATTAATGATCTTTTTAGAGAGATTTTAAAAATCCAATTACTATTTTACCAAAAATCGACGGCTGTTCCACGTGAATTGCATGTCCCGCATTTTTAACGGTTTTGTGTTGGGCTGATGGTATAAGTTTCGCCATTGTTTGATTGATATCAATAAATTTTTTGTCGTACTCTCCGGTCAAGAGCAAAACTGGAACGTAAAGATTTGGAAGTCTCCCCTTCCATGAAGGCTGTGATCCCGTCCCCATAAAGCGAAGCGACTGGGCAAGCCCTTCCGGTGATTGTGACAGGCGCTCACAACGAATTCTTTCACGAACGGCATCGGGCAATTGTTTTTGCGACTCAAATAGCGGAAGATCGTCCCAATAATCAACAAACGCTTTAATGCTGCCGGATTTAATTGACTGAGCCAATTTCTCATCCCGCTGACGACGGTTTTCACGTTCATGTTCATCATTTAGACCCGGCGAGGCGCTTTCCAATGTCAGCGACTTTACGCGTTCGGGGTAAAGCATCACAAATGAAAGTGCAGTGCGCCCTCCCAGGGAATAGCCGATAAGGTGCACTTTCTCCAGATGCAAATCATCCAGCAATACGGTTAAATCCCGGCAAAAGCCTTCCATGTTCTTAGCAGGGCCCATCTTTGTTCTGCCGTGACCGGGCAAATCAATTGTGAGCGTCTGATAATCAGGCATCCACCTAGAGGTAATTTCCTTCCATGTTTCATTCGTACCGGTGAAGCCATGCAAGAGCACAACCGGATTCCCTTGGCCATTCAGTTCATACCAGTACTTCGTGTCATTTACTGTCAAATACATATGGTCATCCCTTTGAGCATTTCTTACTTGCTTAAGTGACGTCTCACGTTAGATGCGGGCTCGCATTGATCCCTCGATTTGCCGCCATTTAGCACGATGCCAATTCAAATTTGCTGCCCGGTCTGTTTTAACCTCAACAACTGATAAGCCGTCATATTCATAACTGCTTTCCAGCGCCTGTTTTAGCTCAGCTTCATTTGCCGGCTGCTGATAGGTTCCGCCGTACATATTGACAGCCTGTTCAAATTCTATGTCAAGCGGTGTTCCGAATAACGCTTCAAAATGTGCCTCATGCTTGACTTGCGGCAGGAACGAAAAGATACCCCCGCCATTATTGTTCACGACCAAAATCGTAATATTTAATCCGTAGTGTTTGGCAGCCAAGAGTCCATTCATGTCATGAAAAAAGGACAAATCACCGAGCAATAGTGTAACCGGAGCACCAATAGATGCCGCTCCCATTCCGCTGGAAATCATACCATCAATACCGTTGGCGCCCCGGTTTGACAGCACTTCAATTGACTTTGGAGTGGTCATAAAAAATGTATCCAAATCTCTGACAGCCATACTGTTGCCGACATAGATACCGCTATTGTCAGGAATAACCTCCATTAGCGAGCGAACAGCCTCACCTTCCGTGACGCCATTTTCATCATCAGATTCCAGCAAGAAATCCTTTGCGGTCTGATTCATGTTCTGCCATGTTTGCAGCCACTTCGCATCAGATGAATCTCGGTCAGCCAGATTCATCAAATCTTTACAGAGTAACGCCGCATCCGCATAGATCATTTCTGTTTTATTACCAGCAGGCTCGCGGTATCCAGCCGTATTTTCAACCACGAACTGTGGAATGCTGTTATGTTCTTTGACATAAAAAAGATACGGCTTGGAAACCGGCATCGCTCCAAATCGAATGATAAAATCAGGCTTCAGCTTTTCCCTGATGGACTCACTTCGTAAAATGGCATCGTAGCCTTCGATGACGACATCCTTATGATGCTCCCCAGCTCTTACCTGTGATAGCGGATCTGCGAGAATCGGTATCTGCCATGCCGCCGCAAGTTCGCTCACCGCCGCGGGTAATGCCTGGTCGGTTTGCGGCCCGCAGACAATCAGTCCTTTATGAAATGATTGCAGTTTGCTGCGGAGGTTCTCAAGCTGATCCCGGTCGAGTTTTCGTTTCCCTTCAGTTTTAGTATAAAACGGTTCAGGGCTTCGTTCTCCCCATAGATTCTCCAAGGATAAATCAGGGATAAGCGGTTCGCGGAAAGGAAAATTCAAGTGGACCGGTCCCGGATTGCCTTCATTAGCGGTATTAACCGCTCTTGAGGCTTTTCCCCGGGCGTAAGCGAGCATCTTTTCGTCAGCTTCCGGCAGTGCCATTTCGTGAAACCATTTGGCATAATCACCATACATTTTAACTTGATCGATTGCCTGCGGTGCTCCTGTATCCCGCAGCTCGTGAGGCCGGTCAGCCGTCAGCACAACCAGTGGAACCCGGCTATAATATGCTTCAATAATCGCCGGGAAATAATTGGCAGCTGCAGTTCCTGATGAACATACAATGGCAACAGCATGATGTCGCTTTTTCGCCATGCCCAACGCAAAAAAAGCCGCCGAGCGCTCGTCAATGACAACCCACTGTTTTAAGCCGGGGTGTTCAGCTATTGTCATCGCCAGCGGGGTAGAACGGGACCCAGGCGAAATCACGACATCACTTAGCCCGCTTTGGACAAGCCCGTCAACAAAATTTGCCGTATAGCGTGTCAGTTCCTCTGTATGATTCATTGTTTCATCCTCCCAACACAGACAGCATCGGTGTGAATTTAATGTTAGTTTCTTCGTATTCTGCTTCCGGATCTGAGTCCCTTACGATGCCGCAACCGGCAAATAATGATGCCTGATCACCCTGAATCAGACCTGATCGGATAGCCACCGCGAATTCGCCGCTGGCATTACTGTCAAGCCAGCCGACTGGCGCACCATACCAGCCGCGATCTAAACGTTCCTGATTGCGGATAAATTCGAGTGATTTTTCCCGTGGAACACCACCAAGTGCAGGCGTCGGATGCAACTTACCAATTATATCAAAAATACTGTACCCTTCCTTCAGCGTTGCTTTAACAGGTGTATACAAATGCTGGAGGTTTTTCAAAGGATAGATAACCGGCTTATCCGGAACGTCTACAGCGCGGCAATAACGTTCCATTGACTGTCTGATCATTTTAACAACAAAATCATGTTCACTTCGGTTTTTCTCATCATGCAGCAAAGAATTGCCGATTTTGGCATCTTCTTTTTGTGTCTTCCCGCGTGGAGCGGTACCGGCAAGACAAGTGGACAAAACCTCATTCTTATCCTGTCTGACCAGCCGTTCAGGGGACGATCCAACAAAGCAGTCCCCGTCACGTTCGAACGCAAACACATAACTATTTGTCTGGGTTTCGATCAAATTGCCCAGCACGGGGGTTATTTGCGCGTTGTCTGACAGTTTCACAAGGAGTTCCCGCGCCAACACAATTTTATCTACGTCACTTTGCTTTATATAGTCAGTAGCAAATTTAACGGTTTGTTTCCACTCTTCAGGGGCAATGTCCTCTGTTGATTCAACACCGGTTCCTCCGGGGATGTATACTGAATCGTCACATAGTGTGTTTTCCATCCGTTTTATCCGACTGGCCAATTGACCCGAATGATCATTTTCTCTTACGCGGGTATTTATAGTTAAATAACAACTGTCTTCGTCCTTCGTTAATATAAATTCCGGGATAATAAATGACAGATGGCTGAAATTTTTCCATTGATCGGTTTTGTGTGCTGCCGGGTCAAATGACATGCCGCCAAGCGTAAGCAGTCCTGTGCCAGGTGTCTCATATGGATTATGAATGATTGATGCAGCAAGCAATTCCTGCCAATTTTGTTCCATTTGTTCAATCGTATTGGCTTTGGCTGCCAAATCATATGAATTGCCGGCACCAACAATGTAAAATGCTTCAGCTGTCGTTGACCAAAACGTGCGGTTCATCGAAAGCTGTCCAGCCGCTTCAAAGAAACGGAGCGGATCAATATCATTTATCTTTTTTGTCATACTCAGCAAAGGTGATGACTGATTGTTTTTTGCTTCATTTATAGCTCTGTCAAGCATTGATTTAAGGGATGTTTCTTTTACCTCTATCATCTATATTAACCTCCGTACCATTCTTCCCTTACAAAGTGTCACATCTATTTTATTCTTTTTTAACACGTTCCTCAAGAAAATCCATTCAAACGTCTCTGTTGAAGATTTTCCCGATTGACACCCCCTATGGAATTGCCTAAACTTATAGTGACACTTATAAAGGAGAGGGAAACTTTGAGTACCACAACATCCATAAAAGAAGAACTCAATGAAAAAAGCGGTTTCCAGATCTGGTGGCGGCTTTTGCGGCCGCACACGCTGACTGCTTCCTTCATTCCGGTATTTGTAGGAACAATGTTCGCGCTCACCAGTCATAACATAAATCTATTATTGTTTTTAGCTATGCTGCTGGCTTCTATTCTGATCCAATCAGCGACAAACATGTTCAATGAATACTATGATTTTGTCCGCGGACTGGACAATGAGCAGTCCGTCGGTATTGGCGGAACAATTGTCCGTGATGGCATTTCACCCAAAAAAGTTTTGGGACTGGCACTCTCATTCTTCGGGATTGCCATTCTGCTTGGTGTGTACATCTGCATGGAATCAAGCTGGTGGATTGCTGTGATTGGTTTAATCTGCATGCTTTTTGGTTATTTGTATACTGGAGGGCCTTTTCCGATAGCCTATACACCATTCGGAGAACTATTTTCCGGTTTCTTTATGGGAACGGTCATTATCGGCATCAGTTACTATATTCAAACAGAAGCACTGACAGCACCTGTCATTTGGATGTCCATCCCGGTTTCTATTTTTATTGGCGCCATCATGCTGTCCAATAATATCCGTGATCTGGATGGCGATAAAGAAAACGGACGAAAAACAGTTGCCATCCTCCTCGGCAGAAAAAATGCTGTACGATTCCTGGCATCAATGTTTATCATTGCCTATTTATTAACTGCAACATACATTTTTACAGGCGTTTTACCTATATGGTCCGTACTGGTATTTTTGAGCATCAAAAAAGCCGCTGATGTCATTAGAAAATTCCGGGGAAAAACAAAACCTTTGGAAATGATGCCCGCCATGGCTGCAACAGGCAAAACCAACACATTATATGGATTACTGCTTGGCGTTTCACTTTTGGTCAGCAACTTTTTCTGATTGAAGGAGATGACAATGTTTGGACTTTGAAAACACGTTAATGGAAACACTTGGAATTGAAACCGTATCACTTGAAGAAGATCAGGTTGTCATGACCATGCCGGTTGATAAACGCACACATCAGCTGGTTGGCTTTTTGCACGGCGGCGCAAACGTCGCTTTGGCAGAAACAGCTGCCAGTATTGGCGCATTTTTAAATGTTGATCAGGAAAAATTCATTGTATTTGGCATGGAAATTAACGCCAATCACATCAAAAGCAAGCGCGACGGCTCCGTGACAGCAACTGCAAAGCCTGTCCACAAAGGCAGTACGACCATGGTATGGAATATCAGTATAACTGATGAACAGAATAATCTGTTATGCACCTCTCGCTGTACAATTGGCATTGTTCCTAAGGATAGAAAGGAGTAATATAATGATAAATGCGGAAAAACAAGAACATTTTAAAGACCTGCTGCTGAAAATGAAAAAAGATCTGGAATCGAAAATAGCGACAGAAGCAGAATCGAGCCCAAATGATGCGACCGGCGATCTGGCCGATTATGATAACCACCCAGGCGATATGGGGACTGAGCAATTCGAACAAGAGAAAGAAGCCGGGCTGAACAGAGTTAGAACCGACCAGCTTGAAGAAATTAATGCCGCACTTGAACGCATTAAGAATGGCACATTTGGAATAAGCGAAAAATCCGGGAAACCAATACCTGAAGAGCGACTTGAAGCAGAACCAACAGCAAAGTACCGCGTCGACGAACAATAACGAAGTGACTGTCGTATAGGTATTCTTTTTTTGGCAGTTAAGAAAGTATAAATACTTTCTTACTGAATAAATGCATCTAAGTCTTTCGCCATAATGCTTCGCAATAGCCAATTTTTCTAATATTAATCTCCTTCAGTGCATCTTGTGTTCTTAAATCAGTGCAGTTGATATAAATTGCGACACAAACCAGAAGTTAGCGAGAATCTCTAACGACGCAGCTGGAATATACTCGCTTTCCGCGGGCTCACCACAAGCCTCCTCGCTCGCATAGAACGCTCGCTGTGGGGTCTCTTAGGCTCGCTATCCCACAGGAGTCTCGCATATTCC
>NZ_AGAV01000025.1 GCF_000224785.1 Lentibacillus jeotgali | reverse complement strand
TTAAAGATTGAATGGCTGAATGCAGCGTCTCCAACCATTCTGATACTTGTATTGCTTTTATGGCATACATTTCCGTCTTGCTCTTTTTGAAATTACTGGACCCATGAGGCATATCCGGTATGGAAGAAACAATGCTCGGTACTTGCGTTTCGTTTGCCATTGCTTTAACTTTGAAATACCGATTTAGCCAGTTTTTTTCCGCATGCTCAATATAGAAATTCTGTTCATCCTTTAAAATATCTTCAATTTCCGCTTGCGTGAATATGTTCTCAACATCCGTGCTGAATTGCATGATGCGATTCACCCTTTCTTACATCTTAGATATTGATTTCAACCCTGGTTTTCTTCAATTGGCAGGATGATGCTTAGCCAATGAATGCATGACCCATGCTATCCGTTGAAAATAAATTGAGGCATGATCCAAATCATCTTGTTGGATAGTTTCTAAAGCTTTAGCTAGGTTCATATCATAATAATCCCATTCTTGTTTCATATACCCTTGATCAATTTGAAACATAACTATCTCCCCTTTATAAGTTGTTACTTAAAATCTCACTGACACAATCATATAAATCTTCTTTATTGGAATAGCATTCATGGTTGGATTTCGTGACCATTTCGTACAGGCCATGCTGATTGACTTGAACAGTTGCTTTTATTTCAGGAAGAAATAGCGATTCTTCACCTTGCAACATACCGATGGCTATATACAATGGATCAGACGCTTTTCCCAGGTATTCATAAACGTGTAATTGATGAGCCATGTTATCAGTCACGATGTTCTTCCTTCCATTTGCGTATTCTCGCATCCCCAAAATGCCGCCCAGTCCAAGACGTCAATTCTTCTAGATAAAATGGTTCTTCACAACGTGGGCAGGATGGTAGCATCTTTTTTCCTCGATACTTTTGCTCTAAATGACGTATTGTCTTTAGCCATGGTTTATAATTAATAATTCGCTTTCGTTGTTCAAGCATGTATGCCAATTGTTCATTCATTTGCTCCCAGCGTGATGCCATATCATACATGGCATCATAGGGATCAATCATTGCCCCACAGCTTGAGCACATGACGCTTCTATTTCGTGTATCAAGCATGTATTTTCTTTTTTGGCACTTGCATATCTTTTCCATCCCACGATTGATTCGAATTTGATCCATATGAATGATCTTGTTAGGCAGTTGGTCAGTCATTTTACATCCCCCCATTCATGAAATATTACATTCAAACAGCTCTCCATCTCATCAGCTTTGCCATGCCATCACTTCTTCCTCGCAGACTTCTTCACACGTAACGCCATATTCGTTTGCTAAATTTTTGATATTACTTTTTGAATAATCATTTGCTAAACACAATCGCTCGTAAAATCCGGCTCTCGGATTCGTGATTTTTAACCAAAACAGCCTTCTCCTCACGGCTTTCATATAATTCAAGTTGCTTTTAACGTCGCGAATAGACTGATTGATGGTCATTTTGATCCCCCTATCATTCAGTAATTGTCTTTTCTGGTTCCGGGTTCATAAGATCATGCAGCAACTCACCTATCATTTTTTCTTCTTCACTATTTTTTCCATTCAATGCTTCCATCCGCAGCCTGTATAAAGATAACGCTTCCCGAATAAGGTGTGCTTCCGAATAGCCGGCATGAAGCACCAATATCTTGTCATCACTTTTATTGATCACTTGCATCTACATCCTCCTGATTAGGTTTATTTATTTGACGATTTTACATATCAGCTAAGCATGGTATAATGGAAGATATCTTCTTGAACATCAGAAAGTTTGATATTTAGGCGTGTCGTTGCTTTCTGTTTTCCAGTTCATTAAGATATTTTCTTGTTTCAGCTGCCGTTGGGACATATTTGTCACCAACGGCGCTTTTATGTTGCATCCATTCCCGCCACTTCCTGTCGGTCTCCACTTGGCTATCCTTCGGGTCAAACACCATCACACTTTTCATGCCTTGCCACATCTCAAAAATTCCTCCTTCTGTAATCTAAACCATTCATAACGATAACGTTTGTATTGTCCATCATTCTTGAAAAGTTCCGTTCATTCACCCGTTCTTTGAGTTCATCACTACTTAAATTAGTCGTATAAACGGTTGCTTTACCTGAGCGATCATCGATTACTTCGAAAAGTTTAGACGTAGACCATTCTGTTTTTTGTTCCGCCCCAATATCGTCCAGCACTAATAAGTCTACACGTTGAATAACGTTTAGCAGCTCATCTTCTGTGACGCCTTGTGTATTATAGGTTCGCTTGATCTTCGTTAGCAGTTTTGGAAGGGAGAGAAACAAGCATTCATAGTCTCTTTTCATCAACGCTTTTGTTATCGAAACCGAAAGATGACTTTTTCCTGTTCCATAACCGCCTGTCAATAAGAGATTCTGTTTTCGATCAAATGAGTGGCTATACGCCAATGCCTTTTCCTTAGCCTTCTTTAAATTGCTGTCAGGTGCATCAAAGTTATCAAATGTTGCTTCTTTCAGCGAGTCATTTATCAGTGAATAATAATTAAATCTATCCATCAGATTACGATGTTTGAGCTGACTGTATTTTTTTCTGGCTGCCTTTGCCAGCTTGATATCTTCACAACTGCATCCGTAATTTGCTATGACGCGCTCCCCTTCACGTGGTCCAGAAGGGATGATCAATTCTGTTTGTGACACATGCTGATGGCAACCATCACACACAAACGTTTGAAGTCGTTTTTGTTCTGGACTTGTTATATGCTGTTTGATACTTTCCATCAGGAATCCCCCCCTAAAATCCATAATGATAACCATCATCCGCAGCAGTTGGCTTCTTATGTTCCTTTTGGCTGTTTTCGATTTCTTCCAGCGTCAATAACGATTGATTTTCCCAGTTTCGAAGAATACCCTCAACGTAATTCAACTGCCTTTTATTATTGGCACATGCTATTTCCATAGCCTTGCGTATGATTTTTTCAGGTTGCTTAAAAGAAGAATCATCCAACCACGACAACAACTGGTTTTTTGCCTGAATATTATTTAACCCGAATCCGTTACCATCCCAAAATTGAATGATTGCTGACGTCTGTTGTTGTTCTTGTTCTTTGTCTTCTTTCTTCTTTCTTCTCTCTTGTTCTTGTTCTTCTTCTGTTGCGTGATTGTCACGTGACGTCACATTTTTGGGTTTTTGTTCAATTTGTTTAGCCTTCTCACGCTCCCTTTGTTTTTGTTTTCTAATTTTATTCTGGTGCCTCACTCTATCCATTCCTTCAACATTCTGGTGTTTTTCCCAATTGCTAATGTGAATAAAGGAATCTTCGTCGATATGAATCATTCCAAATTCACGTAGAGTTTTTAATGCAAGCCTTACGGTATTAACTGGTCTACCGAATATCGTAGCAAGCATTTCTTCCGTGTATGGAATATTTTCATTTAGATAAATATAGCCATTTGCATTTGTTTTTCCTGCTTGCGCCAATAGTCTTACCCAGATTATTAGAATTGTATCTGCCTCTGGCATTTGTTCGATTAGTTTAATCTTTTCATCTTCAAACATGGAGATATTTAATTTAATCCATTTTAACTCTCGCATCATTTTCCCCTTCCTTATTTTGAATAAAAATGGCACATTTAGCTCTTGTTCCGCTATTTACTTAAAAACATTCCCCAAAATGATAAAGCTGACATTTCAATCTAAATCCACTCCTCTGATTTCCAATATGACAATCTGCTTTTCATACATTCTCGAATGGAAATACCATATTCCTGTTCTAAACAAGCTAAAAATGAATTGATAATCATTTGTAGATCCAGTAATTCTTCAGCTCTTTCTTTTATTTGATCCAATTCGTCGTTATCAGCAAATTCTGGAGGTTGAACAAAACTAAATTCGTTAAATCGTTCTATAGCTTTTTTAGATTTGTTAATAAATACTTGTTCCAAAGCTAACCTGTGCCATTCAATCGCATCCCCTGTCGTAGTAAGTGGTGCAATATAATCCATCGCAGTTTTCCGAGCGATTTCAAATCCGTACTGTGCCTCATTAAAAGCAGATGCACTCGTTATTGCTAATTCCTTTGTCATTTCCCTCCTATCGTTTTCCAAGTGTGATGCAAAGGAATTGCTTACGTGTAATTCTGTAGCTACATTTTCTTGTGTGTATCCTTTTCTTTTTCTTAATGCTTTTAATTCAATGCCCGCCTTCATTTCTTCTTCTCCCTTTTTGTATAGATTTTCATGGATTTAAGTACCAAAATCAGTAGTAAGATAGAGTCATAGATTGTTCATCTTGAACATTGTTCTGTTCCTGCTCTCTTATCCAATTATCAATAGCTTCTTTCGAGAACATAATTCGGCGACGTAGGCGAAAATGCGGAATTTCCTTTTTTCGGACCATGGTGTAAACAGTATCTTCACAAACACCCAAATATTCTGCAGCTGCTTTAACGGTAAATCGATTCATTAGATTACCTCCTTCGAGTAATTTTCATTGCATCCTTTGTAATTTTTTTCAAAAAATACAGTCCAATCGAAGCCAAGAATTGACGATATTTTTTTTGCATTCTTTACGGTTGCACCACGTTCGCCTGTTTCAATCATAGAATAAGTTGTTCTGGCAATTCCTGCTTTTTTCGCAACTTCAGCTTGTGTAAGTTCCCTTTGTTTTCGAATGGATAAAAGCCAATCTCTCATGTTTTACCTCCCAATTACACATTGTGTGTATCTATGTTTATAATTATATGTCACACTTAGTGTATTAGTCAACCTTTTAACTATATTTTTACACGTTTTGAAACATTAGTTTAAAGTCACAAATTGTGAAGTTATAATAATAATATAATGAGGGACAAATCGAGAGGTATTTGTATGCTAAAAAAACGTTTGGCACATTTAAGGAAAGAAAAAAATTTAAACCAAGAAGAATTAGCTAAAATTATCGGTGTAGCTAGGACTACTTACGCTATGTATGAACAAGGCCATAGAAGTCCTGATTACGAAACACTTAATAGGATTGCCGACTTCTATGACGTAGATGCAGATTTCCTTCTAGGACGTACAGACAATCCAAAATCATCAAGTGACGACTTTGATTCTCTGACAGAAATAAAAAAAATAGTAGATGACCTTGGCGTCCAAGATTTATTTTTTAATAACATTGATGATTGGAAAAATCTCACTCCCGAAGATGTAGAAGAATTAAGACAAGATATGGAGTATATCATGAGGAAGGCCAGGCGAAGAAAAGAGAAAGAAGATAAATAGTAATCTTGATGTACTTTATTACAATTCTATAAATATAAAATAGGTCTATGGTGTACTTTAATTTGTACACCTTTTGTTTTACAATGACATCGAACAAATGTTTGCTTGTCTGGAGGATATATGATGAACTATATTACCACCCCATTAGAAGATCATGTAGCAAATATGTACTATAAAATTGGAATATCTGAACCGGATAGCTCAATAGAAGAAATTGCAAGAAGACTGGGCATAGTGCTTTTATACAGAAAAAAACCATCATTCAGCATGGAAGGCGTAATCACTTTAAATCCGTTCACCTCCAAGGAGGTAAGGAAGATAACATTTGCTCATGAATTATATCACACGTTATATCATGTCGGAACGCAAATTGACATGCCACACTTATTTAGACAGCTACAAGAATGGCAAGCAACTAACTTTGCTTATCATTTCTGTGTGCCAACATTCATGCTGCAAAAATTAAAATTACCAGCATATAGGTCAGAAGCAATAACATTTATTGCAGAAACCTTTTGCGTAACAAATCAATTTGCAAAAGAACGACTGACTATTTATGAAAAACAAATTATTGGAACGTTATTTCACGAAAGACTATCGAGTTCTAAGGAGCTGCCCGGCTAAATGATTTGAAATAAATTGTATAGTTTCCATGATACATTTATACATTTTACTATTTTATTTTGAATAAAAAGGAGTGAATAAAATGGCCTACATTGAGAGAAGGGGAAAAAATAGTTTTCGGTTAGTAGTTACAATCGGTTATGACGAAAAAGGGACACCTCTACGGGAAAGACAAACAGTTAAAGCTAAAAATACAACAGAAGCTAAAAAGAAGTTGTCATTATTTGAAGCTGAGATACTCACAGGCAAATATGTAAAACCCGAAAAAATAACTCTGAACAAATTATATGACGAATGGTTGAAGAACATCACTGAGGACGTTCTCTCAAAGCGAACAAAGAATGAATATGTAAACGTATTCGAAAAGCGTATAAAGCCCCTATATGGGCATATGAAGCTTTCAGAAGTTAAACCAATTCATGTATTAAACTTTGTGAATGGACTGAAAAAAGATGGCGCTCGTTTAGACGGCAAAAAAGGCTCATTATCAACTTCTAGCATTAACAATTGTTATAAAGCATTCAATCACATATTAGAATTTGCAAAGAAGATGAAATGGATATCCGAAAACCCTGGGGCAGATATAGATACACCTACCGTACATCATAAAGAGACAGAGATATACAGTACCAATGAATTATTAAAGTTCATCGATTATGTTCAATGTCTTTCCTTTCGGTGGCAGGTAATTATCACTCTTGCACTATCTTCAGCAGCACGACAAAGTGAAATCGCGGCACTTGAAGCAAAACATGTTGATTTTCAGCGAGGTGGTATTCATATCAATCAAGCGTTATCTATCGAAAAAGGATCAGGTGTATTTATTAAAGATACGAAAAATAAACGTAAAAGATTTGTATCACTCCCAGTTCAGCTAATGGAGTTACTTAAAAGGCTAATTCGTATTCGGAAGCAAGAAGAGCTTAAAGCTGGAGAATATATAGAATGGCCCGGTCATTTATTTCTTTTTGCAAATGAATTCGGTAGACCACTTCGTCCAGACTCAATAAGTCAATGGTGGGGTCGGTTCATGAAAAGTGATCAATTTAATAAACTTAATTTGAGACATATCCGATTTCATGATTTAAGACACTCCTCACTAACTTATTTAAGTGAGAAGGGGCTCAGGTCGAAAGCAGTACAAAATCGCGCAGGACATGCTCGTATTACAACTACATTTGATATTTATGGCCATGGGGTCGAATCGGATGAGAAAATTGCTGCTGAATTTATCGGTGAAATGTTTAAAAATAATGCCTAAAAACCAATCCAACCCCAATTCAACCCCAATAATATATCTTCTTTACTTAGATAAAGTGATTTGTTTATCACATGAAAAAGCCTCATCCCTTGTCTATCAACGGATGAGGCTTTTTTATTCTTTACGTCCCAGGCAGGATTCGAACCTGCGACCTACAGCTTAGAAGGCTGTTGCTCTATCCTGCTGAGCTACTGGGACATGTGATATGTATGAAGCGGGTGATGGGAATCGAACCCACGACATCAGCTTGGAAGGCTGAGGTTTTACCACTAAACTACATCCGCATGATAAGTAATGATTTCTATACTGCATTCATGCACTTCAACCACGTTGGCGACTTGTAAATTATGTATGCAAGTGTTTGTCTTTCATGAACAAAGATTATTATATGCACTATTGAACGATTTGTCAATAGTTTGAAGCAATGTGTTATTGACCAGATTTTAATCCTGCCAGATTAGCAGAAATCGGCGGCAGAGCCGATTTCGTACTATTTTGGTGTGTTACGGCAGGGAGGTTGTTAACGATAACTCCTCAACAAGTTCTCCGTCAGCCGTATAAAAATGAACTTCAATTTCATCCAGTGTTTCCCATTCCATAACAGCATATGTTTTCTCCGGTCTCGTCCGCGGCAGCAAAACGCTTCCCGGATTTATCATCAATTGATTACCTATTTTTTCTGCACCGGCAATATGTGTATGACCAAAACAGACCACCTGTGCCTGGTTTTCTTCAGCCCGATAGGCAATCGCGAGCGGATTCGTTTTTACCTGGTGCAAGTGGCCATGTGCAATAAAAAAAGTAATGTCTTCTATTGTGCTTACCTGTTCTTCAGGAAATCTGGCATCTGCATCACAATTGCCACTAACTTTGATAAATCCTTCCAATGCCGGGTCATCCATTTCAAGCTCTGAGTCCCCGCAGTGGATTTTGTGCTCAATGTTATGGCGCTTATTAATGACCGCAAGTTCTTCTGTCGACCCATGACTGTCACTTACAATCAGCACGCATGGCAAATTATCACCTCATTTGGTTACCGCAAATTTTTTGACCCATTCTCGCAATTGGCGAATAGCATCACTCCTGTGGCTGATCTGATTCTTTTCCTCTGAAGAAAGCTGTGCCATCGTTTCTGAATAGCCTTTTGGTATAAATATCGGATCATAGCCGAATCCGTTATGGCCTGCTTGTGCATCGGCAATTCTGCCATCACAGTATCCTTTTTTAAAAACCGTTTCTTCACCTGGCACAGATACTGCCAACACACATACGAATCGTGCCTTGCGCTCGTCCGATTCCACACCCTGCAATTCAGCCAGCACTTTATCAATGTTCTTTTGATCATCTTTCGGTTCACCGGCGAACCTTGCTGAAAAAACGCCAGGGCGTCCATCCAGTGCATCAATCACCAGACCGGAATCATCAGCCAGCACAGGGGTCTGCAGCAATTCCGCTATCTGCTCTGCCTTCAGTGCAGCGTTTTTTTCAAATGTTGTTCCTGTTTCTTCAATGTCGTCAACTTCACGTGATAGTTCGGGAAGTGACACAGCATTTATTCCATACTCGGCGAAAAATGTTTTGAACTCTTTGGCTTTACCAATGTTTTTTGTCGCAATAATCATGTTCTTCATGGTGAGTCTTCCTTTGCTTTTTTTGTCTCCCCAACTCGGTCAGCAAGCTCGCCCAGCACCGATTTTTGAATCGCACTTAAATCCTGTATTCCGCTGCCGACAAGATGAAGCATCGACTGGAGCTGATTGCCGGTGAACGTTGCTTCTTCACCGGTTCCCTGGATTTCAATGAATTCCCCTGTACCTGTCATCACCACGTTCATATCAACAGATGCTTCGGAATCCTCTCTATAATTTAGATCGAGCAATTCTGTCCCATCCGGTGCAATCCCGACTGATATAGCTGCCAAAAAATCTGTAACCGGCATTTTTTTAATCGTCTTAGCTTGAAGTAATTTATTAAAAGCCAAAACGACAGCCACAAACGCACCGGTTATTGAAGCTGTACGCGTGCCTCCATCAGCCTGGATAACGTCACAGTCGACCCATACAGTACGTTCGCCAATTTGATTCAAATCTACAACCGATCTCAGAGCACGTCCGATTAATCGTTGGATTTCCATCGTGCGTCCGCTTACTTTTCCCTTGGACGATTCTCGAATATTTCGCTGTTCTGTAGCCCGGGGAAGCATCGCATATTCTGCTGTGATCCAGCCTTTTCCTTGACCGCGCATAAAAGGGGGCACCCGATCTTCAATACTTGCATTGCAAATCACTTTTGTATCCCCAAATTCAATAAGGACAGACCCTTCCGGATGTTTAACAAAGTCCGGTGTTATGGTTACTGACCGCAGTTCATTTTGTTGACGCTGATCATATCTCAATAGACCCATGCCTCCTTCATCATGCATTATCAATTATCCTAACATATTTTTTACAAAGACACATGATTTATGAATCCGGAACAAAAAGAAAAAAGACTGCTTAGCGCAGCCTCCTGGCAACGTCGTTAAATATTCCTTCACACTACAATTTTTCTTTTGAAATAAATGTTTGTTTAGTAACAGGTTCCGTATATGGTTCACCGTTTTCATTAAAGAGCGTTTCGACGTCTTCCACTTTCACTTCCACCGCTTCTACCGCTTCATCTTGTGTCAGAGTTCTCACAAGCGTTCCCATAACTTTATTGGAGATAACTGCCTGATCGGTATCCTGTAATACCTCCTGATTGAATACCACTTCAAGTACGCCGTCATTCAAACTTGGCTTATTGGCCAACTCTGCAGAACTGTTAAAAACGTGCTGTAAATTCGTTTCGGTATCCGGTCCCTGCATTAACGCCTGAACCATGGATCCGTATAGATTATTGTTTTCAATATCAATGTGCTGGGTTACAGGAACAAAATATTCATTCTCACTTTGAGTTGACGGATAGTACAGTGTCACCGGCTCGCTTCCCAGCAAATCTACTGTATTGGATTGAACCAGATTAATGCCATTTACTCTTGAATAGCCATCACCAATTGGTGTGCCATCCACAGGCATAGTATCCTGCGGTGTTCCATTAATTCGCAGCTTCATATTGTCCACATTTTCAAACTGCGTTACTGTATATGTCATGGCCTGCAGTATTTCGAGCTCATTTTCTGCCTGATAATTTTTGAAATCCTCGGAAACATCAACAATCATCGTTCCATTATCCTGAAGATCCAACCCGTGAATTTGCGTCCCTGCAGGTAAAACTGCCTGAAAGCCATTTGGCAGCAGCGACGTGACCGGCCCATCTTTCACCAGATATTCCAATGATTGTTCTGCCACCGTATGCGATTCCGCTTGAGGCAGCTGTAGTGTCTGCGGCGCTACCATCCCATTGGCATCAAGCAAATACAATTGCCTGTCCACTGTTGACGAGGGAGAGCTCCCTTTCGTTTCACTTGCTTCTTCGCTTTTATTTTCTTTTCCGTTTTTACTTCCTTCTCCTTGCTTATTAGCTTTGTCGCTTTGTTCACTCGGCAATTCATCAACAGCTTCAGCATCTTTTGGCGGATCCATTTCTTCGTTGTTATTCTCCAATGATTGTTCCCCCTGAAAACACCCGGATAATATAATAGTGAGAAACACCGTTAGGCCCAATAACAATAGACTGCGCTTCTGCATTTTTTTCCCTCCTACGATGGTTTGTACTATTATATATACGAGCTCAGACGGAACTTTAGACCAATCTGTAAACAAAAAAATTGAATCCCTCCTGAAAATACGTATTAGGAAGGATTCAGCGTAAAAAATGACGGTTCATCCAATTGGCTTAATATGGAAGACTTGCTTTTTCTATTGTAACAGACTGAAAATAATCAGTTGCTTCTCTGAAAATCCCTTCTGTAATCTTAGCAAAAACACCCATTTCTCCCGTCGTATAAAAACGATGCCCGGGTGAACTCGTTCCATTATATAGTTGACCGTAAAACTCCAGAATGGTACTGACCTCACGTGCTGTTTCTTCGCTTGAAGAAATCACGGTGACCTGGCCGCCGATAACTTTTTGAATGGTATCTTTAATTAACGGATAATGTGTACAGCCAAGAATCAATGTATCAATATGATTTTGTTTTTTCATCGGCAGAAGCGTTTGTTCAACTATCTTCTCAGCTTCAATTCCCGAGAGCACGCCTTGTTCAACCATCGGCACAAATAATGGACATGCCAGCGAATTAACGCAGAGGTGGGCGCTTATGCTTTTCAACGCCTTCGTGTAAGCGCTGCTGCGGATTGTCCCTTCCGTGCCGATGACACCTATATGGGTGTTTTTTGTAAACTTGACAGCTGCCCTGGCCCCGGGTTTGATGACTCCAATAACGGGAATCGACAGCTGGTTCTGAAGTTCCTCCAGCGTAAATGCGGTAGCCGTATTGCATGCCACAACAAGCATTTTAATATTTTTTTCAACCAGGAAGTCTGCCATTTCCCACGTAAATTTTTTAACCTCATCTTCTGGCCGCGGCCCGTATGGACACCTGAGCGTATCACCCAAGTATATCAGACTTTCTTTTGGCAGCTGTCGCATTAATTCATGGACAACTGTCAGACCGCCCACTCCGGAATCAATCACTCCTATTGCCCGACTCAAATAATCCCCTCTTTATGCTGTTATTTGTGATCGACATGTTGCATTTCTTCATACAAAAATGTAAGCATTTCGTTTAATAATTCTGTCTGGTCTCCAGAAAAATTATCCAGAACATGACCTAAATATTTCTGACGCTTCTCAATGACCTCCTCTATTATCGTCCGGCCCTTTGACAAAATATGAATTCTTACGACACGTCGGTCATTCGTATCTCTTACACGCTCAACCAGTTTATTCTTTTCCAGGCGGTCCACCAGGTCTGTCGTCGTACTGAATGCTAAACCATTTTTATTTGACAGCTCGCCAATCGTCAAATCGCCCTCTATCAGAAACTGCAGGGCAATAAATTGCGGTGAAGTAATCGGGTAATGGTTCAATATTTTCCGCCCGTTCTGCTTGATCATACCTGATATGTAGCGTAACCGCTTTTCGAGAATTGCAATGGTTTCTGTTGATATTTCATGATTCAATACAGGTGTACCTCCTCAGGAATTTTCCATTTTTGTATACGTATTTTAACACATCACGACAAAAATAGCAGTGTTTCCAGTAGATCAGCAAAATAAAGTATGTGTGAGCAAACCCTATAATGGACTACTGTCATAATATTAAACTTCCTTTCAAAATGTGCTCACCGTTTACACATATTTTCATACGCTAATAGTGACTAAATAATTCACCCTTCATCTGCAGCTCTTTGACAGCAAGGAGGGGTTATCATTTGAAGGACGATACGTACAAACCAAAGCAACTATTAACAAAACGTGAAAAAGAAGTTTTCGAACTCTTAGTACAAGATAAAACAACCAAGGAAATTGCCCAGGAATTGTTCATATCTGAAAAAACGGTCCGGAACCACATTTCCAATTCAATGCAAAAATTAGGAGTCAAGGGGCGATCACAAGCAGTGGTAGAGCTTCTCCGCATGGGGGAGTTAAAACTCTGAAAAAAAACCGACTTTCTTCAAGGAAGTCGGTTTTCACATTGGTTATTTATAAATGATATTTTCATGACGATGTTAGTTTATTATATCCGAAAGGCGGAAAGTTTCCGTCAGCAGCGAATCCAACAAAGACAAGAGATATCGACATGGACAACTTCTAAAAACTTAAGTATTATTCAGCCTTAAGACTGCTTTTCATGGAGTCGGATAATGACACCGGCTCACCGGTTTTACGATCTATGTAAACCATTCTTCCGCGTCCTGTCAGACAGAGTTCATTTTCACCGTCTACACCCATGTAATGAACATCAAACGAAGTCGTCCCGATATGACCAGCTTTTACATACAGTTTCAAGTCTTCATTGAAATACAACTGCTTAAGATAATCGCACTGCAGGTCTGCCACAATCGGCATACCTCCACTGTAGTCATTATTAAACAGACCGATGAATTTCAAAAATTCAATGCGTGCCTCTTCGAAATAAATGAATGGTGATACGTTATTAACATGACCGAACATGTCAGTTTCAGAGAACCGTATTTTGATTGGAATATAGAAAGAAAACGCAGACCGCCAATCTTCCATGTTTTCAATATAAGAAACTTTACTCAATTTGATCGCCTCCCTATTAAAATGACCCCTGCCGCAATTTGACAAGGGTCATAAGATTCATAGATTCATAGTTAATGAGCTTCATCACTACCAAAGAAGTTCTTAAATGCCTGAATGTTGGTTGCGCGGTTCATAGCAGCAATTGATGTTGTCAATGGAATTCCCTTAGGACAAACCTGTACACAGTTTTGTGCGTTACTGCAGCCGCCAATCCCCCCATCTTCCATTAAGCCTTCCAGACGTTCACTTGCATTCATTTCACCTGTTGGATGTGAATTGAACAAACGAGCTTGTGATAAAGCAGCTGGACCAATGAAGTCCGACTTGTCATTAACATTCGGGCATGCTTCCAGGCAAACCCCGCAGGTCATACACTTTGACAATTCATAAGCCCATTGGCGTTTCTTTTCCGGCATACGGGGGCCAGGACCGAGATCATACGTTCCGTCAATTGGAATCCATGCCTTGACTTGTTTTAGCGCGTCAAACATCTGTTCCCGATCAACGAACAAGTCTCGGATTACCGGGAATGTACTCATTGGCTCCAAGCGAATCGGCTGTTCAAGCTCATCTACCAGTGCAGCACATGACTGCCGTGCTGTTCCATTGATAACCATGGAACAAGCACCGCAGACTTCCTCAAGACAGTTCATATCCCATTGAACCGGCGCTGTGTCTTCCCCATTGGCATTCACAGGATTTCTGCGAATTTCCATAAGCCCGGAGATAACGTTCATACCCGATTTATACGGGATTTCAAAGGTCTCTTCATAAGGAGAAGAATCCGGGCTGTCCTGACGAGTTATAACAAACGTTACAGTACTTTCTTCAGCCATTATTACTTACTCCCTTCGCTTTTTTTAGTGTAGTCGCGTTTACGTGGTGGAATATGCGATAAATCAACTTCCTCATATGTGATGACCGGGTCGTTGGTCTTTTCATCATAGTGAGCAATCGTTGTTTTCAGGAAGTTTTCGTCGTCACGTTCAGGAAAATCCGGTTTATAATGTGCTCCGCGTGTTTCATCACGCTTAAGAGCGCCATTGGTTATAACGCGGGCTAAATGAAGCATGCTTTCAAGCTGGCGGGTGAACATAACACTTTGGTTGTTCCAGCGGGATGTATCATTAATATTAATGTTTTCCCAGCGCTCCATCAGCTCCTGGATCTTCTTATCTGTCTCCTTCAGTTTATCGTTGTAGCGGACAACGGTTACGTTATCTGTCATTAACTCTCCCAGTTCTTTATGAATCTGGTAAGCATTTTCAGTACCGTTCATCTGCATCAGCTTTTCGAAATTTTCCTGCTCTTCTTTTTCTCTGTCTTCGAACAGTTTTGATGGCATATCATCAACATGTTTCTCAAGACCTTCAATATATTCAATTGCTTTCGGTCCGGCTACTGATCCGCCATAAATCGCGGAAAGTAATGAATTGGCTCCCAGTCGGTTGCCCCCATGCTGAGAAAAATCACATTCCCCGGCAGCGAAAATCCCAGGAATGCTTGTCATCTGATCGTAGTCAACCCAGAGTCCGCCCATTGAGTAGTGGACAGCAGGGAAAATTTTCATCGGCACCTTGCGCGGATCGTCACCAACGAATTTTTCATATATTTCAATGATACCGCCCAGCTTAACGTCAAGTTCTTTCGGATCTTTATGGGACAGGTCAAGGTAAACCATGTTCTCCCCGTTTATGCCAAGTTTCTGGTGAACACAAACGTCAAAAATTTCCCGTGTTGCAATATCACGCGGAACCAGATTACCGTATGCCGGATACTTTTCTTCAAGGAAGTACCATGGCTCGCCATCTTTATACGTCCAGATCCGGCCGCCTTCACCGCGTGCTGACTCACTCATCAGACGGAGTTTATCATCGCCCGGTATGGCAGTTGGATGGATTTGAATAAATTCACCATTTGCATATTTAGCGCCTTGACGGTATAAAATGCTGGCTGCCGATCCGGTATTGATCATTGAGTTCGTTGATTTACCAAAAATAATGCCTGGTCCGCCCGATGCCAAAATGACGGCATCAGCAGGGAATGACTTAATCTCATGGGACCGGATATTTTGACCGACAATACCACGGCCAGTGTTTTCTTCGTCAATAATCGCACCGACAAATTCCCAGCTTTCATATTTATTGACCAGACCTTCTACTTCATAACGGCGTACCTGTTCATCCAATGCATACAGCAGCTGCTGGCCAGTGGTCGCTCCTGCATATGCTGTGCGATGGTGCTGTGTACCTCCAAAACGACGGAAGTCAAGCAGCCCTTCAGGTGTTCGGTTAAACATAACGCCCATGCGGTCAAGCATATTGATAATGCTTGGAGCCGCATCACACATAGCTTTAACCGGGGGCTGATTGGCAAGAAAGTCTCCGCCGTAAACTGTATCGTCAAAGTGAATCCATGGCGAGTCGCCTTCACCTTTCGTATTTACCGCACCATTGATTCCACCTTGAGCACACACAGAGTGAGACCGTTTAACAGGCACAATAGAAAACAAATCAACATTCACACCTGCTTCTGCTGCTTTGATTGTTGCCATGAGACCGGCTAAGCCGCCGCCGACAACAATAACTTTACGATTACTCATATCGATTACTCACTCCTTGTTTTCTGTATTAAACTCCGTAAGCAAATTGAATCAGTGCTCTGACACCAACATAGCTAAGAGCAAGAAAGACGATTAGTGTTGCGTATGTAGCATATTTCTGGGATTTTGGTGATTGTGTGAAGCCCCATGAAACAAGAAAGCTCCAAAGACCATTGGCGAAATGGAATGTGGTCGAAATAACACCAATAATATAGAACCAGAACATGACTGGATTTGATAGAATATTTTCCATCAGATTATAATCAAGTTCCACATTGCCAAGACCAATTTGAACACGTGTTTCCCATACATGCCATGCAATAAATACGAACGTAATGATACCTGTTATCCGCTGCATCAGATACATCCAGTTACGGAAATAACCATAATGGTTTGTATTGCTCTTTCCAACAAAGACAATATAAACGCCCAAGATTGCATGGAATAAAATCGGCAGATATATCACCAGGATTTCCAGTGCTAACCGGAATGGCAAGTCATGCATAAAAGATGCTGCCTGATTAAAACTTTCCTCGCCATATACAGCGAAATGGTTAACAACAAGGTGCTGAATAAGGAAAACCCCGATTGGTATGACGCCTAATAGGGAATGGAGCCTGCGGTAAAAAAACTCTCGATGTTCTGCCATTTGTTTACCCCCCTCGTTTAAGATGTTAAGTTTTTACTGGATGCACATTTTTAACAATAAACCCCTATACTTTTATTGCCCAAAAATGTACAATTTATGACATATTTATTGTACTTCTAACTATGATGGGCGTCAAGAAAAGGAAATACTCTTGTGTGCCGCGGCACCAAAATCTTGCTGATGCCGCTTGAACTTTGACACTTTTGCATGGATAATAATAATAGAAGAACAATTGATTGAAACAATGAATTTGCCGTGCATTTGTTACTTGGGAAAGGATGACATCAATGTCAAAAGATCACGATTCCATGCCTATCACACTTCTGGACCAATTACATACAACTGGAGCCGGATACGACATTATCCGCTACATCGGTTTACCTGATGTATTTGGACAAGAATCACCCACCCTTCTCTATTTTATGGGGAAAAATATTGCCAGAAAATTGGATATGCAAACTGTATCAGATATTATCTATGCATTCGAAAAATTAGGGTGGGGGCATTTGGAGCTTGTTAAAGAAAAAAAGAATGAACTTGTTTTTCAATTGATGGCCGATTCAGTCGTATACCGTCTTAACGCCCCACTGAATACTGAGTTCCGTCTTGAAGCGGGATTTCTATCCGAATCAATTGAACGAATCAAAGAACGATCATGCGAATGCAAAGAAGAGCTGTATAAAAAGATTCACCAAATCGAATTCACTGTCGTGTTCTCGGATTAAAACATTCAGAGGAGACTCCCAACATGGTTTCTCCCACTGAATGTTACTTGAACAGTATCGGATATTTGCGGGATAAAATGGAGGGAAGCCGAATGACTTACGTTGTTTCGCTGCCCTCTTCATGGTTCAGGTGAGACAGTATTTTTTTAGCGACATCCTGCGGTACACCCAGTTTTGTAATATTCTCCACAGAGGCTTCTTTGATTTCGCTGATATTTTTGAAATGTGCGAGCAGAAGCCGTCTCCGCTGTTTGCCTACCCCAGGGATCTTATCGAGCTCTGATTGAACCAGATTTTTTCCGCGCAGCTGCCTGTGAAATGAAATCGCAAACCGGTGGACTTCATCCTGAACCCGCTGCACAAGATAAAACGCCTGGGATTTTCTTGACAATGGGACAATAGCAGGCGGATGGCCATATAGCAATTCGCTGGTTTTATGTTTATCATCCTTCACCAAACCACATAGCGGAATATCCAGGCCCAGTTCATTTTCCAGAACATCCAGCGCAGCACTCATCTGTCCCTTACCGCCATCGACAATAATCAAATCAGGGAGCGGATGCTTCTCTTTTAATACTCTTGTATACCGCCGGCGTATGACTTCCCGCATCGTTTCATAATCGTCCGGGCCTTTGACATCTCTGATTTTATATTTGCGGTATTCTTTCTTATCAGGTTTGCCGTCTGTAAAAACAACCATAGCCGAGACCGGATCAGTTCCCTGAATATTGGAATTATCAAACGCTTCAATTCTATGCGGCGTTTCAATACTGAGGGTCTCACCCAGCTTTTCAACGGCTTCTATTGTTCTCTCCTCATCACGCTCAATTAACGAAAACTTTTCATCAAGCGCAATGTCAGCGTTTTTTATGGCCAGCTCAACAAGTTCTTTTTTTCTGCCGCGAAATGGGGTGTGTACATTTATTTCCAACAGTTCACCTAATATATCTGTATCTGTTCCAATCGGCACCAGTAGCTGTTTTGGCTTCAAATGGCGCTGGTGTAAATAAAATCGTCCAATAAAACTGACAAACGTGTCATCAGGATCATCGAAAAATGGGAAAATCGACACATCCCGTTCAATAAGTTTTCCCTGCCTGACAAAGAATACTTGGATACACATCCAGCCTTTGTCATAGCTATAACCGAATATATCACGGTCAACCTGATCATTCAGTGTCATTCGCTGCCGCTCCATAACAGCCTCAAGATGCTGAATCAGATCACGGAGTTCTTTTGCCCGTTCAAAATTCAGCTCTTGACTTGCCTCGTGCATTTTTGCAGTAAGATCATTTTTAATCTCTTTATGTCCGCCCTGTAAAAATGATGTGATACTTTGCGTGATTTCTTTGTATGTTTCTTCCGGCACCGGTTTTTCGCTGCATGCCAGACACTGTCCCATATGATAATAAATGCATGGGCGACCGGGAGGATTGTTGCATTTACGCAACGGATACAGCCGGTCAAGCAATTTTTTGGCTTCCTTGGCCGCCATTACATTGGTATAAGGCCCAAAATACTTCCCTCTATCCTTTTTTATGTTTCTTGTGATAAGCAGGCGCGGATGCCGTTCAGAAGTGATTTTTAAATACGGGTATGATTTGTCATCTTTTAAGCGAACATTGTATCTGGGATCGTACTTTTTAATTAAATTCATTTCCAGAATCAATGCTTCCATTTCGGATGTGGTCACAATATACTCAAAATCCTGAATCTCCTGAACCAGCCGCTGTGTCTTTCGGTCATTTGCTCCTGTAAAATAAGATCGAACTCTGTTTCGAAGCTTTTTCGATTTTCCGACGTAAATGACAGTTCCGTTTTTGTCTTTCATCAGATAGCAGCCGGGTTGTGCCGGCAGAACCGCCAATTTTTCACTTAGTTGCTGGTTCATCTGCAAACTCATCCCCCGAAAAAAGTGTACCAGAATCTGTTCAAAAAGGAGGCTAAAAGGACCGAGAACTTCAAGGCAGCTCAGTTTCGAGCACAAGGAAAGCTTCCTTGAGTTTACATCACACGCGAGCATTAGTGCTTTTCTTTTCCAAGGAGCAGAATGTATGCATTTAGATACATGAACCGCGGAGAAACAAGCCAACGCCGAAATTCAATGTGTCAGTTTTACCGGACTTTTTGAACAACCTCTATCAGATTACACAGAATCCCTTGTCACATAATGTGGCAAGGGATTCTGTCAAGAATTCCAAATTCTATTATACACCTTAAGAGGCATGTTTGTTAATTAAATCAACTAAGGCTTCTTTTGGCTGAAAACCAACAACTTGATCGACGACTTTTCCGTCTTTGAAAAGCAGGAGCGTCGGGATACTCATAACCCCATATTTTCCGGCGGTTTCCTGATTTTCATCAACATCAAGCTTAACAATTTGTACTTTGTCTTCCATCTCACCGTCTATTTCTTCCAGTACGGGTGCAATCATTTTGCATGGTCCGCACCATGGAGCCCAAAAATCAGCCAACACTAAACCTTCAGCTGTTTCCTGGCCAAAGTTTTGGTCAGTTACATGTTCAATTGCCATTGTTATTTCCCTCCTCAATCAATAAACTATGTTTTGAGTATATCATCGTTAGTAATTCCTCGCGAATACTTTGCTTATTCCTCTGACGTAGGGCAGAAGGCGAAAAGGTCTGACCAGCAAGCGATCAGACCTCATTTAAACGTATCTACACTGTCTGTTTAAGCTCCTCAGTCAGCTTTGGAATGACTTCAAATATATCACCGACGATGCCATAGTCCGCGACATTGAAAATATTAGCTTCCGGATCCTTGTTGATAGCAACTATCACTTTTGAGTTGGACATACCGGCCAAATGCTGGATGGCACCCGAAATACCGACAGCTATATACAAATCGGGTGTTACCACTTTACCTGTCTGGCCAATCTGCAGGGAATAGTCACAGTACTCAGCATCACATGCACCACGGGATGCTCCGACTGCCCCACCCAGTATGTCGGCAAGTTCATAGAGCGGTTCGAAGCCTTCTGCGCTTTTCACACCGCGTCCGCCGGCAACAATGACATTTGCTTCAGATAGGTCAACGCCTTCAGAAGCTTTGCGGATGACATCTTTTATGACGGTATTGATGTCTTTAACATCAACCTCTTTTGACGTTACATCACCTGAGCGTGACGCGTCACGTTCTAATGCAGGAATATTGTTCGGGCGGATGGTTGCGAACGTTAAACCGCTTGTCATCACCTTTTTCTCAAATGCTTTTCCGGAATAAATTGGCCTGGTAAACACCGCTTTATCACCATCATTTTCAATATCAGTGGCGTCGGAAATTAAACCGGTTCCAAGCTTTGCAGCAAGTTTTGGTGTCAAATCCTTGCCGATGGCCGTGTGGCCCATGACAATTCCATCCGGTGATTCATCTTCAATAACGGCCATAACCGCCTGGGAATAACCTTCAGACGTATATGATTCCAGGTTATCATGCGTTACTGTTACGACACGGTCGGCACCATGATAGATGACTTCCTGCCCTGATTCATTCAGATCATCACTGCCGCACAAGACACCAACAATCTCCGCATCGGAATCGATTTTTTTGGCAGCTGCCACTGCTTCAAATGTGACATTACGCAATTCACCATCTCTTGCTTCCCCTATGACAAGTAGTTTCATACTGTTTTCCTCTCCTCTCCGTTATGTTTAAAGTACTTTTGCGTCATCTTTAAGCAGGGAGATCAATTCTTTCACCTGATCATCAATCTCGCCTTCCAGAACACGTCCTGCTTCTTTTTCCGGAGGCAGAAATACGTCAATTGTTTCAGTTTTTGCTTCGACATCATCTTCATCAAGATCCAAATCATCGAGTTCCAGTTCTTCCAGCGGTTTTTTCTTAGCTTTCATAATTCCCGGAAGTGATGGATATCTCGGCTCGTTCAGACCTTGCTGACAAGTTACGAGCAACGGAAGGCTTGTTTCGATTTTCTCAACATCACCTTCAACGTCTTTATCGATCTTAGCTGTATCGCTATCAATCTCAAGTGCCGTGATGGTCGTCACATAATTGATCCCCAGACTTTCAGCGAGTCTTGGACCAACCTGACCACTTGCTTCATCGATGGCTACGTTTCCTCCCAGGATAAGGTCAGCTTCTTTATCTTCAAAGTATGCATGCAGGATTTGGGCTGTGGTGAACTGATCCCCGTCCTCGACATCGTCTTCCGTGTTGATCAGCACAGCCTTATCAGCGCCCATAGCAAGTGCCGTGCGCAGCTGTTTTTCAGACTCTTCATCACCTACAGTGATAACCGTCACTTCTCCTCCGTGTTCGTCCCGCTGCTTAATCGCCTCTTCCACTGCATACTCATCATATGGATTGATAATATATTCAGCACTCTCATCTTCAATTCGTCCGTCAGATACGATAATCTTCTCTTCTGTATCAAACGTTCTTTTCAGCAATACGTAGATGTTCATATTTTTCCTCCTTATCCCTATCAATCTATTTATCACGAAAATTCGGTTTACGCTTTTCGATAAAAGCCTGAATGCCTTCTGAAGCATCTTCTGTTCCGAATACTTTCGCGAATGCTTTAGCTTCTTCCTGCACGCCTTTGGCAAATTGTTCAGATTTCGCATAAGGAATCAGCCCCATAACCGCTTCAACCGACAATCTGCTCTTACCGGCAATCGACTGGGCAAGTTCGTGTGATTTCTCAAATACTTCTTCATCCTGAACAACCTGATTTGCCAGCCCCGATTCTTTTGCTTCTTTTCCTGTGATCGGCTGACCGGTTAGTATCATTTCATACGCTTTTGCTGTACCAACATAACCTGGCAGGCGCTGTGTTCCGGCAAAACCCGGGATGATCCCCAGCGTCAACTCGGGCAGACCGAGTTTGGCGTTTTCACCAGCTATTCGGATGTGACAGGCCATCGCCAGCTCAAGCCCGCCTCCTAAAGCGGCGCCGTGAATGGCAGCAATGACCGGTATTTTGAAATGCTCGATTCTTTCAAACAGCTGATGACCTTTTTCGGATAAAGATTCATAATCAGAGTCACTTTGCAATGCCGTAAATTCTTTTATATCTGCTCCTGCAGAAAAGAATTTCCCTTCCCCATTCAGAACAACAGCTTTAGCCGTGTTATCGTTTTCAATTTCGTCAAGGCGGTTGCCTAAATCATCTAACAAACCACTGGATAATGCGTTTGCCGGTGGACTTTGTATCGTCAGCACCGCTACGTTATTTTTCACTTCGTACGCAATTGTCGTCATATCAATCCCCCCTTTATTTACTTTGTACTGAAAGTCCGTTAATGATGAATGCATGAACTTCCGGAGCCTTCCGGACAAGATCATATTTCTGTTCTTTCATGACCCAGTTCGTCACAATTTCATCCAGAGTACCAAAAATCATCTGTCTGATGAGGAGAACATTCAGATCATCCCGAAACATGTTTGTCCTGGTCCCCTCTATGATTATATCATCAATAACGGTTAAATAGGGTTTTAAAATCGAATTAATTTTCAGCCTTAGATCTGTATTGGATTGTCTTAATTCCAGCTGAGTCACAATAGCCAAGTGATGATCTTCGGAAAGCTGGTGGAAATGCATTTCAATCAGCTTTAAAAGTTTCTCCTCAGCATTATTCATGTTGCTGATGGCGTGGGCGATTTTTTCAATAAACTGACCCATTTTTTCCTCAAAA
Source organism: Lentibacillus jeotgali (assembly GCF_000224785.1). Taxonomy (GTDB): domain Bacteria; phylum Bacillota; class Bacilli; order Bacillales; family Amphibacillaceae; genus Lentibacillus; species Lentibacillus jeotgali. The sequence goes on along the minus strand of NZ_AGAV01000025.1, from coordinate 116,069 downwards.
ACAGATATTAGAATGTCCTCTTTATTATTAAAGTAAAGGTAAATGGTTCCATCAGCGACACCTGCTTTTTTAGCAATTTTAGATACTTGTGAAGCATGGTATCCATTTTCTGCGATAACTTCTACGGCTGCCTCAATAATTTGGTTGTATTTTGGTTTATTTTTTTTCATCTCTATCTCCTTAGCAAACACGGTATCCCCTGAAAGTGAATGAATAATCATTCATGTTTTAGTTTATAAAAATAATATGAATCTGTCAATATACAGCTTGTTCAAAAAACCACTAAAAAAGAGGGAGACTCATGTGTTAAACAGTCTTCTTATTCACTTCATCTTCTTTTTCGGTCAGCTTACGGCGCAAAATTTTTCCGACAGCTGTCTTTGGCAGTTCATCGCGGAACTCATATATTTTCGGTGCCTTAAACGCTGCGAGATTGTTCCGGCAATAGGCGTTTAATTCGTTCTCAGTTACTTTATAACCGTCTTTAAGCACAACATACGCTTTAACCGTTTCCCCCCGATATGGGTCTGGCAAACCTGCTACGACAGCCTCCTGAACTGCTTCGTGTTCGTATAATACTTCTTCAACTTCCCGCGGATAAATATTAAACCCACCAGCAATGATCACGTTCTTTTTCCGATCGGCCACGTAAAAATAGCCATGTTCATCCATGTAACCCATGTCCCCGGTGAATAGCCAGCCATCTTTAAGAACGTTGTCCGTTTCCTCCTTGTTATTCCAGTAACCTTTCATAATCTGTGGACCTTTGACGGCAATTTCACCAATCTCGCCTATTTCTGCTTCATCACCTGTTTCGGTAATGATTTTGGCATCAGTGTCAGGCCAAGGTACGCCTATACTGCCATTAATCCGCTTGCCCCATATGAAATTTGCATGTGTCACCGGAGATGATTCGGTTAATCCGTATCCTTCCACGACATTACCATTGGTGACTTTCTCAAACTGTTCCTGCACCTCTATTGGCAATGGGGCGGACCCGCTTATGCACGCTTCAATTGAAGAGAGGTCATATTTTTTCAGGTTCGGATGGCTTAACAGTCCGACATATATCGTTGGGGCACCTGGAAACATTGTCGGCTTTTGCTTTTGGATTGTTTTAAGCACGTCTTCTGCATTAAATTTCGGCATCAAAATCATTTCGTAGCCATACACAACAGACATATTCATGACAGCTGTCATCCCATATACGTGAAACAGCGGCAGTACTCCCAGCACCTTATCACCAGGTTTTGATTTATACAGCCATTTCTGACACATTTGAACATTGGCAACCAGGTTGTGATGAGTCAGCATAACACCTTTAGGATTTCCGGTTGTCCCGCCGGTATACTGCAACAATGCCAGATCCTCTTTGGCATCAATATCGACCGGGGTATAGCTTTCAGGCCCTTCATTCATAAACGTTCTCCATACGTGTGTGTCCTCTGACGGCTCCACTTTCACAACCATTTTATATTCTTTCTTCTGAATAAAGGGATAGACAAGACTTTTAGGGAAAGGCAGATAATCTTTAATCCCTGTTACAATCGTATGCTTTAATGATGTCTTTGCACGTACATTACTGACACGCGGAAACGATATGTCCAGACAAACAATAAATGCTGCCCCCGAGTCATTCAGCTGAAACGCCAGTTCCCTTTCTTTATAAAGCGGATTGGTTTGTACAACGATTCCCCCTGCAAGTAAAGCCCCATAATAACTGACGACAGCCTGTGGACTATTCGGAAGCATTATGGCGACCCTGTCTCCCTTTTCAAGACCCAGAGACTGGAAATAAGCTGCCAGCTTTCTTGCTTCGGAATAGACATCTGCAAATGTCATTTCCTTCCCCATAAAATGAAGCGCTTTCTTTTTCGGGAAATGCTCAGCCGTTGATGCCAAAAAGGAATCAAGCGGCTTCTCATCATATGCTATGGTTGTCGGGATCTCGTCAGGATAATGGGCATGCCAGCTCTTTTCTTCCCCCAATGAAATTCCTCCTTTGAGAATATGGTTATCTCTATTATACAAAGAAATAAGTGTTTTTTGAAACTTTAATCACTCATTTTCTAAATTTTTTCTAAGAGTTTATTCAAAAGGAAGTTAAAAAGGACCAAGAAGTTCGAGGCGGCGCAGTTTCGAGCAACGGAATGTATGGCATTTAGATACGTGAGTAGCGGAGAAACAAGCCAACGACGAAATTCGATGTGTCATTTTTACCGGACTTTTTGAACAACTTCTCTAAAGGAAATAGACAACCCCGACAATCATAAATATTACAGCTACGATGAACATCCATTTTGCCAGCTTATCCAGAAACAGTTTAATCTCCTCCAATACTCGCTCCGATGACGAATGATAAACCAACGGAAATAAGCATTGATATGAGTCCAACTGCCTTATTCCCGTTCCCGATTTCCTCATCCGTATTAATGGATGGTGTCATAAATTCAAAGATGATATAACCGAACAGCATCAAGACAAACCCAAAGGCACCCCACCCGATACTCTCGATTAGCGTATCATTATGCTCAATGGAATACCGGAAAACCGTTGCGATACCAAAAATTTTCCCTCCGGTTGCCATAGCCACTGCCAAATTGCCTTTTTTGATCTCCTGCCAGTTACGGTATGATGTAACGAATTCAAATATGGCCAAAAACACGATGGTACATAGGATGACAACACTGTACCTTGCAGCAGTCTCCACAAAAATATTTTCCCAAAAACCAGCCATTATAAATGAACCCCTTTACCGATTACTTTAATTCAAGAACTGTTACACCACTGCCGCCTTCACCTGTTGATCCCGGCCTCTCTGACGCGATGCGGGTGTGCTTTTTTGCGAATTCCTTTACACCCTTGCGAAGTGCGCCGGTTCCTTTACCGTGTATGATGAAAACTTTTGGGTATCCGGCAAGTAATGCGTCATCAATATATTTTTCCAAATCCCCCATTGCATCCTCGAAACGCTCGCCGCGCAGATCCAGTTCAGTTTTAACATGGAAGCTTGAGCCCTTAACTGTCGCGAGCGGTTTTTCGGTTACAGAGCTTTTATGTTTGATAAGCTGTATTTCACTGCGCTTCACTTGCACTTTCATGATGCCAACTTGAATTAAATATTCATTCTCATTCAGTTTTTCAAGAATGGTTCCCTGCTGATTCGCAGACAGTAACTTAATTTCATCACCAGGTTTAAATTCCTTTGCAGTATTTGGTTGTTGTTTGGGTTTATTCGCTTTTTTGGAAGACAGTTTCGGCTGCGCTTCTTCAAGCATCTTTCGGGCTTCAATCCATTCATGTTCTTTTAATTGGGCATCGGTTTTCATATGACGTATTTCATCTACGATCGTTTCCGCTTCATCTCGGGCTTTCTGTAATGCCTTGTCAGCTTTTTCCTCTGCTTTTTTATATAAGTCTTCCCGTTTATTTTCGTACTGCTGCCATGCTTTTATGAGATCGTTGCGCAACTCTTCACTTTCCTGCAAGATCTCGTGTGCTTCCTCGTAATCGGCTTCGGCCTGACGCCGGGACTGCTCGAGTGAAGCAATCATATTCTCAACACTTTCGGAATTCACACCAACCTGATTTTTCGCCCGGTCGATAATCGATTGAGCAAGCCCAAGCCGTCCTGCTATTTCAAAAGCGTTACTTCTGCCGGGCACACCAATCAATAACCGGTAAGTAGGCTGTAATGTTTCCACATCGAATTCGACTGACGCATTGATAACATTGTCACGATTAAAGCCATAAGCTTTTAATTCCGGATAATGTGTTGTCGCCACAACTCGAGCACCGCGGGACACGACATCATCCAGAATGGACATGGCAAGTGCAGCACCTTCCTGAGGATCTGTGCCCGCACCAAGTTCATCAAATAAAACCAGGGATTTATCATCTATCCCGCTTAATATCGAAACGATATTGATCATGTGCGAGGAGAAAGTACTTAAATTTTGCTCGATCGACTGTTCATCACCGATATCAGCAAAAACGTCGTCAAAAACTGCCATTTCACATCCATCAGCAGCAGGAATTTGCAACCCGGATTGGGCCATTAGTGTAAACAACCCGATCATTTTCAAAGTAACGGTTTTACCGCCTGTGTTAGGCCCGGTTATAACGATTGATGTATAATCCTTCCCGAGGACAACATCATTGGAGACAACCTCGTCATCAGGGATCAGCGGGTGGCGCGCCTGTTTGACATTGATAATGCCATTATCATTGATAGCAGGCATGGCAGCTTTCATTCCTCTGCCCAGTTTTGCTCTCGCTGTAATGAAATCAATTTTGGCCAAAACGGTAACATTCTCGGTAAGAATCGCTTCATCATCAGCAATTTTTCCACTCAATTCGCGAAGAATCCGTTCAATTTCCTTCTTTTCGTTTACTTTTGCTTCCTGGAGCTGGTTATTCAAATCAACGACTGCCTTTGGTTCCATAAACAGTGTCGCACCTGAAGCTGACTGATCATGGACGATTCCGCCGATAGCCCCGCGATACTCCTGTTTCACCGGAAGAACATAACGGTCATTGCGGATCGTGATGATGGCATCCGATAACATCTTGCTTTGCGATTTCGTATAGCTGTCCAGTTTATCGCGCACCCTGCTTTCGTAAGTTCGGATGGAAGAACGGATACTCCGTAATTTAACAGACGCACTATCCATGACATTGCCTCTGTCATCAATACAGCTGTTGATGTCTGTTTCCAGTTTGCGCAACGATATGATTTTTTCCGCAAGACCCTTTAAAATCGGCAAATCTTCTTCCATTTTTCCTAAAAAGTTTTTAGCCTGACGCCCCCCGTATAAGGTGCTGGCAACATCAAGACATTCACCGGCTGTCAGAACGCCGCCAATCACACTTCGCTTAACAGCAGCACGGATGTCGGCTACCCCGCCCAGCGGAATGGTCAGATTTAGCCGAAGAATTTGACTTGCTTCATCAGTTTCAGCCTGCATTTCCCTTACATCGGCTGCATCCGAGGAAGGCTTAAGCTGTGAAGCCAATTCTTTTCCGACCGACGTTTCCGCCTGGCTTTTTAATTGTTCTATTATCTTGTTGAATTCCAATGCCTTAAGTATTCGTTCGTTCATCAGGATTATCTCCTTCATGTGGCTCCAAGCACTCTGTGATCATCGCAATTTCATACGTATCATTTTCTTGTACGATTCATAAAGTCCATAAGTTTCTGTTTGGACCAGGTATTTAAAACTGTGTCTTTTCTTATCCAGCCTTTTCGCGCAGTGCCAACGCCATACTTCATATGCTCAAGCATAAAATAATCGTGGGCATCTGTATTAATGGCAAGCTTAACACCCGCTTCCTGTGCTTTCTGTACCCATTCACTGGAAAGATCAAGTCTGTTTGGATTCGCATTGATTTCCAGTGCTGTATCAGTTGCTTTGGCACGTTCGATCAACTGCTCAACGTCGGCTCTATAGCCTTCACGCCGCCCGATTAGTCTACCGGTCGGGTGGGCAATCAACGAGACATACGGATTATCAAGTGCAGCATTCAGCCGTTGCATGATTTTTTCCCGTGACTGATTAAAGCTTGAATGAATCGCACCAATTACAAAATCCATCTCCTGCAAAAATTCATCGCTGAAATCAAGTGACCCATCAGGCAGAATATCCATTTCAACACCGGCAAAAATGTGTATGTCATGATATTTTTCATTTAATTCAGCAATTGCATCACGCTGTTTCCGCAATCTGGTTTCATTTAACCCGTTTGCAACGCGTAAATACTTGGAATGATCTGTAATGGTGATATAATCGTATTTTTTCAAACGAGCCTGGTTCACCATCTCTTCCAATGATTGTCCGCCGTCACTCCAGGTCGTATGCATATGCAAATCACCCCGGATATCTTCTAACTCAACTAAGGGAACCGGCTCGCGATAGGTCTCGACTTCACCGGTGTTTTCCCGTACTTCCGGCGGGATATAATGTAAGTCAAAGTGATCAAAAAATTCCCGTTCACTCTTAAATGTCAGCGTCTCACCAGTCTCCTCAACCTCAACACCATATTCGTTAATTTTCTCACCTTTTGACTTGGCTAGCTGCCGCATTGCGACATTATGATCCTTTGATCCGGTGAAATGATGCAATGTCGAGGCAAATTCAACCGGTTCAACTATCCTGAAGTCCACGTTTATATCATAGACATCTTCCAGAGTGACCGATACTTTTGTTTCCCCCTGTGCAATCACTTCTTTTACCCTTTCCAACTCAAGCAGACGGTCACGAACCGCTGAAGGATTGTCAGATGCAATAATATAATCAATATCCTTAACCGTCTCACGCATTCTTCTCAGACTTCCGGCACGCGAATAGTCCTGGATCTCCGGTATTGTTTCCAAGTAATCTTCAATTTCCTCGGCAAGCGGCAACATGGTTGCAATCGGTAAGCGCTCGGGGCGTTCATTTGCTTCCGCCAGTGCCGTCAGGATTTTTTCAGCTGATTTTTTTCCGAAGCCTTCAAGTTGCTCAACTTCTTTCTTTTCACACGCCTTTTTAAGTGAGTCAGCATCCGTGATATTAAGCTCCTGATAAAGCTTGGCCAGTTTTTTACCGCCCAGTCCGGGCAAGTCCAGAAGCGGGATTAACCCTGCCGGAATTTCATTTTCCAGCTGACTGAGTGTCTCCGAAGATTCGTGTTGGATATATTCTGTGATGACAGAAGCCGTCCCATTGCCAATTCCCTTGATTTTAGTGAAATCATCGATAGCTGCAATCGATCGATCATCCCGTTCCAGTGCCTGGGAAGCTTTTCGGTAAGCCGATATTTTGCAGGGATTTTCCCCTTTCAGCTCCAAGTAAACAGCTATTTTTTCCAACAATTTAATCACATCTTTTTTATTCACGGCCATTATTAACCACCTGTTTCAGTATAGTATAAAAGCTTTATTCAGGGGACGCTTTTTCCAAAAAAAAGCATATCTGCCTCAACACGAAAAAAGACCGATTCATGCCCCGGGCTATATGCATTGTACGAAACATACAACCGTACTGCCTATGAACCAGCCATGTCACGTCAATCGGCGTTAATTAATTCATCCATGCCGGTCGACCATAACGCTTTAATCTGTTCGGATAAAACGGGGGTATGCTCAATAATAAACAATGCTATAAATGAATCATTGATCCATGATTGAATTACAGCTAATGGTGTCAATGCCAATATATATAACACGATAAATAATATTAAATATACCTCGACAAAGCCTAGAATGGACCCGAGTATTCTATTAAGTAAATGCAAGATCGGCAATTCAGCGACAAAATCAAGCATCGAGGCAAGTATCTGAAGAAGTATCTTCACAGCGAAAAAGATAATGGCAAACGCTATCGCACTGTAAAAAGTACCTTCAAGGGGGATAGCTTGCAAAAAATCCGCCCATGCACTGCTATCATCCAATTCGGGGTATGGTATCCATAACGCCAGCTGAGGTGCCAGTTTATCGTAGTATAAAGCGGCAACAATGAAGGCGGCAATAAATCCAGTCAAATGGAAAACCTGTAAAATAAACCCTCGTTTCAGGCCGATGAAAAAGCCAAAAATTAGTAATATGATTAAAATAAAGTCTATCATCTGCTATTTATCCTTTTTTTTATTTTGTGATCCAATCAGTGCTGCATACTCTTCCTTCAATTTCATGTAATCATTCATTGTATTAACCGCAGTTAATACAGCCAATTCAGCCGTTGTCAGCTGCTGATTCGCACTATGAATGTCACGCATTTTCTGATCGACCTGACTGGCTACCAGATTGACATGGTTTGAATCTTCTTCTCCGACAATCGTGTAGTTCTTATTATATATCTCAACTGTTATCCGTGTTTTATCATTTTGTGCCACACGCGACACCCTCCTGTATTTTTTCGGGAAAAACTGTTTGCCTTAAGTTAAAAATCAGTAATAACTATTGAGTTTCTACCGTTTAAAATAGTCCACTATATAGTAACACAAAGACTAGCAATCGGGAAATCCAAAACAGATTGTTGCCATTATAACTCCTGATTTGCTATAGTTTATCTAGTTCGTTGACTGGAGGATCAGTATGCCACAACAAGTACATAAACTGTCGCCTGAAACAATTGAAACAATGAAAAGATATTATACAAAAACGCTGCAAGCAACTCCTCAAGGGGCTGTTTTCCGCGCCAAAACACCAAATGCAGTTATCACCGCCTATAAATCCGGAAAAGTATTATTCCAGGGGAGCCACCCCGAAGCTGAGGCAGAAAAGTGGACTGACGGAAAGCAAGCAACCCCGAAAAAGCCGAAAAAAACTGAAAAGAAAAATTCATTCGCCCCGCCGGAGGCACTTTTAACCGGCAGTCATATCGGTTCCGATGAAGCAGGAACGGGTGATTTTTTCGGTCCTATAACCACAGCAGCCGTTTTTGTCAAAGAAGACCAAATTACACTGCTGAAAGAACTGGGTGTAAAAGATTCCAAAAACCTTTCTGATAATTCAATCCGTCAAATAGCAGAAAATATTTTGACGCTTGATATGCCCTATTCCCTTTTAGTGCTGCGAAATGAAAAGTATAACAAACTGCAAAAACGCGGCTGGTCACAAGGGAAGATGAAAGCAATGCTTCATCATCATGCGATTTCAAATGTCAAAGGCAAAATAAATTCTGCTGTATCAGAAGGCATATTAATAGACCAGTTCTGTGAGCCGGCAGTCTATAAACGCCATATTTCAGCTGAAAATGAACAACTGCATGCCAGAACATATTTCATGACAAAAGCGGAAAGTTATTCCATTTCAGTAGCCGCTGCTTCCATTATTGCCAGGACCAGCTTTTTGAAAGAAATGGACCAGTTATCCAAAGCAGCAGGGTTCACACTTCCAAAAGGGGCGTCTGGAAAGGTTGATCAGGCCGCTGTCCGCCTCATCAAATCTAAAGGCCGGCAAGAGCTGGACGCGTATGCCAAAACACATTTTGCAAATACCAAAAAGGCATTAAACCGTCTATAGAGGGAACTTCATTCAGTGAGGCGTTTTCCCACTGTATGTTAGTTGAACAGAATTGGGCATTGAGGGGCATTTAGCCACCGTACTTTAGCTGGATAAGAAAGAGCAAGCACCGGATCAGGGTGCTTGCTCCTTTTCAAAATTATGATCTTACAAATGCATTGAACTTCTCATTAACCGCACCGACAATTTCTTGATAGGATTGTTCAACCTCAACATCTTTAAGCGTTTTTTCCGGGTCTTGATAACGCAGACTGTACGCAATTGATTTCTTGCCTTCAGGTAAATTCTCACCTTTATAGACGTCAAAAACCTGTACATTTTTCACCAGCGGAGCTCCGGTTTCTTTAATCGTCTCTTTAATATCACCCGCCTGAACATCTTCATCTACAATGAAGGCAATATCTCTTTCGACTGACGGATATTTAGGTATCGGCCTGTAGCCAGGTGTGTTGGTATATGCTGTCAGAACAGCTTCCATGTCAATGTCAAACACATACGTTTCCTTTAGATTCATTGATTTTTCCAATGTCGGATGCACTTGCCCCAAGACTCCGACAAACCGGTCGTTTATTGAAATCGTGGCACATCGGCCCGGATGCATGTCAGTCAATTTGGCCTTTTCAAAACTGACCGGAATATCCAGGTAATCGAAGAGCCCCTCTACAATCCCTTTAGCCAAATAAAAGTCTACCTGCTTTTTCTCCTGCTGCCATGGATGGGAGACCCAAAGTCCGGTAAGCGCACCCGCTAAGCGCAATTCTTCCTCGGGTTGGCGTGTCATAGCTTTTTCATCAGTAATAAACACATTCCCTAGCTCATAATAGTGGATGTCAGTTTGTGTGCGTGCACGATTATGTGCCAGTGATTTCAGCAATTCAGGCAAGATGCTTAATCGCAGATATTTATGATCCTCGCTCATCGGCATTGCGAGTTTAACGGGATTTGGATGTTTTTCCTCCAGTTCCGGACTGATCAGCCGATCAATCATCGCATCATCAGTAAGTGAATAAGTGATTGTCTCCATCAGCCCAGTGCTCTCCAGGTAGTTTTTAACCTCGCGTTTCAATTGCTGTTTGTCCGTTAATCCGCCGGTTTGTGAAGCTCCTCGAGGAAGTGTGAACGGCAGATTGTCATATCCATAAATACGCGCGATTTCTTCCAGCATATCCTCGAAAATCGTAATATCGCCGCGCCGGGTCGGAACATGGACAATAAATTTCGAATTATCCTGCTCAAATGAAAACTGCAACCTATTTAAAATTGAAACAATTTCATCTTCTGTGATCACTGTACCTAGCCGCTTATTTATTTCATCCGTATCCATTTTTACTGTGTCTTCATTGCGGTCAAGCTCATCAAATGAAACAGGGCCAGCGAGGATGGTTGCGCCTGCATATTTTTCAAGTAAATGACACGCACGAAAACCGGCTTCTTCCACCCGATTTGGATCGACACCTTTTTCAAATCGCGTACTCGAATCACTGCGCAACCCTGTATCCCTTACTGCTTTTCTTACAGCAGTCGGGGCAAAATAGGCAGCCTCAAGTAAAACAGTTGTTGTATCTTCACTTACTTCCGTATTTAAACCACCCATCACACCGGCAAGCGCCACTGGTTCTTTCCCATTAGTAATGACAAGATTCTCATCCGACAGGGTCCTTTCTTCACCATCGAGTGTCAACATTTTTTCATTTTGCCCTGCACGCCGTGTGACAACCTGATCAGAGCCAAACCGATCATAGTCAAAAGCATGGAGCGGCTGGCCATACTCGAGCAGAACATAGTTTGTAATATCAACCACATTATTGATAGGACGTACTCCGGCAGCAGTCAGCGCATTGCGCATCCATAATGGTGCCGGCTTAATCTCAATATCCTTGGCAATGAAGGCGCCGTAATAAGGATTCAACGCCGGGTCTTCAACGCTGACTGAAATGTAATCCATAGCCTTTTCGCTGGTAGGATGGATCTCTTCATTCGGCGTTTTCACTTCCTGATTAAGAATAGCTGCTGTCTCGTATGCAACACCGAGCATGCTCAAAGCGTCTGCACGGTTTGGCGTCAAATCGAATTCCAGGACAGCATCGTTTAAATTAAGGAGCGGCTCGACACTCTCCCCAACGGTAACATCATCTGGAAAGACAAAAATGCCTTCAGAAATGTCTTTCGGTACATATTTCTCGTCTATTCCGAGCTCCTGCAGTGAACAAATCATACCATTGGATTCAACACCGCGGAGTTTAACTTTTTTTATCTTAAAATTATTTGGGAGGACGGCGCCGGGTTTGGCCACAGCCACTTTCTGACCCTGTCTGATGTTCGGTGCACCGCAGACAATCCGCAATTGTTGGTCGCCGGCATCAACCTGGCATAGGCTTAATTTATCAGCATTGGGATGCTGTTCGCATAACTCAACGTACCCGACAACAACATCACTGCTTTTTTCAGCAATATACTCAATGCCATCGACTTCGATACCGGTCTTCGTTATTTTTTCGGCCAGTTCCTCAGAGCTGATTGAACTGATATCGACGTAGTTTTTCAGCCAGTTTAGTGATACAAACATTATAATGCCCCTCCTTTTGCATGATGGTATTGGGTAAGGAATCGTTTATCATTTATATAGAAATTGCGAATATCATCAATTCCGTATTTGAGCATGGCAATACGCTCCGGTCCCATACCAAATGCGAAGCCTGTATATTTCCCAGAGTCATACCCCGCCATTTCTAATACATTCGGGTGCACCATTCCACCGCCAAGGATTTCGATCCAGCCAGAATGTTTACAAACAGAACAGCCCTCACCTTTGCAGACCTTGCACGAAATATCCATTTCAACAGACGGCTCAGTGAACGGAAAGAAGCTTGGGCGCAGGCGAATCTCCCTGTCTTCACCAAAAATACTTTTCGCAAAACGATTCAACGTTCCTTTTAAATCACTCATACGGACATTCTCGTCAACGTAAAGCCCTTCAATTTGTGTAAACTGATGTGAGTGCGTTGCATCATCCGTATCCCGGCGGTAGACTTTACCTGGACAGATCATTTTTACCGGCTGCATGCCGCCGTACTGTTGCATCGTCCTTGCCTGCACCGGCGACGTGTGGGTCCTAAGCAAAAGCTCATTTGTAATATAAAATGTGTCCTGCATGTCGCGTGCCGGGTGATCTTTAGGCAGATTCAGCGCTTCAAAATTATAATAATCAGTTTCGACTTCCGGGCCTTCTCGCACCTCATAACCCATTCCAATGAATAAATCCTCAATTTCTTCGATAATACTGGTAAGCAGATGAGGACCGCCTACTTGGACCGGACGGCCAGGCAGCGTCACATCAATAGATTCTTTTTCCAATTTTTCTTCCATTGCTTTATTTTCAAGTATTTCCGTTTTCTCATCAATTTCCTTCGTGATGGCTTCGCGTACATTGTTGGCAATCTCACCAACAATAGGGCGTTCCTCTTTGGACAGTTTGCCCATACCGCGCAATACACTTGTTAAGGACCCCTTCTTGCCCAGATAGGTTACTTTTATATCCTGAAGGTTTTTTAAACTTTGTGCTTCTTTTACTTCAGCTATCGCTTCCTGGCGAATCGTTTCCAGCTGCTCTTTCATAACTATGCCTCCCTCTCTTTTATCCATTAAAAAAAGCCCTCATCCCACTAAAGGGACGAAGGCTATTTTCGCGGTACCACCCTTGTTGACACAACTGTGTTGTGTCCAACTTCATCGTGATAACGGATTAACATCCGGGGCACCTTTACTCATATTAAGGTCCAAGTGCCAGCTCCAGAGTGAAATTGCAGTAAATGTACAGTGGAGGTGCTTTCAGTCCGTGACACCTCTTCCCTGTTCACTGTACAGGCTATTACCGCACGTCTCTTTCCAAGCTTTTAAAATGTCGTTAAATCAAATATCTTCTATTATAAAAAATATATAAGCAATATGCAAACTATTCTTTAAGATGATACATTAATATTCCTGCTGCAACACTGACGTTCAGTGATTCCGCCTGTCCGAATATCGGGATTTTAACAGTTTGATCCGCTGATTCAATAAGCTCGTTCTGAACCCCCGCCCCCTCGTTTCCTACGATTAAGGCGGTCTTGTCATCTGCCTTCATTTCTTTAAACGAAACAGCGTCTGTAAGCGCTGATGCCAATACCGTAAAGCCATTACGCTTCAACTCAGGTATTTTTTCTAGCAAATTTGTCTGTAAAATAGGTAAATGAAATAACGATCCCTGTGTTGCGCGAATCACTTTATCATTGTACAGGTCTACCGTGCCTTTGCCGAGCAAGACCATATCGAATCCCGCCGCATCCGCCGTTCGAATAATCGTGCCCAAATTACCCGGATCCTGCAATGAGTCGATTAACAGTACTGTATCACCGGCAAATTCCTTTGGTTCCTTCATTTTGACGACTGCAGCAATTCCCTGTGGCGTCTCGGTCCGGGTGATATGCTGCAGCACCTTTCTGCTGACAGTTACAGCGGAGAAATGATCGCGCCAGCCTGAATAATCAAGTCCGTCCTCTACAATAATTTCAGCTATCTCCCAATTACTATTATAGGCTTCTTCAACCAAATGGAATCCTTCAGCCAAAAACGTGCCAGATTGTCTGCGTCCTTTCCGCCTTTGCAGTTTCGCCCATTCTTTGACTTTCTCACTTTGAAGCGATGTTATCATCATATTCATCCCATTTCGACATTTTTTCTTTAATCATACATATTTTGTCCTCAACAGGTCAAACTATCGTTAGTTTAAACAATCTGAAGAGGTGGTTTCATGGATCTTAATTTACGAAAAGCCATTCTGTCCAATATTTCGGAAAATAACCAGGAACAGCTGGAAGCTACAATCTCCGATGCCATTCAGGACGGTGAAGAGAAAATGCTCCCCGGTCTGGGAGTACTCTTTGAACTCATTTGGAAGCAATCTGATGAAGAGGACAAGCAAGAGATGGTTGAAGCATTAGAACAAGGTGTTAAACAAGCTAATCAATAATCCGGACAAAGGTTCAGAGCCTTTGTCCTATTTTTTTCAACAATTTCCAGCAATAATGAGCAAAATTTTGAATAATGATATATAATAGAACTATTGTATTAAGACGAGGTCTTCATAATACATATTATTTTATAAGGACTCAGAAAGGAGATTAGCAGAATGGAAGAAAATGAACAAAACAAAAAGGGGATTTCTAAAAAAGTCATTGCCATTATTGTGGCGGCTGTTTTAATCGTGGGCGGAAGTGCAGCAGCATTTGTGCTTATTACCAGCTCACCAAAGGCGGAATATTTTAAAGCAGAAAAGAACACCGTAGAGTTTTTGGGAGAGAAGGTGGAAGAACGCTATCAGCCGGAATTTGATTGGGCAGAAAGTACGAGGGAAAATCCAACTGAAAATACGGTGGAATTATCCGCTAAATATAATGGGCCTCCAACCGGCGGAATGGGAATGAGTCCGGGACAGGTAATCAACAATTCTACTTTAACAATGACTTCGCAATTCAACCCGGATGAAAACCGGCTCGCAACTGACTTGCAAGTAAACTTTGCCGGAGTCGAAATGAAAGATATCAAACTATTCATGGGTGGCGATAATGCCTTCCTGCAGCTCCCTTTTCTCGAGGAAGTCTTGACAATTCAGGATAGTGAATTGAGTCGACTGCTACAGGAAGCCGACCCGGCATTTAAAGGTGCAGAGATTGATTTTGAAGCATTATTTAAACAAGTGGATGGTTTGCTGTCTGAAGAAGATAAGGAATATTTAACAGATGAGTATCTTATGATGATCTACAACGAATTGCCTGACGACGCCTTCAAATCAGAAAATGAAACCGTTACTGTCCAGGACGAATCGGTTGATGCTGAAAAAATAACGTTCAGCCTTTCAGAAGAGCAATTTAAAGAAATGATCCAAACCGTCCTAGAAAAAGCTAAAGATGATGATCGCTTAAAAGAAATCGTTGAAAAGCAAATCAGAAACCAATTTGGCATCTTTACCTCAGGGTCACTCCCTGCTGAAATGGAAAATGAAGTAAGTAGTGCTATGAAAGATTACGAGAAATCGATTGATGAAGCATTAAATGAATTGGCAGATTTTCAAATTCCCGATGGTTTGTCATCTGTCATTTGGGTCAAGGACAATCTGATTGTTAAACGTGATTTTTCAATCGGTATGGCTCCAAAAGATGAGGAGGTTTCCACACTATCGATTACCGGCGATCAATTGCTGAATGATTCGGAACAAAACCTGGCTTACGAATTTTCTGGGGACGCCTCGTCAGCAACAATTGATATTAATCTATCAAATCAGGATAATAATCTAGAAGACTCCATCACAATTGCTGGCGAAGAATTCGAACTTTCCTACAACGGTGAATCAACACTTGAAGATGGAACAAGAGAGTTTGAACGGACTTTTTCATTCTCTGCACCTGAACCAAACGGATCCGGCAGCCTGAATTGGAGTGGTGAGGCAACTTATAAGAATGACCAAAAAAGCGCAGATCATACATTCACCGTAGAACTGCCTGACCTGCCGCAAGATATTGTCAGCCTGAACATCAAGAACGACGCCAAAACAATTAAAGAGGTGGAGCAGCCAGATGATTCCAACGTGAAAAATCTGGGAGACATGTCTGCACAGGAATTGCAAAGATACTTCCAGACAGAGGTAGCCGGCAAATTCCAGCAGTGGCTGATGGAGACAATGGGGGTTCCCGGCGGTGGCAGCATGAACAGTTTTTAACTAAGGAAGTGCCGGTATGACTTTTGTAAAACACTACTTACTGTTTATACACAGCAATCTGAAGAAACTGCAGAGGAAGTGGCGATCACTTCCTCTGCTTTTGCTGTTTCCTGTTATACTCGTAGTGCTTATTGCCGTTATTGCCATAGCGATCTTTCTGCCCGATGAAAACGAACCAATTCGTGTCGGATTAGTGGACCTCGACAAATCACAGGAAACAAAAACGGTCATTAACTTAATTGAAGAGTCATCACAATTAGGCAGCTTTATCAAAATGGAAGCCCTGACTGAGTCTGAAGCTAAGGACCGCATAAACGGTCAATTAAGCGCTTATATCAGCTTTCCGGAAGGTTTTACAGAAAGTTTGTACAGCGGCGATTCTATCACCCTCGCCATCACAGGCAATCCCGGGAAACGAACAGAAAGCCATCTTGTAAAGGAATTGCTGGACAGCATAGCCAGACATATTCGTACATCACAGGCGAATATTTTAACGGTGAATTATTATTCGAAGCAATTATCCATTGACAGTGACACACGCCAGGACATGGTGCTGCAGCAATTTAATAACTTTCTTGTTTATACTGCGGGAAAAGACAAAATAGTGGATGAGGAAAAAATCAGCAACAATGCTACCAGTTCACCTGTACATTATTACAGTCTGGCTGGCTGGTTTATGATCCTTACAATCTGGCTATTGGCATTCTATTCATTTTTTACGAATGATGAGCAAATGCGTTTGCAAAGAAGAATGCGATTATATGGTGTTACACTTCTTCAGCAGCTGATAGCCAAAATAACAACATCATTCATACTCGCAGCCGTCTTTGCCGGGACTTTCCTGTACCTATGTGTCTCATTAATGACGATTCCATTATATAGTGAAGATTTTGTTCGAATCGCTCTGATAACCGGATTGTACAGTTTAATATACTTGAGCGTCCTGGCCATTCTGGAAACGATTTTTACAGGACAGAAAATACGTCTGCTGATGCAATCATTGTTGACACTGATTGTCTTGGCGGCGAGCGGAGCTATTATACCAACGTTATATTTTCCGTTATATATACAGAATTTGCTGCCATATTTTTTCGCGAGTGAAGGTTATCGCTGGCTGCAGGAGATCTTATTAAATGGCAGGCTTTACGCGGATTATATACCACTGACAATCATGCTGGCGGCAGCTGCCTTGGTGTTAATCGGCACCTCCGTCTGGAAGGAGCGTGTTCTTAGGTGAAACAGATTATCGCGACACGCTTGATGCATTGGAAGAAACAGTGGATCAGCCTTGTATTCTGGCTTTTGTTTCCGCTTATTGCCACGGTCAGCATCACGATGGTTATCGATACACTGCAGGAAGATGCTAAAGTGCCTGTCGGTATTGTCCTGAAAGAACAGACTGACGCAGCGGAAGAATTAGTGGCAGAAATAAAATCGGCACCGTATGTGAGGTTGCAGCTTCTTTCTGAAAACGAAGCATTACAGGAATTGGAGAAACAAGATCTCGACAGTGTGTTCGTGATTCACGGGGGCTTTGAACAAAACATTGAACAGGATAACCGATCCGGACTGATCACCGGCTATGAGTCCGATGTGTCGTTTGCCTACCTGCCTGTTAAGGAGATGATTATCTCACATGTTCAGCAGGAAACCGGAAGAACAAAAGCTGCATATGCTGTCAAAAATCTTGAACAGCAATATAATGGACAAGAAGAATGGACGCTTGAAGAAATCAAAGCTAAGAGTAAAGAAATACAGCAGGAAGAAAATCTTCTCAATACAGCATTAACGTTCCAGGGGACACCAGAAACGGTTAATGATAACCCGCGATTGTTTCCGGTATGGAACTTATGGGGAATATTCAGCCTTTTATCAACACTGCTCGTGTTTGATTGGGTTATTAAGGAAAAACAATCGAAAGCAATTATGCGCCTGGCATTTTCCCGCTGGTCACTAAAATCATATTTACTGCAAAATCTTGTTCTTTATACAGTTGTGTTGTGGATCATCAATCTATTAGCAGCCGGTTCATTGTATTTTATATTTGGAGAATGGATCAGTCCCGCGAACCTTTTATCTTTCCAAGTGTTACTCAGCATGGCGGCATTCCTGTTTGCCAATATGTTTAACAGTCCGTTTTATTATTACACGATGTCGTTTGCACTTGCATTAGTCGTTGGCGTCTGCAGTGGCGCTTTGCTTCCATCGGCAATCGCAGCCAATTGGAAGTGGTTCGATGCAATAAACCCCCTCAATCCGCTGCTTTCAGGTGACTACCTCAGCTTATGGACGGCTGCTGTTGTGTTATCATCTGTATTGTGGTTTTTCAGAAAGGAGCAATATCATGCTTGATGTCCAGTCACTTTCAAAAGCATATGGCAGGAAGCAGATATTGAAGAACCTGTCGTTTTCGGTAAAGCCCGGCGAAGTAATTGGACTTGTCGGGGAAAACGGGGCAGGCAAATCAACTTTGCTGCATATTCTAGCAACTTTATCCAATCCGACATCCGGTACTGTCATGTTAAATAATCATTCCTACCAAACCAGCATTAAGAAAATCCGCAAACGAATCGGATTTGTATCACAGGATATTGCATTGTGGGAGGAATTCACTGTAAAAGAGAATATGATTTTTTTCGAAAAACTTTCCTGGAACGATAAAACCAATGAAGAACTCAGGCAGCTGTGCAGCGACATGAAACTGAACAAGTGGAACGATACCGTTAAAAATTTATCCGGCGGCATGAAACGCAAATTGAATATCGCTGTCAGCCTGATCCATGACCCTGACCTGCTTCTTCTGGACGAACCGACTGCAGGTATTGACTTGAAATCCCGCAAAGAAATTGGTTCTTATTTATCCAGTCTGGCAAAAGCACAAGATAAAATGATAATATACACGTCACACGATATGGATGAAATCATGCAAGTATGCGACCGGATTTACTGTATCGGGGACGACCCCTTTTACCATGAGGTCCTTGAATCTTATGGTAAAAACCCGGAATTATTGTAAAAATAAAAGCTGGACAATCGTACTTAAGGCATAGAAAAATCCGAACGATGATTCAAGTTCCTTTAGATAGATTTTGAATCAGTTCGGATTTTTCTATCAGCCGCCCCGGAAAGCGAATATTTTTCCGCAGCGACGGTTAATACTTACCCAACATTCAAACCTTCAGATTATTTTGTTTTGCCCCAGCCTTATTTTTGTGTTTCTGTTCTGCTTAACACTAACCGAGTTTAATTTCTTTCACTTTATCTGCATCCAATTTTTTAATCGTGGCCACTATCAGCTTGACGGCATTTTCGAAATCATCACGGTGTAAGATCGCTGCATGTGAGTGAATATAGCGTGTTGCAATGGTAATTGACAGTGACGGAACACCGTCTGCCGTCAAGTGAATGGAACCGGAATCCGTTCCCCCGCCGGCAATAGAGGCAAATTGATATGGGATGTTCTGCTCATCCGCAGTATCAACAACCAAATCGCGCACACCCTTGCTCGGAACCATAGATGCATCATAAATAATAATTTGCGGTCCTTCTCCAAGCTTGCTGTCTGCTTCTTTATCAGATACCCCAGGCATGTCTCCAGCAATTCCCACATCAACACCGAAGCCGATATCCGGTTTAATAGCATATGCTGAGGTACGTGCTCCGCGCAAACCAACCTCTTCCTGAATGGTTCCAACACCATAAACGATGTTCGGATGCTTTTCACCTTTCAGCTGTTTTAATACCTCAATCGCAATAGCACAACCTATCCGATTATCCCAAGCCTTGGCCATTAGCATTTTTTCGTTTTTCATCTGTGTGAATTCAAAGTAAGGTACAATCGAATCGCCGGGGCGGACACCAAACTCTTGAGCTTCCTCTCTGCTTGATGCACCAATATCGATAAACATATTTTTAATCTCAACCGGTTTTTTGCGCTCTTCAGCTGACAATACATGCGGCGGTTTGGAACCAATGATACCAGTCACATCACCACGTGCTGTCATAACCGTTACTCGCTGCGCTAGCATGACCTGATTCCACCAGCCGCCGACAGTCTGGAAATACACAAAGCCCTTATCATCAATCCGTGTAACCATGAAGCCAACCTCGTCCAAATGACCAGCCACCATAATTTTCGGCCCGTTTTCCTCACCGGTCTTTTTCGCAATCAGACTTCCCAGGTTATCTGTATAAAGTTCATCAGCATAAGGCGAAATGTATTTTTCCATAACCTCCCTTGGCTCTTTCTCATTGCCCGGAATCCCCCGCGCATCTGTCAGATCTTTTAACATCGTGTTTGTCTCATCTAAATTTGCCATATGTATAAACCTCCTTCTTCATCCTCTTTTATTATAACGCCAACACCATAAATGACAAAATTTTTTTGCTATATAAGTTAGTGTTAAATTTAGCGGTGAATTTATACAAGATAAGCCACGTCCGGTTCCAGCGACTAGCGAGATCTCCCTCATCTCCGTCCGATAAGTTAACAGCGGTTCGCTTACGCTCATCGTGTTTCCTTCATCTCCTGCGGCTAGTGGGGTAGTTCGGCTAAAACCACCGCGATGCGCGGCAACGCCGACCCACCTGCGACGCGCAGGCGCAGTTCTTACGTCGCTAACCGGGCGCTAGCACCTTTGCACTTAATATCCCTGATTTTGTCGCTCATAATTGATTTCATTCTTTTTTAAATAGGCATCTTTTACCCCTTGTTCGTCAAATCCAAGCAAATTACCCAGATCCAGGTAACTGTCAAATAACTTATTGTAGTTTTTCTCCGATGGCTCTCGGTAAAATGCCGCGCATAAATCATATACACGGTTAAACTGCCCAGTTTCGTCGTTCTCAGTCGAATTTATCGAACCAGTAGCATAGCGGTAACCCTTGTCCAGTCCCAGTGAGAGAATAAAATGAATCCCGTCGACATATTCCTCTAAAATAACGGATTGATCATTCCGGGGTTTGACACTCCAAAATTTAAAACACCTTGTTTCATTAGCCAGCTCTCCCAACTCCACAAGCAAAGCCAAGTATTTCTCCTTGAACAAATCCTTGCCTGACAGATCATGCTGGGATTCAATATAGGCATCCAGCTGTTTTTGCATCGAATATAATGATGACCATTCCACTTTACCTTACCCCATTTCACGTTGCAGATACATAGCAACCCTCAAAATATTTGCTTATAATTGTATCATGAAATCATTATATTAGTGAAACCTCCAGAGAACTCGTAACGTATAGATACTATTAAGTGTTACAAGGAGACAGGGGATATGATTGTTCTTTTATTTCGATTGCTTATACTGATCGCACTTGCACTGATCGTCTATACAATTGTTCAATACTTCCGTAACCCAGACCGAAAACTGCAAATCGCCAAAGAAGCCAATACGTTCTATATGGTGGATGATCCCGGCAATTCCAAAAAGAATATTCAATTTGTATATAAAAGCTGTCTGTTTGAAGGCGAAAAATATATTGACGCGACCGAAGACTCGTTTGAAGTTGTTGATATTCACATATTTGCCCGTAATACCAATGAACTGGAAGGGATAACCCGGGATGATTTATATTTTATTGAAAAAGAATTATTAATCCGCTATCCGCACGCCGCCATAACGTGGAAGTACCCAATTAACAAACTGGTACTGACAACGATTGATTAAGAAAACAGAAGAAATGCGCATCCCGGCGTCGGATGCGCATAGTTCACGTGCTAACTTGGAAAAAGTCATTCCATTTAATAATAATTTCCTTTCGTCTCAGAATGTAGATAAATGGCAGCATTAATAATAATAGGATGAGAATGTGGAACGGGGACAAACTGGATATCCACTTGCCAACTGACGTGTAGACAAATGCCAGTGGAATGTTTGTCAGAATGGATGATTTGGTGTAATCTCTGAAGTTTGAGGATATTTCAATCAGACATAGAGACAGCAAATGGAAATGGATAAATGGAACGAGTCTCAGCAGAGCGATTTGCGATGTTGTAAATTCGGAATTCTTCCCCATCAGTTTCTGCTTCAAATTAACAAGTTTTGCGAAAGTGTTTGGCATCCAGCGAATAATTGCGTAAAAAATGAGACTGGAAAGTGTTATACCAATCACGGAGTATAATGTCCCTGCAACAGTCCCAAAAAGCACGCCTCCTGAAATACATATTAAAACAACGGGAAGAAAAAATAAGGGTCTTAATAAATGAAAGCTAATGAATAAAACCGGTGCAAACAGCCCGCCTGTTTCTATAAAAACCATTATATAATGGCTAACCTGCTCCATGCCCAGCCTCCTTCCCCGGTACTCGTTTCATACGCCAGTACAAGTATATGACAATAGACGAGCCATTATGACATTAAAATAATGAAACCGCGAAAACAACTTGAATACTAACTAACACCGGCATTCCTATCACAAATGAACGATGCCTTGTTTTATGCCGGAAGCTTTTCATACCGGCCCATATTCCAATTGCACCGCCCAATATAGCCAACCCCCAAAAGGTTCGTTCGGGAATGCGATATGATTCTCTTTTTGCTTTTTGCTTATCCACTCCCATAATCAGGAATGCTATTATATTAACGCCAAGTATATAAGCGATCATCATTTTTATCTCCCCTGCCAATTCTTAATTTTTAACATATTAAAATCTGATGGGAATAGACGGTCCTCATTATACCTGAAACAATTGGTCAATACGATCTTTATGAAAACTTAATTCATCGCTGAGCAAAAATTTCAATCTATCATCGAGTGCCGGTCAAAATAATATCACGAATTAATAATCATGATATAATGACAACTAATAAGTTTACGATCTTAATCAATCGAATAAGAGAGAATGACAAAACCTGCAACAAAAGTAAATTTTATATTAAAAAGCCAAACCCTGATGAAAATGGGTTTGGCTTTTTAATGATGTCATTATTTCAATGCTGCTTTAGCCTTATCGGCTAATTGCGCAAATGCTTTTTCATCACTGACAGCGAGGTCTGACAGCATTTTGCGGTTGACTTCGACGCCTGCTTGCCTTAGACCATGCATTAGTCTGCTGTATGAAATGTCATTCATGCGGGCTGCAGCATTAATGCGGGAAATCCATAGCTTGCGGAAGTCACGTTTTTTCTGTCTGCGGTCACGGTAAGCATATTGTCCGGACTTCATGACCTGCTGTTTTGCTTGTTTAAATAATGCTCTTTTCGAACCATAATAACCTTTAGCTAATTTCAATGTTCGTTTACGGCGTCTGCGCGTAACTGGTCCACCTTTTACACGTGGCATAGTAATTCCCTCCTAATACAATTGAAAATCGTTACTTATTTAAATGAGTACATCGGCCTTTTTATTTATACGGAAGCATTGTTTTAATACGTCTGAAATCACTCTTGGAAACGATAGCGGATTTACGAAGCTTACGTTTCTGCTTTGGTGATTTATGTGCGAACATATGACTTGTGTACGCATGTGCGCGTTTCAGCTTTCCTGAACCTGTTTTGCGGAAACGTTTTTGTGAACCTTTATGGCTTTTCATTTTAGGCATATTGATATCCTCCTTATTCGTTAAATGCTGCTTACTTTTCTTTGATTGGTGCAAGCATCATAAACATATTACGGCCTTCCATTTTTGCTTTGGATTCAATTGTGGCAACATCATTTGTTTCTTCAGCCAAACGGTCAAGCACTTCACGGCCTAAATCCTTGTGTGTAATAGCCCGACCGCGGAAACGGACAGAAGCTTTAACTTTGTCGCCTTTACTTAAGAATTTTCGTGCATTCTTCAGTTTTGTGTTGAAATCATGCTCGCCAATTCCTGGAGTAAACCGCACTTCTTTTACATTAATGACTTTTTGTTTTTTACGCGCTTCTTTTTCTTTCTTCTGCTGCTCATAGCGGTATTTGCCATAATTCATGATACGGCATACTGGTGGTTTAGCATTTGGTGCAACCAAAACTAAATCCAAATCGCGCTTTTGAGCAATATCCAGCGCCTCATTGCGTGATTTCACTCCTAACTGATCCCCGTTAGAGTCGATCAGACGTACCTCGCGGGCACGGATTTTTTCATTGACGTTCATTTCTTTGCTAATTGCCAGCCACCTCCAAAATATTTTTATTACCCTGATCCGTCATTGACAAGTGATTCTATCGCAAATAAAAAAGTGTCGGTACATACTGCACCCACACGTCTCCAATAAATCGCTATTGAAAAGTTCAGAACCAGCCGACTGCATAATTGCGTCGATCAGGTGAGAAGCGGGTGCTTCTACTTGTCTCAGACCATTTTGTTCAACTTTTATAGAATAGCATCTATTAAACCGTATGTCAACAGGTTTATGCTTCTTATAAAAGTTCTATAATCAGTTTATCATGATCACAGCCAAAAAGGAAGCCCAGATTCCTTTACTGTTCTGAGAAGACGTTCACGGTCCAATTATAATGTAGAGAAGCTGGGACAATCTTTAACGGCCAACTTTAAACAGCTTATGCAAAAACCTCTGCCAGCGCGATAATTAATTTTTTCTGCTGATGTTCCTGGCCATCTGCTGATATTTCTCCTCATCTGCAGATTGTCCCACTCTCTTACTGTTATTTTTTATTGAGAACCTTTTGATCAATTTCTTCCTCAATCAATGCTTTAAATTCATCAAAGCTCAATGTTCTGGATTCTTTTTCGCCATAACGCCGGACATTCACGCTATTATTCTCAATTTCATTATCCCCCAGCACTAAGCTGAAGGGAACTTTTTGTGTCTGTGCTTCCCTGATTTTATAGCCAATTTTTTCATCGCGTTCGTCAACTTCGACTCGTACACCCTCGAATCGCAATTTATCCGCGACTCCTTTCACATAATCGAGATGAGCATCTGGTGCGACAGGGATAACCTTTACTTGAACAGGTGCGAGCCAGGTTGGGAATGCACCCTTATATTCTTCAATTAGAAATGCCACGAAACGTTCCATCGTCGAGACAACACCGCGGTGGATGACGACCGGGCGATGTTCATTCCCGTCTTGACCGATATATGTCAAGTCAAAACGTTCTGGCAGTTGATAATCAAGCTGGACAGTGGAAAGCGTTTCGTCCTTTCCTAACGCTGTTTGAACCTGCACGTCCAATTTTGGACCGTAGAAAGCAGCTTCCCCTTCAGCTTCAACGTACTTGACGTCCATC
The DNA here is from genome assembly GCF_000224785.1 of Lentibacillus jeotgali. Lineage (GTDB taxonomy): Bacteria > Bacillota > Bacilli > Bacillales > Amphibacillaceae > Lentibacillus > Lentibacillus jeotgali. The sequence continues at coordinate 91,136 of NZ_AGAV01000025.1, read as the reverse complement.
TCTTCCATCGTTTCTTTCAACATGACCTGTGCTTTTTCCCACATTTCATCATTATCAATATACTTCTCTTTATCTTCAGGATCCCGGTACGACAGACGGAAATAATAATCCTTAATCCCGAAATCCTTATAAACTCTTTGCACAAGTTCCACAACCCGAATAAATTCATCCTTTAACTGATCAGGCCGTGCAAAGATATGGGCATCATTCAGGGTCATCGCCCGGACACGCTGCAACCCTGCCAGTGCACCGGACATTTCATGGCGGTGCATCATTCCCAGTTCAGCGATTCTAACCGGTAAATTACGATAACTGTATAATTGATTTTTGTACACCATCATATGATGCGGGCAGTTCATTGGACGGAGAACCAGATCTTCGTTGTCCATTTCCATTGTCGGGAACATATCATCCTGATAGTGATCCCAATGACCGCTTGTTTTATACAAATCAACACTGCCTAGAACAGGTGTGTACACATGGTCATAACCTAGGCGTTCTTCAATATCAACGATGTAGCGCTCAATAATACGGCGGATTGTCGCCCCATTAGGGAGCCATAACGGTAGCCCCTGTCCCACTTTTTGAGAAACGGTAAATATTTCCAGTTCCTTACCAAGTCTACGATGGTCGCGCTCTTTCCGCTCCTCGAGGATGTGCAGATGTTCCTCAAGTTGACTTTGTTTTTCAAAAGCTGTTCCGTAAATCCGCTGCAGCTGTTTATTATTGCTGTCACCCCGCCAATAGGCTCCGGATACACTCAGCAATTTAAAAGCTTTTATTTTACTTGTCGATGGAACATGAACACCACGGCACAGGTCAAAAAATTCACCTTGTTTGTAAATTGTCACCTGCTCGTCCTCCGGGATATCGTCGATCAATTCAAGTTTCAGATCGTCCCCGATTTCCTGGAACATCTCCTTCGCTTTATTGCGGGAGACCTCAATGCGTTGAATTTCCAAGTTTTCGTCAATAATTCGTTTCATTTCTTTTTCAATTTTAGGAAGATCTTCAGGTGTAAGGGCATGATCCAAATCAATATCATAATAGAAGCCTTCTTCAATAACTGGACCAACGCCGAATTTCACATTATCAAACAACCTGGTAACCGCTTGTGCCAGTAGATGGGCTGTTGAGTGGCGCATAATCTCAACGCCTTCCTGATTTTTATACGTCGTGATTTCAATCGCCCCGCCATGGGGAAGCTCCCGTCTGAGATCATATAATTTGCCATCGACCTTGACTGCCAGTGCCTGTTTCTTTAACCCGGGTGAAATCGAACCTGCAATATCTTCTCCAGTAGTTCCCGCAGGAAACGATTTGCTCGCCCCATCGGGAAATGTAATTGTAATATCCGCCATATTTATCACTCCTTCGGTATATGTTTGATTTAAATTTTTCAAAATAAAAACGCCCGTCCCTATGCTTCAAAGCAAAGGGACGAGCGTTCAGCACGCGGTTCCACCCTAAATTTCCGCAACAAATGCGGCTTCATTTATCCTTAACGCAGACGTTACGCTACTGCTTACTCCTTGTTCAACAGTAGAGTTTAAAGGCGGTAATCATTTGCAGGCATAGTGGAAGCTTTCAGCCAGCGGCTTCCTTCTCTTATCTATCCAAAAAGACAAACGATCATGTCCTTATCGTTACTTTTCCATTCATCAATTTATATAAATGGTATTATAGCTTGTGTTTCAAATAAAATCAAGTTTAATCATTTATTTTTTTAAGTCATGTGAAACGGAAATCTACTGTAAGGTTCAAATTCAACCCGTTCCTGAAAAATATTAATAACAGTTAGAGTTTTTGGATCTGACGGCTCATCACCAAACAGCTTGATTTTTTCGGGAGCCATGGCGATCAGCGGTGATAAATTCAGCTCATCAGCATCAAGGCCGACAAGGTAGAGCGGTTCTTTCTGCATGAGCACACGCAGTTCCATCCGTGAAAACTGTTTGCCATCCGGTTTAAAAAAAGAAAGCGGCTCACCTTGTACAACATGAATGGTTTCAAACACGGGTTCTCGCCTTATGATATAATTCCTGAGCGTATCGATAAATGCCTGGTGTTCCTCTTCTCGCTTAAATTCATCAATCGCAAGCCCGACATAGTGGACAAGCTGATCCTTAAACACTTTCAATTGAAAATTTATGAGTGAATCAAAATGGAGTATTCTCGAATTTTTAATATTGACGAGAAAAAGTGAGTGCAGCAATTTAGTTGGATCTTTATTATTTCTGACATGCTGACTGTCCTCATCATTTCCGGCAACAATCCAATGCGATAAATCCATGATACGCTCAATCTCATCAGAATTTGAATAATAATAATTATGTTTAATAACCCGATTGATCATGTTTGTAAGCCGGTGTGCTACGAACACCCTGACCATTGAACCGGCGATGGCTTCGGTAAATTTATCACCTGATTCCTGATAATCCAGCTGCAGATGATTTCCCCATTTCTCTGTTGTTTTCCAATGTAATTCAATTTTTTTATTCAGTTGAAACAAATTCTCGCAGAAACTTATGGCTTCTTTATCCGACTCAAAGTACACTTCCAGCAAAAACATCACCCTCACCCAAGACCAAACTGTTACATTATATGGACATCCCTCTTAAAAAATGTATGCTCCAATGAAACTAGTAAATATCTATAGCCCGGGTGATTAAGATAGGGCGTTGTTTAGTTATGTCCCAACCTCTAACTGAAAAAAGTGTCATACCCTGTGAGCATAACACTTTTAAACTAACTGTATTGAGAAAGTATATGAGACAAGACAATTATGATTCACGGCGATTTTTACCAGACAACTTGACTTCCTTGCTGACCTGCTTAATACGTTCAATAATCCGACCTGCTTTGACCGTTTCACTGCCTCCGCGGCTTGTGGTAGCAAGCTGCTCCTCTAACTGCTGCAGACTATAATTGGATGTGAAAAAGACCGGCAGCTTTTCCATCATTCGGTACTGTAAAATAGATCCCAGAATTTCATCTCTGAACCAGGCTGATTGTGTCTCTGCACCAATATCGTCAAGAATCAGGACATCAGTTGTTTTAAAATAATTGATTTTTTCGTTAATGGAATCGTCTTTGATAGAGCCTTTCATCTCGCGGACAAATTCAGGCATATAAATAAGCATTGATGATATATGATAGTCTTTTAAGGCATTCGCCAGCGCACCAAGCAAATATGTTTTCCCGACACCAAAAGGGCCGTGAAAGTAGATGCCTCTTGCAGGGAGTTCTGTACGAGCATTTTCCAGGAAAAGAAGCAATTCATGTATACCGCTACCCCGTTGATTATCATGATCAATATCGTCAATAGTGGCGTTTAATATATCTTTCGGCATATATAAACTCTGAATCAGCTTTTGCTGTTCCCGTTGTTTTTCAGCATCCACAAGTTTATGGCATTTCTCATATACCAGGTGTATTTCATCGTTTTCCACACGAAGGATTGGCGAGTAGCCTTGAATCATGTTAATGCAGCCGCCAACTGATTCACACCTGTCACATTGTTTGGACTGTGACTTATACTCGTATAGCTTTATCAGGTTTTTATTGATTTCTTTTTGCGGTAGCTGCGGATGTAATGAGAGAAACTCGCTGATTTCCGGGTCAGTCAGGACTTCCTCTCTTACTTTCGTGTAATTCTCCTTGAAGTTTTTATTTTGCTGCATCCATTTTTTTAATTCAGATTGAACCGGCTTCATTTATACCATCCTTACAAATGACTATTCTTCTTTTTAGAATACTTTTTCAGAAGTGCTTCCGTTTCTTCCCATTCTTTATCTGCATTACCATTCTGCTGTGCAGTACTGACCGCTTTCTGTCCCTTTTTCCGTTCTTTGAACCAATCTGGAATAACCTCTTTTGATGCAGGTTTTCGGTTGTTTTTAGGATTATTTTTACGCTGTTGGTACTGGGCCTTCTGCTTTTTGGCAAATGCCATCGCCTCTCTGGCCGTCTTCAGATTAGCCCGTGACCAGTGGCTGGCGATGGTTTCCATATATGCTTTTGATAACTTCATGTCGGTTTGCAGCAGGACATAATGAATCAGCACATTCATGACCGGTGAGGGCAGTCCCTGCGTTGTCATGACTTCACGAATCATCTTTAAGTCCTGACCGGATGCCTGCCCACCGCTTGATAAATCTTCAAGCAGGTTTCTCGGTGAGATGTTTTCAAGTTTTTGAATCAGCTGTTCTTCTTTCGTTGTCGGTTCATACACGTCCGTTGTTTCGTTCTGTTTTTTATCAGTTAATCTAATGGCCGACTGATGTTTCGATTGGAACAGATCATGGCAAGCTTCTTTGAATTCTTTGCTTGCGAGTGTGTTCTCGTCGGTCAGCGCCCATAAAACGGCTTTTTCCACTTCAAATTCAGCCAAGTCATACAGCGCCATCATTTGTGACATCATTTTTTTATTAACTGGCGTCAGCACTTTATTAACCGGAATCATCCGTGTCTGCAGCATTTGTTCCATCCAGGCGAAATCAATTGATGGGACATTTTCTTCCGCATTGTGATCTTCCGCTGGAATGTCCATCCCAATTGAGTGCGGCTGGAATGTTTGAAACACGTCATTAAATAAAGCGGTAATGTCCGACCCTTTGTGGCCAGTCTTTGTGCGGAAATGTTTCTGCAGCATGGTAAACTTTGCCTGTCCGATATGGTGGTACAGCAACTGTGTAAGCATATCATCGGTAAAAAATTCAGCTGGGGCAAACGGACGCTGAATTTCATAAGCATAAGTGTTTTGCTGATCGGATTCCTGCTGATACGTCTTTAAGAGACCGATTCCTTCCAATTTCAGTCTGGCCCGGTAAATGTCATCCAGTGGCAAATTCATATAGTTCATCAATGTATGATGCGTCTGGGTTGTGTTCCCATCCTGAAAATCCAATTCATTGATTAAAGTCAGATACAATGATACCGCCTGTATTCCAATCATTGGCTGATAAAGGTGTGTTAGTGATTTAGTGTAGTCTGCGGGCAGACTTCCCTTCAGTAAAACCCGGTACCCCTCAATTGGCAGAATTTTTCCGATATCTCGCATGATGTTATCCCTTTCTTCTAGAGTCTGTTCAAAGCTGTGTCATTTTTACCGGACTTTATTGAACAACCTATTCTACCCAAACTTCCTTATTCGGATTGCTCTTTATCCGATTTAATCAGATCTTTCAGTTCGTCCAAAAACACCGATATATCCTTGAATTGGCGATAAACCGATGCAAAACGAACATAGGCAACTTCATCAATCTCTGAAAGCCGCTCCATGACCATTTCACCTATTTCATCGCTCTCAACTTCGGAAACCCCTGTGTTCCGGAGTTCTTTCTCTACATCGATTGCAATGCCTTCAATCTTCTCAAGCGGGACAGGCCGTTTTTCACAAGCTTTAATCAATCCCCTGATAAGTTTTTCTCGACTATATTCCTGTCTGGTACCGTCTTTCTTAACGATAATCAGCGGCACTTCTTCGATCCGTTCGAATGTCGTGAACCGGAAGCCGCACCGCTCGCATTCCCTCCGTCTGCGAATTGACTGGCCTTCTTCAATCGGTCGAGAATCCAATACTTTTGTACTTTTGTTTTGGCAATTTGAACATCGCATGTTGTCCAACCCCATTCATTATTACTGCCGCTTATTGTCCACCAGCGGCAGTTCTCTGTCGACATATGTATATAATTGCTGCATCAGTCTGTAACTGTAGCCAAAGTCAATTGGGAGCATCGACTCGGTTGTGACCGAAAAATCAATCGCCGTTCTGTACGGTCTGACCATAATAACCGTTGCGACGATGAATGCTTTTTTTCCTTTGACAATCGTTGCGCTGATTTCTCCGCGGTCTTTGGACACCGCATTAATATGGTATTTGGAATTGTTTTGAAATAAATTTTCAAGTATATTCAGGCCTTTTTCACCTGTCGTTTTATAATAGTGTGTCTGCAACGATTCATCGATATGTACATCGTTTGTTTCGGCATGATCACTGAAATACCTTGCAATAGTTTGACGAAACGACATTTCGTGCACCTCATCCCGAAGAACTTCTTGAGATTTGCATACGCTAATACCTTCATAATCCATGTCTTTATATTGTAACATGATTTTTATCGTTTCAGTAGGCTATTTTCTTAAAGAATACTGTTTTATGACACTGATATCGACAGCCACATTGTGATATGACCAAAAAAGATTGACCCTTTTATTGAACAGGCCAATCTCTTCTACGGTTTTACATATTATTAATTCTGTCATCACGAAACTTTGACATGACGCTGTTTCATATAGCTTCCCACATGTCTTGCAAGGTCGACGACACGTGTGGAGTAGCCCCACTCATTATCATACCAAGCTAGAATTTTAATTTTATTATCTTCCATCACCATCGTCGTAAGTCCATCTATAATAGCTGAATAATCGGTCGTTGTATAATCAATTGATACAAGCGGTTCCTCACTGTATTTGATAATCCCTTTCAATTCATTTTCTGAAGCTTTACGGAAGATATTATTAATCATTTCACTGGTTACAGATTCCTCTACATCAACGACAAGGTCAACGAGCGAAACATTCGGAGTCGGAACTCGCAGTGCCATACCGTGCAGTTTTCCTTCCAAATGCGGTATTACCTTGCCAAGCGCTTTTGCCGCACCGGTGGATGTCGGGATAATCGATTGTGTGCATCCGCGGGCACGACGTAAATCTTTGTGCGGGTTATCGAGGTTTTTTTGATCATTTGTAAACGAATGAACAGTCGTCATCAAACCGTTTACAATCGTTAAGTTAGCATCCAATACCTTTACAATCGGTGCAAGGCAATTAGTTGTACAGGATGCATTAGAGATAACCTCATCTATTTCAGGATTATAGGATTGTTCATTGACGCCCATGACAATTGTATTATCGACTTGTTTTCCGGGAGCTGTAATGACAACTTTTTTGGCTCCTGCCTGAATGTGACGTCCGGCCTCTTCTTTCGTTTTGAACTTTCCAGTCGCTTCAATCACAATATCAATTTCATGTTCTTTCCACGGAAGCTCTTCCGGATCTCGGGAACTGACAATGTTTATGAACGCCCCGTCAATCTCCAAACCGTTTTGGAGCGCTTTAACTTCTCCGTCAAAGATGCCATGGATGCTGTCATACTTAATCAAATGTGCCAGTGTTTCGGGAGGATAATTGGCATTTATTGATACGACGTCTAAATCATTATTTTTCACCGCCTGACGAAAGACCATCCGGCCAATGCGGCCAAAACCATTAATAGCAATCCGGGTTCTACTCATTTTACATCCCCCAATTTATGTTATACTTTTTCAACTGTCATTTGCAATTAGTATAACATATTAAACCGAAGAATGTGCTATTTTTTATTAAAAAATTTCCCTTGATTTAAAAGATGTTCTAATGCCTATGTTAAAATAGAGTGAAAATTCAATCAGCGGGGCGCTTTTATCCATCGTCTGAACTGGGTCTCGTTCCGGCAAATGATTATTATTATGGAGGTGCCATCCTTGAATATATCCGTTATTAAACCGCAGACAAAACACGCAGCAGCGATTGCAGAAATTTGTGCAACAGGCTGGAAACAAACAGTCGAAGGAAAGCTAAGTGAAGAATACCAGAAAAGGAATGTTGAATTTTGGTATAACCACGAACGGGTACTCAACGACATCAATGGAGGAGCTTACACACATGCTGCACTGATCGAATCAGACATTGCCGGTGTGATTGGCGGCGGTATGACCAGTTCGGATACCAGCGAAATATTTCTGCTTTATGTAGATGAAACGTTCCGGTATCAAGGGATAGGCAAACGGTTGCTTGAATCACTGACCCGGGAGCAAATTAACCAGGGAGCAACGGGGCAATGGGTTTCTGTACAGGAGGAGAATCAGCTTGGTATCCCTTTTTACGAAGCAAGAGGCTTTATGTATCAAGAAAAAAGGCTAACGCCAACTGAAACGGGCGAAGTACAGGTATCCATTCGATACGCACGGTCTTTACTTGATACTTAGGACAACGCGATTATACTGCATTAATTAAGCTCGGTTCAGCAAAACCGAGCTTAATTTTGTAAGGATGTTTTGGTTATACCGAACACTTGACTTCAAATAACCTCCCATTCTTTAAGCAGCGATTCAAGCTGTTCATAGGAATCATGCTTTGATCCATTATTATCAACAACGGCATCAGCAAGATCAGCCTTTTCTTTGACCGGCATCTGTGCATTAATCCGCTGGTAAGCTTCTTCTTCCGAGTAACCGTCACGTTCCATCAGACGCTTCAACTGCACATCTTCATTAACATAGACCACAAGGGTTTTATCCACAAAGTGTGTCAGTTTGCTTTCGAATAACAATGGAATGTCGAGCACAACACTTCTTTCACCGGCTGCCGCAAATGCATCCCGGCGTTCGATCATTTTTTCCCTGACGGCCGGGTGCACAATACTGTTTAAAATTTTACGTTTTTCTTCATTTTCAAATACAATAGCGCCTAATTTCTTCCGGTCGAGTGATTTGTCATCGCGTAACACACCCTCACCAAATGTATTCACAATCTGTTCGTATGCCGTCTCACCAGGTATGACAACTTCGCGTGATAATTTGTCTGCATCGATCACTGGAATATTAAAATCATCAAACATTAATGAAACGGTACTTTTACCGCTCGCGATACTCCCTGTCAACCCAATAACTAGTGTCATTTGCAATCCTCACTTCATTTTTTGGCACGAAACACAAACGTGAGTGCCTCGACCACCGATTTTCATTTTCACAATTGGCTTGCCGCATGTTTTGCATGGTTCATTCGCCTGGCCGTACACAAACAGTTCCTGTTGAAACATACCCATAACGCCCTGGGAATTGACGTATGATCGAATCGTAGTACCTCCTTGGGCCACCGCCTCTTTCAAGGTGTATATCGCTGCTTCCCAGATCACTTTCACTTCTCTTTTCTTCAATTTATTCGCTTTACTTAACGGGTGAATATTTGCTTTAAACAACGTTTCATCAACATAAATATTTCCCAACCCGGCAACAATCGCCTGATCCAATAACACCGATTTGATGGCACGGTCTGTTTTTTTCAACTTTTGGTAAAAATAATCCAGCGTGAATGCCTCATCAAATGGATCAGGACCCAATTGATTCAACGGTTTATTATTCCGTTCATCACCTTTTTTAAACAAATGCATCGTCCCGAATTTGCGTACGTCATTATAGCGGAGTTCCTCGCCATCGCTGAATTTAAAAATGACGTGTGTATGCTTTTTAACTGGTTCTCCTGATGGATGGACACTGTACTTGCCTTCCATCCGTAAATGGGATACCAGTACAGCATCATCCAGTTCAAACAACAGGAACTTGCCTCTTCTGTGTATATCTTTGATCGATTGTTTCATTAAAAGATGTTTAAAATGATCAATATCATCAGGCTGTTTAATAATATTTGGCCAAAATACAGATACATCTATAATGGTTTTATCGATTACAAATCGTTTGAGCGTATTTTTTATTGTCTCGACTTCTGGTAATTCCGGCATGCCATCTTCCCCTTATTTTGCATTAAACCAGCTGTCACCATATTCATAATCAACTTTCAATGGCACATTCAAGTCCACGGTATTCTCCATGACGGCTGGTACGATTTCTTTTAGTTGCTTAATCTCTTCTTTTGGTGCTTCCAGGATCAATTCGTCATGCACCTGAAGCAGCATCCGTGCTTCGAGTTTCTCATCTTTGAGTTTTTCATGCAGATCAATCATTGCTTTCTTGATAATATCAGCAGCACTGCCCTGAATTGGCGTATTCATAGCCGTACGTTCAGCAAAGGAACGCCGGTTGAAATTTCTGCTTGTAATTTCAGGCAAATAGCGTCTGCGATTCATGATTGTCGTGACGTAACCCTGATGTTTTGCCTCCTGGACAATGTCATCCATATACGCTTTTACATCAGGATAGCTATCAAAATAACGTTCGATGAACTGCTTGGCTTCCTTTCGTGTTATACCAAGGCTCTGCGAAAGACCGTAATCGCTGATACCATAAACAATCCCAAAGTTCACAGCTTTGGCCTGACGGCGCATATTGGATGTTACCTCTTCCCGCTCAACATGGAATACATCCATTGCTGTCTGGGTATGAATATCAAGGTTATTCGTGAATGCTTCAACCAGCTTTTCATCACCCGCTATATGGGCGAGTACCCGTAGTTCAATTTGCGAATAATCGGCAGCAAACATAACCCAGTCTTTCCTGGACGGCACGAATGCCTGTCGAATCTTACGCCCCTCCTCCAGCCGGATTGGGATATTCTGCAAATTTGGATCGACCGAACTCAAACGGCCTGTCTGTGTCAACGCCTGATTATAGCGCGTGTGGATTTTATGGTTATCCTGATCCACCACTTTCAGCAGTCCTGCAATATAAGTCGACTGTAATTTTCCCAATTGCCGGTAAAGTAGCAGTTTCGGAATGATCTCATGTTCATTTTGCAGCTGTTCGAGAACATCCGCTGCTGTTGAATAACCCGTTTTCGTCTTTTTGATCACTGGAAGACCAAGTTTTTCAAACAAAATCGGTCCAAGCTGTTTCGGTGAATTCAAATTAAATTCCTCACCGGCCAGTTCATAAATTTCACGCTCAAGATCACTGAGCCGCTGTTTCAGATCATCGCCCATTTCCCGAATGCGCTCAACGTCAACAAGTACACCGGTATGCTCCATTTCACCCAGAATAAGGGCAAGCGGCATTTCCAATTCTTTGAGCAGTTCATATTGTTCATTCGATTTTAGCTGCTCTTTCATATCATCTTTAATCTGAAACAGAACGTTTGCTTTTCGGGCAACATGTTCACTCAGCTTGTCCTGTTCAGGCACCTGCATCTTGGCGCCTTTTCCGTAAACCTCTTCATCAAACAGCACATCTGTCGCGCCCAACCTGTGAGCAATCGCCGGAATATCATGATTGTTCTCAGCCGGATTGAGCAGGTAAGATGACAGCAGCATATCAAACGTGATGCCCTTAATATGGATATCCTTATTCAACAAGGCCACCAATGTTTTCTTCGCATCAAATACGACTTTGGATTTACTGCTGTCCTCAGCCCATGATTTAAATGCTTTTGACTCAGTGGCCGTTTCGGCCGGAATAAAATACGCATTGGATTGATTCACGACACCAATACCTTCAATCGTGCCATAATGATAGTTTTCCTCAAGCATTTCCAGCACCAACGCGGCCTCATCACCCAGCATGTCTTCAGTGACATTGTCAACAACTGTATAATCAATGTCACTTAGTTCAACTTTTTCCTCGTCAGCGTCATCCGTCTCACCGCCAATCCGGTTCAACAGTGACTGAAAACCCAGATCCTTAAATATAGCACTGACTTCGGCTTGCGGATAACCTGCATAAGTTATCTTCTCAAGCGAAACGTCGATTGGTGATTCACGGTCAATGATGACAAGCTTCTTGCTCATAAACGCATCATCTTTATGATTTTCCAGCTTTTCTTTTAATTTCTTACCGCTCACTTCAGCAAGATTCTCGTATACATTATCAACCGTTTCGAACTGTTTCAGCAGTTTGACAGCCGTCTTTTCCCCGACTCCCGGTACTCCCGGGATATTATCCGAACTATCGCCCATTAATGCCTTCAGATCAATAATCTGTTCGGGAGATATGGACATCTTTTCCTGCATGAACCCAGGTGTGTATGCTTCAATGTCGCTGATGCCTTTTTTGGTCAGGTTCACTGTTACCTTGTCCGACACAAGCTGAAGCAGGTCCTTGTCCCCGGAGATAACCGTAACATCCCAGTTCTCCCCCTGCGCCTGCTTTGAAAGCGTGCCGATGATATCATCAGCTTCATACAAATCAAGCTGATAATGCGACACATGAAACGCATCAAGCACTTGTTTCAAAAGCGGAATCTGTTCCGATAATTCAGGCGGCGTCTTCTGCCGACCGCCTTTATATTCTTTATATGTCTCATGCCGGAAAGTCGTTTTGCCGGCATCAAAGGCAACGAGCATATGTGTCGGTTTTTCATCCTCAATAATTTTCAAAAGCATATTGGTAAAACCATAGACGGCATTTGTATAAACGCCCTTATCATTATTCAATAATGGCAGTGCAAAAAATGCCCGGTAAATGACACTGTTCCCATCAATCAGTACAAGTTTATTACGCATCAAAACATCCTCCGATCATAGCGTTATCATGCATCAATAATCCGCCAAAGGACGACGGCTAACTGTCCATAAATACCCGATTTTGTTCAACTTATCATCATTATTTTAACATAGTATAACAAAAAGCACCCCCGATTAAGAGGATGCCGGATCATTTTTCGGTAAATAGACATGAAAGGTTGAGCCTTTATCCGGTTCACTTTCTACCGATATGTTTCCATCATGCACTTCAACAATGTGTTTGACAATTGCCAGACCCAGTCCTGTGCCACCGGTATTCCGACTTCGTGCCTTATCAACCCGGTAAAAACGCTCAAATATTCGCGTAATAGCTTCTTTCGGGATTCCGATGCCGTCATCTGATACGTGTATGTGGATCGACTCGCCTTCATCCGTCACAGCCAGATTCACTGCGCCGTTTTCACCAGTGTAACTGATGGCATTGGTTAGTAAATTCATGATAATCTGTTTGATTCGTTCACCATCAGCCCTAAGCGTTATGTCCCCTTTCACATCTGTTGTCAGCGTAATGTCTTTCTGTTTCACCCGCTGATCAATAACCGGCAAAACTTCTTCAATCAGCTGATTCATATCCACATCGGTCCGGGCTATTTTGAATTCATCAGATTCAAGTCGAGACAGGGTCAACAAATCTTCAATCAGGCCCTGCAGACGCGAGCTTTCATCATAAATAATCGTTAAAAACCTATCGAGTGATTCCTTATCATTTTTTGCCCCGCTGAGCAGTGTTTCCGCAAAGCCGCTGATTGATGTGATCGGTGTTTTCAGCTCGTGCGAAACATTTGCCACAAAGTCTTTGCGCATCAGTTCGAGCTTTTTCAAATGGGTTATATCATACAGCAGAAGAACAGCACCTTTCAGCATTCCGCGTTCATTAAATATCGGCGCACCGACAATTTCAATGTATTTAGTATCGATCTCGAACGTCTGGGTGAACGAGTGTTTGATGTTTGTCTCGTACAGGAACGCTTCCTGAACAGTTTCATGTATTGTTTCATCTGCGAGCACGTCGTAATATAAATAACCCTGATAGTCATGGGCGTTCCCGCCAAACATGGATATAAACTTGCGATTGACCAAATGGATATAGCCTTTTTCATCAATCAGCACTAAACCACTCTGGGTATTGTCAATTACCGTTGAGAGTCTGTCTTCCTGCATCTGTTCCTGAATTTCAAACTCACTCAGATTCCGTGCCAACGCATTTAATTTATTGTTCAACTCAGCAATATTGCCGCCTGCCGAATGATGAATCCGTACCCGATAGTTGCCTTTAACAAGTTCGTTTACTGTCTGAGTCGTCTTTTTTATCGGTTTCATATATTTATCATAAAGATGAAGCATGATAATTAGCAGAATGAAATATTCCACAAACAAAATTGATCCGAGGATAATGTATTCAGATGTCAGTTGGGCTGCAGCGACCCCCGTTAGAAAAACGAGCGAAAACAGACCTGCATGATAAGCTAATAGCGGTTTTTTAAATAAAGGCAGCATTATTTCGGTTCCTCCATTTTATAGCCAAGCCCGCGGACTGTCTTAATATAGACGGGCTTTTTCGTATCCGGCTCAATCTTTTCGCGCAAATGGCTGACATGGACATCAACAATACGGGTGTCCCCCACAAAGTCATAATTCCACACAGCGCTCAGAAGCTGGTCACGTGACAGAACAATTCCTTTATGGGAAGAAAGGTAGTATAAGAGCTCAAATTCCTTTCTGGTAAAAGTCAGTGCATCGCCATTTATCTCAGCTTCATAACGATCGGGATAAATGATTAAATCTCCAATCTGTGTTGAAAGTGTATTTGCCTCTTCAATTTTTTCCGACCGTCTTAGAATTGCTTTTATCCTTGCAACAACCTCTTTAGGGCTGAACGGCTTCGTTAAGTAGTCATCTGCGCCAAGTTCCAGTCCCAATACCTTATCAAATTCCTCATCTTTTGCGGTCAACATCAGAATCGGGGTGTCAATTTTGTTTGTCCGCAAATGCTGGCAGACCTCCATGCCATCCATTTCAGGAAGCATCAGATCAAGGATAATCAGGTCAAAAACTGCTGATTCAGCTTTAGATATGGCTTGTCCACCATCATAAGCAACATCCGTTTCAAAGCCAGCCTGCTCAATATTAAATTTTAAAAGTGTCACGATTGATGCTTCATCATCAACAATCAAAATTCGCTTCCCCATCAACAATCCCCATTTCTATCTCAATATATTCTACCTTTATCTTACAATGAAAGAGACGCAAAGTGAACAGATGGAGATGTAAAGAAAAATTTACAAAGGCTAATAGCGGCGCCATTATTGCTTTGCAGTTCTTGCCCGGAAAGAAGTTATGAACTGGGATTAATATTCTAAAAGCATTAACTGTTAAAAGAAATTCTCCAGTGAACTCCCTGTCAGTGATTCAGGTTCATAGGCAGGTGAGGCATTCAGTTTTCCCTGCAATATTGCATTACCGTCACCATCAAAACCGATAATTGAAAGTGTTGCTTCATGATTCTCAAAATCTATCGCAATGACTTCAAGTGTTATTTTCACTTCGGAATAATGGAACAGTGGTTTTGGAAATGTTATCTCATGCTGGGTGATATGACTGCCTGGTCCGGGCAGATGCAGGGAAACAATGGATGATACCATGCCAAACAGCATGACGGACGGAACGACAGGTTGTTTATATGGGGTCTGCGAAGCATAATCATGCTGAAGGTAGAGCGGATTGGCATCATCAGTCAACCCTAAATATAATAATAAGTCCTTGTCTTCGATAATATGAGATGCTGTGTACGAATCCCCGATCCGCAAATCCTCAATCCTTTTTCCCAGCTTTCGTTTGCCAATCATTGAATCACCTCCATTCCTGTAAGCGCTTTCCATTATACCAGAAAATGTGAACTGCCGCTATAGCAGTTATTAAATAAAGCTTCTCTTTAACATCATGAATAAAGAGAAGCTTTTTCTATAAGACTCTTAAATTTAAGATTGTTGTTACACAACGTTACAGTTGAGATAAACTGCGACATAAACCAGAAGTTAGCGAGAATCTCTAACGACGCAGCTGGAATATACTCGCTTCCCGTGGGCTCACCACAAGCCTCCTCGCTCGCAAAGAACGCTCGCTGTCGGGTCTCTTAGGCTCGCTTTCCCACAGGAGTCTCACATATTCCAGCTGCTTTTAAGCGTTAAGCAATCCAGTTTTATCTGTCATAAAATATTTTGTTTTACCAAGATATAGTGAACAAAACTTAGCGGAGGAAATACACGGAGACTCCTGTGGGAGCAGAGGCATAGGTGAGACCCCGCAGTGCGTCAGCACGCGGAGGCTCACCAGCCCCCACGGAAAGCGTAGTGTATTTCCGAAGCGTTATTATCGCACACAAGTTTTTTGTGTCGCAGTTTATAGATTTTGTGTCAAAAAGCACCTTTTAGTAAACAACTTTCAGAAGTTTATTTACTTAAATACATCAAGTACATTCTTCACGGATTCTGCTGATTTGTCCAATTGGGCTTTCTCATCGTCAGTCAGGTCAAGTTCGATGATTTCTTCCAGACCGTTCCCGCCAATGATAGTAGGGACACCTAGATAAATGTCTTTGTAGCCATATTCGCCTTCCAGATAGGCAATTGATGGAAGGACGCGGCGCTGATCTTTCAGGATTGCTTCCGCCATAACAGTCAAGGAAGCAGCAGGTGCGTAATAGGCACTGCCATTACCCAATAAACCAACTATTTCTCCGCCGCCTTTGCGGGTACGTTCAACGATTTCATCGAGACGCTCTTTGGAAATCAATTTTTCGAGTGGGATTCCGCCGGCATAGGAGTAACGGATTAATGGCACCATGTCATCGCCATGTCCGCCGAGAACAAAGCCGGTAATATCTTTTACAGACAGATTCAGTTCCTCAGCGACAAATGTGCGGAACCGTGCCGTATCCAATACACCTGACTGCCCGATAACCCGCTCTTTAGGAAGCCCGGATTCTTTGAAAACAGTATAAGTCATTGCGTCTACCGGATTGGTTAAGACAACAATTGTCGTGTCCGGTGAATATTTTACGATATCCTTTGTGATGGTCTTCATGATTTTAGCATTAGTATTGACAAGATCATCACGGCTCATGCCTGGCTTACGGGCAATACCGGCAGTGATGATGACAAGATCGGAATCCTTCGTGTCTTCATAATCGGCTGTACCGGTAACATTGGCATCAAAGCCCTGTATAGGACTTGCTTCCTTCATATCCAAAGCTTTCCCTTTTGCCGGGTCTTCCATATCCGGAATATCAACCAAAACGACATCCCCCAGTTCCTTTTGTGCCATCATTAAGGCTGTCGTAGAACCGGTGAAACCAGAGCCAATGACAGAAATTTTCCTCCGTTTAATAGCCATGCAAATCCCCTTCCAGCATTAAGAAAGATATTATTTTATAAAGTGAAATTTCATTCACCGGGGTGCATTTCCCCGTTGAATGTTAGTTGAACCGAATCGGGCATTTACGAACAGTTAGTCGTCGTTTTTTGACGGGTTACTGTTCGTTACATGCGGGAAAAAGCAGCTGACAAAACAAGCAATGTCAGCTGCCATATCCCTTTTATAACAGTAAGAGCACTTCCGTTTTCACTTTAATCCATGTTTTTAATCAGTTCATCGCCGAACTCGGATGTTTTCACTTCGGTCGCGCCATCCATCATACGGGCAAAGTCATAAGTGACCACTTTAGAGGCAATTGTTTTATCCATTGCTTTCATAATAAGGTCACCCGCTTCTCTCCACTCAAGATGGTTAAGCATCAGAACAGCTGATAGAATAACAGAAGACGGATTAACTTTGTCCATGCCCGCATACTTCGGTGCGGTGCCGTGTGTCGCTTCAAAAATCGCATGGCCGGAATCATAGTTGATGTTTGCTCCCGGCGCAATGCCGATACCGCCAACTTGGGCTGCCAGCGCATCAGAAATATAGTCACCATTCAGGTTCATTGTGGCAACAACATCAAATTCTTTCGGTCGAGTCAGAATCTGCTGCAGGAAGATGTCGGCAATTGCATCTTTGACAAGAAGTTTGCCAGCAGCGACCGCTTCATCTTGTGCTTTGTTTGCCGCATCTTTGCCATCTTTTTCAACGATACGGTCATACTCAGCCCATGTGAAGACTTTATCGCTATATTCCTGTTCAGCAACTTCATATCCCCATGCTTTAAAGGATCCTTCCGTGAACTTCATGATGTTACCTTTATGTACTAAAGTAACACTCTTACGTCCTTCATTAAGCGCATAGTCAATTGCAGCGCGGACCAAACGCTTTGATCCTTCTTCAGATACTGGCTTCACACCGATTCCTGAAGTCTCAGGGAAACGGATATTGTTGACATCCATTTCATTTTGCAGGAAGTTGATGACTTTTTTCACATCATCTGAGCCTTTCTGCCACTCAATACCTGCATAAATATCTTCAGTATTTTCACGGAAAATGGCCATATCCACATCTTCAGGATTTTTGACCGGTGACGGAACACCTGTGAAATATTGGACAGGTCGCAGGCAGGTAAATAAGTCCAGTTCTTGACGCAATGCAACATTGAGGGAACGAATTCCACCGCCGATTGGTGTCGTAAGCGGACCTTTTATTGCGATTTTATATTCGTCTATCGTTTTAAGCGTTTCATCCGGCAGCCATTCACCAGTTTTATCATATGCCTTCTGACCAGCATAAACTTCTTTCCAGTCAACCGCTTTCTCGCCATTATAGGCTTTTTCCACGGCAGCTTCAATGACCCGGCGTGCTGCAGCCCAAATATCCGGCCCAGTTCCGTCACCTTCAATGAAAGGCACAATTGGACGATTTGGAACATTCAGCTTCCCATTATTATCAACTGTAATCTTTTCCCCTTGTGTCATATAAAATACCTCCTATTTCTTCTTTAAACAATTATCAGTGTATCATAAAGTGAAATTTCATTCAGCAGACAGTTATTCTGCTGAATGTTAGCTGAACAGAATCGCAGTGAAACTTCCTCTGCAGAGAGTTTTTCCGCTTAGTGTTAGGCATCGAATGTGTTATCGATTTTCAATGGCTACATATTCCTGATTTTTGGGACCGACATATTCTGCACGCGGACGGATTAAACGGTTGTTATCGTATTGTTCCAGAATATGTGCGAGCCACCCGGATATACGGCTTGTTGCAAAGATTGGCGTAAATAGGTCATGGTCAATTCCCAGGCTGTGGTAGACGGAGGCTGAATAAAAGTCCACATTGGCTGGAAGACCTTTCTCTTCTTTAATAAACTCTTCAATTTTTACTGACATGTCATACCATTTTGCTTGTCCGGTGATTTTCGTCAATTCTTTTGACATTTCTTTCAGGTATTTGGCTCGGGGATCGCCATTTTTATAGACACGGTGTCCCATACCCATGATTTTTTCGTCGTTTTCCATTTTTTCTTTGATATATGGAATGGCATTTTCCACATCACCTATCTCTGTGAGCATAGCCATTACGCGCTCGTTAGCACCGCCATGAAGCGGTCCTTTCAACGCGCCGATTGCAGCCGTTATACCGGAGTAAATATCAGACAGGGTAGCGACACAAACACGTGCTGTAAATGTTGAAGCATTTAACTCATGATCGGCATGCAGGATGAGTGCTTTGTTAATTGCCTCTTCTTCGGTATCCTTTGGCTCTTCACCATTCAGCATGAACAGGAAGTTTGCCGCAAAGCTTAGGTCCTTCTTCGGTTGAATAGGCTCCTGACCTTTCCGGATCCGAGCGAAGGCCGTCACAATCGTAGCTATTTTGGCCTGGAGCCGGACTGCTTTTCGCTTATTTGCAGCCTGGTCCATCACATCAGCTTCTTCATCATAAAGCCCCAAAATAGATACTGCAGATCGTAATGCGGCCATTGGATGGACAGTTGACAGATCATATGAACGAAGATGCTTTATTACTGCTTCAGGCAGCTCCATTTCAGCTGTCAAATCAGCTTTAAATGCTTCCAGTTCTGTTTTAGTCGGCAGCTTCAAATTCCATAAAAGATAGACAACTTCTTCAAAACTAGAATTTTCAGCCAGGTCATCAATAGTATAACCGACATAAGTCAGCTGGTCATTAATAATTGAGCTGATGGATGTTTCGGTTGCGACAACCCCTTCTAGCCCTTTTGCCATAACAAACCCTCTCCTTTTTCTATGAATTGTTCATTAAGTTAGGATAAAGTAACGTATTACTGTATGTGACAATATTTTAACACGTAACATTGCCATCCCCACGGACAATTATAAAGTATTATAACCATTATGTGAATTGAAACCGATTAAATTTGGCAATATTTTTTTGCATAAATAAACATTTTTATAACCTTTTCATCGGTTTTAACCCTAAAATTTCTGTCTGAAGTCTATTTTACCGTTTTTCGTCATATGTAAAATAGTACAGGCCATTTTCTGCCGTTTGGGGGTTTCAGAGTGTCTAAACAGAGGATGCACCAATTCTTTCGATTCTGCATAATCATATTATCCATCGTGGCAATGTTTTTAATCTTACAGTACATATTTTCTTATATTTACCCTTTTTTGCTTGCTGTTATTCTTACCCTGTGTCTGAACCCTGTCGTTACATTTTTGGAGAAGACAATTAAAATGCCCCGTGGCCTTGCCGCATTTGTGGTACTCGCCTTAACGGCAACAGCTATACTGGGAATTATTATCCTTCTGATTTCCGAATTGATTCAGGGCACCACTTACTTAGCAAAAAATATGCCCGATTATTTTCGCACGTTTGCAATGATTGTGGAAACATATATTAACGAGCATCTTCTGCCATTATATCATAAGCTTGCTTCCTTTGTTCATACATTAAACCCTGAGCAGCAGGCAAACATAAATGAAAGCATTAACGGTATCATTGATCAGTTTGCGTCATTCAGCACTAATGTCGTGCAAAATCTTTTGCTGCAAATACCAGCGGCAGTGACCTTATTGCCCAGCTCTTTTACGTTTTTCTTATTCACGATTCTGGCAACATTTTTCGTGACAAAAGACTGGTACCGGCTTGTTTCCACATTCAAAAAAGTGACCCCAAAAAATGTGCTGCACTCAGGCAGCAGTGTCTGGAATCACTTGCGAAGAGCCTTTTCCGGTTTTATCAAGGCACAGCTATTGATCATGTCACTGACCTCATTCACAATATTGGCAGGCCTTTTGCTGTTTCAGGTGGATTATGCATTGACGATTGCGTTGTTTACAGCGCTGGCAGATGTTTTGCCGTTCATCGGAACAGGGCTCATTTTTGTACCGTGGATAATTTATTTGTTTTTGACAGGCAGCTATCCGCTGACCATTGGTCTATCTATTTTATATATGATCGTTGTCATTCAGCGTCAGCTGCTTGAACCAAAAATAGTGTCAGACAAAGTGGGGGTGAACCCCCTTATTACTTTGATCGCTTTGTTTATTGGTCTCCAGATATGGGGGGCATTTGGCTTAATCCTTGGCCCATTTCTGGTGATTACCGGTGATGCCCTTTACCGGGCGGGGGTTTTTCATCAGGCCGCCCGGTTCATAAAAGGGTCATGAGCTACCATCTCCGGTAAATAAAAGTGCTCTTTGACGCCAAATTGCGCAATAATCTTTCCAACATTCCTTTAAAAGGGCTGCGGGTGGGCGGGAGCACTAGAATAAAACCGGCTATGTCTGTAATAAAACCGGGAGCAAACAGGAATACCCCGCCGACAAAAATACATATGCCATCGATAATCGCATCACCTGGCGGCTTGCCCTGATTCATTGCAATCTGAGCCCTTCTCCATGCATCAAGACCTTCTTTCCGGGCCAGCGAGACACCAACTATCCCAGTTAAAATGATTAATCCAACAACCCACCATGGGCCTATGACGCCGCCGACCCAGACGAATACTCCAATTTCAACGGCAGGTACGATTATTAACGCAAGCAACAGCCAACGCATTGTTTGCCCCCTTTACATCCAAACTTCAATGTCTATTCTAGAGTACTCTTGCATGTCCTTTGTAAATATCACCTTTTGCGCCATCGATGGTAATATCGGTTCCATTCTCAATTTGCTCAAATACGTCTTTGACGCCGACGATAACCGGTATGCCAAGACTCAGTCCGACAACAGCAGCATGCGAGGTCAGACCGCCTTCTTCAGTTACAATACCTTTCGCCTTTTCGACTGCTTCCATCATATCCCGGTCTGTGCCATACGTTACGAGAATGTCATTTTCGGTGACCTTCTCAATCGCTTCTGAAGCATTTTTTGCTATGACAGCGTTACCGTATGCACTGCCACGTCCTATGCCTTGACCTTTAGCCATGACATCACCTATCACATGAACCTTCATAAGATTTGTTGTTCCGCTTTCTCCCATTGGCACACCGGCTGTAATGATAACTCTGCTTCCGCGTTCAAACAGATTCGTGCTTAATCCCTGATCAACTGCTATATCGAGCATTTCATCCGTGGAATCTGACTTGCTTCCCATAACAGCATGTACGCCCCATATGAGTGACAGCTGACGATTAACATGTTCATTAAATGTCACGGCAATAATCGGCGCTTCCGGACGGTATTTTGAAATCATTCTGGCAGTATGCCCGCTTTCTGTTGGGGTAATAATGGCGCTGACTGACAGGTTCACCGCTGTATGCGTGACCGATTGGCTAATGGCATCGGTCATTGTCATATCAACAGTTCTCGAGCGGTTATCCAGAATAAGTTTATGATCCAGAGCGCTCTCTGCTTTTAAGGCAATGTTGCTCATCGTTTGGACCGATTCGACCGGATAATCGCCCGCAGCTGTCTCACCTGAAAGCATAATGGCGTCTGTACCGTCAAAAATCGCATTGGCCACATCGGATGCTTCAGCCCGTGTTGGTCTCGGATTACGCTGCATTGAATCAAGCATTTGCGTTGCGGTAATGACCGGTTTTCCAACAGTGTTACATTTTGTAATCAACTTCTTCTGCACAAGCGGTACATCCTCAGCTGGCGTTTCTACTCCTAGATCCCCACGCGCGACCATCACACCGTTGCTTACTTCCAGGATGGAATCGATATTGTCGACCCCTTCCTGATTCTCGATTTTTGGAATGATTTTAATGTGTGTCGCATCATGTTCTTCCAGGAGTTCTTGTATTTCCAAAATATCGGATGGACGGCGAACAAACGAAGCTGCAATATAATCAATATCCTGTTTAATACCGAATTTGATGTCTTCTGCATCTTTTTCCGTGATTCCGGGCAATTTCACACTAACATTTGGCACGTTTACACCTTTTTTGTTTTCAATAACGCCGGAATTCAGTGCCTTTGTTTTTAATTCCTGATTTTCAGGATCAATCTCCAGTACTTCCAGTTCAATTAATCCGTCATCAAGCAAAATTTTAGAACCGGGATGTACATCATTGATCAGTCCGGGGTAAGTAACGGAAAAACGTTCAGCAGTCCCTTCCACTTCTTTCATAGACACATGAACAACACTGTCTTGGATAATTTCAGCTTCACCATATTTAAAGGTGCCCGTTCGGATTTCAGGACCTTTTGTATCCAGGAGAATCGCAATTGTTTTTCCTGTTCTTTCAGCCGCCTCCCGGATATTTTGAATCCGCTGCCCATGCTCGGCGAAATCGCCATGAGAAAAATTCAGCCGGGCAACATTCATACCGCCCTCAATTAGCTGTGTGAGTGTTTCTACTGATTCTGATGCAGGACCGATCGTACATACAATTTTTGTTTTCCGCATTTCCTGCGCCTCCTTCTGTTACTCATATCGACAGTTCTTTGGATAATTGATACATGTCCAAGTCTATTTGATGTTTTTCTGCTAAAACTTCAGATATATCATGGCTGACCAATTGGTTGTTTTGGATGCCTGCTATTTTTCCCGCTTCACCATTCAACAGCAGGTCAATTGCCTGGGCGCCAAGACGGCTTGCCAGCACACGATCTGATGCAGTCGGAGAGCCGCCGCGCTGAATGTGACCTAATACGGTTACACGCGTCTCCAGGTTAGCTGCTTCTTTAATCTGTTCGGCATAATCAAATGCACTGCCGACACCCTCGGCAAGAATGATGATGCTGTGCCTTTTACCGCGCTCCTGACCTCGTCTGAGACGCTCAATGATTTCCCCGAGTTCATCCTCTTTCTCAGGAATAAGAATACTTTCCGCACCATCGGCAAGGCCGGCCCATAGTGCCAGATCGCCTGCATCTCTGCCCATGACTTCAATAATAAATGTCCGTTCGTGCGAAGAAGCAGTATCACGTATTTTGTCAATCGCTTCGATTACGGTATTTAAGGCCGTATCAAATCCGATAGTAAAATCAGTACCAGCAATATCATTATCTATGGTGCCCGGGATTCCAATACACGGATATCCTTTTTCAGTCAGTTTTTGCGCCCCCCGAAAACTGCCGTCACCACCAATCACAATCAGACCTTCAATGCCATGTTTTTTCATTTGCTCAATACCTTTATTCTGTCCCTCATCATATTTAAATTCCTCACATCTAGCAGAATGCAATATCGTACCGCCGCGCTGAATAATATCACCGACAGAACCGATGTTCATTTTTTCGATACTGCCATCAATCAACCCCTGAAACCCGTTTTTAATACCATAAATTTCGATTTCGTGGTAAATGGCTTTCCGTACAACCGCACGGATAGCGGCGTTCATACCCGGGGCATCACCGCCGCTTGTCAGCACACCAATCTTCTTCATGCTTTCACCTCATGTCTTCGTTGTTACTACTTCCAAGATAATTGTAAACGGCAAAAATATCAATTATTCAGCTAAAAACCTCTAGGCAACCCCTTTGAAGTGCGAAAGAGGCTGACGCCTGTCAACCTCCTAAAGCTGTTTATAATCGCCGATTTTTTGATACTTTTCCCATCTCTTTTCAAGTAATTCATCTGATGCCAGGTTATGCAGGTCTTCCAGTGATTTGGCCAAAACGGCATCAATATTTTCAGCCTGCATTTCAATATCACGGTGTGCACCGCCTCTTGGTTCGGGAATAATGCTATCCACAATATTAAGCTCTTTCAGATCATATGATGTAATCTTCATATTTTCTGCTGCCTGTTTTGCCATTCCAGAGTCTTTCCAGAGCAGAGCTGCCGCGCCTTCAGGTGAAATCACCGAATAGGTGGAATTTTCCAGCATATGGATCTGGTCACCAACTCCCAGTCCCAGCGCACCACCGCTTCCACCTTCTCCAATAACAATACAAATAATCGGAACAGTGAGCCCGGCCATTTCCATCAGGTTTCTGGCGATCGCTTCACTTTGACCGCGTTCTTCGGCAGCCTTGCCCGGATAGGCTCCCTTAGTATCTATAAAACATATAATCGGCCGGTTAAACTTCTCTGCCTGCTGCATATGCCGCAATGCCTTGCGATAACCTTCAGGGTGCGGCATGCCGAAGTTACGGCGGATATTTTCCTTCGTATCCTTGCCGCGCTGATGCCCGATCACGGTCACAGGCTTATCCTGGTAGCGTGCGATGCCGGAAACGATGGCTTCATCATCGCCGTATAAACGATCACCGTGAAATTCAATAAAATCCGAGAATAACCGTTCAACATAATCAAGTGTTGTCGGCCGTTCCTGATGCCTTGCCATCTGAACACGCTGCCAAGGTTGAAGGTTTCCGTATATGTCATTTTCCAGCGTTTCAAGCCGCTTTTCAAGTGTGGTGATTTCATCTGTTAAATCAATCTCACTGTCGGCTGTAAACGTCTTTAATTCAGCAATTTTGTCTCTTAGGTCTACAATCGGCTTTTCAAAGTCCAGCACTTGTTTCATGAAACCTCCCCGCCTTTCTGGTGCATGGAAAGCAATCTTGAAAGAAGGGATTTTAATTCATGCCGGTGAACTACCTTATCAAGCTGGCCATGTTTTAATAAAAATTCGGCCGTCTGAAAATCATCCGGAAGTTTTTCGCGAATCGTCTGTTCAATAATGCGACGGCCTGCAAAGCCAATCAGGGCCCCTGGTTCAGCGAAATTATAATCACCGATCGATGCAAAACTGGCAGAAACTCCACCTGTAGTCGGATGTGTCATGACGGAGATCATCAGACCGCCTGACTCGGAAAAACGCTTCACGGCAACCGACGTTTTCGCCATTTGCATCAAGCTAAGAACACCTTCCTGCATGCGAGCACCGCCAGAAGCAGTGAAGATAATAAACGGTAGTGATTGAGTATTCGCTTCCTCAATGGCACGGGCGATTTTTTCGCCTACCACCGACCCCATACTTCCCATCCGGAAACTGGAATCCATGACACTAAAAGCAGTCAACTGGCCGTCGATTGACCCCTTCCCTGTCACAACACCTTCATTCAATCCGGTTTTATTTCGATCCTTCTCAACTTTGGCTTCATACTCGGGAAATTGCAACGGGTTTGTTGTTGTAAGCTGTTTGTCCCATTCTTCAAATGATCCCTCGTCGAATAAACTATCAATCCGCTCCCAGGCTGTCATCTGATGATGGTAGCCGCAATTCGGGCAAACATTGATGTTTTTGTTCATTTCTTTACGGTAATAGATTTTATGACAGTTTGTGCATTTTTTCATTAATCCTTCGGGAACTTCAAGTTTGCTTTCTTCACTCGGTATTGTAGCGTATTTCTTTTTCTTGCCAAAAAAATCTTTAAGCAAGGGAATTCCTCCTTTATTAAAACAGCAAAGGCAAGCTTTTATTCACTGTACTAAGGAAGCACTCAGCTGATATCACACGTCTCTTCAGGGATTAAAAGCCAAAAAACCGGAGATTACTCACTTGCCGGCAGTGCATAAAATAATTTTTCTATTTCACCATAATTTTTGTAGCGATAGAGATTTATAAGTTCCAAATAAAACGTTTGGTCGTAAGAAATACTGGAAATACTGTAGGAAAACTCATCCATAAGTTGCCACACCCTGGCGAGCAAGAGATTTTCGGTTTTGTAAAATAAAAATTGAAAAAAAGCCACATGTTTCTCATTGCTGTTTAAGGTCGTGTCATGTACAATTCCATACAATTCCTTGATATCCTCTTCGCAAATATGATCATAAGCAATTCTTGCCGCTTCTTTTTCAATAATTTTTTTAGCAAATAACAGATCGTTCTTTGTTTTGGCTCCCTGAAGAACAAAGGACGACAGCACTTCAACTGAGTGGTAAGGCCGGTAATGGCTTAAAAATGTGCCTTCACCGTGCCTTGTTTCAATCAGTCCCAGCAATTCCATTGCCCGCAGAGCTTCACGGACGGAAGATCTGCCGGCCTGCAGCTTTTCTGAAAGTTCCCGCTCAGATGGAAGTTTATCCCCCGGCTTTAATTCATGAGTATCGATGTATTTACGGATTTCATGCAAAACCCCTTGATATACTTTTTGTTTTGGTGACATGGACACCGCCGCAGCCACTCCTTTAAGAAGTTTTATTCCTCATCAATTTTTGTGAGGCTTCTTGTTTTTTCGGCCACACTTTCAGGATCAACATTAATTCTGGCGACACCTGATTCCATTGCGGCACGTGCAACGCTCGATGCAACCAGAGGCGCAACCCTTGGATCGAATGGGGCCGGAATAACATAATCTTCGTTCAGCTCATCCTCTGTTATAAGTGATGCAATAGCTTCAGCTGCAGCTGTCTTCATCCGTTCATTGATGCGGGTTGCCCGGACATCCAGAGCCCCTCTGAAAATACCTGGAAATGCAAGGACATTATTAACCTGGTTCGGGAAGTCAGAGCGGCCGGTTCCAATCACTTTGGCACCCGCTTCTTTTGCATCGTCTGGCAAAATCTCCGGATCAGGGTTTGCCATGGCAAAGATGATTGGATCGTCATTCATTTTCTCTACCATTTCTTTGGATAAAAGACCGCCGACAGATACACCAATAAATACATCTGCATCTTCAAGAATCTCTTCTAGTGATCCTTCTTTTTTATCTTTGTTGGTCATTCTGGCAACTTCTTCCTTGACCTCATTCATGCCATAGTTTCTGCCTTCGAAAATGGCGCCCTTTGAATCACACATAATCATGTCGCGCACGCCAAAGTTATACAATAATTTCATAATTGCTATACCCGCTGCACCGGCCCCGTTAGCAACTACTTTGATATCCGAAAATGATTTGCCGGATAGTTTCAGTGCATTAATTAGCCCGGCAGCCGTCACAATGGCCGTACCATGCTGATCATCATGAAAAATAGGGATGCTTGTTTCTTTCTTCAGGCGTTCTTCAATGATGAAGCAGTTTGGTGCCGCGATATCCTCCAGGTTGATACCGCCGAATGTCGGCTGCATCATTTTAACAGTCTCAACGATTTTATCAACATTATGCGAGTCCAGACAAATTGGAAAGGAATCCACCCCCGCAAAACTCTTAAACAGGACTGATTTCCCTTCCATTACAGGCAGTGACGCTTCTGCTCCGATATTACCCAGACCCAGCACCGCGGATCCGTTACTTACGACTCCAACCATGTTTCCCTTCATCGTATATTCATATACGTCATCATGATGGTCATAGATTTCTTTGCATGGCTCCGCCACACCGGGAGAATATGCTAAACTTAAATCCCGTGCATTACGGACAGGCACTTTTGCTTCTGTTGAAAGTTTTCCTTTATTCATTTTATGAATATGCAACGCTTCATCTCTTAAATCTGGCACACTATCCACTCCTTTATAGGGTAGCCCAATAAGTCATTTTGGCTATTCTTCTCAAACCGTCCATCCATGTGGGCAGCCTGGAAGTCACTAAATGTTTTGGGAATCAATTTGACAAGGTGGTCAGACCACTTAGTGGTTTCATTATAACAAAAAGCCTGTCTATGTAAAGAATAAATTCAATGAGATGTTTATTCCCACTGAATATTAGTTGAAAAGAACCGAGTGTTTATAGGGCTGAAACATAACTAAAACCACTAACTCTTAAGCAGAACGATCCCGTTAATGCGGGAGAAAATGATTCAGTCTTTATTTTTCTTCATATCATTGTGCCCTGACCGAATCGAGTACAACATTGCCTGTACCAAAGTGATTTTGCAGCATATCCAGACAGGTTTCATCCGGCTCGATAAGATATTCATATGACAGCTGATAAGTCTGCCCTTCTTTCTGGTCGTAGACAATAACAGGCGTTCTGCCGTTGTTTTTATTTGCGATATCTTTAATAACTGTGAGTGCATTCCTGCGATTGTCTTCAGTTAATTTAATAAATAAACGCTCGCTTTGATCGATATCCCAGTCCTGCTCATTAAACTTTTCCATACCGGCCATAATCCATTGAAGCTGATTATTACGGCGCTCGACTTTCCCGGTAAATGCCACGAGCATTTCTTCGGCAAGCCAGCGGTGCACTTCCCTGTATAAATCCGGAAACACGACGGCCTCCATGTCACCTGTTTCATCGCCAATAGTCAAAAATGCCATTGGATCACCGCGCTTCGTACGGATTGTTTTAATCGTTTGTACGATTCCAGCACTTTTCAGGTTTCGTTTTCCTTCCATTTTTTCAGCATCTGACATGGTGATATAGCCATTTGCCTTTAATATATTCCGATAATTATTAAACGGGTGACTTGATACATAAATGCCGAGCAGTTCTTTCTCATCAGCAAGCTTTTTCATCACACTGAAATCTTCTATCGCTACATAGTTAACTTCCAGATCAAGCTTATCCTGGAACAGACTTGACTGTCCGCTAAACTCTTTAAACAGCTCCCCCTGCTCCAATGCCTGGTCAATTGATGCCAAAAGACTTGCCCGGTTGTCATAAATCTCATCAAACGCCCCTGCCATCACCAGTGTTTCCAATGTCTTGCGGTTGATCACCGACAGTGAAACCCTTAGGCAAAAATCAAAAAGACTTCTGAACGGGCCTTCTCTCCTTACCCGAATTATTTCTTTAATGGCCTGATGCCCGATCCCTTTAATCGACTGGAAGCCCATCCGGATTTGCTTATTTTCCACAGAATATTTGCCGAAGCTTTTGTTGATCGACGGCGGAACTAACGATAAACCTGATGCTTTCAATTCTTTTATATAGGTATCCGCTTTGTCCTGCTGATTGACTGCAGAACTCAATAATTCCGCGAAAAAACTAGCCGGATAATGAGCCTTCAGATATGCAAGCTGATAGGATATTTGACTGTATGCCACCGCATGACTTCTGTTAAAACCATAATTGGAAAACTTAACAATCCACTGGAAAATCTTCTCGGCAACAGGTTCCGCATACCCGTTATCCAGACAGCCCTGAATAAAAATGTCGTGCTGTTCATCCATCACCTGCTGCTGCTTTTTACTGACTGCCCGGCGCAAAATATCAGCCTGCCCTAGGGAAAAACCGCCAATATGGTGGGCAATTTGCATGATTTGTTCCTGGTAAATCAGGACACCATATGTTTTTTTCAAAATTGGTTCCAGATCGGGATGCAGGTACTCGATTTTCTCCCGCTCGTGTTTACGGTCGATGTAGACTGGGATGTTTTCCATCGGACCAGGGCGGAACAGGGCATTGACCGCCACAATATCCTCGAATGTTGTCGGCTTTAATCGTGTCAGAACCTGTTTCATACCTTGGGACTCCAATTGAAATACACCATTCGTTCTGCCCCGTTGAAGCAGATTGTAAGTATCCTCATCTTCAGCCGGTATATCTTCCAGCGTAATCGTTTGTTTTTCAGTATATTGAATTGTCTGCAGAATCCTTTCCAATAACGTTAAATTGCGCAGTCCTAGAAAATCCATCTTCAATAACCCGATTGATTCGAGGTCATTCATGGCATATTGTGTCAAATACGTATCATGGGTCCCGGCGGTCAGCGGAACATGGTCAACGAGCGGTTCCTCGCTGATAACGACCCCGGCAGCATGTGTTGACATATGCCTAGGCAATCCTTCCAGTTTCGCAGCAATGGAAAATAGAACCTTCAGTTTATCCGATTGTTTAACATATTCCTGAAGATCCTGTGATTCTTTAACATATGTCGCAATCGGATGTCTCGCTTGAACCGGCATTTCTTTTAAAATAAAACTAGCGTCCTGCTGGTCAACATCCATTGTCTTAAAAAGTTCACGCAATAGGGATCTGGCTGCAAATGTGCCAAATGTAATGATTTGACCAACATGTTCATTACCGTATTTGGCACGGACATAATCAATGACTTCATCCCGTCTGTGATCGGAAAAATCAATATCAATATCGGGCATCGTGACACGTTCAGGGTTGAGGAATCGCTCAAACAGCAAATCATATTTTATCGGGTCGACTTCAGTAATTCCCAGTACATAGGCCACAAGCGAGCCTGCTGCAGATCCCCTACCCGGGCCGACCAATATGTTATGCTCTTTTGCGTAAGCAACAAAATCCCAGACAATCAAAAAATAATCACTGAATTGCATTGACCGGATGACATTTAATTCGTAATCAAGGCGATCTTCTATTTCCTTTGTAACAGTCTTATATTTATGTGTTACATTTTCTTGGCATATTTTTTCGAGATATGTATGGGCACCCGTCTGTTCCGGAACAGGATAGGATGGCAGCATTCTCCTGTCAAAATCCAGCTTTACATGACAGTTCTCAGCGATGACACTCGTTTCCTCAATCACTTCAGGCCAATCATGCCCAAACAGCGCCTCAACCTCAGATGCCGACCGTAAATGACGTTCTTTAACCGCACGGTCGGTTATACGAAGCGGCCAATTTCTGTCATGCCGCATCGCACGCAAACAATCATACGCTGCGTCATCTTTTTTATCAATGTACCTGACGTCATTTACCAGTACCGCTTTGGTGTGATTCGTTTCCCGGAAAGCTTTGATGGCCTGATTGATTCTCTCCTCTTCGCGCAGGCCATGGTCCTGGACACCAAGATAAAAATCTTCCCTGTCAAACATATGCCATTTTGTATCCAGGTATTCCTTCACTCGATCATATGGCTCATCCATTAATAATAAACCCGCTTGAGAATCTGCGGTTATTAAAATACAGATTAAATAATCACTGTAATATGCAAGCTCAGAGTGATCAATTCCATCTTTTTGCGATAATTGCAGTTGTGTGCTTAATCGGATTAAATTTTGGTAGCCCTGATTATTTTTAGCTAAAAGAATACAATAGTCCGGGCCCTCTCCCTCGGAAGTAACGGTCGCGTACATCCCAATGATCGGCTTTATCCCGTTCCGCTGGCATGCTTTATAGAATGGGATAGCGCCATATAACACATGTTCATCGGTAAGAGCCAGTGCCTCAAACTCTGCTTCACGCGCTTTTTCAGCCAGTTTTTCAACGGTGATGGTGCTTTTCATGAAACTGTATCCGCTCCGGACTTGTAAATGCGTAAACGACATGCTATCCCACTTCTCCTTTTATGTACGTACTTCAATTATAGCTAAACTTGTAACAAACTGCACTTTATACATTTCACCCACTCAGACATATCTTGTCCAGCCAAATCATAAAATTCTGGTAGTACGGTTACAAGGAGCGTTAATGATGGAAGAACGGTTCATAGCTCAGCTCATTCATTGTTTTTTCATAGCATTCGGTGTCATTGTGGGCGGCGCCATAATCGGCAGTATTGGCGCATTCGCAACAGGAGACGCCCCTTTCACCCAAATGAACAGGATTGCAGACAGACTACGAATCTGGGCCATTGTGGCGGCAATTGGCGGCACATTTGACGCTATCGCCAATTTTGAAAAAGGCATTCTGGATGGATCCACTTATGACCTCTTTAAACAAATCATGCTTATTTTAACAGCGATGGGCGGTGTTAAGGCCGGGATTATAATCATCAGCTGGCTGATTCAGGAGGATATCGGATAATGCATATACCACCGTATTTTAAAAAGAAAGCATTTCAGCGATTCCTGGCAGGCGCTTTTGCTGGTGCAGTCGTTGCCTATTTAATGTTTGTTTATATGCATGGTTCCATGTATGGACAGCTTCTGGAAGAAAATCGTGACCTGAAATCAGAGGTAACCGAACTGGAGAATCAAAATGAAGCCTTGCTGGAAGATAACGAAAATCTCGATGAAAAATCAAAAGAACCGGTTAAAGTGGAAACGATTGAAATAACGATTATAAATGAAGAGGACTTGCCTGACAGCCTAATTATACATGACCTGGAAGAATTAATAAAAGAAGAAATCGTTCATATTGTCGGAAAAGATGTATCAATTATTTCTGAAAGTGATGGGTTATTAAGGGCAACAATTGAGAACAAAGATTTCACAGTTGATGATTTTGCCTACCAATTTACTGTCGATACACTCATTATTCATAACACAGTTAAAATTGCAGTTGAGGCTGAAGTAGCCGAATAATATGACTATTTTATGAAACATTGATATTTTCACGGTAATTCCCTCTCTTAACAGCTATAATAACATTAGATTTAAATTATATTCTAAGAAGGAGTTGGATTAATATGCTAGTAATCAATCACCGCCGGCTGCGTGATGAAAAAATTGCCCAGCTAAGAAAGGGGATTACAGCTTATGCTGAGTCTGCAGAGTTAATCCGGCTGATGCAGCGTTCAATTGACCGAGAAGGCCTCTATGTTCATTATGAGCAAACCAACACCGGATGCTGGTTCATCCCATTTACTGCACAGAAAAGCTCCTAGAAACGACCGAATTATGTACCCCAGCCATCAGAATACAGCCTGCAGAACAACTCAACAGCCAAAACCTGCATAATGTCTCTATTAAAAGAGCTGCGACCGTTTAGGGCAGCTCTTATCACGCTTCATAATTCCTGCATGCTTCATCGAGATCTATAATCACTTTATCCGTCTCCTCCCAGGTATAGACAGTAGCTCCCGAAGCCATCGGATGTCCCCCGCCATTATATTTAGCAGCAATTTCATTAATGGCCGGACCTTTTGAACGAAGGCGAACGCGGATTATATCCTCCTCTTCAATAAATAATACCCAGGCCTTGATGCCTTCGACGTTGCCCAGAACGCCTACCAGCTGACCAGTTTCATTCGGACTGACGCCATGGTTGTCCAAAAGTTCTTTTGTTAATTTAACCGAACTCAACCCAAAGTCGGAAAGCTCAAATTGCTCCAGAATATAACCCTGCAGTTTCGCTATATTTTCTTTAATATCATATATGCCGTCATAAAGACTTGGGCGGTCAAAATCATATGTAACAAGTTCAGCGGCGTGCTGAAATGTTTTCTTACTCGTGCTTGGGAATAAGAACCGTCCGGTATCACCAACAATTCCGGCATAAATCAGACGAGCCGCTTCATCACTGACGATAAACCCGTCATTTTTTGCATGCTGATACAAGTCATAAATCATTTCGCAGGTCGAACTGGCGCTTGTATCCACCCACATTACGTCACCATATGGATCAACTTCCGGATGGTGGTCGATTTTTATTAGTTTTTCTCCCAATTTATACCGCTGATCATCGATACGGGCTGCATTGGCGGTATCACAGGCGATCACAAGCGCATTTTCATACGTATTGTCGTCAATCTCATCCATCGAAGCGAGAAATTCCAGGGCCGGATCGTCCTCACCGACAAGATAAACGCTTTTTTCGGGAAATGATTGCCTGATGATTTCTTTAAGGCCTGCCTGCGAACCAACCGCATCCGGGTCTGGACGTACATGCCGATGGATGATAATGGTCTTAT
Source organism: Lentibacillus jeotgali (assembly GCF_000224785.1). Classification (GTDB taxonomy): domain Bacteria; phylum Bacillota; class Bacilli; order Bacillales; family Amphibacillaceae; genus Lentibacillus; species Lentibacillus jeotgali. Next base: position 57,219 of record NZ_AGAV01000025.1, on the reverse strand, counting down.
ATGATTTGATTGCCTGAATAATGGATTGTATGCTCATTTAATTCTCCTGACTTTTTCACATTTTAGTGGATTATATCACTTTTCTATTAAGCAAAAAAAAGCTACAATGTAATAAGACTTATTAGAGCGCGTTCAAAGAGAGGGCTAAAGTGAAACTTCATTCAGCGGAATGGTGTATTCATTACGACGTGTCATTTTTACCAGACTTTTTGAACAACCACTATTAACAGGAGCAGATAACATGATTATTTTTCCCATTATTATCGTACTCTCACTCGTATTTTGGGTCTATTACAAAGTAGCCATCATCAAAAGTGATGACGGGCTGACTCAAGCTTATTTTAACGGAAAATCCCGTATCTGTCTTGGAAGTTTTATCTTCTTTTTTGCCATTAACCAATACATATTCTATCAGACACAGATATCTTTATTTATTGGGATCGTTTTTCTAATTTTTGGTGGCACAAACTTATATACCGGTTTGAAAGAAACTAAACATTACCGTCAGGAATGGAAACGGCTGAATGCACAGTGAAGCTTCATATAGCGGGACACTCCCGGAATCGGCGATCCAGCCGATTCCTTTTTTATAGGACTAATTAACGGTCAATTAGCTGGGCCATCAGGAGTCCCTTTCCGACCATCTTTCTACCATTGAAGACTTCGATATCCATTTTAGCGTAAATACGGCCCGCTTCCATCAGTTTTGGTTTAATGATCAGATTACTGTCAATTTGCACCGGCTTCAAATAGTAGACAGTCAGATTCTCTACGACAAGATCACCTTTTTTATAATGACGCAGCAATTGACTGCCTGCTTCTGTCATTAATGCTGTGAACACACCATTGGAAAGTGTGCCAAGTTGATTTGTCATTTGCGGTGTTACATGTGCATGAAAAACTGTCTGATCCTCTTCTGCAGGATCCAGATTACTTGCAACGATATCATCAATCGTTTCACCGGTATGCGGCTGACGCTGTGTTTGCTGCAATGCCTTCAGAACATCCTGACGTGACACAACCCCAATCAGTCTATATGAGGCATCAACAACAGGAACCAGTTCAATCCCTTCCCAAACCATGATATGGGCCGCATAAGCAAGCGACGTTTTCTCCTGAACGGTAATTGGATTCCGCGTCATAATTTTTTCAACCAGAATATTTCGGTCCTTACCGATCAAGTCCTTTGATGTAATCATGCCGGCTACGCGTTCTTTTGCGTCGACGACCGGATACCTTGTATGGGCAGATTGATCGTTTAGCTCGTACCACCGTTCCAGTTTATTTTTTGTATATAAATATAGCGATTCATTATATGGTGTATAAATATCCCCGACAGACACAATATCTTTTTTTATCATCTGGTCGTAAATCGCCCGGTTGATCATGGCAGCGACCGTAAATGTATCATAGCTCGTCGACATGATGGGGAGCTGTTTTTCATCTGCCAGTTGCTTAATATCATCGTTTGTATCAAAACCACCCGTGATTAATACAGCTGCTCCTTCATTTAAAGCCAATTCATGTGCCTTCACTCGGTTACCGACAATCAACAGCGAACCAGCTTCGGTATACCGCATCATGGCTTCCAACTGCATTGCGCCGATAACAAATTTATTTAATGTTTTATGCAGTCCTTTCCGGCCGCCCAAAACTTGTCCATCGACAATTTTAATCACTTCCGCATATGTCAGCCGTTCAAAGTTTTCCTTCTCTTTTCGTTCAATCCGGATTGTTCCCACTCGCTCAATCGTACTGACAATGCCCTGATTTTCAGCTTCTTTAATAGCCCGATAGGCTGTACCCTCACTGACATTCAGCGTCTTGGCGACCTGCCTGACCGAGATTTTATGCCCGATTTCAAGTGATAAAATATGCTGCAAAATTTGTTCGTGTTTGGTTGCCATCCGGTTCACCGACTTTCAACTGTACTAATAATTATACTTACCCTTAATTATACAGTTGATACACTCAAAACTCAATGGTCACACTTGCTGACGCTGTCTTGTTCTTTCCTGTTCCATAATCGGAGGCTCCGTCATTTGTAAAAGTGTAGCAAAGTTTGACCCGACCACGAGAATAAAAAACCCGAGCCATGCTCCCCAAAATAAAAATGCTTCCGGTGTTACTGCACTGGGAATAACCGGCCAGGCAACATAAAGGAAAAAACCCGCCAAAAGCAATCGTAAAATTGCATAATGCTGCAAAACACTCCCCCCTTTGGTGTTAATCTATGATTTAAACAGGAGGGACAGAACTTACTGAGCAATTCTTTTCTCTACATCAAACCGTTAAAATACCAATTTAACAACACGTCTCCATTGAAATAGGTGATAACTGCTGCTGCAACAATATGGGGGCCAAAGGGAACCGGCTGTTTTCGGTCTATCACCTTAAAAATAAGTAATCCAGAACCGATGACAGCACCAATCACGCAGGACAGAAAGAAAACCACAAATATCTTCTCTAACCCCAGGACAATGCCCAAAAGACCAAACAGTTTCATATCCCCTGCTCCCATACCACCACGGCTTATGAGAATGATGGCTGCCAGAATTAGCACTCCCGCGAGACCTCCGGTAATGGAAGACCACCACGGTTCAAACGGCTGAATAACACGCATTATGATAAACAGAGGCAGGAAGAAAAGCAGGATTTTATTCGGGATCAGCATGTACCTAATATCCGAAACAAGAATAATCACCAGCAATGACATGAGTAATAACGCGGTGGCCAACTCCGGGGTCAGTCCGTTTTTAATATAGCAAAATGCAAATAGTACACCGGTAATCAGCTCTGTCGAGGGATACAGCAATGAGATATTTTCCCGACAATTCCGGCATTTGCCATGCTGGAGTATGTAAGATAAAACAGGGATGAGTTCATACCATTTTAATTGATGAGTGCATTGGGGACACATGGACCGATCATTGGTGAAAGGCTGTCTTTGGGGGACTCGCATTCCGACCACATTGAAAAATGAGCCGAAAATTAAGCCAAGAAGAAAGAAAAGCAGTATTAATATGGTATCCATAGCTGTGCTCCTTATTAATATTTATAGAGCGACTTTTCAGATAGTCTTAATGTATTATAGCATAACCTGGGGTATATGGCAGAGAAATTTTACAGGAATTAAAAAACGTGAGCATCGGTGCTCACGTTTTATTCCTTATAAATCTACTGAATCCCCTATTTTCATTGCGAGGCCATTACCTGTTTTTACCTTGGAGACAAATGCCTCAGGATCCTGTTCAATCACAGGGAATGTGTTGTAATGGACAGGAACAACTGTCTTTGCATTAATCCAGTCTGTTGCGATCAATGCGTCCTCAGGCCCCATCGTGAAATTATCACCAATCGGTACAAATGCAATATCGATATCATTCATATCACCAATCAGCTTAAGGTCACTGAACAATCCGGTATCACCGACATGGTAAACCGTCTTGCCATCAATTGTCAGCAATATTCCGGCCGGCATTCCAGTATAGATGATTGTGCCATCTTCTTCGGTAAAGGATGAACCATGAAATGCCTGAGTATATTTCACTTTTCCGAAATCAAACTCATGTGCACCGCCAATATGCATATTGTGAGTGTTCAGCCCTTTGTTACCGAGATAATCGGCAAGTTCATTTGGGGCAACAATCAACGAATCATTGCGTTTGGCAATTTCTTCAGTATCCCCGACGTGATCATTATGTCCGTGTGTCAGCAGGATGACATCTGCTTCAACAGATCCTGCATCTAAATCACATGCTTCATTTCCGGAAATAAACGGATCAATTAAAATGGTGTGCTTGTCTGTTTTAACTTGAACAACAGAATGTCCATGATAAGATACTTTCATGAATATCGCTCCTTTTGCAAAATAGTCCACTCTATATATTCAATAGAGCCATTGCTAAATCCTTTACCCGTTTTTGAATATTTTTATTCATAATGTTTCGGATATACAAAAACTAAGAGGTCGGGACAAAAGTATCTTTTTTAAACAAAAATCCGAACAACTAGAATAAATGGTTAGTGCAAATAATCCGCTCCGGAAACATACTCCGCTTTCCGCGGGCGGCTGGTGATCCTCCTCGTGCTTCGCACTGCGGGGTCTCACCTATGCCTCTGCTCCCGCAGGAGTCTACGTATATTTCCTTCGCTAAATCGTAGTATTGTTCGTCTTTAGAGTTGATAAAATTAGTTATGTCCCAGCCTCTTTCAATCTAATCTTTCCCCATTTTCTTCTTAAGTTCCGACAATTCTTCGTCAACTTCACTATGGTTGTTCAATTTGCCAAATTCATCATCCAGTGAACGGGTTTCGTGGGAAAAATATTCACTTGTATCGGCTTCCGCTTCATATTGCAGTACTTTTTCTTCCATCCGTTCGAAGCCTTTTTTCGATTCATCACTTCCGATCGCAGACATGGTCCGGTTCATTTTTGTTCTTGTTTTGGCAGATTCAGCCCGAGCCTGAAGGGTATCCTTCTTCAATTTCATCTGCTGGTATTCTTTTTTCATTTCGTCCAATTTACCCCGCAGCACATTACTATCCTTATTTGCTTGCTCCCATGACTCCTGCAGCATTTCAGCCTGTTGTTGATGTTCTGCTTTATCTTCAAGAGCTCGTTTGGCCAGATCGTCATTATCCGCTTCAATTGCTTGCTCAGCCTGATTTTGGCGCTTCTCAACTTTAGCCTGTGCATCGTCGGCTTTTCGTTTCAGCATTTTTTCATTTGCCATTTGCTTGGCAACAGCGGATTCGACCTCCTGTATGTCACCTTCCATATCGCGTATAAACTGATCGAGCATTTTCACAGGATCCTCTGCCTTATCCAGCATAGCGTTCAGCTCAGAGCCAACAACTGTCGACACCCGTTTAAAGAATTTAAACATGGCTTTTATCCTCCCTATTTTAATTTTTTACTTTATCATTTCACTCAAACCGTCATGCTTCTGTCTGTAATACGATATTTTTCAGAAAAAGTTTCATTAAACCAGCTAAAACTTTTATCAGGATGGGATATGTGGGACTAACGACTTTTTTGGGTACAGTTTGTTATACTGGGTTATATCAACATAAATAGGAGGGGCTTACAATGACGGATAGACTTAACACTCTTTACAGCAAACTTGAACATAACGGTCTTGATAGTATTCTTGTCACATCCAGTGCCAATTTTTATTACTTAAGCAATTATTACACAGATCCGCACGAACGCGTAATTGCTGTATATGTCAGCAAATATCATGACCCATTAATGATTATTCCCGCACTTGAGAAAGATGATGCCAAAAATGCCGGCTGGAAATACGACATGATCTCATACACTGACAGTGATAATCCATGGGAACTATTTTATCAATTCCTGAAGCGCAACAACAGCATCCCGGAGACCACAGCAGTGGAACAGAACCATCTGACCATCGAACGATTCAACCAGGTAAAGTCAATGCTTCCGGATACCCAGTTTAGCGATGCACAGGAAATACTGGCCAATTTAAGAGTCATTAAAGACCAGGAGGAATATGCACGTCTTAAACAGGCTGCTGAACTTGCCGATTTCGGTATTAAGACTGGCGTTGAAGCCATAAACAGTAACATGAGTGAATTGGAAATCATTGCAAAAATTGAATATGAATTGAAGAAACAGGGCGTTGAACAAATGTCCTTTGCAACCATGACCTTATCCGGTGCCAAGACGGCATCACCACACGGCACACCATCCATGAAAAAGGTTGAAAAGGGAGATCTTGTGCTGTTTGATCTCGGTGTTGTCTTCGAAGGGTATTGTTCCGATATCAGCCGAACAGTTGCTTATAAATCAATTAATTCTGAACAAGAAAATATCTACAATACCGTATTGGAGGCAGAAACAAAAGCAATCCAGGCTTCCAAAAAAGGAACGGCAGTCGGTGAAATTGATTTGGCTGCGCGGCACCATATTGAACAAGCCGGCTATGGCGACTATTTCATTCATCGCGTCGGTCATGGGCTCGGGATTGAGACACATGAATACCCATCAATGCACGGCCAAAACAGACTGGAACTTCAAAATGGCATGTGCTACACCATTGAACCCGGAATTTATGTACCGGGACAGAACGGTGTAAGAATCGAAGACATGGTTTTTATGACTGATAGCGGCGCCGAAACGTTAACCAAATTTCCAAAAGAACTGCAAATTGTCGATTAACGCTGATAAGCCGTTTCTGCAAAGGTAGCTGCGTGATAATTTATGTGTTTATCAACCGAATATAACTTCAGCACAACCAGCTCTTATCTTCCAAACCGACAAACAACTGACAAAGCGGTTCCTCAAAATTAGGAACCGCTTGTTAATTACTTATTCAGCAATGAATGCACGTCATCATAATGCAATTCGTGAGCTTCTGCAACCGCTTTGAATGTAACATAGCCATCCAGCGTATTGATACCTTTCAGCAATGCCTCATTATCAAGGCATGCCTGCCGGTATCCTTTATTGGCCAGTTGCAGTGCATACGGCACTGTGACGTTTGTCAGACCGATCGTTGCTGTCCTTGGCACTGCGCCGGGGATATTCGGAACAGCATAATGCACGACACCATGCTTTTTATATGTCGGGTCATCGTGTGATGTAATCCGGTCATTCGTTTCCACAATACCGCCCTGGTCGATGGCAACATCAACAATGACCGAATCTTCCGGCATAGCCTTGACCATATCTTCTGTGATCAATGTAGGTGCCTTGGCTCCCGGGATCAGCACAGCGCCAATAACAAGGTCAGATTCCGCCATTGCGTCAGCAATATTTTTGGGATTGGACATCAACGTGTTGATATCTGATCCGAACATGTCATCAAGCTCGCGAAGCCGACCAGGATCCAAATCAATAATAGTCACATCAGCACCGAGCCCCATTGCAATTCGAGCAGCGTTTGTCCCAACGCCGCCACCGCCGATGACAGTTACTTTTCCGCGCTTAACGCCCGGAATGCCGGAAAGCAGAATACCTTTTCCGTTTTTTGTTTTCTCCAGAAACTGAGCTCCGATTTGCGAAGCCATCCGTCCGGCAACTTCGCTCATTGGTGTGAGCAGCGGCAAGGTACCATTATCAAGCTGTACCGTTTCATACGCGATTCCGACTACTTTGTTATCAATTAACGCTTTCGTTAATCCCGGCTCTGCCGCCAAGTGCAGGAACGTTAATAAAATTTGGCCTTCATAAAAGTGTTCATACTCTTCAGGCAGCGGTTCCTTTACTTTCATAACCATTTCTTTTGACCAAGCTTCTTCCGCCGTAGAAACAATCACTGCACCCTCATCGGCATAAGCTTCATCAGTAAATCCGGACCCCAGACCGGCACCGGTCTCCACATAAACCTCATGCCCTGCATTTTTTAATGTAACCACCCCGGCGGGAGTCATAGCAACCCGGTTTTCATTGTTCTTAATTTCCTTTGGCACACCAATTTTCAAAGCAATTACCCCCTTCTGAATAATATGTAAGTAAAGTGAAACTCATTCAGTGGAGTGTCTTTCTCCACTAAGTGTTAGTTGAACGAATACAGCATTTAGGGACAGTTGCCCATCGTGTTTTCGCGGGTTACTGTCCATTACATGCAGGACAAATTCATTTGAAAACATTTTCATTATATCAAATTCCCATTGAAAACACATCAAAACACTATCGATACCGATTAATCACGTCGATGCCGCCAGTAATCTCAAAAACCGATCCTGTAATCATATCGGAATCCTTATCACATAGATACAAAATCGTACGGGCAATATCTTCCCCGGTACCAGGTCTGCCGATCGGTGTTTTGTCATCATGGACTTTTCTGCTGTCGGCAATACTAGCTTCCTTCATCTCGCCGACAATATTGCCCGGACAAACCATATTCGACGTGATTTGATTTTCAGCTTCTTCAAAAGCGATTGTTTTCGTCAAGGAGACCAAACCGCTTTTTGCTGCTGCAAATGCAGCACGATACAGCCAGCCTGATGCACTGTTTGCCCCCTGAAAACCATAGTTTACAATTCTGCCAAACTGCTGCTCACGCATATAAGGGACCGTCAGTTTCATTAGGTGAAATACGGCATCAAGGTTGCCATTGATCATTTCATCCCACTCATCATCAGTATAGTCAAGCAGTTTTTTTCGTTCGAACACAAAAGGGCCTGCATTGTTTATTAAATAGTCAATGCCCCCGTGATGTTCCACTGCGCGATTCACCAAATTCGTCAGGTCCTCTTTTTTCGTAACATCCGCCTGTTCAATATGTAATAAATGGCTATATGATACCAGTTCTTCCCGGACCTTACGAGCCTTTTCGGCGTTATTGTGATACGTGGTTGTGACACTGTGCCCAGATTCCAAAAATTTTTGGATCACTTGCCGTCCCAGTCCGGATGTCCCTGCCGTTATTAATGCGTGTCCCATCAACTGTTCCTCCTTTTTCAACCTTTATAAGAAGCGAACTGCTCATTATACTGGAAATTATAACATAATATAATAACGTAAGCAGAGGAAACAATCCACCCCTTAAGAGGGATGGATTGATGACCTTAATTTTTCTGGTTATTATACGTGTGGACGCTTCGGTTATTGGAAAGTTTATCTTTATCTTCAATGACACCGCTCTGGTAGCTTTCAAATAACTGATTTCTTACAGCTGAGATGCCTTTTTTATCTTCAAAGAACTTATTTTTCTTTGCCAAGTTTCATCACCTCCATTTTTAGTGTGTTCACAACACGGAGACAACAACAGTAATTTAAGTTTCCAGTTTTGGTAAATGTGTTTGTATCAGGTTAAAAAGGGTATTAAAATAAATAGAAGGAGGGGTTGACGTTGGAATACAAGCATATTGTTGTGGCAGTTGATGGCTCTGAGGCTTCTGAAAAGGCATTTAGGAAAGCATTGGATATTGTCAAACGCAATGATGCCCGGATGATCCTGGCGCACGTGGTTGATTCGAGAACGTTCGCAACAGCAGAAGCGTATGATCGCACACTCGCTGAACGTGCAGAAGAATATGCTAAAGACCTCGTGGATAGTTACGTGGAAAACGCAAAGATGGCCGGTGTCACCAATTTGGCAAGATGTGTGGAGTATGGGTCACCAAAAGTTAAAATTGCCAAGGATGTCGCCGGTAACTTTGAGGCAGATTTGATTGTCTGCGGGGCTACAGGCATGGGAGCAGTCGAGCGCTTTCTGATCGGCAGTGTATCTGAAAGCATTACCCGATATGCCAGCTGTGACGTGCTCGTAGTTCGCTGACTTATTTGTTTTCATGCTCCGATTTTACCCCGCGATATGTGAATACCGCTGTTATCGCGCGATCCTGAACGTCTGTCGCGCGATATTATAATGCCGCCACTGCAGGTCATTTGGCATCTTTTTTCAATTCGTTTGTGACATGAGCCAATTCCGGAACAATAAGCTTGTTCATGGCTAATTTCACGGCACCTGATGAGCCTGGCATGGCAAAAATCGCTTTGCCCCCAATTACGCCGGCAATCGCTCTCGACAATATCACAGCCGAACCAATGTCTTCCTGATAACTCAGCATACGGAAAATTTCCCCGAATCCGGTCATCTCTTTATCGAGCATCGGCTGGATTGTCTCAATTGTGATATCACGATTGGCAATTCCGGTGCCGCCATTTGTTAAAATAATGTCTGTATCTTCCTGTTTACTGGCTTCCAGCACCATCGACCGTATAGCATTGCTTTCGTCAGGGACAATCACATGTTCCTTGACACTATGATCCGCTTCAGCCAGTATAGCTGCCATCAGATTTCCGCTTTTATCAGTTTCCGCAGTTCTTGTATCACTGATTGTTATAATCACGCAATTGACCGGAGTTTCCACTCTTTTATGATGGTGAACAGACAAGCCATACTCCCCCTTATCATTCCTCGGTTAATCGAACAGTATCCCGTGCGATCACAACTTCTTCGTTCGTTGGGATGACCATAACTTTGACCGGCGAGTGCGGATAATTAATAAATGCCTCTTTACCACGTATTCTGTTGCGGGAAGGATCCCAATAGACCCCCATAAATTCCAGGCCGTTCAGCACTTTCTCCCGGATCACATCACTGTTTTCACCAACACCAGCTGTAAAAATAATCGCATCGACACCGGACATCCTTGCTGCATATGAACCGAGATATTTGTGAATCCGCGCCGCAAAAACCTCCAAGGCCAATTCGGCACGCTCATTCTCTCCAGCCTGCTGCTCAATATCACGTAAATCGCTCGAAAAGCCTGACAAAGCAAGCATCCCGCTTTTCTTGTTTAGAATATTGACGACCTCATCTGCCTCCTTGCCGGTTTTGTCCATAATATACGGGATGAGCGCTGGGTCAATATTCCCTGATCTTGTTCCCATTGTCACACCGGCTAAAGGTGTAAAGCCCATTGAGGTATCAATCGATCTGCCTTTATCAATGGCAGCAATACTGGCACCATTTCCCAGATGACAGGAAATCAGCCGCAACTGACTAACCGGCAATCCGAGCATTTCGGCTGCCCGCTGGGAGACATACTTATGGGACGTCCCATGAAAACCGTATTTGCGAATACCGTATTTTTCATAATATTCATATGGCAGGCTGTATAAATAAGACTTCTCCGGCATTGTCTGATGAAATGCCGTATCAAAAACTGCCACCATCGGTACATTCGGTAGAATATCCTGAAATGCCCGTATGCCGGTCAGGTTTGCCGGATTATGCAACGGAGCCAGTTCAGTCACTTCTTCTATCGTGCGGATAACATCTTCCGTTATCACAACTGAATCACTGAACTTTTCACCGCCATGAACAACCCGATGCCCGACTGCATTGATCTCATCGAATGATTGAATGACACCGGACGATTTAAGCCGCTCCAGCAGCTGCTTGACAGCTGTCTCATGATCTAGTATATCTGCTACCGATTTATCCTTCTCTCCATCGAGTTCGAATGTGAAAACAGAATCAGCCAGACCAATCCGTTCAACAAGTCCTTTTGCCAGAACATTTTCCTTAGGCATTTGGATCAGCTGAAACTTCAGTGAAGAGCTGCCGGCATTAACAGCCAGTACATTAGACATGCTAAGTTTCCTCCTTCTTACATATACTTATTCATATTTGCCGAAAACCAGTCGTTCATTTGTGCCAGAATATCGTTCATGGCATCTGTATTCTTGAACGATGGAATTTGAGCTAACAATGGCTGTTTAAACGCTGTGGTATTCGGTCCTTTCTTTTTCAATATAAGGATGCTTTTTCGATTTTTTTCCGATTTGAAAGCTGATTCCGGCAACTGCAAAACACTTACAATGTGTGCATTTTCCTGAAGATAGGCGTGCAGTTTATCGGATTGGTCACTGTCAAATAAAAATTCAGGAATGATGAAAATCAAGTAGCCTCCTGCTTTAGTATAATTGAGGCTTTGCTCAATGAAGAGGTGGTGCGCATAGGAATGGCCCTCGTCCGCCTTCAGTTTATAATCATTCGCCCGGATATCATCAGGGTAATAACCGACAGGCAGATCAGTGATAACCAAATCAACGGGATCCATCAAAAATGGGCGTAAACTGTCCTGATGGAAAAACTCTATTTCCTTTTTTTGCAGGTTGGCATTCAACACAGCAAGTTTTATCAGGGTCGGATCTACTTCTCCCGCTGCGGCGTGCTTCAGATGATCCACCTGCTCTAAAACGGTTGTCAGAAGGTTCCCGGTTCCACCAGCGGGATCAAACACCCGAAGATTTTCTTCATCTGTGGTGACCTTTTCAGCCAGATAACCAACAAACATGGCCACGGTTTCAGGGGTCATTAGATGCTGTTGCTGTGTTGCTCCTTTCATTCCTTTTAAAATGGCAAGCTGAACAGCCTTTCGGATCTCCACGACATCATAAGACGCTATTTCCGGTATAGCCGGCAGCTTTTTCATGAGACTTTCATCCATATCCTCAGATGGTTCCTGATAAAAAATGGCCTCAAGGGCTATATTCAAACTGTCCAAGTACGTTTCATTCTTTGATTGCTGGATAGTTTCCGTTAAATTATCGATTTCTTCAAACAATCGTTCCACGTTCGTTTTTTCCATGTCATAAATCCTCCGATCCACTGTCTCAAGGCGTTTCTATTGTATCAAAAGACCGGTTTATTCTAAAACAAAAAAGCTCCCCTGCCATATTCCTCAGCAGGAGAGCTGCCAAAAATTACTCTGCTTTTTGTGCTGCGTCTAAAGCACGGTCATAATCAGGGTGGTTGGTAACCTCATCAACATATTCTACATATGTGATATTGTCATTTGAGTCAACCACAAATACTGCCCTTGCCAGAAGACGGAGCTCTTTAATTAGCACACCGTATTTTTCACCGAAATCCGCGTTGCGGTGATCTGATAATGTATCCAGGTTTTTTACGCCAGTAGCTGCGCACCAGCGTCCCTGAGCAAACGGCAAATCCATGCTGATGGTTAATACATGTACGTTATCCAGCTTGTCTGCCTCTTCATTAAAGCGCTTTGTCTCATCTGAACAAACACCTGTATCGACAGACGGCACAGCCGCAATCAGCCTTACTTTACCCTTATAATCACTTAGTGAGACTTCCTGAAGATCGTTGGCCAAAACTGTAAAATCCGGAGCTTTATCACCGACTGAGATCTCCTTCCCTAACAGTGTCACCGGATCTTGGTTAAATGTTACATTCGCCATTGAAATCATCCCTTCCTGTAAATATTAACCTATAGTCTTATTATGAATGGAAGGGCCGTGTATGTCCACTGTTAAAGACATCAAAATTGTAAATACGCTATGAATTAAATATCAAAATTCTGGTCAAAGTGATCATCAAATTGCTGTGATTTCCGTCGAGGTTTTGGCCCTTGCTGAGACTGTTCATCCTGCTGGGACTGCTCATCCTGTTGAGATTGTTGTTCCTGCTGCTGTTTTTCCTTTTTCTGCTTTTCCTCATCACCTTTGCCGCCATGCTGACTGGTTTGCTGTTTCATTTTGTCCGGTAGTCCCGACTCTTTGAGTAATTGCTGGATTTTTTCGACGGCTTTAGGTGCAAAGTCCATCATTTTCTCATAAATATGTGTACTTTCGTCAAGGTGAATCATTTTAATCCCTTTTGGATTAACGATTAGAAATGCAACAGGCGTCACTGAGACACCACCGCCGCTGCCGCCACCAAAAGGCATAGCGTCTTTTCCGCCTGATTCCCCGGAACTGCCGCCATTGAATTCGCTCCCGCCTGCAGCAAATCCAAACCCCAGTTTCGAGACTGGGATGATAACACTGCCATCTACCGGCGACTCAATGGGATCCCCTATGATTGTGTTAACCTCAGTCATATCTTTCAAATTTTCCATTGCTGTCGTCATTAACCCCTGAATTGGATGCTCATCCATGGTAATCCTCCTTCTTAAATGATAGCTTCTTGTTTAACAGAATATTTTCGTATGATTTTCAGTAATGCATAAATAGCCTGCCCTGTCCTGATGGATATCATGCAGTTAATAGCCGAATGAATCCGTTTTTGGTTATAAACGGGTGTAACCGTCATCGACGGTCTGCAATGAAAATGGCTTTTTGCAGATAACATCCCTGCTACCGCACCCTTAGCACTCCAGATCCCGCCGACTGCCATACCTGTTGTATGCGCTTTTCCAGTCCCTACTTCTGTTTGCCAGGAAAAATCATGAAACCGCAGTCGTTCTAAAATGAGGGTGACAATCTCATGTGAAATCCTTGCTTTCTGAATAATATTCTGACTACCTTTATGTAAAAGTGATACAGTTTCCTGAAATGACTTCTCGTGTTCTGGTTCTTCTTCCGTCAAATCAATAGATCTTTCCAGCAAACGAATCCGATAAAAGTAACAGGCTACCCAAATGACTTGTTTTTCCTGGTTTAATGTGATGGAGCCGAACACTTTTATCCGTGAATATAAAAACACGATTAAAAAGACGAGAAAAAATATGAGAGCGCCAATAACCATTAACTCACCTCTTTTTCTTTATACTTCCGCAATTTCCTTTTTTTACACATTATTGGGTTAAATTTTGATTAAGTGATAGAATAAAATTAACAGATAGGAGGGACTCTCATATGCCGATTCGAAATAACCTATACTTTTTTTATCCCCCTGACCAGGACCTTGAACATAAGTTAGAGCCACTATTTAGGTTAGCCAGGGAAAACAATTTTCAAATTGTGGAAAACCCCGATGATGCTAACGTTATTATTAGTGTTGGCGGTGACGGAGCATTCCTTCAGGCGGTCCGGTTAACCGGCTTTCGACAAGATTGTCTATACACAGGCATTACAAGATCGAATGAATCAGGGTTATATTGCGATTTTAATATGGATAACTTTGATGACATGTTGTACACTATGCAGCATGAAGAAATGGAAGTACGGCGATTTCCGCTCATTGATGTTCAAGTGAACGGGGAATCCACTTTTAACTGCCTGAATGAAGTCAGTATACGCTCGACCATCATCAAATCAATCGTTATTGATGTTTATATCGATGATTTGCATTTTGAGACATTTCGCGGTGATGGACTGATCGTGGCAACGCCTACCGGAAGCACCGGCTATAACAAATCGACACAGGGCGCTGTCATCGATCCAAAAATACCATGCTTCCAGGTATCCGAAATTGCATCACTCAATAATAACCGCTACCGAACGCTAGGATCGTCGTTTATCTTGAACAAAGACCGTACATTAAAAATGGAAGTCGTCCAGGATGGGAATGATTATCCGATTATCGGTATGGACAATGAAGCCTATCCAGTCAGAAATATTCAAAACCTGACCGTTAACCTGAGCGATAAACTGGTTAAAACCGTCAAACTGAAGAATAACTCCTATTGGAACAGAGTAAAGCGCACGTTTTTATAAGAATAATTAGTCGGACTACAGTTCCGTTGCATTCAGCCAACTGGATCATTCTCAGCATAATAAAAAGGGCTACCCCCGTGAGGATAGCCCTCTAGCCATTATTATACTGTTGTTACTGCGGCATGTTACCGCCAAATTGTTGTTCAGCTGTGTTAACAAGACGTTTTGTGATTTCCCCGCCTACAGACCCATTGCCGCGGGAAGTCGTATCAGCACCAAGTTGTACACCAAACTCCTGTGCAATCTCGGTCTTCATTTGGTTTAGAGCTTGTTCTGCACCAGGGACTACCAGTTGATTTGAACTGTTGTTGCTTGGCATAATCTATCACCTCCTTGGTACCCTTAGATTGCGTACCGAAGCGAGATTTTAAAACTGGTAGTTGTTGTAAATTCCTAATTAAAGGTTTTTTTAAAAAGCCCGCCAAAACTGCGGTGCTTTGAATATATTGCACACGCTATTATAATAAATCATCAAATTCCTTTTCTGCATCTGCCTTACCGGTCAATGTCACCACTTCAATACCATTGACAGCTTCCTCAATCAGTTTAGTGAAATCAGTTTGTGACTCGAATTGATTCACCTTTTCGCGTCCAGGCCGTGTTTTTGGCGATTTTGGAACAAAAATTGTACAGCAATCCTCGTATGGGCGAATTGATATATCGTACGTATCAATTCTTCTGGAAATCTGGACTATATCATCTTTATCCATCGCCACCAATGGACGGAGAATTGGATAATTGGTTACCTCGTTAATCGTATTCATACTCTCCATCGTCTGACTGGCGACCTGCCCAAGGCTCTCACCGGTTGTAATCGAGAGGATGGATTCCTTCCTGCAGACCTGTTCACTTATACGCATCATAATCCGGCGCATGATAGTCATCGCATAATTTTCCGGCATTTCACGGAATATATGCTGCTGTACTTTCGTAAATGGAACGATATGAACATTCACTTTGTTCCCGTAACTAGTTAACTTTTCAGCTAAATCCAAAACCTTCTGCTTAGCGCGTTCGCTCGTAAACGGCGGGGAATGAAAATGGATTGCTTCAATTTCCACGCCGCGCTTCATAGCCAAAAATCCTGCAACAGGGCTGTCGATTCCTCCAGATAGCATCAGGAGCGTCTTACCTGATGTGCCCACAGGTAAGCCGCCCAGACCAGGAACGACACTTGACGTAATATAGGTTGCTTCGGTTCGAATTTCAATTTTAAGCTCTATATCAGGCTGATGCACATCAACTGTGAATCCGGTCGTATTTGACAGTAGATGTTTGCCAAGAACCTGATTCATATCCTGTGACCGTATCGGGAACTTTTTGTCAATGCGTTTGACGGAAACCTTGAATGTTTTGGCATCGGTCGTGTTTTCCAGTGCCCACAATGCCGCATCCTTAATCTCGGTCTCATCATTTTGAACCTTTATAGCCATGCTGAGACTTTGCAGGCCAAACACATTTTTACATTTTTCCATAACAGCTTCCGCATCATGCCCATTCAGTAGAACAAACATCCTGCCTTGCGTACGCTTCACTTTTGTTTCCGGAAAATCTTTTAGTTGCTGCCGGAGATTATTTTGCAGTTGTACGATAAAACTTTTTCTGTTTTTTCCTTTTAAAGCCATTTCACCATAACGAATTAATATATGATCATATTGCATAATTATCTACTCCAGTATTGCCTTTAATTGATCGATCGCCTCTGACAGTGCATTTAGAAATACGCGAATCTCTTCTTCCGTTGTATCATAGGATATACTGATCCTTAGTGCAGAGGCTGAGCGGTTATTTTCATGGCCACATGCAGCAAGGATTTTGCTTTCATTCGATTGCTTGGATGAGCAAGCTGATTTTGTCGATATATAAATACTCTGTTCGCCAAGAGTGTGGATAATAACTTCCGGCTTCAGCCCAGGGACTGAAATATTCATAATATGGGGGGCGGCCGCTACAGGCGTATTGACCTCCACACCGTTCATCTCACTCAGGTTCTCTCGCAGCAGCTGCTGTAATTCACGCATATGGGCGATACCTTCTCGCTGCCGTTCATTTAATAAGCGGATAGCCTTAACTAGCGAAACGGCACCGGCGAGGTTTTCGGTACCTGAACGAAGGCCCTGCTCCTGGTTACCGCCATGGAATAAAGGGAACAATGTCGTTCCTTTTTTGATATATAGGATTCCAGTCCCTTTTAAGCCATGGATTTTATGACCTGATATGGTGCATAGGTCAATTCCTGTGCCAGCAAGTCTTAACGGTACTTTACCCATTCCCTGAACATGGTCAACATGGAAAAATAACTTTGGATGCTGTTTGGCGATTTTACCGATTTCCTCGACAGGTTGAATAGATCCAAGCTCGTTATTCACATGCATAATGCTGATTAAAATCGTATCATCCCTGATAGCGTCTTTCAGTTTGTTGACTGAGACGACTCCATTTTCGTCAACCGGTAAATAGGTTACGTCAAAACCCAGCTGCTCCAATCCTTTGAATGCTTCATTGACCGAGGAATGTTCAATGTCAGTTGTCATAATATGTTTGCCGCGCCCCTGATGCTCAAGTGCAATGCCTTTAATAGCCAGATTATTCCCTTCTGTACCCCCGGAGGTAAATACAATCTCCTCACGTTGAACATGCAACAAATCAGCAGCCTGTTCTTTTGCTTTTGCAAGCAGTTTTTCGGCTTCCCCGCCAAATTGATGAATGCTCGACGGATTAGCAAAAAAACGGCCGGATGCCTGCTGAAAACTTTCAAGCACCGCGGGATCCGGTTTTGTGGTTGCACTGTTGTCCAAATAAATCATGATCATAACTCCCTGTAAATCTTTTTGCGTTCGACAATAAGCAAGGCTGCTTATCAGAAAAAGGACCAATTTTATCTTATCCTTCCCGTTAAGGCAGCCTTTACGTCTATTTTTCACACTTAATTCCGATGTTCCCTGCAAATCAGCAGCAGGATGTCATCGGAATCGGTTCGTCATTTATTTGAAAATTTCCTTGAATTATAATCCGTTTCAATAGTTCATGGCAAGGATTCTGCTTGTTGCAGACTTATATTAATTTGCCGCTTTCTGAAATTGTTCGATATGTTTAAGGGCGCCTGGTTCAACCTCTTCCACAGCCCTTGCTGCCTGTTCAAGCGCAAGTTCATATTCATAAGCACGGAATAAGCGCTCCGCTTCTGACAGTTTTTTGGCAAGTTCAGCATCCTGACTGCGATAACGATTGGCATACTGGATGACCTGTTCAGTTAAATATGCCTGCTCAAGGAGTGTATCTGTCTGCTCTGCCACATATTCCACAGTGTTTTTAGCTTCGGACAAAGCATGCTGAACCTCTATCATATCAAGCGGCTGTTTTTCCAAAGCCGAAAAGACACGATCATTCCGCTCGGCCGCTTCATCCATTTTATTCCAGATGAAGTTCGGGACGCCTGGAATGTTACTTTTTTTCAGCCGCCGATTAATCTGAAATAATCGCCTTCGCATCTCTGCCAATTTTTCTTTTGCTTCGATTTCATCCTGACGCATCTCCTGAATGCGTTTTTTGAACGTCTCATGGTCCTCCTTCAGTGTGTTCAACTCTTCAAAGCCAATTTCAAGTTCCCTTCGTAATTCGGAATGCGGTGTATCGTCATGTTCAATTGAGTTGTTAATAGCTTCCAGCTGGTTGTGAAGCTGCGTAATGGCTTTATCCAATGAAAGATATTTCTCCATATCCCCATCTTCAAAATAGTAATTCTCCCTTAATGCTTCAACCTCTTCTTTTGTCACATTGAAGTCACTTTCCAATGCGCCCAATGCATTCTGGTAAGGGCTCAATTTCGTATCAACGTAATTTTTTGCAAGAGCTTCTTTTTCAAGAAGCTGATACATCTCGTTAACCCGTTCCTCAATGTCAGGAATAATCTCATTTGCCATTGAGGCGTCGCCTTTTTCGAGAGAATGGATACATTCGGTCAATCGGTGCTGAAAATGATGCACCTCTTTTTCAAAACCGAGATGTTCAATCCGGTAGCCGCCTTCCTTCATTTCATGCAGACCTTTCAGTAATTCATCAAGCTGTTCAGGCAGATCATGCTTGCACTTTCGATAGATGGCAGGGAATTCATCCATTTCCACTGCCAGTCGATCTAATTCCTGTTTCAGCCCTTCAACCAGATCTCGCGCTTCTGAATAATTGCCTTCGTCCACTATCTCATGATACTGGCCGAGTTTATTCTCAAGCTCATCAAGCTCACGGTCAAATTGAGCTTCGGCCTTTCCGTACCGGGTGCGGCTCTGCGACAGTTTTTTGCGCAAAGCTTTTAAATCAGGTTCAATCTGCTCGATATTTTTACGGCTGGATTCTTCTGATTCCATCAATTGATCAAGCTCTTCCAGCATTTGCTCGATCTCTCTTTCAACCGATTGGAGTGTCTGCTCAGCTGTCCGCAATGTCTTTTTGGCAGTGGGAAAACGATACCGGTCCGAGGCTTCCTCCGCGTCAAATAAATGCTCCTCAATATCCGGCAGTTCTTTCGCCACAATGTGCTCCCAACGTTCTTTCCAAGATTCAAATTTCTCCTGGGTCTCACCGGATAAATTAAGATTTTTAATCCGGGAGAGTTCGGACGCAATATTGCGGTTCATGATATCCATTTTCCACGCTTCCAGCCGGTCCACAACATCATAAACCCTTTTCCGCATGATTAACCCCGTGATAATAATTGCAATGATAACAAGAATACTTCCAATTATGTATGCCATAAAATGCCCCCTAACACGTCATTACTAATAAGAGGTTTATTTCTCTGGTTATATGTCAAAGAAACCCATTTTAGAAAATAGTTATCCTTATTATTAATAATACCACGTTATTGGCATTTTTGGCTAAAAAAATTCAAATAAATTCATGATTCGACATTATTTTTAAGCAAAATCATTTACCCTCGTACATTTGATCGAATTAACTCCCCGTAAATAATCCGATTCTGTTCAACTAACAAGCAGCGGGGACCCCCCACGTATTGAAAGTTTTCACTGTATCAAAACTCACCGGGCCTTTTCTCTATTTTGTTCCACAGCATGATCCAGCCAATTATCAATTGTGCGCGTGTAATTCCTGACAAATTGATGATGCGAAAATTCTCCCACAACATGATTTTTCCATTCGTATTGCATCAAATACGGCGTGGTTAACATCCCCTTAAGCTGCATCAGTAAAAATTGCTTATCCAGGTGCTGTCCTTTCTGCTCAGGAAAAATAGCATGAAAAGCATTACTGATAACATAATTTTCTTTTGCCAGGTAGGTCACCGTCATTTCACGGACAAAAACCGAATCAAGTGACAGCTCGCGATGAATAAAACATGATAATTGATAGTTTCGCTGTTTGTACTGTATAATAACTCCAACCAAATGCTTTAGCTTATCCAATGGTGGCAGTGCGTCATTTTCCCCAAGGGATATTTCAACCGTTTCAAGATATGCTTCATAGTATTGGGTGACAGCATACTCAAGAAGTCCTTGTTTACTTTTAAAATAATAACTGATCAATGAAACATTGACAGCAGCTTTATCAGCTATATCCCTCACCGACGTGCCATGAAAACCATTCTGAAAAAACAGTGAAGATGCGGCATCTATAACTTTTTGTTTCGTTGGACTTTTTTTCATTGGAACTCATGCCCCCTTACTTCACTGTTACGACGATAAGACGAAATATCCTGCAATTTTCGCTCGACAATTACCTCAGCTTTTTGTCGAAATAATAATGAAAGGAATTGAATCTGTATGTTTCAGGCAACCGCTTATTCCAGTAATAAAGCAAAAGATTATGAACGATTAATAAAACAATTGACAGCCCTTTCCGAGGAGGAAACAGACGCAACAGCCATTTTATCGAATGCATCCGCCCTGCTGAATCAATTTCTTGATGAGGTTAACTGGGTCGGATTCTATCTGTGGAAGGATGACGAACTGGTTCTTGGACCTTTCCAGGGTTTGCCCGCCTGTATCCGAATTGAATATGGCAAAGGTGTCTGCGGAACGGCCATCAAGGAGTGGAAAACACAGCTTGTTGCAGACGTGTCAGCGTTTCCGGGCCATATTGCCTGTGACAGCGCCAGCCAATCAGAAATAGTTGTTCCGCTGTCTAAGGACCATGACATTTATGGCGTCCTTGATATTGACAGTCCGATCAAAAGCCGATTTGACGAAACAGATAAAATCTATCTGGAAAAATTCGCACGAGAGCTAGAAACATTCCTGAAATAAGACTCCAACTGAATCATTTTTTGCAGTTCCGTACTGAAAAAGGTTGACTTCATAGCTGACAGCCTATATACTATTCGTTGTGTAAAATAAAAAGGTAGCCTATGTGAACCGGCATTGCCCCCATTTTATTCCTCTTAATCTAGGAGGTGTATCGTGTAACTCTCTGCTGCTGGGGCGAAGGTACATGAAAATAAAATGGCCAATGTTCAGGAACACGGTCGTTTATTTTATGCGAATAAACTATAAAGGAGGAAATGTCCAATGGCACGATTTACCGGATCAGACTGGAAAAAATCACGCCGTCTCGGCATTTCATTGACAGGAACCGGTAAGGAACTGGATCGACGTCCTTACCCTCCAGGACAGCACGGACCTAATCAGCGCAAAAAAATGTCTGAGTATGGTCTTCAGCTGCAAGAAAAACAAAAGCTTCGCTTTACGTACGGTTTGAACGAGCGTCAATTCCGTAACCTATTCACAGAAGCGGGCAAAATGAAAGGTGTCCATGGTGAGAACTTCATGCTCTTGCTTGAATCCCGCCTGGATAACATTGTGTATCGCCTAGGATTGGCGCGTACACGACGTCAGGCACGTCAACTCGTTGGTCACGGTCACATAACTGTAGACGGTGGACGTGTTGATATTCCATCTTACCGCGTGATGCCGGGTCAGGTCATCGGTCTGCGTGAAAGATCACAAAACCTTGATATCATTGAGGAAGCGATCGAAGTGAACAACTTCGTACCGGAATACCTGACATTCGATGAGGATAAAAAAGAAGGAACGTATTCACGTTATCCTGAGCGTTCCGAAATGCCGGCTGAAATCAACGAGGCGCTTATCGTTGAGTACTACTCACGTTAATGTTTAGCATTACTAAAGCTCCCGAATCTTTACATATAAAAGGTTCGGGAGCTTTTATTGAATGACAAACCAGTCTTACATTCTTATCAAATCTGTAGCTGTTCTCTCTCAATCTGCAGCTATTCCTGCTCATTCTGCATCGTTTATTCGCTCATCTCATCTACAGCGCACCGATGTAAACTACAGCGGTTTTAATCAAATTAATAGCGCTACTAACCCATACTACACCGTGAATTCACTAAGTCCTAATACATTTTTAACAAAGAGCCTGCTCCCTGCGGAGAGGCCTCTTTATTCAGCCAAACATTTTACTTACTTGCTTAACGTGCCATGCGGATCTATGACAAACTTCTTGGCAACGCCACTGTCGAAATCAGCATACCCTTGTGGCGCCTCATCAAGTGATATGACTGTTGCATTCACAACATTTGCGATATCCGCTTTTCCATTCAAAATGGCATTCATTAGTTGACGCTGATACTTCATGGCAGGGGTTTGGCCTGTTGTAAAGGAATGTGCTTTTGACCATCCCAGTCCAAATTTCACTTTCAGCGAACCTTGTTTGGCGTCTTCATCTTTAGCCCCCGGATCATCTGTTACATAAAGTCCGGGAATACCAAATTTGCCGCCTGCTTCCACAACATCCATCATGGTATTAAGTACAGTAGCTGGAGCATCCTTGTGATCGGTTCCATGGCCATATGCCTCAAAACCGACTGCATCAATCGCACAGTCGACTTCAGGAACACCGACAATTTGCTCAATCTGCTCCCCGACATCATCGTGTTCCTTTAAGTTAATTGTTTCGCAGCCAAAACTTTTTGCCTGCTGCAGCCGTTCTTCTTTTAAGTCACCAACAATCACAACCGCCGCACCCAGCAATTGCGCGGAATGTGCCGCAGCCAGTCCAACCGGCCCAGCACCGGCCACATAAACCGTTGAACCTGTCGTGACACCTGCAGTCACTGCACCATGGTAGCCTGTCGGGAAAATATCCGATAACATCGTG
Organism: Lentibacillus jeotgali; assembly: GCF_000224785.1. Lineage (GTDB taxonomy): Bacteria > Bacillota > Bacilli > Bacillales > Amphibacillaceae > Lentibacillus > Lentibacillus jeotgali. The sequence continues at coordinate 34,187 of NZ_AGAV01000025.1, read as the reverse complement.
AGATCAAGAATTTTATCCATTGCCTTCTCCCTATCCGGAAATTTCAATAATTGAAAGTCGGCATATGGAACCATGACATATTCGGACTGGCCGCCAACCCAGCCGCCCATGTCAACGTAGCCATAGGCGCCGCCAGGTCTTTCCGGATTAACATTCAAGCAAATATGTGTATCCTGGCGCTGGCACATTTTACATCGACCGCAAGCTACATTGAACGGTACAGATACAATATCGCCTTTTTTGATGAATTCAACATCACGCCCCACTTCAATCACTTCACCGGTAATTTCATGCCCTAACACTAGTCCGGATGGGGCCGTCGTACGCCCGCGAACCATATGCTGGTCACTGCCGCAGATATTTGTGACGATATTTTTGAGGATAACCCCGTGCTCACACTTTCTGCCGGCATTTGATTTGGGCACGCCCGGCCCATCATGCAGCACTAAATCAGGATATGAGATATCTTCCACTTCAACTTTTCCTGGACCTTTGTACACGACTCCACGATTATCAGCCAACAAAATAACCTCCTTCGTGTTTTTCAGGAATTTATAGGTCTCACCACATGTGCGGACCCTAATCCTTGTCTACCCGGTTATTATTTTTTGAAACTGAAAAATTACAAAATTTAATAGATTTTTTGTAAAATTGCGTTTTGATTGCCATTATTACGGGAAAATGATTGAGTGAACCAAGACGAAGCAGTTAGAAGAGTACTATTAAGAAAGGATGGATAGCGTGGAGAAACTCAATTTGGACACGGCAAAGAAGCTGATTGACAGTGCGGAACAGGAAGCAGGAAACATAGGCGTGCAAATGGTTATTTCCGTACTTGATGATGGCGGAAATCTGATTGCGACCCACCGGATGGACGATGCATGGCTCGCGAGTATCGACATCGCCCATAATAAAGCCTGGACTTCCGTTGCATTAAAAATGCCGACATCCAACCTGGAAGAAGCAACAGTACCTCAGGCAGAACTTTGGGGACTGAACACAACAAATCAAGGGAAAATCGTCGTGTTCGGCGGCGGCATCCCGCTTGAAAAAGACGGAAAAGTGGTAGGCGCAGTCGGTGTCAGCGGAGGAGCTGTTCCACAGGATGTCCAGGTAGCTGAAGCAGCAGTCAATGCGTTTGAAAAAGAAAAATAAAATGGATCTGATAGAGGTAAAAAATTAATATAAAAGCAAAATGCTCAGGGTTAAATCTGAGCATTTTGTTAGTTTAATTTGTGAGGCGACTTAAGATATGTTTTTTTGTTGCTGCCTTTCACGTTTAGACTTCGTTTCCCGATTGGCAGCTTTATAGAAAGAATGGACCATGAGCATGACAACAACCGCGAACCGATTCTTTTATATTTTATAATAAAAGCTGTGTTTTTTCGTATTAATTATTATTTCCGCAAAATCTTCTCCATCGCTTTTCCCTTTGCCAACTCATCGATCAGCTTATCTAAATAGCGAATTTCCTGCATAGTTGGTTCTTCGATGTCTTCCACTCGGACACCGCAGACCACACCTTTGATTAAAGTCCGTGAAGAATTCATTTGGGGAGCTTCCGTAAAGAAGGTCTCAAAGTTTGTCTGTTTTTCCAGTTGCGTTTCCAACTCTTCCTGACTATACCCTGTCAACCAACGGATAATTTCATCGACTTCTGTTTTCGTACGTCTTTTTTTCTCCGCCTTCGTAACATAATGGGGATAGACACTTGCGACACTCATTGTATAAAGCTTGTGTCTGGTCATGATATATCCTCCCTTCATGTATCCCTCAAAAAGCAACTGGTAATTCCTTCAAGCCCCGCATTAACATTCCTGGCCGCCATTGTAACGATTCGGGATCAGTGTTTAACCGCAAATCCGGCATCCGTCGCAACAACGTGTTGAAGGCAATTCCCCCCTCCAAACGGGCTAACGGGGCACCAAGGCAAAAGTGAATCCCCTTACCAAAAGCAAGGTGCCGATTTTGTTGGCGGGTCACATCAAGGACATTCGGATCCTTGAATTGATCCGGATCGCGGTCTGCTGAATCCAGCGCCACTAACACCAATTCGCCCTTGGGAATGGTTTTGCCCTTGAAATCAAGCGTTTCTCCAGCCCAACGGTTAGTGCTAAACTCAACTGGACCGTTATAGCGAAGAAATTCTTCAACGGCAGTTTTCATCATATTCGGCTGTTGCTTCAATTTTTCCATTTGATCAGGATGTTCAAGTAATGCAAGTATGCCATTGCCAATCAAATTGACGGTTGTTTCATGGCCGGCGATAATTAACAAAGACACAACACCATAAAGTTCTGGCTCTGTCAGCTGATCCCCCTCTTCCTCAGCTCGGATCAAGCTGCTTATCAAATCCCGTTGAGGATCTTTGCGCCGCTTTGTAATCAATTGGTGAATATAACCAATAAACGCTTCCAAATCCTGCTGGACGTTTTGTATCTGTTCTGGATTATTATTGGCTTCTACAAGCGTATTGGACCAAGAGCGAAACTGATTTCGGTCTTCGCTGGGCACACCCAACATTTCGCAAATAACAATGATCGGCAATGGAAAGGCGAAATCATTAATAATCTCCATCTTTCCTTCCTGCTGGATGCCATCAAGCAAGTCATTTGTGATTTCCTCGATTCGCCCCCTTAGACCTTCAATCATGCGAGGAGTGAATGCCTTTTGAACCAAGCCACGCAAGCGCTTATGATCGGGCAGATCCGAGAAAAGCATTGTGTTCATAAACACGCCTTTCTCTGCTTTCCGGTCCGTTCTTTTCTCCTCATCCGTAATGAGGTTTGTCGGATCCTTGATGAATCGGTTGTCCTTTAAAACAGACACAGCATCTTCATAACGTGTCACAATCCAGGCATACTGACCATCCGCCATAACGGTGCGGTAAACCGGATCATTCTCCCTAAGCTTACTAAATACGGGATAAGGATTTTGATTAAATGCATTGGAAGAAAGATCAACTTCCTCCTCTTGCTGCTTGCTAGACGTATAATGAGTCATATCGACTTCCCCTCTCTTAATCTCATGATCCATTGTGCTTTGTTAGTGCGCTAACGGATATTAGTTGCGTTTATCGCATCTGATAATAACCATAAAAAATAATCATCATGCACTTTAACAGATAGACCCCTTTTGGTTGAATAAAACTTCAGTAATTATTCCTTATTTTAAACAATGGGCTTACTGAACTTCAATAAGCCCATTCCATACATATTGTATTATTTTGATAACGCGATTTTAATATGGGCCAAGTGGTGCTCTTCGTGCCAAGCTAATTTTGCAACTTTTGTGGCTACTGTTATTTCACCGTTTTGTTGGTGAGTAAAAGCTTGATTTAATTGCTCTTCAGTTAAACTGTTTCCTAAAGATACGATGCGCTCATTTATACCTTCCAGCAGTTTAACAGAACTTTCTACAGGAAGTTCTGTATCCGGTTGAACAGCCCACTCTTCTTGATCAAAAGCTGGTACTGTTGGATTCTCATCGGTTAAAGCTAGCTTCAAACGTTGATACATGTTCAACTGAGAATCTGCAATGTGATGAACAAGTTGACGAACTGTCCAGCTGCCATCACGATATGTTCTGCTTAGTTCCTCATCACTTAATGAGTCAACAATATCTCTTAATCGAATCGTGTAAGTTTCGATTTCCTTCAGCCATTCCTGAATGTTTTCTAATGTCACTTTTTTAGGAACTTGTAATTGCCCAATTGGAAATCTTAAATCCATTTCAATCCCCTTTTCCCTTTTCGTTACTTTTTTACTTATTTCATAATCTCATTACATTTTAACATAAATATCTAATTATCTTGTCAAGTGCTATTCAAGAAACCGACTCTTATGTATGAAAGGGGCGTCGAGCTTTTTATTCCGGAGGCGCGCCTGTTTGCGATACAACTTGCGGAAAGTGAAACACGGAAATATAATTATAGCTCATCATCCTCTTTTAAAACAAAAATGGTTCCAATACCATATTTGTTGCGGGAAATTTGTAAGTGTTTATTTTAATTAAATAGGGAAAAATACCTACGTACCGTAAATTTTGTCGTACAAGGAGAGAGATATTCATGGGAAGATTAAAAGGAAAGGTAGCAATAATTACTGGTGCTGCTGGAAACTTAGGGAAACAAGCAGCAGAAATCTTTTTGAGTGAAGGAGCCAAAGTATCATTAGTTGATTTGGATAGGCCAAAGTTGGAACAAGTACAAAACGAATTATCAGATGAAAATGTTTTTATAGTCGAAGCAAATGTTACCAAAGAAGAAGATGTGAAAAATTACGTTGACCAGACAGTGAACAAGTTTGGATCAGTGGATATTTTCTTTAATAATGCAGGAATCATTGGAGAAGTCGGTTCCATTGATCAACAGTCAGTAGATAATTTTAACAAGGTTCTATCTATTAATACTATGGGAATTTTTCTTGGCATGAAACATGTTATTCCGGTGATGAAAAAACAACAACAAGGCAGCATTATCAATACATCCTCTGTAGATGGGTTAAGAGGTAGCCCAAATATGGCACCATATTCAGCATCTAAGCATGCAGTTGTCGGTTTAACTAAAACAGCTTCTTTAGAATGCGCAGGAAATAATATTCGGGTTAACTCGATACACCCAGCTCCAGTTTCAGGAAATATGATGAAAACCGTACATCAAGGTCAAGGTACAACCCAAGGGAATGAAGAGGAACAGGTTGAAGAGGAAATTACAAAAAGCATCCCTTTAGGACACTATGCAGACTCGAAAAACATTGCAAATTTAGTATTATTTTTAGGTTCAGATGAGAGTGAATTTATTACTGGTGCGGAATATCGAGTTGATGGCGGAATGGGCGCTACAAGTTAAACATCTATATAACTTCATATATGCATACTAAGAGGTTGGGACATAACTAATTTTATCAATTCTAAAGACGAACAATGCTACGATTTAGCGAAGGGAATATACGTAGACTCCTGCGGGAGCAGAGGCATAGGTGAGACCCCGCAGTGCGAAGCACGAGGAGGATCACCAGCCGCCCGCGGAAAGCGAAGTATATTTCCGGAGCGGATTAGTTGCACTAACCATTTATTCTAGTTGTTCGGATTTTTGTATGAAAAAGATACTTTTGTCCCGACCTCTTATTTTAATGGTCCTTGTAGAAACATGGGCTCACCCTTATTCCGAATAGCCGCTATATTCTTGAATAGTCCTTTTCTGCTATTAGCTGGTATTTACAATTTGTGGTACAGCAATACTGCTATCTTATGTTCCCAAAGGGGAATTATAATCAAGTTCCCGATGACTTAGGTTTTCTTTAATGGAAAAACACCCAGTAAAAAGATATCTTAAACCTCAGACGGGAGAATAACGATCTTACCTACGTGCCGTCGACCTTGAAACACCTGTTGGGCCTTATGGATATCGTTTAACGTGAATGTTTCAGCGACTCGTGGCAGGACCCGACCAGCGTTTGCCTCATCGATCAATTTTCGAAAGTGTAGAGGTGTGTGCATAGAAGAACCGATCAATTGTTTATTGTGCAAATAGAGCCTGCGTAAATCAAAAGTCACCACAGGTCCTCCGACGGCACCGGCAATCACCCAGCGCTCTCCTTCTTTGAGGAGGGGCAACAACCACTCAAAGCTCTCCCCACCAACTACATCCGCAACAGCGTCCAAACCTGATGGTGCCGCAATTGACATTTCGGTCAATAGATTCGATTCCTTACGATTAACGATGACGTCAGCCCCTGCTTCAGCAACCAAGTCTCCTTTTGCGGAGGTAGTCATGCCGATGACACGAGCACCTCGTATGGAAGCCAGTTGAACTAGAGCAAAGCCAACCCCACCCGACGCGCCAGTTACTACGATAGTATCACCTTTAACGATTTCCGCACGTTCCAGCATACCCATCGCTGTACCGTAAGCAGTCGGTAAACAAGCCAACTGCTCATCGTTTAATGGTGAGGTGGTTACATTATGAGCTCGCACATCTTCAACGGCTACATATTGGGCAAAGCCTCCATCTAATTCGCTTCCCAAAAGACCTACCGGGTGGGCATTGTCTCCGGAATAATCATAAATTGCGGGATCTACCAGGACACGCTCGCCCAGTCGTCTCTGATCCACACCATCTCCAACGGCACAAATCCTGCCAACGATATCTGCTCCCTGAACACGAGGAAAATCAACTTGTCCACGCCACCCAGCCTTTGCATTGGGCTGTCCAGGTTGTCCGTATGCTCCCTCTCTCGTCCAAATATCAGTGTTATTTACCGATGCGGCTGTCACCTGCACCAAAACCTGTCCCTTTTGCAGGTTGGGAATGGATACATCATCACGAACTTGCAGAGCTTCGGGGCCGCCAAACGAAGTTAACACAGCGGCGGTCATGTTTTTATCCACGACATAAACCTCCTATATTTATTCTTGATTTGTTCTGTTATTCGACTAAATAGTCCTTGTATTCAGAAGGACTAAACATACAAATTATCAGGAGTTTTTTGAATAACAATCCAGCGATTATACTGGTCTATCAAAAAACCAATTCCAAACATAAACAGCAATGTTCCCAGACCGATTCCATTTATTTGCTGGCGATAGATAATAATGATCACACCTATGGACAACGGAATTGCCGTCCATACGATCGTTCCCAATGTATAGTTTTTCATTAGTTTCCCAAAAGCCTTCAATAAAAAGTCAGTTGGCAGGTATATAGAACTTGCTTGGAAATAAATGCATATAGCGATTGCAATTAAATTGAGCCCGATGAATAAGTATATATAACGGGCAGCTGTATGTTCAGGCACATATAACAGCTGATGTATGTACAAAAATAAATCAATGAAAGCTCCAAACATGACTGCCAGAGCCATACTTTTAACAATCACTTCCATAGTGATTTTCACTTTCATAAAATAGCTGAGCAAAAAGGAAAAAAGGTGCAAAATAATAATGCAAACACCAACGGAAAAAGGTAATACGTACACCAGATTTTCTCCTGCAGAAGTCCAAGGGCCACTGCCCAGGTTAGAAATAATCATAAAACTATTTCCCAAAGCGTTAAGGGTAACAGAAAATAAAAACCAAAATGAATTTACAAACGATATTCTCATTGAAACCTCCAATTTGTTCCTAAGGGCACCGAAACATAAGCAAAAATTGACAAATATAGATAAGCACCCTTTGACCAATTCACTATACTTTGGGTACAAAGAACACTCCTAAATGTCAGAAATTACGGTCCTATTCAAAAGAAAGCACAGTTATTCAATTATGATTACCAGCCCGATTATTTAACTTCTAAAACAAATACATAAGAGGCATCACCGTGAGATAAACTTTCCTCTTCTTCATCCTTCCACCATACACCATAATTGTAATAATAAATTCCTTTTTCATGAGGAGCCGTAAACTGATTATCTTTTAATTTTACATCATTTTCTTTACCATTGCTTATCTGTGAAAGATGGATTTCGCTAGGCTTTGGACTATACTCCATTCTAAGAGTTATACTTTCATCAGCCCGAACTTGTATAGGCTCCTTGTCTTTTAGTAGTTCAACTGGCCCGACTTTGTCAACACACCCAGTTTTCCAGCAGTATGAACCCAGTTTAGTACTATACTTATTGTTATCAACCTTTATATAGGCATTGGGAGGACTATCTCCTGATAACTCCCCGTTTTCATCTGTGTTTTTCAAAATTATGTCATTACAACCACTTAATATAAAGACTAACAATAGAGTAGCTACAACAGTTAAATTGTTCATTGCCCCACCTTTTTTACAAAATTAGACGGTAATGCTTATAACATGTTTCACACGTATTACTCCATTAACTAGCCCTAGAAAGCAATAATGGGCGTATTTATTACTACTCGAAAGCATCCTATAGTTGAAGATAAAGATAATCATCCGATTGTTATAAGAAGTTACCAATAAACTCCTTTATTGCAACAGAAAACACAACGAGTACTGTAACATTTTCCCTGATTCAACAATACTGCCCTATTACCTAGTACCAATTATTTCAAAACAAACAATCCAATTCAAGAATTCTTACAAAAATTAAGACATCTAACCTATCAAGATAGACGCCCGATGATTTAATAAAACAATTGGGAAAAGACTATATTTACTATAACTAATGATATTACAGAAAAACAAGCGATTCTTCCATTCCTCTTTGGAGCTTCTTTGTTTTTAAGAACCATTATCAGTTTATATGTTAAAGTGGGGAATACCCACGTAATGAGAAAAGCGACCACTGCATCAATTCCCATTGAGATGAGCATATAGCCTTGTTGTTTCACTCTTTTCATGACCAAGAAGACTTTGAATATAATCTACCGCTTTATCCTGTTGGTTGAACTCAACGCGTATCGTCGGTTTGACTGCTTTGGTGATCTTCTTCATTTTTTTCCTTTTCTGCAGAGTTTTCCCCGCTTTCACCATCATTATTTACCTTTTCACTGTTATCTTGATCCTCTTTATCCCCAGAATCATGATTCTGATCATTTCCCTCATCCGGATTGGATTCTTGATCATCTTGCTCTTTAGAATTTTCATCCTGGTGGTCGTTCTCATCCTCTTCCGAATTGGATTCCTGATCATCTTGCTCTTTAGAATTTTCACCCTGCTTATCAGTCTCATCCTCTTCCTGATCTTGATTCTTTTGTTTATTTTGATCCTGTTGTTCTTCATTCCGCTGGTTTTTCTGTTCTTCGCCCTGCTGGTCTTTTGGATCCTTCTGTTGACCTTGATCACTGGTATTTTTCTGTTCTTCGTCTTTCTGGTCCTTTGGATCCTTCTGCTGATCTTGATCACTGGAATTGTTCTGTCTTTGTTCCTCGCGTTTCTGTTCTTGTTTGTTTTCCCTTTCTTCTTGAACAGGCTGTTCTGGCTCCTGCTGATCCGTATGTTCATCCTCTTGCTGCTCATCATTGCCAGAACCGGACATTGCCGGCTGTGTTTCTCGAACATACAATGTATCACCTGAACCGCCGACTGAATCCGGTTTTTTGAAATCAGGCGTTTCAGGATCAGAAAGGCTTTCCATTAACACTTGAAAAATCTCTTTTGCAATATCTTCCGAACCATCATAACGAATATATTGAACATCGTCGCCATTTTTCAATTTCGGATAACCGGTCCATACTGCAGCAGTGTACTGTGTTGTATAACCGGCAAACCACGAATCGAGCAACCCGTCCCCGATATTATGTTGCTGCCGCAATGGCTCTGGAATATTTGTTGAACCCGTTTTACCTGCCACTGGAATACCAGGTATGTTGGCAGCAGTACCTGTTCCGGAAGTGATAACTGTTTTGAGCATGTCAGTAATCATATAAGCTGTATAGGCATGCATGGCCTGAATCGGATCATGCGTCAGCTTCTTCTCGTTTCCATTTTGGAAGACAATTTTCTTTACAGTATACGGGTCATGATAGACCCCTTCGTTTCCAAATGCTGCATAGGCGCCGGCCATTTGTAAGGGCGTTACACCTCTGGAAAGGCCTCCTATTGCAGCAGCTTCGGGAATCGGTTTCTGGAGTTCGATACCAAGCTGGTCCGCAAACTCTGCCGCTTTTTCCTTACCAACAGCCTGAAACGTCTTTAACGCAGGAATATTTCGCGACCACGCCAGAGCCCTTCGTATAGTCATGGACCCCCAGTATTCCCCATCCCATTCGTTGATTGGCGTTCCATCACTGTAAGAATAAGGTTCATCCACAATCGAATGATTTGTTGACCAACTTAAGTGTTCAATCGCCGGACCATAATCAACGATTGGTTTAAACGTTGATCCAGGCGGGTTCTTTTCTTCAGCACCATAGTTGGTATCACCGATGGAAAGAAAATCTCTTCCCCCTCCGATAGCCTGAATAGCCCCCGTTTTCGTATCAATCAGGGAAATTCCCGCTTCGAATGCCTTGTCAGGATAATTGATTTTATCCGAAGTCAAAAGATCATAGACTTCTTTTTGGGCATTGGTGTCCAGTGTCGTGTGAATCATCAAACCACCTTGATAAAACTGTTGATCCGTGACAACTTTTCGTTTGTTCACTAACTCATGATACACTCGGTCAACAAACGCTTGATAAGGCCGATCTTTATCATTGTTAATTTTCTTTTGTTTTTGCACTAGTTTTTTCACGGGGACCGATTCAGCTTCTTTTGCTTGATTCTCTGATATAGCACCGGTTTCTAGCATTGCCTGCAAAACCTGATCCCGACGGTCAGTTGCTCTTTCGGGATATTGAAATGGATCATAATAGCTTGGTGCATTCGGCAAACCTGCAAGTAAGGCCATTTGCGATACATTTAACCCGGATAAATCTTTCGTTCCGAAATAAGTTTTTGATGCCGTTGCAAGGCCATAAGCCCCGTTTCCAAAATAGATATTATTCAAGTACATTTGCAGGATTTCATCTTTTGGATACGTTTGTTCCAATCTTATTGCCAAATAGGCTTCTTGTATTTTACGGGTCAACGTTTTTTCAGGCGATAAGATTGTCCTTTTCACAACCTGCTGGGTAACTGTGCTTCCCCCTTCAGACCCCCATCCGTTTTCAATATTTGCAATAAGTGCGCCGACAATCCGGCGGATATCGACGCCGTTATGTTGAAAAAACCGTCTATCTTCAATAGAGGTTACAGCCTCTATCATCTGATCTGGAACGTCTCCAATATCGACCTTCATCCGGTTTTGTTCCTTGAACAGTGTTGTAACAAGTTCCCCGTCTTGATCGTAAATCTGTGAGGAGAAAGGCGTTTGCAGCTTCTCTGAGGTTAATTCCGGCGCACTCATGATAATCGAAGTCGTCCAGACTCCACAAGCTATCAATAAGAGCAAAATCGCAATAACACAATATAGAATGATCCGTTTAAATAGTTTTTTCTTTTTGTTTTTTGGTTTACTTTCCGCTTTTCTTCGTTCCATCCTAGAGTTGTATTCATCCGACATTGGACATTCTGCCTCCCAAGACGTTTCTTCTCTATCCAGTCAATTATATGCATCGATTGCGTAAAGTAGCATTAATTTCTCGCTATTATAATGAACACTCGACAATCCAATGATCTGGAAAGATTAAACTGTTTGGCGGCACTATGAAAAGAATGATGTTATTGGGAAAACATCAGAAGCTCCTGGAAAATTCTACAGAAAAGCTAGAGGACGTACCAATAAAAAAATAACCATGATGATGAATAACACTCTTTAAAACATAACAAACGAACTTTATAATAAAAAGAATGAGCTCCAAATACTATAAGCTCATTCTTTTTCCTGTGAAAAATTGTCAATTCTATTTAGTTATATTTTTTGCTGTATGTTAGTGTTACGAAGTGAGCAATTTATCTGCTGCACGAATCATTACCTCCATTAATGATTCCGAGGAAAGAACCATATCTCCTCCCCCTTGCACAATCATTTCATTTCCACCGCCTTTGCCGTTTATCTCAGGCAAAATATATCTTATGTATTCCTGCATATTGATACCGATACCATTACTTCTCGCACAGACTACTTGAAGTTTGCTATCATTCTCATTTATAAACAGTACCAGCAATCCATCAGTATGATGTATCATGCTGTTGGCCATCTGCTGGAGCTTTTTCATAGAGTTTTCCTTATAAATTTTCGTTACCAGCTTATAATGATCCTTTATGCTCGCTTGGGCAATCAGCTTGTGCGCCTCCTGCTCCAAGAGTTCCGCTTCTAGTTGAGTAATGGTTTTTTCCAGATCTTCCTGCTTCTGTAAAATGCGATTTGCAGCAGCTTCCAAATCCGTCTGAGGAGCATTTAATGTTGCGGTCAAGCGTTGAATCATCTTGTGTTTTTCTTGCAGTTGCTTCAGTACTCTGTCTCCACATACAAAGTGGACGCGAATGTTTTTCTTGTGCTTTTCCCAATGAAGAATTTTAACCGAACCCACTTGCCCTGTTTCGTTTGGATGCGTACCTCCACAACCGTTATAATCAAAATCAGGAATAATAACGAGACGAATATTATCTGTAACAGATACAGCCTTTCTTAGAGGAAATTTGCTAAGCTCATTTTCTGTCACCCAACGTGTTTCTATAGAGCGATTTTCAAGGATAACAGTATTAGCCCTTTCCTCCACTCGTTTGGCTTCCTCTTCATTAAGAGCCGGTGCTTCAAGATCTATCGTACAATTTTCCGCTCCTAGATGAAAACTCACTGTCTTATAACCATACATGTCTTCATATGCTGCTGATAAGATATGTTGCCCCGCATGCTGCTGCATGTGATCGAATCGCCGTGTCCAATCAATCTCTGCATAACATTTATTCTCTTCCAAAGGCCTATCGATAAAATGCCGAACCTCTCCATTTTCTTCCTCAACATTATAAACATGGGCACCATTAATTGTTCCTGTATCATTTGGTTGCCCGCCACCTGTTGGATAAAAAGCAGTTTGATCCAGAATAACATAGAAACGTCCTTTTTCATCTTTATTACTGTGAATAATCTGAGCCGAAAAAAAGCTTATGTATGGATCCTGATAATATAACTTTTCTGTGATCATGATTTACACTTCCCTGTTTAACACAATGTGCATTGATAATATCATACAATTTTTGACTTACTAAACTGTTCCATAAGCAGAAAAGAACCCATTAGCGAAAGAAAACGGAATATATGATAAACCCTAACACGATTACAAGAATAAGTATTCCAGTACCTTTCCACCCCAAGCTGCCTACCAAATCGACAAGACTGCCATTGTTTGCTCTGTAAAAAGAATCGTTCAGATTGCCCGTTGGGTTTTTCTTTAACTCCTCTTGCCTCAGCCTTTCTCTTTGTTGCTCAGGCGTTTCTTTATAGCTCATAAAATCCCCCTCTTTAAAACGTAGGCATCCAATAGTGAAACTTTTCCGGGGCCATGGTCCAATCCTAGCTTAAATTCAAATTCTAACATAACTTGGGCACAAAGAACGATGGGAACTATTGAAACTATTTTTTAGCCCGGAAAATACAGCGTCAGAAATTGGACACACCCTTTCAGTTAACTGCCTTTCCACTTTATATTCTATTCGAATACTATATCGTAAGCGTGAAGGATGTCAGGGAAGGGGAGTGATAACGATTCAGAATTCAAACCATGAACAAAGAAGATATGAGTCCAGATTATACGAAATAGAAGCCCGGCTGAAAGTGCTGGAGAAATCTTTAGAATCAAAGGCAGACACGAAAGATGTCATTGTAAAAATCGATGAATTGATCAAAGAAAAAGAACTCATTACAAAATCAGAATTAAACAATTTTCACAAAAAAGTGGAATCAACGCTACATGCCAATCATGTTAAACTATTAAAATGGGTGATAGCCACCGGTATTAGTTCTGTAGCCGCCTTTGCAGCAGTCGTACGAATCTTTGTCTGACTCCTTCCTTCTTGTTTCAATTTTACTAAAAACCTCTCTTCTACTATTACAATCGAAATATAGTCAGAAAAAGGGGCATGAAAAAATGTAAAAATTCATGCCCCCAAATCCAATTTTAGTTCGATTATAGTTAAAAAGAGATCTAACTTAACTGAAGCGCACCAAAAAATATTTTTTCTTCCCGCGCCGGATAACGGTAAATTGACCGTCAATCCGGTCTGCTTCACTTACAGCATGTTGCAAATCCTGCTGGCGTTCGCCGTTGATGTAGATGGCACCGTTTTTAATGTCCTCTCTCGCCTGCCGTTTGGATGATGAAATCGATGCGTTAACAAGCAGATCAATCAGACCGATGTCTTCTTTTGATGCTTCATACGTCGGTACATCTTTGAAACCTTGTTCTATATCTGAAGCCGACAAGTCCTTCAAATCACCACTGAAGAGGGATGCCGTAATTTTCTGAGCCTGCTCCAGAGCTTTTTGACTGTGCACCATTACTGTCATCTCTTCAGCAAGACGTTTTTGAGCGAGCCTTCCTTCAGGATTATGCTCAAGTTCATGCTGTAATGCGGCCAACTCGTCTTGTTCAAGGAATGTAAAGTATTGCAGAAACTTCATCACGTCTCGGTCATCAGCATTTATCCAGAACTGGTAAAACTCATACGGTGTTGTTTTTTCTGGATCCAGCCAGATGGCACCGCCTGCTGTTTTGCCGAATTTACTGCCATCCGCTTTTGTAATGAGAGGCATCGTCAGACCAAAAACATTAATGTCGTCATCTTCATTCTCACGGGAACGGCGAATCAGTTCCATGCCCGCCGTGATATTGCCCCACTGGTCACTGCCGCCGATTTGTAATGTGCAGTTTTCTTGCTCGTATAGCTTCATGTAATCCAGCGACTGCAAAATCATGTAACTGAATTCGGTGTATGAGATGCCCTGCTCGATTCTTGCTGACACTGATTCCTTGCCTAGCATATAATTAATTCCAAAATGCTTGCCTGCATCACGCAGAAAATCGATGACAGTCATTTGGCCAAGCCAGTCATGATTATTACGGGCAGTTGCCGCATTTGTACCATGATCAAAATCAAGCAGTTTGGCCATCTGTTGTTTTATTTTTTCACTGTAGTCATGTACAACTGAGGCTTCATTCAGGGAACGCTCAGTCGACCGGCCGCTTGGGTCACCAATCATACCGGTGCCGCCGCCAATCAGAGCAATCGGTTTATGGCCTGCTCTCTGGAATCGCTTCAGCATGATAATCGGCAGCAGATGTCCGATATGAAGGCTGTCGGCGGTCGGATCAAATCCGCAGTATAATGTCACCTGATGTTCGCTCAAGTGTTTCTGCAAAGCTTCTCTATCGGTCGTTTGCTGAATTAAATTTCTGTTTTCCAAGTCTTGTAAAATATCCATACAGTCTCCACTCCATTTCCAAAATAAATAAAAAACCCGCCCCTCAAAAATTTAAGGGACGAGTTCATTCTCGCGGTACCACCCTTGTTGCATGATCATGCCACTTGGGATTATTAACGGTGCTGCCACCGTCTTCTTTAAAACCGGTATCGTTAAAAAGAAGAAACTCCAGATTGTAATTCATCGGCAAATGTTTTCCGGCTCACACCACCCGCCGGCTCTCTGAAAAAGGGATTTACCCAACTACTGCGATCCTTCAACGTACTTAATATTTTGCTATTATCTATTCATACCATATTTGTAATACAAATGCAATGTACAAATCAACAATTTTAATTCAACTGGTTTTACTGCTGTGCTATAATGGATTTGGTCTAGGGGGAGGTTTTAAAAATGGACTTTAAGCAACTGTCCCAAAAATATAGAGATAAAATCAAGTCATTTTGGAGAAGCTTTAATTCGCATCACTATGTTAAAAAAGCAAAATCGGTCTGGGGAACCGGCAAAATTCAGAAATCATCGCGCATCGGTTATGATGTCGTCTGGAGTATTATATTATTTTTCATAGTAATCGCGGTGATCGGAGGCTTTTTTGCCGGAGGTGTTGGTGCTGGTTATTTCGCATCGCTCGTTAAGGATGAGCCAGTGCGGGCATATGAAAACATGCAGGAAGATATTTACAACTACGAACAAACATCATCACTTTATTTTGCCGGTGATAACTATATTGGCGATATCCGGTCTGACATTTACCGCGAAGAAGTTTCCCTTGACAATGTATCGGATGCGCTGATAAACGCAGTGATTGCAACGGAAGACCAATATTTCAGCGAACATAAAGGGATTGTGCCAAAAGCTATTGTACGGGCACTTGTCCAGCAAGTGACCAATTCATCAACGCAATCGGGCGGAAGCACCCTCACACAGCAGCTTGTGAAAAATCAGATACTGACAAATGAAGTGTCATACGAACGGAAGGCGAAGGAAATTTTAATCGCCATGCGGCTCGAGCGGTTCTTTGAAAAGGACGAAATTCTTGAATCTTATTTGAACATAGTCTCATATGGACGAGATGCATCAGGCGGTAATATTGCCGGAATTCAAACTGCTGCACAAGGTATATTTGGCATTGATGCATCTGAAGTTAATTTGCCCCAGGCAGCCTATCTTGCCGGCCTCCCGCAAAGCCCATCTTACTATACACCGTTCAAAAACAGCGGTGGATTGAAAGATAAGGAGGCACTACAACCGGGCATTAATCGAATGCAGTCGGTACTGGAACGAATGTACGAATCCGACTATATTTCGAAAGAACAGTACGAAAAGGCAATGAACTACGACATAACAACTGACTTTACTAAAGAATCCCAGTCACCGGTCGAAAAATATCCATACCTGACATACGAGACTGAAAAGCGAGCCAGTAATATTATTATGAAACACATGGCCGAACAGGATGGCTATTCCATGGAGGAATTGAATAACAATGATGCGCTGAAAGAAGAGTATAGCATTTTAGCTGATCGTGCCCTGCGCAAAAATGGCTATCAAATCCATACGACCATTGATAAGGAAACACACGATAAATTCAGGAAAATTACTCAAAACTATGAGTATTACGGCCCGGATTGGACCGGCTATGTAGAAGACCCCGAAACGGGTGAACAGGTTAAAGATACCCAAAAAGTACAAACAGGCGGCATTTTAATAGAAAATTCAAGCGGACGAATTATTAGTTTTGTCGGCGGGCGAGATTACAATCCGGAAAACCAGTTTAACTATGCAACTCAAGCCGAACGTTCTAACGGCAGTACAATGAAACCGATTCTCACCTACGCACCGGCGTTTGAGAAAGGTGTCATACAGCCCGGAACGCCGATAGCTGATGTCCCAAAAACGTTTGCTGGCGGATACACTCCAGGAAACTATGGAGGCGGATATCACGGGCTTGTATCGGCCAGAAAGGCTCTATACAATTCCTATAACATTCCAACAGTTGAAGTGTACAGCCGTTTTAACGAACAGGATCCTGTGAGTGAATTTCTTGAGCCTATGGGGATCACCTCCATTGGGGAAAAAGAGTATGCTAATCTCTCTCTCTCAATTGGTGCTACCTCAACAGGTGTCACGGTCGAGGAAAACGTGAATGCATTCTCTACCCTTGGCAATAATGGAAAATTTGCCGATGGTTATATGATTGAAAAAATAACCGACCAGGATGGCAATGTCATATATGAACACAAACCCGATCCTGTCAAAGTTTTTTCGCCAGAGACATCATTCCTGACAATCGATATCATGCGCGATGTTCTTGATAAAGGAACAGGCACATATCTGAATTCACAGCTTAAATACAGTGGTGTTGACTGGGCAGGCAAAACTGGTACCTCTCAAAATTATAAAGATGCCTGGTTTGTCGGGGTCAATCCGAATGTTTCGATGGGTGTGTGGCTCGGTTACAAAGAAGGAAAAAGCATTCAATGTCCGTCATGCTCGCTCAGCTACAGCCAGCGCACCCAGAAATTATGGGCTGAACTGGTCAATGCAGCATCTGATATTAATCCGGATCTGGTTGCCCCAGATAAGAGTTTTGAACGTCCGGACGGAATCGTGTCCAGAAGTTATTGTGCCACTTCTGGAAAGCTGCCTTCAGATTTATGCGAAGAGGCTGGCCTGGTAAAAACCGATTTATTTAATTCAAAATATGTGCCGACTGAAGAAGATAACAGCCTAATTCGCGGCGGATCTTATGTCATGGTTGATGGCAATGCCGTGGCAGCAGGCGCGAAGACACCGAACGAGTTTGTTGAAGGTAATGGATTGACTTTTAATCCGGAATTCCTGAAACGAAAGGGTTATGACCAACTCGGCGATCTTTCCATTCTCTTCCCGCGAACAAACCGCGACGCATGGGAGAAAATCGGTCTGCCGCAATCTGGAGTCAGCAGCAGCGGAATCGAAAACGATGGAAACAGTCCTGACGCACCCGGATCTGTTTCAGCATCAGACAAGACATTATCCTGGAGCAGTTCAGACAGTAGCGATGTGGTTGGTTACCGAATTTTCCGTGCAAGCAAGCCGAATGGCTCATTCAGCCAAGTCGGCAGCACAGCCGGGACAAGCTTTACCGCCTCGAGCAATAATGCGGTTTATCATGTAAAAGCCGTTGATTATTTTGGACAAGTATCATCAGCATCCAATACAGCTACTGTCGGCAGCCCTGGCGGCTCTGACGATAGCTCCGAATCAAATGGAAATAATATCGATTCAGATAATGATTCGGGTAATAACAATAATGGTGATGGCAGCAATGGTGAGAATAACGGAGAAGGTTCCAGTGATGACGGAACTGGCGGTGATGATAACGGGAGCGGCTCCGATGATAACAACGGTGACTCCGATAAAAGTGAGTCCGGTGACAGCAGCGGTGAATCCGGTAGCGACAGCGACTCTGACACTGAAGAATCTAACAATAGTAACAATGAAAATAACAATTAATTCATAAAAAGGGGGAAATCCCCCTTTTCAATATAAGTGCTGATGTGCCACAGTTTAAGCTACTGTGGCATTTTTATCCCGACTGTTAAGAAATAAATCATTTTCCCCTTTTACGAAAGATCCTTTATACAATTTCAAGATATTTACCAGTTGCTACTAAAAATGAGAACCAAAATCCTGTATAATGAAGTTAATGAAAACGCTATTATTTATCCATGTAAGGGTGGTGAAAAAAAGATGGACCATAAGAAAACATATCATTCAACGACGCGGGACACATCAGCAAGCTCTATCATCATCGAAGGACCAGTTCTGTCATCCGATCTGAAAAAGTATCGTTTTCATGAACAATTAACAGCATTCCGCCCTGCCCAAAAACAATTTGAAGCCATCATAGGTATTGCGAATTTTACTGAAGGACGAATTATTATTGCCAGAACCGAAGATACGATCATTGGCTATGTAACCTATTTACATCCGGATCCGCTTGAGCGCTGGTCAAAATTCAACATGGAGGATCTGATTGAGTTAGGGGCTGTCGAAGTCATTCCAGATTACCGTGGTGCCGGTGTAGCATCCGGGCTGCTGAAAGTTTCCATGATGGATGACTACATGGAAAACTATATTGTCATTTCGACTGAGTATTATTGGCATTGGGATCTTGAGGAAACCCGTTTAAGTGTTTGGGACTATCGTAAAGTAATGGAGAAAATGATGGCAGCTGGCGGTCTTCTGCCTGCTCCGACTGACGATCCCGAAATTATATCGCATCCGGCCAACTGCCTGATGGTCCGTATTGGCAAGAACGTACCAGAAGAATCCATAAAACGGTTTGATAAATTACGATTTTTGCAGCGGGATCAATACCGCAGCATGAGAGGGGGATTATAATGCTTGTAGAGGAAGTCATGACAACGGAAGTTACAACGCTTCCGCCGACAGCTACCATAGCTGAAGCATTACAGCTGCTACAAAAATATCATATTCGCCACATCCCGATCGTAGATAATAAAAAGCAGGTCATTGGGATTGTATCAGATCGGGATGTACGTGATGCCTCACCATCTATTTTCGACGACCATATCGAACACCAGGCCCTGAATAATGAAATTCATACAATTATGAGCCACCCGGTCACAACTGTACACCCACTGGATTTTATTGAAGAAATAGCACAGGTTTTTTATAATGAAGAATTTGCCTGTCTGCCGGTTGTGCGCGACAACCAACTCATCGGAGTTATCACAGAAAAAGATATGCTGTATACCCTGATTCAGCTGACAGGAACAAACGTACATCAAAGTTCACAAATTGAAGTCAAAGTACCCCATAAGCCCGGAATTTTACCAGAAGTAGCTGCTGTCTTTGGAAAGCGCCGGACGAATATAACGTCTGTACTTATTTACCCTTATAATGATGATCCGAATTATAAGATTCTTGTTTTCCGCATTCAGACAATGAATCCACTGCCAGTCATACAGGATTTGCGAAATGCCGGCTATGAATTGATGTGGCCAAATAACATTGCGGAGCCAAAAGTATGACGTGTGATGCAGCTTTTGTTTATTCAAATGAGTTCCTGGACTATCACTTTCATTCAGATCATCCGTTTAACCAAAAACGGGTTTTGTTAACAAAGGATTTATTGGAGAAAACAAATTTATTATCGGCTGATCATATCATCAAGCCAAGGAAGGCTGCTGAGGATGAACTTGCGCTTATTCATGACAGAGCCTACATCAATGCGGTAAAAAAAGCGGGCACTGAAAATTTAACTGAAAATGAAAGCATGGAATACGGTATCGGCACTGAAGATACACCTGTCTTTCCAAATATGCATGAAGCGTCAACCTACCTTGTCGGCGGGACACTTTCAGCAGTGGATTCTGTTTTGCAGGGAAAAGCCGCTCACGCCCTGAATCTGGGCGGCGGGCTTCACCATGGTTTTAAGCGGAAGGCAAGCGGTTTCTGCATCTACAACGACGGCGCAATAGCCATCAAATATATCCGGGAAAAATACGACTTAAAGGTTTTGTATGTTGATACTGATGCCCATCATGGCGATGGTGTGCAATGGGCTTTTTACGATGATCCAAACGTATGCACCCTATCTATCCATGAAACCGGCAGATACCTGTTCCCCGGAACCGGTCATATAAATGAACGCGGCATCAAGGAAGGCCATGGGTTTTCGTTTAATCTGCCAATCGATGCATTTACTGAGGATGAGTCGTTTATTCACGTTTATGAAACTGCCTTCAGACAAATTGCAGACTATTTCCGTCCAGATGTTATTCTGACACAAAATGGTGCGGATGCGCATGCGTATGATCCCTTGACACATTTATGTGCAACAACGGAGACTTTCGAGCGGATTCCCTTACTTGCACATAACCTCGCCCACCAGTACTGCAATGGCCGCTGGATCGCACTGGGCGGCGGTGGTTATGACATGTGGCGCGTTGTGCCCCGGGCATGGGCTCAAATTTGGAGTGTGATGAAAACAGGTGAGGTTCAGAAAGGCGCCCTATCAAACGAGTGGCAGTATCAATGGGAGACACAGTCGCCTGTACAACTGCCTCACGCCTGGTATGATGATAAAAAAATTGTTCCGAATATACCTAGAAAAGCAGAGATTACCGAAAAGAATGCCAAGGTCCTCGAGAGTGCGTTGAAATATGCCAAAAACAAGCAAGTACATCCTTAAAATTATGGGAGATGATTGCTATGATCATCTCCCTTGTTATTGTCACTCTATTTTGTTGATGTTCTTTCAACGATGCGGTGCGGCAGAACAACTTTCTTCTCTTCCACTTCTTCCTTGTTCATATATTTAGTCAATAAACGCATAGCTACGGCTCCGATATCATACATCGGCTGCACAATCGTTGAAAGCGTTGGGCGCACCATTGTAGCCAGTCTTGTATTATCGAAACCGAACACTTCAATATCATCCGGAATTTTATAACCTTTATCCTGGGCACCGTGTATGACACCCAAAGCCATTTCATCCGAAGCCACAAAAACTGCAGTCGGCACGTCATCCATTGCTAGTAATTGGTTAACAGCTTCTATGCCCGAGTCGTACGAATAGTCGCCGGTTAAAATATGATCTTCGTTCAGACTAAGTGATTTTTCCTTAAACGCACGTACATAACCGTTATATTTTTCCTTATTGATTAATGTATCATCAACGCCGGAAATGAATCCCATCTTCTTATTCCCTTTATCAAGCAAGAATGATGTCGCCTCATATGCAGCGGCCTCATAATCGATATTCACCGACGGGATCGAATTTGTTTCATCGTATGTTGCTGCCAATACGACCGGCACTGATGACGATTGAAATTGATTGACGTGTTCGTCTGTTATGTCTCCGCCCATGAATAAAATACCATCGACCTGTTTTTCCAGCATAGCATTGATCAGCTGTAATTCTTTATCTTTATTCTGATCGGAGTTACTCAGGATAATATTATACTTATACATGGTTGCAATATCCTCGATCCCCCGGGCCAGCTCAGCAAAAAAGATACTCGAAATATCCGGGATGATCGCACCTACAGTTGTGGTTTTCTTGCTTGCAAGCCCGCGTGCAACGGCATTAGGCCGATACCCTAGCTCTTGAATTGTATTCAGCACTTTTTTTCGTGTGACGGGTTTTACATTCGGGTTCCCGTTCACGACACGGGAAACAGTTGCCATTGAAACGTTCGCTTCTCTTGCTACATCGTATATTGTTACAGTCATGTTCATCTACCTCCAGTCGATTGCCAAAACGTTTTCTTTCTCATTATGATACGACAACACGCGAAAAAACACAAAAATTTAAAGGCTGACCTTTTAAAAAAGATCAGCCTTTAAAGTCTAGTCCGGCTGCCATTCTGTTTTTTGAAGACTGGCAAACCAGGAAATGATTAATTTTGAACGGCGACACGTGGTGCATATTCATCAAGTTCATTCATGAAATTCTCAAATGTGGGAATATCCATTTGCTGAGCTGCGTCTGATAATGCTACCGCAGGATCCGGATGAACTTCCGCCATAACACCATCAGCGCCAATCGCAACAGCTGCTTTTGCTGCCGGGAGCAAAATGTCTCTTCGGCCTGTGGAGTGGGTTACATCAACCATGACAGGCAAATGTGTTTCCTGTTTCAGAATCGGCACTGCCGAAATATCCAGCGTGTTTCGGGTAGCTTTTTCGTAAGTTCGGATACCACGCTCACATAGAATAATATCGCCATTGCCTCTTGAATTAATGTATTCTGCTGCGTTCACAAATTCAGAAATCGTTGCAGACAATCCGCGTTTTAGCAGCACAGGCTTATTCGTCTCGCCTGCTGCTTTCAGCAATTCAAAGTTCTGCATGTTGCGGGCGCCAATTTGAATGACGTCAACATAATCCAGCGCCTTTTCCACGTGTGCCGGATTGACTATCTCGCTGACAACTGCTAGATCCTGCTCATCGGCCACACGTTTTAAAATCTGCAGACCTTCTACACCAAGTCCCTGAAAGTCGTATGGGGAAGTTCTTGGTTTAAATGCGCCGCCGCGGAGCATTTTAAGCCCTTTTTGTTTAACAGATTTTGCAACCTCTGAAACCTGTTCATAATTTTCAACGGAACACGGTCCCATAATATGATGGAGATTGCCATCACCGACTTTTTCGCCTTTAATGTCGATGACCGTATCTTCCGGCTTTCTTTTCCGCGATACCAGAAGGGCTTTACGGTGATCATCTTCCTGAAGTTCAAGACTTGCTTTAAATATTTCTTTGAAAATATGTTCAATGGTCGAATTCTCAAATGGACCATTATTCTTTTGAGTCAACTCATTCAGCATTTTTCGCTCTCTTACTGGGTCAAAACGGTTAATACTCTGTTTTTCTTTAACCTGCCCGATTTGCTGAACAATCTCAGCACGCTGATTGATCAAATCCAGTAATTCGTTATTAACGCCGTCCAATTGTTGGCGCAATTGCTCTAATTCATTACTCAATGCTACCCCTCCTGTGAATATTGATCTAATGTTGAGAATATATTTAAATAATTAGACATCATTATACCGAAAATTTAATACTTTGTCACTATCCTATTCATAATTTTTTTAAATGAGACTTTGACAAACGGGAGCCAGAAAGACTGAATGCCAAAAAGAGGGCCCTCTCGGTCGTTTTGAAAATCGGCTGTCATACAGAAACAACCAGTGAATCATCACTGGTTGTTCCCTTTTAATTTTTTTCGGATTTTTCGGCCTCTGCTGCAGCCTCGCTGATTGCTTCTTCTGCAACAGCTTCATCTTCGCCGCCCTTTTTATTCCATTTGTCTTGGACTTTTTTTGTCATTTCCTGTGTTTTTTCCTGTGTTTTCTTTGACCATTTTGATGAGGAATCAGCTGCTTTTGTTCTCAGGTCCGATCCTTTCAGATACGCCTTCTCTTTCAATTCGGAGCCTTTGTCATAAGCGGTATCTTTCCATGCTGAACCTTTTTCATATGCAGTGTCCTTCCACTCGCTTGCACGGTCCCGCAACTGCAGGGCGCCGTCGTTAATATTTCCTCTTAATTCCCGGCCGGATTTCGGGGCGCATAATAAAGCAGTGACACCACCTGCGATTACCCCGATAAGTGTTCCAATCATAAGGTCCTTTGTGTTAATGCTGCTGTTGTTCTCATTGTTCTCCATCCTAATTCCTCCTTAGAAATTTACTTATTTTTTTTCTTTTTCCAGAAATCAACAATTGAATTGCCCCATTTAAGCGCTTCGGAAACTTTCTCCTGATTCTTTGAAGCAGCTTTGGAAATGTTGGATGACAGCTTTCGAAGTGACCCATTAAACTCGTTAACAGTTTCTCCAACACTTTTAACCCCATCAAATAATGCATTCAGCTTGTCCGATTTTTCGTTTACATCATCTGCAAGGTCATTTGTTTTATTAAGCAATTCATTTGTTTCGGTGGTAATCCCCTGCATCTGGGTTTCCAGATTCTCCAGTGTATTTGACACATTATTCATTGTCTTCTGTGTTGTCTTCAGTGTTATAACCACAAAAACAACAAGTACTGCAAATGCTGCGGCAGTAATTATAGCAGCAATATACAACAAGGCTTCCATAAACTTCAGCTCCTTCGTTACGACGATAATTCGGTGTGATAATAAGTGCATCAAGAATAGCTTTTTTACTAATTTCCCCAGTCATTATTGGCTAAACATACAAATTATATGTTTATATAAAAGCAAATATACACACTGGAATCACCTATACACTCTACTATAACGGATTTTTAAGATAATTTCGATACATAAGATTAGAAAACTTGACTTATCCCAATTTATATTTTAACGGTCAAGGATTCTGTTAGAAAAAAAGAGCCGGAAATGCTGGCTCTTTCACCTTTTATGCTTTTTTCACTTGGTTGCTGCTTACAACTTCAAGCTGATTTTCGTAAGATTCCTGGAACTTTTGGATATCTCCGGCGCCCATGAAGAGCAATACATTGTCCTGATGTTCCATTAATACCTCGGTGTTGGATAGATCAAGAATGGAGCTTCCTTCGATCAGTTCCTGAAGATCGTAAATGGTCAATTTGCCGGTTTCTTCTCTAGCGGATCCAAATATATCACACAAATAGATATGATCGGCAAGATTTAGACTGTCGGCAAATTCCTGCAGAAATGTCCGCGTACGCGTGAATGTATGCGGCTGGAATATAACCGTGATCGGTTTATCCTTGTATTTTTTCCTTGCAGTTTCAATGGTTGCTGTTATTTCTCTCGGATGGTGAGCATAGTCATCAACCAGTACTTGGCTGCCCACGATCTTTTCGGTAAACCGGCGTTTGACACCTCCAAAGCTGTTTAAAGCCTTCATTTTATCCGCTTTGATATCTTCATAATGGCAAATTGCTACAACAGATAAAGCATTGAGCACATTATGGTCGCCATACATTGGGATATTAAATGTATCATAATAAGTATTTCGCACAAATACGTCAAATTCAGTGCCATACTCTGTTTCCCTTACGTTCTGTGCCTGAAAATCATTTGTACTCGAAAAGCCATAGTAAACGACGGGCACTTTTGCCTGAATCTGCTGCAATTGTTCATCGTCGCCACAGGCGATGATGCCTTTTTTTACCTGTTCGGCCATCGACTGGAAGGCATCAAATACATCGTCGATACTCGTAAAATAATCCGGATGGTCGAAATCTATATTCGTCATGAGGGCGTAATCCGGTTCATAGCTCAAAAAATGACGGCGGTATTCACACGCCTCAAACGCAAAATATTCACTGTCGACATGCCCTTTCCCGGTGCCGTCCCCAATTAAATAGGAAATTGGATAGGATTCATTTAGTACATGCGCCAGCAAACCTGTCGTTGAAGTCTTTCCATGTGCACCGGTTATCGCAATACTTGTAAACTGTTTTAACCATTCCCCTAAAAATTCGTGATACCGATAAAACGTCAATCCTTGATTAAGGGCCCCTTTAATCTCCGGGTGATTATCCGAAAATGCATTACCCGCAATAACAGTTAGACCTTCCTTGATGTTTGTTTCTGAAAAAGGGAAAATGGGAATGTTTTTATCTTCTAATGATTTCTGTGTAAAAAAACGTTTCTCAACATCAGACCCCTGCACATTCTCGCCGGAGTCGTGAAGGATGTGAGCAAGTGCACTCATCCCGGTTCCCTTAATACCAATAAAATGGTAAGTTGTCATAAAAAAGAACCTCCAAATTTATATCTGAACACTATATTTTTCCATTATCAAATTCACCGCTATTTTGCCATTATAGCAAATTATAACGACGTGTAAAATGTTTTAGTGCAAGGATAATTGAAGCTGATTTAATAGTGGCTTACCGGAAGTAGGCCGGGCAGTCGAGAGCCGAAAAAGACTGTAGAACCATCATCTGCCTGCTGGGTATAATGATCACTGCAACCGTCGATCGAATAAACGGGTTCCGTCTGCCCTGACCGCTTTTACCACATTATATACAAACGCTTAGGCTGATGTTCTTCACACCCAAACTGCCGACACCATTTCCCTTCATAAGCGGTGTTCCTCTGATTATAATATTTACAATACCTTTTTATCATATAAAAAGATGACAAACCTGGCAAGTATATTAGTTTTCCACTTGTGCAGCAGATACAAGCACTTCCCTTGGCTTACTTCCATTCTGCTGAGCAATGATGCCTCTTTCCTCCATAGCATCCATCAATCGTGCCGCACGGTTATAGCCGACTTTGAAATGACGCTGCAGCAGAGAGGTGCTTGCGCTGTTATGCTCGATTACAAATTGGATGGCGTCATTTAAAAGTTCATCACCCTGGTCGTCATTCGCTACTTCCTCAAGCAGATGCTCCTGCTCAAATTCATAATCAGGCTCTGCCATCGACCGGGCATAATCGGTTACGCGTTCAATCTCCTCATCGGATACAAACGCTCCCTGCAGCCGAACACTTTTTCCCGCACCATTTCCCGTAAACAGCATATCTCCTTTTCCTAACAGCTTTTCGGCACCGCCAGTATCTAGAATTGTTTTGGAATCCACTTGTGACGATACACTGAATGCAATTCTGGTTGGAATGTTCGCTTTAATCAGCCCCGTAATGACATCGACAGAGGGCCGCTGGGTGGCAAGCAGCAAATGTATGCCGCATGCACGCGCCTTCTGGGCAATCCTGCTGATTGAATCCTCCACATCCTGCGGTGCGGCCATCATCAAGTCAGCCAGCTCATCAATCACAATCACAATAAATGGCATCTTATTTTCTGACCGGCCTTCTTTGGCCATTTTTTGGTTGTACCGCTCAATATCTCTTACCCCTTCACGGACAAATGAATCATAGCGCTCTTCCATTTCCCTGACAGCCCATTTCAACGCAGCCGTCGCCGCTTTGACATCGGTGATTACCGGAGAGATAAGATGCGGAATACCATTAAATGGCGCCAATTCCACCATTTTTGGATCTATAAGCATAAATTTGACTTCATCATACTTGGCTTTATACAAAAGACTGATTAATATCGTATTAATGCAAACACTCTTGCCAGAACCGGTCGCGCCTGCAATTAGTCCGTGCGGCATTTTCTGGATATTGGTCACCATTGGCTCCCCTTCAATGTTCAGGCCAAGACCGATTGTTAACGGAGATGCACTTTTTTGAAAGCTGTCTTTTTCAAAAATCTCCTGCAGTGTTACGGTCTGAGCGTGCTGGTTCGGGATCTCGATACCTATTGTATTTTTCCCGGGGATAGGAGCTTCAATCCGGATATCTTTGGCCGCCATATTTAATTTAAGGTCGTCACTCAGATTTTTGATTTTGCTCACTTTCACCCCAAGTTCGGGCTGCACTTCAAACCGTGTAACAGATGGCCCCTGTGTGGTGTTGACCACCTTTGCACGTACATTGAAATATTTTAGCGTTTTTTCCAAAAGCTGCTGCTGATTTTGCATCCACAAATGATCCTGCTCCGTTTCCTGAACAGGATCATCCAATAAATGGTAAGGCACGCTATTATGTTGTGCGGGCGCCTGCTTAGGAGGTTTCTGCTGTGCTTGTTTCCGGTTTTTTTGAAGATTTCGTTTATCATTGGCCGACATCAAAACGTTGAACGGTAGTGCTTGTGAACCACTATCGTTTTTATTCTGCTTTCGGTCATTGCGGACTCTTTTGTCGCGGTTGACAGGTTTTTTTGTATTTTTCCTATCAGACTTAGGTTTATCAGCAGGCTTAACCGCTTCAACAGAACTTTTTTGTGGAGCCGCTTCTTTGGTATGATCGGCAGCTGCAGCTTCAGCGTCAGCATGTTGCTGCTTCTCCTCATCCTGATGAAATTGTTCTATTGCCGGTCCTTGATTTTCGTTATCGTCTTCCTGCTTTTGCTGTGCTGGTGGATTCAAATCGTGATCAGATTCCTGCGTAGGATTAAATATCCGATCCATATCGCGTTCTTGTTTCTGCAATCGCTGAAATACTGAATCCCCTCTATGATCATCATCATGCTGTTCAGGCTGGTATGCCGGCACATCGGCAACAATTTCCTCCGTTTGCCGGTCCTGAAAACCATAAATCGGTGAGGGCACTTCAGTTGGCGTAAATGGCTTATCTTCCCGTTTGTATATTTTTCGGGTATTCTTCGGTTCATAATCATGTTGTTCATACTCAGGTTCAGATTGCTGTACGTTATGTGATTGCTGCCTGACATTTACCTTTGGCGCGTCATTTGACTGCTGTCTGTCACGGGGTTTCTTACGCTGAAACGCCGGTATATCCGATTGATCGTTCTGTCGCGGCTGATCCGGGATGACAGGAAAACGAAATGGTTTCTCGGCAGGATATTGATACGTCATTCTCGTCTGAATATCCTGCTTGTTATTAATCGGTCTTTCAGGCAGCGAATCAACATTTTCGTCTCTCTCTTCAAAAAGAAAATTGCTGATTTTCCTTTTCCATCGATCCCACATATGTATTCACTCATTTCTTCATAATTACCATTACTGTTATTGTAGCAGTTTTAGGGCCAAAATGTAATGCACCATTTGTGCTGCTCACATTCACTTTAGTAGTCACAGAAGTCGGTTCGCACGGAATTTCGTAGCTGTAATACTGACAAACCAAATCAAAAGCACTAAAAAACAACCCTTGTCCACGGACTCAGGTTGTTTAGATTTTAAACAGTAAACGCTTCACCTGCAGTATACGAATCACCCAGTACATAGATTCCTTTTTCTTTCGGTGCGTTTTCAAGGCCAAGCTCTTTCTGTGAACATATCATACCATTCGATGCCACGCCACGTAATTCTGTCGGTTTAATCATCATTCCACTTGGCATAACTGCTCCAACTTTTGCTACAACGACTTTCTGCCCAGCTTCGACATTTGGGGCGCCACAGACGATCTGCAGCTGTTCGTCACTTGTATCAACCTGACAGACACTCAATTTATCCGCATTTTCATGTGGCGACTTTTCCCTGACATAACCGACGACATGCTTCGGGCTTAAATCAAACTTGAGCGGATCATCCAGGTTGTTTTGACTGAATGCTTTTTTCATCTGATCCAGCATGAGTTCCGTCATGCTGATTTTGCCAATTTCGGTTAAATCAAAATAGGCTGATGCCTTATAAATATTGTAGCCGAGAATTTCACCTTGATTATCTGTTATTTTTGTAATATCGCCAAAGTTTTCATGAGTGATGTCATAACGATTCCCGTCTTTCAATGGGACAATCAGTACATCCCCTATACCATTTTGATTATAAAATACATCCATACCATTCATTCCTTTCCATTTTTCTTCTCAGGACGGTTCTTCGCGAGGATGAAGACCGGTTCAAGCGTCTTATCTTCATATATGAAGGACAGTGACGTAATCGGAATACGTCCTTCAGCGAAAAATTTCATAGTCATTTGTGCCAGGATGTCATAGCCCGCTTTATTCTGGATATCGGCAAAAATCAAAACATCCTGATGCGGCACTGCTACCGCAAGCTCGCCTTTAGCGTTGGCGCGCATTTCTTCCAGAAACGCTTCATTTAATATTCGGCTTGCATCATAGCCATCCTGTGTCGCGACAAAATAAAAATCATTGTCGGCCACTGTGTCTTTTTTATAGTCGTTATCCAACGACCGGATATTGAAACTGGCAATTTCATCAATACGGTCTTGTGTCCAACCTTCTTCTTCAAGCATTGATTCATCGATTAGCTGATAGGACTTGCCTAAATCCAAAGCATAATAGACACGTGTCTCTGCTGTGTGTTCTTTATGAATCAGCTTTTTGCCGCCATTTGTTTCGGTTGTGAACGAGGTGGCACGAATGACTGGAAAGATGTTTTTCTCCATTCCTGAGAGATGATGGTCTTCATGCATAATCCGCATCGCTTCCTGAACATGTTCCTCAAGATCATCAATCGCTTCTTCACCACGTTCATTATATTTTGAAACGACATTCGGCAGCGTAATGGTCATCCCTTGCTTCGTATCTTTCCATTCGATGCGAAATGTATCTTTATCGCGATTATAGGATGTTTTATAACTGTCGTTTGATAATCTGTCTTGCAATAATTTTTTCATTTTTAAACTAGTCATTTTCATCGTTAGAGTCTCCCCCTTTTATCAGCTGAGATCGTCCATAAATGCGGTGATTTCATCTTTGGTCTTCCGGTCTTTGCTGACAAATCTGCCAGCTTCTTCACCATTTTTGAATGCGATAAAACTTGGAATGCCGAACACATCATATTCCTGACAAACATCGATAAACTGATCACGGTCTACCTCGACAAACGTAAAATTTGAATAAGCTTTTTCTATTTCCGGCAACTCTGGTTCAATAACACGGCAGTCCGGGCACCAATCAGCTGAAAATACCGCAACCACGTTTTCATTTTTTATAACATCGTTCAATTGTTTCTCTGACTCAAGTCTTTTCATCTTAGTTCAACCTCCATTGCTACTGACTATCATATCCTTCATTCCGTATGGATTCAATCATCTTGCTGTGATTGCCGGCCGTTATTTCTAAAAGACAGAATACATTGAATTTATTCAGACTTTTTCGTTTGCGTTGTTCTTAAAAACGGTTAAGATGGAAATAGAAACTAAACATAGGAGGGTTTCCAATGGAACTGACAGTTTATCTAGCAGGCCAGATTCACGATGATTGGCGTGAAGATTTGAAATCAAAAGCAAAAGAGAAAAAACTTCCGATCACGTTCGTCGCACCGCAAACTCATCATGACCGTTCCGACAATGTAGGGGAAGACATCCTTGGCGAGCAGCCGGGAAAGGTGTACAAAGATGATGCAGCCTCAGACATCAACAATTTGCGTACAGAGGTTCTGATGCAAAAATCAGATGTTGTCATTGCCTTATTCGGTGAAAAATATAAACAATGGAACACTGCAATGGATGCCAGCGCTGCCATCACTATGAATAAGCCGACGATCCTTGTGCGGCCTGAATCACTGATTCACCCGTTGAAAGAACTTTCCAACAAAGCGAACGTGACAGTCGAAACAGTTGATCAGGCACTGGATGTTTTGAATTATATTTATGAATGATAGAAACAGCCTTGGACGCAGAAGGCGATCAATAACTAACCCGACATGTATTAGCTTCATAAATTGTAAAAAAGCTCGTTTAACCGGGCTTTTTTGTACTGTACGAAGCTCTTCCCCCAGGGGACAATGATTTCTGCCCGGTGTTTTAGTAACCTATGGATAGGGAATGGATAACCATAATTTCGGAAGTAAAGGAGTATGACATCATATGAAATTTTATAGCGTAACACCAAATCAGGATGTAACAGCGTGGATTGTGAAGCTGGAGGACGTTGCCCCTGAAAGTGAATTCGAGGCAAAGGATGATGCCATTGCGAAGGCCAGAGAATTAGCCCAAGAAAATACTCCAAGCACCCTTTCAATTCTTGACAACGAGCATAACGTTGTCAAAAAAGAACGATTTTAAGAGCAATCTGACCTATTATGAAGAGAAAACAATGAAGAGCTGAAAAAACCGCAAAATTAATGCACGTATCAAAAGGGTGAAGCAGCAATTGCCTGCTTCACCCTTTCACCTGTATGACGCTTCAATTCAAACCCGTGCTCAGAAATAATAAATGAATTTGCCAGCTTAACTATCTATTTTCCTGCCAATATGCCCACTGACCGTGCAACAGCTTGACAGCATGAACGAACATTTCTTTTCGGGAAATCCGGTTATTGGTGAAAATGCCAATGGCGCCTTCTTTCTGCCGCACGTCTTTCCGCTTTGCATAGTTATCCATAACATCCCCTAATTCAAGGCCTTTTTTCAATTCATCGTCGATCTCTTTCGGGAGCAAAATCCTGGCCCCGCTGCCGGTGAAAATAACATCGTCAATTGTCATGAGCGCACCCCAATTACATAAGTACAACGCATCATCAACGTACATCACACCACCTTCCAACCCGATACCGATATCGCCTGACGTCGCCTGAAGGCTGCCGGCAGCTCTGTTGATGGCCCCTTGTCTTGTTTCTGTATCGGAAAATGGCTGTTTACTGACTTGAGAGGATGCATCCGTCGATATGACCTCATCATAGGCGAACACATCCTGTACAGCACCAATTTTAGCTGGATTTTTGGATCCGATTGCAATCTTCATAGTATCCCTTATTCCGCTTTAATCGAGTCGACTGTATTTTGATCGGTGGATTTTACCAGCTTTAGCAGTAATTCTTTTGCTGCCTGATAGTCATCAACATGAATGATTGATGATGATGTATGAATATAACGTGAACAAATGCCGACAACCGCTGATGGAACACCGCTGTTAGACAGGTGAACACTGCCGGCATCAGTGCCGCCCTGTGACACAAAAAACTGATAAGGGATATCATTGGATTCTGCTGTATCCAGAATAAATTCACGCATACCGCGTTGAGTAATCATCGTTTTGTCAAAAATACGCAATAAGGCACCTTTCCCGATATGGCCAAATTCTAGATCATCGCCTGACATGTCATTGGCAGGCGAAGCATCAAGTGCGTAGAAGATATCTGGCTGAATCATATTGGCAGCCACCTTGGCACCTCTCAGTCCCACTTCCTCCTGGACTGTTGCGCCGGAATAGAGTTTGTTGGGCACTGTTTCACCTTGCAGTTCTTTCAGCAATTCAATTGAAAGGCCACAACCGTAACGGTTATCCCACGATTTGGCAAGTATCTTTTTCTCATTGGCCATCGGAGTGAACGGACAGATCGGGACAATCGCCTGGCCTGGTTTGACGCCAATTGTTTCAGCATCTTCTTTGTCATCCGCACCGATGTCTATCAGCATGTCCTTCGTATCCATCGGCTTTTTCCGCTGTTCCGGGGATAAATTATGTGGCGGTGTTGAACCAATCACACCGATGACCGGGCCATTATCAGTCATAACCTGCACGCGCTGTGCCAAAAGCACTTGGCTCCACCAGCCGCCCAATGTCTGGAAGCGAATCATGCCATTTTTGGTAATTTGGGTAACCATAAATCCGACTTCATCCATGTGTCCGGCGACCATCACGCGCGGTCCATCGCCATTTTTCACCCCGAAGACACCTCCCAGATTGTCCTGGATAATTTCATCAGAATATTTCTCCAGTTCGCCCCGCATAAACTTCCGTACCGCATGTTCATTACCGGGTGCACCCTGCAATTCGGTCAGATTCTTAAATAAATCCATTGTTTCCTGATTCATATATATTCCTCCAAATCTGTATGTATTGGTTTTAGTATAACGGAAAATATATACTGCTTTCCACCAAACAATAGTGTAACGGTTTTTATTTCGGATTGTTTCCGTTATAATAAAGGGTGCATAAGTTTCCGTTCAAAATAAGACTTTTTGAACATCTTTACAGTAAGCGTTTAATAATTAATTTAGAGGTGACCAAATATGAAAGCCAGAAATGCAGTCATTGCTGCCGGAGCAGGAATCGCGGCAGGATTTGTAGTCAAACAGCAGCTCGACCGCTATCAGAAAATCACACCTGAGAAGGCATTGAAGCAAGCAAAGGAAACATTTAGAAAACAGGGACCGATCAGTGGATCCTGGATTTACATGAAACCTGAAGAAGTTGAGAGAAACGGCTTGTTGTACAATGCATACCGTGGTGGTGTCACACGCAACATTGACGGCGAAAACAAACAATACGAATTTTATATTGACGTTGACACAGGTGCTGTCATTGACTCAGCAGAAACAACATAGTAAAGGTATTTAAAAAGGTTGGGACATAACTAATTTTATCAACTCTAAAGACGAACAATACTACGATTTAGCGAAGGAAATATACGTAGACTCCTGCGGGAGCAGAGGCATAGGCGAGACCCCGCAG
>NZ_AGAV01000026.1 GCF_000224785.1 Lentibacillus jeotgali | reverse complement strand
GTATGGTAGAATCAAAAGAAGGGAACAAGGGTTTACCTCCTGATTACGTTAAAAACCGCCTGCTGCTCAAAGCAAGGCGGTTTTTAATTTCTAAAGAGAAAAATGATCTAGTTAAAGATTTCCGTGAGACAAAAAGCAGTCTTATAAACTCAAATCATGTTCTTTCTGCTTATTAATTTTTTGCTGATGTGCTTTCTCAAATTCACTCTTTTTAGGCTCTAATGTATCTTTTTCATGCGCCTTAGCGTATTTATCCTTAAATTTGTCCATAAATCCCTTGAAAAGGTTCTTGAAAGACTTCATGTCCTTTGTATTCTCTTTGAGAAATTCTCGAGTGTTTTGATACATAAGTTTAATTTCGTTTTTCAAATCGCTTATACGACTTTTTAATGAATCATTTTCATTTAGGAGATTCATATTTGTTTTTTGCAACGATGCATTTTGTTTCTGCAGATCAGCTCGTTTCTCTTTGGACTCCTCAGCCATATTAATTGCTTTTTGAGCGACTTGTTTAAGCCTTTGATTTTCTTGGACTAAATCGGCGTTTTTCAACCGTTGATAATCTTTTTGAATGGCAGCTGCAGCATTCACTTGTTCTGCTGCCTTTTTGTATTGCTCCGGTGTTAAGACAACATTCCCGGTTTCATTCTCCAAGACCTCCGCCTTACCAAATACCTTATTATTCACTTCTGTCTTGATCTCTCTGCCCTCATACTTCAATTCCTGCGGTTCAAGGGCTTCTGTTAAGGCGTCCAGCTTCTTTTCTTCCTGCTCTGTTTTTTCCTTCGTTTGTCGAAAAATATTTTCATGATAATTGGTTCCCTGCTTATATCTGTCCATCACTTCATGCTTTTTCTCGGTGACCTGTTTTGACTGGCCGCGCTCCAGATCAAACCCTCGCTCATTCATGAATTGATTATAGCGGTCCTGTAAATTGGTCAGTGCCTTCTTATTGCCAACTACTTCTTTGGCCGACATTCTACCATCTGGCGTTAATGGCACCGTTCCAAAGTGCATATGCGGGGTACTTTCGTCTAAATGGACAGCTGCATATAAGATATTCTCTTTTCCATATTCGTTCTCGAGGAACTCAAACGAATCCTGGAAGTATTGATGCATCTGCTCCTCGCTCAGCCCGTCAAAAAACGCTTTATCACTGGTAATGATGCCATCTACGTGCCGCACAGCGTCACTTCGGATTTTCCGCTGCCCGGTATAACCTTCCTCAATCCGCTTTTCGATCAGGTTTTTATAATTCTGCCTTTCCTTGCCATGGACCAAGTCATAATTTAACCCAGTCTTTTCATGATCGATATCTTTGTTGTTATAATTTTTGTTTTCCCGCTGCACATGCTTTTGGATCCCCATTGTATTCACGCTACCCTTTACTTTTTCTACGCGCATAATGGAATAAGACACACTCACGCCCCCCTTTGTAACATTTATGTAATAAAAGCTGCTCTCTATCAATCTATGACAAAGTATAACACACTAGACTTATTGACATAAGTCCTATACGTGTGCTCCTGCGGAGGGCTTGTTCGGCTAACGCCGAAATGGGGCTACTCGCCCCAAACCCTCGCAAATTTTTAAGAGAAAATTTGTTCAGGCGGTTGATTTTCTTACTGATCACTTCTCTTTATCTAGCAAGGCTCAATCAACCATCTTGTCAACAGCGGTTGCCTTAATGGCAACCTTAATTGCCTTCAGGCAGTCGATTGCCTTAATGGCAATCTCTTAGCCTTTAGGCAATTAATACATATGAAATTATCAATCTATAAAACTTTAGAGATTCTTTTTTTGTATATAGAAGAGAGGGATTTTTATGTAAGAGTACATTAAATCCTTTTATATCAATAGTTTTAGAGATTCAGGTTGTACTGACGTATCTATATATATGTACCGAAATTTCGTGACTAATGTCATGATTTTTTCAGTACATATTGACTTATATAAATGTAACAATTATAGTGAAGTTAAAAGAAAAGGGAGAGGGAATTTATGGATAAAAACATGGAATATCATTCCGAAACACAGACATTATTGGGTAAAAAAGCAAAGACATATATTGACGAAGAAACAGGTGAAAAGATAAAAGCGGAACAAGTTACTAAGAGAGCATACGGTCAGAAACATTTTTGGAAGATATATTTAATGGATTTCCTGCAGATATTAGGAGTCTTAGATAGTAAGCAGGTGGATGTGTTTATTTACATATTAGAAAACACAGAGCAAGCTAATAACACATTTATAGGCAGCCAAAGAGATATAGCAAAAGAGTGTAATGTTTCACTTGATACTGTTTCAAGAATCATGAAAAAGCTACAAGAGAATAAATTCATAGAACAAATAAAGAGAAGCGTGTATCAGGTGTCTCCAAACGTAATGATGAAAGGTAACGAACATAAAAAAAGCCTAATCCTCAATTACTATAACGATAAGACAGATGATGAATCATGAAATGCCCATATTGCCAAACAGAAGAGCAAAAAAAATACTGCTCATTTTGCGGCGCAGATCTCACCCAAGACCGTCCGAAAATTAAGCAGTATCTGTCTGAGGAAGAAGCATATCAAAAACAACCTATTTTGGCAACATACCACACCTACGATTTATTACGTATGCTTCAATTTTTGCGTCAAGAACGAACAGATAGTTACAAACAAATGCAAATGGTCAGAAAAGCTCCTGAGAGTGTTTCTGTACCATCTGATATTAATTCCTTTGCTCAACATCTATACAGAGAGCAAACAGCCTATATGAAGATTATAGAAGGCATTTTAATCGACAGGCTAGGGTATAAGCCTAAGCGAGTCGATAACAAGCTTTTAAACGCTTTAAAAGCCAAAATTGAAAGGAGCAACCACTTATGAAAACAACGATTGATCTAAAAGAACTTGAGAACTTTCTCTGGTACTTACAGGATAAAGCAGAAGATGTTTATAAATCCGAAACCAAACAAGCGGTGGAACGATTTTTAGAAGAAAATAAACATATCTAAGATTTTAAAAGGTGCCAGAAGACTGGCACCTTACTTGCTTTAGCTATTATTTTTATTTTCTTTCCATCTCTTTCTGTTAAACAACCACAGAGAAAAGAAGATAATAAATACTGATCCAATAGATACGACTAAACTATTATCAACTGTGAATACTAAAATTGTTGATAATATTACAGCTAAAACAACCGATAAGATTATTCTTAATGAATTATCCAAACTTCAAGTCACCTCATATTTATTGCGATTGTATATCCCAAGTATGGAAAGGAGGTACTAATGCCATTTTAAAATAAACTGCTTTTGAAACTTTACCGGCTACAAATTCATTAATAGATCCTCCTACAACCGCGCCAGCTACAGCTCCGGCTACTCTTCCACTAATACCTCCAAGTGCTGTTGTAACCGCATTTGTACCAATTTTTATTATACTTTCTGAAGTAGAATCAGATAACCATATTTCTGCGTATGTCCAATGAAATTTTATATCATCTTTTCCCTCTATCCCAGCTAAAATTTGTGGGCCATCAGATGTTTGTTTAAAATCAGCATTAACTTTAACAGTATTTTTATTATTATCAACTGATGCATGAGAAAGATCAATTTGTGATAATTGCTTATTAGTATATTCAATTTGTTTAAGCACTTCTTTAAATTGTTCTTCACCTATTGAATTTTTAAGTTCCGTTTGATTTTTAATTATAAACTTTTTATTTTTTACTTCAACATATGTATCCGCAATTTCTTTGGTTTTGTCTGTCATATTAATCATATTAGCTTCAGATTGAGAAACAGAAACATTATTCGTACTTTGAGCAGAAACACTCTGAATTGGTACAGAAATTACAGTGAACAATAAAAATCCACTAAGAATCAAACTACTAATTTTTTTCATCCAACCACTCCTTAAACTATTTTTCATATAAATCCTAACATCTTTTCGGATTATCAATAACAAAAAATAGAAGGAATGGTAATATTATCCTAAGGTGATTAAAAATGCCTAAAGGCTAATAGGTTGCCATCAAGGCAACCCTTTTGTCTACAAGGACTACAACACCACATAATAAAAAATCCTATTAAAATAGCAAATATCCGTACCAGTACCGAATTTTTAAAAGATCCGATTATCACTTTAAGGGTTCTTCAATGTCCTGTCGTGATGTCCGCAATTGCGCAAAATGATGGTATTCGGTTTTTCATGTTGAAAGGTAATGCGTATATCCATGTTAGCACTTGCTTCAAATATGTCTTCATACCCTTGCATTTTCTTTGTGCGAAGGGAAGGATGGCGCGGCTCCCTTCCAAGTTGAAGAATAGCTTTTTCAATGGCTTTTTGTGAATTTTTATCTAGCTTTTGGAAATTCTTTTTGAAGCGCTTAGAAGCTCTTGTCAGATACATTTATTCGCTTTTTTCGTGAAGCCACTTTATTGTTTCTTCGGCACTCATTGGTTCACTCAATCGCCCTGCCTTAATATCTTCTTCCACTTCACGCTCTTCTTTCTGCCATTCTTCAGTCCAAAACCACGCTTGATCTTTTGGAATAGAAACCATTGGGACAAAAACAATTTTTCCGTCCTCTAAACGACATTGCAGGTCATCGCCTTCTTTAAGGTCTAGCGCTTCAACGATTTCATGCGGAACCGTAACTTGAGATTTTCTTTTAAAACGCACTCTCTCTGGTGTCATGGGTACAGCACCTCTTTCTTTTATTTGTGCCATTATATGGTTCCCCCTTTCGGTTTGATTCATTCATCAGTCATACAATCTAACTGTAATACTAATTTTATCACGCCAGGACTTTTTCTCGCAACGTCACAAGCCAAGGTGGAGGGAATAAGATTCTGTATGGTAGAATCAAAAGAAGGGAACAAGGGTTTACCTCCTGATTACGTTAAAAACCGCCT
>NZ_AGAV01000027.1 GCF_000224785.1 Lentibacillus jeotgali | reverse complement strand
TTAGTTAAGTCCTCGATCGATTAGTATCCGTCAGCTCCACGTGTCACCACGCTTCCACCTCAGACCTATCTACCTCATCGTCTCTGAGGGATCTTACTCACTTGACGTGATGGGAAGTTTCATCTTGAGGGGGGCTTCATGCTTAGATGCTTTCAGCACTTATCCTGACCACACGTAGCTACCCAGCTGTGCTCCTGGCGGAACAACTGGTACACCAGCGGTGTGTCCATCCCGGTCCTCTCGTACTAAGGACAGCTCCTCTCAGACTTCCAATGCCCACGACGGATAGGGACCGAACTGTCTCACGACGTTCTGAACCCAGCTCGCGTACCGCTTTAATGGGCGAACAGCCCAACCCTTGGGACCGACTACAGCCCCAGGATGCGATGAGCCGACATCGAGGTGCCAAACCTCCCCGTCGATGTGAACTCTTGGGGGAGATAAGCCTGTTATCCCCGGGGTAGCTTTTATCCGTTGAGCGATGGCCCTTCCATGCGGAACCACCGGATCACTAAGCCCGACTTTCGTCCCTGCTCGACTTGTGAGTCTCGCAGTCAAGCTCCCTTCTGCCTTTGCACTCTGCGAATGATTTCCAACCATTCTGAGGGAACCTTTGGGCGCCTCCGTTACCTTTTGGGAGGCGACCGCCCCAGTCAAACTGCCCACCTGACACTGTCTCCGGACCGGCTAACGGTCCTGGGTTAGAATGTCCGTACAGCCAGGGTGGTATCCCACGGATGCCTCCACGTAAGCTGGCGCTCACGTTTCCACGGCTCCCACCTATCCTGTACAAGCTGTACCAACATTCAATATCAGGCTACAGTAAAGCTCCACGGGGTCTTTCCGTCCTGTCGCGGGTAATGCGCATCTTCACGCATAGTATAATTTCACCGGGTCTCTCGTTGAGACAGTGCCCAAGTCGTTGCACCTTTCGTGCGGGTCGGAACTTACCCGACAAGGAATTTCGCTACCTTAGGACCGTTATAGTTACGGCCGCCGTTTACTGGGGCTTCGGTTCGCCGCTTCGCGCCCGAAGGCGCTAACGCTTCCCCTTAACCTTCCAGCACCGGGCAGGTGTCAGCCCCTATACTTCGCCTTTCGGCTTCGCAGAGACCTGTGTTTTTGCTAAACAGTCGCTTGGGCCTATTCACTGCGGCTCAGACTCGGTCTGAGCACCCCTTCTCCCGAGGTTACGGGGTCATTTTGCCGAGTTCCTTAACGAGAGTTCTCCCGATCACCTTAGGATTCTCTCCTTGCCTGCCTGTGTCGGTTTGCGGTACGGGCACCTGTGAACTCACTAGAGGCTTTTCTTGGCAGTGTGGAATCAGGAACTTCGGTACTCATTTTCCCTC
This sequence comes from Lentibacillus jeotgali, assembly GCF_000224785.1. Classification (GTDB taxonomy): domain Bacteria; phylum Bacillota; class Bacilli; order Bacillales; family Amphibacillaceae; genus Lentibacillus; species Lentibacillus jeotgali. The sequence goes on along the minus strand of NZ_AGAV01000027.1, from coordinate 1,667 downwards.
CCCGTCACAGCTCAGAAATCATCGGACGGATTTGCCTGTCCGACTTCCTCACTGCTTGGGCGCACCTATCCGACAGTGCGCTTTCCTTATCCTGCTGCGTCCCCCCATCGTTCAAACGCTCACGAGGTGGTACAGGAATATCTGCCTGTTGGCCATCGCCTACGCCTTTCGGCCTCGGCTTAGGTCCCGACTAACCCTGAGCGGACGAGCCTTCCTCAGGAAACCTTAGGCTTTCGGTGAAAGAGATTCTCACTCTTTTCTCGCTACTTATACCGGCATTCTCACTTCCAAACGCTCCACCAGTCCTCACGGTCTGACTTCGCTGCATTTGGAACGCTCTCCTACCATTGTTCGTCAGAACAATCCGCAGCTTCGGTGATACGTTTAGCCCCGGTACATTTTCGGCGCAGAGTCACTCGACCAGTGAGCTATTACGCACTCTTTAAATGATGGCTGCTTCTAAGCCAACATACTGGTTGTCTGGGCAACTCCACATCCTTTTCCACTTAACGTATACTTAGGGACCTTAGCTGGCGGTCTGGGCTGTTTCCCTTTCGACTATGAACCTTATCACCCATAGTCTGACTCCCAAGGCTTGCATCTCTGGCATTCGGAGTTTGACTGAATTCGGTAACCCGGTGAGGGCCCCTAGTCCAATCAGTGCTCTACCTCCAGCACGCATACCTTGAGGCTAGCCCTAAAGCTATTTCGGAGAGAACCAGCTATCTCCGTGTTCGATTGGCATTTCACCCCTACCCACACCTCATCCCCGCATTTTTCAGCATACGTGGGTTCGGGCCTCCAGTCAGTGTTACCTGACCTTCACCCTGGACATGGGTAGATCACACGGTTTCGGGTCTGCGACCATATACTCTTAACGCCCTCTTCAGACTCGCTTTCGCTGCGGCTCCGTGTCTGCCACTTAACCTTGCATATGATCGCAACTCGCCGGTCCATTCTACAAAAGGTACGCCGTCACCCATTAACGGGCTCCGACTACTTGTAGGCACACGGTTTCAGGTTCTCTTTCACTCCCCTTCCGGGGTGCTTTTCACCTTTCCCTCACGGTACTGGTTCACTATCGGTCACCAGGGAGTATTTAGCCTTGGGAGATGGTCCTCCCGGATTCCGACGGAATTCCTCGTGTTCCGCCGTACTCAGGATCCACTCCGGAGGAAACCTCTTTTCGACTACAGGGCTCTTACCTTCTGTGGCTGATCATTCCAGATCGATTCGTCTAAGACGTTTCTTGATAACTCCAATGGAGTGTCCTCCAACCCCGGAAAGCTCAGCTTTCCGGTTTGGGCTGCTTCCGTTTCGCTCGCCGCTACTCGGGAAATCGCATTTGCTTTCTTTTCCACCGGGTACTGAGATGTTTCAGTTCCCCGGGTCTGCCGCTTGTGCCCTATTGATTCAGACACAGGCGCTGCCCCATTACGGACAGCGGGTTGCCCCATTCGGAAATCCCCGGATCTCAGTCTACTTACGACTCCCCGGGGCATATCGGTGTTAGTCCCGTCCTTCTTCGGCTCCTGGTGCCAAGGCATTCACCGTGCGCCCTTCTTCACTTAACTAATTCATGCGTCCATCTGATGAACGCGTCTCGCTTATCGCATTGAATGTCTTTGCTCTTATTTAGTTTTCAAGGTACAACTGAGAGATTTGCT
>NZ_AGAV01000028.1 GCF_000224785.1 Lentibacillus jeotgali | reverse complement strand
TTATTTCGCTGCAAATTATAATTGGAATAGCGGATTCAGGGTACCAGAGGCTATCTTGGAGAATAAATTTTGTGATTTCGGTACAGGTCTGCTGATGTTCTATTATGCGGATGGTTACCGAAAGTTAGAAAACCCTGAAGAGGTCTCAAATTCTCCTTTAGAAAAATGGAAAAGTTTCTTAAATATGGTTTATAAAAAACTAATAAATGAAGAATTCAGATCTCAACATATTTCTTTTGACCCTGGGTTATCTAAGATAGAAAAATTCAAGATACAAAAAAGTGATTTCAATGTTCCTGATACTCTTATAGAAAAGTCACCAGGTGAAGTAGTTGAAATACCTAAAATATAAAGCTGTATTACTTCCTTGATTAGCAACTGCTTTTCAAGGTTTTTTGTTGAACTTGAATTGTATTAGCAAAAACAACCATATATACATCTGAATTTAGGTCCAATAAACTTGGCGGAATGGTTTCCAGCGGTGACATCAGCATTGGAAATTATTCCGTTCAGCAGCTGTCCCAGCATGATTTCCATCAGGATTTGATTTCCGGCGTGCGGGGCAAAGCTACAAAAAATATGCTCTCTCTGGATGTGCTTATAGGCAAAGGGGCTGCAAACCTCCTGTCGCGGTATGTTCCATATTCCGGAGCGTGGGTGAACATGCTGGCAGAAAAGTTTGAGATGAGGACCGCTGAGTACAGCTTCCGGGCCTTAAACGTTGTGACAGCATCTGTCGGAAGCGATATCAGTGAGCAGGAATTTGCGACAGTGAGAGGGCAGGTTGTGAATACTGAAAAAGTGTCCGATTATAAGAATGACTGGTATGGCAACTACCACACGCTGATGGATGGTAGGATTATCTGGGAATTTATGGATAACGAGGGAAATGTGAATTACAAATTCGTCTCTGAGATCCCGGAGAGCCGGTTAAAGCCGGAGGAAGAAGAGGAAAAGAATGCATTTCAAAAATCTATTGGAGCATTCAAGGAAATTGGATTGGATGTATGGAGCGGCCTTGAAGAAAGAGGTCAAAAAGCAACAGATTCATGGTATGATTTTGGTAACTACTTGACGCTTGGCGCATTTGACTTGGCGAAAAATACGCACAGCGGATTACAGTATAATGCAGAAAATATGCTGAATTCCCCCGCTGATTTTGCCAATTGGCTGACCATGGGCGGCGTTGATATGGTAAATGGCGCCGTGAATCCGGATGAGGCCTTTTCGAAAGAGCATTGGAAGTCAAGCTTCGGTTTATTTTTAACAGGCGTTGGCGCGAGAGGTGTTAGTGCCCCAAAGAGTAGCGGAATGCCTAAAACTAATTCGAAAGTAACATCGAATGATCAAGAGAGCACCGTGTCTGCAGCCCAAGCAACCTCGGCGACACGGAAACTACCTACCCTAACGAATATAAGAGAATGGTACCGTGTGAACGTTCCTGAAATGGGGCTTGTGCAAGATAGTATGGGTGGTTATTATTTTGCTGTAAAGAAGGGTGATGGGGAAAATACGGCGGTTAATAGTGATGGACCTGTTAATGTTACTAATAGCGGGGGCGCCGATAGGCTTATTCCGGGCCGACCTGGCGTAGTCACAGGCGGTAATTCCAATAGTTTAGGAAAAAATATGTTAGAAGATATGAGGGTAAAACGTTCCGCAAAGTGGAGTGGATATCAGGCGCAACACATAATTCCTTCTGAAATGGCAAATAATCCTGTTATTAAAAAAATAGGTATGAATTTAGATGATACAACGAATGGTATTTTTTTAAGAATTCCAAATAGCGACATAAGTCCAATGTCTAGACATAGAGGGTATCATTCAGTTTATAACGAGGTAGTGGCAAAAAAATTAAATAGTATGGATATAAACCAAAGTGTGGATGTTTTACAAAAGCAAGTTTATGATTTACAAAGTAATTTAAGAAAGTTACAAGAAAATGGTCTACCTTTATATCCTAGACACGGTGCAACTGTAGAACTTTGGGAACGAAAACTTAAACAATTAGAATAATATTTTATTTATTAAAAGACATATGGTAAAAAAGGAGGTTAGTCTTATGGATAGTGGAGAAGAAATAAGTTTACTTAAGGAATTACTTTATAGCGCAGACGAAAACTATATAGTAAGACAGTTAAGAAAAATAGAAGATCCTTTAACCCTACA
>NZ_AGAV01000029.1 GCF_000224785.1 Lentibacillus jeotgali | reverse complement strand
GAATAAACGAAAATAAATCCCCCAATAATCCATCTTCTCACGTGGTTGTTTGTTCCTTTTGGTTTCATAACGTATATAGGCAATATAGTCTTGAGGAATCATAAAGAATTGACTCAATTCAATTATTTTCAATGATGTATCTGTTTCAAACCCGCACTTCCGGAATTTTGACGTAACGTTTGCTTTAGGGCCTCTCTTGGGTGGAGGCTGATAGATAAGGTCTTTATTCCAGTATCGCATACATTGCTGATAAATTACCTTAGCATTAAATTTGTCCTGCTGATCCAGTTGTTCTATAAAGCGTTTCCGTCCTTTAACAAGCAGATAAAGAAGTAATAAAAGAAAGAGCATGCCGCCAATTGGTTGGTTTTCAACTTCAAGTCTCAACATGACCATAAAATAAACTGCAGCCAATGTAAAGAAGATGGCCAATACTTTAATAACTTCTTTAATCCGAAATCTTTTCTGGTCAGCATCCAATTGTTTTAATCCGATCCAGCTCTTTAACTTTTCTGCAACTTCAGGTCTCTTTTTTACTTCGAATGGACGCATCGGATGAAATTTATTTTCCTCAGTATCGGATTTCCCGATACGTTTCGTACCATCCGTTTCGCTACCTTGAGGAGGTGCTTCATTCTGCTGATAACCCTTTTCTTCCGTTTCCTTTCCTTCCATTTTATTACTCAAGGTTTTTTTTCCAGCTTGTGCAGCTTTATTGGCTGCTGGTATTGTTTTGGGAATTCTAGTTCGTATGTAGTCGGCCATGCTTTCAATATTTTTCTTTTCCATTTCTTTTAAACTAATAAAATGGCCATCATGATAAAATGTTAGTTTCCCATAAATTATTCCAAGCTCATATTCAAGATGTGAGATCATTTCATAATCAAATTCAATAAATACCCGCTCCCCGGTAAAACTAATATCAATAAAAAACAGCCTTTCATTCGTTGAAACCAACGCCCCATTCTTTAAATTGTAATTTCCCGGAATAAATTCCGTTATTTTTTCGCTGTCTTTTAAAATGCTGGGAAGTTCATGAATTTCTTTCTTACAAAAACGCTTTTCTATTCCGCTAATATTTTCCAATTGATTTTCGATCTGTTCTAAACTCTGCATCTTAACCTCCTTTAATTTATACGATGTCTGAATTCCAACATACATTATCCACAAAATTCATTATTAAAGATTAGCGCCCGATGATGAAGATTGCAATGGACAGCCTTATAAATGAGTTACATCTCTTAATTTGAGTTTTATTTGTCACATTTTGCTTACCTATATCAGGCAACACTCTTTAATGAAATTTCTCTGTACAAATTCAATAGGTAATCTAATTCCTGACTACTTTTAACAGTCTCTGTACTGGTAAATCCCTTGTCGAATGCTAACTGTATCATTTCCAGTCTCTTTTGGATTATAGATTGCTTTAATCTTTTCTGTATATACAATGTTGAATGTCCTCCTAAATCATCCATTCTTTATATTGAATACTCATTCAGTATTATGTAGGACATAAATTTCAATGTAAATGCTTTTGACAATAAAAGACAAACACTGACAACCTCAAAATATAGGTGTCTGTGTCCAACACCTCGAAAAAACTTACTATCAGTTTAATATTGTCCCCATCGCCCAATAAAAAAGGCACTTATTTTATTCCGTAACTGCGCCCTATTCCGGAACAGTCATTTCTTTATTTCTTTTGTTTTTAATAACTAACATTGCAACTAACCAACCAATTTGAATGAGCAAGGGGATTAAAAAAGGTAATGCTAAAACCAGAATATTTAACATAATGATTTCTGGAGTTTGAATAGCACCAGTCGCATCTACGTCTCTTTGTGCTAAAAAAATCGATCCTGCTGCAAATAAGGCCAACCAAAAAGCATTTGCGATCCACCAAGCAATCCAAGCAAACTTCACCAAACCACCCCTCGTATGAATTAATAAGATAAGAACCATCTAACCCGATCCAGAAAGACGCAATTGTTCAATTAGCGCACCCGTTCGTAACTCTAATCTTTGTAATTCGAAGTTCTCCTTAACTTCTTAATTTCGCTTAAAATCTCTTTTTGTATTTCCAAGTTTTCTTTTCGCATTGCCATCAATTCATTAGTTCGCTTATTTGATGACTTAGCGAACCTTAAGGCAAAAACAAGTAAAAATGTAGTGAATATTGCCATAACAATTACTGCAATGATTATTAAGTTCAGAACTTCTATTAGATCCATTAACAACCCTCTTTCAAATGTAATTTCTATTCGATCTATTTATTCGACTATCAGGCCTGACAATAGCAAATTAGGCGCTGTTCATTATTCCGGAAGGGCACCCGTTTGCGGAAGACCCTTTTGAAGATAAACACCTGTTAGTTAAATATCTTTTTCCCTTTACTAAATAAAACAAAAATTAAAAATCCTAAATATCCACCTAATGTATTTAATATAATATCATCTACATCAAATACGCCCAATTGAGTAAAATATTGCAGTGTCTCAATCGTGAGACTAAATAATGGAATTACCGATAAACTAAACTTTATACGTTTTGCAATAAGGATTGGAAGCAAAATTCCCATTGGGATAAATAATAAAATATTGCCGAAAGTATTATAAAACCAGGTCATTAAATTATAGCTTTTAAAATTAAATAGGTAGGTTTCAATTGTGCTAAAGGGAACAAAATTATGTGACGCTCCCGAAAAATTACCTTGAAGCCTTTCTGGAAAAAATATATTAATCCCCACAAAACTAACCAATAAAACAACAGAAACATATAAAACAAATAGTAAAATCACATACCCTTTTGATTTTAAATCAACAACTAACACAGTGGACACACCTCCCTAATGCAAGGTATGTCCAAACCGTATTGATTATGGTATTCATTCTGATCATCAGCTTAAGAGTCTTTCTTCAGCACTATGGCACTTATAAGAAAAACTGGCGCAAGTCTTATTCGTTTCTTGCGCCCTTTAACGGAACAATATTAAAATTGTGTCTGCACAACTTCCTCACTTGTCATGTAATCATCCTGAAAGCTATTGGGATCATTGTCCACTTGCATAATAGTCCAGTTTTGATTTTCTTCATTATAGGTTAAGGTCACTGTTTGTTCAGAAAACACTTCTTCTAATTCAGTATCAACATACTCATATACTTCTCTTGAGTTTTCATGAAATTCCACTGGAATTGTAAGGTTGTGACTACCGCCTTCCCCTTGTTCATAAGTGACTTGGGAAAAATCAATACGTGTTCCCAATGCCTCACCTTCAAAATACCTTTCACCATCATATCCCTGAATGGTTTGAGTGAATTCTTTTCGGATATTGTCAGATACATTTTCTAATACACCTGCATTTTGTTCTGATTTAGCTTGAATGGATTGCTTTGCATAACCGTTAATGATTGTTTTGACCTGTTCTTGCATATCCTCTGTTAAAACTTTTGGTGTCAAGTCGTAACCTTCATCATTGGAATTGAACACACTTGTTTCTTCTTCTTGATTTTCTTCACTGCTGGAAATTTCTTGGGGATCACTCTTTAACGTCCCCCACGGAAATTCTTTTACACCTTGTATTTCAAGTCCATCTTCAACCGGCCCAAATGAGTTCTGGTCAGATAAATTGACATCTTGTCTCTCCCCGTTCAACATTAAATATGTATTCGGAATATCTGATTCAACCTGGACCGTTTCACCTTCTAAATTTAAACTCGCTGTCTCTTCAAAGTCTTCGGGATCAAACATGGTCACTTCTGCTGTATCCTGAACTGTTGTATAGTCAAAATCTTTTTTACCTTCTACAGTGTAAACACCAGGTCCGAACAGCCCTAGCTTTTGTTCTTTACCTTCCATAGTCATAGAGTTGTTTTGAAAGGTAACTGCTGTTCCTTTTGGGGCATTGACTTTTAGCGTGTATCCTCGTGCTTTTAATACAGGTTTTTCACCAAAGAAACCATCCTCTTGAGTAATATAAAATGGCCCGACATCAGAAATGCTTTCACCGGGATACATTTGCGATATTTCGTTGTTGGTTTGACCATTTGTTTCATAATAAGCTGCCTGAGCATTTAAAAGTAGCATTTGGTCTTCAAAATCAGATTCATTTTCTTTCAAATGTTGAATAATACTGTTAGCCTGTTTTTCACTCCATGTCACGCCTTCATTGACTGTTACTGCACCCATAAGAGCAGAAGCATCGCCATTTTCAATAGCATCTTCAAAACCATTAACAAGTTCAGAAGGATTTGATGATCTTCCACTGACGAGTATGACAACAATAATTAGAATAACGGCAGGAATACCAAAAATCATCAACTTTTTCTTCATATCAATCTCTCCCATTTGTGTAAATGCTATTTTTGATTAAATTTTTTTCAAATCCATCGGCTAAAATAATTAGGGGTTACTGAATAACTCAATGTTTTGTCCAAATTTGAATAAGTGACTTTCT
>NZ_AGAV01000030.1 GCF_000224785.1 Lentibacillus jeotgali | reverse complement strand
CGTTACTTTTGCAGCAGTTTTATATAATGATGTTTTATAAACCCTGATACGACAATCTGTATCAGTTTTTTTATTTTATTTTTATGTCTAGTAATTGTGGATTTATGTGGATTCATATGTTATAATAAACACATACAATCCCTTGGTAACGGAGGCTTTCCCATGTTTCTACGAAAGATGAAAAACAAGAAAACGGGACGAATCTACTTATCCATTGTGCAGAGTTATCGCGATAAGGAAACCAAGAAGACACGATCCAAGACCATTCAGTCCCTGGGTTATCTGGATGAACTGGAAAAGGAATATACAGATCCCGTTTCTCACTTTAAAGATGAGATAAGGAAAATGAATCAGGAACAGGCTGAAAAAGACACATCCATCACTTTAAGTATGGACAAAAACCAAAGACTCCAAAAGGATGAAACCAACCGAAAAAATCTTGGTTATGCCGCCTTAAGCAAGGTCTATCACGAACTCGGTATCCATACTTTTTTAAAAAATCGACAACGTCATACCAACAGTGATTATGATGCGAATAGTATCATGAAATTGCTGACTTATGGACGGCTGCTTTATCCAGCATCCAAAAAGCATACATATGAAATGAAGGATACCTTTTTTGAGAAGACAGATTTCTCATTAGATGATGTTTATCGTTGTTTATCCTTCCTGAATAAGCATAAGGACGAGCTCCAGCGCTGGATGCACAAACGCATACAGGAACAATACGGGCGCAATACCAGCCTGGTTTATTATGATGTAACAAATTACTATTTTGAAATAGATGAGCAGGACGATGTGCGTCGGAAAGGGGTATCGAAAGAACATCGACCAGACCCGATTATTCAAATGGGGTTGTTCATGGATACGGATGGCATTCCCATTACCTACGGGCTTCATCCCGGGAACATGTTGGACAAACAAACGTTTATTCCGATGCTTCGGGAAATACAGAAGAATTTTGACCTTGGCAGGACTATCGTTGTCGCTGATAAGGGCATGACGACAGGAGACAACATCTGGTACACCCTGTCTGCGAACAACGGATATATTTTGAGCTATTCCATTCGAGGTGCTAACCGGAAGTTCAAGGAGTACGTCCTGAATCAGAATGGGTACCGATCCATTGGGGAGGATTTTAAGATCAAATCGAGGCTCGAACCGCGGGAGATCACAGTTACCAGCAGGAGTGGCAAAAAGATCAAAAAGCAGGTGGATGAAAAACAAGTTATTTTTTACAGCAGGAAATACGCCCAAAAAGCAAAAGCCGACCGGGCAGAGGCTCTGCATAAAGCAAAAGATCTTGTCAACAATCCTTCCAAATACAATAAAGCAACCACATATGGAGCCGCAAAATATGTAAAGAATTTGGCGTATGACAAAAAGACAGGTGAACTATTGAAAAACAGTCAAAAGACATTGTTTTTTGATGAAGAGAAACTGCGAAAAGAGGAAGAACTGGATGGTTATTACGCCATTATGACCAGTGAATATAAAGAGACGGATGAAAAGATTATTGACCTGTACAGGGGACTTTGGAAGATTGAAGAATCCTTCAAAATAACGAAAAGCGACATAAGTAGCAGGCCGGTTTATTTATCCAGGCAAGAGCACATTGAATCCCATTTTCTCACCTGCTTTGTATCACTGGTCATCGCACGGCTTCTGGAGAGAAGATTGGCAGGGAAATACTCTGTGAAGTCCATCCTCGAGAGTCTCCAGAAGGCATCGTGTAGTCATCTTCAGGAAAATTATTATTTACTGGATACATTTGATGATGTGCTTATGGATATCAAGGAGAAACTGGGTATAGATTTGGGACAAAAATACATGTCTCTGAAAGAAATTAAAAAAATTTTGGGAGAGACGAAAATAAGCTGATTTACACTACAGGTTTATGACAAAAGAAAACAGCCTGAAACCCAATCTATATACGGGTTCAAGGCTGTTTTTTCTTCCTTTTAACTGCAAAAGTCAAGATAT
>NZ_AGAV01000031.1 GCF_000224785.1 Lentibacillus jeotgali | reverse complement strand
AAACTCGACTTCCACAGTGACTAGGTAAACGAAAACACCGCAAATAGGCATAAGAATAGTGCTTTGCGGTGTTTTTTGGGCATAAAGGGTGTGTAACTAGGATTTTGGCTGCAAGTCATAGATCTTCGGAGGAGCCTCAATCCCAAGTCTCCCATGGATTAGACGCTGTTCATACGTCAATTCGGTACGCTGATAAAGCTCGCCGTTTTTAGAAGAAAATTTTCCAAGGTGGATCTTATCCAACGCTTGACGAAGTCTCAGCCAGGTCGTTCCGGTGTCCACTTCGGCAATTCGAATCAATAGTAATGCCAGCCAATTCAACAGGATATGCGTTTGTATGCGCTCATCCAGACGATGATACATCGGACGAAGGGATAGTGTTGATTTCAACTTCCTGAAGCCCTGTTCGACCTCAATAAGTTGCTTATAGCCAAGGGCTATATCCTCCACAGAAAGCGTATCATCCGATGTGCGAATCAGATATTTCCCGTCATAGCGTTCCGCATCGCGGATTGCCTGTTTGTTCAGCTTTAATCGACCATCTTTCAGCTGACGAAGATAGGGGCTGAATACCTTATGGGCCCTAATCCTACAGACAGCTTTGGTATGTTGCTTATCCGGCAGCTGGTTGAGCCCTTCGAGCTCCTGCTCGAGTTGTTCAATAATCGTCTCACGCTGTTTACGCTCTTTCTCGGCTTCTTTGGGATTATAGACAAGCACAAACCGTTTTCTCGCTTCACCATCTCCAACAATAACCTCTTTGGCCTTGAGGTTATCGCGAATCGTATGATATCGGCCTTTTCGGGCTAAGGCATCCTCTGTTTCGGGTTTGCCTGACCGCATTTTTTCACCGACTATATAATGCCCGCCTGTCCGCTGGAGATAGCGAAGATTATCCTCGGATGAAAAACCTCGATCAGCGACACTTATGACGCGCCCAAGCTTCCAGCCGGCAAGGTCATCTTTGATTTCCTCAACAACGGTCATATCCATCGTGTTTCCAGGCCACACCCAACACTTGATGGGAATGCCCTCCCGGGTTACAGCCATGCCAATCACGACTTGGAGGAGATCAGGACGTTTATCCTTGGAGTAACCGAGCTTCCGCAATCCTTCATCATCCGGCGCCTCAGAAGGTTCCACCTCAAAATAAGACGATGTCGTATCAAAATAAATGAGGTCAACCTCAAGGTTCATCAGATCAGCTGTGGCATAATAGACTTGCTCCTCAAGTGAATCCTTCACGTCCAAAAGGACATCCATAGCTCGATAGAGCTGATGGGAAAAGACCTGATCAAGACCGGGAATCACGACATCATCCCGGACCCAATCTTCCATGCCAAGTTTACTCGTTGGTGCCAGAGCACGGTTGGCAACCATCGCAAAGATTTGGCGTTCAATGTCCACTTGATGGTTTCGGTCTTTCAACAATGTTTGAATCATCTCGTCCAATCCGAGTTTACGCCATATTTGATTTAAGGCCCAGGAACCGCCCAATCGTTTACTGGCTTCAAAAAGGAATTCAGCTGTTTCGCCAATGCCTTCCCGAAACTGGAGAGCTTCCTCTGGTGAAAGGAATCGAATCACACTGTTGGCCAGTCGTTCAAGGGCTGCGCGATCAACTTGATCTTCACGCCCGAAAGAGTAGATCACCTTCGCTTTAGCGTATTTGGCCTTCGAATCCCATTCATTATGAGCAAGCTGGAGATAGGCAACCCGGCTTCCATCTTTATTTTTTCGGCTTACACGTCTTAAGTACATGCCTATAGTATAACCTATAAAGATGATAATGTAAATACAACTTATCCACATATGTGTGCCTATGAACAACCGTCATTTTTCTATGCTAACTGTGGATAAATCCCCCGTATAGAGGGAAGTGTGGATAATGATTGTCTAAAAATGTGCCCATCAACTGTCGAACTTGAG